>CAWEGZ010000007.1:0-163970 GCA_963808655.1 uncultured Solirubrobacterales bacterium
TTGGCAGCGGGCGTCACGTACTCTGAGGAAAGGAGGCGTCTCGAGGACGAAAGCAGACGTGCGCTTCCAGCTGTATCGTGCCGACAAGCCAGCGCTAGATCCGGACGATCGCAACGCGCGACTGCGATCATCACGACTCCACGAGCCGGGCGATCGCCTGTCGCCGAAGCCATCGTCCGGCCTGCGCAGGCGCGAGATCAAAAGCAATCGCGCCGACCCCGGCCCGGCGACGCTTCAAGGTCGAGCGAACGCAATCGATGCCGGCCGCGAGCTGCTGATGTCCGCGCTCCTATGCGCATGCGTTCTCGAACTCATCGCTAAAGACGGTGGGGTCGTCCTCTCGAGCAATTTAGGCGAAGCTCGGGATCGGTTCCCGGCGCGAGCTGATCTGCAGCCACCGGAAGACCGTCTAGAGGGTGGGCGGCGCGTCGCTAAGGGGGGGCGTTCGCCCCATGCCAAGGAGGGGCGGGCGGTCGTAGTCTGCCCGGAGCATGGAGGTGATGGACCAGCTCAAGGCAGCCGGGGGGCAAGCCACGTCGGCCCGGGAAAGCCTTAACGGTTCTCTATCAGAGCCTTACCGACGCTGTAAAGCCGACGTCATGCGTCTGTAAACCCAGGCTGTAGGCTCTACTCGACGCGCGCTCGTGGGTGTCTCACAACGCGAGCGGATCGAGGAGGACTGATGCGCAGAGGTATAAGGCACGTCGCGAGGGCCGCGGTGAAGGCATGGTGGAAGCTCGCGTGGGCGTCGGTCGCCGTCATTGTCGCGGCATTGTTGTCGCTTGTGGGACCGGGGACGGCCAGCGCGGCCGTCGCCCCCAAGCCAGTCGCGGTGCACAGGCTGAGCGGCAATATATACGAGTACGACTACCTGATCCGCACCGGCAGTGGGCCCTATGACCGAGTGGGTGTGCACCGGGTGGTTCGGGTCAGGCACGGGCGGCCGATCGCTGCCCCCAACGGCGTCTTTCTCGTCCATGGGGACGACTGGAACTTCGATGCCGCGTTCGTTGGTGGAACCTCTTCCAGTCGGTCGGTCGCCGTGTACCTGGCCAGCAAGGGCATGGATGTGTGGGGGATCGACCTGGACTGGACGCTGGTGCCAAAGGGCGCCAGCGACCTGTCGTTCATGCGCGGCTGGGGGCTGCAGCACAACGTCGACGAGGTAGAGACCGGCCTTGGGTTTGCTCGTAGGGTGCGCGCGCGGACCGGGAGCTCGGCTGACAAATTAACGCTGATGGCGTGGAGCCGGGGGGGATGGATCGGCTACGCGCTGCTCAACGAGCAGTCCCAGCGGCCCGACCATCTGCGTCAGGTGCGAGCGTTCATACCCGTCGACACCTTCTTTAAGGTCAACGACGCGGCGACTCGCGCAAGGATGTGCTCCTTTGAGAAGTCGGCTGAGAAGCACATCAAGAAGGGGATCTATGCGGAGCACAACGGCGTGGTCGCGCGGCTCGGCAGGCTCGCGCAACACCACCCCAACGCCCCCTCGCCGCTATTCGGCCCGCCCTATACCAACCTGCAGGCATCGCTGGACTATGGGGCCGCTACGTTCCAGGGCGGCGCCTCGTTTAGCCCCTTCTACCACTTCGTGGGCGGGATCTTTCCCCACAACAACATCCACAAAATTCCCACCGGGCTGAAATACACTAGGGTCTCGCGCTGGAACGCGTTTCTGGCATCAGGCAGCCAGTTTGAGCCCACGACGCTGATCCGCGACACCTTCGCCATCACCTGCAGCCCCGGCCAGACCGGCAAGTTTGACGACCATTTGGGCGACGTGACCGTACCTATCCTCTACGTTGGCGCGGGCGGCGGATTTGGCCGCGCGGGCCTGTACTCGCTGACCCTGCTCGGCAGCCGGGACGTGAGCCGCCGCATCGTCAGCTTCTACCCGCCCAGCCAGGCCGCGTTTGACTTCGGCCACGTTGACCTGTGGAACGCGCGCCATGCGCGACAGCTCGTGTGGAGGCCGATCTACAACTGGCTGGCCCGGCACGCGCCACCAGCGAACTTGCGCGCTGGTATTGCCCGTGATTCGGGGTCGCTGGCACATCGGTAAGCGCGCTGTGGGTGCCCTTCGTCGCCTTGTCACAGGCGGTTGACTGCCTGAGCAAATGGTGGGTACCAGGCGCCCGTGGCGCTAGCTGACGGTTGGTCGACTCAACATCCACACCTTGGCACGACCGCACGGGTCCTTTTAGACGAAGACCATCGTCACGTCGCCAGAGGCGCGGCGAGCGTCCTCGTGGCAAAGACTCGCCCCGCGCCCGCCATTGGTGTGATCGAGGCGTCTCCGTAGCGCTCGTGAGCTCCCGGACGTCTCAACAGGCGAAAGGGATCGCCGGAGACTTGCGGGCAATCCGCGCTTAGCGGGAACGAACCGCTTCTTGCCGAAGGTAGCGCTCGAGGGTCTGCTGGTCGAGCGCTTTCACCTGCTCGTGCTCGGCGAGGGCGGCATCGAGGAGCACCTCGGTCTGCTACCAATGCTCTCCCCTGATGATGAGCCGCAGGATGAGCTTGATGTACCAGAGCGGCATCCGCTCCACGGCAGGCGGCGCCCCTCCGGCACTCTTGACCATCGCCGCGAACGCTCCCCGCGGGTCGTCGGCCTTGAGCCGCTCGCGGTAGGGATGCATCCACGCAATCGGGATCGAGCCGGCGATCGAGACGCCCAGCTCATAGACGACGACATCGGAGAACACCTGCGAGGTTCGCGCCGCCTCGAGCGCGATCAGACCACCGTAGGAGGGACCGAACACGATTCTCGCGCCGGTCTGCTCCTGGACGGCGAGCACATCTTCGATCTCGCGCGCGATGCTGTATCCGGGGCCCCTGAGCTCCGCTGTGTCGGCGGCCGCGACGGTCGATCACGCGCACCGTGAAGGACGCCGACAATGCCTCGGCGAACGGAAGGTAGTCATGGCCGCTGCGCCAGGCCCCGCCGATCACCAAAGCCCGTCGCCGGCTCCCAGCGTCTGATAGCCGATCGTCGTTCCATCCACGGAGGCGACCTCGCTGATGCGGGGCGCGGTTTCGATCATGCCCGGCTCCGCGCTGCTGCTGCAGGCCGGGCGTGTCTGGCCAGCGAGGTCGGATGCGTGTCGATCGCGACAAGCAGGCGCCTGGTATAGACGAGGTAGGTGCGATACGGCACGCCAGCACTCTCTGCTGGCGCTCCGGCCGGCGCTCATACCGAGCTCGGCCCAACCAGCTATCGAACTCTTCCTCGACGACAGCGCGGTTCCTAGTGCGGCCGAGGCGACGGTCATGATCAGGGTGCCGGGCCCGAGGTAGGTGAGGTAGGCGGTCCGGTTGCCGTGTTGATGTGCGGCGAGGCCGGCGCCGAGCTGGCCGCCGAAGACGTAGACGAACAGCAGCAGGAACACGACTGGGTGGCCGACGAGCTGCAGAGTTACCGATGGATAGCGCAGCTGGTGTTTGAGGTTGCGGCGCAGCATCGTCGCCGAGTCGGTGAGTGTGTAGGCGAGGGCGCTCATCGCGCAAGTGCCTCCTCGGTCGTGGGCCGGGGCGGTCGGGTGGCCGTCGCCGTAGCTCGGCTCATACAAGCTTGTGAACCGCACCCTGGCCTCCTCCACGACCGCCCTCATCACCCCTTACATCATCAATCAGCGCCGCAATCTTTCAACACAGGACCAAATTGACGCAAACTTGCGCGTACGCGATTGCGCGCTGAGCAACGCTCGAGACCGGCCGCTCTCTGCTGGACCTGGACAGCGACGTCTGCGCTCGCTTTCCCGGCCGCGCACGTCGCAGATCGGACGCCTCGGTTCGCGACGAGGGCACGCGTCACCGGCCGAGCGAGAAGCTGTGTCCGCCGAGTGTGGCGTGGGCGCCGGCTCCGGGCGGCCCACGGCTGTCGAGATCGTTCCGAAGCACGAGTTAGACCGGCTCGAACCTGGCTTTTCGAGAGTGCTCCGTCTCCAGAATGCGGTAGCGCTCGGGCGCCCGGGTCGATCTGCTGGAGGTCGTCCTTGAGCGAGCATCGTCGGCGCCTCCGCGCGAACGCCTCCCTTCATGGACGGTGATGCTCTAGCGCTGGTCGTGGTCACGGCCGGCACGGCTGGGCAAGCATGCGAGGGTGGCGTGTCGATTTCTGCTTCGCTCGCTCGACGCATTGGTAGACGCACAATCCAACCTGAGGAGGAACGACGGTATGCGAGTCATGGTCCTGATCAAGGCGACGGAGGAGAGCGAGGCAGGGGTGATGCCGAGCCAGGAGCTGCTCACGCAGATGGGCAACTTCAACGAGGAGCTGGTCAAAGCCGGCGTGATGCTCGCCGGGGACGGGCTGCATCCGAGCTCGAAGGGCGTGAGGGTGGCGTTCTCGGGCGGCGAGCGCAGGGTGATCGACGGCCCGTTCGCCGAGACCAAGGAGCTCCTGGCGGGCTACTGGTTGTGGCAGGTGAGGTCGCTCGAGGAGGCGATCGAGTGGGTCAAGCGCGTCCCGGACCCGATGCCCGGCAGCGAGGCGATCATCGAGATCCGCCGGGTCTTCGAGGCCGAAGACTTCGGCGAGGAGTTCACTCCTGAGCTGCGCGAGCAGGAGGCGCGCCTGCGGGAGCAGGCCGAGGCGAACCGGTAGCCGGCGGCGCGGCACCGACGATCCAGCGTGCCGGCGAACGACGTCAACCGCACCATCGACGCCGTTTGGCGGATGGAGTCCGCGCGGCTGATCGCCGGCCTGGCCCGGATCGTGCGCGATGTCGGCGTCGCCGAGGACCTCGCGCAGGAGACGCTCGTTGCCGCCCTTGAGCAGTGGCCAGAGTCAGGCGTCCCGGACAACCCGGGTGCCTGGCTCATGGGCACGGCCAAGCACCGGGCGGTAGACCGCCTGCGCCGAGCCGAGGTGCACGAGCGAAAGACGCGGGAGCTCGGTTTAGAGATCGAGATCCGCGGCGAGGTCGAGAGTCCAGATCTTGAGGCCGGGATCGACGATCCGTTCGACGACGATCTCCTGCGCCTGATCTTCACGGCCTGCCATCCGGTGCTCTCGACCGACGCGCGGGTCGCGCTGACGCTGCGCCTGCTCGCCGGCCTGACGACCAGGGAGATCGCCCGCGCCTACCTGGTCTCGGAGGCGACGGTCGCGCAGCGGATCGTGCGCGCTAAGCGCACCCTCTCAGAGGCGCGCGTGCCGTTCGAGGTTCCCGAGCGCCATGAGCTCGCCGAGCGCCTCGCCTCGGTGCTCGAGGCGATCTACCTGATCTTCAACGAGGGCTACGCGGCGACCGCCGGCGACGATTGGATCCGGCCCGAGCTGATCGAGGAGGCGCTCCGGCTGGGCCGCATCCTCGCCGAGCTACTCCCCTCGGAGCCTGAAGTACACGGCCTCGTGGCCCTGATGGAACTGCACGCATCGCGCTCGCGCGCGCGAATCGGCCCCTCCGGAGAGGCGGTACTCCTGCTCGACCAGGACCGCTCGCGCTGGGACTGGCTGCTCGTCGGCCGCGGCCTCGCCGCGCTCGATCGCGCACAGAACACCGGTGGCGCCCTGGGGCCGTACACGCTCCAAGCGGCCATCGCCGCCTGCCACGCACGCGCCCGGGTCGCCGCCGACACGGACTGGGAGCGCATCGTCGCCCTCTACGACGGGCTCGCCCAGCTTCTGCCCTCGCCGGTCGTCGAGCTCAACCGCGCGGTCGCCGTCGGAATGGCGTACGGCCCCGCGGCGGGGCTCGAACTGGTTGACGCTCTCACGTCCGAGCCCGCCCTCCGCGGCTACCACCTGCTCCCCACCGCGCGCGGAGACCTACTCGCGAAGCTCGGCCGCGACGACGAGGCTCGGGTGGAGTTCGACCGCGCCGCCTCGCTCACCCAAAACACCCGCGAGCGCGCAGTGCTGCTCGAGCGGATGGCGGCCTGCTCGCCGCGGAACGGTGGCTGATCAGAAGGAGTCACTCGATGCTGACAGCAACAGCGCTGTCATCTCCCGCAAGAGAACCTCACCTGGACAGAGCCCCCGCCCAGGCGCTCGGGACCGGCTGGCGCCGTGGTGTCCCATCAATCCCGCCGGCTGCGATGCTCGGCCAGGGCGGGTCAACGGAGCCCCCGTCGCTCCCGCGTTCAGACGCGAGCGGGCGCCGCGATGATCAAGCTCGGTGCAACCGCGTAGAACGACTTCGACCACCTGCGGCGGGGGACGCCTGGCACCCGATTCCCCGACGAAACGGAACAGTCGCAGCGCGTTGTCGCTCTTGAGCAATAGGGACAGTCAGCCAATCCCAGCCGAGAAAGGCGCGTCGTGGCGGCCATAGGTGTCTTCGGACGCGTGCTTTCCGCGCACACGCCGCGCTCAAGCGCACGCTCGGTTCGCGACGAACGCGGTTGCTCAAGAACGTCGTCGCCGGGGCGTGGCGGCGTCGAACCCGCTCCGGCCATGGTTTCGTTCATAAACGTGCTTCTATCGCGGTTGGCGGACGGACCCGACGTCCTAGACCAGCCTCACCGGAAGCGCGCGAACCATCGTGCCGGTCGACCTATGACCGCACGTGGGACCCTCCCGCTGTGGACTCCCTGAGCCTCGATACCCCCTACCGCGTCATCTGGCTGAGTCCAAGCCCTCCTGCAGAGTCGTCGTCCGAGCGCGTCGCTGCGGTCCTTAGCGAAAAGGCAGAGATCGCTCCGAAGAACCTAGAGGCGTGGAATCCCGAGTTCCCCGCCGGCTACAGCCTGGTGACCGAGGTTGATGGTGTCCGGTGTTTCGCCGCAGAGAGGGACTGGAGCTCATATCACCTCGTCGGCTTTTCCGCGGCGGCGACTGTGGTGCTGGCTGCCGCTCTTCAGAAGGAGCTTTTGATCAGGTCGGCGACGGTGATCGAACCGGCCACGATCGGCGACGACGACTGGAGCGAGACCGAGGCGGCTTGGAGGCTGCGCATTGAAGAGATCTTCGCGCTCCCACCCGGTCCCCACGAGAAGGCCTTCGCCGAACAAATGCTGGCGCCAGATGCCGAGGTGTCGGCCCGCCAGGTGTACCCAGACGAGGAGGTCGAGCGCGACTTCGCCATCTACAAAGGAATCATCAGCCAGACCGGCTTCTCCAGCTGTGACCTCAAGAGGATCACCGAGCCGGTCCTCGTGGTCACTGGTGGCGCCAGTCATCCACGCTTTGCCGCCGCCGCGCAGAGATTGAGCGAGGTACTGCCGAATGCCCAGCTACTCGACTTCCCAGCGCGCAGTCATCTGAGCTCGCCGCAACGCAACGAGCCAGAAGCCTTCGCCGCAGCGCTGCTGGCATTCTGGGCTCGCAGCTGAGCCGGATCGCAAACGCGCTGCCCGCTCGACAGCCTCAGCCCTTCGCTCCGCTCGCGCAGGCGCGGGTCGCTGCAGGGCGCGCGTCCATGATCACGTTTTACGCATTTTCGTGACCCAATAGCCGTCCGAAGCGTCTGATCTGCGGGAACGTGACTCAAGCGGGAGAGAGAGGGCCGCGAGAGCAACCTGATGTTGCTCTCCGACGGCTCCTTGTGGCGCGATACGCAGCCGACAGGTCGGCGTGACCAGTCAGTGCGGAGGAAACTGGCGTTGGCCGCGTGCTGCTACTCAGCAGACGGTTCCGGTTCCATCTTCGACCCTCGGGCTTGACAGTCCAGCAGCACAGCACGGGCGGCTCCGGGCTCACTGCGACAGCGACGCGAGCGCTCGCTTATCTGTCCCGCGGACCTTGGTGGTACGACACCTCCTAAGCGACGCTTGGAGCACCGCGGTGGCGCGCGGTGCTCCTTGTCACTGATCTGCGGAGTGTTAGCGCGATGCTGCTAGTCCGTTGATGGCTGGAATCATCGGCGCGGGCCGCTGGTGGACCGTGTGGATGATTTCGGTGTTGTCGATCCCGCGCAGGTACACCGAGGTGATGCCGAGGTGGGCGTGTCCGAGCTGGCGTTGGATGACGACCAGGGGCACGCCCTCCCGGGACATCTCGACGGCGTGGGCGTGACGGAGCTGGTGGGGAGCGAACCGTCGCCGGACTCCAGCCTTCGCGGCCGCGTTGCGTAGCTGCACACGGATGGCGGCTGCCGAGCAGGGGCGTCCGCGGGTCGGTCCGCGCACCACGCAGAACGCGGCACCGACCGGAAGCGAGGCGCGGATGGAGAGCCAGGGCGCTAGTTGCTCCCAGGCCCAGCGGTCCATCCCGACCTCGCGGCGCTTGCCGCCTTTCCCGCGGCGCACCAGGATCGCGCCGCGCGCGAAGTCAAGATCGCTCTCGGTCAGGGCAAGCGCTTCGCTGATGCGCAACCCCGCACGCCAGAGCACAACGATCAGGCCCCGCAACCTGAGGCCATCGACGTTCTCGCCGCCGGCCCGCATCACCGCGATGATCTCCTCGACTGTGGGTGGATCAGGCGGGTCCCGCATTCCTTTATTGCGCGGCGGGCGCCCCTGGTGATAGCCCGGCAGGGCAGCGGACGACCGCCGTCGGCCGGCGCGATCGAGCAAGACAGAAGACTGCATGACGTCCTCCTTTGGGAGGTCGATGAAATGTCCATCGTCTCGCCCGAAAGCAAGCTCCCGACGGCGTCACGAAACGACCCTCCGGACGCCTGCTAATCGATCAACGCAGGAGTGTGGTCCGTCCCGCTTCCCCCCGGAGCGGGCCTCCGGTCGACCGTGCTGTCTGTGTAAGGTTGCCGCGCAATCGCGGGCAGAGGCGACATCGAGCTGTTCGGACGGTCCGAGGACCTCGATGGTCCAAGCGGCATTATCCAAGGGCCCGACGAGTGCGTTTGGTTCACCAGTATCGGCAACAATCGACTAGGCCGAATCGATCCAACGAGCGGACGGATCGAGATGTTCGCCGACCCCACCGACTCCGTACGGTTGCCCGCGAACCTCTATCCGGGCCCGGACGGACGCATCTGGTTCACAAGCCTCGGCAACAACAGTGTGGGCCGCATCGACCCAGCGGCGCCCGCTCCGGCGGACACGATCGAAACGTTCACGGCCCGCGATCTCGATCGGCCCGTCGCTATCAAGCTGGCGGCGGACGGACGGATCTGGTTTAGCCTCCGAGGCGCGAGCGCACTCGGGTCGATCGATCCACTCTCCGACGACCCGGGAAGCTCAATCAAGGTGGTGCGCGCCAATGGCATCGATGCCCCTGCCGCGATCTTCCCCGCTGCTGACCGCAGGCTCTGGTGGGTGAATTCCGAGTTCGGCACCGTGGCCCGACTTGATCCTTGCGCCCCGAGCCCAAGCGAGACCGTTGAGCGGATCGCGGCACCCGCAACCGGTGCGGGGCGTGCTTGGGCGAACGATGCGCGCGGCCGGATCTGGTTGACAGTTCAGGGCCCTGACGCGCTCCTTCGTATCGATCCATCCGCATCTGAGCCAGCCGCGAGTGCCGTCCTGTTCAAATCCCCGCTGCTCGCGGCGCCAGACGGCATTTGGCTCGGAGCCGACGCCGGCATCTGGTTTGTCAATACCGGCGCGAACTCGATCGGTCGTATCGACCCCGACGCTGACGATCCTGCCTCGACGATGCAGACGTTCGGCCGGCCACCGGAAGTCGAAGGACCTTTCGACATCAAAGACGGCCCCGGCGGCTGGCTCTGGTTCACGAACAAGTCCGGTAATTCTCTCGGGCGGATCTACACAGGTTTTCCTGACGACTAACTGCCACACCGGGCACGACGGCTCCATCCATGATGCCGGCGAGAGAATCGAGGCTTCCAAGCGGCGCCGCCCGACTCGTACGCGGCGCGAGCCTCACTCCTCTCACAAGCAGTCAATCGCTTACTTCCCCTTGGGCTAAACGCGAGCGTCCCCTCGAGTCGCCCGCTGAGTTCTGCTTTCTTGGCGGCGGACAGCCACTAACTCACTTGCGCTTTGCGACGGGATGCGAGCGTGCCGGCCGACGGTACGGCGCCTGCTTTCGGCTGTCGAGCGAGCGCTGTAACCGCCGCTCCTGCCAGGTCCGGCCAGCCGGCGAGTAGCGTGAGCCGGTCGCGGCGGCGTTCCGGCTAGCCCCACGCGGCAGCTTCAATGAGGGTGCTCAGAGGATGATTGACGGGCCGCTGCCAGACCACAAGCCCGTTTCCGAGCGGATCGATAGCTGGCTCCGACACGCCACCAAACCCGAGCTTCATAGCCTGGCGCCACTTCCCCTGCGCGTTCCGCCGCACGGCGGCCTCGACGGGGTTACCACTCCACGTGGCGATCGCGTCTCCTCTCCCGTTGACTGCAATGTGCGGGTACGGGTCGACGCTCGGGCTGCCCTTGGCTAGCTCTTGGGGTGTTGACCAGCCGCGGCCGCTTGCGGATCTGCGCGCGGTGACCACGCTGCCGTTTGGCCCCTGCCAGAGGGCGGTGGCGTCGCCGCGCGCGTCCATCCCGATGTGCGGTTCGAGCGCAGCCTGGCGAGATATCGGTTCCGCTGAGCGCCATCCGCTGGCGTCCGGTTTGAATGCTGCCTCGGCGATCACCTTGCGGTGGTCCTTGTGTTGCCAGACGACGACCGCCCGGCCGCGAGCGCTGATCGCCACGCGCGGTCCTGGAAACTCGAAGCTCGCCGAGCCTTGTCCGTGCGGCTCATACTCGCTGCCGAGCTGAACGGGCGATCGCCAGGAGTGCCTGCGCGTGGGGCGGGACGCGGCCAGCACGGTGTGATGTACCCCGCTTTGGGGGCCCGAGCCTTTGGCACAGCAAAGCCAGGCGGCCACCGCATCGCCCCTACGGTCGACTGCGATCTGCGGCCACAGTAGCCACCCAGGTGCCGCAGCGAGCGTGACGGGAGACGACCACGAGCCGTGCGTGATGCTTTTAACCGCACTCTGAACGCGAAACTCACCGCCGTGAACCGCCGTCCAGATGACGGTCGCCTGTCCCCGCGCGTCGATACCGACCGCCGGATAGTCCGCCTCGATCCCGGCCGGTGAGATCCGAGCGGCGCTGCGCCACCGCGCCGACCAAGCAGGGCGCGACGCTGCCTCAACGAACGGCGCTCTTGGCGACGAGGTGCTCGTGTTCTCCCACACCACGACTGCGGCACCCGACGGGTTCACTGCGAGTTGGGGCTGGTTTGAATCCGCTCTTAGCGGCGACAGACGAACTGGCCGCGTCCAGCTGCCTCCACGCGGCCGTCTCGAGGCCATCACGACATAGTCGGAACTAGAGCCGCGCAACTCGCCCCACACCGCGATCGCATCGCCCTTGCGGTCGAAGGCAACTTGCGCGTAATCCGAGATGTCGCCGCGCGCAGACAGACGGATCGGGCCTGACCAGCCGGCAGTGGAGGTGCCCGTAAAGCCGACAAACCAAGCCACCATGACCGCGCACGCCACCGCTGCGGCCCGGCGTGCCCGGCGCGGTGCCGCGAGCGGTGATCGCGATCTCCTCATTTCATTCGAGTGGCGCTCGCTATGCCCAGCGCCTGACATCCAACCCTGGATCGCCAGTGGCATGCCTCGCCCAGTCACAGATGTGAGCGTAGTCGCACCCGTGCCGGGATCCGCAAGTAGCCATCGCTGCCAGGGTCACTCGGCACCGCCAAGTCGTTGCCGGACACCATACGACCCGGGCCCCCCATCGCGCGAGTAGTCGTCCGAGCCCACGTCGCTCGCCTCACTCGACTCAAAGATCCGGCCCTGCCGCCGGCAGCGAGGGTGCGCCAGTGAGCGCTCCAAGGTCCCCAGTCAGCACAGGGCCGAACTGGCGTGAGCCTCCCGAAGCCGGCAGCGGTCTGATTAAGGTCGGCCTTCGTGACGGTGTTGCAGCCGGTCAACCCGCCGAGATCGTGATCTGTCGTCCGGCCGGATAGGTGACTAGCGCGAGGATCTGCGACGCGTCGTCCGCCGGACAAGCGACCGCACCGCGCGGTAAGCGAGACGCTCCCTTTGTCCCGCTGCTCGTAGTCAAGCCGGCTCGCGCTTTGCGACGTAGCCGGTTGCAGTCAGCATCACCGCTGCGAGGAGGATCTGACCTGGTGAATTTTCGCGACGATCGTTTTTCAGCGGTCCCGAGTCAACGAGGTTCGATCGACCTGCCCGCGCCACACCGGTCCTCCAGCCTTACAGGGAGCTCTCAGCTGCCTTCGGTGGAACGCGGCAGGCTCGCGGACGCTGCCTTCAGCCCTCAGAACGGCGGTCGAGCGGACGGACTGCTTTGCGACGAGGCCGATCATGAAGTGCTCCGCGGTCCGTGGGTTCAGCGTGAATGCGCGCTCTCGCCGTGGCTTTCTCGTAGTCCACTAGCGGTCTTCGATCGTCGTTGATCTCGGCTCAGGGCAGTTGTTCGATGAGGCGTAGGAGTTCGTCTCGCCGATAGCCGAGGTCGCGAGCGAAGTCGAGGAGTCCGCGTGCCCGTTCGATGACGGCGCCGCTTGGGGGCGTGCCTGTGACTCTGATGCCGCGCCCGCGCCGGAATCGAGTAGGCCTTCGTCGCGGAGTAGGCGCAGCGCGCGCAGCACGGTGTTGGTATTGACGTGCATCACCGCGGCGAGGTCACGCGCCGGAGGTAGTCGCTCGCCCGCCTTGGCTTCACCTTCGGCGATCGCGCGGCGGATTTGAGCTGCGACCTGCTCATGCAGCAGCGCGCGGAAGATGAGCGAGTGTGGCGATCGAGGACTGCCGGCATGTCTGGAGCGCACCTTTGAGCCACGCTGATCGCCGCCCGGGGAGGCGGGTGATCCGCGCGATGACCGGTCAGACCCGCAAGGCAGGGCCGGTTGTCGCTCGGTGTTCCGGAAGCGGAGATCCGGGTAAGTAGCGGCGAAGAGCGGAGTGCTCCGCCAGGGTCCAGAATCTCGCATCAGCGGAGGTCGGTATGAGTGAGAAATCTCTCGCGTCCATGCCCGTCAGTTCGACGCCGGGAGCTTCACAGGCCGCGACCGCGCCGACGCTCAAGCGGGGGTTCACCTTTCGCTCGGCGTTCTCGCTCGCGTTCGCTGACGTTTCCCCGATCGTCGCGCTCTACACCGTCTTCTCGATTGTCGTCGCACTGGCGGGCGTCGGGTTCTGGTGGGCGTTTCCGATCGTCCTGGCCGGTCAGCTGCTGGTGGCCACCGTATTCGGCGAGGTTTCCTCCCGCTGGCCGTTGGCGGGCTCCGTGTATCAGTGGTCGCGCTATCTGGTTGGGCCGCGCTACGGATGGTTCACAGCCTGGGCGTACATCTGGGGCCTGACGATCGCCTTGGCCGCCCTCGCCTACGGTGCCGCGGGCTTCCTGCTCGGGGCGCTTGGCGACACGTCGCCTGCGACCTCGACCCACGCGCTCGTGGCTCTCGGGATCGTCGCCTTCGGTTCGGGCATGAACATCGCCGGACGCGTGTACCTGAAGATCTTCCTCGGCTTGAGCATCGGCGCCGAGATCATCGGGTCCATCGGCCTCGGGACCTATCTGTTCGCTCGCTACCAGGTGCAGCCTCTGAGCGCCCTCGTCCACGGCGCCGGGGTCACTCACGGTTGGTCGTGGCTGAGCGGCCCGTTCATCGCGGCGATCGCCGTCGTCGGCTGGTCGTTTCTCGGCTTCGAGTCTGCCGGCTCGATCGCCGAAGAAGTACGCGATCCGGAGCGCAACGTCCCGTGGGCGATCGTCCTCGGGCTGCTGGCCGTCGGCGTGGTCGTCCTGTACTCCGGGCTGGCCCTCGCCCTTGCCGTGCCGAACATCAGCGCAGTGCTCGCTGGCAAAGTGGCCGATCCGATCGCTTACACACTGTCGGCGCACCTCGGCGCGAGCGCAGCACGCGCGTTCCAGGTGCTGTTCCTGTTTGGGTTTCTGGCCAGCTTCACCGCCGTCCAGTCGGCGGTCTCACGCTGCATTTGGGCCAACGCGCGAGATCGTGTGCTGCCCGGGCACGCCCTGCTCATCAAGCTGACCAAGCGCGAACGGCTGCCGTACATTGCGATCCTCGCCACGGCGGTCGTCGCCGGCGGGCTGCCGTTCATCAGCGCGTCGAAGATCTACGCCACCCTCATCAGCTTCACCAACGCTGGCTTCTACACGGCTTTCCTGCTGCCGGTTCTCGGAGCGGCCTATGTCCGCCTGTCGGGCCGGTGGACCGCCGGACCGTGGTCGCTTGGCCGCTGGGGGAAGGCGGTGACCTACATCGCCGCCGTCTGGCTGGTACTCGAGCTCATCAACATCGCCTGGCCACGAGCATCGCTCTACGGGGCCGGATACCTGCGCTGGAGCGTCCTGCTCATGATGGGAATCCTCGGAATCGCGGGCATCGCCATCAACCGATGGGTCTTCCGCGACAGCGGCCGGCACACGCGGCAGGGTGAACTCGTCTTCAGCGCCGAAGGCGCTGAGACCTAGGTGACCGAGATATCGGCGATGCCCGGCGCTGGCGGAAGGGTGGCGTTTGTCACCGGCGCAGCGAGCGGCATCGGTGCCGCCATCGCGGCTGAGCTCTCAGGGTCCGGATGGCACACCGCGAGCTTCGATCTACACGAGGCGAGCACCGACCGCTCGTACGTCGGTGACGTGACGGATTTCGACGCCGTCACTGCCGCCGTCACTGCTGCGGTCGAGGAGCTCGGTCCCCTCGAGGCGCTGGTGACGGCGGCCGGTCATTACGAGATCATCCCGATCACCGACATCAGCGATGAGCAATGGCAACGGATGCTCCGCGTGCATCTTGGAGGGCTGGCTAACGCCGCACGCGCTGCGCTCCCGGGCATGATGGCCAGCCGACAAGGCTCGATCGTCTCCATCTCATCCGAGCTCGCCATCGGTGGCGGTGACGGCGACGCGCATTACGCCGCGGCCAAGGGCGCGATCGTCGGCCTCATCCGGAGCCTCGCCCTCGAATCTGCCCCGTTCGGCGTGCGCGTCAACTCGGTCGCGCCCGGTCCGACCGACACCCCGCTGCTCTCGCCGGACTCGCCCTGGCGAGCTCCGGACTATCTGGCTATGTTGCCGGCCGGGCGGCTGGCGCGACCAGAGGAAATCGCGCGGGTGGTCCGCTTCGTGCTCGAAGAGGGGTCGTTCCTAGTTGGCGAGGTCATATCCGTCAACAGCGGTGCGGTGATCTGATGTCCGTTGGCGAGCCGCCGCTCCACGGCCAGGTCGCGCTGGTGACCGGATCGACCCAGGGCATCGGCACCGCGATCGCTCGACGCCTCGCGGCCGAGGGCGCCACCGTCGCAGTCAACGGCCGCGCACGTCGGCCCGAATTGGACGATCTGACCACCGAGCTTGACGGCATCGCGGCTCCCGCCGACGTGTCGAGCCGCAACGCCGTCGAGACGATGGTGAGAAGCATCGAGGCCACCGCAGGCCCCATCGGGATCCTCGTCTGCAACGCCGCCTACATGTCGATGGCGCCGTTCCTCGTCCACGACTTCGAGGACTGGTGGCGCGTCATCGACACCAACCTGACGGGCACGTTCCACCTGGTGCAGGCGGTCCTGCCGGGCATGCGGCGCTCCGGAGGCGGCCGGATCATCATCATCACGTCATATTGGGGCGTCACCGGTTGGGCAAACGCCACAGCGTACGCCGCGTCGAAGTCCGGACTCATCGCACTGACGAAGACGCTCGGACGCGAGCTCGCGCGCGAGAACATCATCGTCAACGCTGTGGCGCCCGGCGTGATCGACACGCCACAGCTCGCCGTGGACGCCGTCGACGCCGGCGTCGACCTGCCCACAATCCATGATCGCTACGCTGCCGCGATACCCCTGGGAAGAATCGGCGAGCCCGACGAGGTCGCCGCCGTCGTCGCGCTCCTCGCCGACGGCGGCGTCGGGTCGATGGTCGGCCAGACCATCCACGTCAACGGCGGCGAGATCAGAGCCCGAGCGTGACTAACTCACGCTGCGGTCCGCCCGCCGTCCGTTCATCACGAGCAGTCCGACGAGATCATCCCGCGTAGCGGGCGTAGGGCGAGCTGCTGGACAGCTCAGCCACCGATCGTCTCTCTCCGACGGCCTACCCCACCAACCTCGATCGACCTTCCTTGGGGCGCGGCAAGCGCGACGCTTGCTTTCGCCTCAGGCGTCGTCGACGGGCTGCCGCTCGCTTTGCGACGAATCCGTCGGTCGGCTGCGTCTCGCTATTGGCGATTTGCGGGACGCACGTCGTCTACGGTGCCGAGACCTGCGTTCGTGTCGGCGCGCGTACGCGGAGCCAGCGCGGTCTTCGTGACTCCCTTTGTCCGGAAGCGGCTGTCTCAGCGGTCGCGACGGTCCTCACGAGGCTGCTCCGTCCTCGTGCTAGCAGCAGTCTCGGCGCCGGTGGATGACGCCGGCGGTGCCGGTTACCGCCGGCCATACATGCTGACGGCGAGCACCAGGGATATTGCGACGAGCAGCCCGGGCGCGGTGAGTATGTTGAGGCCGGCGCGACTCTCGATATGGGTGGCGTAGACCAGGAACCCGATCGGGAGCAGGATGGATACCGCCAGTGCAGCGCCGTGGGCAACCTGACGTCGTGTCTGATGGCGTAGTTCGCTGGCGAGCTCACGTGGGCTTTTGGTGGGTGTGGCTTCGCCGGAGTAGTACTCGAGGGTGGTCCGGAACAGGCGGCGTGCGTGGGTGTGGCAGCCCCAGGCCATCGAGATCATGAAGGTCGCGGGAAAGATCCAGGTGATCACCCAGCCGGCTAGGCCGATCACTACGCCCAGGGCGTCGCGAAGCCAGGACAGCGGGCCGTGGTGCGGGGTCCCGCTCGGAGGCGACAGAAAGCCTCCGAAGACCAGGAGCCGGCGGATGCTTCCGGTCCACACCCGAACCGGGCGGCGGGTTGTCGGCCGGGGCGGCAGCGGCTGGGCCTGTATGGCCAGCAGACCAGCCTCGGCTGCTTGGAGGTCGGGGTAGACGCCGCGTAACCAGAGCGCCTCGGTCGCGGTGCGTAGCGTCGCGGGGTCGTGGCCGTAGAGCGCGGCGAGCCGCAAGGTCATCCTGATCTCCTGCCAGAGATAGTTGATGTAGCCGGGAACGAGCGCGACGTAGAAGGGGGTCCCTGCGACCGCACCTTCGATCCGCGCGATCCGCGCGGACTGAGTTCCCAGGCTGTCCGCGATCTCGCGCAGGTCGGTCAGGGGATCGTCTGCTCGGGCTTGCTGAGCCCACTCGCGCGCGGGCTCGGCCAGTCGGTGCGACGCGAACAGGGTCATCCGCTCGCAGATGTGCTCGGGATCCCGGTAGACGATTCGGATCAACTCACGGGGAACGGATCTGGCCGCCGCGGCACGACCCCGACCCGGTGGCCGCGTGGGATCGGCCCCTGCTTGGCTGTGGGCGTCGTCTGACACAGACCGCGATTCTGACTGGCGCCCCATCCGCCCAGAGCTCCGGCGGCTCGGGGGGCGCGAGCCCGACGAACGGGTTGGACAGCCACGTGGCGAGATGGGGCGGCGGGCTTTCATCGCAGATATCCCGCGAGCCAGTCGTAGATCCGGGCGTCGCGCAGCGATCGCGCCATCGGCTCACAGTGGCGGTTGGCGCCCTCGGCAGCGGTAAACGTCACGAGCTTCTTGGTCGCGGGGAGGCGGTCGTAGAGCTGTTGGGCTTGGCCGGGCCAGAACTGCTCGTCCTCGGGGCTGGTGATCAGCAGAGGCGTGGTGATCTGTTCTATCTCGTCGCCGAGGCGGTACTCGGTCACGGTCTGAAAGAGCGCGAACCGCGATTCGTTCTGTACGCCGTAGGGGTGGCCGCGGAAGGCGAGTGTCGTCTTGGTGTTGTGTTGGAGGAGCTCGGCGAGATGCATCTCGCGGTCAAACGCTGTCTGGTTGCCGTCGTGTAATTGCTTGCGCATCACGTGGGGGAGCGAGGCCGTCCACGAGGTCGAGACGTCGACGACCCCGGGGTCTGCGACCGCGGCGGCAAAGCGGTGCTCGAAGGCCAGGGCGCGCGGCACCCAGTATCCGGCCTGGCTGACCCCGATCACCGCGATTCGATCGCGGTCCACGTCGGGGCGCGCGAGCATCGCGTCCAGCACCGGGGTCAGCACGGCCTCCCAGTCGGGCCGGAACGGGATCCCCTGCTCGTAGAGCGCGGCCTGCTGGCCCGGCCCATCGAAGGTCATCCAGTGATAGCCGCGCTCGGCCGCGCCCGCACCGCCGTCGACGAGCATCTGAGAGGTCGCACCGTCGGATCCGTTATTGACGATGACGAGCGGACGGACTTCTCCCGGTTCGGCGTCGGGTGCCCGGAAGACGTAGCCCGGCAGGGTCGTGTCCTCATACGGGATGGCCACGCGCTCGCCCGGGACCGGGTCCAGGTCGACGACCTTCTCCCAGCACGCCCGCTGACGTCGCCACAGGTCGAGCTGGCGCGAGGTCCAAGCGCCGCCGTTGCGATTGCCGTTGCCGTGGCTGTCGGTGGCGCCGGCGATCCGATACAGCGCGGTCGCGTAGTACGTCGCCGCCCGGCGGTAGAAGGACGTTGCGGTCACCCGGTGGTCGGCCGCCTCCGCCTCCTGGGCGCTCGCCCAGCACGAGCCGGCCGTCGCGGTCCATTCGTGCACCCAGGCGTCGTCGTCTCCGTCCTTGATGCGCTCGGCGGTGGCCAGCACCTCGCCGACGTCCGACGCTTGGCGATAGGCGCAGCCCAGTGCGATCTCCAGGCCGAACTGGAAGTCGTCGTTGCCAAAGCGGGCGTTCATCGCGCCACCTCGGGCTGCTCGCCGCCGCTCACGGCGGTCGTCCGCTTGGCAGCCCACACGATCAGGACGATCGGGATGACCCAGTTAAAGATCGTGTTCGCCCGCCGGGTGTCGAGCGCGCCGGCGATGATGTGCGAGGGGACCATGGCGGTGAACACGCAGGCCCACATGAGCGTCAGCTGTCGGTTGATGGCCACGAAACGGGGCGAGGACCACAACCGGCGCGGGACCGACTCCCGGGCGTACTGTTCGGTGAACGGCGTCATGAGCAGCGAGCCGAAGGCGATCAGCGCGAGCAGCCCGGCGGCGATCGCCCGCGCATAGCGAGCCAACCACGCGGTGGTCGACGCGTCGGCGGCGAACGCCACGACCGTGAACCCGGCGAACGCCGCGACGGCGCCGAGCTCGAGGAGCTTGGGTCGCTCGGCCAGCAGCGCCGGCAACGCGATCACCACCGCCCCGAGGAGCGCGACCACGGCCGCTGCCTTCAGTGTGTCGTGCTGGGTGATGAGGGTAAAGAGCACCCACGGAATGAAGGCGATATAGATCCCGAAACGACGGCCATCTTTCTCGATGGTCCCGTTTCCGGCGTTCTGTGTGGCTGAGAGCATCCTCTGTCCTTTCTCCAGACCGGCCGCCTCAGCGGCGGCGCGGCGATCTTCGATGTCTGAGGACAGCCTCGCGCCCGGGGGTACTCGGTGTCTTCAGTACCGGGCTACTGAAATCGCGGTTAGGAGCTGCTGAGCGGCGACTTATAGTCGGCATGAGGCGGCACGAGGGAGGTAGTGCAAGCTGGCTTCGGTTTCGGCATTGAGTTGGCCGATCGTCGGGCGGGGTGAGGAGCTCGCGTTTATCGAGCGCGCCGAGGCTGCAGGGGCCAGCGCCGTCGTGCTGTTGGGTTCGGCGGGCGTCGGGAAGTCACGACTGGCGCGCGAGGCGCTGCGCCGCGCCGACGATGCAGGACGGGTGACGCGGTGGGTTCAGGCAACCGGTAGCGCGGCGACCGTTCCTCTCGGAGCGTTCGCCGGTGTCATTCCCGATGCGGCTCGCTCCGAGGATCCGCTGGAACTCTTGCGACTGAGCGCGACGGCTCTGCGCGAGCTCGGCGGCACCCGTCCGCTGGTGCTCGGGATCGACGACGCTCAGCTGCTCGACGACAGCTCGGCCGCGCTCGTGCTCGAGCTCACGCTCAGCGACGCTGCGTTCATCGTCATCACCTTGCGAACCGGCGAGCCGGCCCCGGACGCGATCGTGTCGGTGTGGAAGGACGCGGGCGCCGCGCGCCTCGAGCTCGAGACGCTTGGCGCTGAGGAGACCGACGCGCTCGCCGAGACGATCGTCGGAGGACTGATAGAGGAGTCGGCGCTGCGGTGGATCTACGCGACGAGCCTGGGCAACCCGCTGTACGTCCGCGAGCTCACCCTCGGCGCGCTCGCGGGCGGCGCGCTCACCGAAGTCCACGGGCTGTGGCGCATGCCCGCGCGGCCGGCGGTGAGCGCGTCGCTCACTGAGCTGATCGCCGTTCGCATGACCGGGCTGTCTGACGCCGAGCAGCGGGCGCTCGAGCTGCTGGCGCTCGGCGAGCCGCTACGCGTGTGCGAGCTGGTCTCGCTCACCGGCGCCAAGCCGGTGGCCGGAGTCGAGGCGCGCGGGCTGGTGAACCTCGGCGACGGTTCGCCGAGCGCGCAGGCCTCGCTCGCGCATCCGCTCTACGGGGAGACGATCCGAGCCGCGCTGCCGGCGTTTGCGGCGCGTCAGACCCGGCTCGCCCTCGCCGACACCGTAGCGGCGCGCGATGATCCCGAGACCGGAGACTCGCTGCGTATCGCGCGCTGGCTCCTCGATGCCGGCGAGCCGATCCCCGCCTCGACCCTGCTGCAGGCCGCCGCGGCGGCCAACCTGGCAGGCGACCCGCAGCTCGGCGTCCGCCTCGCGCGCAGAGCCTTGGACGCAGGCGCCGGGCTGCAGGCCTCGCTGCTGCTCGCCCGAGCGCACACGATCCAGAGCGAGTACGAACAGGCGGCCAAAGTCCTAGCGGCCGCCGAGCCCGAGATCGACAGCGAGGCCGACGCAGTCGACTACCTCGAGCAGCAAACGGCGGTTCTGTACTTCGGGCTTCGGCGCTCCGAGGAGCTACACCGGCTCTTGGATCGCGCGCACGCGTGGTGGGACTCCCCGGAATGGCGCGACCGTCTGAGTCCCCTGCGCCTCGTGGGCGACGAGGCCACCCCGCCGAACCTCGCGGCTGCCGCCTCGGCCGAGATCCTCGCCGATCAGAGCGTGGATCCCGAGGTGCGCCGTCGGGTCGCGCCGCTGCACGCCGCCAACCTCCTCAACAGCGGAAGCGTGCGCGATGCGTTCGAGTTGGCCCGGCGGATCCGCCCGAGCGTGCCGCTGCGCGATCTCACCGATGAGATCGCATTCGTGCTCTGGAGCGCGATCGCCATCGAGAGCGGCCTGGGCTGGAGCGAGCTCGAGACATGGGCCACGACGGCGCTCACCGATGGAGTGAGGCTCGGGTCCCGCGCCGCGGCTGGACGCGGGGCCCTTGCGCTCGGCGGCCTGCGGTTCTCGCAAGGCCGGTTCATCGAGGCGGGCCGGTGGCTGGCCGAGGCTGAGCTCCAGCTCGAACAGCACGACGCCGCCGGTCTGCTCGCGATCACCAACTCCATGCAAGTCGGCGTCGCCTACTTCACCAGTGACCACGAGGCGGTCGGCCCGGCACTCGCCCGCTGCCGCGCGGCGGTGGGAGACCACGAGCCCCTGCCCAACCAGCTCCCCTACTTCGCCCGCGCCGAGGCCTGGGCGGTGCTCGCCGGGGGCGACCCGCCTCGCGCCCAGCAGCTGTTCCTCACGGCCGCGGGACGGCTGCGCGAGCGGCCGCTCTACGCGGCGCGCCTCACCTACGAGGCTCTGCGCGCAGGCACGCCGGCTCGGCGCTTAGCGCGTGATCTCGAGGCGCTCGCCCAGCGCTGCGACGCCCCGCTCACCGCCGCCTACGCAGCCCACGCCACCGCCCTCGTCGCCGACGACGGCGACGCTCTAATGAGCGTCGCCGACGCGATGGAGGCCATCGGCGCATTGCGCTATGCGACCGAGATCGCCGCCGACGCCGCGGGCGCGTTTCACACGGCCGGGTATCAGGACTCGGCGCGCCGAGCTGCCACTCGCTGCCGCGAGCTGCACGCTCGGGGCCAAGGCGGGACGCTGCCGGCGATCGTGGGCGTAGACGACGCTGCGACCTCACTGACCTCCCGGGAGCGCCAGCTCGTCGACCTCGCCTCCCGCGGACTCACCAACGCCGAGATCGCCGACCGTCTCGTCCTCTCGGTCCGGACCGTCGAGTCCCACCTCTACCACGCTATGCAGAAGCTCGGGGTCTCCAACCGCCAAGATCTCTAGCGCCTCCTTCGTCGCGTCCGGGCGATCAAGCCAGCAGCAAGGCTCGGTGATGGCCTGGCGGATTTCAGTAGTCGATTACTGACGACTGATCGTCGGTCGGTCGGGAGACTGCCCGGGCACGGTGAATGAATCGACCGGGAGGACCGCTGTTGAGGCCAGGTCAGCAGTTCGCCGGACGGTCGTGTGACCAAGACCAAGGAGAGCAACATGTTTGAGAAGTTCTTCACAGATCCGTCGTTTGACTTTGAGACGCGAACTCTGCTGGGAGGCATTCACTACGGAGCCGGTGACGCCGGGGAGATGTTGACCGCCGTTGCCAACATTCGCGATGGCGACGCTACGAGCTGGGTCAATGAGTACCGGACGCTGGCCGAACGTATCCAGGCGATCGGCGATGCATGCCTGAAGGCTGGGCATCGGGTCAGTGCGCGCGGGGCTTACCTGCGCGCCGCGGTGTATTACGCCGCCGCGTTCGTGTTCGTGGATGGGACCGAGAACCCCGACGCCCAGCTGAGCGAATTGTTCGCTGCGCACCGCAGATGCTTTGACCAGCACGTTCGGCTTCTCGACCCGCCCGCGATCCCGATCGCGGTCCCGTATGAAGAGAGCGATCTGCCCGGCTATCTGTTCGTCCCGGCCGATGATGGTGTCGCGCGTCCGACCGTAATTCTGACCAACGGCAGCGACGGGGCGATGACGTTCCTGTGGCCAGGACTGGGTCAGCCCGGTCTGGATCGCGGCTACAACACCGTGATCTACGACGGTCCCGGTCAGCAGAGCATGCTGTTTGAGCGCGGGGTTCCGTTCCGACCTGACTGGGAGCACGTGATCACGCCGCTGGTGGACTTCCTCAGCGATCGTCCCGAAGTCGACGCGTCCAAGATCGTGCTCTACGGCGCCAGCCAAGGGGGCTATTGGGCGCCCCGAGCGGCAGCGTTCGAGCACCGCCTGGCGGCAGTCATCGCCGACCCGGGCGTGGTCGACGTCTCAACCTCGTGGAAGGACCACATCCCCACCGAGATGGTCGCGCTGCTCGACGCCGACAACGAAACAGCGTTCAACGCTGCGATCGAGTCGGTGACCCAGGAGATGTCTCCGGCGATGCAGCAAGAGTTCGCCTGGCGCGCCAAGCCATACGGCCACCAGCCATCTATCTACGCGACGTTCAAGACCGCTGAGCAGTACCGCCTCGGCGACCTCATCAGCAACATCAAAGCCCCGATCATGATCACCGCCCCCGAAGGAGAACAGTTCTGGCCCGGACAATCACAACAGCTCTACAACGCGCTGTCCGCAACCAAGGAGCTCGTGTCATTCACCAACGCCGAAGGGGCCGGCATGCACTGCGAACCGATGGGAAAGTCACTGCTCGAGCAACGAATGTACGACTGGCTCGACGAAACCCTCGCCCGCTAGCCGAGCTGCACCGATGCCGCCAGAGCTCCCGGCGACAACCAAACACCCCTAGAACTAACGACACCTCCCGCGCCGGACGAACCGACTGTCAAGGGGCAGCGAATTGTGCGCCGTTGTCGGGCGTCGAAAGGTGCACCAAGTGGGAGCCGGTTGAACAGTGACCCACCGTCGTTTAGCCGGAGTCGCGTAGCGACGTAGGCTGAGCGACGGGTGTGATCCCGGCGCCCCGCTCCTTGAGCCGGTAGCTCTTGCCCTTGAGGGCGATCATCGTGGCGTGGTGCACGAGCCGGTCGATCAGCGCAGCGGCGACCATCGCGTCGCCAAGGATCTCGCCCCACTGCTCGAAGGTGCGGTTGGAGCTGATGATGATCGAGCCGCGCTCGTAGCGGCGGGAAACCAGCGCGAAGAGGAGGTTCGCGGCCTGGCGCTCGAGCGGCAGGTAGCCGATCTCGTCGACAACGAGCAGGTGGTAGCGCTCAAGGCGTCTGAGCTCGGCCTCGAGCTGGTTGCGCTCTTGGGCTGCCTCTAGCCGGGAGACCCATTGCTGGGCGGTGGCGAACATCACCCGGTAGCCATGCTGGCACGCCTTGATCGACAGCGCGGTCGCGAGATGCGTTTTGCCGGTCCCAGGTGGACCTAGGAAGCAGACGTTGGCGTGCTCCTCGATCCAGGCCAGTTGCGCCAGGTGCATGACCAGCGGCCGCTCGGCCGCGGGCTGCGCGGTCCAATCGAAGTCCTCGAGCGTTTTGTGGGCGGGGAAGGCGGCGTGGCGGATTCGCTGGCGGGCGCCGGAGGCCTCCCGCGCGAACACCTCGGCTTCGACTAGCGCCTCGAGGAACTGCTCGTAGGGCCACTGCTCGGCCCGGGCCCGCTCTGCGGTCTGCTCAAGGCGCTCTAGCACGCGGGGTGTCTTGAGCTGTGAGAGCAGGTATGGGAGTCGCTCCCCGGCTTTCTTGGTGGTCTTGGTCATGCGCACAAGGCGGCATAGTCGGCGAGCTCAGGCGGCGCGATCACTGGCAGTTCGATCACCTCCGGCGTGATGACCGGCGGCGGCTCGGGGCGCGCCCTGGGCGCCGGGTGCCAGCCGCCGGGCTCATAAGAGCGCCGGTAGCGGGCGACCGCTTCGCCGCGGTGACAGATCCACACCTGGTCGCGGTCGGCGTGCAGCACGACGCGCTGGTGAACCAGCGCCTCCGGCGCGCGATAGAAGGAGCCGCGGTAGCGCAGATAGCCATCCAGCGGCACCCTGGACTCGCGCGCGGAGCTGTAATCGAACGGCGCTGGCGGGAGCGCCCTGAGCGCGCCCCGCTCCTCAGTCAGCCGCTCTGCCACCGGGAACCGTCCGGTCGCATGCAGGCGACGGTTGCACACCCGATCTCGCCAGTCGGCGTATTGCTCGTCCAGATCCTGAAGCGAGACGATCCGCCTGGCCGGCCAGAAG
The DNA here is from genome assembly GCA_963808655.1 of uncultured Solirubrobacterales bacterium. GTDB lineage: Bacteria > Actinomycetota > Thermoleophilia > Solirubrobacterales > Solirubrobacteraceae > Palsa-465. The sequence continues at coordinate 24,833 of CAWEGZ010000007.1, forward strand.
CCACTCTTCAAATAGCGCACCGCCCCTTCAACCGAGCCCTTCTCCCGCGGCGTCGCCGGAGTGCACGCGGTGGCGTGAAATGCGTAGTGGCCGCGGAGGTGAAGGAACCGCATGTTCCAGCGGACCTCGTCGCGCTCGCGCTTGGCCACGACCGAGCGCAAGTTGTCATAGACACACTCGCGGGTCACCCCTCCCAACCAGTCAAACAATCGCACGTGCCCCTCAATGAACGACTCCAAAGTCATGTCGAAGGAGAAGTGCGCCGACTGGGCGCCGGAATACGGCAGCGACCCGATCAGCGCATAGACCCGGCGCTCGCGGCCGGCTATCCGCGGCCGGCTCGGCAGCTCCGCCCAATCCAGCTGCAGCACCTGCCCCGGCCGATAGCCGGTGCGCTGCGCCGGGCGCTCGACGGGCGGGCGCAACACGCGAAGCCGGCGCTTGACGACGTCGACCGAGCCGTCATAGCCGTGCTCTCGCAGGATCTCCGTCATCCGCGGCGCCTTGATCTGCGGCCATTCATGGAGCACCCGCGCCAAAATCGGCTCGAACCGATCGAGCTGAGACCCAGCGGCCCTGCGGCGATACCTCGGCGGCCCATCGGCTTCCAACAACCGCCTCACGGTCCGGCGGTTGATCCCCAGCCTCGCCGCGATCTGCCGCTGCGAGATCCCGTCCGCCGCCATCGCCTTCACCTGCGCCCACTCCAACGCGCTGCGCACCTCCTTCGCCTCCTCACTCGGCCAGTTGAACCAGCCGAGCTTGAGAACTCAGGCGGTCATCACCAGCCGAGCGAGCGGCGCACTTTTCAATGCCCGAACGCGGTGCAGTATTAGACGCCCGGCGTCACCGACCGCCCGCTCGGCCGGAAAGCGACCTGCATGAACAGGTTCCCTTTTCCGCTTTGTCGATCAGTGAGAGGCTGCGTTGCGGATCGGTGTTGTCCGGCCGGTCGGTTTGGCTCTCGGCCGGTGGCGGGCTGACTTTCTTTGTCGCTGTCGGCCAGTGGTCTGACCGGTAGCTGCGCTGCCATTGGGAAGCAGCGCACAGCTCGTCCCCGTTGGCGCGTGCCAGTTGACGTAGTCATCGCCTGTCGACACGCGCGTCCACAACTCGGGTGGTTTGCGATGCGAGCGGCGGGGCCAGGATGCTCGCCTTCCCGAACAGAGATGGAAGACTATGCACGATGGACCCCGTCGTGCATCTGCCCCGGGAAGGCGAGCGCCACGCGGCAGGAAGTTCCGAGATCCTGATCAAGGCGACGGGTGCCGAGACCGCCGGGACGTTCTTTCTGTCGGAATCGACCATCTCTCCCGGGTTCACTGGACCGCCTCCGCACCACCACGAGCGGCTGGTCGACATGTTCTACGTGCTCGAGGGGGTCTTGACAGTGCGTCTCGGTGAGGAGACGCACGAGCTCGAGGCAGGATCCTTCGTGTGCGTCCCCGCCGGCGTCGTGCACACGTTCAGCAACCGGAGCGACAGCCCGGTTCGATTCCTGAACTTCAACACGCCGGCCGGCTGGGAGAACTACATGCGCGACCTCGCGCAAACCGCCAAGGCGGAACCGCTCACGCCCGACGTGATCGGCCGCGTCGCCTCGCACTACGACTTTCACCCGGCATAGCCTGACCGCGCCGCTCGCACCTGCTTTGCTCGTGCCGCTGGACTCAGCGCCAGCCGGGGCAAAGACCTGCAGCGCGCGGATATGGGGAGCCGGCGGCGTGTAGTCAGCTATGTGTGGGGATCGAGGCGAGCGAGTTTAAGCCCGCCGCGGGTGAGCCCTGGTCCCGTGGCGCGGAACGCGGGAACGATCTCGCTTGTGACCAGGCCAGTCTGGTCGGTGACCTCGTCGATCACCGCAAACCATCGGGCGATATGCTCGGGGGTGTCGACGACCACTGTGAGGATTGGGACATGGCGGCGCAGCTGCCAGAAGGAATCGCCGTGCGGCGTATGGTCGCCGTGATAGCCCCAGATCCCTCGAAGGCTGGTCGCCCCCGCAGCGCCCGCCTGGCGAAGGGTCCTGATCAGCTGGTGGTGTAACGGTCGCCCGTCCGTGCGGGACTGCTCTCCTGCGTAGACCATGAGCTTCTGCCAAACGCCGAGCCCCGACGGATCGGTCTTGGGTAGCCGCTGGGGCTCCGCGAGTTTGTGACCGTCACGCTTGCAGACCCGAATGCGCTCCAGCGTAATCAGCGGCCGCGACAGCAGCCCTCCCAGCTCGGGCAGCAGCTCGGCGATGCGCTGCCCGTCGCCGACCGCGATGATCATCATTGGCACCTGCGCGTTCGCGCCGAAGAACCTCGCTCGCCGGCGGAACCCGTGTCCGGTGCCGTCCACGCCGAGCAGCACGGTCGCGCCGGCGATTCCGCGCCGGTGAAGCAGGTCGACCACCGCCTCGTAGGCAGCGCTGCCGGCGGCTCGTTCGTGGCGGCCGACGTACACCGTGAGCTTGACTTCCCCCTGAAGCTCTGGGGCCAGGCGGACTGTATCCACGTGACCGGTGAGCATGCGCGCGCGCTCGAGCGTCACCAGACCATCGAACCGTAGCTGCCTGACCTCCGCAAGCGCCGTCTCGATCCGCTCCCTGGCATCAACGGCGACGCACACCAGTGGCAGATCCTCCGACAGGGTCAGCAGCCGGTCGGTCCGCAAATGGTGCTTGACGCCGAAGCCTTCAACCCCTCGCATCACCAGGCTCGTTTGCAGTTGATGCCGAGCGTAGATCTCGGTCACCACATCGACCAGAAACCGACGGGCGACTCGGTCGCGCTCGCCGCAGTAGATCGTCAGCTTCAAGCAGTCGTCGTTCACAGCCACCCCCCAAAATGCCTGCCTGCCCACGCCGCGCCGATGCCAAGCGCGAGGCTCAGAGCGAAGTTCAGCGCGCCCAAACCGAGGTCGCCGTCCTCGCCGAGACGATGACTCTCAAACGCCCACGTGCTGAACGTGGTGAACGACCCGATCAGTCCGGTGCCGAGCAGGCGGTAGGCATTCGGATCGCCCGCAGCGCCGACGAGCACTCCCAGAACGAACGCGCCGAGAACATTCACCAGCAGCGTGCCAAACGGGAACTCCCGACTCGTGTGAGCTTCGATCGCTCCGTCGAGGGCAAATCGCGCGATCGCACCAACGCCGCCCAAAAGCCCGACCCCAGTTACGATCAGCGCGGTCACCCGGACAGCCTCGCCCGGCGTACGAGGTTCGTCGCGACCCCGACGGCTACGAACCCGGTCGCGACGCTGACCAGCGCATACGCAAGCGCCAGGCCAAGGCGGTCATTGTCGAGCATCCGCAACAGTTCAAGCTGCATCGTCGAGAACGTCGTCAGCGCGCCGCAAAGGCCGGTGCCGAGCAGCGGGCGGCGGTATGCGGATATGGGCAGACGCTCCTGCAGCCTCGTCGTGAAATACCCGAGCAGGAATGCGCCAACAATGTTCACGATGAACGTCGCCCACGGCCAGGTTCCGACCCGGTAAGGGAGCGCCTCGACTAGCTCCGCCCGGGCAATCGCGCCGGCGAACCCGCCGGCGAAGATGGCCGCGAGTTCGCGAGCATCAAAACGCAACGAGCCACCCCCGGCCTCCCCCAGCGGCCATCTCCCAGACACCACACACAACCGGACTCGGCTCCACGGACAGCTCCACACTGTCGAACGACACGACTGAGTAGAGGCCATCAGCGACAGCGCCGCGGTTATGGAGCGAGCCTCATCGCTCGCCGGCAAAGATAGCGGCCGCAAGGCGACCGCAGACACCAGGCCGAGACGACGACCGCAACAAGGGAGTCGCACGACCAACGCTTGTCCCGCTTCGCCGTCGCCGCGCTACTTCAAACTCAGTCATCGAGGGTCCTGCCTTGCGCGGTTGCTGTCGGGTAAACCGCCATAGAAGGCATGTTGTGGGAGCAAGTTGGCAAAATCGGCCCGATTCGCCCGCCTCATCCCACTTTCACCCCATTGGCGACGGCGAAGTGGGGCGCTGTCCCACAGCCAAACCTTTTCCCGCCAACCACCGCGGGAAGCTGCGCCTTCGGAGACGATCGCGTTCGTTGCCTGTCCCGTCTGGATTGCGCGATCGCGTTTGGCGACGGAGGATGACGGGGTGGGTCAGCTCTGTCGGGTTCTGCGGGCGCCGGTTGCTCGAGCGTTCTTGTTGGTCTCCGCGCTGGCTTGTCGTGCCTGGCGATGACCGGGGCCGTGTGCGCGCGTGTGCCCGAGCCTTAACATCGCGCCGATGTCCACTGCCGTCGGTCTCGCCGCGCTCGCCGGCGGGATGGTGATCGTCGTCTGGGCCGCCGACGTGTTCGTCGACGGTCTGCTCGGCGTTGGCCGCGCGATGCGCATCGCGCCTTTCGTGTTGACCGTGGCCCTGTCGGGGTTTGAGACCGAGAACCTCGCGGCGGGAATCGCGGCCAACGTAAAGGGCCTTCCCGGCGCGGCGGCCGGCACTTTTCTTGGTGGCGTCACATTCCTGGCGCTCGGTGTCGCGGGCCTCGGCGGCGTGATCGCGCCGATGCGAGCGGAGCTGCCGGCGCCGTTCGCGATCTGGACAGCGGTGGCGCCGCTACCGCTGCTCGCGTTCGCGCTCGACGGTCGACTCTCCCGCCTGGAGGGCGGCCTGCTGGTCGCATGGTCGATCGTTGCGCTCATCGCGTTGGCGCGAACGGGACGCGGCCTGCTCGGCGAGGAGGAGGACGGCGAGCGCAAGCGGCGGCCCGGCGTCCGGTTGCTCGTCGGGCTCGGCGTGCTGACCGGCGGAGGCTGGCTGCTCGGCGAGGGTCTCAGAACGACCGTGCGCAACCTCGGCATCTCCCAGTCGCTGCTGGGGAACACCGCCGTGGCTGCCTCGGTCGAGGCCGAGGAGGTCGCCCGCGTTGCCGTGCCAGCCCACCGCGGGCGGCCAGAGCTCGCGCTGGGCAACATCGGCGCGACCATCGTCCACTTCGCGGCCTTCAACGCGGGCGTGATCGCCCTGGTCAAGCCGCTCCGGCTGGGACACGACACCATGCACTTCTACCTCCCCGTGGCCGCGGCGAGCCCGGCCGTCTTCGCCGCGCTGCTGCTCGCACGCAAGCGGATCGGCCGGGTCGAAGGCGCCGGGTTGATCGCCCTCTACGTCGCCTTCGTTGCGGCCGCGATCGCCGTTTCGAGCTGACGCCTTCTTGCGAACCGGCGCGTGGCTCACGTATCGCACGACCGCGATCCTCCGGAGGTCCGTTCGTTCCCACATGCCCGCTTTCGCGTCCAGCACGAGCCTTTGGAATCCCGCCAGCGGTTGCGCAGGCGCCGATGCCAGGCTGCGGAATTCGGGCGAGAGCATTCGAGAACGAGTCAATCTAGAAGTCCGCTCTGCGGTCGCAGGCAGGAGCGATCTGCCAGCCTCTGGGCCATGTCCGTGAGCGCCCAAAGCCCGGTTCGCCGCGGCCTCGTTCGTCGCGGGATCACGCTGGAGCTCTTCACGTTGTCTTGGATGACCGTGGAAGCGGCCGTCGCGATCGCTGCGGGGATCGCTGCGGGGAGCGTCGCGCTGATGGCCTTTGGGATCGACTCGATAATCGAGTTCGTAGCCGGGTTCGTCGTCCTGCGCACGTTCCGTGCAGAGCAGCACGGTCGCACCTATCGCAGCGAGAAACAGGCGCTACGAGTGATCGCCCTGACCCTCTTCCTGCTCGCGGTCTACATCGTCGCGGACGCTGCCTACACATTGATCGCCGCCAACAGGCCCGAGAGCAGCGTGGCGGGTATCGCGGTGGCTGCCGCCGCCATGCTCGTCATGCCGTTACTAGGTGCCTTCAAGCGCCGCACCGGAAGCGCCCTCGAAAGCCAAATGCTGCTCGCTGACGCCGCCGAGTCGCTGTTCTGCGCCTATCTCTCCGCAACCGTGCTCCTCGGCCTCGCCCTGAACGTCGCCTTCGGGTGGTGGTGGGCCGATCCATTGGCGGCACTCGCCGTGGTGCCGCTCGTCCTCAAAGAAGGTCTGGAAGCCATAGAGGACAACGACAACGAGTAGACCGCCGACTGTCCGCTGTCGTCGTGCTTGCGACAGCGACGCTCCATGCGGGACTTGCATTCCTCTCGCCACGAGCCTTCGTCGCAGCAGCGCCGGAAACCCGCTAAGCGCGGAACGCGGGGCTTTCGCTTTCGTCAAAGCCTCTGTTGCGCAGCGCACTTGCGCATTGCGACGAACGCATGCGCCGGCGCCGAGATAGGCCAACGCTTGCATTCGCCGAGCAGGAATCGTCCCCGACCGGCCGCCCCCAGGCGACTGCTTGCCCACGGATGCGCTTGGCTCGCTCGGGCCAGGTCGAGCTGCACGAGAGACGCACGTCGGGCGCTGCTCCCTCCTCGCGTGGCCGGGCATGTGCTAGCAAGCCCACGACCGCCCGGGAGCGAGCCGCAAGGCTCGCTCCCGGGCGGCGTCCGGCCGTAGGCCGGACTCAGGGTGAGGACTCCGTTGGCCCGGGCGAGGAATCGGTTCGCCGCGTCACTGACCGAGCGCAGCGAGGCAGTGACGCGGCGCGCAAAGCCCAGCGCCACTTGGCGGCGGCGGGCTTTTTCAAAAGTGTGTGACAAGTGACGGGCGGCTCTGGACGTCCCAGCCGGCCGGAGCTACGTTAGCCGGCGTATTGATGTCAATCGCATGCCCTGCCCTTCTACCGGCGCGATCATCACGCGACCAAGGCTCATCATCGCATGGGCTCCGGGGCAATCCTCGAGCACTTTGCTCGAGAGACCCACGCGTGATGCGATGCGTGCCGTCTCTTGGTGCGCTCCGACCATGACAGCTCTCGGGTCGCTGTCCTTGGCCGTGTGCGAGTCGACCACCACCGATGCCGCGACCATCTCTCCCACGGAGAACGGCGCGGCGGCTCATGAGAACCACGAGCAACTTCGATCCGAGAGGCCTTCACCGCCCGCGAGCTCACGCTCCGGGCGGATCGAGCATCGGCAGTCCCCAGCCGCGCTCGAGTGGCAAGAACACTAACCGCCAGAAGGGCACAAACCGAATACCAGCCGTCACGCCGCGGCAGGCCCGGACCTCTTCGATGCTGACGTCGGGCGCCGCCGCCGTCAAGGTCGGCACTGCCTCCCTTCCCCTCGCCGCTGCGCGGCTCGGTGACAGCGTCGGCACCCGACGTTCATTCATCGAGGTCCGGGCAGATTGTGGGTGAGGACCGTGGGAACTTCGGGTGACGTCCGCCGTTCCAGCCGTCCGCGGCTGCAGCGACATCAAGCAGGCGACCCATCCCTGGCCCCGGACGTCACCAGGAAAATGCGCCGGACGGCGCGGATGTCACCGAGCCGCCGAAGGCGGCGAGGGCAAACGAGCGAAGCGACCTTGACATCCGCGCCGCCGGCGCCACCATCAGCTACGTCCGGGGCAGGCAAGCGACCTCAGGCGCGAGGAGACCCAGCTGCCTCAGGCCTGCAGCATCTGCTCGAGACGCGGGCGCAGAAAGCGCCAGGTGCGCCCGAGCCTGCTCGCCGGAAGCTTGCCTTGTCGTGCGAGCTGGTAGACCGTCGACAGGGGCAGATGCAGCAGATCTGCGACCTCGGCCGCAGTCATCACGTCCTCGCGGGTCAAGAAGGGATGTGGAGGCATCGAGCTGGGCCGCCGACTCCGTTCCGCACCCGCCGTCCTCCCAATGATCGGCAGTGTCACGACATTGAAGCCGGATTCCGACTCGGAGAGGAGCCTCGTCACACCGGCACTGTAACTCCGGTGGGGTGGATCAACTGTCAGAAGTGAGTGACAAATAGGCGACGGGGCCTGAGATCAGCGACGGCCTTGTTCGCCCTCTCAGGAGAGTCCCATCAGCACCAGACCGTTGCCCGCAACAGTTGCCCGAAATGGCAGCCACAACATGCGCCGTTACCTATAGTGTTGATTTACAGGACTTTTCGCAGCGCCCCCGGCAGGATTCGAACCTGCGACAACCGGATTAGAAGTCCGATGCTCTATCCAGACTGAGCTACGGGGGCTCCAGCCGGATTGTGCCTGAGTCGAGCAACGATCAATGATCGATCTTGGGTGCGGCGCCGGGTACTCATCCCCGTGAACTCTTACGCAGCTCTAACCCTCCAATGCAAGGCTCCCTGGCATGAAAAGAATCCTCAGGCGTCGTCCGGTTGTGATTTGCGCCACTGTTCTCGCTTTCGCGGCCGCCGGCGGAGGCGCGTACGCAGCGACCCAGTCGAGCTCAAACCCGCGGCAGGCGTTCTTGAATGACGTCGCCAAGCGACTGCACGTCTCCCCGCAACGCCTCGATGGCGCGGTGAAGGCCGCCCTACTCGACCGGCTGAATGCGGCCGTCAAAGACGGGAGGCTCACTCAAGCCCAGGCCAACGCGATCAAGCAGCGCATGCGAAAGACAGGCTCGCTCCCGTTGCCGTTCATCGGACAGCCGGGATTTGGTGACCCGCGCGTCCAGCGCGGCCCATTCGGTCTCGGCGTCCAGTCTGGTCCCGGCGGACCGCTGGCCAGCGCCGCGAGCTACCTAGGGCTCAGCCAGACCCAGCTTTTCAGCAACCTGCGCGCCGGCCATTCTCTCGCTCAAATCGCCAAGTCCAAAGGCAAATCCGTGGCCGGGCTGGAGCGGGCGATGACCGCCGCGATCAAGTCCAAGCTGGAGCGGGCGGTGGCCGCAAAGCGCCTCACCAAGTCCCAAGAGCAGCAGCTCTTGAGCAGGCTGACCAGCGGCCTTCGCGACTTCATCACCGGGACAGGCCTACCGCCGATGCCGGCCGGGCCGCCGCCGCTGGCCGGGCCCCCGGGGAGCCCGTGGCCCCATCATCGCCAGGGCTCAGTCCCGACACCCGGGTTCTGAACCGAAAAAATCGGGGCGGCCGGATTTGAACCGGCAACCTCAGCCACCCAAAGGCTGCGCGCTACCAGGTTGCGCTACGCCCCGTATCGGTGCGGCAGATTCTAGAGTCCAAGCCGCTCGGACCCGGTCGATCCAGGCTTGAAGCCGGAACGCAGATACGTGTCGAACACCCTCACGGATAGAACTTCCGGAGTTCATCGAGATCTTGGTCGGTGAATTTCGATCGGCGAGAGGCGCTCTCGTTGCGGGCGGAATGGAGTAGCCTCCGCCCGCCGCCATGGCCGACATAAGACCGCTTCACGCGCTGCATTACGACCTCGCGAAAACTGACGGGCTGAGGAGCGTCATCGCCCCTCCGTACGACGTGATCGACGAGCGCGAGCGTGAGGAGCTCGAGTCTCGCTCGCCTCACAACGTCGTCCGCATCGATCTGCCACGCGGGGACGGCGATCCGTACGAGCACGCGGCCGCGCTCTTCGATCAGTGGCAGAGCGAGCAGGTGATCGTGCGCGACCCCGAGCCCGCCCTGTGGCCGCTGAGACAGGAGTACACGGGTCCGGACGGCGTTCGGCGCACGCGCACCGGGCTGCTCGCGCGCGTGCGCGTTGAGCAGTACGGCCCGGGCCGGATCCGCCCGCACGAGCGCACACATCCCGGGCCGAAGGAGGATCGCCTGCGTCTCACACGGGCCACGAAGGCAAACCTCTCCCCCATCTTCTCGCTCTATGACGACCCGGACGGCGCCGTGGGGAATGCGCTCGCGCGGTGCGAGCAACAGAAGCCTGTCGGCGAAGCGATCGATGACGAGGGGACGCTGAACCGTCTCTGGCGCATCGCCGACGGCAAAACGATCGAGACGATCACGGAAACGCTTAAAGGCACGGAGCTGCTGATCGCCGACGGCCATCACCGCTATGAGACGGCGCGCCTTTACGCGGAGGAGATCGGGGGCGAAGGCCCGCAGCGCTACGTCTTAATGTGCCTGGTCGCGATGCAGGACCCGGGGCTCACGGTCTTCCCTACCCACCGCTTGGTGCGCGGGTTGACGGCGGCACAGAGGGAGGCACTCGCAAGAACAATCCAAGAGGACTTCCAGAGCGAGCCGCTGCAGAGCCCGGACGCCCTCGAGCCGACGGCGAACGGGAGCATCAGGATCGGCTATTTCGAGCGCGGCTCGAGGCAGCCCTCGATGCTCACCCTCAAGGACCAGAGGATCGCCGACGCGGCGCTTCAGAGCCACGCCGAGCCCTACCGCCGACTCGACACCGCAGTGCTCGAGGCGCTCGTGCTCAAGCGCTCGCTCGGGATGGGCGACGAGCAGATCGATCATCTGGAAGGACTCGGCTATGCCCGAGAGGCAAACCAGGCGCTCGGGCTCGTCGAGCGAGGCGACTACGACGCCGCCTTCTTCATGGCGCCGGTGCCCGTCGCGCGCGTGCGCGCGGTCGCCAGCGCCGGCGAGAGCATGCCGCCGAAGTCGACCTACTTCTTTCCCAAGGTCCCGACCGGGCTGGTGTTCAATCCCTTGAGCAAATGAAGGCCATCGCGCACGGCAGCAGCTCCAACGGTCTGGCTCAGGACGTGGAGATCGGGGGGGACCACTCTCTGGTCGCGGACGAGCCCGCCGAGAAGGGCGGCGAGGACCAGGGCCCGACGCCCCAGGAACTGCTGGCCGCGAGCCTGGCCGCCTGTACCGCGATCACGATCGAGATGTATGCGCGTCGCAAGGAGTGGGAGCTCGGGGAGATCGAGGTTGAGTGCGAGTACGAGCCGGCCGAAAAGGGCGATCCCACCGTGTTCAAGCTTGCTATCCGGTTGCCGGGCGGGCTCACTCCCGACCAGGTGGAGCGACTGGAGAGGATCGCGGCCAAATGCCCGGTGCACCGCACGCTCGAGGGCGAGGTGCGCTTCGAGCAGAGCACGGAGCTGGTGGAGACTTCGGCCTAGACGACCTGAGCCCGGGCATTCGGCATCTCAGCGGCACGCGAATATAGTCCTCCGATGGCGCCGCCCACCGACGTGGATGGCTTTAGGGCAAAGGTCGAGCGGGTACTCCTGGCGCCGTCCGACGCGCTTGCGATCTCGGTGCACGGTCGCACCGAGGCGGCCGTGCTCGTGCCCGTGTATCTCGACCGTGATGAGGTGCACCTGGTGTTCACCAAGCGCCACGAGGAACTGCGCCGCCACGCGGGCGAGATTTCCTTTCCCGGCGGCCGGCGCGAGCCGGGTGAGCAGGACCTGCGTGCTACCGCCCTACGCGAGGCGCACGAGGAGATCGGGCTCCCGATCGACGCCGTGGAGATCGTGGGCGCGCTCCAGCCAACCCCCACGCTCGCCACGGGCTATGCGGTGTATCCGTTCGTGGGATTGATCGACTGGGGCCGCGACTGGGCGCCGAACGCGGCCGAGGTCTCGGCAGTGATCGAATTGTCGGTCGGACAGCTGGTCTCGGGCTACGGCCGCAGACGGCTGGTGCGCCGAGGCATCCCGATTCGCACCGACACTTACGTGGCGGGCGACCACCTGATCTGGGGCGCCACGGCGCGCATCCTCGCGGACCTGCTCGACCGGCTCGCGGTGCTGGGCCCCTGATCGCCGCGACGCGCTCGCGGCGCCTAGCCCTTCTCGATCGGCACGTCCACGAGGCTCCCCCACTCCGTCCAGGAGCCGTCGTAGTTCTTGACGTCCTGCTCGCCGAGCAGCTCGTGTAGCACGAACCAAGTGTGGGCCGAACGCTCACCGATACGGCAGTAGGCGATGATCGGATCGCCGGTCAGCACGCCCTTGTCCGTATATAGGGCACGCAGCTCATCGGCCGACTTGAAGGTGCCGTCCTCTCTGACGGCCTGGGCCCAGGGCACCGACTTCGCGCCGGGTATGTGCCCGGATCGCTGGGCGCCCTCCTGCTCATACCCGGCCGGAGAGATCACCTCCCCCGCGTACTCCTGCGGCGAGCGGACATCGACCAGCTTGCGGGAGTTCCCGAGCGCTGCAAGGACCTCGTCGCGGCGCGCGCGGATGCTCTCGTCGCTGTGCTTTGCGGTAAAGGTCGTGGGCTCGAAGCTCGACTCTTCGGTGGTCGTCGGCCGGCCCTCGTTGATCCACCGCTCGCGCGGGCCGTTCAGCAGCTTGACGTCGTCGTGGCCGTAGTACTTCAGGTACCAGTAGGTGTACGCGGCGAACCAGTTGTTGCGATCGCCATACAGGATGACCTGGTGCTCGTCGCCGATGCCGCGACTGCCCAACAGGCGCCCGAACTCTTCCGGCCCGAGGAAATTGCGTTTGACCTGGTCCTGGAGGTCGGTCTTCCAGTCGAACCCGATCGCGCCGGGAATATGCGCCTCGCGGTAGAGCGCAGGGTTCTCATCCACCTCGACGATGCGAATCGAGGGGTCTTCCAGGTGCTGCTCGAGCCACTCGGGCTCGATCAAAACGTCTCTCGCGTACTCGGTCATGGATTCTCCTAATTCCGACTCGGATTTAGGGTATTCACTCTACCAAGCGCTCAACCCCGCCCACCGCGGTCCTCAGCCAGGTCCCATGGTCCGAGGGGCCCGCCCGCAGCAGCGAATACGGGATCTGCGAGCGCTCGCATGCCCGCCGGACGATCTGCTCGCCGGACGCCTCCTCGTGCGCGGGCGTTTCGTAGACGACCCCACGGATGGTGGTGTCGAGTAGCCGCGCCAGCAGCATTTCGAGGCGCGAACCGTGCAGGTCGGGCACGCGGACGGGACCAAGGAGCACGCAGACGACGGCGACATGTTCGAGCGCCGGCACGAGCGTGGCGACGCGATCGGGGTCGGCGACGAACGGCTCCGCGCCCGCCGCCTCGATTTCAGCGACATGCGCGGAGTCTCGGGTGGTCCCGCGAACAGCGTGCCCCCGGGCACGCAGCTCCCGCGCGAGGGCCCTCCCACGGCACCCGCAGCCGATGATCAAGAAGCGCGCCAGGGTCTCAGGCTGGTGGCTCCGACGCGGGCCGGGTAGCGCCTGCTGGGCCGCCGAATTCGCGCTGAACATCCTCGCGCGTGCGCTCGGGCAGCCCCCGCGCGCGCCGGCGCGCGTTGGTTGCGTCGAGCAGCTGGTCCAGCTCACGCTCAGCGAGGTGGGCCTCCCGGCGGCGGGACTGGTCGTGCATGTCGGAGGCCACCTGCATCTCGACCTCCTGGAGGCTCTCCTCCCGCTCCCCTCTGGCCCGGCGCCGGGCGTTGCGGGCGGCCACCATCTGCTGGACGTCCTCCACATCGAGTGCCTCCCGCCGCTCGATGACCTCGCGCGAGCTCTTCCAGCCGAGCTGCTCCATCCCGGAGCCGGGCGTCTTGCGGCCGACAAAGATGAGCACCAGGACCAACGCCACGAGCAGCCCGGCCATCCCCACCGCGAACGGGTCCACGCCCGCGAGTCTACTCCGCTACCGTGGCGCCCCGATGGACCTTCAGCTCACCGATGAGCAGCGGTTGATTCGCGACACGGCGCGCGAGTTCACGGACAACGAGATCGTCCCTCGCGCCCGAGACAATGACCGCAACGAGCATTTCGACCTCGAGCTGATCGGCAAGCTAGCTGACCAGGGCTACCTGGGCGCGATTGTTCCGCGCGAGTACGGCGGCGCCGGACTCGACTACCTGACCTACGGCCTGATCGTCGAGGAGGTTGGCCGCGGTTGCTCGGCGATGCGCACCGTGGTCTCGGTGCAGACGTCGTTGGTGTGTTCCGCGCTAGTGCGCTGGGGCACCGAGGAGCAGAAGCGCGAGTACCTGCCGCGGTTGTGTTCGGGCGAGTGGCTGGGCTGCTTCGCGCTGACCGAGCCTGACACGGGCTCAGACGCCGCCAACCAGCGCACACGCGCGCGGCGGACCGACTCGGGCTGGGAGATCAATGGCGCGAAGATGTTTATCTCCATGGGGACGCACGCGCGACTTGCGCTCGTATTCGCGCAGACGGACCCCGAAAAGCGCCACCGGGGACTTGCCTGCTTCCTGGTCGATACCGATCAGCCCGGGTATCAGGCGCAGTCGATTCACCACAAGCTCGGCCTGCGGGGCTCCGACACCGCGTCGATCTCGCTCGACGGTGTCGAGGTGCCCGAAGACGCGATGCTCGGGCAGGTCGGCGACGGCTTCAAGATTGCGATGAGCTCGCTCGATTCGGGCCGCTACAGCGTCGCCGCGGGCTGCGTCGGCATCTGCCAGGGGTCCCTCGACGCCTCCGTGCGCTACTCCAAGGAGCGCCAACAGTTCGGTCGCCCAATCGCGAGCTTCCAGCTGGTGCAGGAAATGCTCGCGGATATCGCGCTCGAGACCGACGCCGCGCGCATGCTGGTGTGGCGGGCGGGATACCTCAAGGACTCCGGGCAGCCCAACACGACGGAGACCTCGGTCGCGAAGCTGTACGCGACCGAGGCGGCCATCCGCTGCGCCAACACGGCGATTCAGGTCCACGGCGGCTCCGGCTATGTCGACGACTATCCGGTCGAGCGCTACCTCCGCGACGTGCGCGTGACCACCCTTTACGAGGGCACCTCGCAGATCCAGAAGTTGATCATCGGGCGGGCGCTCACCGGGATCGACGCGCTCGTCCCCAAGTGAGTCAAGGCGCCGGGCGGTCCGCAGCGCCGCGGATCGTCGGCGTCGTGGGCGCCGGCACGATGGGCGCGGGCATCGCCCAGGTGGCGTCGTTGGCGGGTGCGCGAACGCTGCTGCACGATCCGCTGCCCGACGCACTCGACCGCGCAGCCGACCGGGTGAGGGCGGCCCTCGAGCGCTCCGTGGAGCGTGGGCGCCTCTCGAGCGAGGAGGCGGCCGGGGCACTGGCGCGCCTGGAGGCCACTCTGGACCTCGGCGACCTCGCGCCCTGCGAGCTCGTGATCGAAGCCGCCCCCGAGTCGCTCGAGCTGAAGCGCGAGTTGTTCGGGCGCATCTGCGACGTGGTCTCCGAGCAGTGCGTGCTCGCCACCAACACCTCCTCGCTACCGGTGACCGCAATCGCCGGCGGCCTGCGTAGGCCGGAAAGGGTCGTGGGCATGCACTTCTTCAACCCGGCGCCGGTGATGCCGCTGCTCGAAGTAGTAGCGGGCGAGCAATCTGCCGACTGGGCGCTGGCTTCGGCGCGAGCGACGGGTGAGGCGATGGGCAAGCGCGTGATCGACGCCGTCGACGGGCCGGGCTTCCTCGTCAACCGCTGCGCGCGGCCCTACGGGCTCGAGGCCACCCGGCTGCTGGTCGAACGAGTCGCGTCGGTAGAGGAGATTGACCGCATCTGCCGCCAGGGAGGTGGCTTTCGCATGGGCCCGTTTGAGCTCGCGGACCTGGTGGGGATCGACACGCGGCTGTTCGTGGAGCGGTCCTTCTTTGAGCAGAGCTATGGCGAGCCGCGTTGGCGGCCCTCGCCGGTCACCGCACGACTGGTGGCGGCCGGCCGCCTCGGACGGAAGTCCGGGCGGGGCTTCTACGAATATCCCACCGACGGTGAGCATCGGCCGGCCGACGTCGAGCCGGCCGCTGTTGGGGGCGGCTCGGGTCTCGTCGTCGTCGCCGGCTCCTCGCCACTGGCGTCCGAGCTGCGCGAGGCCGCCTCAGGGGCGGGCTTCTCGGTGGCCGAGCCCAGGCAGGCGGCGCGATCGGGCGAGGTCCCGGAGCTGATTGTCGATCTGACCGACGGCCTCGAAGAGCCAGGAGCTCCGCTTCAGGGAGGCCCGCAGGTGATCTGCTGCGCCGCGGGATCGTTGGCGGCGCTCGACCCGGGCGGCAGCGCCGTGGGGTTCCTCGTGCTGCCGCCCGTCGAGAGCTCGCGGCTCGTGGAGCTGACGCGCGGGCCGGATAGCGCTGCGGGCGCCGTGGCCGCCGCGGAGCGCTTTTTTCAGGCCCTCGGCAAGCACGTGCAGTGGGTCGGAGACTGCCCGGGGCTAGTACTCGGAAGGATCGTGGCCCAGCTCATCAACGAGGCGGCCTTCGCGCTGGGCGAGGCGGTGGGCAGCGCGGAGGACATCGACGTCGGCCTCGTGCATGGCATGAGCTACCCCCGGGGAACGCTCGCCTGGGCGGATGAGATCGGGCTGGATCAGGTTCTCAGCATCCTTGACGGGCTCTTCGGCGAGCGCCACGAGGAGCGCTATCGAGCGGCGCCGCTGCTGCGCTCGCTGGTTTGGCACGGACGCCTCGGGCGCTCCACCGGCGAGGGCTTCTTCGCGTATAAAGAGGCCCCATGATGGCGGCGACCAGAACCGGGACGTGAGGGCGGTCACCTTCCAGGGCGAGCGCTCGGTCCGCGTCGAGGAGGTCCCGGGACCAGAGCTCGAGGCACCCGACCAGGTGCTGATCGACGTGCAGTGCTCCGGCATCTGCGGCTCGGACCTACACATCTACCACGGCCGGGTGAAGATCGAGCCGGGTTTCGTGATCGGGCATGAGTTCGTCGGTACGGTCGTGGAGGCGGGCGACGCCGTGCTCCGGGTACGCCCCGGGGACCGCGTCTGCGGCTGCTTTCACACGGCCTGCGGGCGCTGCTTCTTCTGCGTGCGCGGCGAGTACCACAAGTGCGACCGCTCGCGCACCTTCGGTCACGGCGCCACGCTCGGGGCGCTCCCCGGCACACAGGCCGACCAGGCGCTGGTACCCGACGCCGATTTGACCCTGCGCCGCGTACCGGACGATCTCACCGACGAGGTGGCGCTGTTCGCGGGCGACGTCATGGCCACCGGCTATCACGCCGTGCACGAGGCCGGGCTCCGGCCCGGCGATAGCGTGGCTGTGCTGGGGATGGGGCCGGTGGGCCTCTCGGCTGTCCAGGTGGCGCGGGCGGCCGGAGCGGCGCCGGTGGTGGCGATCGACACCGTGGCCGAGCGCCTCGAGCTGGCGCGAAGCTTTGGTGCAGTCCCCGTGCATCTGACCGAGCAGCGACCGCGCGACGAGGTCAAACGGCTCACGGGAGGTCGCGGCGTCGACGCCGCGATCGAGGCGGTTGGCCACGCCGACGCGCTCGACCTCGCGCTGCGGCTCGTACGCAAGGCCGGCACGGTGGTCGTACTCGGGGTCTACGCCGAACCTGCCCAGGTGCATATGGGGCTCGTGTGGTTGAAGGCGCTCACATTGCGCGCCGGGCCGGCCAACGTGATCGCGCATTTCGATCGGGTGCTGGAGCTGCTCGCGTCGGGTGAGCTTGACCCGCGGCCGCTGGTGACGCACCACATGGCGCTCGACGAGGCGGTCGACGCGTATGCGCTGTACGACCGCCGCGAGGCACTGAAGATTGCGCTGCGGCCCTAGGGACCCGCACGGCCGACGTCGTGGATCGTGAGCGCTGCGGGCCTAGGCCTCGAGCGCTTCCGCCAGCACCGCCTCGGACACTGGTCCCGCGTCGCGCAGATACCACTCGGCGTCGAGCGCCGCCTGACACCCCGACCCCGCGGCTGTCACCGCCTGGCGGTAGATGTGGTCCACCAGGTCGCCGGCGGCGAACACGCCCGGCACGTTGGTGCGAGTCGAGCGATCCTCGGTCATCACGTAGCCCCCGCCGTCGACGTTGACCTGCCCGGCCACCAGCTGGGACTGCGGCTCATGGCCGACCGCGATGAAGGCGCCGCCGACTTCGAGTGTGCGCTCGCTCCCGTCGGCCGTATTGCGCAGCCGGGCATGTGCGAGCGAGCCGTTCTGGCCCGAAGTGAACTCCTCGATCGCGTAGGGCGTCACCCACTCGATGTTGGGCACCTCACGGGCGCGTTCGAGCATGATCTTGGAGGCACGGAAACCCTCCCGACGATGCACCAATGCCACGGTCGAGGCGAACTTGGATAGAAACATCGCCTCCTCCATCGCGGAGTCGCCGCCGCCGACCACGAGCGTGGGCGCTTCCTTGAAGAAGGCCGCGTCGCAGGTCGCGCAGTAGCTGACTCCGCGTCCCGCGAGCTGCTCTTCGCCCGGCACACCGAGTTTGCGGTGCTGCGCGCCCATGGCGAGCACCACCGTGCGGGTGCGATAGCAGTCATCGCCCACCCAAACCTTGTGCAGGCCGCCGCTCGGCGCAAGTTCAACCTTGGTCACATCGTCCGTCTCCAGGCGGGCGCCGAATCTCTCCGCCTGGTCACGGAAGTGCTGCATCAGCTCGGGACCGATGATCCCCTCCGGGAACCCGGGGTAGTTCTCGACCTCCGTCGTCTGTTGCAGCAGGCCTCCCCACGCAAACCCCTCGACAACGAGCGGCTCGAGGTTGGCCCGCGCCGTATACAGCGCCGCCGTGTAGCCCGCCGGGCCGCTGCCGATGATGATCACCTTCTCCGGAGCCCGTTCCATACTTCACAAAGTATAGCTTGGGTCACCGACCGAAGGCTCACCAGCGTCCAGCACCGCATCCGGCCCCCGATCCAGCTCCGCGGCGCCCGCGCGCCAGCGCTGCATGGTGCGGCGTAGCTGTAAATAGGCGATCACGCCGGGCACCGTCGGCAGCCAGAAAGAGAACACCCGGTAGGCGAGCACCGCCACCACCGACAGTCGCACGGGTAGGCCGAAGGCCGCAAAGGCGCCGATCATGCCCCCCTCCACGCCGCCGATGCCGCCCGGGAGCGGGAGCGCGTTGCCGAGCACGCCGACCAGGTAGGCCATCACGATCTCGCCCTTCGGCGGCGATGCCCCGAAGGCGTGAAAGCATGCCCACAACACGGCGATGTCGAACGCCCACCAGGCGAGCGCTCCGAGCAGGTGCACGTCGCGCGAGCGCAGCACGCCGAGGGCGACGCGCACTCCTTCGCCGATCGCGGCCGGCGCGTTGGCCAGCAAGCGCGTCACACGCACGAGCTTGCCGCCGCCGCTCTGCCAGCGTGCGAACAGGCGCTCAACGTCGCCGGGCAGCAGCGATACGCCGAGGAAGGCGACGATCACGAGCGCCCCGAAGATCGCCGGCAAGAGCGTGATCCCGAGCGGTGCCCGCCCCGGGATCGGGCCGAAGTACAGGCCCAGGCCGCAGAGCACCAGCAGGGCCATGTAGGCCCCGTACAGCAACACGATGAAGGCGATCATGCGCCGGGCGACCACGCGGCCGTCGAGCCCCGAGCGGCGCAGCGCCCATGCGGACAGGGCGATCCCGCCGGCCCCGGCCGAGGCGAAGATCCTGGTGGCGGCGACGCCGGCCATGGTGATCTGGTAGCTGACGCCCCATCCGATGCGCGCGTTTCCGCCCGCCACGACGCCGCGGAAGAGCACCACATAACCCAGGAACGAGCAGACCTCGAGCGCCGCGCCGAGTGCCAGCCACCAGGCGTCGCCGTGCTCGATCTGGTGCCAGGTCTGGCGCAGCCCGAGCAGCTTCGGCAGCACGAAGTAGAGCAGCACGATCGCAGCGAGCACGAACACGGCGATCGCAAGCAGCCGACCACGCGTAAAGCGGACGCGCAGCAACTGGGGCGGGGTCTGCCGCGGGGAACCGGGCTCCGAATCCACTGGTTCTAAGCCGCGCTCGGCGCGATGCGCAACGGCTCCAGGGCCCTGTCGAGCCGCCGCGCAAGCGGGAGGAGCTGCGGCTCGCCGCGCTCCACGGCGAGCGCCAGCGCGAGGCCGGCTAAGAGATCGACGACGTAGTGCTCGCCGAGGTACACGAGCGCGAGGCCGAGCATGGCGGCGTAGACCCACCCGACGGCGCCGGAAATCGGTCCCACATCGGAGAGGATGCGCGCTCCGGTGAACGACGTGGCGAAATGCAGCGAGGGCATGGCGGCGAGCTGGTTCCCGCCCAGGAAATGGTAGAGCGGGCCCCAGCGGCGACCCCAGAAGACCGGGCCGTACTCGATCATCATGCGTCGGACGCTGAGAGCCCGGCCGTCCTCGAGCTTGCCGTGCGACGCTGCCCACCACGGCGGCGCGGTGGGCGTGGTCCAGTAGAAGATCGCGCCCACGTCGAATACGCCGTACATGCGCAGCGCCGCCGAGGGAAACAGCTCGCGGTCCCTCAACAGGACATAGGCGACCGTGCCGTGCGGTACGGCGAACCAAAGCCAGTGGCACCAGACGAGCACACGCTCAAAGCCCCTGACCTCACCCCTGCGGCTGAACGCACGCTGGAGACGGACCGTGGGAACTCTTCCCAGTCCGATCGCGCGATCGATCGCGATCGGGTAATCGATGCGGACCCGCCGGGCGAGCTCCTCAGGGTTGTCGTGGGGCATCTCGTACGCCGCGATGTACGCCCACATGTTGAGGGCACACACCGCCACATCCCGGACGGCCGTGCGCCTGTAGAGGACGCACGCAGCGATCGGCGTAAGACCCGCGGTGCCGAGCACGGCGGCCGGTGGTATTCGCGCCCGCCGCCTCAACGCCGGCGCAGCCACCCCTGTGACGAGGAGGCCCCAAGCAGCCGCTCTGATCCCCCTCCGTTTGCGCAAGGAAGGGCAGTATAGGCTCGGCCATGACGCCGCGGTCGGGCGCCCCGAGGAGCATGCGGGGGCGGCCACGGCGCGTCCGCAGGCCCCCGGCCGGGTAGAATGCCCGGCGCTTTGCGAGCGCAGCCGAAACGCCCGAACCGCCGGGAAACTTCGCGGCGGCTGGCGGCCTTGGCGCTCGTGCTGGGTGTCACGTTCGGCAGCTCCCTGCTGCTGGCGCCGGCCGCTTCGGCGAACTTCATCGGCCCCAAGGCCGGCGGCTCGCCCAACGCCAACCAGATCTCCTCGCTGTACCACATCATCCTGTACATCGCGGCCTTCGTGTTCGTGGTGGTGGAGGGGACGCTCGTCTACTCGGTCTACAGGTTCCGCGCCAAGAAGTCTCGGCACGCGGCCCAGATCCACGGCAACACCCCGCTGGAAGTCGGCTGGACGGTGGCGGCCGCGCTGATCCTGGTGGCGATCACCGTGGTCACTTTCATCAAGCTGCCGTCCATCCTGAACCCGCCCAGATCGAGCGCGACGACCTCCTTCACCGCCGCCTCGCTGACGGAACCGACACCCCCCAAGGGCTCGAGGAAGGTCATCGTCTGCGTCACGGGGCGGCAGTTCATCTGGATGTACTCGTATGGAGCGAACTGCAACAAGGCCCGCTACGACAAGAAGCTGCCGTACTCCTACCAGCAGATGGTGGTGCCGGTTCACACGACCGTCGTGCTCGTCATCCAGAGCATCGATGTGATCCACTCTTGGTGGATTCCGTCGCTCGGAGGCAAGGTCGATGCCGTGCCCGGCTACACGACATACACCTGGTTCAACGCGTTGCACACCGGCCTTTTCCATGGCCAGTGCGCTCAGCTGTGCGGCCGCCAGCATGCCTTCATGACAGCGCAGGTGAAGGTCGTGCAGCCGGCTCAATACACGGCCTGGCTAAAGCAACAGAACGCCGGGATCAATGCCGCCAACAACGAGGTGGGCAAGCTCCGCCAGATGCTGACGAACGAGGGCCAGCTGTAGCTATGTCACGCAACACGCCGAAGCCCGCCTAGTCATGGCCGTCACCACCCCGAGCACCAGGTCCCCGACCACCGAGCTGCGGCCCGTACCGCAGGTGATCGCCCACGAGGTCACCGAGCCGCGCAAGACGCGCCGGTGGATCGACTGGGTGACGACCACCGACCACAAGCGGATCGGGATCATGTACCTGGTCCTCACGTTCGTGTTCTTCATCCTCGGCGGCGTGGAGGCGCTGCTGATGCGCGTCCAGCTGGGGGTTCCGAGCAACACGCTGCTCACTGGCGAGCACTACAACGAGCTTTTGACGATGCACGGGACGACGATGGTCTTCCTGTTCGTGGTCCCGGTGATGGCCGGCTTCGGGAATTACTTCGTGCCCCTGATGATCGGCGCTCGCGACATGGCCTTCCCCCGTCTGAACGCCCTGTCCTTCTGGCTGCTGCTTTTCGGCGGGATCGTCTTCTACGCGACCTTCTTCTGGCAGCCGCCCGAGGCCGGGTGGTGGAGCTATCCGCCGCTTTCGAGCATCCAGTTCTCTCCCTCGGGTGGCCAGGACGCCTGGATCTTCCTGATCCACCTGACGGGCATCTCCTCCCTGCTCGGCGCGATCAACTTCTACGCCACGATCGTCAACATGCGCGCGCCGGGAATGACGTGGGGGCGCCTGCCGCTGTTCGTGTGGGCGATCCTCGTCTACGCGATCCTGCTGATCATCGCCCTGCCGGTCGTGGCGGCCGCGGTGACCATGCTGCTCGCCGACCGGCACTTCGGCACGCACTTCTTCGATCCCACGGCGCACGGCTCGCCCGTGCTGTGGCAGCACCTGTTCTGGTTCTTCGGTCACCCCGAGGTTTACATCATGGTGCTGCCCGGCTTCGGGATCATCTCGGAGGTCATCCCCGTGTTCTCGCGCAAGCCGATCTTCGGCTACAAGGCGATCGCGGCATCCACGGCGGTGATCGCGTTCCTGGCCACGCTGGTGTGGGCCCACCACATGTTCGCCTCGCCGGTCCCGATCGTTGTGCTCGGCTTCTTCATGCTGAGCTCGTTCCTGATCGGGATCCCCACCGGCGTGAAGATCTTCAACTGGATCGCGACCTTATGGCGAGGATCGATCCTGCCCACGACCGCCCTGTACTACTGCGTGGGCATGATCGCGATCTTCACCGTGGGCGGGATCACCGGCATCTTCCTCGCGGTCTTCCCGGTCGACTGGCAGCTCAACGACACCTATTTCGTCGTCGCGCACTTCCACTACACGATCTTCGGCGGGGCGATCTTCCCCGTCTTCGCGGGGCTCTACTACTGGTTCCCGAAGATGTCCGGCCGCTTTCTCAACGAGCGCATGGGCAAGATCTCGTTCTGGCTCGTCTTCATCGGCTTCAATGCCACCTTCCTCGTGCAGCACGCGCTCGGGCTCTCGGGCATGCCCCGGCGCATCTACACCTACGAGCCGAACCTGGGGTGGTCGACGTACAACCTCATCTCAACCATCGGCGCCTTTATCCTTGGCGCGGGTGTGCTGGTGACGATCGTCAACGTGTGGCGGAGCCTCAAGGTCGGCGCACTCGCGGGGCCCGACCCCTGGAAGGGGAATACGCTCGAATGGTTCACAACCTCCCCACCCCCGCCCAACAACTTCGATGCGATCCCCAGGGTGCGCTCGATCGAGCCGATGCGTGACATCCGCCGCCAGATCGAGCGCCAGACCGGCGTCACCCAGAAGACGGGCGGCGGCGAGAGATACCTGCGGACGTGAGAGGACTGGCGGCGTGAGCACTCCGGGGGTACAGGTCGCCGATCAGGGCAGTTCGGCGGCGGGCGGCCAGGTGCTCCCCGGTGACATTCCCGCGATCGCCGCCGGCGGCGCACTTGCCCGGCCACGACAGCTCGTCTCCGACTATCTCGAGCTGACCAAGCCCAAGGTCCAGTCGCTGCTGCTGCTGACGACGGTGGCGACGATGGAGATCGCCGGCAGCCCTTCGGCGGGCAAGATCGCGCTGACCTGCCTCGGCGGCTACCTCTCCGCCGGCGGCGCGGGCGCGGTCAACCACTACTACGATCGCGACATCGACGCCCAGATGCGCCGCACGGCGAGCCGACCGATCCCCGCGGGCCGGGTCGCGCCACGTTCTGCGCTCGTCTTCGGGCTCGTGCTCGCGGCACTCTCCTTCATCCAGCTCTCGCTCACGGTCAATGTCCTGGCCGCCTCGCTCTCGCTGGCCGGGTTCGTGGGCTACGTGGTCGTCTACACGGTCCTGCTCAAGCGGCGCACGCCGCAGAACATCGTGATCGGCGGCGCGGCGGGCGCGGTGCCACCGCTGGTCGGGTGGGCCGCCGCGCGAGGCTCGCTCGGGTGGACGGCCGTGTACCTCTTCTGGATCATCTTCTACTGGACGCCGCCCCACTTCTGGGCGCTCAGCCTCCTGATGAAGGACGAATACGCACGCGTCGGCGTGCCGATGATGCCGGTCGTGCGGGGCGAGCACGAGACCCGCCGCCAGATCGTCCTGTACACGCTGCTCCTGTATGCGATCACGCAACTGCCGTTTTGCGTAGGGGCATTTGGGTTCACCTATCTGGTGGTCTCGAGCGTGCTGGGCGTGGCCTTCATCGCCGGTGCGGTGAGGCTGTACCGACGTGCCGACCGCCGCGCGGCTCTACAGCTGTATCTCTTCTCCCTGCTGTATCTGGCGCTGCTGTTCGGGGCGATGGTGGCCGATGTCAAGCTCTAGATTGGCGCGCCTTCAGGTAGCATTCCTCAGCCTTCAGGCGGCCCGGTCAAGCGTGGGCCGTACAGCGCAATGGACCGCAAGCTCGCACGCAAGAACATCCGCACGGGTCTGATCGCCGGGGCTATCTGCCTGATCATGTTCGGCCTCACGTTCCTGGCTGCGGCGATCTACGTGCACGCGTGAGCACCGGACCCTCCACAGGGCATCGCCGGGTGGAGATGGAGGCCGACGTAGCCCCCGTGCCGCCCGCGGGCGAGGAGATCCACCTTCCCGGTCCCACGCTGCTGCCGCTGCTCACCGGTGCCGCGATCACTCTGATCGTGATCGGCACCACGATCAGCATTGTGTTCATCATCATCGGGGTGATCCTGCTCGTCGTGTGCGTGTTTCGCTGGGTCGCCGACACGAGCCGTGATGTGGCGGCCCTGCCGGAAGAGCACCGGCACTAGCGCCTGCCCGGCCGTCAATCGAGACCAGCGCCGCGTTCCTAAGCGCGCGGGGCTTAGCTAAAAAATGTACGTGGCCTCTAGTTCCCCTGCCACTTCGCCCTGGAGCCGGACGCGAGGACGGGCGCACGCGAATCCCCCCCGCCATGGCGCGGCCGCTCGCGCCCACGGACTGCTGCGCCGCATCAGCGGTGGGAGGCTGCTCGAGTTGCCGGTGGCGATTCGCTTCTGGGACGGCAGTCAGCTATCGCCGGGCGATCCGGGGTCCACTCCGCGCCCGCCGACCATCCATATCCGCGATCCGAGGGCACTCGCCTACCTCGCTTACGCGCCCGGTCAGCTGGGGCTGGCTCGAGCATGGGCGACTGGCGCGCTTGAGCTCGAGGGCGAATTCGAACCGGTGCTCACGCTGCGCCAATGCCTCGACGCGCTGCGCCTGAGCTCATCCGAGCATGCGCTGCTGGCGCTGAGCGCCCTTTGGCTCGCCGGCCGAAGCGCGCTGCCACCGCCTTCAATCCCCCAGACCGAGGCACGGCAGTCGGGGCGCCTTCACTCACTGTCCCGCGACCGCGGGGCGATCTCGCACCATTACGACGTCTCCAACCGGTTCTATCGGCTGCTCCTGGGGCCAACGATGGTGTACTCCTGCGCCTACTTCGAGTCGGGCGACGAGACACTCGAGCTGGCGCAAGAGCACAAGCTCGAGGCGATCTGCAACAAGCTGCGACTCGCCGGGGGCGAGCGGTTGCTGGACATCGGGTGCGGCTGGGGGTCACTGCTCGTGCATGCCGCCCAGCATCACCACGTACGCGGCGTGGGCGTGACGCTATCCGAGGCGCAGGCCGAGCTCGCCCGCGCGCGGGTGCGCGAAGCCGGCCTCGCGGACGAGATCGAGATCCGAGTCGTCGACTATCGGCTGATCGACGACGGTCCGTACGACAAGGTCGCAAGCATTGGCATGTACGAGCACGTCGGCATCGATCAGTACCGGGTCTACGCGCGCAAGGTCAAGTCGCTGCTGCGGCCACGGGGGCTGTTCCTCAACGACGGAATCGCGCGACTCTATTCCACCTTCAGCCGCCGACCCTCGTTTTTCAACCGCTACATCTTCCCCGACGGCGAGATTCACCCCCTGAGCGCGTTGATCGCCGGCGTCGAGAATGGCGGGCTCGAGGTGCGGGGCGTCGAATCGTGGCGCGAGCATTACGCCCGGACGCTGCGCTGCTGGCACCGAAACTTGGCCGAGCGGCGGGAGGAGATCGTTCGCGAGGTCGGCACCGAGCGCACGCGGGTGTGGGAGCTCTACCTCCTCGCCTCGGGGTTGGGCTTCTCCGACGGCGAGATCACCAACTACCAGCTGGTGGCGGAAGCGTCGTAGTGCTACGCGAAGGTGGTCCCCGCGGCGCCGACCGGCACGTCGCAGCTGGCCCCGTCCTCGGTCCAGGCGCGCACGATGTCGCGCATCGAGAGGATCCCGAGGGGCTCGGGCCCGTCGATCACGATCAGGTGGCGGAAGCCGCCCCGAACCATCGCCTGGGCAGCGCGCTCGAGCGACCAGTCCGGGTGGGCGAAGGTCAGGTTCTGCTTGAGGTGATCGGACACCAGCTCCCGCGCGGGATCCTGACCGGCCCCGACCGCGTGCAGGATGTCGCGCTCGGTGATGACTCCGGGTCCTTGCGCGTCCGGGTCGATCACCACCGCCGCGCCCACGTTGCGCGAGCACATCATGGCTGCCGCCTCGTGCAGCGTGTGGCCCGGGCCGACGCTGAGTACGACATCGGTCATGCCGTCGCGTACGAACATCTAAGCCTCCCGGTTGCTGACTACCCGATCATACTCGTAACGATTGCCGCAAACTATGTTGGGCGCGCGGCGCTCAGCCGAGTACCTGCGTGCGTTCATCGTCCTCAAGTCATACGATGGGTGAGTGAGGAGATGAAGTCAGTACTCGAGTTGAGCCGTGCGTAGGAGGCCGCTAGTTCAAATGTTCGTGGTGGCGGCCATCGGCACCGCGATCTTGCTGGCGATCGTGCTCTCGATCAACTGGTTCCCCACGCACGCCTCCGCCCAGATCAACCGCACCTCGACGCTCTACAACGTTCTGCTGATCGCCTCGGTGCCGATCTTCGTGATCGTCGAGACCGTGGTCGTGTTCTCCGTGTGGAGGTTCCGCATGCGGCCCGGCGAGGAGCTCAAGGACGGGCCTCCGATCCACGGCAACACGCGGCTCGAGGTGGTCTGGACTGCGATCCCCGCGGTGCTCATGTTCAGCCTGGCGGGCTACGCCTACACCGTGCTGCGCGCAAACGAGGCCAACAAGCGAGACGCGATGATCGTGAACGTGACCGCGCGCCAGTTCGCGTTCGAGTTCACCTACCCCCACCAGGACGCCAAGAACGTGGTCTCCCCCATCCTCTACCTCCCCAATGGCAGGCCCGTGGTCTTCAAGATCCGCTCCTATGACGTGGTGCACAGTTTCTTCGTGCCCCAGTTCGCGGAGAAGATCGACGCCGTCCCGGGCATAACCACCACGCTGCGGGTAACGCCCACGAAAATCGGCGTCTATCCGGCGGAGTGCACGGAGCTATGTGGGCCCGGCCATTCCTTCATGCGCGCGCAAGTGCGCGTCGTGACCCCCACGGCCTTCCAGACGTGGCTCTCCAAGCAGCCGAACAACCGCCCGCCCCCGATCGGCACACCGCCGCCGAGCAACGGCAGCGCGAGCGCTCGTGCGGCTTCGCATACTCGCAGTTCGAGTGGAGGCGGGAAATGATGCGCAAGCACTTCCCATCTGCTCATCCCACTCGTAAACTTTGGACCGAAAGTGCAGGTGGAGTGGTCATGACCGGCAGTCGCGAGGGAGGCTGGTGATGGCGACCACGGTCGCCGAGCCGCGCACCGCGACCGTTGCCCCCCCGCGCCCGGGCGCGAAGACGCCCCTGCCGCGTAAGTTCATGCGTGGTGGCTGGTACCGGGCGGCGCTATTCGACGTGCTCGGGCTGGGTTTCGCCTTTGGGATCACGGCGCTGCTTCGCTTCCTCAACCACCAGCATCCGGTGATCGATCCCCATGCGATCACGATCGTGGCGCTGTTCTCGGTCCCGATCTTCTTCCTGGTGGGACTCGGCGCCTTCGACTACTGGCTCTACTGGGCCTCGGGCGCCCCCACGCGGCCCGAGTCGCACGAAGACCACGGAGCCCATAGCTGGCGTGATTACTTCCGCGTCAACCCCGACCACAAGGTGATCGGGGTCCAGTACACGGTCACCTCGTTCTTCTTCCTGTTCGTGGGCGGCATGCTGGCCATGCTGATCCGCGCCCAGCTGGCCAAGCCCGGGATGAACTTCCTCACCCCGGAGGAATACAACGGCGTCTTCTCGGTCCACGCCAGCCTCCTCATCTTCGTGTTCGTGATCCCCGTGTTCGCGGGGCTGGCGAACTTCGTGCTGCCGCTGATGATCGGCGCGCCGGACATGGCCTTCCCGCGTCTGAACGCCCTCTCGTACTGGCTGCTGCCGATCGGCGGGCTGATGATGCTGGCGAGCTTCCTGGCGCCGGGCGGCTCCTTTGCCACCGGCTGGACTGCCTACGCGCCGTTATCAACCGATATGCCGATCGGGCAGCTCTTCTTCTCGATCGGCGTGCAGTTCGCGGGCTTCTCCTCGATCTTCACCGCGCTCAACTTCCTCGTGACGATCATCACCATGCGCGCTCCGGGGATGAGCTTCTTCCGCCTTCCGCTGCTGGTGTGGGCCAACTTCACGACCTCGCTGCTGGTCGTGATCGCCACCCCCTTCATCGCCTCGTCGCAGTTCTTCATTCTGCTCGACTCGGCGCTGCACTTCAACTTCTTCAACGCTTTCGTGGGCGTCGGCCACACCAACGGCAACGTGCTCATGTACCAGCACATCTTCTGGTTCTACTCGCACCCGGCCGTGTACATCATGATGTTGCCCGGCTTCGGGATCATCTCGGAGGTGATCGCGGTCAACTCGCGCAAGCCGATCTTCGGCTATCGCATGATGGCCTTCTCGCTGGTCGCGATCGTGGTGCTCGGGTTCACCGTGTGGGCTCACCACATGTTCGTGTCCGGGATGCAGCCGTGGATTCGCATTCCGATGATGGTGACCACCGCGATCATCTCGGTTCCGACCGGCATCAAGATCTTCTCCTGGCTGGCCACGCTGTGGCGCGGCGTCTTACATCTGAACACCCAGATGCTGTTCGCGCTCGGCTTCATCACCATGTTCACGCTCGGGGGGATATCGGGCGTGATGCTGGCGATGGTGCCCTTCGACGTCCACGTCAGCCAGACCTACTTCATCGTGGCCCACATCCACTACGTGCTCTTCGGCGGATCGCTGTTCACGATCTTCGCCGGCATCTACCACTGGTTCCCGAAGATGACCGGGCGGATGCTCGACGAGCGGCTGGGCAAGCTGCACTTCTGGTCCACGTTCATCTTCTTCAATCTCACCTTCGGCCCGATGCACTACATCGGGCTGCAAGGCATGCCGCGGCGCGTGTACAGCTATTCCGCGCAGTTCGCGGGCTGGAACCTGTTCATCTCGCTGTGCTCCTTCATGCTAGGGCTGACCTTCCTGGTCTTCCTGTGGAATGTCGTGGCGAGCTGGCGCCATGGACCACGAGCGGCGGCCAATCCGTGGCGTGCGCTCAGCCTCGAATGGCAAGTCTCCTCGCCGCCGCCGATCTTCAACTTCGACGCGATCCCCACGGTGGTGGGCGGCCCGTACGAGTACGGCGTGCCCGGCGCGGTGCACGGCGTGTTCAAGCCGCCCGCAGAGGCCCGGCGACCCCCGCCGGTCGTGGCGGCGCGAGAGTGAGCCGTTGAGCGTCAACGATCCTCCCGCGCCGCGCGGCAAGACGATTCTCGTAGTAGCGAACGAGACCCTCGGGGGCCGGCGGCTGCTCGAGACCGTCCGCCAGCGGGCCGCGGATGGCGACGTGCGCTTCGTGCTGTGCGTTCCCCAGAACCGGCCCAAGGCCGGCCTCGTGATCTACGACCACATGGTGTTCGATGCGGCTCAGACGCGGGTGGATCTGGCGCTCTCCGTGCTCCACGCCGAGAACATCGAGGCGGTCGGTGAGGTGGGCGACCCCGATCCTTACTCCGCAGCGATGGACGCCGTCCACGAACACCGCCCCACCGAGATCGTCATCTCGACCTACCCCGAGACGCGCTCCGGCTGGCTGCGGAAGGACCTGATCCAGCGCGTGCGGGACGCCTCCGGCCTTCCGGTCGAGCACATCGTCGCCGACATCGATACCGAGGGACTGCCCTTCGACGTCACGCTGGCGGTCGCCAACCGCACCGCCACGGGAGACGAGCTCTTCGAGGCGCTCAAACGCAAGGCAGCAGAGGACATGGAGCAGAACCGGCGCCGAATCTTCATCGTGGTGGTCCCCCAGGAGGGCGGGCACGGCACCGCTGCGCGACGCGCGCGCACCCGTCTGAAGCTGGTGCTCGGCCGGCTGCATCGCGCACGCATCTTCGCCGCCGGGCTAGTGGGCGACCCCGATCCTTACACCGCGATCACGAACGCCCTTCAGTACTTCCGCGTCGACGACATCGTGATCTCCACCTTCGCGGAGACCAAGTCAGGCTGGCTGCGGACCGATCTGATCGAGCGCGTGCGCCGCGCCAGCGGTAAGCCGGTCGAGCACGTCGTCCACCACGAGCACCAGGTCACGGCAGCGTGAGTCTCGTCGCCCGGACGAGCCGGCCGCCTGCGTGCTAGAGGCCCATGGAAGCGGCAGCCGTCAGCCACGCTGAGCACCACGGTCCGCCCGCTGCGCACCGCTCCTCGCGGGTCGAACCCCCGGTGCTGGGCATGCTGCTTTTCATCATCTCCGAGGTGATGATCTTCGGGGCGTTCTTCACCGCCTACTTCTTCATCCGAATTGTCTCGCACGATCCATGGCCCGCCCCGGGGACCAAGATCCCTGAGGCCGCTACCGGTGTCAACACCGCGATCTTGATCGTCTCCTCGCTCACGATTCACTGGGCCCTCGTCTCGATCAAGAAGGGCAACCGCTTCGGCCTCAAGGCCGGCATGGTGCTGACCTTCCTGCTCGGCCTGACCTTCCTCTTCCTCCAGGTCAACGAGTACGTCCACCTCGGCTGGGCGCCCCATGACACCGCACAGGCGACGATCTTCTACTCGTTGACGGGCCTGCACGGCGCCCACGTGTTCGTGGGCCTCTGTGCCCTGGCGATCGTCACGCTGCGCTCATTCCGCGGCCACTACTCGCCCGAGCACCACCAGGGGATGGAGGTGCCGGGAATCTACTGGCACTTCGTGGACGGCATGTGGATCATCGTGTACCTGGCGCTGTACGTCATCTAGCGTCCCGAGGCGATGAAGGCGATGCCGAAACCGTGGCGCTCGGAGGCTGAAGCCTTCCGCGCGCTCGTCTATTTCCTGGTCACTGTCGCCGCGATCGTCGCGATCGTGCTGATCGTCGAGGCGCTCACCTAAAAAGCCGTCACGTGCCTCGGCTGGAGGGAGCGCTCAGCTCGAGCGCGGATGCCCCGACTGGATTCGTCGGGCGCGCGGATACGCTCAGGTGCCCGCCTCGGTGGAGCCGGTCGCCTCGCCCACCACCTGCTGTCCGCCGGTCGCGGGGTTGGCTGCGGGCGGGTTGTCGGGCGTCGCGCCCCGGGGGGTGCGCTGTGCCTCGGGAACCCGCTTCTGCGCGAGGTGGAACCAGAGGGTGAGCGCGATCAGCAACCCGACCGGCAGCACCAGCGAAAGGATGGCGCCGGCAAGGAAACTGGCATAGGGAATCACGGGCATCGTCTCTCTCTCCTCATGTCGTGACGACAGTGCGCGGCGGCCGAGTGGAGCTGTCGGCCTCGAGCCAGCGATAGAACCCGATCAGGAACGTGATCGTGTACGCGAGCGAGCCGGGTACCCACATCACCCCGCCGGCTAGCTGCTGGTCGGTCAGGGCTGAAATGCCTCCCGGACGGTGAAGCAAGTGCGCGTAGTGGGCATATAGCGGGTGCGGCACGAGCACGAGCGCGATCGCGAGCACCCACCCAACGACCATGGCCCCTACTGTGTATGCGATCCGCATCGGCCAGATCAAGCGCGGCCGCAGCGGACCCGGATCGATCACGCGGGCCCAGAACAGCAACCCGAAGAAGAAGAACATGGCGTGCTCGGACTGATGGATCAGGTTCGAGGTGAGGGTGGCGTTGTAGGCCGCGGGGAGGTGCCAGACGAGCACAGTCACGTTGAACAGGATCCAGGCAGGCAAAGGGCGAGCAATCGATCGCACCGGCGCGGTCAAGCGGTTATGCGCGATCGTGCGGCCGACGACCGTGCGGGTCCGTAGCGGCAGCGCGCGCCACATCCGCGGCCACGGGCGGCCGAGCAGAAACAGCGGCGGCGCGACCGTCAACAACAGGATGTGCTGGATCATGTGCACCCAGAACAGCTCGTCGGCGTAGTAGTCGATCGGCGAGTTGAGCGCGATCACAACCGTGAGCAGCCCGGCATAGAAGGACGCCACGCGCCACGGCTCCGTCTTGACGGGGGTGCCGCGGGCGTGCCCTCCCAAGATGTAGAGCACGGCGCAGATCACCACGTAGGCGATCGCCAGGTACCCCAGTGGCGCGTCGATGCCCCAGTGAGAGAGCATCTAGAGCAGGTAGAGGATGATGAACGCGACCACGCCGACCAGGACGTAGTACGTCCAGAAGAAGGCGCACGCGCGGATGCCAGCATCCGCCAATATCGTGTCCGGCGCGGGCACCCCCGCCTCGACCGGGCGGCGCACCTCTCCCCTACGCAGCCGCCAGAGTCCCGCGATTTGCGTCTCGATCCAGTAGAGGCAGAAGAACATGACCGCCGTGTAGACACCGGTCCAGCCGATGTACACGCTCGCGTAGGCGCCATTGCCGGGGCCGAAGCCCAGCACCGAGTACTGGATGCACTGCAGGACAACCGCCAGCAGCGCCAGGGCCAGCGCTCCCGCCCCCAGCGGCAACGAGAGCAGCGGCCGCCTGCTCGCCATCCACATGAGCACCGCGCTCACGATCAGGGCCACGACGATCCCCACGCCAAGCCCGATCGAGGGGTTGACATGGTGGCCGATCTTCCAGCCCTTGTTGAGGTCGAGCGAGCGCAGGTAAAAGTACGCGAACACGAACGAGACGAAGAAGAACGAAGCCGCGCCGCACAGCAGTCGGGTGCCCACCCACATCGCTCGCGGCTGCCACTCGGGTGGCTCCGGCTCGATCCCTGGATGTACGGGTGCAGATGCTTCCATGACTAGGTCTGGCCTCCCCCGGCAGCGTAGGCGGGCGCGGTGGCGGGCTCGCCGTACGGATACGGGTCGGCGTCGAACACCGGTATGCGGTCGAAGTCGTGGACCGGCAGCGGCGTGGGCAGCTGGAACTCGATCGACTTCGAGTGCCAGGGGTTGGGCTCGGACGCCTCACGCTTGATCACGAGCGACCACACCACGTTGACCAGGAAGATCAGCATCGAGGCGCCGATGCAGTAGGCCGAGATCGACACGACGATGTTCAGCGTCTGCAGCCCGAACGGGTAAGTAACCACGCGCCGCGGCATTCCCAGCCAGCCGACCGCGAACAGCGGCCCGAAGGTGGCGTTGAAGGCGATGAACAGCGTCCAGAAGTGGAGCTTGGACAGCATCTCGTTGAACCGCAGGCCGGTCATCTTCGGCACCCAGTAGTAGACCGCGGCGAAGAACGTGAAGACCAGCCCGCCCATGATCGTGTAATGGAAGTGGGCCATCGAGAAGAAGCTCCCGTGGGTCAGCACGTCGCTCGGCACATCGGAGAGAAAGACCCCGGAGATGCCCCCCCAGAGGAAGTTGAAGGCCCAGGCCAAGCAGAACCACATGGGCACGGTGAAACGTATTCGCCCGCGCCACAGGGTTCCCATCGCGGACAAAAAGATGAAGCCCGTCGGTATCGAGATCAACTCGGTGGAGAGCATGTAGAACGGCCGCAGGTCAGCGTCGATGCCCGAGACGAACAGGTGGTGCTGCCACACGAACCAGCTCAGCAACGCCACGCCGGCCATGCCGGCGACGGCGACCCGGTAGCCCCACAGCGGTTTACGCGCGAACACCGTGAAGAGTTCGAGCACGATTCCGAACCCGGGCAGCGCGACGATGTAGACCTCGGGGTGTCCGAAGACCCAGAAGAGGTTCTGCCATAAGTATGCGCTGCCGCCGTAGCCTGGGCTGAAAAATGCCGTCTGGATCGTCCGGTCCATCGTGGCCATCAGCAGCGCGGCCGCCAGCATGGGCGAGGCAAGGCACATCAGAAACGAGGTCGAGAGCACGCCCCAGACGAAGATCGGCAGCCGGGACCAGGTCATTCCGGGGGCCCGCATGGCGATGATCGTGGCCATCAGGTTGAAGCCCAGTAGGCACATCGAAATCCCGACCAGGGTGAAGAAGCCGATGTAGGCGTCGAACCCCGCGGTGCCCTGGATGCCGAGCGGCTCGTATCCGGTCCAGCCGGTCTGGAAGCCGCCAAAGGCGAGCGTCGTGATGAGGATCACGCCTGCGGCCATCAGCAGCCAGAAGGTGAAGGCCTCGATGCGCGGGAAGGCCATGCGCCGGGCGCCGATCATGATCGGCACGAAGTAGTTGGCGAACGGCCCCAGGATGCTCGAGGTCATCATGCCCATCATCATCGCCCCGTGCATGCCCACCAACGTCAGGTACTGATTGGCACCGAAGACGTGGTGGTGGGGCGAGAGCAGCTCGGTGCGGATCAGCATCGCGTTCAGGCCGCCCACGCCGAAGAAGAAGCCGATCCCGACCAGATACTGCATGCCGACGACCTTGTGGTCGGTGGCGAGGCTGAAGTAGCGCAGCGCCCCGTGCTCCTCCGCGCTCTCCTTCTCGGCCAGCGACGGCGGGTAGCCGAGCATGCGCTTGAGCGGGTAGTTGAGGAATCCCAATCCGGCCAGGAAGCCGACCACGCCCAGGAAGTAACCCAGGAAGATCGAGATGTCGTTCTGGCCGGCCTCAGCTGTGAAGTAGGTGAAGCTCTGGCCCGTGAACTGGTTGCCGATGAAGTAGCCGAGGAACCAGCCCCCGATCCCGAGGATGATGCCGGTGATGACGTTGAAACCGATTAGGCGCCGCCATAGCGGCGACCGGGGGCGGGTCGTGACTGCGATCGCGCTCATCCACCTCTCCTCAAGGGCACAGGGAAGTACGTCTTCGAATATGGCGGCAGCACCTTATGCGAGGCCGCGAACTGCTTCTGCCTGGCGGCGATCCACGAGGCGAACTGGGTCTTGGTGACCACGTGGCCGGTGCCGAACATGTAGCCGTGCCAGACCCCGCACAGCTCCGCGCAGTGGACGTTGAACGTCAGCGGTCCCTTCGTCTGCACGTAGGCGACGTTGTCGACGCCCGGGTTGGCATCCGCCTTGACGCCGAGCTGGTAGGCCCACCATGAGTGGATCACGTCGAGCGAAGTGACGTGGAACGCGATCACGGTGTTGGCCGGGATCTCGATGCTGGAGGTCTGGATGCCACCATAGGACGGGAAGCGGTAGTTGAACTGCCACTGCTGCGCGATCACCTGAACCTGCAGCGCCTTGCCGTGCGCCGGGGTGATCGGCGAGATCGGGTTCGGCCCCTGGCCGCCGCCCGCCCCGTCCTGGAGCGTGCGCACGCTCCCGTACGCGGCCAGGAACAGCACGATCCCCATCGTTACCACGATCCACCACAGCTGGATGGTCGGGTGGCCGCGGAGCGCGGGCCCGTCGGTCACGACCGCAGGATCGCGCTCGCGGAAGACGATCAGCACGTAGCCGAAGACGACCAATACCATGAGCGCCACCGGTGTCGAGATCCCCAACAGGACCGTGTTGTCGACGACCTGACCAGACGCCTGAGCGGTGCCGTTGCCGGGCGGCAGCCCCGGCGCTAGCAGCAGCACCACGATCAGCGTCGCCGGGATGCTCATCGCGAGCCACAGCAGCGCCACGCGGCGAAAGTGGTTGACCTCATTCACCGCAGGGGCCTACGCCTTCGTCCTCATACAACCTTGAGAAACCCGTCCATGTAGCCGACAGTCTGCATCGGCCCGCCGAAGCCCTGGATGAAGCCGGCGGCGCAGGGCACGAAGCACTGCCAGCGGTAGAGACCCTTGCCAGGCGTGCGGAAGGTGAAGGAGATCGTGTTGTGAGCGTTGCTCAAACTGCAGGGCGCGTTCGCGCAGAGGTTCTTGGCGTTGGAGCCCGGGCCTTCGAGCGGCACGGAGATACCGAGCTGCGGAACCGCAAAGACGTGCGAGGCGGTGTCGGGGTTGATCGCCACCGTGGGCTTGCCGTTCAGCAGGAACTTGCCGTTGGTGGTTCCCTGGACCTGCCCCAGGAAGTTATTGCGCAGCCCCGTCTGGGTGTCGTACTCGAAGATCGTCATGTGGATCAGCGAGTGGGCCGGCAGGACGTAGGTCGTCGAGTGACGCCAGTCGCCCGCTCGCGCGTTGACAACGTAGTACGAGACCCAGGTGGGATGAGCGTCGGAGAGCTCGGCAGCCGGCACGGTAGCCAGATACATGCTGGCGCCCGTGGGCGTCCTCGTCGCGGCCGTCGACGGCTGCGCGTTTGTTAGATACAGCGCGATGTAGAGCACGATCGCGGCCGCGAATGCGCACGCAACCACGACAATGCCCACCAGACGTTTGGTGTAACCGCTCATTCCTCTCCTGACCTTCGCGGATATATACCACTCAGGGCAGTCGATGCAAAGTCAGGGCCGACCAACGTGGCAGCGTTCTGACCCAGATGTTGTCCGGGTCGGCGCATGCGCCGACCGGCCGGGGCGCGCATGCGCGCCCGCCATATCCCCCTATTTGGCATCGGCGCTCAAGAAGTTCACCAGGGCCTGGATCTCGCTGGGTTTGAGCTTCTGTTTGAAGTTCGACGGCATGATCCCCGACTTGTAGCCGCTGGGGATATAGGCGTACGGGTTGGTGATCGCCGTGGAGATGCATTTCTTGAGCGTGGCGCCGCGGATGCGCTTCGACTGCGGCGAGGCGCAGTCGCTCCTCAGGCGCGTATCCAGGTTCGGGCCGACCGTGCCGGTGGCGGCCGCGGCGGCCATTGTGTGGCAGGAGCTGCACCCGCCGATGCCGGTGAATACGGACTTGCCCGCTGCCGGGCTAGTGCCGGCAACGACCCCGGCCTGCGCCAGCGCGCCGGTGTCCTTGCCGGGGACGGCCGCCACGGCGGCAACGTAGCCGGCCACATCGGTGGCGCTCTGGCCCTTGTACAGGTTCGCGGGCATTACGCCGGTGCTGTTTGGGAACCTGATCCAGTAGTTGACGAGGCCCTCGATCGAGTCCGACTTGAAGCCGTTGGCGCGATCCTCACGAAAAGCGTCGTCGAGGTTGGGGCCGCGAGTGCCGGCGGTGCCCGCGTGCGAGAGCGTGTGGCATGCACCGCACTTGGCCACAAAGAGCTCTTTGCCGTGTACCAGGTTTGCCACCGGATGCTTGATCGAGCAGCCCGCCAGCAACAGCATGGCCACGGCGACGACCGCGACCTGG
The DNA here is from genome assembly GCA_963808655.1 of uncultured Solirubrobacterales bacterium. GTDB lineage: Bacteria > Actinomycetota > Thermoleophilia > Solirubrobacterales > Solirubrobacteraceae > Palsa-465. The sequence continues at coordinate 61,808 of CAWEGZ010000007.1, forward strand.
AGGCGACGCGGGCTCATCGAGGACCGTCTCACGAGCGCCGCACTCTATCCAAGCCACGGACGGAGTCGTGCCGCTAGCGCCAGCCGCTACCGCTAGCATCGACAGCGAATGCGCATCCGCCAGAAGTACCGCATGAGGACACCCTCGACGGGCAGGGAGCGGATCATCGAGGCCGAGCCCGGGCACAGCTACCGTGACCGCGAGACGGGCGAGGAGCTGGCCGTCGTCGCACGGCTTCTGCCGCTGGCGCCGACCGCCTCCGAGCTGCCCTGGTCGATCGACAACCTCCGTTTCTGCAACTGGTGCGATCAGCACGTGCCGAAGGACCTGAACGACTGTCCGGTGTGCGGAAGGCGGATGGACCCGATCGGGGTGGAGCGGCGGGGCGAGGAGTAGCGCGCGCGTCCAGCGCGCGCTCGAGGCACCGTCGCCACTCACCGCAGCTGGGCGCCGGCGGCAGCGATCTCGTCGAGGTTGCCCTCGGCGGGGACCCACGGCAGACGCAGGGGATCGCCCTCGTAGCGGGGGATCACATGCACGTGGAAGTGAAAGACGGTCTGCCATGCGGCCTGGCCGCAGGAGTTGAGCAGGTTGACGCCCGCTGCGCCAAGCCGCTCGGTCGCCCGCCGCGCCAGCTCCTGCGCCACGGCGAGCGTCGCGTCGAGTTCCTCGCGGTCCACTTCCAGGAGGTTGCGAACATGGCGACGCGGCACCACCAGGGCGTGCCCGCGGGTCGCGGGGCTGATGTCCATGAACGCCACCGTGCGCTCGTCCTGGTGGACAATCGTCGCCGGTACCTCGCCGGCCACGATCTTGCAGAAGATGCAGTCGCTCTCGGGCATCCGGAAGCAGCCTACTGCGAGCCACCGCAGCAGAGTCGTGTGGCCAGCTCAAGCGCCTCCTCGCGGCTCGAGGCCTCGCCGACGAAGCTGGCCTCCGTCAGCTGCTCGAGCAGGTGCCCGAGCTCCGGTCCCGGCCCGATCTGAAGCCGCCGGGCCAGCTCGTCTCCGCGGAGCGGGGACCTGGGGGGCGCGGCTCGCCAGCGAAACGCCTCCCCGATCAGCTCGCGAGCCAGGCCCAGATGTCGCTCGATCGCGTCCTCGCCGACCGCCTGTCCCCTCGTGGCGAGGCGGTCGGCGACGCTCAGGATGGTGACATCGGCTTGGACGGGCTCGCAGTCACGCATGTAGCGGTAGATCTCGCGCCGTTGCAAAGGCATCCGCCGCACCAGGAAGCCGAGCGCAAGATGGTGCCGGGTCAGGGCGGCGACGTGCTGGCGCAGATGGCCGCTCGCCCGCAGCCTCCGGAGCACCTGGCCAGCGAGCGCCTCCCCGGCGACGTCGTGGCCCATGAATGTCACGCGCCCGTCGGAGGCGATAGCGCGTGTCGCCGGCTTGGCGATGTCGTGGAAGAGCGCCCCGAAGCGCAGCGCCTGACCCCGCGTAAGCTCGTCCGCGAGCGGCTCGGCCAGGAAGGCTCTGACCGCACCGGCGTGCTCCGCGAAGGCGGGCTCCGGGTCACGCTCGAGCGCGACCGTCTCGGCCAGCACAGTCTGGGTGTGCTGGTAGACGTCGAGGTGGTGATAGGGGCTCTGCGCGATCCCTTGCAGTGCGGCCAGCTCCGGGAGCACCACTTCGGTCGCCCCCACCGCGTCGAGCTCAGCCAATCCGTCCAGCGCCCGCTCGGCGCACACGATCCGTTTGAGCTCGTGGAAGATGCGCTCGGCCGCGACCCCCGCAATCTCCGGCGCCGTTCGCCGCGCGGCCGCACGCGTGCCGGGATCGATGCCGAAGCCGAGCTGGCACTTCAGGCGGGCGAGTCGCAGGGCGCGCAGGGGGTCCAGCTCGAACACTGGCTCCGAGACCATCCGCAGGCGGCGCGCCTCGAGGTCGGCGAGTCCACCGAAGGGGTCGATGACCTCACTAGGGGCTCCCACCGGCGCGGCCATCGCGTTCACGGTGAAGTCGCGGGCGGCCAGATCCGCCTCGATTCCACCCTGCGCCACAGGCACCAAGTCGAGCTGCCACTGGTGGCCACGTGCGACCACGCGCCAGCCCCCGAATCCCTCCGAGAGCAGGAAGGCATGACCTCCGGCCGCGCGCCCGAGCTCGCGCGCGACCGAGGCGGGGTCACCCTCCACGGCGACGTCGTAGTCGGCGGTGGCGCGCTGGAGCAGGCGGTCACGCAGGGCGCCGCCGACGAGCCAGGCTCGCGCCGGGATAGCGGCGAGGACGCTCAGTGGGTCATCGACGGTCATGGCTGCACAGGTTCCCCGTCGCGGTGATAGACCCGTGGGACTCGGCTCGAGATGCCGCACACGAGCTCATAGTTGATCGTCCCGATCCGGCCAGCGAGCTCTTCGGCCGTCTGTCGCTCGTCCCCGTCCGCGCCAATCAGAGTCACCCGCGCGCCCGCCTTCACACGCGTTTGGGGCCCGAGGTCCAGCGTCACGTTGTCCATGCTGACCGTGCCGATGAGCGGAAGCCGGGCACCGTCCACCAGAAGCTCACAGTCGCTCGAGAGCGCCCGCCTGACGCCGTCGCCGTAACCGATCGGCACCGTGGCGATCCACGTCTCCTGCTCCGCGATGAAGCGACGCCCGTACCCGACGCTGTCGCCCGGGCGCGCTCGCTTTACGGCAGCGACGTAAGAGGTGAGCTCGAGCGCCGGTTCCAGCTCCCGTGCCGCCGGGTCGACGTGCAGCGGGTCACAGCCGTAGATGGCGATTCCGCAGCGCACCAGGTCAAAATGACTCTCGGGGACGCGCAGAGTTGCCGCGCTATTGGCGGCGTGCACCGTGATCCCAGGGACGCGCTCTCGCAACGCCTGCGCAAACGGAGCAAAACGCTCGAGCTGCGTGCCGACGAAGTCGAGGTCCTCGTCGGCCGTCGCAAAGTGGGTCATCGCGCCTGCCAAGGCGAGCGTCGGGCGCTCCTGGAGGATTCGCTCGGAGATCGCCTCGGCCTGGCGGACATCGCGCGTGCCCAGTCTGCCCATGCCGGTGTCGAGCTTGACGTGGACGCGAACGGGACGGCTGCGTTCACGAGCCGCCGCGGCGACCGTCTCCACGAAGCGCTCGTCCCAGGCGACCACGTCGGCGTCGACTGCGAGCGCATGAGGCAGCTCCTGTGAGCTGAGGGCTCCCATCACGAGGATGCGGGCGTCGACGCCCTCGCCGCGCAGCGCTTCCGCCTCGTGGGCGGTCGCGACCGCCAGCCAGCTCGCTCCCCCCTCTAGCGCGGCGCGGGCGGCCGGCACGGCCCCGTGTCCGTACCCGTCAGCCTTGACCACCGCGCACAACTCCGCCCCCCCGCCCAATTCGCGCCGCAGCCGCGCAACGTTGCGCTTAATCGCCGCGAGGTTGATGCGGGCGAGCGCGCGGAGGCTCACTCGCCCCGGCCCCCTTCAAGCAGGTTGGCCACGGGTCACGGTCCTGGGTCACGGAGGGCCGCTGGTAGCCGGCTGATCACGTCACTTGCGATCACGCCCTCCGGCCCCAGCTCCTGGGCCGCCAGGCGACCCGCGGCCGCGTGGGTGAGGACGGCGGCGCAGGTTGCGGTAAACGGATCAAGGCGCTTGGCCAGCATCGCGCCGATCACCCCGGAGAGGACGTCACCGGTCCCGGCCGTCGCCAGCGCGGGCACACCGCCGCGGTTCACTGCGACCCGTCCTCCGGGCTCAGCGACCAGCGTGTCATCGCCTTTGAGCACGATGATCGCCCCGGCGGCGCGCGCGGCCGCGCGGGCGGACTCGAGCCGATGCGCAGCAACCTCCGAGCTGCCGACGCCTAGCAGCCGCGCGAGCTCCCCCGCGTGCGGGGTCATGACGGTGGCAGCGGCACGGTCAGAGAGCGATTCGAGCCGGCCCGCGTGGGCATTGAGGCCGTCGGCATCCAAGACGAGAGAAACGGTCAGGCTCGCGGCGAGGCTGCGGACGAGCTCGAAGGTCTCCTGCGCGCGGCCGAGACCGGGACCCAGCACCACCGCGCCGGCGCGGTCGGCGCGCTCGAGCACCTCCTCGCGGGCCGCCCCGGTCAGGGCACCGTCAGCGTCCGGGAGCGCGACCGTCATCACCTCGAGTAGCCGCGCCTCGAAGATCGGGTTGAGCGACGCGGGCACAAGCGCGGTCACGTAGCCGGCCCCGGCGCGCATCGCCGCCTCGGACGCCATGCAGGGCGCGCCGGTCAGCCCCCTCGAGCCGCCGCACACGAGCACCTGTCCGGCGCTGAACTTGGTCGAGTCACGCCCCCGGCGAGGGACCACTTGGATCACCTGCGGCTCGAGCAGGCCGATGGCCGCTCGGGTCGGGTCGGCCGGCGGGATGCCGATGTCCACCGTCGTAACGTCGCCCGCGTAATCCTTGCCGGGAGAGATCCAGAGCCCGGGCTTGCCGGCGTGAAAGGTGGCTGTCGCCGTGGCGCGGACGGCGGCGCCCTCGACCTCGCCGTTAGCGCCATTCACGCCGCTGGGGATATCGCAGGCGATGACCTCCACCGCCGCGCCGCCGCCCCCACCCTGCCCGCCGCCACTGCCCTTAGCCCGGTCCGCGTCACTGCCCTCAGCCCGGTCCCGATACGAGTTGATGGCCTCGATCGCTCCCGCCACCGGCTGGCGCGGCACGCCCTCGAACCCCGTCCCGAGCAGCGCATCCACCACGGCCGCGGCCCCCGCCAGCCGCTCCGTGGCGAAGGCTTCAGGTCCGTCGCCGGGCAAACATTCCAGGGTCTTGCGCGCATCCCCTTGGTAGTCGTTCACGTCGGCGATGCTGAGCACGCGCACCTGGCGATCCTGCTCGCGCAGCATCCGGGCCGCGACGAACCCGTCGCCGCCGTTGTTGCCCTTACCGCAGACGACCGCAATCGGGCCTTCAGGCGCGCGTTCTGCGACCAACGCAGCGAGACCACGGCCCGCTCGCTCCATGAGCTCAAGCCCGGGGATCCGAAGCTCCTCGATCGCCCACCGGTCGAGCTGCCGCTGCTCCTGGGGAGCGGGCAGCGGGGTCAGCCACTGCGGGAGCGAAGTGGTGTCCTCGTCGCGGGCTTGCACGCCGCTGAGGTTATCCGCGGCCGCGCCGTGCACGGAGCGAGTGCGGCGCTAGGCACCAACGATGCGGAAGACGTCGCGGGGGCGCACTTCGCGTTCGTCGTAATCGAAATCGACCGCGGACGCGGCGACTGCAGCAAATCCCGCTTTCAGGGCTTCTTCTGAATCCCACTTGCCGATGGTCACCACCGCTCCATTGAACTCTCGCCAGCAGCTTGCCTCTAGACATCCGGGAACGCCGGCCATCAGTTGAGCGGCAGCTTGAACGCGCTCTGCCATCTCGGTCGCGTGCTCGGCCTTCGGATAGTGGATGGCTATGAGTCCTACGGTCATGCGACGTCCTTGGCGTTAGTCGGCGCGAGCTTGCAAAATCGTCGCACGATCGGCCCCACTACAGCACGCGCCGGCTGCGCCGGCAGGAGGCAACGAATGCTCGACCACATTGGTTTCGCAGTCAGCGACTATGAGCGCAGCAAGGCCTTCTACGAGAAGGCGCTCGCTGCGCTCGGTATCAGGCTGCTGATCGAACCCGCCGGCCAGGCCGCGGGCTTCGGTAGGGACGGCAAGCCCTTTTTCTGGATCGAGGCGCAAGGGCGCCCTGTAGAGGGCAGACTTCACGTCGCGTTCACGGTCGAAAGTCACGAGCTTGTCGATACGTTCCATGCCGCAGCGCTCGGGGCAGGCGCGGTCGACAACGGCGCCCCGGGGATGCGCACGATCTACCACCCGCACTACTACGGGGCGTACATCCTCGATCCCGATGGCCACAACATCGAGGCCGTCTGCCATCAGCCCGCATAGCGGCCGCGCTCAGCCGGCGATCGCCACCGCCGCGGCGTGGCCTCGACTGTGCGTGAGCGACACCGCGACCTCGATCCCCAGCGCCGCCGCCCGCTCGGCGGCAGCGCCCGAGAGCCGAACGCTCGGCGGGCCCTCGTCTACCACCACCTCGACGTCGCGGAAGCTCCAGCCGTCGAGCGCGAGCGCCTTGGCCACCGCTTCCTTGGCGCAGAAGCGGGCCGCCAGGTGCTGCCCGGGGCGAGCGCGCGCGGCGGCGTAAGCGCGCTCGGCATCGGTGAATAGCCGCTGGGCCAGCCGTGGCCGACGCTCGAGCGCCTGCTCGAGGCGGTCGATCTCGAGCAGATCGATGCCGACTCGAGGCGCGGCCAAGGCCTACTCCGCCGTGGCTGTCGGGGCCATCTCCGCGGCGCCGCCTACTCGACCGTGACAGTCTTGGCCAGGTTTCTCGGCTGGTCGATGTTCAGCCCCCGCAGGCGAGCGATGTTGTACGCGAGCAGCTGCAGCGGAACCACCGCCAGCACCGGTGCAATCAGCCAGTCCGTGTGCGGAACGCGGATGATTTCGTCGGCCACCCGCTCAACCGCCTGATTGTTCTCCGAGGCCACCGCGATCGCATGGGCGCCGCGCGCGCGCACCTCCTCTATGTTTGAGATCAGCTTGTCCAGCACTGGGGACTCGGTTGCGATCGCCACCACCGGCGTGCGCTCGTCGAGCAGGGCGATCGGACCGTGCTTCATCTCGCCCGCGGCGTAAGCGTCGGTCGCGATGTAGGAAATCTCCTTGAGCTTGAGCGCGCCCTCGAGCGCGATCGGCAGGCCGACATGGCGGCCCAGGTAAAGGAAGAAGCCGGCCTCGTAGTGTGCTTGCGCGATCTTCCGCACGGCCGGCGCGGTGTGCTCGAGCACCTCGGCGACGGCGTGCGGGAGCCGCCTGAGGTCGGCGACCTTGTCGCACAGCGCCGGCGTCGAGAGCGTCCCGCGCAGCTCCGCGAGTCGCAACGCGAGCAGGTACATGACCACGACCTGCGCGACGAATGTCTTTGTCGCCGCCACGCCGATCTCAAGCCCAGCGCGCGTATACAGGACGCCGTCGGCTTCGCGCGTGGCCTGAGAGCCCATGATGTTCGTCACCGCGAGCACCTTTGCGCCGCGCTCGCGGCCGGCGCGCATGGCGGCCAGCGTGTCGGCGGTCTCGCCTGACTGGGAGATACCGATCACGAGATCGTCCGGGCCGAGCACCGGGTTGCGGTAGCGGTACTCCGAGGCGATCTCCACGTCCACGGGCACGCGGGCCCACTCCTCGATCGCGTAGCGGCCCACAAGCCCGGCGTGGTAGGCAGTGCCGCAGGCAACGATCACGATCCGCCCCAATCGAGTGAGGAAGCGATCGTCGACCATCCCGGTGTCGCCGAGGTCGACGCCCTCCTCGCGCACCACGCGCTCGGCGAGCGTGTCGGAAACGGCGTCGTCCTGCTCGTGAATCTCCTTGAGCATGTAGGTCTCAAACCCCTGCTTCTCGGCAGTGGTCTGGTCCCAATCGATTTCGGCTATCTCGTGCTCGACAGGTACGCCGTCGGCGGCAAAAAACTCCACCCCTTCCGGTCTCACGGCCACCAGCTCGTCTTCGCCCAGGTACTGAACCTGGCGGGTCTCGCTCAGGAATCCCGGGATCGCTGAGGCGATGAACTGCTCGCCATCGCCGCGTCCCACCACCAGCGGACACTCGCGGCGCGCCCCGACCAACAGGCCGGGCTCGTCCGCGCTCATGACCACGAACGCGTAGTGGCCGTTCAACTCGGAGTAGGCCGCGCGCACCGCCTCGACGAGGCTCCCCTGGGCGCCGTGATGGGCGATCAGGTGCGCAATCACCTCGGCGTCAGTCTCGGAGGTGAAGATCGCCCCCATGTCGCTCAGGCGCTCCTTGAGCTCCAGGAAGTTCTCGACGATGCCGTTGACGGCCACGTGCACCCGGTCGGCCGTGTCGAAGTGCGGATGCGCGTTGGCCTCGCTGACTCGGCCATGGGTCGCCCAGCGCGTGTGGCCGATACCTGTGTGCCACGCCGGCCGTTCGGCCACCGCGAGCCCGCCGCCCGTCTCCCCCCGGGCGTCGATCGCGCTTCGCAGGGCGCTCAGGTTGCCCACCGCGCGGATCGCGTCGATGCGCGAGCCCTTCAGCACCGAGATGCCGGCGCTGTCGTAGCCCCGGTACTCGAGGTGCTCGAGCCCTGAGAGCAGCAATGGACGGGCCTCTCGGGGCCCTACATACCCGACAATCCCGCACATAGGCGAGGCCAAGGTTAGTGCTTAGAGCAGCGCCTGCTGCACCACGCGCGCCAGGCGCTCGCAGACCTCTTCGGTCTCCCGCGGCGTCGGCGCCTCGACCATCACCCGGATCAGCGGCTCGGTGCCCGAGGCGCGCACGAGCACGCGGCCGCGGCCGCGCAGCACGGCCTGTTCCTGTTCGATCGCGTCCCTCACCCCAGCGGCCTCGAGCGCCGCGACCAGCGATTTGCGCTCGCGGGCCCTGATGTTGACGAGCTGCTGGGGCAGTTTCTCCATCACGTCGCGCTCGTGCAGCTGGTGGCCGCCCAGCGCTTCGAGCGCGAGCAGAGCGCTCGCGATGCCATCGCCCGAGGGGCCGAAGCCCAGGTCGATGATGTGTCCGGACTGCTCGCCACCGAACGACCATCCGCGCCTGCGCAGCTCATCGAGCACGTAGCGGTCGCCCACAGGCGTGGTCGCGACCTCGATTCCAGCGGTCGCCATCGCGGTGTGAAAGCCGTAATTGGTCATGACCGTGACAGCAACGCCACCACCGAGGCGGTCTTGCTTGAGGAGGTGGACGGCGGCCAGCGCAATCAGCTCGTCGCCGTCGACGACGTCCCCCCGGCGATCGACCGCGAGCACGCGATCGCCGTCGCCATCGAAGGCGAAGGCGAGGTCGTGGCCGCCCTCGCTGAGGCCGTCGATGACCCGGTCGAGGTGGGTCGACCCGCAGCGGTCGTTGATGTTGCGCCCATCCGGGTGGGTCGCGATCGTCTCCACCTCGGCGCCCAGTCGGCGGAAGATCTCGGGCGCGGCCAAATGTGTGGCGCCGTGTGCGCAGTCGAGCAGGATGCGATGGCCGCTCAGCTCGAGTGGGGCAAAGCGGACATGCAACTCGCGCAGGTAGTCCTCCAGCGCGCCGTGAAAGTCGCGCACGCGCCCGATGCGAGGCGCGGCCCTGAGGGGTCGCCCCAGCTCGGCCTCGATCGCGTGCTCGGTCGCATCGTCGAGCTTGAACCCATCCGGCCCGAAGAGCTTGATGCCGTTGTCCTCGTATGGGTTGTGCGAGGCCGAGATCACCGCGGCCAGGTCGAGTCCGTGGCGGCGCAATAGCAGAGGCGCCGCCGGCGTCGGCAGCACACCCGCCAGCAGCGCGTCGCCGCCGCCCGCGCTCACGCCAGCCGCCAGGGCCGCCTCAAGCATCTCGCCCGACTCGCGCGTGTCGCGGACGATGAGTACCTGCGGGCGCTCGACGGCCGTGTGAGCGACGGCCGCGCGCCCCAGCGCGACCGCGAGCTCCGGCGAGAGGAAAGCGCCAGCCCGTCCGCGCACGCCGTCGGTGCCGAACAGTTCCCTGACGGGAGGATTCACTGTCTGCGAGATCGTTTCGCCGCCCGTCAGGCGCCCCGCCGCCATGGTTTCCACGGCTAGCGTTTCGAGAACTGCGGGCGCTTTCGGGCCTTCTTCAGCCCCGCCTTCTTGCGCTCCTTGACGCGCGGGTCGCGCGTCAGGAAGCCGCGGCGCTTGAGCTCGCCCCGCAGATGGGGATCGGCAACGATCAGCGCGCGTGAGATCCCGTGCCGCAGCGCCCCCGCCTGCGAGGCGCTGCCGCCGCCGTGCATGCGGGCTACGACGTCCATGCGGGCGTCGTAACCGACAGTCTCGAGCGGTTGGCGGATGAGGCGCTGGAGCGTCTCGCGGGGGAAATAACCGTCCAGCGGCTTGCCATTGATCGCGTAGGTGCCGGAGCCGGGCCTGAGGATCACCCGGGCCACCGCGCTCTTGCGCTTGCCGGTCGCGCTGTAGCGTGCACCGGCCGCGAGGTCGATGGCCGCGTCCGCGATCGGCTCCGCGTGTACCTGGTCCTCCTGCTCGCGCTCACGCGCGGCCCGGGCCTCGGCCTCGGCCTCGGCCGCAGCCCGGGCCTCGGCGTCAAGAAACTCGTCCTGTTCAGGCGGCGTGAGGTCAGGAATCAGGTCGGCCCCGGGGATCTCGGGGCGCTGGCGAGCCTGCGCGGGCAGCTCTTCGGCGGCGGGCGGTTCGGCCGCCGCCGGCTCGGCGGGGGCTTCCGCGGCCGGCTGGGCCGGCTGCTCAGAAGGGGCTTCGGCGGCGGGCGGTTCGGCCCCCGCCGGCTCGCCGGGGGCTTCCGCGACGGGCGGGGCCGGCTGCTCGGCAGGAGCATCCGCGGCCGGTGCGGCTGGCTGCTCGGCGGGGGCTTCCACCGGCTCCTCCGCCACGGGCGCCGGCTCCTCGGCACCCTCCGCGGGGACCGGAGCGTCAGCTTCAGCGGGCTCCTGCTCCGGTACAGGCGCGTCCACCTGGGTCCGCTCCTCGTCCTCGCGCGAGGCGTCAGCGGGCGGATCGGTCTCTGGACTCACGATGACACCTCCATTTCTCGCGGTTGCTGCGCCTGGTGAGGATGATCGGGGCCCGCGTAGACCTTGAGCTTGGTCAGCTGTTTCCGCGCCAGCCGATTGCGTGGAAGCATGCCCTTGACAGCTAGGCGGATGACCTCTTCAGGCCGCCGGTCGAGCATCTCCTGGAGACTCCTTGACCGCAGGCCGCCGGGGTAGCCGGAATGACGGTAGTAGCGCTTGTCGGTGCGCTTGTTGCCCGTAACCGAGATCTTCTCCGCATTGACCACGATCACGAAGTCGCCGGTGTCGATGTGCGGCGTGTAGGTCGGCTTGTCCTTGCCACGCAGGGCATCGGCGATGCGGGTCGCCAAGCGGCCGAGCGTCTGGCCGCTGGCGTCGACCACGAGCCAGTTGCGCTCGCGATTCGCAGGTGTCGCGGTAAAAGTCTTCATGGCATGGACAAGCCGCGCTTTGGTGCGCGGCTGGCCGCCAATCATAGCCGCGATGCGGCTCGGCGGCCCCCGCGCCAGGCCGCTGCATTTCCCAGCCAACGATAGGCGATCCCTAGGCTCATCCTGTGAGCATTCCCGTCGCGATCCGCCGCCAGGCCTACCGCGTCGCACACCGGCTGCTGCGGGTTTGGTGGTTCGTGCGCCGGCCGCCGTTGCACGGGGTCAAATGCATACTCACCGACTCGGATCGCGTGTTGCTGGTGCGCCACACATATGGCGACCGCAGTTGGGATCTGCCGGGCGGAACGGTGCGCCGCAGCGAGGATGCCGCCAGGGCGGCGACGCGCGAGATGGAGGAGGAGCTCGGCGTCCACGTGGAGCGTTGGCACCCTCTAGGCGACGTGCTGCGGTTTTCGTATGGGCATAAGGACACCCTGCACTGCTTTCACGCCGAGGTGGATGCGCCGGAGCTGAGCTTGAACCAAGCGGAGCTCGCGGATGCGAAGTGGTTCCCAGACTCCGCCATCCCGACTGAGACCGGGCGCCATGTCGAGGCGATCGTTCAGCGAACCCGGCCCTTTCGCCCAGCGAGCACGAGCGTCAGTGCCGGCGCAGCGGGAGCGACTGCCGAAAAGCGGCATTCGCCTGGGCCGCGGACAGATAATGGTTGACAACCAGCTGGTTGAGCACGTGGCGTTGGCGAAGCCGCGCGAGCGCCAGGTGTCTGAGCGGGTCGTAGGCAGAGGGCGCCTGCGGTAGGCCCGCGAGCAGCGCGGCCTCGCCCCAGGTCAGGTTGTAGGGGGAGGTGCCGAAATATCCGCGAGCGGCAGCACGCGCGCCATAGAAGCCGTTGCCGTAATAGACGGCGTTCAGATACATGTCGAGAATGCGCGACTTCGAGTAGTTGACGTACAGCTTGATTGAAAGCCCGATCTCGCGCAGAGTGCCCGTGACACCGCCGCCATGGCCGTAGAGCAGCTTGGCCAGCTGCTGGGCAATCGTCGAGCCGCCCGGATCCTGGCTTGTGCGAAGCGTCGCCAGCGCCGCGCGCCCTGCGCCCTCCAGGATGTTGACGATGAAGTTCGAGTAGAAGTGCTCGTCCTCGACGGCGACGACCGCGTCTCCGAGCCTCGCGGGGGGCGGCATGCCGATGCCGTTGCCGGCGGCGTGCGCGTCCAAGATCCGGTCCACCCGCGCCTGCGCGTCCGTGACGGTCGGCAACGTGGTCACGTAGACGGTCATGACCGCGAAGCACAGCGCGCAGAACAGCGCCAGCGCGGCAGCCGCCGCGATCAGGCGCCGCGCCAGTCGTCGCCCACGTCCCGTGCGTGCGCGCCGTGATCGCCGCTCGAGCAATGCCATCGCTATGCAGCTACCCCCAGAAACGCTCGAGCCGCTGCCGACAGCGGCCCATCGCGATGAACGAGGCCGATGCGGCGCGTGATCCGCGGGGCGCTGGGGCGGACGATCGCGCCCCGTCGCTGGGCGTCGCGCGCGAGCGGACCCGGGAGCAGCGCCGCGCCAGCGCCCGAGAGCACCAGCGGCACGATCGCTTCGCGCGCTGCCGTCTCCACCGCGATCCGGGGAGGGACCCCAACCGCATCGAGGGCCTGGTCGAGGAGCATGCGCGTCGAGGTGCCGGGTGGGGCGACCACGAGGGGGATCTCGGCGAGCTCACGGGCGCCGAGGGGGCGCTCCTGGGCCTCATCGGCGCCCGCTCGCGGGGGCAGCACAAACAGAAGTTCCTGCTCGCCCAAGGGCAACTCCACCAGGCCCTCGGTCGGAATCGGAAGGTGTGCGACGCCCAGTTCGCAGGCGCCCTCGCGCACCAGCGCGCTCACCCCGTCGGCGGTGTCCGGCTCCAGCACGACCACCTCGATGCCGGGGTAGCGATCGCGGAAACGCCCCACCAAATCGGCCACCGGGTCGATCGCGAGCGTCGCCAGCGTGGCGATCTCCAGCGTCCCCGCGCGCAGCTCGGTCGCGCCCGAGATCGCGTGGCGGGCGTCGTCCATCGCCCGCAGAATCTGCCGTGCGGGCCCCACCAGCTGCCTGCCGGCGGAGGACAACCGCATGCCGCGGCCGAGTCGGTGAAATAGCTCCACGCCGAGTTCGGTCTCGAACGCGCGCAGGGCCTGAGAAAGCGAGGGCTGGGCAACCGAGAGCCGCTCGGCGGCTCTGGTGACCCCTCCCTCCTCGACCACGGCGAGGAAATAGCGGAGGCGGCGCTCATCCATAGGCAGTTCCACCAGATTGTAGGAGACGCCTCGGACTCGCCTATCGGTCGCGTCGTAGGCTGCGCTCGGGATGAGCGGGGATCACTTGTCCATATCCGATCCCTATGCCCCACCGACATCGCGGGGGCGCGGTAGATGGGGATTGTCGGCCGCGCTGGGGGCTGGAACGCGGCCGCGCTGGGGCGCTGGAACGCGGGCGCAACGCCGGGCGCTGGAGACCGCGCGGACGGCCAGGCCCGCTAGTTCACTCCCACTCGATCGTTCCGGGGGGTTTGCTCGTGATGTCGAGCACCACCCGGCCCACGGAGGGCAACTCGCCCACGATCCGCGAGGAGACCCGGTCGAGCAGCTCATAGGGAAGCTTGGCCCAGTCGGCGGTCATGGCGTCATCGCTGGTGACCGCCCGGATCGCGATCACGTGGCCGTAGGTGCGCGAGTCGCCCTGAACTCCGACCGAGCGGATGTCAGGCAGCACGCAAAACGACTGCCATAGCTGCTGGTACAGGCCCGCGGCCCGGATCTCCTCCTGGAGGATCGCGTCTGCCTCGCGCAGCGTTTCTAGCCGCTCGCGCGTGACCTCTCCACCCACGATGCGGATCGCAAGGCCGGGGCCGGGGAAAGGCTGGCGCCACACCAGGCGCTCGGGCAACCCGAGCTCGGCGCCGACGGCGCGGGCCTCGTCCTTGAACAGCGCGCGCAGCGGCTCGACCAGCTCGAGTCCGAGCTGCTCGGGAAGCCCGCCCACGTTGTGGTGCGACTTGATCGTTGCCGCGCCCGTTCCGCCGCCCGACTCGATCACATCGGAGTAGAGCGTGCCCTGAACGAGGAAGCGCACGTCCTCGAGCCGCCCCGCCTCTTCCTCGAATACCCGGATGAACTCCTCGCCGATGCGCTTGCGCTTCTGCTCGGGGTCGCTCACGCCCGCGAGACGCGCGAGGAAGCGCTCGGAGGCGTCCACGGCGATCAGCGGCACCTGGAAGTGATCGCGGAAGGCCGCGACGACCTGCTGGGCCTCGTTCTTGCGCAAAAGGCCGTGATCGACGAACACGCAGGTCAGGCGGTCGCCGATCGCCCGGTGGACGAGCAGCGCCGCGACGCTCGAGTCGACGCCGCCGGAAAGCCCGCAGATGGCACGGCCGTCACCCACCTGTGCGGCGATCCGCGCGACCTGGTCGTCGATCACGGAGCGCGAACTCCAGGTGCGCTCGCAGTCGCACACCTCCTCGAGGAAATTGATCAGCACGTGCTGGCCGTAAGGCGTGTGCACGACCTCAGGGTGGAACTGGATCCCGTAGACCCCGCGCTCGGGGGACTCGAAGGCCGCCACCGGGGACGCGCTCGAGGAGGCAAGCGCAGTGAAGCCCGGGGGTGGTGCCGAGACCACATCCCGGTGAGACATCCAGCAGGTCTGCTCGGCGGGGGTATCCGCGAGCAGGCGGCCGGGCTCGTGCACGGACAGCTGCGAGCGGCCGAACTCCCCCACCTCGGCGCCCTGCACATCCCCTCCCAATTCGTGAGCCACGAGCTGCATGCCGTAGCAGATACCGAGCACCGGGACGCCGAGCTCCAGCAGCTCGCGCTCGAGTCTGGGGGCACCGGGCGCGTAGACCGACTCAGGTCCGCCGGAAAGGATCACGCCCTTGGGAGCGCGGCGGGCAACCTCGCGGGCACCCGCGTGGTGAGGCAGAAGCTCCGAAAAGACGCCGCATTCACGCACGCGGCGCGCGATCAGCTGAGCGTATTGGCCCCCGTAGTCCAACACGACCACTTCGTCCGTCTGCTGGGGCACTTCCTGGCGAGCAGAGGCTAAGCGGGCCGAGGACGCGGAGGGCGTGGCCTGCTCCGCGCGGGAGCGCTCTAGGACGCCGGCCGACGACGGTTTGTAGCCGACAGGATCAGTCGTCGACACCGACGGCCGCCACCTCACCTCTGGCTCCCATGCCCACTCCCTGCTCGCGCTGGAGGGCCTTGCCCTCGGTCTGAAGCGCCGGTGCGACCAGGAGCTCGGCCCGGTTGAACTCGGCGATGTCGCGGTAGCCGGTGGTCGCCATCGAGGTGCGTAGCGCGCCCATGAGGTTGAAGGTGCCGTCGTTCTCGCGGGCAGGACCCTTGACGATCTCCTCGAGCGTGCCGTTCTGGGTGGTCGTCACACGTGTGCCCCGCGGCAGCGATGGGTGGAAGGTGGCCATGCCCCAGTTGTAGCCGCGGCCCGGGGCCTCGTACGCGCGCGCCAGAGCCGACCCGAGCATCACCGCGTCGGCGCCGCAGGCGATCGCCTTTGCCACGTCGCCGCCGTTGCGCATGCCACCATCGGCGATCACCTTGACGTAATCGCCGGTCTCAAGCATGTGCTGAGAGCGGGCGGCGGCCACGTCAGCGATCGCGGTCGCCTGGGGAACGCCGATGCCGAGCACCCCACGGGTGGTGCAGATGGCCCCGGGGCCAACGCCGACGAGCACGCCGGCGGCGCCGGTGCGCATCAGGTGAAGACCGGTGTGGTAGGAGGCACAGCCGCCCACGATCACCGGCGTCGGCGAAAGCTCGCGGATGAACTCCTTGAGGTTGAGCGGTGGCCGCGTCTCGTCCGTGGAGACGTGCTCGGCGGAGACAACGGTGCCCTGAATCACGAGGATGTCGAGGCCCGCCTCGAGTGCGACCTCGTAGTACTTACGGACCTTCTGGGGTGTGAGCGATGCCGCCGCGACCACCCCGTGAGCCTTGATCTCCTCGATCCGCTGGGCGATCAGCTCGGGCTTGACCGGTTCGCGGTACATGTCCTGCATCTCGCGCGTGGCGATGTCCCGAGAGAAGGTGGTGATGCGCTCGAGCTCCGCGTCCGCGTCCTCGTAGCGGCAGAAGATGCCCTCGAGGTTGAGCACCGCCAGGCCCCCGAGCTTGCCGATCACGCCCGCCGTCTCGGGCGAGACGACGCCGTCGAGCGCGGCGGCTAGCAGCGGCAGCTCGAACCTATACGGCCCGAGCGTCCACGAGATGTCAATGTCGTCCGGGTCCCGGGTGCGCCGCGAAGGAACGATCGCGATGTCGTCGAACCCGTAGGCCCGCCGGGCCTTCTTTCCGCGCCCGATCTCTACTTCCATTTGCGCATCGTAGAAGCGATTGCGGACGGCGGCATCGGACGGTCGATGCTAGCAGCGGCCTTTTCCCGCAATTGGGGCGCAATCGCTGCTGAGGTGCTAGATCTTGAACTGCGCTGCAGAGCCGCAGGTAGGATCGCTTCGTGCAGGGAAGGGCATCGAGAGCATGGAACCGTCTCTCGGGACTGGGGCTTACAGCGGCGGCGTTGGTGGCGGTCGGGCTGGCCCTCACGGGCATCAGCGGCAGGGCGACCGCGGGCGCGTTGGGTAACTCCCCGGCGCTGCGCCTGGGAGCCCTCCGGTTGCACAGATGCGCTACCTCGCCGCCGACCTACTGCGGCTCGAAGGCAGTGCCGCTCGATTATTCGCGCGCGGGGAGCCCGCGCATCCACATCGGCTTTCGCTGGCTGCCGGCGACCGACGCCCGGCACGCCCAGGGCGTCGTGCTGGCCGTGGAGGGCGGTCCAGGCTTCGCCACCACCGGGACCGAGGGCTCCTACCGGGCGATGATGGGATCGCTGCGACGGACCCACGCTCTGCTGCTGGTCAACTTGCGCGGGACCGGAAACTCGACTCCCATCGACTGTCCCGGCCTCGAGCGCTACACGCGCACCCAGCACCAGTACGGTCGAGCCTTCGACCGCCTCGTGGCGGACTGCGGCGAGCAGCTCAATCACACCTGGCGCTATCGGCGTGGCGCCTGGGTGCACGCCTCAGACCTGTTCAACACGGCCTACTCGGCACGCGACGTGGCGCAAGTGGTGCGGGCGCTTCGCATCAGCCGGGTCGATCTTTACGGCGATTCCTACGGGAGTTGGTTCTCGCAGGCTTTCGCCTCGCGCTATCCGGGCCTGCTGCGGTCCGTGACGCTCGACTCGACCTATCAGGTGCTGCGCCTGGACCCCTGGTACGCGACGACCGTGGCGACGGCGCGCAACGCATTCGTGCATGCGTGCGCGGCATCCGTGGCGTGCGCGAGCGAGGCAAACGCCAGCCGTGCGTGGTCGCGGATCGGAGCGCTCGCGGCGAGGCTTGCGCGGGCGCCGGTGACCGGGGTTACGACGACCCCGGCGGCCTCCCGCACGCGCTTGACCGTCGGTGCCGAGACGCTCGTAAACCTCGTCAACAATGCCGGTTTTGACTCGCTCGTCTATCGGGACCTAGACGCCGCCGGCCGCGCACTCCTACGTCACCACGACGCCGCGCCACTCCTACGGGAAAGCGAGCTCTCGCTGAGCAGCGACGACACCAACTACCGATTGCCCGAGTTCAGCGACGGTCTCTACTTCGCCGTCGCCTGCACTGACTACCCGCAGCTGTTTAGCCGTACGGCACCGCCGGGTGTGCGCGCGAAGCAGTACCGGGCCGCGCTGCGGAAAGAGCACGCCGCCGTGTTCGCGCCGTTTGGCGTCAAGCAGTGGACGACCATGGACCAATACACCGAGGCCTACAGCGCCTGCCTCGACTGGCCGACACCAGCGCGCCTGGTCAAGCCGATCACCCGCCGGCCGCCGCTGGTGCCACGCCGGGTGCCGGTGCTGATCCTCTCGGGAACGCTCGACTCGCTAACGCCATGGCTGCACGGCGCGACGGTCGTCGCGCGCGACATGGGCCCTTCCGCCCGCGTCATCCGCGTGGCCAACTTGACCCACGTGACGTTGCAGGACGCAAACGACGCTTGTCCCGCGTCGATCTATCAGCGCTTTCTCCGTGACCCGGCGCAGCTGGGCCGGCTGAACGCCTCCTGTGCCCCACGCGTCGCGCCGGTTCATGCCGTCGGCTCATATCCCCTGCGGCTCGCGGATGCGGCCGCGGCGCGCCCGAGCCGCGGCAACCAGGCGGGCACCGAGGCTCTGCGGGCCGCCTCAGTGGCCGTGGCCGCGGTCGGCGATGAGACAAGCCGCTGGCCGCAGCTGAGCGGCCGCCGCGACCTCGGCCTGCGCGGCGGGACGATTGCGTTCGTTCCCGGGCGCCCGCTTCGAATCTCGTTTCACAACGTCCGCTTCGTGCTCGACGCGCCGATCAACGGCACCGCCCGCTGGAACCGACAGGCAGACCTGGTGAGCGCTCGCCTGACAGTGCACGTGCCCGGAGCGGCGCCCGTGCGCCTGTCGGCGCGCTGGCGGCCGTTCGGCCCCCAGAATCAGCCCGCGGTGATCTCGGGAGAGCAGGGACGGTTGCGCCTGCGGGCGTTGACACCGGCGCCCTAGGACGGTCGGCGGGACGGGCGGGGCTTTCAGGTTCAGCTCCCCGCCCGTCCCGGCTCTTTGGCCCCGGTCAGTCGTGGCTACTCGCCCAGCTCGTCGTTTCTTCGCTCCACCCCCATGGCGAGCAGGCCGTTTCGAGGATCCGGTCGTATGGGATGTGGGCGTTTTTGGCGATCTGGCGAACGTGGTCGAGGTCGCCACGAAAAGGCAGAGCACGACTTCGTCCTCGCGCATCAAGAGCGAGCCGAGATAGCGGACCGAGCGATACCCTACGGCTGAACAATCGAGGTGCGGGCCAGCCGCGATCGAGGCGAGGGCCAGCCCGGAAGGGATAACCTCACCCCACCTGCGCGCTCGGTTCCAGGTGCTCGATCTCGACCTCCTCGAGCAGCCGGCCAACCCCGCCCCTGTCAACCACGCCGGCACCGATGTGGAGCGTCGACTCGGCGCCGCAGGCGACGGCGTAGCGAAGCGCGTCCAAGCGGTCGCGACCTGCGTAGCAGCGGGCCAGATAACCCGCGAGGAAGGCGTCCCCCGAGCCGATCGGAGAGCGGGCCTCCTGCTCGGGGACGCGCACGCGCACCATCGACGCGGCCCCATCCTCATGCAGCTTGGCGAAACATCCATCGCTGACCGTCATCAGCGCCTCGCGCGCGCCCAGCTGGGTCATCTCGACCACAGCTTCAGCGCGGCCCTCCTCGTCGTTGAACTCGTGGCCGACGAGCTGCTCGGCCTCGAGCTCGTTGGGCGAGACGATGCTCGGCTCGGCGCGCACGCCCAGGCGGAGTGGCTCGCCCTCGGTATCAAGCACGGTCGTGACGCCCATCTTGTGCAGCTCGCGGATGAGCTCGCCATAGAGCCCCGGCTCGACGCCGCGCGGCAGGCTGCCCGCGAACACGCACATGCTTGCGCCCTTGGCGAGGTAGAGAAGGCGCTCGCGAAACAGATCGAGCTCTTGGGGAGAGACATCGGGGCCGCGCTCGTTGATCTCCGTGTGTATCCCCGTGGTCGGATCGAGCACCGCGGTGTCGGTGCGCGATTCCTCGCGGATCGGGACGAATGCGTTGACGATCGCCTCCTGGCTGAGCGCCTCCACGATGCGCGCGCCGGTGGCGCCGCCGGCGAGGCCGGTGGCGATCACCGGCTGCCCGAGACGCCGCAGGGCGCGGGCGATGTTCACGCCCTTGCCACCGGGCATCGTGGTCTGCCCGACGGTGCGCAGCCGCCGCCCTGGGGTGAAGTTGGGAACTTCAAGCGTTTTGTCGAGCGCCGCGTTGAGCGTGACGGTGATGATCATGTGCGTACGGACCTCACTCGCCGCCGGGAGCGCCGCAGCACGATCAGTGCGACGGCCGCCAAGATCACGATCAGGACCACAAGGCTAATGGGCTTCGCGATGAACCTCGCCACCTTGGTGGGCAGGCTGAGGCCGCCCAGTGCCCGCTCGAGCAGCAGTGACACGTGTCCCACGGGCCTTTTGCCGTCGAAGACCGTGACGCTACCCACGCGGGCATGGCGATTCAGCGGGCCGTTCACGTTGTGCGCGAGGCTGATGCGCAGCCGCACATGCGCGCCCCGGGGCACCACCCAGGAGAAAGTCCGCGCCGCGATCACCGGCGCGTGGCGGTCCGAGTAGCCGTTGGCCGTGGGCCGTGCGACCACGCTCCCAGCTGTCAGGGGCCGCGCCATGCGGAAGTTGGCGTAACCCCAGTCGAGGAGCGACAACGTGCTGTCATCCCGGGCCGCCTCGCTGGTGGTGCCAAGGACCGCGCTCAACAGGGCCATGCCGCCCTTGCTGCCCTCACCCACGAGCACGTAGCCGGCGTGGCTGGTGTGACCCGTCTTGACGCCGTGAATCCAGCTGAAGCGAGCCACGAGGTCGTTGCGGTTGATCACGTAGCGGGGGTGGTTCCCTGTCTTCAGCGTGGCCGCGGGCAGGGCCACTACATGGGCGAAGAACGGATAGTGCTGAAGCAGGTAGCCGGCAAGCTTGACCAGGTCAGACGCGGTCGAGTAGTTGCCAGGGGTGTCAAGTCCGATCGGCGTCGAATAGTGGGTGTGGTCGAGGTGCAGCGCTCGCGCGCCCTGGTTCATCATCGCGATGAAGCGCTGCACCGAGCCTCCCCCGACGTTGTAAGCCAGGTCCTCGGCGGCGTCGTCGGCGCTCGGAAGGAGCAGCGCAATCATCAGATCGTGGATGCTCATGCGCTCGCCGGGAGCGAGGTAGATCTGTGAGTCGGCGGCGGCGAAGTGGTAGTTCGGCTCGGTGACGATCGTGTTCAGCGAGGCGTGCTCGAGCACCTGCAGCGCGGTCATCAGCTTGGTGGTCGAGGCGATCGGGCGCTCCACCTCGGGGTTGAAGCCATAGAGCTGTTGGCCCGTCCCGAGCACGGTGAGCACGGCAGACTTCACGGGCAGCTTCGGGGGGGGCGGCGGCCCGCCCGGCTGTGCCGCTGCGGCGGAGCTGCCGAGGGCGGCCGTTACAAGCGCGGCAACGGCGAGGCCGAGTAAGACGAAAACGCCACGCACGGCACGCGGACAAGACACTGCGCCGTTCCCCATCGCGGCGTGAAATCCTACCTTGCGCCCTCTGCGGCCCCGCGCGGCAAGGGAAGCCGGGTCCCGCGGCGACGGACTTTGGGAACGCCTAGCGCTTGAGGTTCCAGGCAAGCTCCCGCAGCCTGGCCGACTCGCGACGCGCGGCCTCCGCGGGGTCCTCTTGGTCGCGGGCGGCCACGATCGAGCGTGACGCCGAGACCAGCAGCGAGGCAGGATGGTCGCCGAGGGCCGGCGCGAGCGCGTCCACCCGCCCCCCCTGAGCGCCGACGCCGGGCAGCAGGAAGGGGGTGTGCGGCATCAGCTCGCGGAGTCTTCCAAGCCGCTCGGGAACGGTCGCTCCCACCACCGCGCCCACGTCCGCCACACCGCGCTCGCCAATCCCGTCGTGTCCGAGATCATCGACAAGCTCCGCCAGGCGCTCACTGACGGTGCGTCCGCCTTCGAGGCGGCGGTCCTGGACGTCTGCGGCGCCGGGATTCGAGGTCCGTACGAGCGCGAAGATTCCCGCGCCGCTGTCGCGCGCGGCCCGCACCAGCGGCTCGAGCGAGTCGGCGCCGAGCAGCGGGTTCACGGTGAGGGCATCGGGCGCGAGGCCGGGGGCGTCACCGTAGGGCGTCGGCGTCGCGCCGAAGTACGCCTGCGCATAGGCGGCCGCGGTCACGTCGATATCGCCGCGCTTGCCGTCGGCGAGCACGAGCAGTCCCCGTTCGCGGGCGCGCCGCACGGTCTCCGCGAGCGCCGCCCACCCGGGCGCGCCGAGCCGCTCGAAGCAGGCCAGCTGTAGCTTGACCGCGACCGCCTGCTCAGCGACCGCCTCGATCACCAGCTCGCAGTGGGCCGCGACCGCGAACGCCGCCCTGCCAGCCGGCTCCTGCACGCCTTCGAGACCGCGTTCGACCAGTTCATAGGCGCGCGGCCACAGCTCCATGGGGTCGGGATCGAGCCCGACGATCAGTTGCGAGGCACGCGTGCTGACCCGGCCAGCAAGGCGGTCGCCGAAGCCGCCTCGCCCAGCGTCCTCGGCCACGGCGTTTGCCGTGACCGAGCTCGTCCGTACGTCGACGGGCGTTACTTGACCGCCTTCTTGAGCCCCGCTCCGGGCGTGAACTTAGGCACCCGCGAAGCGGCGATCTGAATCCGCTCGCCGGTCGCGGGATTGCGACCCTCTCGGGCGCTGCGGTTGCTGACGCTGAACTTCCCGAATCCGGAGAAGACGACCTCGCTGCCACGTCGCAGGGTGCTCTCGATCGTCTCGAGCACGGCGTCCACGGCCTCGCCGGCGTCTCTCTTGCTCAACCCGGCCCGGTCGGCAACCTGATCCACAAACTCGGATTTCGTCACTTGATCTCCTCCTTCGAAGGTTGAGGGCTCGCCGAAGCTAACACGGTTGCCGGACGGGATAGCGCCTCGCGCAAGCGCGCATGCGGCGCTTTTGCCGCATTTTGCGAAGATCGCACCGCTATGGCCGCCACGACCTCCAGCGCCTATGAGGGGACGACGCGCTCGCGACGTGGTGAGAATAGCCCGGTGGACTTAGGGCGAATCGCGTGGCTCGCGACGGTGCTGATATGCCTGATCACGGTTGTGATCCTCGTGTTGGAGGGTTATTACGGTTATGCCGGGGTGACCTTCGCGGTCGCGCTCGCCGCCGGGATCAACCTGTTCTCAGGCGTCTCTTAGGGCCTACAGCGTCTGCCCGGGCCGCACTCGGTCCTGTGGCTCAATATGGATGAGGACGTCCGCCTGGGGAAGGCGGGCGTCGATCTCCTCCTGAACCTCGTGGGCGGTGCGGTGGGCCTGCTCGAGCGAGGTACCCGCCCGGAACTGGAGATGGAGATCTACGTAGCGGCGGTTTCCCGCCTGCCGGGTGCGCAACTCGTGATAGCCGACCACGCCGCGGGGGGCGAAGCTCTCGACCACGATTCGGATCTGATCGACCTCTTCCCGCGGCAGCGAGGTGTCGACGAGCACCTGGGACGCCCTGGTCAGCACCTTCACGCCGGTGATCACGATCACGGCCGCCACCGCCAGGGCGACGGCCGAGTCCACCCACTGCGCGCCGGTCACCTTCACCAGCACGAGTCCGACCAGCACCGCGCCCGACGTCATCGCGTCGGTCCGCAGATGAGCGGCATCGCCCTCCAGCGCGGCAGAGCCGCTGGCGCGGGCCCGCCGCGCAATCACGGTGGAGACGACCACATTGGCGAGCACGGAGAAGCCGATCACCCCCCATCCCACGGGGATCGCCTGCAGGCGCCCGGGCGAGAGCAGGCGGCGAATCGCCTCGAAGGCGATCACGGCCGAGCCGACCAGGATCAGGACCCCCTCAATCGCCGCGGACAGGTTCTCGATCTTCTCGTGGCCGTACCGATGTGTCTCGTCCGCGGGCTCTCCCGACTTGCGTACCGAGGCGAAGGCAACGATGGAGGCGATCAGGTCGACGCTCGAGTGCACCGCCTCGGTGAGGATCGCGACCGAGCCCGTGATCGAGGCAGCGATCGCCTTGAGCAGGATCAGCAGCGAGTTCGAGACGACCGACAGGGTCGCGGCGCCGAGCTTGCTGCCGCCGCCGTTCACGGCTCTTGTTGCCGCGCCCTCACCGGGCCCCGCCCAGAGGCTGCGAGCCAATCGACGAGCGCGCGCACGGCCCGGCCCCGATGGCTGATCGTGTCCTTCTGCTCGTCGGAGAGCTCGGCCATGGTGCGCCCGTCGCGCTCGCCTTTGGGCACGAAGGCCGGGTCGTAGCCGAATCCTCCGGACCCCCGGGGGCTCGCGGCGAGTTGTCCGCGGCACTCGCCTTCGAAGAGATGCTCCTCCCCGCTGCCAGGATCCACGTGCGCGACCACGCACACGTAGCGCAGCTCGCTGCCGGCCGGCGCCTCGCGCAGGAGTTTTTCGAGATTGACTTCATCGCTCGCGTCCTCGCCCGCGTAGCGCGCCGAGCGCACCCCGGGGAGCCCACCAAGCGCCGCCGCCTCGATCCCCGAGTCGTCGGCGATCGCGACCCTGCCCGTGGCGAGGGCCGCGGTGCGAGCCTTCGGCAGCGCGTTCTCGGCGAAGGTGGAGCCGTCCTCGGGGGGCAGCTCGACCCCATCGGGCAGGGGGCTGACCATGAAGCCCGCGGGCGCGAGCAGCCGCCTGAATTCCCGCAGCTTGTGGGGGTTGCGAGTGGCGAGCAGGAGGTCGTGCGGGGCGGGCACGCCCAGCTCAGGCGGTTGCGGCCGCGACCGCCTCGTCCTGGAGCGCCTGCAGCCGCTCGATGCCGCCGGAGGCGAGCGCCAGCAGCTCGTCGAGGTGCGCACGAGACAGCGGGGTGCGCTCGGCCGTCGCCTGCACCTCGACCAGGCCGCCATCCCCGGTCATGACCACATTCGCGTCCACTTCGGCGGTCGAGTCCTCGGCGTAGTCGAGGTCGAGCAGCGCGGTCGCGCCGACGATGCCGCAGGAGACGGCGGCCACCGTGCCAATCAGCGGCGAGCGCTCGAGCAGTCCGCGCTCGACCAGGTGCGCGCAGGCAAGCCGCAGCGCGACGAGGCCGCCGGTGATCGCGGCGCAGCGCGTGCCCCCGTCCGCCTGGAGGACGTCGCAGTCGATGTAGATGGTGCGCTCTCCCAGGGCGCTGAAGTCGACGACGCCGCGCAGGGCCCGCCCGATCAGACGCTGGATCTCAACCGTGCGGCCATCTGGGCGGCCGCGTGAGACATCGCGCTGCTTGCGCTCGCCGGTCGACGCGGGCAGCATGCCGTACTCCGCGGTGACCCACCCCCGGCCGCTCCCGGCGAGCCACCGTGGCACGCTCTGCTGCGCCGAGGCCGTGCAGATCACGCGCGTTTCGCCCATCGAGATCAGTGCCGAGCCCGTCGCCGTGCGCACGAATCCCGGCTCGATCGTCGTGGGCCGGAGCTGCTCGGGTGAGCGGTCGTAGCTGCGCGCGGTCGCGGTCATGCCGCCAACCGCTCGGCCAGCTCAACGTGCAGGACTTGTTTCAGCGGCATCTGCAAGAAACGCGTGCCGAGGGCGCGAAACGACTCGGCGTCGGCGGTGCATTGGAAGCGATAGGTGCCCTCTCGGCCCTGCGGATTGAGGAGACCCCGCGCAGCCAGGGCCCGCTCCGTACTGCGGACGACGCCGGCGCCGCCCGATACGAGCGTGACACGCGGGCCGAGCATCCGCTGGAGCATGGGGGCGATCATCGGGTAGTGGGTGCAGCCGAGGATCACGGTGTCGACCTCGGCTGCGCGCAGCGGCGCGCAGTAGCCGCGCACGGTCTCGACGACCTGATCGTCGAACTGGAAGCCGTGCTCGATGATCGTGGCCAGATCCGCACAGGCGACGCTCTCCAGATGGACGTGCGGATCGGCAGCGAGCACTGCGCGCTCGTACGCACGGCTGGCCACCGTGGCCGGCGTGGCGAGCAGTCCCAGGCGGCCGCTCCGGCTGCCCGCGACGGCGAGCTGCGTAGCGGGCGCGACCACGCCGATCACGTCGATCGCGCGTGCGGTCTGCGTGAGGTGGCGCTCGAGCGCCTCCAGCGCGGCGGAGCTCGCGGCGTTGCACGCGACGACCAGCAACTTGGCGTCCTGCTGGAGCAGATGCTCCGCGATCTCCAGCGAGAAGGCGCGCAGCGCCTCCGGGGTACGGTCGCCGTATGGGAATCGGGCCGTGTCGCCGAGGTACAGGTAGTCCTCCCCCGGCAGGGAGACCAGCAGTTCGTGCAGAACCGTGAGCCCACCCACGCCTGAATCGAACACGGCGACGGGGTTATCGGCTTGCGGGGCCATGCGGCCCATGGTGCCAGAGGCGACGGCGGCGGTCGGGAAGTTAGGGTCTATTCGCCTATGCGCGCGCTCGTGGTCACGAACATGTACCCCAGCCGGGAGCGGCCCGCGCACGGCAGCTTCGTGCGCGACCAGGTGGAGGCGCTGCGGCGGCTCGACGACATCGAGGTGGAGGTATTCGCGTTCGGCGGGGGCAGCCCGGCCGCCTACGCGCGCGCCGCCGTGGACCTTGGCCGCCGCTGGGGTGGCGGAAGAGAGTTCGACGTGGTCCATGCGCACTTCGGCCTGACCGCGTGGCCCGCGCTGTCTGCCTCGGGTCGGCATCGCGTACTCACGCTGCACGGGACCGACCTGGCCCATCCGCGCTCGCGCGCGATCACGCTCGCGGCCCTGCGGCGCTACGACCTGGTGGCGGCTGTGTCCACCTCGCTGGCGCAGCGGATTCCCGACTGGGCGTGGCCGCATGAGGTGGCGGTGCTTCCGGCGGGGGTGGACACCGGGCGCTTCCGGCCTATATCTCGCGCGGAGGCACGCGCGGCGCTGGGACTCGAGCCGCGCGGGCCCTACCTGCTGTTTCCCGCGGAACCCGCTCGCCCCGAGAAGCGCTTTGACCGCGCGGCCGCGGTCGCCGGCGCGGTCCCGCTGCTGTCATTGGAGAACGTCGAACCCGCGCAGGTGCCGTTCTGGGTCAACGCCGCAAACGCGGTGCTGATCCCGTCCGAGCGGGAGGGGTTCGGCGTGGCTCTGCTGGAGGCCCTCGCCTGCGATGTGCCGGTGCTGGCCACCCCGGTCGGGATCGCCCCCGAGGTGCTGCCCGGGCTCGCCGGCACCATCTGCGCTCCGTTTGAGCCCTCGCGGTGGCGGAGCGCCTTGGCTCCTCACCTGGAGACGGATGAGCCACGGGTGGAAGGTCGCGCCCGCGCACAGCGCTACGCGACCGACCGCATGGCGACACGGGTGGTCGAGGCCTGGCGGGCGCTGGGGTGAGGAGGCGCCGCGGGAGCGCTCAGGCGCGGCCGCCCAACGCCGGCCACCAGCGCGCAAGGCGCGCGCGGGCCTGGGCCGCGAGCGGCACAAGCGGCGCGGGGCGGGGCGCCGACGACCGCGGCGAGGCGGCGAGCGCCTCAAGCGTGGTCGCGACGGAGCGCGCCAGCGGCTCGAGCGCGTAGCCGCCCTCGAGCACGGCCCCGACCGGAGCCTCCAGCTCGTCCGCCATCGCGACCACGGCCCTGGCCATCGTGTCGAACCCGGCTTCCGTTACCAGGCAGCTTGCGAGCGGGTCTTCGTGATGGGCATCGAAGCCGGCGGAGAGCAGCACGAGCTGGGGCCTGTAGGCGCGCGCCAGCGGCACCACGACGTGGTCGACAAGGGCGCAAAACAGCTCATCGCCGGCGCCGGGCGCCACGGGCAGGTTGACCGTGAAGCCCGTGCCCTCACCCGAGCCCACGTCGCTCGCGGGCCCGGTGCCCGGGTACAGCGGCGATTGGTGGATCGAGACGTAGAGCACCTCGCGGCTCGAGTGGAAGATGTCGTTGGTGCCGTTGCCGTGATGAACGTCCCAGTCGAAGATCAAGATCCGCTCGAGGCCACGGCGCTCGAGCGCATAGCGCGCGCAGACCGCGACATGGTTGAAGAGGCAAAAGCCGCTCGCGCGGGCGTGCTCGGCATGATGGCCGGGAGGCCGGTGGGCGCTGAAACCGGTGGTGACGTCGCCGTCCAGCAGCAGCTCCACCAGCTGCACGGCTCCACCCGAGCCGTGCACCGCCGCCTCGAACGAGCCGGGGCCGACGATCGTGTCGGGATCGAGGTATGACCCGGCCGAGCTCTGCTGCTCGATCCAGTCGACATAGCGGCCAGGGTGGACCGCCTCGAGCACGGCCCGCTCGACCGGCTCTGACTCGAGCCGCTCGTATCCCAGCCAATCGTGCGCCGCCAGTTCGCGCTCGATCGCGGTGATGCGCGCGGCGCGCTCGGGATGCGACCCCGTGTCGTGCTCGAGCGACGAGGGATGGCATACAAACACAGGAGCACCGGACATGTGCGGGCTACCGTACCCCGCGTGAGCTCGCCCCGGTCCGAAGTCGTCGAGACCGACGTGTGCGTGGTCGGCGCCGGCGCCGCCGGTCTCTACGCGGCGCTGCGCGCTAGCCGAGCGGGGGCGCAAGTGATGCTGGCGTCGGCCACCACGCTCGCCGAGTCCTCCAGCTACTGGGCGCAGGGCGGCCTGGCCGCTGCCCTCTCGGCCGATGACAGCCCGGGGCGCCACCTTGCAGACACGATCGCCGCCGGTCGAGGGATGGTGCGCCCCTCGGCCGCCGAGGTGCTGTGCACCGAGGCGGCTCAGGCGGTCGATGACCTGACATCGCTCGGGGTGCGGTTCGACCGAGATCCCCTGGGCGGGTTTGCGCTCGCCCTCGAGGGAGGGCACTCGGCGCGCCGCATCCTGCACGCCGACGGCGCGGCCACGGGCCGCCACCTGCTGGGGAGGCTCTCCGAGCTGGTGGCCGAGGACGCCCGCATCGAGGTGGTGGAGGGCCGCCGCGCGGTGGCGCTGCTCACCGGGGGCCGGCGCTGCGTGGGCGTGCGCCTCGCCGACGGGCGCGCGATCGTCGCTCCCGCGGTGGTGATGGCCACGGGCGGAGCGGCGGCGCTGTGGGCGCGGACCACGAACCCCGCGGGCGCCACCGGCGATGGCCTGCTGCTCGCCTACCGCGCCGGCGCGACGCTCGCCGACCTGGAGATGATGCAGTTTCACCCGACGGCCGTGGTGGGCGTGAACGGGGCCGACGGCTTCCTCGTCACCGAGGCGATCCGGGGAGAGGGCGCCCGCCTGCTCAACGCGGCGGGGAGCCGCTTCGTCGACGAGCTCGCCCCGCGCGACGAGGTGGCGCAGGCCATCCACCGCGAGATGCGCGCGACGGGCGCGTCCGCGGCATATCTGGATATGCGGACAGTCGATCCCGCCCGCTTTCCCAACGTGGTCGGCGCCCTGAGCCACGCGGGCCTCGACCCGACACACGAGCTCGTCCCGGTCGCGCCCGCGGCCCATTACATGATGGGCGGGATCGCGACCGATCTCGATGGCCGCTCCAGCATGGAGAGCCTCTATGCCGTTGGCGAGTGCGCGTGCACCGGCCTCCATGGAGCCAACCGGCTGGCCTCGAACTCGCTGAGCGAGTGCTTCGTGTTCGGGGCGCGTGCGGCGCAGGCCGCCGTCGCGGAGGCGCCCTTGGCGCGGGACACGCTGCGAGCCGCGGTCGGCGACGCCGCGCGGGAGGGATCGGAAAACTGGCCGCCCTCGGCGGAGAGCCGGCTCGCGCTGTGGCGTGCCGCCGGGCTCGAGCGCGACGAGGCCGCCTTGAGCGAGCTCGAGCGCGACCCGCATCCGCTCGTGCGCCTGATCGGGAGCTGCGCTCTGCTCCGCAGGGAAAGCCGGGGCGCACACCGACGCGTCGACTTCCCCGCCCGGGAGCCCGCCCGGGACCAGCGGCACGTGACCGTGCGCGCCGGCTTCGAGCCGGCCTGGGAGCTCTGGCTCTAGCGGCCCTCTCGCACCGGTTTTCCACTTAACGTGCGGTTAACACCGAGCACGTCCTTCGCTTCACATCCCGGGGGCATACTCGCGCCGGCCTAAGGGAGATCAGGCTTGTGGCGGGAGAGCCGAAAGGAGTGACGTGCATGTACCGGTTTAGCCGAGCTATCTACCGAGAGCTCGCGGGCGAGATCATCGAGGATCCCCCCCACCGGGGCGATCACACGAACCACGAACTGGTGCTCCGCGCCTGCGAATCCGCGGTCGAGCGCCTGGCCACGGACCGTCACTACTTCGCGCACCCGGCGCGCACTCTGTTCAAGGACATTCGCGTCTTCTTCCCGCTCCACTGTCAGGCGCGCGTGCTGCTGGTGATCGAGCGCTACCTCGGATACGCCGACGAGTTCCTCCAACACCAGCCCAACAACGGCTACGACGTCTATGGCAACCCGCTCCGCTGTCGCGCCAGCACCCGCAAGGGCGCTCCGTGCCAGCGCATGCCGCTGCCGCACAACGGCTACTGCCCTTCGCACCAGCACCTGGCGGAGACCGAGGAGCTGGAGCCGGCGCTCGCCGCGTAGGAGAAGCCGGCTACCGCTCTTCGGCCGCCGCGTCGTAAGCCACGGCAGGGCTCTAATCCTCGGGTGGTTCCCTGGGGCGAAGAACTGCCCACCGGTGGGATGATTGCCACCGCATCGCGAGGACTGTTCGGGGGGGTCCCTGCGCCAGAGACGCGCTCAACGACGCGCATGATCGGGAGACCACCCCGACGTTAAGCCACGAGGACGGAGCCGACCGTGCGTGGAACCGAAGCCTTTCCTGCCAGGCGGGTTCGCCTGCCATTGATCGTTTCGATGGTCACTCTTGTTGGAGTGCTGGCTTCGCCGTCGGCCTCGGCCGCCTCGGCAACCGTCACTCCATCCTTCGGGCACGTGTTCGTAATCGTGGGCGAGAACAAATCGCTCTCGCAGCTCAATTCCTCGAACGCGCCGTACACGATGAATACTCTCAGGCCCGAGAGCGCCTGGTTCACCAACTATCACTCTGTCACCAGCGGCTCGCTCGCCGATTACGTGGCGCTGACATCGGGACAATTCGCCGCCTGCGAGACCCGCGGCCCGTGCGGCACACAGAACGTCCCCAGTATCTTCTCGCAGCTGGGCAATGGGGCCTGGGACGACTGGAACGAGGCGATGCCGTCCCACTGCTACGCCAACAACGCCGGCGCTGACTCGACGCTCAACGCCTACAAGCCGGGCCACAATCCCGCCCTCGACTTCGCCGGCCTGCCCTGCTCCAGCAACGACTTGCCAGCCGGGACCACCGGGGCTGACGACATGAGCTACTTCAACAATGCACTGGCGACTGGAACAGTTCCGACGTACAACTTCATCGCTCCGAACCTTTGCGAAGACGGGCATGACTCGTGCAACGGCGCAAACCCCGTGAGCGAGTACGACGCCTTCCTCCAGAAGGAGATCCCACGTATCGAAGCGTCACCGGCGTTCGGATCGAACGGAGTGATCTTCGCCACCTATGACGAGGGAGCCTCGACCAACACCGTCATGATGGCCGTCGTGGGGCCCCAGGTGCAGGCCGGGACCTACTCGGGTGACTACGATCACTACTCAACCCTGGCGACGATCGAGCAGGGGCTCGGACTCCCTTGCCTGGCGAACGCCTGCACGGCTGGCACGCTTCCGGTCTCAGCTAATCCGCAGCCGTCGCCATCGGTGAGCATCTCGCAGCCGGCCAACGGTAGTGCCGTCTCCGGGACCGTCACGGTGGCCGGAACAGCGGCAGCCCAGGGCGGTGCCAGCATCGACCAGGTTCAGGTAAGCGTCGATGGGGGCGTCGCCTCATACAGCAACGGGAACCACGAATTGGTCTGCGCCAATCGACACGTCAAGCCTGACCAACGGCATGCACACGATCACCGCCACCGCGACCGACAGCAGCTATCTGACCGCGACGGCAACCGTCTCCGTTAATGTGAGTAACACGCAGGCAACGTCGTGTCCGGCTGTGCCTTCCGGCGCAACGGAGTACTCCCGCAACGTCAGCATCGAGGGTACCCAGACAGGATGGACTGGGCTCTACAACGCAAACTCCACGGTCACCAGGGTCGAACCCGTGGGCGGCAGCTACGACGGTCTGTGGGCGCTCCAAATAGGGATCAAGTCAGGCGCTGACGAGGGCGGGGTCAACAATGTGCAGCCCCTGTGGGTTACCTCGACAACCCAGGGCCGCACATACACGGGCAGCAGCTTCGTCCGGGCGAGCGTCGCTGGCGAGACGGTCTTTCTTCTGCTCTGGGAGACGACCCCCAGCGGGACGAGGATCGGATCGACCACCCAGTCCGTTTCCCTGAACGATACGAACTGGCACCAGGTGAGCGACTCCTACACGGCGCGCGGCACTGGAAACCTTCTCCACTACTCGCTTCACGCATATCTGACCGGCGCGTCGCAGAGCTTCCTGGCCGATTGCCTCAGCCTACAATCGCCGTGACAGCCAGAGGCTCAGAAGCACGGTAAGCAGGAGGCTGAGCGCGGGCACCGGAGGCCTGAGCGCCGCGGTTGGCGGGTACCCGCTCCTGGGCGATCTGGCGCCGCGCCCGTTAATGTCGCCCCATGCTCTTGGGCGTGGACGTCGGTGGGACCTTCACCGACGCGGTGCTCGCCGTCGACGGCCGCCTCATCACCGCCAAGACGCCCACCACCCCTAAAGACCAATCCGAGGGGGTCATGACCGCGGTCGAGGCCGTCCTCCAGCGGGTGGATCGCTCGCCCGGCGAGGTGAGCGCGTTCGCCCACGGCATGACGGTGGCCACGAATGCCCTGCTCGAGGGACGCGTGGCGCGCACGGCGCTCGTCGTCACCCGGGGCTTCACCGACGTGATCGCGCTCGGTCGCCAGAACCGGCCGCAGCTCTACCGCCTGTGCGCGGCGTGGCCGGAGCCACTCGTGCCTGACGAGCTTCGCTTCGGCGCGCCCGAGCGCACCACGCCGGACGGAGCCCGAGAGCGCCTCCAGCCCGAGGCCGCGCAGGCGCTGGCGGAGGAAATCGCCCACCAGAACCCGGAGGCGGTGGCCGTCGTGCTGCTGCACTCCTACCGACACCCCGAACACGAGCAAGCGCTCGGCGAGGCCCTGGCAAGGGCGCTCCCCGATGCGCACATCTCGCTCTCGCACGAGGTCGTCGGGACCTTCCGCGAGTTCGAGCGGGCCGCGACCACCGAGGTCGACGCCGCCCTCTCCCCCCTGCTGCGGTCCTATCTGCGCCGGCTCGTTGCGCGCGCGGGCACCAAAGAGTTGCCCGAGCCCGCGATCATGCAGTCGAACGGCGGTCTGATCGACGCCGAGACGGCCGCGGACCACGCCTCCTGGACCGTGCTGTCGGGGCCGGCTGGCGGCACCTCGGGGGCGGCCTTCGTCGCCGCCCAGGCCGGCAGCGAAGACGCGCTGTGCTTCGACATGGGCGGAACCTCGTGCGACGTGTGCGTGGTCGAGGGCGGCTCCGTACATGAGCGCGGCGCCGGCTGGATCGCGGGGCGCCCGCTGGCGCTGCCGATGGTCGCGGTGCACACCGTCGGCGCGGGCGGCGGGTCGATCGCGTGGCGTGATGCGGGCGGGGCGCTCCGGGTCGGCCCGCGCTCCGCGGGAGCGGACCCCGGTCCCGCCTGCTACGGGCGCGGAGGCAGCGAGCCCACCGTGACCGACGCCAATCTGATGCTCGGTTATCTGCCCTCCGACGTGGCCCTCGGCGCGGAGGTGGAACTCGACCCGCGCCTGGCAGAGGAGGCGGTCGGGGAGCTGGCGCGCTCGCTCGAGCTCGAGCCGATGGCGTGCGCCGAGGGCATCGTCAGGGTGGCCAACGCCGAGATGGTCCGCGCCCTGCGCGTGGTGACCGTCGAGCGCGGCGTCGACCCGCGCGGCTTCGCGCTGCTCGCGTTCGGGGGTGCGGGCCCGCTGCACGCGCCCGCGATCGCCGAGGAGCTCGGCATTACCGAGATCCTCTGCCCGGCGGCCTCGGGGGTGCTGGCCGCGCTGGGGTTGGTCGTCTCGCCGCGCCGGCGCGACGCGCAGCGCACGGTCCTGCTGAGCGGCGACGAGCTGACGCGCGAGCGAGTCTCCGAGGTGGTGGAGGAGCTCGCGCGGGCCGGGCGCAACGCGCTCAAAGACGACGAAGCCGAAATCGCCGCGACCTACGAGCTGCGCTATCGCGGCCAGGCCTTCGAGTTGCCCGTCGACGCCGAACCGGGCTGCGGGCCTGAAAAGCTGCGCCAGGCGTTCGAGGCGCTCCACGAGGAGCGCTACGGATACCGCGACCCGGACCAGGAGATCGAACTGGTCACGATCCGCGTCAGCGCCACCGTGCCCGGTGCGAACGTAGAGCTCGCGGGCTCTGACTCCGAGCGGGGCTCTGAGGTGAAGCGGGGGCGGCGACAGGCCGTCTTCAAGGGCGAGCGGCTCCAGCTCGAGACGTGGCGCGGCCTGCCCCCGCCCGGCGCGGCGATCGCCTCTCCGGCGGTGGTCGAGCTGCCCGAATCGACGGTCCTCGTGGCGCCCGGCTGGAGCGGTGAGGTGGACCGCACGGGAACGATCCGGCTGGTGCTCGACGAGCGGAGGCAGAGCGGATGATCGATCCCGTCGAGCTCCAGGTGCTGACGGGAGCCCTACGCGCGGTGTGCGAGGAGATGGGGGCGGTCCTGATCCGCTCCGCTCACTCGGCCAACATCAAGGAGCGCCGCGACGCGTCGACGGCGCTGTTCGACCCGGCCGGGCAGATGGTCATGCAGGCCGAGCACATCCCGGTGCACCTGGGCGCGATGCCGAGCGCGGTCGCCGCGGTGCTGGAAGAGCAACACGCGCCTGGGCACTCCTGGATCCTCAACGATCCCTACCGCGGCGGGACCCACCTTCCGGACATCACGGTGATCACGCCCATCTATGCCGGCGAGGAGCTGGTCGCGTTCGCCGCCAACCGCGCCCACCACGCGGACGTCGGCGGCCCCACCCCGGGGTCGATGCCGGCGGACAGCCGTACGCTCGCCGACGAGGGGGTGGTCATCCCGCCGCGCGTGCTCGATGACGAGGCCCTCAGCGAGCTGAGCGCCCAGATGCGCAGGCCCGAGCAGCGCCGCGCGGACCTGCGGGCGCAGCTCGCCGCCAACCGGCTCGCGGCCCGGCGACTCGCCGAGCTGGCCGAGCGCGCCGGGCTCGAGACCATCAGGGAGGCGTTCAAGGAGGTGCTCGACTACGCCGAGCGGCGCACCCGCGCCTGCCTGGAGGAGCTCGAGGATGGGCCGCGCCGCGGGCGCGACGTGCTCGAGGGCGCCGACGGCGACCTGGAGATCGTGCTCGAGGCGACCGTGAAGCGCGACCGCCTGGTGCTCGACTTCACCGGCAGCGCCGCCCAGCACGAGGGCAACCTCAACTGCCCCCTGGCGGTCACCCAGTCGGCGTGCTACTTCGCGCTGCGCGTGCTGACCGACCCGGATATTCCGCCCAGTGCGGGCGCGTATCGACCGGTCGAGGTGATCGCCCCCGAGGGCTCGCTGCTCAATGCGCGACCGCCGGCTGCGGTGGTGGGGGGCAATGTCGAGACCTCCTCGCGGGTGGCCGACGCAATCCTCGGCGCGTTCGGCCAGGCGCTCGGGCAGGGGACCATGAACAACCTCACGCTTGGGTCCGAGGAGGTCGTCTACTACGAGACGATCGGGGGCGGGCAGGGGGCTTGCGCGGACGCCGACGGGCCCAGCGGCGTGCACGTCGCGATGAGCAACACGCTCAACACGCCGGTCGAGGCGCTCGAGCTCGAGTTCCCCCTGCGCGTGATGGAGTATTCACTCAGGCGAGGGTCCGGGGGCAGCGGCCGGCAGCGGGGAGGCGATGGCGTGGTGCGCGAGCTCGAGGCGAGCGCGCCGCTGCGCTACTCGCTCATCACCGAGCGCCGACGCCATGGGCCGCCGGGAGCGGCGGGCGGAAAGCCGGGCGCGCCCGGACGCAACCTCCTCGACGGAGAGGAGCTCGAGCCCAAATCGATCGGGCGGCTCGAGCGCGGGCAACGGCTGCGAATCGAGACGCCCGGCGGCGGCGGTTACGGCACACCGGAATAGCGTCCCATGAGCGCAAATTGCCCCTGGGACTGGAAACGCCCGTGCGATTAGCTTAAGCTCGATATACCCCTTTCTGGGATACTCAATGCCGGGAATGAGTTTTACTCACGGAAGAGATCGCCGCGGCCGTGCCGAGCGGGGAGCATCGGGGCTACTCGAGCGCGAGCGGTTGCTGGCGGCGATCGAAGACACGCTCCAGCGCGCGGGCGACGGCCGCGGTCAGGCGCTGCTGATCGAGGGCCACGCCGGAATCGGTAAGACGCGCCTGTATGAGGCGGCGCTCGACGCCGCTCGCCGGCGCGGCTTCCGCGTCCTGCGCGCAGCGGGCGCCGAGCTCGAGCGACACGTCGCCTTCGGGCTCGCGGCGCAGCTGCTGGCGGCCCAGCTCGAAGAGCTCTCGGCCGCCCGGCGACGCTCGCTGCTCGCGGGCCTTCCCGACCACGTGCGCGCGCTGATCGACCCCGAGGCCGCCGGCGAAAGCGAGGAGGAGGGCAGTGACGTGGGGCTCGTGCACGGCATCTTCACCGCCCTCGTCACGGCCGACGAGACGCGCCCGGCGCTGCTGGCGATCGACGACCTGCACTGGTGCGACAGCGCCTCGCTCGAGCTCGTGCTGTACCTGCTGCACAGGCTCGCGGAGCTGCCCGTGGCCCTGGTGATGACCTCGAGAACCGGGGTCGAAGAGGCCACCACCGTGCTCGACAAGATCGCGAGCCAGCCGCCCGTGCACGTGGAGGCGCTCGCGCCGCTGGGACCTGACGCGGTCGCCCAGCTCGCCCGCCGAGGGTTGGGCGAGCGCGCCGACGCCGAGGTCGTGGAGGCGTGTCTGGAGGCCACCGGCGGGAATCCCTTCTTCCTGCGGGAGCTGCTGCGGGCCCTGGCCAACGAGGGCAACCTCTCGAGCGCCGAGCTGACGCGCCGGGCCGTCACGCTCGTGCCCGACGCGGTCATCCGCACCTTGCGCGTGCGGGTGGGGCGCCTGGGAGGAGCGGCGCGCGCCTTGGCGCGGGCGGTGGTCGTGCTGGGCGATGACGTGCCCCTGCGCCATGCCGCGGCGCTTGCCGAACTCGACCTGGACGCGGCGGTGCCCGCGGCCGACGCGCTCGCGCAGGTGCGAATCCTGCTAGCACGCGAGCCCCTGCGCTTCGTCCATCCGCTCGTTCGCCAGGCGCTCGAGCAGGACATCCCCGCCGCCGAGCTCGGCATGCGCCACTTCCAGGCCGCGCAACTGCTTCAGGTGGAGAACGCGGGCCCCGAGCGCGTCGCCGCGCACCTGTTGCTGAGCCACCGGCGCGGAGACCCCTGGGTCGTCGCGCGGCTGCGCGCCGCTGCGCGCGAGGCGCGCGCTCGCGCCGTGCCGCAATCGGCGGTGCGCTACTTGCGTCGCGCGCTCGAGGAGCCGCCCGCCGACGACGGGCTGCGCGCCGAGGTCCTGGCCGAGCTCGGGATCGCCGAGGCGGCAGCCGGCCTGCCCGAGGCGCCCGGGCGCTTCGCGCAGGCGATCGCCGCCGCAGCCGTGCCCCTGCGACGCGCGCAGCTGGCACTTGAGCGGGGGCGCTGCCTGGACAGCCAGGGGCTGCACGAGCAGGCGGCGAGGGCCTACGATGCGGGACTGGCTGAGCTGCCCGCCGCACCTGACAGCGCCGAGGAACTCGAGCTGCGCGATCAGCTTCAGGCCGACTTCGTCGCGACCGCCAGCGTGGTTCCGTCGCTCCAGCGCCAGGCGCTCGAGCGCTCGGCCGATCTCCTCGAGCGGGCCGCCGGAGGTCCGAAGACGCAGGGCCAACGGCTGCGTCTGGCGCAGACGGCGCTGCGGGCGACCTTCAACGGCGAGCACGCGGAGACCTGCGCCGGACTCGCCGAGCGGGCCTGGGATGGGGGACGCCTGCTCGAGCACGGCACTCCGCAGGGCATCGGCTGGCGCATGGTCTCGAGCGTCTTTCTACTCGCCGGCGAGCTCGAGCGGGCGGCCGCGATCGCGGACGCGGCGCTCGAGGACGCCCGCCGCCGCGGCTGGCCGTTCTCGCTGGCCACCGCGTCCTATATGTGTGCGCTGCCGCTGCTGTGGGAGGGGCGGGTCGACGACGCGCTGTCCGAGCTCGACGTCGCACGCGAGGCCCGGCGGGTCGGCTGGCGCCAGTTCGCGCGCGCCTCGGCGGCCCACCACGCGTTGGCGCTGATCGAGAAGAACGAGCTCGAACGGGCCGAGCAGATCCTGCTCGAGGACGTGCCCGCCGGAGTCACGGAGAGGCGCGCCGAGATCCCCGCGGGCGATTGGGGAAAGCTCGCGGATACTCCGCCCAGCGCGTTCAACAATCTCGAGGACGCGATGCGCCTTTACTCGCTCGCACGGGTCCGCCTCTGTCAGGGCCAGGCAAAGGAGGCACTGAACGCCGCGCTCGCCTGCGGAGCTGTGGTGGAGGCCACGGTCGGCTACTACGGGTATTGCCCATGGCGGGTGGCCGCGGCGGAGGCGGCGCTCAACTTGGGCGATCGCCCGCGCGCGCTCGAGCTGGCCGAATTGGCCGCGGAGCGTGCCGAGCGGACCCAGGTGCTGCACGAGCGAATCCGCACCCAGCGCATGCTGGGCCTGTGCCAGGGGCCCAAGGCTGGGCTGGCGGCGCTCACGGCCGCGGCCAAGCTCGCGGACGGCGCGCCGCCGCGGCTCGAAACGATCCGCACGCTGGTCGATCTCGGCGCGGCGCTGCGCAGAGCGAACAAGCGCGTGGCGGCCCGAGAACCGCTCCAGCGCGCGGCCGACATGGCCTGGGCGGGGGGTGCGACGGCGCTGCACGAGCGTGCCCGTACCGAGCTGGCCGCGACCGGCGCCCGGCCACGGCGGGTGATGCTGTTGAGCGGCCCGGACTCGCTGACGCCCAGCGAGCGGCGGATCGCTGAGCTGGCGGCCACCGGGGCCAGCAACCGGGAGATCGCGCAGACCCTGTTCGTGACCCCCAAAACGGTCGAGTACCACCTGCGCAACACCTACCGCAAGCTCGACATCGTGGGGCGCGAGAGCCTCTCCACGGTGCTCGTGGCGTAGCACCCTCGCTCGCAGGTCGACGGCTGGTGTAGCGCAGGGCCGCGCGGGGAAGCCACTATCCCCGCATGGCCTCAAATGACGACCTAAAGAGCACCGTTGCGCTCGTCACCGGCGCCTCGAGCGGCATCG
This sequence comes from uncultured Solirubrobacterales bacterium, assembly GCA_963808655.1. GTDB lineage: Bacteria > Actinomycetota > Thermoleophilia > Solirubrobacterales > Solirubrobacteraceae > Palsa-465. The sequence continues at coordinate 100,425 of CAWEGZ010000007.1, forward strand.
GCGAGGCGAGCGCTCTGGAGCTGGCGAGGCTGGGCGCCGCGGTCGCACTCGTGGCCCGTCGCACCGACCGCCTGGAGCGAGTGGCGAAGCGAATCGAGGACGAGGGCAGGCGGGCGCTGGTCATCCGAGCCGACGTCGGCTCGCAGGAGGAGGCTGAGAGCGCCGTCGCGCGCACCGTGCAAGAGCTGGGCCGCCTCGACACGCTCGTCAACAACGCCGGCGTGATGCTGCTCGGACCGGTCGAGGGTGCGCCGCTCGAGGAGTGGCAGCGGATGCTCGCGGTCAACGTGGCCGGGCTGTTGTACTGCGCCCATGCGGCGCTGCCGCACCTGCTGCGAGCGGCCCAGGACGGGCCGCGCGGCGTCGCGGACATGGTCAACATCAGCTCGGTGGCGGGCCGCGTGGCCAGGGCTGGCTCGGGCGTCTACAACCTGACCAAGCACGGGGTCGGCGCCTTCAGCGAGGCCCTTCGCCAGGAGGTCACCGAGCGGCATGTCCGCGTCTCGGTGATCGAGCCCGGGGCGGTCGACACTGAGCTGCCCGACCACAACCGGCCCGAGATCCTGGAGGGGATCGAGCAGACCTTCGCCGATGTCGAGGTGCTCCAGGCGCACGACATCGCCGACGCGATCGCCTACATCGTCACCCGGTCACGCCGCGTGTCGATCAACGAGCTGCTGATCCGTCCCACCGAGCAAGCGCGCTGAGAAGATGCTCATTACTCTACTTTCTGGTGCTGCAAGCATGTCTCGTTTGTCCGCGATTTGCAGGGGATTTGCAATTTACACAGGCTCCCCTAAAATCGGCGCCTCCCCGTGGTGGCCGGTGCAACCGCTTGCGCGCGCGGGGCCCAAAAGTAAACCTCTCCCCCCTTTTTCCTTCTATGCCGATTGCTTTTAAAGACTGGGCCGTGACCGTGCGGGCTCTTGCGGAAGGCGAGCAGCTGCTCACCCTGCGCAAGGGTGGTATCCGCGAGCCCGACAAGCACTTCAAGCTTGATCATGACCGCTTCTTTCTCTATCCGACCTTCGATCACCAGAGCCCGGAGCTGGTGCGAGCCTCCCATCATCCCGAGCTCGAGCGCGCGCTCGAGGAAGGGGTCTGGAGCGACGGTGAGCCTCCGCCGCACGCCCTGCGCGCCGACCTGCCGATCCCGCAGCCCGATCGGGTCCGCATCCGGGCGTGGGCCGAGGTGGCCGCGCACTTCACGGTCACCGATCGCCGCACCGTGGACGCGCTCTCGCCCTTCTACGTGTGGACGACCGACTACGCGGAGAAGCGGCTCGCGTGGAAGCGGCGCCACCCGCTGCATGTGATTCTGCTGCGCACCTACCGCATCCCGCGGCCGGTGACGGTCAAGGTTCGTGACGACTACGGCGGCTGCCGCTCCTGGCTTGAGCTCGCGCGCGAGCTGCCGTTCGAGGGCACCCCCGTGCTCTCGGACGACGAGTTCGAGCGGGCTTCCGAGGAGATCGCGGGGATCGCCTCGGATCGCCAGCCGGTCCTGGTCTAGACCGGCCTGAAATCGCCAGCCGGTCCTGTCTGAGCTTCGGCGCTAGACGAGCTCGAGCTGCGCGTCGTCCACGCGGCCGTCTTGGATCGTGAAGGCGCGCACCAGCGGCTCCTCGCCCCCCAGGCCGACGATCACATACAAGGCGTCGGGATAGAAGGCCAGGTTGATGTCGGTCTGCGAGGGGTAGGGCTCGGTGCGCGTGTGCGAGTGGTAAATCGCCCCGAGCTCGAGCCCCGCGTCCTCGATCTGCATCTGGATGCGGTACTGCTCGGCGCCGTCCATCTCGTACCGCAGCGGGCTCGCCGCCGCGTTTCGCGCGCGATAGACCGTGACGGCTTCGCCGTCCCGCGAGGCGATCATGCCGCAGCACTCGTTGGGCGCCTCCGAGCGCGCGTGGGCGATCATCTCCTCGTACAGCTCGCCTGAGATGCGCATCGTCATCCGCTGAACTGCCCAACCAGAGGCACGAACGCGTGCGGCACCGTGGTACCCGGCTGACCCGAATGTAGGACGTTGCTGAGGCCGGTCCAGTGCTGTCCCTCGCAAGCCAATATCTCGGCAGCAAGGCCTAGCAACGTCGGGCTCGAGAGCCGCTCGATCGCCGCGTAGTAGAGGTTCTGGCCGACGCCCTCGACCGAGATCAGCAGTCGCACCGCGGAGTCCTGCTGGTGGGCCTGGTCCAGGCGGCCGCTGACGCGGAGCCGTGCGAGCTCCCGGTCGGCCGCCGCCACACTCCTCTGCGGGGCAGAGAGGCTCTCGCCGCGGGCCGCGAGCGCGCTCGATAGCAGCTTCGCGTGCTCGCGCTCCTGACCCAGGAAGCGCGCCAAGATCCTCTTGCCCTGCGCCGAGAGCGTCGCCGAGCGCGCAAGGTACGAATAGGCGAACTCGGCCACTTGTTCGTAGTCGATCAGGCGCCCGAGCAGCTGGGTGTCGCCGCGGGCCCCGCGCAGCGGCGCCGAAGTGGAGGCCAGGGCGGACTCTCCCCCGAGCCCAAGGCCCGCCATGGCGGCCCCGCCGGCGATCGCGCCACGCAGGAAACGACGCCGCGTCGCGCTCATTCGCGCTCCGTGACCAGTGCCGCGGGCACCGGCTCGAGCCCCAGCACCATGCGCAGGACCGAGACGTGCTGGCCCTCGTTGGCCAGGATCGAGGCGGCGATCGCCCGCAGCTTGCCATGGGAGAGCCTTGGGATCGCGTGGGCATAGGCGCGGATGGCCGCGTCCTCCTGGCGGCGCAGAACCGCAAATACCTCGTTGGCGGTGGTGGCACGGCCGAGGCGGAAGGACCCGGCCGAGGTGTCCGGCTTGACGTGCGCGCTCTCCAGCAGCGTCGAGATCGCCGTGACGTGCGCGAGCTCCTGATGCACGAACCAGCGCGCCAGGCGCGTTCCGACGACGCTCCGGCTCAGCGGGGGCAGGCTGGCGGTGTATGCATAAGACAGGCGGTACTCGATTCTCAGCAGCGAGTCGAGGATGGGGACGTCCGTCCGCTCCACCCTGACCGAGATCTTGCTGAGAGGGGGCTTCGTGGTCGGGATCAGGCCGCAGCCGGAGAGCGCCGCGGCCGCGCCAGCCGCACCCGAGGCGCCCAGCAGCCGGCGCCTGGACAGGGTCGCGCCGGGGTTCACCACCAGACGGTGGCGTCCAGATCCGCGAGCTCCTCGAGCGGACGCGTATAGACCCCGGACGAGAGGTATTTCCACCCGTCATCGGCGACGATGAAGACCACGTTACCTTCGTCGAGCTCCGAAGCGATGCGCACGGCCACGCGCGCGATCGCGCCGGTGGAGACCCCGGCGAACAGCCCCTCCTCCTCGAGCAGCTTGCGCGTGAAGACGATCGCGTCGGAGTTGGTCACGAAGATCTTGCGGTCGAGCAGCGCGAGATCGATGATTGGCGGAATGAAGCCGTCCTCGAGCGAGCGCAGGCCCTGCACGGGCTCGCCCTGCATGGGCTCGGCCGCGACGACCTTGACCTGATCGCCGAGCTCCTCCTTGAGCCGGCGGCCGTTGCCCATCAGCGTCCCTCCGGTGCCGAGGCCGGCCACGAACGCGGCCACCTCGTCCAGCTCCTCGAGGATCTCGAGTGCGGTGCCGTTGTAGTGGGCCTCCGGGTTGGCCTGATTGCCGTACTGGTAGGGCATGTAGTAGGAGGCGTCCCGCCCGGCCATATCGAGCGCCAGCTCGACCGACCCGTTGGAGCCCTTGGCGGCCTCCGAGTACACGATCTCGGCCCCGTACATGCGCAGCAGCTCGGTCCGCTCGGGGGTCACGTTCTCCGGCATCACGACCTTGAGTCGATACCCCTTGCGCGAGCAGATCAGCGCCAGCGAGATCCCGGTGTTGCCGGAGGTCGGCTCGAGGATCGTCTGCCCCGGCCGGATCAGACCCTTCTCCTCGGCGTCCTCGATCATGGCGCGCGCCACCCGATCCTTGACCGAGCCGGTGGGGTTCCGGGACTCGAGCTTGGCCCACACGCGCACCCCCGGCTTGGGGCTGAGCCGTTTGCACTCGACCAGCGGCGTGTGGCCGATCGCCTGGACCAGGTCGCCGTACCGACCGCCGCAGGGCTTGTTCTGGAGCGGCTCCAGGGCCATTGCTTCAGGAAGGATAGCGAGGCGTGATGGGCGGGCTCAGCGCCGCCCGCCCGCCATCGCGGGCAGGATCACGAGCGTGTCCGACTCCGAGACGCGCGTGTCCAGGCCATCCAGCACGCGCACGTCCTCGTCATTCAAGTAGACGTTCACGTAGCGGTTGAGCTGGCCGTCTGGAGAGAACAGCTGCGAGTCGGTCTGAGGGTGCTGGGCCGCTAGCTCGCGCAGGATCTCGCCGACCGAGGCGCCCTCCGCCGAGAGCTCCTTCTCGCCGCCGACCGAGGGGCGCAGCACGGGTGGGATGCGGATCGTCGCCATCGCCTCGGGGAGCCTAGTGGGCGCCGGCGCAGAACGCTTCGTAGTCCGGGAAGACGCCCATCTCCTCGTCTGAGATCGACTCCGGGTCACGCGAGCAGATCGGGCAGTTGGGGTCGCGGCGAACGCGCACCTCGGTCACGCGCGCCCCGAGCGCGTCGTACATCAGCAGGCGCCCGATCAGCGGCTCGCCCTGGCCCAGGATCAGCTTGATCACCTCGGTCGCCTGGAGTAGCCCCATGGTGCCGGGCAGCACGCCGAGCACGCCGTTGGCCCCGCACGAGGGCGCGAGCTCCGCCGGCGGCGGCACCGGGAACAGGCACCGGTAGCAGGGCCCCTCATAGGGCGCGAACACCGACAGCTGACCCTCGAAGCCGAGGATCGCCGCCGAGACGACCGGGATCTTCAGACGCACGGAGGCGTCGTTCAGGAGGTAACGGGTGGGAAAGTTGTCGAGTCCGTCGACGACGAGGTCGTAGTCGCGGATGATTTCCACGATGTTCTCGGCGCCCAGCCTGAGCGGGTGCTTCACCACGGTGACGTCAGGATTGAGCGCGTTGATCGTCTGCTCGGCCGAGTCGACCTTGGAGACGCCGATGCGCTCGCTCGAGTGGATCACCTGCCGCTGGAGGTTCGAGAGGTCAACCTCGTCGGAGTCGACGATCCCCAGCGTGCCCACCCCGGCGGCCGCCAGATACAGAGCGGAGGGCGATCCGAGCCCGCCGGCGCCGAGCAGCAGCACCTTGGCGTCGAGCAGCTTCTGCTGGCCCTCCAGCCCGACCTCCGGCAGCAGCAGGTGGCGCGAGTAGCGCTCGCGCTGCTCGGCGGTCAGGGTGCGCGGCACCTCGACCTCGTAGCCGTGGTCCTTCCACAGGGTGATCCCGCCGCGCATCGACTCGACGCGCTCGTAGCCGAGGTCCTCGGTCAGGGTGCGGGCAGCGTAGGCCGAACGGTTCCCCGAGGCGCAGTAGAGGATCAAGTGCTGCGAGCGGTCGGGGATGGTCCCTTCGATACGCGACTCGAGGTAGCCGCGGGGCACGTGCTTGGCGCCCGGGATATGCCCGGCGGCGAATTCCTCCGTCTCGCGCACGTCCACGAGCAGCGCGCCGTTGGAAGCCAACTCGCGCGCCTGCGTGGGCTCAATCTCGGTGATGCGGTCCTTGATTTCGCGGAGAAGCTCCGCTCCGGAAGTGCTCATCGCACAAACTCCTCAAATGCACCCGGCTTTCAATACTTCAGTCAGTATAGCCATGGGCAAATAATTGGCTCGGTTCGCCTCGTTGTCTGCCACCATTCGTTTCCAATAACACATGGAGGTGTCTGAATGATTGCTCTTATCGCCCTGTTGCTGATCTTGGCCATCTTTGGTGGACTCGGGTTTGCGATCCACATCCTGTGGTTCGTGCTGATCGCGCTCGTGATCCTCTGGCTGATCGGCTGGTTCGTCGGCGCGGGCGGCCACGCACTCGAGCGCGGTCGCAGACGCTGGTACCGCTGGTAACTGAGTAAGGAGATCGGCCCGGCACATGTGCCGGGCCGCCGGGCCGATCATGATCGGCCCGGGGCGGGCGAACATGTTCGCCCGCCGGGGTCGGCGCATGCGCCGACCCCGTCCACAATATTCATGTGCGTCCCCCCGTCGATCACATCGAGGCGCCGCCCTTTCCGCTCGGACTGGAGTGGGTGGGCTCGCGACCGCTGCACATGCATCGATTGCGCGGAGCGCCGGTGCTGGTCGAGTTCTGGGATTTCTGCCGCCCGAACTCGATCCGCACGCTGCCTTACATCAAGGCATGGCATGAGCGCTACGGCCATGCCGGCCTCCAGGTGGTCGGCGTGCACACCTCGGGCTTTCCGCCCTCAGGCGATCCGGAGGCGGTGCGCGCAGCGGTTGGAAGGCTCGAGATCGCCCACCCGGTGGTGATCGACGCCGCGCTCGAGGTCTGGCAGCTCTACGGCAACCTGGGGTGGCCTGCGCGCTACCTGTGGGGCCCTGAGAGCACGCTCGTCCACTACCACTACGGCGAGGGCGCCTATGACGAGACCGAGCGCGAGCTCCAGGCGCTGCTCGGCGTGGAGCGCCCGGTGGTGCCGCCGCTGCGGCCCGAGGACGCCCCCGATGCGGTCTTGAGACCCCAGAGCGAGGACCGCGATGGCCCGTACTCGGGCCCCTACGAGGCGGGCGGCGTGTGGGCGGTGCTCGAGGGCGAGGGCACGATCACCGCGGGCGGCCGGACGCAGCCCGTTCAGGGGCCCGGCGCCTACGAGCTGATCTCGCACGGCCGCAGCACCCGCGGGCGACTGAACATGGCGCTCTCAGACGGGGTCCACTGCCACGCGGTCTGCTTCACGCCGGGGCTCGCCTGACCCGGGCGCCGGATGTACGCCGTCGAGCAGGTTGACCAGTCGTGGTGGCCCGGGCGCGCCGACCAGCACGCCGAATCCCGGCCGGTACGGGCTCGCCTGCGGCTCCCAGGCGAGGAACGAGCGCTCGACTAGCCAGGAACCCGTGTTGTGGAGGCGCGTTCCCGCCGCGGTTCGCCAGGGGTCGAGATCGTCGCCGGGGAGCGGACCGGCCCGGTGGGTATGGCCGAAGATGACGTGCTCGGCGGGGATCGCCAGCCGCTCGACCATGAGCCTGGCGCCGTAAAGGCCGCCCTCGCGCAGCGCGGCCCCGGAGAGCTCCGCCCGCAGTGGACCGAGGCCCGCGAGATTCAGTCCCGCCACGGCGGCGGCGAACGTGCCCCTCAGCGCTGCCCGGCGCATGTCGATGCGGCCGCCTCGCGAACTCAGCCGGCCCCAGCTCCGCACCTGGAAGGTCTCGCTGCCCGCCTCGAGCGTCGGTGGCCGGCGGCGGACCACCGCGTCGATGAAGGCGTACATCGGCGCGAGCGCGCCCTCGTAGTCATCCGGCGCGGCGAGTCCGGTTCCCCGCTCTCCCACGATACGGGCGACCAGCCCCGCGCCCAGCCGCTCGAGCAGCGGCACGGTGTTGTGGCGATCGGTGTAGTGGCCGTGGGTGGCATAGACATCCTCACGCAGCCACACGCCCGGGTAGGCGGCGCGCACTCGGGCAGGCTCGAGCGCGGCTACCAGTGCGGCGAGCAGCTCCCCCTCGCGCCAGTCGACTTCCGACTCGAGCTCAAGTGTCTGCTCGGCGGGGCAGGCCGCCCGGCGCTCCAGCCATGGCGCGACGAGCTGGTGGTCGTGGTTGCCCGGCACGACCACGACCTCGCCCGCGGGACCGAGCGTGGCGCCCAACTCGGCGAGCGCGGGGCGGGCGGCTTCGAGCGCGCGGCGGGCGGGGCCATGGCGCAGCTCCAGCACGTCGCCAAGCAGCACCAGCCGCTCGCAGCCGGCAAGCGCTTGCAGCAACGGCTGACGCGCCTCGGAGCCGCGCAGGAGATCGTTCCCCGGTGCCGCCCCGAGGTGCAGGTCGGAGACGACGAGCGTCCCCAGAGGGCCGGCGGAGCCTACGCCGAGACGCCGGCGAGCGCCTGGCGGATCGACTTGGGCAGCATGAAGCGGACGTCCTCCCGGATCACGTCGAGCTCTTCGATCTGGGTCGTGCCGCGGCCGCGAAAGAACTCGACCAGGCGCTGGACAAGCTCCTCGGGCGCGCTCGCCCCCGAGGTGATGCCGATCTGGCGCTTGCCGTCGAGCCACTCCTCCTGGACCTGGCCCTCGTTGTCGATGAGGTGCGACTCGGCGCCGCACTCGCGCGCGACCTCGACCAGCCGGTTGGAGTTGGAGGAGTTACGTGAGCCGATCACCAGCACCAGGTCGCATTCCCGCGCGAGCTGCTTGACCGCCGCCTGGCGGTTGGTGGTGGCGTAGCAGATGTCGTCGGTGCGGGGACCCACTACCTGCGGGAAGCGCTCGCGCAGGCGGTTGATGATCGAGCGCGTCTCGTCGACCGAGAGCGTGGTCTGGGAGATGTAGGCCATCCGGGCGGGATCCTTGACCTCGAGCCGGTCGACGTCCTCCTCACACTGCACCAGCACGATGTCTCCGGGGGCCTCCCCCATCGTCCCCTCGACCTCCTCATGGCCGTCGTGGCCGATCAGGACGATCGTGTAGTCGTCGGCTGCGAACTTGCGTGCCTCAACATGGACCTTGGTCACGAGCGGACAGGTCGCGTCGATCGTGCGCAGCCGGCGCTGCTCGGCGTTGGCGTGCACGGTCGGGGCGACGCCGTGGGCGGAGAAGACCACGGTGGCGTCCTCGGGGACCTCGTCCTCGGACTCGACGAATATCGCCCCCCGCTCGCGCAACTGGTCGACCACGTGCTTGTTGTGGACGATCTCCTTGCGGACGTAGATGGGCGCGCCGTACAGATCGAGGGCCGCTTCGACCGCCTGCACGGCGCGCTCCACCCCCGCGCAGTAGCCGCGCGGCGCAGCCAGGATGATCTTCTCCGGAGCCGCCATCATCGGATCACAGTCTAGGCAGGGGTCGTTGGGCGGGAGTTAGTCTTCGCATAACGCTTCGCCCCTTAATACGCGGGCAATCCGCCTATGGCTCAACAGCATCTCGACCGCCTGACCCCGATGGACGCATCTTTCCTGCACCAGGAGGGGCCCGCCTCGCACATGCACATCGGCGCGGTGCTGCTGTTTGAGGGCCCGCCGCCCGCGTTCGAGGACTACCTCAGGCACGTCCGGGGACGCCTGCACCTGGTTCCCCGCTACCGCCAGAAGCTGGCCACGCCGCCGCTGCAGACGGGGCGCCCGCTGTGGATCGACGATCCCGACTTCAAGCTCGAGTACCACGTCAGGCACACTGCGCTGCCGCAGCCGGGCACCGAGGAGCAGCTGTTTCTGCTGTCCGCCCGGATCTCTTCGCAGAGCCTCGACCGCTCCAGACCACTGTGGGAGAGCTGGCTCGTGGAGGGCCTCGAGCACGACCGCTTCGCCCTCATCTTCAAGACCCACCACGCGCTGGTCGACGGCGTCTCCGGAGTCGACCTGGCGACCGTGCTGCTCGATTTGGAGCGCGCGCCGAGGCCGGCCGAAGGAGACCTCGAACCGTGGCGAGCGCACCGCGAGCCGACGCCGGCCGACCTCGTCCTGGCGGGCGCGCGCGGGTTCGTCGGCACCGGCGTGCACCTGGTGGAGCGCGCGCTCGAGGCGGCGGCGGATCCGATCGGCACCGCGGCCAAGGTGGCCGAGGCCGCCGAGGGGATCGGGGAGCTCGTATGGGCGATCCTCAATCCCGCCCCCGAGACGCCCCTGAACGTCGAGATCGGGCCCCATCGCCGCTATGCGGTCGTGCGCCACGAGCTCGATGACTACCGCGAGGTCAAGAACGCGCTCGGCGGCACGGTCAACGACGTCGTGCTGACCGTGGTGGCGGGCGCGCTCGGACGCTGGCTCGACTCGCGCGGCGTGCGCACGCAGGGACTTCAGCTGCGGGCGCTCGTGCCGGTCTCGGTGCGTGGGGACAAGCAGCGCCACACGCTCGGCAACCAGCTGACCGCGATGCGCGGGCCGCTGCCGGTCTACATCACGGACCCGGTGGCCCGGCTGCGGTACATCAGCCGCGCCATGAACGGCCTCAAGGAGTCAAAGCAGGCGGTCGCGGCGTCCACGATCGCCCGCGTCAACAACCTCGCGCCGCCGACGATCCTCGCCCAGGCTTCGCGACTCCAGTTCTCCACGCGGCTCTTCAACCTGCTGGTGACGAACATCCCCGGGCCCCAGTTCCCGCTGTACGTGCTCGGGCGCCAGCTCCAGGATCTTTTCCCGGTCGCGTTCCTGCCCGCCCATCACGCGCTCGCGGTGGCGATCATGTCCTACAACGGCGGCATCGACTACGGCCTGCTGGCCGACTACGACGCGATGTACGACCTCGACGAGGTCACGGCCCGGATCGACGAGTCGCTGGCGGAGTTGCTCGCGGCGGCGCGGAGCGAGCGGTCCGCCCGAGCGCCGCGACGCGAGGCCCCGGCGCAAGGCCCGGCAGAGTCCGAGCGCGCGGAGCGCGAGCCCGCCTCCCTCGTGCCCGCCCAGAGCTCGCGGCCAAAGCGGGGTCCGGCTGCCGACATGCGGGCACGGCGCACCGGCCGGGGACGCGGCGGCAACGGCGGAGCGCCCGAGGAAGGCTCGCGATGAGCGACGAGGACCTGATCCCGCCGGGCGGCATCGCCTACCACCTGGAGCTGACCGCGGCCCAGCTGAAGATCGTGCACACGGCGCTGAAGACGCTCCACGACGACCTCGGCCACGAGGAGCGCGACATCAAGCAGATCGTCTCTGCCGTGCTCGCCAAGCTCCCCGATGAGCACGATATGCGCGCGATCGACCTGCGCCGGGAATTGCGGCGCTCCTAGCGTCAGTGCTCCCGCATCGCGCAAGCCCCGCTAACAGTTCAGTGGCTACCTAATGAACTGGTGCTCGACGAGGGTCTGCTCCGCGGTGCGCCTGCGGTAGTAGCCCACGGCCCAGGCTGCACCGGGCGAGGTCGCGCTCACGCCCAAGAGCTCGTTGGTGGAGCTCCCGCGGTCCGGACTCGACTCGGTCCTCCAGGCTTTGCCGTTCCAATGCAAAATAAGCGTTCGGTTCCCGCTGCCCGCGTTGTGGAAGCCCACCGCCCAGGCGCTGGTCCCGGAGGTGGCTGCGACATTGGCGAGGAATCTGATGCTGAGCTTCGGGGTCGGCTGCGCCTTCCACACTTTGCCGTTCCAGCGCTCGATGATGGTCCGGACCGCGGTGCCGATGTAGTACTCGCCCACCGCCCACGCGTTGGTGGCCGAGGTCGCGGCGACGGCGGTGAGCATGCTGTTGCTGGAGCCGCCAGGGTTGCGGCTTTTCTGCACCTGCCACGCCTTCCCGTTCCAGTGCTCGATGAGCGTCTGGTATGTGGTGCCATTGAAGTAGTCGCCCACCGCCCACGCATTGGTCGGCGAGGTTGCGCTCGCCCCGTAGAGAAAACTGGCGTTGCTGGGGTCGCCAGGATGGGGGCTTTTTTGCACCTGCCACGCCTTGCCGTTCCAGCGCTCGATGAGCGTCCGGGCGGTGGTGCCGTGGTAGGAGTACCCCACCGCCCAGGCGTTCTTGGCCGAGGTGGCGGTCACCCTGACAAGCACATTGTCATTACCGCCAACTGGGTTGGGGCTCGTCTGCGCGTTCCACGCCTTGCCGTCCCAGTGCTCGACCAGCGTCCGATCGTTGCCGCTGGGACCGTAGTACCCAACCGCCCACGCGTTCTTGGCGGAGGAGGCGGCGACCCCGTTGAGGATGTCGTTCCGGCCGCTCGCTGGGTCCGGGCTTGTCTGCGTCTTCCAGTCCTTGCCGTCCCAGCGCTCGACCAGCGTCCGGTCGACCCTGCCGTTGTAATAGTCGCCGACCGCCCACCCGTCGGTGGGCGAGATCGCCGCCACGCCCAAGAGTTGATTGTCCTTGCTTGAGCCGCCCGGGTTCGGACTGGGCTGCACCCTCCAGTTCCCGGAGCCCCCAACCGAGGCCGGCGCGACGCCAACCCCAACCAGCGCCAGAGTTCCCGAGACCACAGCGACGAGAGCCCAGAACCGACGACGAAAGAAACAGCGCGGCGTGTACACGGCTCCAGGTCAACCCCGATCCATACCTACCCCCGCGCTCGCATTCTCCCTCCCTATAGGAGGCGCGTCAAGCGAGGCGCCGCGCAGCCTCCCCAGGCTAGCCGCATCGTCTCAGGTTGTAGGGGTTTTCAGAAGCCCAGCGCGAACTTGGCGTCCTCGCTCATCCGCTCGGGCGTCCACGGGGGCGAGAATGTCATCGTCGGCTCGACCTGCTCGACGCCGTCGAGCTCGCCCACGAACTCCTCGATCTGCTCGGACACGTGGGGTCCGATCGGACACGCGGGCGTGGTCAGGCTGTAGGTGATCTTGACCGTGCCGCCGTCGACCTCGATGTCATAGATCAGACCAAGCTCGACGAAATCCAGCCCCAGCTCGGGATCGATCACGTCTCGCAGCGCCTCGGTCACCTCGTCTACGGAAGCCATTGGCAAACAGTGTAGGACCTCCGGATCTCCCCTGGTCGCCTGGGCAAATGACGCTTTTGGGGCCCGATGCGACTCAGGGGGTCCCCTTAATCGGCATTGTCCGACCTTTTCTGCAGAGGATATTTCTAACCTTGCGGCGCCGCCGCCGCTTCAACTAGATTGGCGCGATCGTCGACTTCTGCGAACAGCCTCCCGTGCTGTGGTGTCGCGGAGACGAGGACCGGGCCACCCAAGGCCGGCGGCGACAAGCGCTCGTCCGTGCCATCCGAGCCCAAGGCGACCTCGTCGTGGACCTCACCGAGCTCGTCTTTGCGGACGTCTCGCTGATGGTCGATCTGGCTATGCTCGCGCGCCGCATGCGCAGGAAGGGACGCGAGATGTGGCTGCGTGGCGCCCGCCCGCAGATCCGGCTCCAGATCGAGCGTGCCGGGCTGCATCGCATTGCCGGCGTGCGTCTCGAAGGCTCCCAAGCCTTCGCGTAGCGGGCGCGGGCCCCGCCGTCTGGGCCCGGGTCCGGGTGAGCCAAGAGGCCGCGGCTACTCTTGGCCCGATGCACCTCCGTGCCGTCACCCCGGTGCCCCTCCGTGCGGTCACCTTCGCCGACCTGCGCACCGAAGTGTGGGGAGCCGCGTGGAGCCTTCATCCCGATCTGCCCTCCTTCGCCGTGATTGGACCCGAGCCGGCGGTCGTGGCGGCGGAGCTCCGAACGGATGACTCGGCCCCTTCCGGCGCGTGGACGATCGTGGGCGAGGGGCTCGAGCTGGTCGTGGTCCCGGAGACGGCGGGCACCCGGGACCAGTTGGTCACCGTCCGCGGCCGCGCGTCCGGGCGCGAGTTCGAGTGTCTGGGGGCCCGTAGCGAACGACCTGACGCGCTCGATCCGGGCCGCCTGGTCCTGGCGCGCGACGTGTCAGCCTGGTTTGCCCCCGACGAGGGTTTCACGATGATCGCTCTCCGTCCCCGGAAAGCCTCTGGTCACGGCGGCGAGCAGGCGCAGGCCACGCTTTTCTCGCGCGGCGAGACCGAGCCGGTGGCTGAGCCGCGGCTCTCGACGACCTATGACGCCCAGGAGCAGCCCGTGCGCGCGACGCTCGAGATGTGGTTCGACGACGAGGAGGAGCCGGCGGACGACGACGAGAGGCGATCGGTGAAATATCCGCGGCGTGCCGCCGGCCAGGCGGTGGGCGCCGGGATCGCCCACACCGAGGATGGAACCGGAGTACGCGCGCAGCAGTTTCGGTGGCGCGCCGAGGGCCGAGACGGCGCCGGGGTCTACCTACTGGTCAGCTCGCGGTGAGCGCCGAGCTAGCTCAGACTTCGGGCGCCGGCCGGATCGAAGCCGTGATCAGCGACTTCGGCGGCGTGCTGACCTCGCCCCTGCTCGACTCATTCGCGGCATTTCAGGACTCATCCGGGATTTCGCTCGAACAGATGGGCAAGGCGATGGGGGCGCTTTTTGAGCAGCTGGGCGCCAACCCCCTCTTCGAGCTCGAGACGGGCCGCGTGACGGAGGCTCGCTTCCTGGAGCTGCTCGGCTCGGAGCTCGCTGCCCAGCTCGGGCGCGAGGTGACGCTGCATGGGTTCGGCGAGCACTTATTCGAGCACCTGCATCCGAACGAGCCCATGATCTCGCTGATGCGGGACCTGCGCGATCGCGGCTACAAGCTCGCCATCTGCACCAACAACGTGCGCGAGTGGGAGCAGCGGTGGCGGGCCAAGCTGCCTGTGGACGAGATCTTCTCGGTCGTGGTCGACTCGGCGTTCGTGGGCACGCGCAAGCCAGAGCGCCGCATCTACGAGCTCACGCTCGAGCGCCTGGGCGTGCGCCCCGAGGCGGCGCTGCTGATCGATGACCTCGAGCTCAATTGCGATGCGGCCCGGGAGCTCGGCATGGAGACGATTTGGTTTCGCTCCAACGAGCAGACGATCGCGGAGATCGAGACGCGCTTGGCGGCGTCTGGCCTTTCCTCGGAGCGAGCGTAGCCGAGCCGGCTGAGCTCAGTTCTCCGCGCCGAGCCGGTCCCAGCAGTAGAGCTCGAGGCACTCGCGTGCCAGCTCGATACAGCGCTCATTCGAGAGCCAGGGCAGCACCGTGTCGAGCGCCTGCTCCTCCCCCACGCCGGCCTCGAACGCGTCCTCACCCCGGAAGCCGGCGGCGATCTTGAGCGCCTCCCGCCGGTGCTCGCCGAGCGAGGGGAACACGTTTACGAGGAATTCCTTGTTGGGCACCGGATGGCCGACCTCGAGCGACGCGTGCCACGCAGCCAAAAGTGAGAGATCGTGCTCGTCGAGGTCAGCGACGGCCTTCGCATAGTGCGAGTCGAGCTCGGAATCCGGGATCTCGTCGACCCATGCCCGCACCACCTCGCCGAGGATTTGGCGCCGGGCCTCGCGGCCCACGGACTCGGCGATGACCCTGATCGCGTTCTGAGGTTCGATGAAGCAGAGTGACATTCGCGGCTTTCGTCGCTGGGGGGTGCCGACGGCGCGAAAGGTAGGTGGTCCCCCGGACAGACATGCGGCGGCATCACTGCTTCGGAAGTGCGCGTGGGTCGCGGCGGCTGCGCCCGCCGCCCCTCTCCTCCGACGATCCCTACGAACAGGCCGGTCTCGGCTTGAGGTCCGTCTTCGGGCAAACCGGCAGGATCACCGGTGCCCGTGGTCGGCGGTTGAAGTTGAAGTCGTGCAGCAGGTTGCCCAGCTGCGGGAATGCCTCGCGAACGTCAGGCCGCGGATCCGGCCGGCCGTCGGTCGCCGGATTGAGCTCGGCTCCGTTCAAGAAGTCTTCCTCGATGAACTTGTTGTAGGCGTCGAAGCTGATCCTCTGATGGTCGACAAAACCCTTGCGCGCGTATGGGCTTATCACCAATCCCGGCACCCGCATGCCGTAGCCGTTCACGTCCACCGCGGGCGGCACGACCTGGTCGTAGAAGCCACCCCAGTCGTCCCACGCCAGGAAGATCGCCGTGCTCTTCCAATCGGGACTCTGCATGATGCTGTCGATCAGCCCGGTCACATAGGACTGGCCGCGGCTGACCAGCGCAGGGGGGTGCTCAGAAAAGCGGTAATTGGGGACGACCCAGGAGACCTTCGGCAACCTCCCGATGCTGGCGGCGCTGTAGAACTGGGAGATCGGGCGGATGTTGCCCAGCTGGCCGTCCTGCCAGACGTCGGTGAACTCGGGCAGAGGGTTCCAGATCCCGGGCGTGCGCGGGGCCTGTTTCATCGCGGCGCACTTCATTTGCCCGTAGTTGCAGTCCGGCTGGTCACCGCTCATGAGGTAGTAGCCCCAGCTCACGTGATCGCGGTGCAGCAAATACGTGATGTCCGTCCACGCGTATTGCAGCCGCCCGCCGCGACTTGGGTTCTGAAGCGCGTTGTGGCATGAGAATGGCTTGAAGGCGTTCGCGCAGCGCGCCGACCACTCGGAGACCATGAACAGGTGGGCAGGAAGGCTCCAGGAGGCGTTGGAGGCGAACATGTGGTCCTGGAGCACGAAGTCGTGGGCCCAGCGCCAGTAGTTGGGGAGGTCGGCGGCGTCGTGATAGCCGACCGCGTCCAGGCACCTGCCCCGCTGAGCGCTGCTCTTACACGGGCTGCAGTTGGGGTTCGTGCCCGAGCAGGCCTCCCCCTTCTCCGCCTCGGCAACGAAGCCGTTCATCTGGCAGCCCGCGTGCCGGCGCGCGTTGATGCAATTCATGTCGGTCTTGGAGGCGGTGGCGGAATGTGGGCCCCCGTAGTTTCTGTCCTGGGCGTCGTGAAAGGGCTTGTCGCAGCCGCCGTTCTTGGGATCGGGAACACACGGCATGCGTCCCCGGTTGCCTGCCACGCCGGGAATTCCCCTGGCCCCCGGGAAGGTCCCGAAGTAGCTGTCGAAGGAGCGGTTCTCCTGCATGATGATCACCACATGCTTGATCTTGTGGATCCCGGCCAACGAGACCGACGCACCGCTGCTGGCGGCGGGCAGAGGCGCGTTGTTCGCTCCGGCGGCGAGCGCGCGCGGCGGTCCGGACGAAGCCAAGGCAGCTGTGCCCGACACCGCGGCCGCGGTGACGATCAGGATCAAAACCAGCCAACGTCGTATCACTTCTCCACACCCCGGCTTCCAGCGAGTTGTCCACACCCCGCCTGCAGCGCCGCGCCCCCCCAGCGGATCAATGGTAACCCGACTGGGCCTCGCGTGCTCCCTTACAGCCCAAGCCCCGCTCGCACAGCGCCCACCGCTTGCGGGTCTGGAGGCGTGTCGGGCGCCAGCCCGAGGTGGGCGCGCTCGCCGCGCTCCCAGTTGTGGAGACCGAGATCGAGCGCGGCCAGGGGGATCTCGCAGGCGTCTGCAAACGCGGCCGCGCGCGACTCCAGCAGTAGGGGATCGCCGATGCCAAACACCCGCTTGGCCGCGACCGTGACCTCACCCGGTCCTCCGAGCATCAGCTGCCCGGGGTTGAGCTCGACCACGCCGAGCCGGCCGAGCGTCACGAGCAAATCAAAGCGCGCGTCGCGGTGCAGACCGGGCAGCGCAAGGCGCTCGAAGACACGCGTGAAGCGCCGCTCTGGCGACCAAGCGGCGTCGCCCGTGAACCCCGCGGCCTGCGAGCCGTTGCGCGCTGCCCAGGCGCGATACGCCTTGACCGTGCGCAGTGGGTGGCCCGGATCGTGCGCGCTGCGGGGACCGGCCGAAACCGCCGCGAGGTCGGGCAGCTCCGCCGTTGCCCACGAAGTCCGGGCCCCTCGGATCGCGGAGAACGGGTCATCCTCGTCGATCGGACAGAGATACGCGATCAGGAACGCGAGCCACAGCCGCTCCTCGGGCTCGCCCGGCGCGGCGACCTCGGCATAAAGGCCCGGAGGCCGTTCGCCGAGCGCTTGGAGACGCCCAGCGGCGAAGGCGAGCTCCCCGGCCAGGCGCTCGGCTTCGGAGCTCGAGCGCAGCCCCGGCGCGAGGCCGGAGCGATAGCCATCGTCCGCCCCGCGCTCGAGTCGCCGCACGCGTATACCGGTGGAGCCGCCACTCGAGCCGCCGCGGGCCTCCCGGCGCCCCCGACTGCTGGTCCCGGCGGCGGCGCGGGACGAGCGCTCGCCCTCCCCGAGGCCGGTTCGCGGCGCGCTCGGGGTGATCAGTGGCGTGGGCTCGACATGCTGCTCGCGCGCGCAGATCGGGCAGTGCTGGAGCAGGCGGTTGTGGCGGCAGAAAGTAGGCACGTGAAGCCACAGCTTGGCAGCAAAGACCGGCCTAGAAAAAAGAACCGGGGGGCCCAGATCCTTCTGGGCCCCCCGGAGAGCCAGGGAAGTGGGGGCGCAGTTCCCTGACCGACAGGGGCGAGTTTCCCCGTCCCAAGCTGAAGCTAAACAGCCCCCTCGTCTGCGGAGCCTTGAGGCACCAGCAGTATTTCCCGGCAGAGCCAAGCCTAACACGACGTGTGTTCGCAATGCAAATAGTCCGTGGCACGAAGTCGGACAGCCTTCGCGCACCCGCCGCCGCGCCGCCGGAGCTCAGCGGCGCGTCCCCGGGCCGCTGAAGAACTCCTCCCCGGGGCGCACGGTGCCGGCTGCCTCGGCCTCGTGGCGTAACGTGCGATCCGCTTCGCCGCTCCAGGCGCCCAGGGCGAGCATCTCGCGGTCGGCGTCCATCGGGCTGCCACCCAGATCCTTGTTCACGACCCGCGCACACTTGCGCCCCTCGGCGATCGCGGTGACGATCAGCGACTGCCCGATGCGCGCGTCACCGCAGGCGTACACGCCGTCGACCGAGGTGCGATAGGTCTGCCGAGTGCGAATGTTCCCCCGGCGATCGAGCTCCAGTCCTAGCTCCTCGACCAGACCCTCGTGCTCGGGATGCTCGAACCCAATTGCGATCAGCACAAGATCCGCCTCGAGCACAAACTCGCTCCCAGGGACGGGGGTGAGGTCGCGCGACGACACCCCGGTCACGCGGCGGGCGTACACGTGGCTCACGTGGCCCCCGCGGCCGCCGAAGCCCGTGACCTCCGTCCCCCACCAGCGCTTGCCACCTTCCTCGAGCGCGTACGTGGTGGGGGTTCGCTTGGGCGGCAGCGGCCAAGGATGGAGAGGATCGGCGCCGCTGGCTTCGAGCGCTGTGTAGACGTCGAGCATGGTTACGGCCGCCGCGCCCTCGCGGTGGGCGTTTGAGATGCAGTCCATGCCGGTGTCGCCGCCGCCCACGACGACCACGCGCTTGCCTGCGGCCACGATCTGGGATCCCGGCTCCGTCGGCCGTGACGGCCGCCCCTCCTGGGCCGCCACCCACCGATTTCGCTGGTACAGGTAGTCCATCGCGAAGTGAATTCCATTGAGGGCGCGACCGGGGGCGTCGAGATCGCGCGAGGCCCTGGAGCCGATCGACACGACGAGAGCATCGTGTCGCTCCCGCAGCTCGCCGACACTGAGATCGCGGCCCACGTCGACCCCGTAGACGAACTCAATCCCTTCCGCGACGAGGATCTCCACGCGCCGGTCGATGATCCGCTTCTCGAGCTTGGCGTCCGGGACGCCGAAGCGCATCAGCCCGCCCGGTCCCTCATCGCGCTCGTAGACCGTCACCTGGTGGCCCGAGTGGTTTAGCTGCGCCGCGGCCGCCAGGCCCGCGGGCCCAGCCCCGACCACCGCCACGGTACGGCCCGTGCGGCGGTCGGGCGGCTCGGGCACGACCCAGCCCTCGACGAACGCGCGCTCCACGATCGCCAGCTCGATCTGCTCGATCGTCACCGGGTCGTCGTTGATCTGCAGCACGCACGCCGACTCGCACGGTGCCGGGCAGATGCGCCCGGTGAACTCGGGGAAGTTGTTGGTGGCGTGCAGCTGGTCGATCGCCTCGTGCCACTTGTCGCGGTAGACGAGGTCGTTCCACTCCGGGATCAGGTTCCCCAACGGGCAACCCTCGTGGCAGAAGGGGATCCCGCAGTCCATGCAACGGGCGCCCTGGCGGCGGAGCTCCGCCTCGGGGCGCAGGCCAAAGTACTGCCGGTAGTCGCGCACGCGCTCGCCGGGATCACGCTTGTCGAAGCCGACGCGATGAATCTTGAGAAACGCCCCGAGCTCGCCCATGGAGCCGCCGAGCGTACAACGCCTTGCCGCGTCTCAGAAAGGCTGCGAGGGGTCGCCTCGCTGGCGCCGTGCCCGCGCGAGCGCCCCGGCTACCTGGCCGATCACGTAAAGCGGCCGGAACTCGATCTCGTCACGGGCGAGATGGTTGGGATCGAGCGCGCCCTCCTTGAGCGCCGCATCCTTTCGCCGGTCGCGGTTGAAGGCCCTCCTGCTGGAGTGGTAACGGTGACCGTCGATCTCGAACACGACGCCAACATCGCGCCAGAGGAAGTCGATCCGAAAGCCTTTGAACGGCACCTGTGTCTCGGGCAGCGGCAGCTCCGCCTCGCGAATCAACCCCAGAAACCGGCGCTCGGCCTCCGACTCGGTGAGGGTCCCACCCTTCCGTGTGGCCAGAAGCTCACGGAAGAGTGCCGCCCCGCGGCGATACCGCGCCCGCTCGGCGAGGTCCTCGAGGTCCTCGGGACGCACGATCTTGAGCACCACGAGCGCGTCGTCGATGGCGCGCTCCACGACCCGCGGCGGGGCGCACGAGGAAAGATCGAGCAGGGTCCGAGCAGGAGAGGTGATGGGCAGGTCCTGATGGATGGTGGTGTCGCGCGCGAGCAGCCGCGCCGTGCGATGAACCCGGATCCCGGCTCGTTTGCGCCCGATGTCCCCATCCATGACCGTGACATCCACCGGCCCGTCCGGTGCCGGGATCAGCCCCCAAACGGCCGCGGCTGAGCGGTGGCTGAGAATCGCGCCGCCGTGACACGCCAGCAGCGCGGACGTCTCGCGTCCCCACGGCACCGGCGGCGCGGAACGGAGCACGTAGACGCCGGCATGCTCCGGCTGCAGCAGCCCCCGATGGAGCATGTGATTGATCGCGTTGCTGGTGAGGCGCGCGCGCAGCAGCTGCTTGCGAGTTGCCCGGCCACGCTGGAGCCGCGTGATCGCGCCGACCCGCTGCTCGCGGTCGCCGGTGACGCGTAAAAGACCCCGTCGGCCGAGGATCCTGACTAGTGAGGGATGATCTTGATGATGTGGCGGGGGCTGGCGCCCCACACCTGCGGATTTCCGCGTCGAATGGGGCCTTTTGTCAGCTTGGGGATCGCGCGGCTGCTCCATGGCGCGAAGATCGCACGCATGGCGCGAGCCATCGCGAAGCAGACGAGCAAAGTAACGATGAGGTGACGGTTTTGCGACGCGCCGTTACAACGACCCGGCCCTACACCGCCGCGGCCTCTTCCAGCGCGCTCCGCTCGGCCAGTGCGGCGCGGGCGCGCCGGTACTCGGTCGGCATCACCTTCACGAACCGCTCCTGGACGCGGGGCCACGAGGCCAGCAGGTTGCGGGCGACCAGGGAGCCGGTGCGCCCGACGTGCTCGGTGATCAGCGCGCGCACCTCCGCAGCGTCCTCCTCCGACAACGGCTCGAGCTCGACCAGCTCCAGATTGCAGCGCCCCTCAAAGCCCCTGTCGACGTCGTACACGTAGGCGATCCCGCCGCTCATGCCGGCGGCGAAATTGCGGCCGGTCCGCCCGAGCACGGCCACGCGGCCGCCGGTCATGTACTCGCACCCGTGGTCGCCGACGCCCTCGACGACGGCACGGGCTCCGGAATTGCGCACCGCGAAGCGCTCGCCCGCCAGACCCCGGAAGAACGCGCGGCCGGCCGTGGCGCCATAGAGCACCGTGTTGCCGACGATCATGTTCTCCTCGGCGCGGAAGCGGGCGCGCTCGGGCGGGCACACCGACAGCACCCCGCCAGAGAGCCCCTTGCCCGCGTAGTCGTTCGTCTCCCCGCGCAACGAGAAGCAGACTCCCTGCGCGAGCCAGGCCCCAAAGCTCTGCCCCGCCGACCCTTGGAAGGCGATCTCGATCGTGCCCTCGGGCAGGCCGTGCGCGCCGAAGCGACGCGCGATCTCGCCGCTCAGGATGCCGCCTACAGCCCTGTTCACGTTCCGCACCGCCACCGGCCCCAGCCGCACCTTCTCGCGCCGCTCCAGCGCCGGCGCGCAGTCGGACACGAGCCGCCAGTCGAGCGCGTCCTCCAGCACCGGCTCGGGCGCGCGGGTCCGCCGCCGCGGCACCTCTGGCGTCAGCTCGGGCACCGACAGCACCGAGGCAAGATCGACGTGGCGCGCCTTCCAGTGCTCGATCGCCGCGTCCGTGTCCAGCAGCTCCGCGCGCCCGATCAGCTCCGCGAACGACCGCACCCCCAGCAGGGCCATGATTGAGCGCACCTCCTCCGCCACCAGCATGAAATAGCCCACCACCTGCTCGGGCGTGCCGCGGAAGCGCCGGCGCAGCTCGGGATCCTGGCTGGCGATCCCCACCGGGCAGGTGTTGAGGTGGCAGACGCGCATCATGATGCAGCCCATCGCGATCAGCGGCGCGGTCGAGAAGCCAAACTCGTCCGCGCCCAGCAGGGCCCCGATCACGACGTCGCGCCCCGTGCGCATGCCGCCGTCGACCTCGACCGTTATACGCGAGCGCAGGTCGTTCAGCAGCAGCGTCTGCTGGGTCTCGGCCAGCCCGATCTCCCAGGGCACTCCGGCGGACTGGATCGAGGACTGGGGAGAGGCGCCCGTGCCGCCGTCGTGGCCGGCGATCGTCACATGATCGGCGTTGGCCTTGGCCACGCCCGCCGCGACCGTGCCGACACCCACCTCGGAGACCAGCTTCACCGAGACGGACGCCGATGGGTTCGCGCAGCGCAGGTCGTAGATCAGCTGCTTCAGGTCCTCGATCGAGTAGATGTCGTGGTGAGGGGGCGGCGAGATCAGACCCACGCCTGGCGTCGATGAGCGCAGCCAGGCGATGTAGTCGTCGACCTTGTGGCCCGGCAACTGGCCGCCCTCTCCGGGCTTGGCGCCCTGGGCCATCTTGATCTGGATCTGATCGGCGTTGACCAAATAGTGGGCGGTGACGCCGAAACGGCCGGATGCCACCTGCTTGATCGCCGAGCGGCGCATGTCGCCGTTTGGGTCGGGCTGGTAGCGGGAGGGGTCCTCTCCCCCCTCCCCGGTGTTGGAGCGCGCGCCCAAGCGGTTCATCGCGATCGCGAGCGTCTCGTGGGCCTCGCGACCGAGCGCGCCCAGCGACATGGCGCCGGTGGTGAAGCGCTTGACGATCTCGCTCGCCGGCTCGACCCCCTCCAGCGGCAGCGGCTCGTCCGCCAAGCGGAACCTCATCAGCCCCCGCAGCAGCGAACGGCGCACGGCCTGGTCGTTGACCATGCGCGCGTACTCGGCGTAGACCCTGCGCGGATCGCCCGGCGCAGCCGCACCGTCCTCGCCGTCGGAGCGCACCGCGTGCTGAAGCTTGGCGACCGTGTCCGGGTTCCACACATGGCGCTCGCCGTGGCGGCGCCACTGGAGCACGCCGCCCACGGGCAGCACATCGCGACCCGTGCGGGGGTAGGCGCGGAAGTGGCGCTCCATCGCCTCGGTCGAGAGCTGCTCGAGGCCCACGCCGCCGATGCGTGAGGCCGTGCCCGTGAAGTAGCGGTCGATCACCTCCCGATCGAGGCCGACCGCCTCGAAGATCTGAGCCCCGCAGTACGACTTGATCGTGGAGATGCCCATCTTCGAGATCGTTTTCAGCAGGCCCTTGCCGATCGCGCCCACGATCCGCTTCTCGGCCTCTGCACGCTCCAAATCGACCGGCAGGAGCGAGCGCTCCGCCAGTTCCTCCAGCGACTCGAACATCACGTAGGGGTTGATCGCGGCGGCGCCGTAGCCGATCAGGGTGGCCATGTGGTGGATGTCGCGCGGCTCGCCGGACTCGATCACGAGCCCCGTGCGCGTTCGCGTGCCGTGCCGCACCAGGTGATGATGGACCCCCGCGACCGCCAGCAGCGAGGGGATGGCCACTCGCTCGGGACCCAGGTTCCTGTCCGAAAGGATCAGGATGTTGGCGCCGGCCTCGACGTAGCGCGCGGCCTCCTCGCACATTGCCTCGAGCCGCGCCTCCATGCCGTCCGGCCCTTCCTCGATCGGCCAGCTGATGTCGATCGTGGCCGCGTCGAAGACCTCGTGCGATACCTGGCGCAGCTTCTCGAGCTCATGGTTGCGCAGGATCGGCTGATCCATGACGAGGTTGTGGGCCTGCTCCGGAGTCTCGGCGAGCAGGTTGACCTCGGCGCCGACTCCCGCCTGCAGATCCATCACCACCGCCTCGCGGAGGGGGTCGATGGGCGGATTGGTGACCTGCGCGAACAGCTGCTTGAAGTAGGAGAACAGCGGCGGCTGACGGTCCGAGAGCGCCGCCAGCGCGGCGTCGTTGCCCATGCTCGCGACCGGCTCCTCGCCGCGGGTGGCCATCGGCGCGATCACCAGCCGCAGGTCCTCCTGGGAGTAGCCGAAGGCGAGCTGTTTGGAGCGCAGCGGCTCGATCCGGGGCGCCCGCGGCTCGCGCTCGGGGAGGTCGTCGATGTGCACGACCGAGCTCGCGTACCACTCGCCGTAGGGCTTGCCTCTGGAGACCTGCCGCTTGACGTCCTCGTCCTCGATGATCCGCCCCTCCTCCAGATCGATCAGGAACACCTTCCCGGGCGACAGGCGTCCCTTGCGCTGGACGTTCTCGGGCGGCAGGTCGATGACTCCCGTCTCGGAGGCCAGCACCACGTAGCCGTCTGCGTCCTGGATCCAGCGGCCGGGCCTCAGCCCGTTGCGGTCGAGCACCGCGCCCGCCATGCGGCCGTCGGTGAAGACCACGGCCGCGGGGCCGTCCCACGGCTCGATCAGGCAGGAGTGGAAGTCGTAGAAGCCCTTGACGTCGGGGTCGATGTCGGCGCGCGTGCGATAGGCCTCGGGCACCATCATCATCACCGCGTGCGGGATCGAGCGCCCCGAGAGCACAAGCAGCTCGAGCACATTGTCGAAGATCGCCGAGTCCGAGCCGTCCTGCTGCACGACGGGGATCGCCTTCTCCAGGTCATCGCCGAAGACCTCGGAGGCGAGCTGCGACTCGCGCGCGCGCATCCAGTTGACGTTGCCGTACAGGGTGTTCACCTCGCCGTTGTGGGCGATCATCCGGTAGGGGTGCGCGAGCGCCCAGCTGGGGAAGGTGTTGGTCGAGAAGCGCGAGTGCACGAGCGCCAGGCGCGAGGCGACCAGGGGGTCGCGCAGGTCGCTGAAGTAGCCGGGCAGTTGCGGCGCCTTGAGCATGCCCTTGTAGACGAGCGTGCGCGAGGAGCAGCTCGGGATCGCGACCTCGCGCTGCGCGGCCCGCTCGATCCCGCGCCGGATCACGTACAGCTTGCGCTCGAATGCCTGCTGCTCCGCGATCTCCTCGCCGGCGGCGATGACCAGGTGGCGGATGACCGGCGCCGAGACCCGTGCCCGCTCACCGATCTGCCGCTCGTCCACCGGCACATCGCGCCAGCGCAGCGGCGTCTGCCCCTCGGCGCGGACGGTGTCCTCGACCAGCCGCTCGAGCTCCGCGCGCCGTGCCTCGTCATGGGGCAGGTAGCAGACCGCGATGCCGTAGCGCCCGCGGGGGGGCAGCTCCTGGTCCTCGAGCGCGGCGCGCAGGAAGGCGTCGGGGATTTGGAGCAGGATGCCGGCGCCGTCGCCGGTCAGGGGGTCGGCGGCCTCCGCCCCCCGGTGCTCCATGTTGGCGAGCGCCGCTAGGGCCTTCTCGACGACCGCGTGGCTGGCCTCGCCCCACAGTTTTGCGACCAGCGCGATCCCACACGAGTCGTGCTCGTTGGCGGGTTCGTAGAGGCCAATGGCCCCGGGCGGAGCGCTGCGGTGCATGGGCGATGAGTGGGGATGGCCAGTAGTGGCACGGCGGAGCGCAGAGGGTACCAGCGCTGACCATCGCTCCCGCGTCGCGCCAACGATCACTTCCCCGCACGCCAACGATCACCCCCCGCACTGTGCTATAAGCCCCGCGGTGCAGATCTCACGCGTGCGACGCTGGGCGGCGCCGTTGGGGGCATTGGTGGTGCTGAGCGCGAGCGCGTCGGCACTCGCTACCTCCAGCCCGCCCGCAGGCTCGGTCCATCAGGCATTCGGGAAGGCCGGCTGCTACACCGACGGCGGTGCCAGCGAGGCGGGACCCCACACCTGTCGCAACGTTCGCGGCGCCAACGGCGCGACCACCGTGGCGATCAGCCCTGACGGTCGCTTCGCCTACGTCGACGGCTACGGCGGCAACAACACCACGGCACCGCCTGCGCTCGCGGTCTTGAAGCGCGACCCGAAGACCGGCACGCTGAGCCAGCTGCCCGGCAAGAGCGGCTGCTTCTCGCGCGACGGCTCGAGCACGGCTGGTCCAGGCACATGCACCAAGGCGCGCGACCTCGATTCTGGCGACGCGACCTCCGTCGTAATCTCGAGCGACGGGCGTTTCCTGTACGTCGCTTCGCAGTACAGCACCGGGCCTCCCACCACCGATGTCGGGGGGATCGCAGTCTTCGCCCGCAATCTGAAGACCGGGACGCTGCGCCAGCTCAGCGGGAAGGCAGGCTGCGTTGTAGCGGTCGCCTACAAGAACTGCGCCCTCGCCCGCGAGGTCGACGAGATCTCGAACGTCCACATCACCCCGGACCAGAAATATCTCTATGCCTCCGACTATGTCAGCTCGCCCCACGCCGGGATCGCGATCTTCAAGCGCAACGCCAAGAATGGGACGCTCCGCCAGCTGCCGAGCTCTGACGGCTGCCTGTCCGTCAATGGCACAACCACTCAGAGCGGCACCAAGAAGGTTTGCGGCAGGGCACCGAATATCAGCAAGCCCTGGGACGTGGCGACACCGGACAATCGCTTCGTCTACATACCGGCCTCCTATGGTCCGAGGCTGGTCCAGGTCTACGAGCGCGATGCGAAGGGCGGTCTCGTTCCGCTCGTGGGCAAGGGCGCCTGCATTTCCGATTCCGGCACCAGCCCCGGCGGCCCGTGCGCCAAGGGCCACGGCCTCTCCAACCCTGAGCGCGCGGTGCCGTCCGCGAACGGCAACTTCCTGTACGTCGCGAGTTACGAGACGCCCTCGCCGATCGTGGTGCTGAACCGCAACCCCAAGACCGGTTTGCTGCGGGAGCGCTCCGGGCCCGCCGCCTGCATCAGCGTCGACGGCACCACCGGCGGCAAGACCGGAACCTGCCGTACTGGCACCGCCCTCGACGGCGAGTACGCCGGCGCGCTGTCACCTGACGGGCGCACCTTGTACTTCAGCGAGGACGGGATAGGGCCCAGCGCAACCAGCGGGCTCACGGTCTTCCGCGTCTCGCCCAAGAAGGGCGGCTTCACGCAGCTTTCAGGCAAGTACGGCTGCGTGACCCCGGACGGCTCGAGCGAGAAGGGGCCCGGGACCTGTCAAAAGGGACGCGCGATCGCGGGCGCCTACCAGGTCGCGCTCGCCGCGGGCGGCAGCGACGTCTACGTCGCCTCCTACAGCGACAACGGCGTCGCGCTCTTCTACGCCCATAAATAAGTATCCGGCAGGAACATGTTCCGGCCGAGCGGGCCGCGCTGGAGCGCCGGCCAACATGAGTGATCAGCTCTTGGCGGTCGCCTTGGTCTTTCGCGGGGCCGAGCTGCGCTTGCGTCCCTTGGCGCCGTTTCCCTTGGCCGGCGCCTTCTCTTCCTCCTCGCCGCGGACCGCGGCCAGTGAAGCCTCGAGCGCGGCCATCAGGTCGGGCGCCGCGGCAGGCTGCTCGACCGGGGGCTGCACCGCGATCTCCTCGCCGGCGGCCTTGCGCTCGATCATCTGAAGCACTCGCTCGCGGTACTCGTCGTGGTACTTGGAGGGCTCAAACTCCCCGGAGAGCGACTCGATCAGCTGTTCGGCCATACGCAGCTCGCGCTCCGTGGCCTCCGCCTCCTCCACCGCGTCGAGCTCGTCGAGGCGGTCCGGCGGCACCACCTCGTCGCCGAACAGCATCGTGGAGAGGGTCAGCACCTCGCCGGTGGGCCGGAGCGCGCAAAGCTGCTGCTTGGTGCGCAGCACCAGCCGCCCGATCCCCACCTTGCCCGCCTCGCGCATCGCCTCGAGTAGCAGCCTGTAGGCCTTGGCGCCACCTGCCGCGGGCGCGAGGTAGTAGGAGTGGTCGAAGTAGATCGGGTCGATGTCCTCCAGGTCCACGAACTCCTCGATATCGACCGTCTTGGTCGCCTTGGGGTCGAGCGCCTCGAGCTCCTCAGAGGAGATCAGCACGTAGCGATCCGGACCGAGCTCGTAGCCCTTGACGATCTCCTCGTAGGGGACCTCCTCACCGGTCGAGGGGTCGATCCGCTGCTGGCGGATTCGGGTCCCTGTCTTGCTCGAGACCTGGTGGAAGCGGACCGTCTTGGGTGAAGTCGCGCTATAGAGCTTGACGGGCACGTTGACGAGCCCGAAGCTGATCGCGCCGGTCCAGATCGCGCGGGGCATGTAGCGGTGTATACCGAACTGCCCGCCTGAGGCAAGCAATGGGCGGGTGCTTGCCGGCGCCCTAGCGGCCGATGACCGACATGTCGGGATAGCGGTCGCCCTGCGCGGCGCCGGCCGGGGCGGCCTCGTCGAGCGCGCGCAACTCCTCCGCGCTCAGCTCGACCTCCGTCGCCTGCACGTTCTCCTCGAGGTACGAGCGGCGCTTGGTGCCCGGGATCGGCACGATGTCCTCGCCCTGGTGAAGGACCCAGGCGAGCGCGAGCTGACCGGGAGTGCAGTCCTTCTCGCGGGCGAGCTCCTTCACGCGGTCGACCAGCCGCAGGTTGGCGTAGAAGTTCTGGCCCTGAAAGCGCGGGTTGTGGCGGCGGAAGTCGTCCTCGGGAAAGTCGTCGGGAGAGGAGAAGCGCCCGGTGAGGAACCCTCGCCCCAGCGGGCTGTAGGCGACCAGCCCGATCCCGAGCTCGCGCAGCGTGGGCAAAATTTCTTCCTCGAGATCGCGGGTCCACAGCGAGTACTCGGTCTGCAGGGCCGCGATCGGGTGGACCGCGCGGGCGCGGCGGATCGTCTCCGGCGCGGCCTCGGAGAGGCCCAGGAAGCGCACTTTGCCCTGCTCAACGAGCGAGGCCATGGCACCGACGGTCTCCTCGATCGGCACCTCGGGATCGACCCGGTGCTGGTAGTAGAGGTCGATGTGGTCGACGCTCAGCCGCCGCAGGGACGCGTCGCAGGCGCTGAGCACGTATTCGGGGCGACCGCTGATCCCGCGCCCCGATGGGTTGTCGGGGTCGCGCACGACCCCGAACTTGGTCGCGAGCACGACCTCGTCGCGGCGACCCGCGATCGCCCGCCCCACGAGCTGCTCATTTGCGCCGCGGCCGTACATGTCGGCGGTGTCAAGGAAGCTCACGCCAAGGTCGAGGGCCCGCTGGATGGTCGCGATCGCTTCGTCCTCGTCGGAAGAGCCATAGAACTCGGACATCCCCATGCAGCCGAGGCCAAGCTCGGAGACGACGAGTCCCTGATCTGAGAGGTTTCGTTGGTCCATGGGTCCAGCGTACCCAGCAACCGCGGCAAGATCTCACGAAATCTCTCGCCCGCACGTTTCATCCTCAGTGACGCTTCCGCCTTTTCAGCAGCTCCTCGATCGGCACTCGGCCGATGTCTTCCGCTTCCTGGTCGCGACCGTCGGTCGTGGAGAGGCCGAGGACTGCTACCAGGAGACCTGGATCGCAGCGCTCAGGGCCTACCCGCGACTGCGCGATGACGCCAACCTGCGCGGGTGGATCCTCACAGTCGCCCATCGCAAGGCGCTCGACCACCTCCGCGCCGCGCGCAGACGCGCCCAGCCCGTGGGCGACGCGCTGGAGCGGGCGTCGGGCACCGTCGGGGCAGGGCCGGACGGGCTTCCGGAGGTCTGGGCATCGGTGCGCTCGCTGCCTTCCAAGCAGCGGACCGCGATCGCGCTGCGCTTCCTCGCGGGCTCGAGCCACGCCCAGATCGCGGCGGTGATGGGCTCGAGCGAGGAGGCCGCCAGACGGAACGTCCACGAAGGACTGAAACGACTGCGAAAGGAGTATCGAGATGACCGCAACTGAGAGCCTGGAGCAGGAGCTGGCGCGGACCGCTGACGGGATCGGCTCCGCAGAAGCGCCCGAGCTGGCTTCGGCCGCGACGGAGGCGGGCGTGGTGGACATCGCCTATGCAACCCACGACTCGCCCGTGGGCAAGCTGCTGCTGGCGGCCACCCCCCGGGGGCTCGTCCGCATCGCCTACGTCGACGTGCAGGGGCAGGAGGTCGAGGGGGTGCTCGAGCGACTCGCCGCGCGCGTCTCTCCACGCATCCTGTTGGCGCCGCGACGCCTCGACGACGACCGCCGCCAGCTCGAGCAGTACTTCGCGGGCGAGCGCAGGGCCTTCGAGCTGCCGATCGATTGGCGGCTGTGCGCCGGCTTCGGTCGCCGCGTGCTGGACGCGACCGCGCGTGTCCCCTTCGGCGAGCTGGTTACGTACAAGCAGGTGGCCACCGCGGCGGGCAGCCCGCGCGCCTCGCGCGCCGCCGGCAACGCCCTCGGCGCAAACCCGCTGCCGATCGTGGTGCCCTGCCACCGCGTGGTGCACTCGGGCGGCGGCCTCGGGGGCTACACCGGGGGGCTCGAGCGCAAGATCGCGCTGCTGGGCGTGGAAGGGCATGCGGTTTAGCCCGGGGTACCGTTAGACCATGACATCGGCGGTCGCAGAGGCTCCAACCCCGGCGGCCGCCTCTGGAACGCCGCGCGTGCGCGTGATCTTCGGCGCGCTGATGCTGGTCCTGTTGATCGCCTCGCTCGACCAGACGATCGTCTCGACCGCGCTGCCGACGATCGTCGGCGACCTGGGGGGCGTCTCCCAGCTCTCGTGGGTGGTCACCGCGTACCTGCTCGCCTCGACCGTGGTGGGGCCGCTGTACGGCAAGCTCGGCGATCTGTTCGGCCGCAAGCGACTGCTGCAGGCCGCGATCGTGATCTTCCTGGTCGGTTCGGCGCTGTGCGGTCTGGCCCAGAGCATGACCGAGCTGATCGCGTTCCGGGCGCTCCAGGGGCTCGGCGGAGGTGGCTTGATGGTGGTGACGCTCGCCGTTATCGGCGACGTCGTCTCCCCACGCGAGCGGGGGCGCTACCAGGGTTACTTCGGAGCCGTGTTCGGCGTCTCGACCGTGATCGGCCCGCTGCTCGGGGGCTTCCTCGTCGACTCCGTCTCGTGGCGCTGGATCTTCTACGTCAATCTGCCCATCGGGCTGCTGGCGCTCGCGGTGATCGCGGCGGTGCTGCCGGCGCGCAAGGCCGAGGGCAGACCCAAGGTCGACTATCTCGGCGCATCGCTGCTCGCGGGCGGCCTGGCGGCAATCGTCTTGTTCACGAGCTTTGGCGGCACGACCTACAGCTGGGGCGCTCCGCAGATGATCGTGCTGATCGTCCTGGGCTTCGCATTGCTGGGCTTGTTCGTTGTGAACGAGCGCCGCGCCTCCGAGCCAATCCTGCCGATGACGCTGTTCCGCAACCGCGTCTTCTCGGTGTCGAGTGGGGTCGCATTCATCGTGGGTCTGGCGCTATTCGGCGCAGTCACCTACCTCCCCCTGTACCTGCAGAACGTCAAGGGCCACAGCCCCACCGTGTCCGGTCTGCTGATGACACCAATGATGGCTGGGGTACTGACCACCTCGATCGTGAGCGGGCAGCTGATCTCGCGCTTCGGTCGCTACAAGCCGTTCCCCGTCGCCGGCACGGCGATCATGGCGATCGGGCTCGGGCTGCTCTCGCGGCTGCATGTCGGCACCTCGACGCTCGGCGCCGCCGCCTACATGCTCGTACTCGGGCTGGGACTGGGATTGGTCATGCAGGTGCTCGTGCTGGTGGCCCAGAACTCCGTGGACTTCCGCAACCTCGGCGTGGCCACCTCCGCCTCCACGCTGTTTCGCCAGGTTGGAGGCTCGATCGGCGTGGCGATCTTCGGCGCCGTGTTCGCGAACGGACTGGCCTCGCGCCTTGAGAGCAAGCTTCCGCGCGGCGTCCATGTGCCCACCTCGTCGAACCCGGCGGCGGTGAAGCGTCTGCCGGCCCCGATCCACCACGCATACGTGTCCGCCGTGACCGGCGCGCTCGAACCGGTCTTTCTGATCGCGGCCGGCTTTGCGGTTTTCGCGTTCCTGCTGACGTGGTTGCTGCGCGAGGTCCCGCTGCGCACCACCGCCGAGGCGCCCGACCCCGGGGCCGGCTTCCAAGGCGCCTGTGACGACAACTCGCTGCGCGAGATGGAGCGGGCGCTGTCGGTACTGGGCAGTCGCGAGCAGCGCTGGGAGCGGTATGAGCGCTTCGCGGAGCACGCCGGGGTCGCGCTCGAGCCGCCTGAGCTGTGGCTGCTTGCGCGGCTCGGGGAACACGCGTCGGTCAGCTTGCCCGAGATCTCGGAGCAGTCGGACGCCGACAAGGCGGAGCTCGAGCAGGCGCTCGTGGGGCTCAGAGAAAGAGCGCTCGCGGACGGAAGCGACGGACAGGTGACGCTCACGCCACGGGGACGAGACCGTTACGAGCGGATCGTGACCGCGCGGAAGAAGAGGCTGCACGAACTGCTCGACGGATGGGACGCCGGGCAGCACACGGAGCTTGAGGACCTGGTTGAGCATCTCGCGCGGGACCTGGTCGCGCACATGCCCAGGGCGCCGACGGTCAGTCAGACGCCGACGTAGCGAGCCCTGCGATCCTACCTTCGCGTCATTGCGAGCGGCCAAGGACACAGGCCGCCCTCCGCCGGGCAGCCCGCGCAGATCGCACGGCAGGGCTCCTGGGAGACCGTGAAGTCGCCGCGGGCCACGCCGCTGACGAGCTCCTCGAGCTCGCGCTCGAGCTTCCCCAGCTCGGCGTGGGAGAAGCTGACCACGGCCGGCTCGCGGGGGCGCTCGAGGAAAACGTGCGCGACCTCGACCTCGACCGCGTCGGCCCGCAGCGCGGCGAGCGCGTAGACGAGCCGCTGGGTGGAGTACGCGCTGCGCACGACCAGCTCCGGGTCGTGTCCCTCGAGCCGGTCGCTCTTGTAGTCGACCACCAGCATCCGCCGGCCTGGCTCGACGGCGATCGCATCCAGCACACCGGTGATCAGCGGCCCGTCATCGCCCAAGACGAAGGAGAACCGCTCCTCACGACGCACCCAGTCCGCACCCGCCAGGCGCTCGGCGAGCGGTGTCTCGGTGAAGGCGAAGACCAGGTCCGCGAGCTCCTCGTCGGGCGGCTGCGCGACGCCCGCGCGGAGCGCCGCAGCGGCGAGATCCTCCGCGCTGGGCCTGACCGGGTGGGCGAAGTCGAAGGCCGCGAGCAGCTCGTGCGCGAGGATGCCCCGCTCGGCGGCGCTCCGAGCGGGCGCGGCCTCGACCGGGCGCTCTAGGGCGCCGCTCCCGGGCGCTGCCTCGACCGGACGCTCGGCGGGGGCGTCCGGGAGGCCGAGCACGCGCTGGAGGTAGAAGCGGTATCCGCACCGTTGGTATTCGGTGAGCGAGGAGTAACTGAGGGCGGGAAGCTGGCGGGTCTCGCCGGGCGTGGGGGTCGGCGCAGGCGCGGGAGGCTCGGCGATGCCGGTCGGCGGCGAGCTCGATGGCGGCGGCTCAGGGGCCGTCCCGGGCGCGCCCTCTGCCGCCCCGGGCGCGCCTTCGGGCCGCACGATCACCGGCGCGACGCCGGCGTGCTGGAGCGCACGCGCGACCCATCCGATCGGTGCGCCGCGGCCGTTGGGCGCCAGCTGACCATCGGCTTCGAGCTTGGCGGCCCCCGAGACGATCAGCCGCTCGCGCGCGCGCGTCATCGCCACGTAGAAGAGGCGGCGCTCCTCAGCTGCCTCCGTCTCCTGGGCCTCTTCACAAAGCTCCTTGTGATCGAGCATCGGCACCGAACGCCCGGTGCCCGGCGAGGCCACGCGCAGGCCCACCCTGCCGTCCGCGCCCACCCGCAGGACGTCCGCGAAGCGTCCCCTGGGCGTCTCGCGACCGAGGTCCGCGACGCACACGATCTCGAACTCGAGGCCTTTGGCCCGATGGATGGTCATCAGCCGCACCGCATCGAGCGCCTCGCCTTCGACCGGCGCCTCGCTCTCCTCGCTTCCCCCCGAGCTCACGGCCCGCTCGCGCGCGGTGTCGAGGAAGCCGCGCAAGTCGGTGCCATGAGCGACCGCGTACTCGCGCCCGAGTCGCATCAGCTTGCGCACGTTCGCGAGCCTGCGCTCGCCACCCGGTAGCCCAAGCATGTACAGGTCGTAGCCGGTGCGCTCGAGCACGCGCTCGATCAGCTCCTCGGCCGAGGCCCGCCAAGCCAGCTCGCGCTCGCGCCGAAACCAGTCAGCAAACCGCTCGAGGCGCCGGCGATCGTCGGAAGAGAGCCCCTGCAGCTGCTCGAGGCCGCGCCCGACGACCCCCCAGGGGTCCCGCTCGCCCTCCCGCGCAGCCGCCGCCACCAGCACCAGGGCATCGAGGGACGCGCCCACCAGCGGCGAGACCAATACCGAGTAGAGAGCTTCCTCGTCCTGGGGATTCGCGAGCGCACTGAGATAAGCGAGCATGTCCACCACCTGCGGCTGGGACCAGTAGCCGCGCCCGCCGATCACGTAGGTGGGCACGCCGCGGTCCTCGAGCGCGCGCTCGTAGCAGCGCAGGTCGGTGGTCGCCCGTGTGAGCACCACCACATCGCGCGCCCGTGCGCCCGAGCTGAGGAGGGACTCGACGCGGTCGGCGAGCGCGCGTGCTTCTGCCACCCGCCAGGGGGCATGGAGCCCTCCGTCCCGAGGCCAGTCGGCGGTCTTATCCACGATCAGCAGCTCGACGAGTCTGTCTGCCCCTAGGCCCGTCTCGTCCGCTGCGCCGAGGAGCCCGTCCGCCGTGGTCACCGAGGCCACCCCGGCCCGCAGCTCTCTGAAGCGCTCGCCGAGCTCGGCCGCGAAGGCGCGGTTTATGACCTCCAGAATCTCCGGACGCGAACGGAAGTTGGTCTGAAGGGTCATGCGCCGGTCCTTGCGGGCGAGTCCCTCCCCCAGGCCCTCGAACAGCTCGACGTCGGCGTGCCGAAACCCGTAGATCGACTGCTGCGCATCGCCGACCGCGAACAAATTGCCGCACGCCACCGCCTGGATCAGCTCTAGCTGGACCGCGTTCACGTCCTGCAGCTCGTCGACCATGACGCGCGCGAAGCGCCGCGCGTAGCGCTGCCGGATCTCCGGCTGCGAACGGAACAAATCACGTGTGATCAGTTCCAGGTCGGCGAAGTCAAGACCCGAGCGCTCGCGCTTGTGCTCCTCGTAGAGCGCGCCGAAGCGGCGCAGCAGCCGGTCCAGGAGGCCGTAGATGGTGCGCGCGTGGGCGTCGTCGCAATCGCTCGGGAACGACGGCAAGGCGGGGGCGCGCTGCCCGCGTGAGCGCAGCTCCGCGTGGGCGACGAAGATCGCTCCCCGGAGCTGATCGGGCCGGTAGGAGGCGATCAGATCCGTGCCCTCCGGGGCGCCCGCGGCCAGCTGGGCAAGCGCGGTTTCGAATGAGCTCTGCGCCAGGGCGCGGGCCTCGGGGTCGTCCAGGACCGCGAACTCGGGATCGATCCCAGCCGCGAGCGCGTGGGCTCGCAGCACGCGCGCGCAGAAACCATGGATCGTCGAGATGAACGCCCCTTCGGTGGCGCGCGCCTGCGCGGCCGCGCCCAGCGAGCGCAGCCGGCTCCGGATGCGGTCTCGCAGCTCGGCCGCCGCCTTCTCGGTGAAGGTGATGGCGAGCATCTCGGCGACGTCGAGTCCGTCGGCGACCACCGCGCGGGCGAACCGCTCCACCAGGACCGTGGTCTTGCCGCTGCCGGCGCTCGCGTCCAGCAGCAGATCGCCCTCGCGCATGGCGATCGCGCGGCGCTGCTCGGCGGTCAGAGACAGCCCGGCGGAATCGGCGAATTCCTCCGAGCCACCCGAGATTGGCGTGGCGAACGGCAGCTCAGCCTGCACGACAGATCCCGGGATACGCACAGCCATACCGCGAGCAGGTGTCAGGCCGCGGTGCGATCCGCCCGGCGCGGAGGCCTGCAGCGAGCTCGGTCGCGCGCGCTGCGGCAGCATCGAGCGCAGCCTGGAGCTGCTGGGGCTCGCGCGCGTCCGTAGGGAGCACCTCGCCGCCGACCGGCGCTCCTTCCGCGAATACACCGCGCGGGCGCAGGTCGTCGCCGCCGAGCGGCTGGTAGAAGCCCGCCACGGGCTCGAGCCCGAGCAGCTGCTTGACCGCGAGCATGTACAGCGGCACCTGGAGCTGGCGGTCCGGCTCCCATCGCGCCCCCTGGAACTCGGCGCGCGTGCCGCCCGTCTTGTAGTCGCGCACGATCCCGCGCCGCCCGGCTCGGGCCCCGGCGCTGGCACCCGCGCGCGCCGCGGGCTCGACGTCCACGCGGTCGATCATCCCGCGCACGCGAACCTCCCCAGGAAGCTGGAGGGCGGGAAGGGACGGCTTGGTCTCGTGGTGCTCCTCCCGCGCCTCGCCTCCCCGCGGCTCCTCCTGCTCGTCGAAGCCGAAGCGCAGCTCTAGCTTCTCCGGTGACCAACTGCCGCCCGACGCCGCCTCGCACTCCAGGAAGCGCCCGATGTCCGCCTCAATGCTGCGCACCATGCCGGCCCGGATCGCGGGCGGCTGACCGGCGCCGACCGGTCCGGCGTGCTCGGTCAGCAGTTCGGCCACGATCTTCCTGGCGCGAGCGAGCGTGGCCTCGCTCACCGGCGCTCCGAGCCGGCGGTAGAGCAGCTCGAGCACGGTGTGGACGACCCGGCCGCGGACGAAGTACTCGGCCTCGGGTGCAAGTGGCTCGGGCCGCAGCTCGCGCTCCACCAGCCACTTGACCGGACAGTCGGCGTAGCACTCGAGCGCGCCGGCGGACACGATCCGCCGGTGGCGCACGTGGCCCAGCGCCGCCTCGCCGAGAGCGGGAAGCCCGGCTCCTCCATCGGCTGCGGGTGGGGCGCCGGCTGCGAGCGCCCGGGCACGCGCGGCCTCGCGCGGCGTCGGAGCTTGGTCTCCGGGCCACACGACGTCGGCCAGCAACCGCCGGCGTCGCCGGGCCGTCCAGCCGCTGTCGAGCAGATCCGCAACGTCGGCGATGAAGGGCGAGGGCAACTCGATCCCACCCTCCTCGTCCGAGCTCCGGTAGCTCAGCACCACCTGCTCGGTCGCTCGCGTGACGGTCGCGTAGAAGAGATAGCGCTCGTGCTCGAGCGCGTCCTCGCGCAGCCGCAGGCGCAGCGGTCCGCAGGCGCCGGCGTCGGCGGAGCCGAGAGAGCTCCCGTTGCGGTTGGCGCCCAAGGGCGCGGCGAGCTCGCGGCGAAGCTCGTCGGTCAGCAGCGGGTCGGGTGCACCAAGCCGTGGAAACTCGGACTCCTGGAGCCCGCCCACGATCACCACCCGGAAGCGCTGGGCCCGGATCTCGAGTGGCTCGGCGACCAGCACGGCCGCGTCAACAGATCCGCTCTCCAGCGGTATGGACAGTCCCTCGAGCACCTCGACCAGCTCCTGGCCGTCCACAGGCCTGTCGAGCTCGCGCAGCTCTTCGAGCGTGCGCAGCAGCACCGACAGGGCCCGGGCATCGAGCTCCTCGCGCTGCTCGAGCACCGGCGCGAGTCCCCGTCGGTGGCTCGAGAGCAGCGCTCGCGCCTGCCTTGAAAGCTCCTCCAGGGGGTCGCGCGCGTCACGCAGGAGGGCGATCTCGGCAAGTCGCAGCCCGCTTCGCTCGAGCGCCTGCGCGGCCTCCCGCATCCCCTTCCTGCGCACCATCGCCTCGACGCGATCGGCGAGCTCGGCTTCCGCGAGCACCCCAGGCGTGCGCAGATACGCGAGCAGCTCGCCGGCACCGGCGGCGTGTTCGACGAGCAGCGCGCAGCGCACCAGGGCGGTCAGGCCCCGGCCGAGCGCCGTGTGGGTGAAAGGCACCGCGCGCCTGATCGAGATCGGGATGCCGGCCGCCGTGAAGACGCGCTCGACGAGCGGGCCCACCGCCCGCAGCGAGCGGTACACCACCACGATCTCCGCCGCGGGTACGCCGGCGCGCAGCAGGGCCAGCACTTCGGAGGCGAGCAGCTCCACCTCGGCCCGCTCCCCGCCGGACTCCAACAGGCGGACCGCCGAGCCGGGATCGATCCGCTCACCGGCCTCGGGCTCAAACAGCCTGCGCTCGAGGCGGTGCAGGACCGCCGCCGCACCCGGCTCGTAGTAGTCGGCGAGCGGGGGCAGCTCCACCACGGTGGCTGCGGCCGGCTGGAGGCCCTGGAGCGTCTCGCCGCGCGCCCTAAGGGCGGCGCGGCCACGCTCCCAGGTGAGCGAGACGACAACCTCGGCGCCCGCGGCGCCGGAGAGTGTCTCGAGCGCGTGGCGCTCGAGCGGGGTGAGGTCGTCGAATCCATAGACGAACACCGGCGCGGCCCCCCAGGACTGGGGCATCGCGGTCAATGCCTCGAGCGCGCCCCACGCATAGCGCTCATCGTCAACGCGACCGAGCCGGTGTAGTTCGCGTACGTAGCCCTCATAGAGGGTCGCGAGATCGCGTGCATAGCCGCGCCGACGCCGGTCGCGCGTCGCCCACGAGTCGAGCGCCGCGGCGAACCGCTCGGGCGTGACCAGCGAGCGCTCGAGCTCGGAGATCAGCCTCCCGGCGGCGTTGGCGAAACCAGGCGAGCGAGCGGAGCGAGCGCTGACGGTGAAGCGAAGCTGCGCGATCACGCGCCGCAGCACGCGCTCGCGCTGCACCCGGGTGAGCCGCGGAGGCCCGTATCCAGCTCGCCGGCCGAGCTCCTGCATCAGACCCGAGAAGGTGAGAACCGAGGAGCCGAGCACCGCGCCGCGCTCGGCGAGCTCGCGCCCGTAGCGCCTCACGTCCTGCCCGGTGGGCACGACCAGCACGGCCCCGCGCCCCGCGGCCGCCGCGCATGCGCCGAGCACCTCGCCGGCCTTGGCCGAGTTCGCGGGACCCAATACGAGCTTCAAAGGCATGAACGAGACATGGTGGCGCGCGCCGAGGACGCGTACGCTTCACCGCGTGCCAGCGGCGCCCGCCAACGCCTTGCCCTCCCCGCGCAAGCGCCACGCGCTCGAGCTGTTCGCGGGCCTGCCGGGGCGATATGACCGCATGGGGGCGGTGCTCAGCTTCGGGCAGGATCCGCGCTGGCGAAGGGCGCTGGTGAAGGCGATCGCCCCGCAGGAAGGGCAGCGCATCCTCGACGTCGCGACCGGCACGGGCCTCGTGGCCCGGTCGCTCGCCCGAGCCGCACCGTGCGAGATTGTGGCGATCGACCAGAGCGCGGAGATGCTCGCCGGCGCCCGCGCGCGGCTGGCGAGAGCGCCTGAGCTCGCCGCTCGCATCACGCTGATGCACGGCGAGGCGGAGCATCTGCCGTTTCGGGATGGCGAGTTCGATGCCCTCAGCTTCACCTACCTGCTGCGCTACGTCGAAGATCGAGAGGCCACGCTGCGCGAGCTTGCTCGGGTGGTCAGGCCCGGAGGACGCATCGGCATGGTCGAGTTCGGGGTGCCCCGCCAGCCGGCGCTGAAGGCGCTTTGGCGCGTGCACACCAGGGTCGGCCTACCGCTGCTGGGCCGCGCCGTCTCGAGCTCCTGGCAGGAGGTGGGGGCGTTCCTCGGACCGAATGTCGAGCACTTCCACACCGCGGAGCCCGACCTCCCCGGACTGTGGCGACGCGCGGGGATTGGCGAGGTGCGGCTCAAGGCGATGAGCTTCGGCGCTGGGCTCGTGCTGTGGGGGACGCGGAATGGCGACAGCCCCGCCTAAGGTCGACAAGCTCCACAAGCCGGCCTTCTATGCGCTTCGACCCGGTGGGTGGCGCGATCTGGTCACGGTCCTCCA
Organism: uncultured Solirubrobacterales bacterium; assembly: GCA_963808655.1. Classification (GTDB taxonomy): domain Bacteria; phylum Actinomycetota; class Thermoleophilia; order Solirubrobacterales; family Solirubrobacteraceae; genus Palsa-465. Next base: position 139,640 of record CAWEGZ010000007.1, read on the forward strand.
CCCTCCCTACACCGCGTGGCACCTGAGCTATGTGGTGCTGGGGGCCGCGGTGGCGCCGCACGTGTACCCCTTGCGCCTCGGCGCCACCCTGGGAGCGTTCTTCCTCGCGGTAGGCATCAGCGCGCACGCGCTCGACGAGCTCAACGGGCGCCCACTCGGGACGCAATTGAGCCGGGGCACCTTGATCGCGCTGGCTATCGCCGGGCTGGTCGGCGCCGTCGCGCTCGGCGTCTACGGGATGATCGTCGCCTCTCCCCTGCTCGCGCCGCTGATCGTCGCTGGCGCACTGCTCGTCCCTGCCTACAACCTCGAGCTGGCGGGCGGGCGCTTTCACAATGATGCCTGGTTCGCGCTTGCCTGGGGCGCCTTCCCTGCGTTCACCGGCTATTTCGCCAACGCGCTTACGGTGCGCCCGGCCGGCGTGCTGGTGGCCGCGGCGTGCTTCTTGTTGAGCCTCGCCCAGCGGCGTCTCAGCACGCCGGTGCGCCAGCTGCGCCGGCGCACGCTCGAGGTGAGCGGCTCCCAGCATCTGAGCGACGGTCGCGTGCTGGAGCTGAGCGCCGAGCACCTCTCCGCCCCGCTTGACGGGGCGCTTCAGGCCCTGTGGCTAGCGCTCGTGCTGCTGGCGGTCGGGCTGCTGGTGCTGCGGCTGTAGGCGGAGGGCCGGATACAGACGGGGGCACCCGTGCGATGAATAGGCAGATGCCAGGCTCATACCGCGCTCGTGAGAGACGTAGCGACGCAGCGCTTCTGCGGGACGCAGGTACCGATCCTGCGGCCTTTGCCGAGCTGTATGAGCGGCACGTCGAGGCGGTCTACAAGTGGTTGCGTCGCCGGATCGATTGGGCGGCCAGTGATCTGACCGCCGAGACATTCGCACGGGCATGGCTTGGTCGCACGCGCTTCCGTGATGAGCGCGACGGCTCCGCTCTCCCTTGGCTGCTGGGGATCGCAGCCAGGCTGCTCGCCGATGCCGCCCGTCACGATCGGATCGAGACCCGGGCGCGCCAGGGTCATCGGCACGGTGCCCGACTGCCTGCCGGCCCTCCCGCCTACCTGCATCGGGCGCACCGGCAGGTTCAAGAACCGGTCGATCCTCGTGGCACCTCCGCCCGTCCGCCCCACGACCAACCACACGATGCACCAAGCGCCGGCACCGGGCTGCAAAGACGCTCCCCCGCCCAGCTCGAAGCACTAGCGGCCGATGACTTCGGCGCGGCGCGCCGGTCGTAATGTACGAGCGCACACACACCGTGGGCGCTCGCGCGCACCGGCGCGCCGAACCTACACAGGAGGTCACGATGCCCGACCACAAGACTGGAACCCGCGAGCAGTGGCAGACGGCGCGCGAGGAGTTGGCAAAGCTCGAGGCCGAGCACGCCGAGCTCGGGCAGAAGGTTCTCGAGCGACGGCGCCAGCTGCCCTGGGTGCCTGTGGAGAAGCGCTACGAGTTCGATACCGAGGAGGGCCAGAAGACGCTTGAAGAGCTCTTCGAGGGACGCTCGCAGCTGCTCGCCTACAACATCATGTTCGGCCCCGATTACACGCTCGGCGCATGCCCGGGATGCACGAACGTGGGCGATGAGCTCTCGGACACGCTCCTCCACCTGGGCCACCACGACGTCACGATGATCTGCTTCTCGCGCGCTCCGATCGATCGTCTGACCGAGTACAAGCGGCGCATGGGCTGGGAGTTCCCCTACGTCTCCACGTACAACACCGACTTCGCCTTCGATTTCGGACTGGCGCTCCGACCCGAGCAGGTGGACAGCATGCCTCCGCTGAAGGAGATGATCGACAACCCACCCTCATGGCTCGAGGACTGGGCGCGGAGCATCGGAGCCGAGCTCAAGGACGGACTGCGCGAGGGACCGAGCTTCATCGCCTTCGCGCGCGAGAACGGGACCGTCTACCACACCTACACGGTCATGGCGCCCGACCCCTTCGTGGCCCCATACCACTCGTTCCTCCTGCAGCGGACTCCCAAGGCGCCATCCGACGAGATACCGCGCGCTTGGCGGAAGGACGAGTACCCGGACTGAATCAGTGGCCGCCGTCGGCGGCCACCGGGTTTGACTCGAAACTCGCCCGGCACGCCGGCCCGCAGAACCAGTAGCGGACACCTTCATGGACGACCGCCTGTCGGGGGTCAACCGCCGCGACCGTCATCCCACACACCGGGTCCACGGCCTCCGACGAGGGCGAGACCGGCGCGGGCACCGACCCCGGCGAGGCCGAGACCCCCGCGGACAACCACCCCGCCGACGCCCGCCGATGCGCCCACGACACCAGCTCGGCCAGGATCGCGACCGCGATCTCCTCCTGGCTGCCTGGGCCCAGGTCAAGCCCCGCCGGGCTGCGCACCCGCGTCAGCTGCTCCTCGCCGAGCCCACGGGCACGAAGCTCATCGAGCACGACGCCCGCCCGCCGGGAGCTCGCGATCAGACCGACGTACCCCGCTTCGGAGCGGAGCGCCGACGCGAGCACGTCTGCGTCCATCCGCCCCATGGTGGCGACCACGACAGCGTCAGGCGCACCCGTCAGCTCGTCCGACACCCGCCAGCCGATCACCGCCGCCAGCTCAGCCAATGTGCGCGCGGCCGGGCTGTCCCCCACCACCGCCAGCAGCGGCTTTGGCAGCTGCGGCTCCACCAGCACCTCGACCACCCCCTCCGAAGCGCAATGGCTCTCTGCCATCACGACGCCGGTCGGCAATTGCTCCGAAACCAGAGACCCGGGCGGCCCGATACGCACCAGGCGCGAGCGGCCGTCGGCCAGCGCGCGCAGCGCCTCGCGCACCACGATCGGCTCCGAGCAGGCGCCGCCGACCCAGCCCGTCAACTTCCCCTCAGGCGTGACCAGGCCTTTGTCGCCCTGGCGCGTCGACGCGGGGCGGCGCACGTCCACGACCGTGGCCAACACGCAGGGCTTGCCCTCGGCGGCCAGGCGGCCGGCCTCGACCAGAACCTCTGCGCGAGCGGTCACTCGGCCAGCCCGGCCTCCGCCAGCGCCTGCCACACCCTGTCGGGACCGAGCGGCATGTCGATGTTGCGCACGCCGGCGTACGCAAGCGCGTCGATCACGGCGTTGACGTACGCCGCCGGCGAGCCGACGGTGGCCGACTCGCCGACCCCCTTGGCCCCAATCGGATGATGCGGCGAGGGCGTGACGGTCTCGAACAGGTCGTAGTGCGGGGTCTCCCAGCTGGTCGGCAGGAGGTAGTCCATGAAGTTCGAGCCGATGCAGTTGCCGTCCTCATCGAAGGTGATGAGCTCCATCGCCGCCATGCCGAACCCCTCGGTCAGGCCGCCCATGATCTGTCCCTCGACGATCATCGGGTTGATGCGCACCCCGCAGTCGTCAACCGCCACCACCTTGCGCACCTTCCACTCGCCCGTGCCGCGATCCACCTCAACCGCGACCACGTACGTGCCGAACGGATAGGTCATGTTTGGGGGGTCGTAGTAGTTGACGCCCTCGAGCCCTGGCTCCTCGCCATCCGGCACGTCGGTGTAGGCGGCGAACGAAATCTCGCCGATCGTCTTGGCCTTCTCCGGAGAGCCCTTGACGAAGAAGCGCCCGCGCTCCCATTCGAGGTCCTCGGGCGCAGCCTCGAGCATGTGCGCGGCGATCCGACGGGCCTTGTCCCGCACCTTGCGCGTGACCACCGCGGTCGCCGCTCCCGCCGTCGGCGTCGAGCGCGACGCGTAGGTGCCGAGCCCATACGGGGTGTTGTCGGTGTCTCCCTCCTGGACGGTGATGTCCTCTGGCGGGATCCCCAGCTCGTCCGCGACGATCTGGGCGAAGGTTGTCTCATGGCCCTGGCCCTGGCTGCGCACACCGAGCTTGAGGATCGCCTTGCCCGTGGGGTGCACGCGCAGCTCGGCGGAGTCGAACATCTGGATCCCGAGGATGTCGAAGTGGCGTCCCGGCCCGGCGCCGACCACCTCGGTGAAGCTCGCCAAACCCACGCCCAGCAGCTTCCCCTGTTCGCGCGCGCGGCGCTGCTCCTCGCGCAGCTCGTGGTAGCCAGACTTCTCGAGCGCCTTGTCGAGCGCCGGCTCGTAATCGCCGGAGTCGTAGACAAAGCCGGTGGCCGATGTATAGGGGAACTGCTCCGCGCGGATGAAGTTCTTGCGCCGCAGCTCGGCTGGTTCGATGTCCAGCTCGTAGGCCGCCGTCTGCACGAGGCGCTCGATGAAGTAGGAGGCCTCGGTGACGCGGAACGAGCAGCGATAGGCCACGCCGCCGGGCGCCTTGTTGGTGTAGGCGCCGTCGGTGACCACGTGCGCCGCGGGAATGTCGTAGGACCCGGTCACGATGTGGAAGAGGCCGGCCCTGAACTTGCTCGGCTGGGCGTCCGCGTACGCATAGCCCTGGTCGGAGAGCATCCGCACGCGCAGAGCGAGCATCTTGCCCTCGGCGCTCAGGGCGAGCTCGCCCTGCATGTGGAAGTCGCGCGCGAAGCCGGTCGAGATCAGGTTGCCGGTGCGGTCCTCGATCCATTTGACCGGCCGCCCGATCAGCAGCGACGCGGCGGTCGCAACCACGTAGCCGGGGTACACCGGGACCTTGTTGCCAAAACCGCCGCCGATGTCGGGCGAGATGATCTGGATGTTCTGCTCGGGCAATCCCGCCACGAGCGCGAACACCGTGCGGTGCACGTGCGGCGCCTGCGAGGTCATGTAGATGGTGGTCTTACCGCTCGCGGGGTTGACGTCGGCGACGCAGCCGCAGCACTCCAGCGGCGAGGGGTGACAGCGCGGATAAAAGGTCTCCAGCGAGACCACCCGGTGGGCCTGGTCGAAGGCGCGGTCGGTCGCCTCCTTGTCGCCGGCCTCCCAGTGATAGACGCGGTTGTCGGTCTTGTCCTCCTTGTCATCGCGGATGATCGGCGCCCCTTCTTCAAGTGCCTGCTGCGGCGTCGTCACCGGCTCGAGCGGCTCGTAATCGACCTCGATCAGCTCGAGCGCGTCGTGGGCGACGTAGGGGTCCTCGGCGACCACGCAGGCGACCTCCTGTCCCTGCATCCGCACCTTGTCGGTGGCCAGCACGGCCTGAGTGTCGCCCGAGAGCGTGGGCATCCAAGCCAGGTTGTGCTGAGCGAGCAGCTCGCCGGTCACGACGGCGACCACGCCCGGGAGCTCCTGCGCGGCGGAGGCGTCGATCGAGTTGATACGCGCGTGCGCGAAGGGGCTGCGCAGGATCGACATGTACAGCATCCCGGGCAGGCTGATGTCGTCGACATAGTTGCCCCGCCCTTGGATGAAGCGGTCGTCCTCCTTGCGCTTGATCGACCGACCCAGCCAGGGAGCCTGCTTCTCCTCGACCGCCATCTCTACCTCCTCACGCCGCTTGCTCGCCGGCGCCGTGGCCGGCGGCCCCGTCGCTCGATTGCATCTTCCGAGCCGCCCACTGCACGGCCTTGACGATGTTCTGATAGCCGGTGCAGCGGCAGATGTTTCCCGACAGCGCCCAGCGGATCTCCGCCTCCGAGGGATTGGGATTCTCCTCCAGCAGCGCCTTGCTCACGAGCATCATCGCCGGCGTGCAGAAGCCGCACTGGAGCCCGTGCTCCTCCTTGAATCCCTCCTGAAGGGGGTGAAGCTCACCGCCCGAGCGCAGACCTTCCACAGTGGTGATCTCACGGCCCTGCGCCTGGACCGCGAACATCGTGCAGGACTTCACCGGCACTCCGTCCAGCAGAATCGTGCATGCGCCGCAACTGGTCGTATCGCAGCCGATGTGCGTCCCCGTCAGCCCCAGCTCGCCGCGCAGGACGTGGACCAGCAGCATGCGCGGCTCGACCTCGGCGGCCCGGGCCTGCCCGTTGACTGAGAGCTCGATCGCGTGGGTGCGAGCCTCAGCCACCTGTGTCTCAGCCATCGTCTTTCTCCCTCACCTCGTCCATCACACCCTCCACTGTCTCCTCGCCCGCAAAGTAGTCCCCGCCGCTCGTCTCTGCGCCGCGGGTCTCGGGCGCCCGCGGCACGTCCGAGGAGGGAGATGCGGCCTGCTGCTGCGCGGCCTCGGCGCCGGGCTTGTCGAGCGTCACGCTCGCCCCACAGTTGGGGCACTCCACCACGCCCGCGCTAGGGGTGAGCGCGTGCTGCCCAGCTTCGGAAGGCACCTCCGCACCGCAGTTTGGACATCGCTGTTCGGCCACCGCGCGCTATCCCGACCCGATCGCGGCCGCAACCTCGCGCAGGCCACGCTCGACGAACACCCGCACCACCCCGCGCTTGTACTCGGCGCTGCCGCGCAGATCGCTCTTCGGATCCGCGGCCTCGGCAGCAAGTCGCGCCGAGGCGGTGATCGCCTCATCTTCGAGCGCCGCGCCCTGAAGCGCCTCCTCCGCCGCTGTGGCGCGGAAGTTGATCGGTCCCACCGCGGTCAGGCCGATCCCGGCACGATCCACGTGGCCGTTGGCCATGGAAACGTGCACCGCGACGCCTACCGTGGCGAAATCGCCGACCTTGCGCTCGAGCTTCAGATACGTGCCGGCCGCCCGCGGCCCCGGGTCCGGGACCCGCACCTCGGTCACGATCTCGTTCGCCTCGAGCACGGTGGTGAACGGTCCTCGCAGCAGCTCCTCCACCGCAAGCGTGCGCTCGCCGGCAGTGCCGCGGACGACCACCTGTCCCCCGACGGCGAGCATCGCCGAAGCCCAGTCTCCCTGCGGGTCGGCGTGCGCGAGCGAGCCCGCGACCGTGCCCAGATTGCGCACGATCGGGTCGGAGATCTGGGGCGCGGCAGCGCCGAGCACGCCGAAGCGGCCGTGCAGAGCGCTCGAGCGCTCGCACGCCTTGTGACGGACGAGCGCTCCGATCCGCAGGCCCCCGTCTTCCTCGGTGATCTGGTCAAGGCCGGGGATGCGGTTGATGTCGATCAGCGCCGCAGGCGCAGCGAAGCGGAGCTTCATCAGCGGGATCAGGCTCTGGCCCCCGGCCAGCACCTTGCCTTCCTCGCCGAGCTGGTCGAGGAGCGAGAGCGCCTCGTCGAGCGATGAAGGCGCGTGATACGCGAAGCGGGACGGATACACCCTTTGGACTCTCTCCGGAGCGCACTCTACGCCGGTCAGCCCGGCGCGGCAAGAAAGGCCCCCGCCGCCTGCAGACGGGGGCGACGCCCAGAGCTCTCTACGCCGCCGCGCGCCGGCGCCGCCCGCTCCCGCGCCGGTCCCCGGAGGCAGCGCCTGCCGCCGCCTCCTCCTGGGAGGCCTCGGGCGCCTTCGCCCCTTCCCGCGCCCAGGGCTCGTCGAACTCCACGCGCCAGCGGCCCTCCTCATCCTGCTGCAGCGCAAGCCGGGCGCGAAAGCTCCGACCGGAGCGCCCCCGGAAGCCCGAGACCGCCTTCTCGGTGCGGCCCGTCTTGATCAGCTCGCGCGCCACCGACACCGGCAGCTGCTTGGAGGCCTTGCCCTTCCAGATCACAAAGCCGCAGCCCGGGTCCTCGCGCGACCAGCACGAGTACCCACGGCGGTTCTCGACGATCTCGCGCCCGCACACCGGGCAGGGCCCGAGCGTGGCGCGTGGGATGCGCACGCCCTTCAGCCGCTCGTCGAGCTGGCCCACGGTGGACTCGGTGAACTTGACGATGTCGCCCATGAAGGCCTTGCGCGAGTCGGCGCCCGCCTCGATGTTGGCCAGCCGGTGCTCCCACTCGCCGGTCAGATCGGGCGAGGTGAGCGCGTGCTCGCCCAGCAGGCGCACCACGTTCAGCCCCTTCTCGGTCACGGTCAGCGCACGGCCCTCGCGCTCCACATAGCCGACCTGGATCAGCCGCTCGATGATCGCTGCACGCGTTGCGGGCGTACCGATGCCCGACTCCTTCATCGCCTCCCGCAGCTCTTCATCGTCTACCAGCTTGCCGGCGGTCTCCATCGTCCGCACCAGCGAGCCGTCGGTGTAGCGCCGCGGCGGCTTGGTCTCCTTCTCCTCTGAGCCGACCTCGATCACCGCCGCCTGCTCGCCTTGCTCGAGCTTCGGCAGCTGCTGCTCGCGGCCCTCGTCGTCGTCGCGACCCTCGTCCGTGTCGGCCGTCTCTCCGTAGGCGCCGCGCCACCCGGGCACCAGGATCCGCTTGCCCCGCGTGCGGAACACGTGCTCGCGCACCGTGGTCTCGACGCGCGTGTTCTCCAACACGGCGTCGGGATGAAAGACCGCCAGGTAGCGTCGCACGACGAGGTCGTAGATCTTGCGATCGTCGTCGGAGAACTTCTCGACCGGGTGGCGCTCCGCGAGCGTGGGGATGATCGCGTGGTGGTCGGTGACGCGAGCGTCGTTGATCACCCGCCCCAGCGGCAGCACGTCAAGCCCCGTCACGTAGTCCGCGGCGGCCCCGTAATCCGAGCGGCTGACGCCGCCCACGAGCCGGGCGATCGGCTTGAGCTGTGCCGCCATGTCGCTCGTGAGGAAGCGCGAGCTCGTGCGCGGATAGGTGAGCGACGCGTGCTCCTCGTAGAGCCGCTGCGCGGCAGCCAGCGTCCGCCGCAGCGTGAAGCCATAGCGGCTCGAGGCGTCGCTCTGCAGCGAAGTGAGGTCGTACAGCAGCGGCGGGCGCTCGCGGCGTTCGGACTTCTCAAGCTTGGTGATCTCGCCCGTCTGGCCCTGACACGCGGCGACGATCTCCGCAGCGGTCTCGGCCGCCTTCAAGCGCGGGTTGGCGCCGGCGTGGTAGCGGCCCTCGTACCGTCGCCCACTGGGTGCGGCGGTGGGGTCGAATGTCGCGTCGATGATCCAGTAGGGCTCGGGCTTGAAGGCCCGTATCTCTTCCTCGCGCTGAGCCAGGATCGCGAGCGTCGGCGTCTGCACCCTCCCCAGCGAGACCGCGCCGTCGAAGGCGGAGCGCAGGCGGATCGTGGCCGCCCGGGTGGCGTTCATGCCGACGATCCAGTCGGCCTCGGAGCGCGAGCGCGCCGCGTCCTCGAGCGAGTGGAGCTCAGAACCCGGGCGCAGGCGCGCGAACGCCTCCTTGATCGCCTGCTGGGTCATGGAGTTGAGCCACAGGCGCTGGACCGGCTTCTTCGAGCCCGACTTCTCATACAGGTAGGCAAAGATCAGCTCGCCCTCGCGGCCGGCGTCGCAGGCGTTGATCACGAGCTCAAGGTCGTCGCGGTCGAGCAAGCGCTTGATCACGTTCATCTGCCGGCGCGAGCGCTCGTCGCGAACCACCAGCTTGAAGCGGTCGGGCACGATCGGCAGGTCGGCCATGCGCCACTTCTTGAAGCGCTCGCCGTATTCGTCGGGGTCGGCCAGTTGGACCAGATGCCCCACCGCCCAGGTGACGACATGCTCGGGACCCTCGAGATAGCCCTCGTGCTTCTCGAATGCGCCGGGCAGCACCCTCGCCAAGTCGCGGCCGACCGAGGGCTTCTCCGCGATCACCAGTGTCTTCGCCATGAGTCCCGGGAGGGTAGCGCCGTCGGACGCGGCTCCCAAACGACCAGCAGCGACCCGACCCCTAGCCCGCGCAGGCGCCCGTCCTCACCGGCCCCTGGCGGCTCGCGGCGACCCGCAATTGCGCCCGCACCAGGGCGTTCGGGACCGCGAAGCCGCCGTGGCGGGGCGTCGGCGTCGCGATCGCCGCGAACACCGTGGCCATCACCTGACCAGCCGCATCCACGACGGGTCCGCCGGAGTTGCCGGGACGGACCAGCCCCCGCAGCTCGGTCACGGAACGCAGCACCGGCCCCTGGCCATAGGCGTTCTCGGTCTCCACGGCGCGCGTGTCCCCGATGCGGGCGGGCCGGGCGTTGAAGGGCCCGTCCTCGGGATAGCCGAGGATCGCGGCGGACGCGCCCGTGGGCGCCGATGCCGCGATCGGGAGCGGGCGCAACCCAAGGCCCGGCACGCGCAGGATCGCGACGTCGTCATGGGGGTCGAAGACAAGCGGCTCGGCGGCGAGACCGGGCCCGCGACCGCCAGCCTCCACGCGCGTATCGCTCTCGCCCGCGACCACGTGGGCGTTGGTGACCACAATGTCCGGAGCGGCCACCCAGCCTGAGCCCTCGATCCCGAGCCCGCAGGCGGTGCCGACGATGCGCACCACGCGCGCGTTGGCTGCGCGCACGCCGGGTGTGGCCAGAATCCCGCGCGTGGGAGGCGCGACCGTGGCCGCCGGCCCGCGCAGCGTCGGCAGCGGATCGAAGTGCGCGAGCGCGTTCAGGATCGGGCCCGACGGGGGCAGGATGTTGTCGAGGTCCCGAAGGATCGCCGACTGCTGGATCTGCTGGCGCAGCGACGGCGAGTTGGTCGACTGGACCACCACCGCGCCCACGATCCACGCAATCCCGAGACCCACGCAGGCGGTCAGCACCGCGCCGAGCAGCCCATCAACCGTCTGCAATCCCGGCACGCGCAGCCGCCGCCGGGCGCGCAGGCCCAGGCCCTCGAGCCCGGTCGCCATCACCCCGCCCGCGAGCAGCGCCCCGAGCAGCCCGAACAGGGGCGCATACTGCGAATGGGAGCCATGCGGCAACACGAGCGGCCCCACTCGGGTGCCGATGAAAGCGCCCACGGCGAAGCCGACCAGCGACAGCGCACCCACGATGAACCCCTGCAGAAAGCCGTAGGTGGCCAGCAGCGCGCAGAAGGCGACGATCAGCCAGTCGATCGTGGTCACGGTGACCGGAGACTAGTGAGGCGACGCCGGGCTTTCGCCGGCCTAGAGGTCCAGTGAGATGGTGGCCGCGACCTTGAGCGTGGTGGGGTTACGGATCTGGAGCGTCAGCGGTCGGTTGTCGTAGACCGAGTTGTTGCCGTACGCGGGCAGCTTGAAGAGCAGGAGCCGGCCGCCGCTCGGCCCAACCCCCGCCGTGGTGATCAGGTTGGGCGCGGTCGCCCCCGGCGCCAGCGACGTCGGGGTCCAGGCGTATGGGTTAAGGGAGGCGTTCAGCGGAATCGGCCGATAGGTGTTGCCGATCGTGTCGATGATGTCGAAATCATCATTGGTCGTGATCGTGCGGTTGGTCTCGTTCTTGGCGAACAGGAAGACGCCGTACCACATCTGGTTCGGCGCGAGCTTCGAAGCGCTCTTCGGCAGGCCCTTGATGTACGTCGAGTCCTCTGAGCTGTACGGGTTCAGGGCGCGCGAGACCTGGAGCTGGTAGGTCACCTGCCCGGCGTTGATGTAGGTGCCGTTGTTGTTGGCATCGGAGTGATGCATCGTGTGCTCCCCGCACGCCGCGATCAGCGGGGTGGCCAGCAGCACCGAGGCGAGGGCGAGGACGCGTCTAGCTTTCACGAGGTCTCGTAGTTTAATTCCGTCCCGCCACCGTGGCGCGCCGACCACGGCCGCGATCCTCCTCGAGGATCCTCCGCAGCCGGCGCATCGCCTTGGCCAGCTGCCGCCGCGTCCAGGTGCGCCCACCGAACATCTCCATCAGCCGGTCCGAGAGCATCACCGGCACCGTCTCGACGGTGTACTCGACCACGGTCGACCCACTCGAACCGGGCGCCAACGTGTATGTCGCGAGCATGCGCACGCGGTTGTACTTGCCCATGCGGCCGTGCTCGAGGATTCGGAAGGGGGGCTGGACATCGGCGAACGTGACGTCACCCCAGGCAAAGCGCTGGAACGGCGCCTTGATGCGGAAGCGCGCGCCTGCGCCCTTGCCGTAGGGATCCTCGCGCGTCAGCCGCCAGTCGACCAGGTAATGGTCGGTGAACTCCGCGTGGTTGGAGATGTCAGCGAGGTACTCGAACACCTGCTCGCGCGGGCGCGAGATCGTGGCAGAGACGGTGATCGGATCCACGGCGCGGCAGTCTACGGCGCACGCCCGCGCCGGCGGCCGCGGGACGGCCGCGGCGGCTAGGCGAATCCGCGGCGGTCGATGATCCGGATCGTGTGGCCGAGCTCGGGCCCGTGCACGAGACGCGATTCACCCGGCCGCTCGGACTCGTGGCCGACACACAGCTCGCACACGACTCGCCCGGGGCCGCACATGAACACGCGCTCGCCCGAAAGGACCGTGCGCCGGCAGTGCGCGCAGCGCTCGGAGTCCTCCGCGCGCGCGTGGATGCTGCGTCGCAGGAGCGCGATTTGCAGCAGCGGCATCTGGCGGACGGGGATCTCGCGGAGGTCGATTTCGGCGGCGGGCAGATCCATGGCCCCCAGTTCGCCGCGCCGCAGATCTCTCCTGCCAAAAGGGGCCATTCAGCCTCTTTGGACATTCTTCGCGAGCCTTTATCGCCTCTTTGACAGGGACGTTAGGATCGTGTTTACGAGCAAGGCTGGCCCGTTTGCCCCGTCCAGGAGTTGCCAGCGCTGCCTTGCCGTACCCGAACAAGGAGAGTCCCATGAAAGCGTGGATGTCGGGCAGTGTCGCGGGGACCGGCACATTCCGTTGCACCGAATGCGATTACGCCCTATCTCTGGACGCGGTCGATGAGCTGCCGACGTGTCCCAACTGCGGGGGCAATGAGTTTGTGAGGGCATCGCTATTCACCACCGCTCAGACGGCGATCGTCGAGGTGCCAAGCGACCACGAGGACCGCATGTGGCTGGAGGAGCTGCGCCGCGGCCTCGAGGAGCCTGGCCAGTATCTGGCCTACCGCTCGCCCTTGGGCGAGGTGCGCTCGTTCGCGCTCGAGCGCGAATGGACCCGCATCGGCCGCAGCCTGGCGGCGGACGTCCGCTTCGACGACCCCACGGTCTCGCGTCGGCACGCGCTGATCGTGCGCCAGCCGGACGGACTGCGCGTGCTTGACGACCGCAGCCTCAACGGCGTGTTCGTGAACGGCGAGCGCGTGGAGTGGTCGACGCTCGCCGACGGCGACGAGATCGTGATCGGGCGCCATCGGCTGCACTTCGTGGACGTGCCGGTCGTGTCCGGGATGCGCTTCGCGGGCGCGGCCGAGGAAGAGCACCAGCCGGCCTAGGGATTCTGGACGTGACCGCGCCTGCGCGGTCACGGGGGCGGCGCATGCGCCGCCCCTTCCGGGCCGATCATGATCGGCCCGGCCGGCCGGAACATGTTCCGGCCGGAGGCCGGCGCATATGTGCGCCGGCCTTAACCACCTATATTCGGGCCGCACATGGCCAGGACGATCGCGGTTCTCTCGCAGAAGGGCGGCACCGGCAAGACGACCGCGGTGCGCACGATCGCCGACATCCTGCGCCGCATCGAGGTCGGCGTGCTGGCGGTCGACCTGGACCCGCAGGGCAACCTCTCCGACTACTTCGACATCGACCCCGATGCCGCGCCCACGGTGGGGGATGTGCTCAGCGGCCGCGCCAAGGCCGCCGAGGCGATCCACGGCAACCTCATCCCCGCCAACCTGGGTCTGGCCGAGGCGGAGTTGATGCTGTCGGGCAAGATGGGCCGCGAGCTGACGCTCAAGCGCGCGCTGCGAGAGGTCGCGGACCCCTATGAGGTCGTCCTGATCGACTGTCCCCCGGCGCTGGGGCTCCTGACCGTGAACGCGCTCGTCGCCGCCAACTACGCGCTGCTCTCCGCCGAGGCCCAGTACTTCGCGCTCCAGGGGGTCGAGCAGGCGCTCGAGGTGATCGAGCTCGCGCGCGAGAGCCTCAATCCCGAGCTCGAGTGGTTGGGCGTGTTGCTCAACATCGCCGACATGCGCACGCGCCACTCGCGGGAGGCGTTCGCGTCGCTGCGCGAGCACTACGGCGAGAAGCTGCTGGACACCGCGATCCGGGCCTCGATCGCCTACGCTGAGTCGGCAGAGCGCGCCGTCTCGATCCTCGACTACCGCGCCGACCTGGCGGCCGACTACCTGAACGTCACGGACGAGCTCCTGCGCCGCCTGCACATGGATGAGGGGCGCGCGCGGCTGGGCGCGCTGGTTGGCGGCACGCGCGCGCCGGCCTGAGCCGCTAGTCAAGTTTCGCGTAGCCAGGAGGCCAGGAACGGATCTACGATGCGCCAGCCCGTGCGGGTCGTTCGATCCTCTACTAGGTGCCCATCTCCGGCGACATATCCCACCACCGTTAGGTGGCGCCTTCCGCCACCTGCCGGCTAGATCCTGCGCCCATGGCCTGCGCGCTCACACCGAACGCTGGTAGGTCTTGAACGCTCGCGTGGCGAATGCCAGGCAGACCAGGAACAGCGCCGCCAGGAAACCCGCCCGGGAGGCCACCACGCCCCAGTCGGGGTTGCTCGAGACCGCCGAGCGCCCCGCCACCACGGCCCAATTGACCGGGTTGAAGTCGGCCACGTGCTGCATCCAGCGGGGAATCAGGTTCTGCTGCATGAAGGCCGAGGAGAGGAAGGTGAGCGGCAGGAGCAGGAAGTTCATGACCGCGATCAGCGTCTCCTCGCGGCGCGCCAGCAGCGCGAGCCCGTTGGAGAGCGCGCCGAAGGAGGCGCCCAGGAGCGTGGCCACCACGATCAGCACCACCACGCCGCCGACGCCGCCGGGAAAGCTCGCGCCCACGATCAGGCCCAGGCCGATGATGATCAGCGACTGGATCACGATCGTGGCCGCGGAGTTGGCGATCCGCCCCGCGATCAGCGCGCTGCGCTTCACCGGCGTGACCAGGAAGCGGTCGGTCACCCCGCGCTCGATGTCGTCGATCAGCGGCATCCCGCCCCAGCCGGCGGAGAAGATCGCGGTCATGACGACCACTCCGGGCGCGAGAAACTCGATGTAGGAGCCCGTGTGGAAGCCGGGGATCTGCACGACGCGCTTGAACAGCGCGCCATAGAGCAGCAGCCAGATCACCGGCTGCACGAGCGTGACCGCGATCCACCAGGGCTGACGGAGCAGCTCGCGCACGTGGCGGATCGTCATGTAGAAGCTGTGCTGGGCGAGGGTCATTTGCTGTCCTCCGGGGTCTCCGATTCGGCCTCCTGGAAGGTGCGGCCGGTGTAGCGCAGGTAGACGTCGTCGAGCGAGGGGCGCGCGATCCGCACCGAGGAAACGGCGATTCCGCCTGCCTCGAGCGCCTGCAGCACGGTGGGAACCGCGCGGGCGCCGTCGTCGGCGCGGGCGTGCAGGACACGTCCGTCGAGGACGATCTCGCGCACGCTCGCGACCTGTGCAAGCGCCGCCCGGACGCTTGAGTCTTCAGAAGCCTCGGCGAGCTCGACGTGGATCGCGTCGCCGTGGAGCTCGGACTTGAGCTCCTCGGGCGTGCCCTCGGCGACCACCTTGCCGCGGTCGACGATCGCCACTCGCGCCGCCAGCTGATCGGCCTCCTCGAGGTAATGGGTGGTGAGCAGCACGGTCTTGTCGTGCTCCGAGGCCAGGGCGGCGATCTGACCCCACATGTCCGCTCGCACCTCGGGGTCGAGCCCGGTGGTGGGCTCGTCGAGGAACAGCACCTGGGGGTCGTGCACAAGCGCCATCGCGATGTCGAGGCGGCGGCGCATGCCGCCCGAGAAGCCGCGCGCGATGCGGTCGGCGGCGTCGGCCAGCCCGAAGCGCTGGAGCAGCTCAGCGGCGCGCTGCTCGAGCGGGCGCCCGTGCATGCCGTAGAGCTGCCCCTGGAGGCGCAGGTTCTCGCGCCCAGTGGCCTGGACGTCGACGCCCGAGCCCTGCGAGACGACGCCGATCGTGCGGCGTACACGGTCGGGTTGGGCGAGCACATCGGTGCCGGCGACGCGCGCCTTGCCCTCGTCGGGGCGGGTCAGGGTGGTCAGCACCTTGACCGCGGTCGATTTGCCCGCGCCGTTGGGCCCGAGCAGCGCAAAGATCGTCCCGCGCGTGGCGGTGAAGGTGAGTCCGTCGAGGGCGCGGACGCCCTTCTCGCCCTTGCCGTAGGTCTTGACCAGCCCTTCGGCCTCGATCATCGCCCGCTCGCGGGCGACGTCCTGCGAGTGGATTTGAGTAGCGGTCTCCATTAACATTCTCTTCTTATATCAGATTCTTGAAAGCTAAGCGATTCGTGGCCACAACAAATTTGCGTAAAGAAGACCTCATGCGCGCCCTGGGCGAGGAAATCCGCGCCGGTCAGCGGGCGACCGACGCGATCGACGAGGCCGTGACCGAGCTTTTTAGGGTCAACCGGACTGACGCCCGCTGCATGGACATCCTCGAGCAGCATGGTCGCATGAGCGCCGGTCAGCTCGCCGGCCTGAGCCGCCTCTCAACGGGCGCCGTGACCGCGGTCCTGGACAGGCTCGAGCGCGGCGGCTACGCCCAGCGCGTGCCCGATCCCAGCGATCGCCGGCGCGTGCTGGTCGAGCTGACCGAGCGGGCGCAGAAGCTGAGCTGGGAGCTGATGGGCCGTCCCATGCGCGAGGCCGCCCGGCCCGTCATGGAGCGCTACAGCGAAGCCGAACTCGAGCTGCTGGTCCGGTTCCAGCGAGAGGCGCGCGAATTTCAGGAGCGCCACGCGGAATGGCTGAATGAGCGGCTGGCAAGCGAGTCTTCCGCCTAGAGCCCGCGCACGTAGGCCCCCTGCGACTCGAACGTGACGCGCTGGGCGCGGGCCCAGCCGCGCAGCTCGTGCTCGAGCAGCTCGATCACGGTGCCGGTGTGCTCGAACTGGGTCCACACGAGCACGCTCGGGCCGGCGCCCGAGATCGTCGCTCCCAGGGCGCCGAGCCTCGGCGCCTGCTCGAGTAGCGCCGCCGAGCGGGGGTAAAGGTGCGCTCTGTGCGGCTGATGCAGGCGGTCCTTGAGTCCGGCCGCAATCAGCTCCCAGTCGCCCTGACACAGGCCCAGCACCAGGGTCGAGATTGCGGCGAGGTTGCCGACGGCGTCCGTGAGCGGGACCGATTCGGGAAGGGCGGCGCGCGCCCGGTCGGTGCTCAGCGCCTCGTGGGGCACGACGAGAATCGCCTCGAGCCCCAGGGGTGCGTCGAAGCGACGCGCGCGGCCGCCGTCAGAGATGACGAGGCCGCCCTCCAGCGAGGCGGCGGCGTTGTCCGGGTGGCCCTCGAGCTCGCTCGCCAGCGCCAGCAGATCGGCGTCGAGCTCGAAGATGTGGTCGGCGGCCATCAGCCCGGCGACGACGGCTGCGCCGCTGGCCCCCGCGCCGCCCGCCAGGGGGATGCTCGAGGAGATCCTGAACGCGAAGCCATCGGCAGGGTGCAAGCGCTCGAAGGCGCGTACGACGAGATTCGAGCGGTCGCGGGGAAGCTCCAGCTCGGTCTCGACCGCGAAGGCTCCGGTCTCCACAACCTCGAGCTCGAGGTGCAGTGCCAGCGCGGCCGCCAGCACATCGAAACCCGGGCCGAGGTTTGCCGAGGAGCCAGGTACCCGCACCAGCCGGCGGCGGCCCAGGCTCAAGCGAGCACCGCCCGCTCGAGCGCCGTCAGCTCGGGCTCGCACGGCACGATCGGGCCTGCCTCGGCGAGCGCGACCTGCGGGTCCTTGAGCCCATGGCCCGTCAGCACGCAAACCACTCGGGCGGCCCCGGAGGCGCCGTGGGCGAGCAGCCCGGCGACGCTCGCGGCCGAGGCCGGCTCGCAGAAGACGCCCTCCTGCGCGGCAAGCAGCCGGTAGGCCCCGAGGATCTGCGCATCGCTGACCGCCCGGACAGTGCCGCCGGAGGAGGTCATCGCGTCCATCGCCTCCTCCCAGCGGGCGGGGTTGCCGATGCGAATCGCGCTGGCGACAGTCTCCGGGTTCTCGACCGGCGTGCCCTGCACGAGTGGCGCCGCCCCGGCGGCCTGGAAGCCCAGCATGCGCGGCCGCCGGCCCGCCTCGGTGAAGCCACGCCAGTAGGAGGTGATGTTGCCCGCGTTGCCAACGGGGATGCAGAGCGCGTCGGGTGGCTCCCCTCCCAGCTGATCGAGCACCTCGAACGCGGCGGTCTTCTGCCCCTCGATGCGCAGCTCGTTGACCGAGTTGACGAGCGAGACCGGCTGGCGCTCGGCGAGCTCGCGGACGAGCTTCAGCGCGGTGTCGAAGCTGCCCTTGAGCGCGACCACGCGCGCGCCGTGGATGAGCGCCTGGGCGAGCTTGCCGGTGGCGATCTTGCCCTCGGGCACGATCACGGCGCCCCTCAGCCCGGCGCGGGCGGCGTAGGCCGCGGCCGATGCGGCCGTGTTGCCGGTCGAGGCGCAGACGATTGCCTCGACGCCCTCCCGGACCGCGGCAGAGACGGCGCAGGTCATTCCGCGATCCTTAAAAGAACCTGTGGGATTGGCCCCCTCGATCTTCAGCCACACCTCCGCGCTGGCCCGCTCCGAAAGTCGCGGCGCGCGGATCAGCGGCGTTGAGCCCTCGCCCAGGGAAACGATGGGGTCCTGCGGGGCAAAGGGCAGCCGCTCCCGGTAGCGCTCGATCACGCCTCTCATCGAATGGCCATCGCCTTGGTGCCGGGTCGGACCGCCATGCGTGGCCAGCATGCCAGAGGTGCTCGGGCACAGGACGTGCGCCCCGCACAAACCGCTCCAGCTTTACCTCTCGGTCACATCAGCCGCCTTCCAATGTGAGAGAACTCCCCTCGTGCTTCGGGCGATGTGGAATCATCGGCACAGGCGAACGGGTCGCGGGACTCCGACGGTTATCGGGCTCCGCGCGAGCTTCGCTCCAGCGGAGGCACCCTCTGCGTCTCGCCGCTCGTCCTCCTCTCTCGGCGAGCGCTAGAGCCCACACCTCCGCCAGACTCCCCATCCTTTTACCGAAGCCCCGAGGCCGCCGCGAGGCGGCTTCGGTAGTTAAGGAGGCGCCGGGGGGCTAACTCGTGCCCTCCGCCGGGGCCGAGGCGTCGTTCTGCCAAAGACCGAAGTCGTTACCGTGCGGGTCAACGCAGACGGCGAACCAACCCATGTTGGGGATCGGTCTTACGTCGCCCGCTTGGCCGCCGAGCTCCTGTACGCGGGCGACACCGGCGTTGATGTCGTCGACGTCGAAATAGGAGCGCAGCCCCTTCTTCCCCGGCTCCATGTCGGTCAGCGCCGCCCCCGCGTTGTCGTCGATGCGGGTCATGTGGTACTCGAACGGGCCGGGGAAGGACTGGAACTCCCAGCCGAACAACGGGCCCCAGAAGCCGCGGGCCTGCTCGATGTCATCCGCCGGAATCTCGGTGTGGACGATCCTGCCAGGCATGTCTCTCCTCCTCGGTCGAGTGTGTGCGCCGCGATCCGCGGCGCGAGTCTGACCCTATCGACGGCGACAGGGGCCGAAGGTAAACGTCGGATGAAACCCGCTCACTCGAATTCCTCCTCGAGCACCCTGATCGCGCGCGGGGGCGCGCGCAGCACCTGGAGGTCCGCGAGCTGCGCCATCGCCGCCTGGAAACGTGACTCGAGCACGCCGTGAAGCACCATCACGAGCCGGGCCTGATCGCCGAGGCCCTTCTGCACGACGGACCTGACCGAGACGCCGTGGCGCGCCAGCAGGTCGGCCACCTGTGCCAGCACCCCCGGCTCGTCGGCGACCTCCAGATGCAGATAGAAGGAGGAGATGACGTCCTCGACGATCGGCAACTCGTGGGCCGCGGCCGCAGTCGAGGCGGGAGGGATCATCGCGCTGATCACGTCGCCGAGCACCGCGCTCGCGGTCTGCGGACCGCCGGCTCCGGGGCCGGACATGGTGATCTCGGTGATCGTGTCCGACTCGACCGTGACCGCGTTGAAGGACCCGCCCACCGAGGCCAGGGGGTGCCCGGGATATAGGAAGGCGGGATGGACGCGCACCGAAAGACCGTCGCCGATGCGCTCCGCGGTTCCGATCAGCTTCAGCCCGAGGCCGAGCTCGCGCGCGTACTCGAGGTCGTCCGGCTTGATCTGCTCGATCCCCTCGTAGCGCACCTGGTCGATGTGCACGGGGGTCTCGAACGCGAGCCGGGCGAGGATCGCCATCTTGGCGGCGGCGTCGCGGCCGTCAACGTCCTCGGCGGGGTCGGCCTCGGCATAGCCGCGCCGCTGGGCCTCGGAGAGCGCCTCGCCGAAGGTGCCGCCGGTGCGCGCCATCTCGGTGAGGATGAAGTTCGTGGTGCCGTTGACGATGCCGTGCACGCGCTCGATGCGCGCGCCCGCGAGCGACTCCTGGATCACCCGAATCACGGGGACTACGCCCGCCACCGCCGCCTCGAAGCGCAGCTGGACGCCGTTCGAGCGTGCCACCTCCCAGAGCTCCTCGCCGTGGCGGGAGAGCAGTTGCTTGTTGGCCGTGACCACGTGGCGGCCCGAGCGCATCGCCCGCAGCACGTAGCCGCGCGCGGGCTCCAGCCCACCGATCAGCTCGACGATCAGGTCCGAGCGCTCCAGGATCTCGTCAAAGCTGCCGGTGCTGCGGGTGAGGACGCCAGAGAGCTCGGGCTTCAGCCCCGTGATGCGCTCGACTCGCTCTGCCTGCTCGGGCAGCAGCGCGGCGAATGCCGCGCCGACGGTGCCCCGACCCAGCAGGCCGACCCGGAAGCGACCGTCAGTCGAGATCACGCGCCGCTCCGCGGCGGGGCGGCAGACGCTCACCCGCAGTCACGCGCCGCGAGATCCTCGTAGCTCTCGCGCCGGACCACGGCGCGCGCGCCACCATCCCGGCAGAAGATGACAGGCGGTCGGGGCACGCCGTTGTAGTTGTTAGCGAGCGCGTGGCCGTAGGCGCCGGTCGCGGGGACCACCACCACGTCGCCCGGCGAGGGATCGGGCAGCAACACGTCGCGGGCGATCACGTCCCCGGACTCACAATGCTTCCCCGCCACGTGGCAGCGCTCCGTGGCCGTCGCGAGCGGGCGGTCGGCGATCAGCGCCTCGTAGGCGGCGCCGTAGAGCATCGGGCGGAGGTTGTCCGACATGCCACCATCGACCGCGACCCAGGTGGAGACGTTGCGCTTCACGGTCTGGACCCTGTACAAGGTCACGGTCGAGTTCGCGACCAGCGCCCGGCCGGGCTCGAGCAGCAGCCGCTTGTCGGGCCCCAGGTACTCGTGCGCGGCCTCGACGATCGCCTCGATGTAGGCGGGGATCGTGGGTGCCGCGTCAGCTGGGGTGTAGGGGACGCCGAGGCCGCCGCCAAGGTTGTAGAGCTCAAACTCGCCGAGCGCGGCGAGCGCCCTGATCGCTGCCCGGAAGGGCTCCAGCTCGAGCAGCTGCGAGCCGATGTGGGCATGCAGGCCGACCAAATTCAAGTGGGGTGTGGTCTGCGCCCGGGCGATCGCCTCGGGCGCTTGGCGCAAGGAGAAGCCGAACTTCGAGTCTGCCTGGCCGGTCGAGATCGCCTGATGGGTCTCACCCGAGACATCCGGCGTGACGCGGATCAGGACGCGCTGGCCGGCGCCGCCCTCACCGGCCCTGCCAAGGCCCAGCTCCACCGCAATCCGCTCCAGGCGGTCGAGGTCGTCGAAGGAGTCGAGCACGATGTGGCCGACGCCCGCACAGATGGCCTCGCGCAGCTCGCGCTCGGACTTGGCGTTGCCGTGCAGGTAGATCCGCTGCGGGTCGAAGCCCGCCCTGATGGCGAGCGCCAGCTCCCCGCCCGAGGCGACGTCGCAGGCCAGCCCTTCTTCGGCCAGAACGCGGCAAACCGCGGTGCACGGAAACGCCTTGGAGGCGAAGAGCACGTCGGCGTCGGGATGCCTCCCCTGGAGCTCCCCCGAGAAGGTCCGGGCGCGGGCGCGCAGATCGTCCTCGTCGACGAGGTAGGCCGGCGTGCCAAATTCCTCCGCGAGCTCGACCAGGTCGCAGCCGCCGATCTCCAGCCGACCGCGTGCGTTGGCCCGGGTGGGGGTGGGCAGCACTCCGGCCAGGCGCTCGAGCATCGTCGCTGCCTGCGCCCGATGCTCAGAGGAGCGCGCCCGTTGATATCCCATTGCCGCTCTCACGGGCCGCCGATCATGCCATGATCGGCTCATGCGCCGGCTGGTGCGCACCGTCAACGCGCCGCTTCCGGCAAGGAGCGGAGTTCACGACGGGCTGGCGTATTCGTTGTGGCTCCCCGGGGGCGAGGAGGAGCCGGGGTGCGGGGTGGTCGTGCTCCACGGCGCTGGGTCCTGCAAGGAGAGCCACCACGACTACGCGCGCGCCCTGATCGCGGCCGGGGTAGCCGCCCTCACCTTCGACCAGCGCGGCCACGGCGAGAGCCGAGGTCCGCTGGACGGCCGAGCGCTCTTAGACGTGGCCGCGATGGCTTCGCTGCTGCGCTCTGAGTGCGGGTCCTCGGAGCTGCCGGTCGCGTTGCGCGGCTCGAGCATGGGCGGCTGTTTGGCGATCTTGGCCGCGGAGCTTGCGGGCGCCGGTGCGGTGGTGGGGATCTGCCCGGCGAACCCCGAGGGCCTACGGCGCGGACTGCAGTCGGGAGGTCTCCAGTTCGACGCCTCGGTCGACACGCTGGACGCCCTCCTCGCTTGCAGCGACCTCTTCCGGGCGGTCGAGACGCTCGGCGTGCCGCTGCTGCTGCTGCATGCCGCCGGCGACGAGCAGGTCTCGGTGGAGCACTCGCGTGAGCTCGCGCAGCATTTCCGTGCGCCGGGAAGCCGCCTGATCGTGGTGCCCGGCGGCCACCATCGCTCGGTCCAGCACGACCCAGAGCTGCAGGCGGTCAGCCTCAAGTTCATCGTCGGGGCGCTCACAGACCCGCCGGCCTCCGGCGAGCCGGCGGCGGGAGCGTAGACGGGCGGGCGCCTCCGCGACCCGGGAGTCGCTCAAGCGTCGAGCCGGGCGTGGGTGTCGTACCACCCCGGCAGTGGCCGTCTCAGCGCCATCGACAGCGCCCGGCGGACGGCGCGTGCCGGCTTGAAGCGGTCAAAGGGACTGCCGTCGCCGAACACACGGTACTCCCTGAAGATCGTGCGATAACGCTGAAGCGCGCCCGCCATGTCGGTCCACAGCTCCGGGATGTCCTCGCCAAAGGGCCCGGACGCCGCCTCCTCGAACGCGTACTCGAGGGGCTTACCGTCGCGCGTGGTGGTGGTGATCGTGCGCCCCGCCATCCCGTCCTGCTGGCAGACCGCAAATCGAGCGTACCCCAGCGCGGCCAGCCGCTGAAGCTCGGAGACGAGCCCGCGCGGGTTGACCTTCTCGGACTCGATCGAGATGAAGGGCGGGCGCTCCGAGCGGGCGCCCAGCGCGTCCATGCAGATGCTGTCGGCGCCCTCGATGTCGACCTTCAGGTAGTACGGGGTCCCGTGCTCACGGAGGGCCTGCCCGAAGTCGACGGCGTTGACATCGATGCGCGAGCTGACTCCGCGGGGCGCGTTGCGCGCCGCCCATGCCTCGTCGGTTGTGCCCCACACGGTCTCGGTGTCGTGCACGAAAAAGGGGACGGTTTCCCTGCCACTGTCATCGATCGCTCCCTCGACGATCGTCATGCGCCCCTCGGCGAGCGCCGACTCGAAGCGCCTGCGGCAGTGCGCGATCAGCCGGGGGTTGGCCTCGAAGGCGACGACTCGGTAGCCCTTGCTCAGGTAGTAGGCGCTGTCCTCGCCGAGATGCAACCCGACATCGAAGATCAAGTCGTCCGCGCGCCCGCCGCCCTCCACAGCGGCGCGAGTATAGACGCGAGACCCACCAATCTCACGCACAACGTTGAGTCAACTCTTATCGCTTGTGCCAACATTCATCTTGCAATGGCTGGGCCTTCCAAATCTTTCGGTCGTGATCGCGGACTCCAGTTCCGCATGCTCACGACCATGTTCCTGCTGGGGCTCGTGTACGCCGTGCTCATCGGCGCGCTGGTGGCAGCCGGCACGGGCGCCGGGCTGATCGCGGTCGTCGCCGCCGGCCTGTTTCTGCTCCAGCTCTTCACCTCGGACAAGATCGCGCTCTACTCGATGGGTGCGCGCGAGGTCTCGCCAGAGCAGGCGCCCCAGCTGCACGCGATCATCGAGCGGCTGTGCGTGTCCGCCAACCTGCCCAAGCCCAAGGTGGCCATCGCCCAGACCGCGATGCCGAATGCCTTCGCGGTGGGGCGCTCGCCGCGCGCGGCGACGGTGTGCGTCACCACCGGGCTGCTGCAATTGCTGGAGCCCGCAGAGCTCGAGGGCGTGCTCGGCCACGAACTTACACACGTGCTGAACCGCGACGTGATGGTGATGACGATCGCCAGCTTCTTTGCCTCGATCGCCGCCTTCATCACGCAGATGGGCTTCTGGTTCGGCGGCGCCTTCGACGACAACAACCAGGGCGGCGCGATTGGGTTCGCCGTCGTGATCGCGATCTCGGCGGCCGTCTACATCGTCTCGTTCGTCCTGCTGCAGACCCTCTCGCGCTACCGCGAGTTCGCTGCCGACCGCGGCTCGGCGATCATCACCGGCCGGCCGAGCGCGCTGATCTCGGCACTGATGAAGATCTCGGGGACGATGGGCCGCATCCCGCAGCGCGATCTCCGCGCCGCGTCGGGCGAGCTGGCCGCGTTTTACATCTTTCCGCCCAAGACCAAGCAGTCGATCACCACGCTGTTCTCGACCCACCCGCCGCTGGAGAAGCGGATCGAGGCGCTCGAGCGGCTCGAGTCGCAGCTGCAGGGCGTCGCCT
>CAWEGZ010000008.1:0-169312 GCA_963808655.1 uncultured Solirubrobacterales bacterium
GGAATCGAACCCGGGTCCGCGGTCGTGTGGATGTGGCGTCTACGAGCGTAGCCGGCGCTCTGATCTCGCCCCTAACTCGCCTCGCCGGCCGGGTTGTTGGGGGCCAGCTCCCTTAGTGTCCCCGGAGCGGAGGGAGCAAATCCACTCCGGGCAAGCCTGCTAGTTGATCCCGGCTAGTCGCCGCAGGCGAGCGACGACCGAGACGAACTTCGGTTACCGACTAAGCAGCCGCGTAACCGAGATCGAAACTGTGCGAGTCCGCACTTATTTTTTTTCCGGGTGTTTTACGAGGCCGCCCGGAACCTCGGCTCGCAACCACCCCCACGAGCCAACCACGTCGAAGCCAGTCGTCCCCTGGGGATCTTGGTGCTTAAGACCATTTTAGAGGAGGACACGCGCGCGGACTCGAGGATCCCGCTCGACCCCCGACCGCTCCCTCGAACTCTGAGAGTTCCCTGAGTGCGCGTGCGGATCAGCGGCAGCGCGCTCGGCCGGTGCCACAATCAAGGGACGATGGAACAACAGACGCCATGGTGGCTCCCGGAGCCGCCGCGCGCGGCCCCGGATCCGGCCCCACCACCGCCAGACGAGGTCGTGGCACGCCGGCACACGCCCGGCGGGCGGGTGCCGCCGAAACAGTCGTTCCTCAAGCGCAGGTTGGCGCCGATCGGCGCCGTCCTCCTCGCACTCTTGACAAAGCTCAAGGCGCTGTTGCTGCTCCTGCCGAAGGCCAAGCTCCTGGTCAGCGCGGGCACGATGCTCGTCTCGATCGCGGCCTACAGCTTCGTCTTCGGGTGGCCGTTCGCGATGGGCTTCGTCGCCCTGTTGTTGGTCCACGAGATGGGCCATGTGATCCAACTGCGGCGCGAGGGACTCAAGGCCACCCTGCCGATGTTCATCCCCTTCCTGGGCGCGGTCATCGGGGCGCGTTCGCTCGGCGACAACGCGGCCGCGGAAGCGCGCGTCGGCCTCGCCGGCCCAGTGCTGGGGAGCATCGGCGCCGCAGCATGTGTCCTCATCTGGCACCTCACGGGTGACGATATTTGGCGGGCGCTCGCCTTCACCGGATTCTTCCTGAATCTCTTCAACCTATTGCCGGTCGTGCCTCTCGACGGCGGCCGGGCGATGGCGGCGATGGCACCGTGGATGTGGTTTGTCGGCTTTGCCGCCCTGATCCCGGTGGCGATCTTCTTCCCCAACCCGATCATCTTCCTGATCGTGCTGATCGGCGGGTACGAGACCTATAAGCGCTGGAAGCTGCGGCGCAGTGGCGCCCCGGGCCAGCGCGAGTACTACCAGGTGCGCCCGCTCGACCGAGCGCTGGTGGCGGGGGTCTACCTCGCGTTGATCGCGGCGCTCGTCCTGGGGATGCACGCCACGAACCTGCCGCGCACGTTCACGTAGGGCACCCGCCCTACCCCGCGTGCAGCTCGCGCTCGATCTCGCGCTGGACCTCGCGCCGGCGGATCGTGTCGCGCTTGTCGTAGCGGTCCTTGCCCCGGGCCAGCGCCAACTCGACTTTCGCGTGCGGGCCGCGGAAATAGACCCGCGTGGGGACTAGCGTGAGCCCCCGCTCCTGAGTCTTGCCGATCAGACGGGCGATCTCCTTGCGGTGCAGCAGCAACTTGCGGTCTCGCTCCGGATCGTGATTGCCGCGGTTGGCCGCCTCGTAGGGGGGGATGTAGACGCCGATCAGCCACACCTCGCCGTCGCGCACGACCGCGTAGGCATCGCGCAGCTGCGCACCCGAGGTGCGCAAGGCCTTGACCTCGGTGCCGGTGAGCACGATGCCGCACTCGAACCGCTCGAGTAGGTTGTAGCGCCAGGATGCCTGACGGTTGGTGGCGAGGTCGCCTGCGCCGAGCTTGCGCTTACGCGTTCGTGGCATGGGAAAGTGGCATGGTCGAAAACGAGGACATCAGATTCTCACGGGATGTAGGTCGACCCTACCCCGCGGCGCGTCGATCATTCCGATCTGCACCTCCACCGAGTCTCCCAGCCGGATCTGCTTGCCGCTGCGCGTGCCATGCAGCATTGTTCCCAGCTCGTCGAGCTCCCACCAGTCGCCGACGAGGCGGCGAAGCGGCAGCATCCCTTCGAACTCTGCGCTCGGGCCAAAGGCGACGAACGCGCCTGAGGTGTGCAACCCCACCACCTCGCCCTCGAAGACCTCGTCGTAGCCGGACTCGGCGAGCGACCGCTGGAGTAGGAAGCACAGCGCCACATCGTCCGCGCTGCGCTCGATCGAGATCGCCTCGCGCTCGCGTGCTGAGGACCACGGACCCGCCGCCGCCACCGCGCGGCCTTCGGGCGCTGGCTCGCCCGCAACCGCCGACAGCAGGGCCCTGTGGCAGATCAGATCGGGATAGCGGCGGATTGGCGAGGTGAAGTGGCAGTAACTAGACGATTGCAGACCCGCGTGCCCGAGATTCCGGGGGTCGTAGTAGGCCTGCTTGAGCGAGCGCAGCACGAGGCTGGAGAGGGCCCGCTGGCCGCGGCCGGTCCGCGCCACGAAGTCGGCGACCGCCTGCGAGATCTCGCCCACCGCCGCGGCGGCCTGTTGGGGCGTGAGGGGCCCCTTTTGCAGGGGCGGCGTGGGGACCCCGAGGGAAGCAAGCTGTGCCATGAGCCGTTCGACCGCCGATCCCTCGGGTCGCTCGTGGACGCGATACAGCGCAGGTATGCGCCGGTCTGAGAGCAGTTTCGCCACCTGCTCGTTGGCGGTGATCATCAGATGCTCGATCACCCGGTGCGATTCCGTCTGCTCGACAGCCTGAGCCCCGACCACGTTGCCCTCACCATCGAAGCGGAACTCGGGCTCCTCGCTCTCCACTGCCACCGCTCCACGGCCCGCTCGGCGCGCATGCAGGGCTGCAGCCACCTGCCGTGCGATAGCGAGCGGTTCGCCCCACGGCGGGGCCGGCGGCTCGCTGCCGGCAAAGATGCGGTCGACCTGGTCGTAGTCGAGGCGGGCATCCGAGCGGATCACGGAGCGATAAAAGGAGGCGCTTTTCACCTCGGCGCCCTGCAGCGAGAGCTCGGCGGTCAGCGCGAGTCGATCCTGGAACGGAACGAGCGAACAGGCGCCGCTGGAGAGCG
The DNA here is from genome assembly GCA_963808655.1 of uncultured Solirubrobacterales bacterium. Classification (GTDB taxonomy): domain Bacteria; phylum Actinomycetota; class Thermoleophilia; order Solirubrobacterales; family Solirubrobacteraceae; genus Palsa-465. The sequence continues at coordinate 3,100 of CAWEGZ010000008.1, forward strand.
CCGCCGGAAGCATTGGCTCGACCGCAGCGGGGACATACACACTGCACCCGCGGCGGTATGCCTCGCGGTCAAGCAGCGAGCCGGGTGGGACGTGTGCGCCGACGTCGGCGATATGCACCCAGACCCGCCAGCGGCCGTCGTCGAGCTTCGTGGCGGAGATCGCGTCGTCGAAGTCGCGTGCGCTGGCAGGATCGATCGTGAACGTCGGCAGTGAGCGCAAGTCGCGCCGGGTCCCGCTGTTGGAATCGACGACACTTGCAGCCGCGTCGGCCTCGCGCTCGACCGCCGGAGCGAATGAGCGCTTCAGGCCGCGATCGATCATCAGCGCCTCGATCACGTCGCGTGCCACCTCTGGCCGTCCCAGCCGCGCCTCGATCACCGCCCGGCCCCCGCGGCCGTCGCGATGCGGTCGGGTGCGCACCGCGACCAGATCGCCCGCCGCCGCCCGGACGTCTCGACTGACGACGAGCCTGGGGCCAGCCTCGAAGAACGGCTCCGCCACCAGAAACCTGCCGCGCTTGTTGAGCACGCCCACGCGTACGGAGCTCGACCTGGGATGGTCTGCCGTCGCGGCGGCGCGCGGCGCGCGGCGGCCGCCCGTACCCCGGCGCGGCGCGCGCCGGGCCGGGCTCACCGAACTTTGCCGGCGACGACGCGCTCGGCAGTCTGCAGCGCCTCGTCGGTGCGGGTATGCGGGTTATCGAGCGCGTAGACGTTCGGCTGCACTCCCCGCCCGCGACGAACGCCGCCACCGCCGAGATTGGTGCCGTTGGGGGTGAAGAACTCGCCGACGGTGAAGTCGAGCGCGCCGCCGTTCGGCAGCGGTTCGATCTCCTGGAACACGCCCTTGCCGTACGTACGCGTGCCCACCACGAGCGCACGGTGGCGGTCCTCGAGCGCGGCGGTGACGATCTCGGCGGAGGAGGCGGTGCCGTGATCGACGAGCACCACCATCGGCTGGTGCACCGCAATCGCGTTGCCCTTGGCCAAATACACCTCGCGCGGCTGAGCGCGGCCGTCGGTAGAGACGATCGTGCCGTCGGGGATGAAGATGCTCGCCACCGCAACCGCCTGGTCGAGTAGGCCGCCGCCGTTCTCACGCAGATCGAGGATCAGCCCGCGCGCGCCAGCGCGCAGGACCCGTTGGACCTGCGAGCGCACTTCGGCGCCGGCGCCCTCGGTGAAGCTCGTCAGCTGGACGTAGCCCAGCTTGACGCCGTGATAGGTCACGATCCGCCCAGTCGCCACAGGCACGACGATGTTCGCCCGCTTGAGCGTGACCCGGTGGGATTTTCCGTCCCTCACGATCGTGAGCGTGACGGGGGTGCCGGCCGGGCCGCGAATCAGGCTCGAGTCGAAATCCGCTGAGTGGCCGGCCAGCGAGCGCGATCCAACCTTGACGATCAGGTCCCCCTCCAACAGGCCGGCGCGCGCGGCGGGCGAGCCCGGGAACACGCCCACGATCTTCAGCCCCTTGGAATCCGGCAGCACGTCTACGCCAATGCCGCTCAGATGCGGGTTCGACTGGTTCTCAAATGTGTGATAGTCGCCGGGATCGAAGTAATGCGAGTAGGGATCATCGAGGCTCGCGACGGCGCCCGCGATGCCCTTGTTCACTAGCTGGTTGGAGTTGACGGGGCGGTAGTAGTTGCGCTGGAGCAGCGAGACCACGTCCTGCATCAGGCGGGAGCCCGAGTCGTTGACGAAGGCGCTGCGCAGCCCTGAGGGCATCCAACTGGGGTGCCCGCCCAGGTACATGCCGACCGCGAGCAGCACCAGTGCGGCCACGATCGTGGCCGCGACTCTCACCGCGGAGAGTGGTCGACGTCGAAAGGACCTGAAGCTCATCTGGCTCACGTGCAACGCGACGCAACGCGTCGCGATCGATCATCAGGGTAGCCGCCGCCCCCTAAAGCCGAGCCGGAGGCGCCCCTCAAATACGCAGATAGCGCCGCAGCGAGACGCCTGATCCCACCGCTGAGACGAGCACGCCGGCTCCCAGCAAGATCGCCAGCAGGACCGGAAACGCGATCGTGCGCACCCCTCCCACGAGCGTCCAGCCGGAGAGCAGCGGGTCGAGCAGCGTGACCTTGGCGATTGCGAGCACCGCGATCGCGAGCACGGCTCCGACCATTCCCACGAGGATGCCCTCGATCACGAAGGGCCAGCGGATGAACCAGTTCGTCGCACCCACGAGCCGCATCACCTCGACCTCCCTTCGGCGCGCGAAGAGCGACAAGCGGATGGTGTTTGCCACCAGCAGGATCGAGGCGAGGGCCAGCAACCCCGCAAAGGCCACTCCGCCCCACTTGATCGCCGAGGTCAGCTGGAGCGCCTTCGAGGTGTAAGACTTCTTGTAGCTCACGTCGTCTATGGAGTGGTCGATCGCCACCCCACCGGGAGTCAGCGCGGCTCGGACGGCCGGCAGGTTGGCCGCGTTGTCCGGAAACACGTGGAAGGCGTCCGGCAACGGGTTGTACTTGAGCAGCGCGTACGCAGCCGGGTTCTGGCGCTTCTGCTGGGCAAGCGCTTGCGCCTTGGAAACGAACACCACCGACTTGACGTGCGGCGTCGAGCGCAGCTCGCGCTCCACCCGCAGAGCGTCGCTGCGCTTGGCATGGGTCTTCATGAAGACCTCGACATAGAGGCGGCCGCGGACGCTGTTGGCGGCGCCATTTGTGACCTCCACTGCCGGAATGAAAACCCCCACCACGAGCATGGTCACGAGCACGGTGGCGAGCGCCGCAAAGACGGGGGCGGCATTGCGCCTCATCGCGCGCAGCGCCTCGCGCAGGAAGAAGCCGAACCTCATGCGACGGCTGTGGAACTCGACGTGCGGGGGGCGGTGCGCGTCATTCAGCCGAGGAGGAACTCGAGCGCATCATGTCCGCGAACTCGCGCGTGCTCTGATCGGACGCATACAGGCCGCTCGCCTCGTCACGCACGATACGGCCGTGCGAGAGCTCGATCACGCGGCGGCGCATCCGATCGACCATGGCCTGGTCGTGCGTCGCGACAAGCACCGTCGTGCCGGTCCGGTTGATCCGGTAGAGCAGACGCATGATGTCGATACTCGTTTCAGGATCGATGTTCCCGGTGGGCTCATCCGCCAGCAGCATCGGCGGGTGATTCACGAAGGCGCGGGCGATCGAGACGCGCTGCTGCTCGCCGCCGGAGAGCTGATCGGGGTAGTTGTGCAGCTTCGTCGAGAGGCCCATCATGCGCAGGATGTCCGGGACCCGGGAGCGGATCTGGCGGCGCGTGCCACCCGTGACCTGAAGCGCGTAGGCGACGTTGTCATGCACGGTCCGGTTCGGCAGCAGCTTGAAGTCTTGGAACACCACGCCGATATTGCGGCGATAGATCGGCACGCGGTTGGGTCGGATGTGGGAGAGCTCGCGGCCCGCGACCTTGATCGACCCCTCGGTCGGCTCGAGCTCCTTGATCAGCAGCCTGATCACGGTCGACTTTCCCGACCCTGTGGCCCCCACGAGGAACACGAAATCGCCTCTCTCCACGGAGAAATTGGCGCGGTCGAGACCCACATCTCCGCCGTCGTAGCGCTTGCTGACGACGCGGAATTCGATCACGGGAGGGGCGGGCCGCCGATCCCTTCGGGGCTCCGCGGGGGCGGCAACTTTGGTCGCTGATGTGGCCATCGCGCTGCTCAGCGAGGGTAGCGAGCCGCACCGCCGGGCGCAGGAGCTGGTGCTTCGTTGCAAGGAGCCTTGCGCGCGCCGGGCCCTCGCGTCCCCCCTGAAAGCTTTGGATTGCGGCTCGCGCGTGGGTCTGCCGCTACCTTTTCCGGATGCCTCAGATCACCCGGTCGATCCTGCGCAACGAGCTCCCCGTCTATCGGATTGCGGTCGGGGGAACGAGGGCGCTCACCATCATGCTGGCCTTCGACGCCGGCGCGCGCACCGAGCTTGCGCAGGAGAATGGGATGGCCCATTTCCTGGAGCACCTGGTGTTCAAGGGGGGCGAGAAGTACGCCACCTACCGTGACGTGAACGAGGCCGCGGAGCGGATCGGCGGGGTCTTGAACGCCTATACCAGCCACGACCTGGTGGCGTTCCACATCACGGCCCGAGCGGAACAGGCTGAGCGCGCCATCGACCTGCTCACGGATTTCGTCGAGCGCCCCCGCATCGACGGCGAGGAGCTCGACCGCGAGCGCGGGGTGGTGGTCCAAGAGATTGCCAGAGCCTCCGATCAGCCGGCCGTGTTGGCCGAGCACCTGATTGACGAGGCGACCTTCGGCGAGCATCCGCTGGGCCGGCCCGTGCTCGGCACCGTCGAGCACATTCGCGACACATTCACTCGCGAGGGGATCCTGTCGTTTCGCGGACGCCGGTGGGCTCCGGCGCGCGGCGCAGCCCTGCTCGTCGGCAACCTCCACGGGCTCCCCGACGAGGAGCACCTCGAGGATCTCTTCGGCCGCCTTGATGCCCAACAGGAGCCCAGGGCATTTGAACCGGCGCCATCCCCCCAGGAGCGTGTGCTGGTCCGCGAACGCGACTCCAACCAGTCGCATCTGCGGCTGGCGTATCGCCCTGCGATCGACGTCTCCGATCCGCGCCGGCGCGCTGCGCTCCAGGTCTACTCGACTGTGCTCGGCGGCTCCATGGGGTCGCGCCTGTTCGACGAGATTCGCGAGCAGCGGGGGCTCGCGTATTCGGTGTACTCCCACGCCCACTCCCACTCCGATACCCCCGTGCTCGCCCTCTCCGCCGGGCTTGAGTCGAGCAAGTGCCTGGAGGCACTCACGCGGATGAAGGAGATCGTCACCGAACTGCGCGAACAGGGGCCGAGCGAGACGGAGGTAGAGCGGGCACGCGCATACGCCGCGGGGGCGCGGGCGATCGCGTTCGAGAACACCGGGGCCGTGGCGCGCTACGCGGCCCAGCAGACCGTCGTCTACGAGGAGGATCCGGATCCCGATACGGTCATCGACCTGCTCGACCGAGTGACCTTCGACGAGGTCTGTGAAGCTGCCGCGGCGATTCCCGAGAAGCTCTCGCTGGCCTGCGTGGGCCCGCACACGGAGCAGGAGCTGCGCTCGGTTTAGGTGCGCACCGGCCTTGGCAGGGAAAACGACCAGACGCGCCTACAGGGCGCCGCCCCGCACGTCCTGGGGCCGATCGCGGCCGTGGTGGTGGCGGCGGCGCTGTTGGCCGGGTGTGGCGGGGCCCACCGGCGTCCCGTTCACACCGCCACCACCACGCTCCATGTCCACCGCGTCGTCCACAAGGCGCCACCCCGGCCGCGCTTTCCCCGCGGCACGGGACGGCTCCGCGTCGCGCTCGAGGACGCCTTCAAGCAGGCCGGCAGGTTCTCGGGGGGTGCGGTCTACGATCTCACCGACCACTCCTGGCTGTTCGCGCTGCGAGGGGGCGTCAAACGCCCGCCCGCGTCGGTCGAAAAGCTGTTTACGACAGTCGCTGTCCTGAGCAAACTGGGCGCTGGTGCGACGCTGAAGACCGAGGTGCTCGGCGTGGGCCATCGCGCCGCGGGCGGGGTATGGCACGGAGATCTCTACCTACGCGGCGGGGGCGATCCCACGCTCGGAGACGAGACATTCCTTCGCACCTGGGAGCGCGGCTACGGCCCCACGGCCGCCGAGCTCGCCCGCAAACTCAAGGCCAAAGGAATCCGCCGCGTGACCGGGCATGTGATCGGAGACGGGGCGCTGTTCGATAACAAGGTGGGTCCCCCCTCGATGGGTTTCGCCCCCGACCTGCCGGACCTCGGCGGCGAGCTGAGTGCGCTCGTCTACGACCACGGCGCCGCCACTCGCGGTTGGAGTCCCGCGGCTTTCGCCGCACGCGAGCTCGCCCAGACGATGGTCAGCACCGGGATCATGGCCCAAGCGACGCGGCGGACGGGCAAGGCACCACCCACCGCGCAGGTGCTCGCCACGGTGAGCTCGCCGCAGATATCCACCCTGCTGCGGCTGATGAATGTCCCCTCCGACGACCTCTTCGCCGAGCTGTTCGCCAAGCAGCTGGGCGCGCGCTTTGGCGGCGGCGGCAGCACCGCGGCGGGCGCGCGCGTGATCGGGCAGGTGATCTCGGGCTATGGGATCGATCCGCGGATCGTGGACGGCTCCGGACTCTCGCGCTCCGATCACTCCTCACCGGTGGAGATTGTCGAGCTGCTGCGCGAGCTCTGGGGCACGGCGCGGGGCGCCCAGGTTTACTCCTCGCTGCCGACGGTGGGCGTCAACGGGACCGTGCAGACGATTGGGGTGCACACGGCGGCCAAGGGGGCGTGCGTCGCCAAGACCGGGACGCTCACCGACGTCACGAATCTGGCCGGTTACTGCCATAGCCACGGCCGCCAACGCCTCGCATTTGCACTGTTCGTCGACGGGCCGCCCAACTGGCGGGCGATCGAGCTCGAGAGCGCGATGGTCGGTGCGATCGCGCGCTTATGAGCGCTCAGCCGATCGCGACCATTCGCTCGATCGGCCCCCGGGCGCGCTCGGCCACTTGCTTGGGCACCTTGACCTCGTGCGCGCCGTCGCGCAGGGAATCGCGCAGCTTCGGCAGCGTGATCAACTTCATGTAGCGGCAATGAGCCGCTTCGTTGGCGGCGACGAAGTCGACCCCGGGGGCGGCTGCTCGCAGCCCGTGGAGCATGCCGGTCTCGGTTGCGACCACGGCGGCGGAGGCTCCCGCGCCGGCGTCCGCGGCCCGCTTACGCGCATACCTCAGCATGCCGCCGGTGGAAAGCATGTGCACGCCCTCGGCGCTGATGTCGCCGGCCGCGACGTACTCCATCGCGCTGGTCGAGCAGCCGCATTCGGGGTGAATGAGAAAGTCCGCACCGGGATGGGCCGCTCTGACCGCGGCGATGTCGGCGGGTCTGATGCCCGCGTGGACGTGGCACTCGCCGTCCCACACGTGCATGCGCCGGCCCGTGACCCGCTCCACGTACGCGCCCAGAAACATGTCTGGACCGAACAAGATTTCGGTGTCGTCGCCATGCTCGCGATAGATGTGCTCGACGACTTCGACGGCGTTGGCCGACGTGCAGCAGTAGTCGGTCTCGGCCTTGACCTCGGCGGTTGTGTTGACGTACATGACCACGATCGCGTCGGGATGGCGGGCCTTCCAGGCGCGGAGCTGGATCGCGGTGATCGACTCCGCCAGCGAGCAACCTGCATCGAGGTCCGGGATCAGCACACGCTTGTCCGGACACAGGATCGAGGCCGTCTGCGCCATGAAGTGCACGCCGCAGAACGCGATCGTGTGTCCTGCGGCAAGCGCCGCCTGCTGGGAGAGCCCCAGCGAATCGCCCACGTAGTCAGCCACATCCTGGATTTCGGGAAGCTGGTAGTTGTGAGCGAGGATCAGGGCGTCGCGCTCCCGGGCGAGCTCGCGCACCTCCTCCCGCAGGGCGGGAAGGTTCTCCAGCATCAGAGGCGAGCCGCCTGTCGCGGGCCGCTCGGTGACCATGGGAAGGTTCATGGGGGTGGGGGCTGAAGCATCAGGGATAGGTCGAGGGCCGGGGCGCTGTGCGTCAGCGCGCCGACCGACACGAAGTCTACGCCGGTGGCCGCGATTTCCTTGATGGTCTCAAGCGCCACGCCACCGCTCGCCTCGAGCGTGGCGCGACCGGAGACGTGCTCGACCGCGCGCCTCAGCTCCTGCACGGAGAAGTTGTCGAGCAGGATCAGCTCCGCGCCCACGGAGAGAGCCTCGTCGACCTCATCGAGATCGCGGCACTCGACCTCCAGCGCCACCGCCGAGCTCGGGCGGGCGGCCAGCGCCTTGCTCACCGCCGGGCCGATTCCGCCCGCGATCGCGGCGTGGTTTTCCTTGATCAAGATCGCGTCGTAGAGCCCACGGCGATGGTTGGTTCCTCCGCCCGCGGCGACCGCCGCCTTCTCGAGCGCGCGCAGGCCCGGCGTGGTCTTGCGCGTATCGAGAATGCGGGCGCCAGTGCCCTCCACCGCGCTCACAAAGCGCGCCGTCATTGTCGCGACGCCCGACAAGCGCCCCAGGAGGTTCAGAGCCGTGCGCTCGCCGCTGAGGATCGCCGCCGCTGGGCCTTCGAGGCGCAGTACGGCTCCTGGTTTCCGCCAGCGCCCCTCGGTCGCCAGCGGCTCCACCGCCACCTCCGGGTCGAGGGCCGTGAACGTCGCGCTCACCAGCTGAAAGCCGAAGAGCACCCCCGGCGCCCTCTGTTCGATCACCCCCCAGGCGCGCGCCTCCGCCGGCACGATCGCCGCCGTCGTGATGTCGCCGTCGCCCAGGTCCTCGCGCAGGGCCCGGGCCACGGCTTCATCTACAACCGCGGGCTCGAGGGCGAAGTTGGTCGTCGCGGCCACAGTGTCAGAGCGGCGCGGCTTCGACCGCAGCCGGAGCGCCCGCCAGCACCCTCACGGTGGCGAAATCGGGGTCCGCGGCGCCGTGCAGACGAGCGCCCGCCCCCGTCAGCTCGCGCAGGTACTCCACCACCTCGACCGTGACCCGTTCGCCGGGGAGCAGCGCGGGCACGCCCGGCGGATAGCCCGCGATCGACTCGCACGAAACCCGTCCCAACGCGTCCTCGACGGCTACCGCCTCCCCGGTGCCGAGAAACGCCTCGCGGGGAGTCATGACCGTTTCGGACTCGCCGCCCGAGGGCGCGCGGGGGAGCTCGAGAATTCTTCCCGACCGGGCCATCCGCCTGACCGTCTCGCTGAAGTCGTGCGCCAGGCGCTCGAGCGGCTCGACGGCCTGCGCGATGCCCAGCACGAACACCACCGTGGCGTGCGTGGCCAGCTCGGTGTACGTGTCGTACGAAGCCCGAAGGCCTTCGGCGATCTCGTAGCCGGTGCAGCCCGTGCCGCGGACGTTGACCACCAAGCGCAGCGGATCCCAGCCCACGACCCCGGGCCGGCCCACGAGACTGCCGCCGAGCACCTCGCATCCCTCGATCGCATCGATCGCCGCGCAGGTGCGTGCCGCGGCGGCGAGCGTGCGGCCCAGGAGGGCGTCGCCGTGCACCGCGAGCTGGCGGCGCGCGGCGTCCAGGGAGGCGAACAGGAGCGAGCTCCCACTGGTAGATCGCACCAGGCGCACCGCTCGGTGGAGTGCTCCGGGGTCCACCAGGCCGTCCGCGGCAACATGCAGCATCGCCGACTGGGTGAGGCTGCCGACGATCTTGTGCGTGGAGGTGAGCATCGCGTCCGCGCCCAGTGCGAGCGGCGAGGGTGGAAGCTGTTGGTGAAAGCCGAAATGGGCCCCCCAGGCGTTGTCCACGATCAGCGCCGCGCCCGCGGCGTGGGCCACCTCCGCGCAACCAGCTACGTCGGCGGCCATGCCGTAATAGGTCGGCGAAACCATGAAGACGGCGCGCACGTCAGGCGCCTTGCGCAGGCAGCTGGCCAGCGACTCAGGGGTGATGCCCAGCGCCATACCCAGCTCGGCGTGGTACTCGGGAGCCAAAAAGGTCGGCCGCCCGCCGCTGAGGATCAGTCCATCGATCAAGCTGGCGTGGATGTTGCGCTGCACGAGGACCGGCTCACCGGGCCCCGCGAGCGCCAGGCACAGCGCATGATTTCCCTGAGTCGCGCCGTTGGTCAAGAACCAGGTGCGCCCGGCGCCGTAGGCTTCGGCGGCCAGCAGCTCGGCCAACTGGTAGGGGGTCGGAGGGGGGCCGAGATCAATTCCCTCGATGTCCTGCGGGACGTCCAGCAGCAGCGCGCGGTCGCCGAGCGCGGCGCGCAGACCGGGGTCAGCGCCCTCACCGCCCTTGTGGCCCGGGACGTGGAAGCGGGTCGAGCCGCGGAAGCCATACGCGCTCACCGCGTCCAGATACGGCGCCGTCGGCTGACCCGAGGTAGCGCCGTGGCGGTGGTCGTTCATGTCGCCGCTCCGTCCGTCCCCCGGCCGGCGGCCGGCGAGCGCCCGGCGTTCTTGAGCAGGTAGGCCCGCACGAAGCCGTCGAGGTCGCCGCCCAGCACGCGATTCGCATCGCCGACCTCGTGGTCGGTGCGATGGTCCTTGACCATTGTGTAGGGATGCAGCACGTAAGACCGGATCTGAGAGCCGAAGTTCACGTCCTGCGCCTCCCCCCGCTCACGCGAGATCTCCTCCCTGCGGCGGCGCTCCTCGAGCTCGAGCAGCTTCGAGCGCAGCATCGTCATCGCCTCCGCCTTGTTCGATGACTGCGAGCGCTCGTTCTGGCACTGCACCACGATTCCAGTGGGACGGTGCGTGATGCGCACGGCGGAGTCGGTCTTGTTGACGTGCTGGCCGCCGGCGCCGCTGGCACGGTAGGTGTCGATCTGGAGGTCGTCATCATTGATCTCGACGTCGGCGATCTCGTTCACGACCGGGGAGACCTCCACCCCAGCGAAGCTCGTCTGGCGCCGGTGCGCGGCGTCGAAGGGCGAGAGCCGCACGAGCCGGTGCACGCCCTTCTCGCTCGCGTAGAGCCCGTAGGCATTCTCGCCCCGCACGAGGAAGGTCGCGGACTTGATGCCCGCCTCCTCTCCCGCGGAGGCCTCTAGGAGCTCAACTTGGAAGCCGCGGCGCTCGGCCCAGCGCATCTCCATGCGCAACACCATCTCCGCCCAGTCCTGAGCGTCGGTGCCCCCTGCGCCGGCGTTCACCGTGACAAGCGCGTCGCCCGAGTCGTACCGGCCCGAAAATAGGCGCTCCTCCTCAAGCTCGGCCAGGCGCGCCTCGACGACGGCGACCTGTTCTTCGAGCTCGGAGGCGAGCTCCGGATCCTCCTCGGCCAGTTCCGCCAGCGGCTCGAGATCCTCCGCGTCTCGCTCCAGCTCACGGTAGGTGGAGAGCCGGCGAGAAGTGCGCGCGTGCTCTGCCGATACGCGAGCGGCCTGCTCCTGATCCTCCCAGAAGCCCGGCGCCCCCATCTGCTGCTCGAGCGCGGCGAGGCGCTCGCTCAATGCTTCGGGGTCAAAGATAGTCCGCTAGCAGCTTGAGCTGCTCGCGGATCGTCGCGAGTCGCTGAGGGAGCGTCTCTGAAGGGGCAGTCGGCATCGCGAAGCGCCAAGGCTAGCAGCGGGAAATGCCCGCGCTCGGGCCCCGCCGCGCGGGCGGCGGGCTGTTATGCCTCTTGCAGCCCTCCCTCGGCAAGCCGGGAGCGAAGCTTCTTCTTGTCGAACTTGCCGACCGAGGTCTTCGGCACCTCGGCAATGAACTCGATCCGGTCCGGGAGCCACCACTTGGCCACGCGCTCGCGCAGGAATTCCCGCAGCGCGTCGGCATCCAGGGCGGCCCCGGGACGCCGCACGACACACGCGCAGGGCCGCTCGCCCCACTTCGGGTCGGCGACCGCCACGACTGCCGCCTCGAACACGTCGGGATGCGCCATGATCGCGTTCTCGAGCTCGACCGAGCTGATCCACTCCCCGCCCGATTTGATCAGGTCCTTGGTGCGGTCCACCAGCTTGATGAAGGCGCCGTGCTCGATCTCGGCGACGTCGCCCGTGCGCAACCAGCCGTCGTCGGTGAACTTCTCGGCGCCCTGCTCGTCGTTGTAGTAAGAGCGCGCAACCGTGGGGCCGCGGACCTCGAGCTCGCCTCCGGCCGCGGAGTCCACGCGGTAGTCGACCAGCGGCACGACGCGCCCCTGGGTGGCGCGGATCGCGTTCGCGCTCTGATCGGAGGAGATCCCCGGCGGCACCCGGCTGAGCGAGGCCATGGGGCTCGTCTCGGTCATGCCCCAGGCCTGGAGCACGGGCACTCCGAAGCGCTCGTCGTAGAGCCGGATGAGGCTCTCGGGGACGGCCGATCCGCCGGCGATCACGCGCTCGAGCGACTCAAGAGAAGGTGCTCGGTCGAGTCCGCCGATCCCCTGCCAGATCGTGGGGACGGCGGCCGCGATCGTCACCCCTTCGGAGGCGATCAGCTCGGCTAGTCCACGAGGATCGGTCAGCGGCCCGGGCAGCACCAGCTTGCTGCCTGCCATCGCGGCCGCATACGGGAGGCCCCAAGCGTTGGCATGGAACATCGGGACGATGGGCAGCGTGCAGTCGCACTCGCGCAGGCCCGGGCCGTCCGCCTGGTTGATCATGAGCGTATGCAGGACGACCGACCGGTGCGAGTAGACGACGCCCTTGGGCCGCCCGGTGGTGCCGCTCGTGTAGCACATGGCCGCAGCCGCGTCTTCGTCCAGCTCCGGGAACTCAAACCCGCGGTCACCCGCCGAGAGGAGCTGCTCGTATGGCAACGCGCCCTCTCGCGAGCTGGGCGCATCCGGGAGCAGGACCTCGTGCTCGACTCCCTCGAAGCGCGGCATCATGTCGGCGAGCGACGCGTCCACGAACACCACGCGGTCCTCCGCGTGCTCGACGATGTAGCGCAGATCGTCCTCGAACAGGCGGACGTTGAGCGTGTGCAGCACCGCCCCCATCGCGGGAACCGCCAGGTACAGCTCGAGGTGGCGGGCGGAGTTCCAGGCGAACGTGGCCACGCGGTCGCCGGGACGGACTCCCAGGTCGCGCAGCGAGGCGGCTAGCTGTCTCGCCCGGCCAACCACCTCGCGATAGCTCGAGCGCTCCAGGCCATGATTGGAGGCGGTGACCACCTCGCGAGCTGGGAACAGCCGCTCGGCTCGTTCCGCGATCGCGCGCACCAGGAGTGGCGTGCGCATCATCAGCCCCGCGAAGGGGGTCTCGATGGCGGCGCTCAGCGAATCCACGGCGCTAGGCGCCGTGACATTTCTTGAACTTCTTGCCGGAGCCGCACCAGCAGGGATCATTGCGCCCGAGCTGGTGCTCGTGGTCCACCCGGCGCTGCTCGACGGGCTGAAAGCCTTCGGAGTCGTATCCTGCCGCGGCGGCACCCATCCCCGGGACCACGCCGGGGACGCCCTCGGACATGCCCTCCTGGGCCATGCCGCCCGCTGCCGCCGCCATCGCCAGTGCGCCCGCCGGCGCGCCGCCGCCCGAGTAGGAGACGCTGCCGCCGCGGGTGGAGGAGCTGGACGAGGACGAGGGCCGGCTGGGGACCGGCGGGGGCGGCGCCCCAGCGTTGCCGTTGGGTCCTTCGACGACGATCTCGACGTGGAAGATCATGCGGGCGAAATCGCCCCAGATGTTGTTCATGAGATCGCCGAAGAGCCGGAAGGCATCGTTCTTGTAGGCGACCAGCGGCTCCTCCTGAGCCGCCGCACGCAGACCGATGCCCTGCTGGAGGTAGTCCAGGTCGTAGAGGTGCTCGCGCCAGCGCTGGTCAATGATCTCCAGCAACAGATAGCGCTCGAGCTCGCGCATGATCTCCGCGCCGAACTCCGCTTCGCGCTGGTCGTAGTGCTCTAGCGCCTCCTCCTGAAGCGCCTGCGTGAGCTCCTCGCGGTCTGCGCGTTCGGGCGCGCTGCCGAGCAACTGGTCGCTCGGCTCGAAGATCTCCCCCACCCGGTTCAACAGCCCCTCGACGTCCCAGTCGTCGACAAAGTCCGAGGCCGTGTACTCCTCCACCAGCCGCTCGATCAACTCGGCGATCTGCTCGCGCGCTGCCTCGCTCATGTCGCGCCCGTCGAGCACGTCGTCGCGGTAGCGATAGATGACCTCGCGCTGTTGGTTGGCGACGTCGTCGTACTCGAGTGTGTGCTTGCGCATCAGGAAATGCTGTTCCTCGACCTTGCGCTGGGCCTTTTCGATCTGCTTGGAGAGCATCTTGGCCTCGATTGGCTCCTCGTTGCCCTCGCTGTCGAGCGTCCCCATGCGGTCGAGGATCTTGTAGATGCGCTCGCCCGCGAACAGGCGTACCAGGTCGTCCTGGGCGCTCAAGAAGAAGCGCGACTCACCTGGGTCACCCTGGCGGCCGGAGCGGCCCCGAAGCTGGTTGTCAATCCGCCGCGCCTCGTGGCGCTCGGTGCCGAGAATGAAGAGCCCGCCCTCGTCGAGCACCTTTTCCCGCAGATCCTCCACCCGCCCGTCGATCGCCGGCAGGACCCCTTCATAGTGATGCTCGTAATCAGGGTCGTCGGGGCTCAGGCCAAGCTTCGCGACCTCGAGCCGAGCGAGGTGCTCGGGGTTGCCGCCGAGCTTGATGTCCACTCCGCGGCCGGCCATATTGGTGGCAATCGTGACCGCGCCCGGGGCGCCCGCCTCGGCGATGATCTCGCCCTCGCGCTCGGCGTGTTCGGGCTTGGCGTTCAGCACGCTGTGCTTGATCCCCTTGTGCGAGAGCCGCTGTGAGAGCAGCTCCGAAACCTCGACCGAGATCGTCCCCACCAGCACCGGCTGCCCGCGCTCGTTGCGCTGCTCGATCTCGCGCAACACAGCATCCCACTTGCCGTCTTTGGTCTTGTAGACCTGGTCGTTGTAGTCCTGGCGGACCATCGGCATGTTGGTCGGCACCTCGATCACCGGCAGCTCGTAGATCTTCATGAACTCCGTCGCCTCGGTCAGCGCCGTGCCGGTCATGCCCGCGAGCTTGTCGTACATGCGGAAGTAGTTCTGGAGGGTGATCGTGGCGAGGGTCTGGTTCTCCTCCTGAACGCGCACGCCCTCCTTGGCCTCGACCGCCTGGTGGAGGCCCTCTGACCAACGCCTGCCCTCCAGGATGCGACCGGTGAACTCGTCGATGATCCTGACCTCGTCGTCGATCACGGCATAGTCGACGTCACGCTTGTAGAGCGATTCCGCCTTCAGCGCCTGGATCAGGTGGTTGACGAGGTGCCCGTTCTCCGCGCGGTAGAGGTGATCGATGCCGAGGAAGCGCTCGGCCTTGCCGACGCCGCGCTCGGTGACCGACACCGTCTTGTGCTTCTCGTCGAACTCGTAGTCGAAGTCAGCGACGAACTGCTTCTTCATCCGCGGGTCAAGCCCCTCGGGCGTCTTGCCGGCCTCCATCCTGGGAGCCAGCCGCGCGAACATCTGGTACAGGTCGGCGGCCTGCTCGGGCGCGCCCGAGATGATCAGCGGCGTCCGCGCCTCGTCGATCAGGATGTTGTCGACCTCGTCGACGATCGCGTAGGTGTGATACGGCGAACCCCCGCCCTCGGGCTTGGGCCGGCCTCCGTGCTGGACCTTCTCCTCGAGCGACTTGGCCATGTTGTCGCGCAGGTAGTCGAAGCCGAACTCGGAGTTGGTGCCATAGGTGACGTCGGCGGCATACGCGTCGCGCTTCTCTTCGTAGGGCTGCATGTTCTGGAGTACCCCGACGCTGACGCCGAGCAGGTCGTAGATCGGCTTCATCCAGATCGCGTCACGGCGCGCCAGGTAGTCGTTGACCGTGACCACGTGCACCCCTCGTCCGGCCAGCGAGTTGAGCGTCACGGCGAGCGTGGCGGTGAGGGTCTTGCCCTCGCCGGTCTTCATCTCGGCGATGGCTCCGTCATCGAGCACCATGCCGCCGACCAGCTGTACGTCAAAGTGGCGCATACCGAGCGTGCGCTTGGCCGCCTCGCGCACGAGCGCGAAGCACTCGTGCTGCAGCTCGTCGAGGGTCTCGCCGTTGCGCGCCCGCTCGCGCAGCTCGTCCACGGCCTCGCGCACCTCTTGGTCTGAATAGAGCTCGAACTCGGCCTCGAACGCATTGATCCGCTCGACGCGCTGCTCGTAGACCTTGAATTTCTTGGCTTCGCCCATGCGAAGCGCGCGATCAAGGAACGACATCGAGGTCAGGCTAGCATCGGACCGCGGGCCTCCCGTACGGTCCGAGGCGCTGGACAATTGGGCTCAAAGCGGCTGCCGAGGGTCACGCGAGGGGACCGCTACGGAAGCCCCGGGTCCTCCAGCGAAAGGGCCTAAGTCGCCGGTGAGGCCTGACCCGGCGGCGCGGAGGCAGGCGGCGCGGGCGCTGCCGCCGCCCGGGATTCCCGGCGTCTGCGCCGCTTGTCGCGGTGGCGCTTGACCTGTACCGCGAGCTCGTCGGCCATCAGGTTGATCGCGTGCATCAGATCGGGCGAGCGGTCGCGCGCGCGCAGCGTGACGCGCTTGAGGTGCAGCGTGACCTCGGCGACGAAGCAGTCGGCGATCGCCGGGTTGCGCTCCTCGAAGAGCTCGACCTCCGCTTCAGCCAGCTCCGAGACCTGGCGCGCGATCTTGCGGAAGCGCTTTTCCACATGCTCCTTCAGCTCGTCGGTGACGGTCAGGTTGCGGCCCTTGACCTCGATGCGCATCGGCCGACCTCCTTGAAGGATGGGTGCTGGTGGGCACACGAGATTAAACCCGCGGGGGCCGTTTGTCACTACCGCTACACGGCGGCCCCGGCGGCCAGGGCACCGGCGAGCCCCAGCAGCACGAGCGCCGTGCCGCCAACGGCGAGACGGCGCCACGGGAGCGTCTTCTCGAGCACGATCAGCGCGGCCACGACCGCCATCCAGCCGAGGCTCATGATCCCCAGGGCGAACAGCGCAGCCATCAGTGCCCAGCAGCAGCCGAGGCACCACAGCGCGTGGCGGGCGCCCATCTGCACTGCGCCCAGGCGGCCCTCACGCCAGGAGCTCATGACGAACCCCAGCGGCCCGCGGCATCTGGCGAGGCAGGCGTCCTTCCAGGGCGTGAACTCATACACGGCCGCGAGCAAGATGACGCCGGCCGCGACGGCGCTCCCAGCTCGGTTCCACGCGAGCTCGTGACCGAATATCCGGCGTCCCGCCTCGAACACGCCGTAGGCGGCCGCGCCCGTAGCGCCCCACACCAGCAGGTAGGCGGCGGTGAAGAGAAGCGCTCGATCCGTACCCCGCCGCCGGGTGATGCGCGCATACACCGCCGCAGTCGGTAGCACCGAGGGGAACATCATCGCCGCCATCATCACGATCCAGGTGGCCACGAACCACCCGAGCGTCCCCAACTCGCTCGTCGACCCGGACATCATCCCGTGGTCCTGCATCCCGGCCATGCGCACAGCCGACACCCACCAGGCGGCGGCCGCGAGCAGCAGCAGCAGCGCCACGAGCACGAGGCGCCCTCGCATCGCAACCAGCGCCAGGCGGAGCTCGCGCCGTTCGCGCTCCGAGGGGCTGTCACCGGGTAATGGGTGACCGGCCGCGACGCTCAACTCGCCGCACCCACCAGCAGCGAAGCTCCGAGCGCGCCGCCAAGGTCGCCCAGCGCCGCGACGTGCAGCGCGGGCGGGCGTGAGTCATTGAAGATGTGCGGCATCATCGACTCCGAAATGCGATCGGCCATCGGCTGACCGAAGCGCACCCCCAGGCCGCCGCCGATCACCACCGCCTCCACGTCGAGCAAATTCACCGCCGAGGCGATGCCTACGCCGAGCGCGTCGACGGCCTCGTCAATCAGCTCGGTGGCCAGATGGTCACCGCCTTCAAGCGCACGTGACCAGATCGCGCTCGTCAGCCGCGTGCGACCATGCTTCTCCATCAGATCAAAGAGGTCGGTGTGCTTGCCGTGCTTCACCAGCCGCCGCGCTCGCGCCTCCATCGCCCCCCGCCCGGCATAGGCCTCGAGACACCCCCGGCGCCCGCAGGGGCAGCGCCTGCCGCCGTTCTTGACCACCGTGTGGCCGATCTCCCCCGCCGCCCCGCGCCCCAGCCACGGCTTGCCGTCCAGGATCAAACCGCCACCCACGCCCGTGCCCCAAAAGACGCCCAGGATCGAGTTGTAGGGCTTTGCTGCGCCGAGCTTGAACTCGGCGTCGGTCGCGACCTGGACATCGTTGCCGAGGTGCACAGGGGCGCCGAGGGCCAAGCGCAGGGTCTCGGCGAGCGGGAAGGGGCCCTCCCAGCCGGGGAGGTTGCCCGCATTGCCGACCACCCCCGTCGCGGGGTCGACGGCACCGGGGGAACCGACGCCGACCCCCGCCAGCGCGGCCGGCTCGATACCGGCCTGGGTGCAGGCATCCCTGACGGCTTGTGCCATTTCGGTCGCCACGTCGCTGGGTCCGCCCGCGGTGGGCGTCGGTCGCCGGGCGGATCCGAGCACCTCGCCCCGCTCGTCGACGACGATCGCCTCGATCTTGGTCCCGCCGAGGTCTATTCCAGCACGCGTGCTCATGCCCAAGACTCCCGGTAGCCTGACTGATCCGGCGTCGGCTCGTCGATTTCTACATCAAGCGCGGCCAGCTTGAGGCGCCCGACCTCGCGGTCGATCGCGGCCGGGACGGGCAGCACGCCGGACTCGAGCTCGTTCCCGGAGCGCACCAGCGCCTCAACGCACAGCACCTGGAGGGCGAAGGAAACGTCCATGACCGCGGCCGGGTGGCCCTCGCCGGCGGCGAGATTCACCACACGTCCCGAGGCGAGCAGGTTCAGGCGCCTGCCGTCCCCGAGCACGAATTGATCGATCAGGGGGCGTACCGCCCGCACGTCCTCGGCGAGCGCGCGCAGCTCTCCGAGGTCGATCTCCACGTCGAAATGGCCGGCGTTGGCCAGCAGCGCCCCGTCCTTCATGCGCTCGAAGTGTTCCGTGCGCAGCACACCCCGCGAGCCTGTCACAGTGACGAACACGTCGCCGCGCTCGGCTGCGCGCAGCATCGGCATGACCTCGTAGCCGGCCATGCGCGCCTCGAGAGCAGCCAGCGGGTCGACCTCGCACACGACCACCGCCGCGCCCGCCCCGCGAGCCCGTTCGGCGATCCCACGCCCGGCCCACCCGTAGCCCACCACGACCACTGTGTGGCCGGCGAGCAGCACGTTGCTGGCGCGCACGATGCCGTCGAGCGCGGACTGTCCGGTGCCGTGGCGATCGTTGAGCGCCCGTTCGGTGCGAGCCTCATTGACCGCGTACACCGGGCATGCGAGCCGGCCCTGCTGCTCGAGCCGCCGCAGGCGTACCAGCCCGGTGGTGGTCTCCTCCGTGCCGCCGATCAGCCCCTCGAGCGCGGCGCCAGCGTGCTCGTGAGCACCAACCAGCAGGTCGGCGCCGTCGTCGAGGGTGACCTGGGGGGCTCCCTCGAGCAGGCTCTCGATGTGCCGCGCGTACGTGGCCAGGTCCTCGCCGTGACTGGCTCTGACCTCGACCTCGTCGTCCACCACCAGCGCCGCCGCCACGTCGTCCTGGACCGATAGCGGGTTGGCGGAGCACAGGGCCACGTGCGCGCCGCCGACGCACAGCGTGCGCACGAGGTTGGCCGTCTCCGCGGTGACGTGCATACAGGCGGCCAGGGCCAGTCCGTCGAGCGGCCGCTCGCGCTCGAAGCGCGCCCGCAGCTGGGCCAGCACCGGCATCTGCTCGGCCGCCCAGGCGATCCGCGCCCGACCCTGGTCGGCCAGCGAGAGGTCCGCTACCTCAGATTCTGTTCGGGCGCGCGCATGCGCGCGCCCGCCGGGCCGATCATGATCGGCCCGGGGCCGGCGCACATGTGCGCCGGCCATCTCCTTAATACCTGTACTGGTCGGACTTGTACGGCCCCTCGACGGGAATGCCGAGATAGGCGGCCTGGCCGGAGCTCAGCTCGGTCAGCCTGGCGCCCAGGGCGTCGAGGTGCAGTCTCGCCACCTGCTCGTCGAGGTGCTTCGGCAGCGTGTAGACCTGGCGCTCGTAGCGCTCCGGATGCTCGAACAGCTCCATCTGCGCGATCACCTGGTTGGTGAAGGAGTTCGACATCACGAAGCTGGGGTGGCCGGTGGCGTTGCCGAGGTTTAGGAGCCGTCCCTCCGAGAGCACGATGATGGCGTGGCCGTCGCGGAAGACCCACTTGTCGACCTGCGGCTTGATGTTCACCCGCTCGATCCCGGGCAGGCGACCCAGTCCCGCCATATCGATCTCGTGGTCGAAGTGCCCGATGTTGCCGACGATCGCCTGGTGCTTCATGCGCGCCATGTGCTCGGCGGTGATCACGTCGCGGTTGCCGGTCGCGGTGACGAAGATGTCAGCGCTCTCCACCACATCCTCGAGCCGCAGCACCTGGTAGCCGTCCATGGCCGCCTGTAACGCGCAGATCGGGTCGATCTCGGTGATCACCACCCGAGCCCGCTGGCCGCGCAGGGCCTCAGCGCACCCCTTGCCGACGTCCCCGTAGCCGCAGATGACCGCGAGCTTGCCTCCGATCAGGACATCGGTGGCGCGGTTGATCCCGTCGATCAGGGAGTGGCGGCAGCCGTACTTGTTGTCGAACTTCGACTTGGTGACGGAGTCGTTGACGTTGATCGCGGGGAACAGCAGGTCGCCCTGCTGAGCAAACTGATACAGGCGGTGGACGCCTGTGGTGGTCTCCTCGGTGACGCCGCGGATGCCCTCGGCGATGCGGTGGAAGCGTCGCGGGTCCTGCTCCAGCGAGCGGCGTAGCAACTCCAGCACCACCGCGAACTCCTCCGAGTCGGCGCTCGCCGGGTCCGGCACCGCGCCGGCCCGCTCGAACTCGACCCCCTTGTGCACAAGCAGCGTGGCATCGCCGCCGTCGTCGAGGATCATGTTCGGGCCCTCCTCATCGGGCCAGGAGAGCGCCTGCTCGAGCGCCCACCAGTACTCATCGAGGCTCTCTCCCTTCCAGGCGAACACGGGCACGCCGCACGGCTCCTCGCTGCTGCCGTCGGGGCCCACCACCGCGGCCGCCGCAGCGTGGTCTTGAGTCGAGAAGATGTTGCAGGAGGCCCAGCGGATCTCCGCGCCAAGCGCCGTCAGCGTCTCGATCAGCACCGCCGTCTGCACCGTCATGTGCAGCGAGCCGGTGATGCGCGCGCCCTCGAGCGGCCGGCTCTCGGCATATCTGCGCCGCGTCGCCATCAGGCCCGGCATCTCGTGCTCGGCGAGAGTGATCTCCTTGCGGCCGAAGGAGGCGAGCTCCAGATCTCTGACCTTGAAGTCGGCGGGGACGGTGGTGGTGGTCATCGGGTCTCCGTTTCTCTAAGCGAACTGAAGCAGCCGCTCGTGTTTCTCCTGCTCAAAGCGCAGCCAGTCGTCGGGTCCCACATGCTCGGGTCGCCGGGGCTCGGAATGGAGCCACGCGTCGATCGCCTCGCGCAGTTCCTGGTCGTGCTCGAGCCGCGCCGTGAAGGCCACGTCCGAGAGCCCCAGGTCGAACCGGTGGAGCAGCTCCTTGAGCGTGCCCAGGCGCTGCAGCTCGCCCGGTCCATACACGCGGTAGCCGGCGTCGGTCCGTGGCGGAGTCAGCAGACCCGTGCGCTCGATGTAGCGCAGCATGCGTGGCGACCAGCCGGTGATAGTTGCTGCCTCATGGATGGTCAAAGCCTCCATGAGGCCAACCTTATCAAGCTCGTGTCAAGGTTCTCGGGAAGGACTCAGCTTCGGCCGAGCTCGCCCTTCAGCCGCGCGAGCAGCGCAACCGGTGAGGGGTCGATTCCGCGCAGCACCGCCAGGTACAGGGAGATCAAGTCGCCGAGCAGGACCAGCGACACGAGTCGCTCGGCGCGCGTCTCGCCCACGCTCTCAACGCGATATGTGGCGCGCGCGTGGGACGCGATCAGCCCCCTGGTGAGCTCGATGCGCTGGCGAATGCGGGGGTGCAGGTCAGAGTCGTCCAGGAAGACCGCACTGAAGGCGCCGAGCTCGCTCGCGCCCCGCCACCCCTCGATCTCGTTGTGGTCGAGCTCGGGTAGCTCGCCGGCGAAGCACGGCGACTTCGCGTTCTCGTTGATCTGCGTCTTCCAGCGATACGCGATCGGCGCCGTCAGTCCGGCGCCGGCCACCTGCGGAATGGTGCCATGGAGGCCCCGCGCGAGCTCCTTGGCCAGGGAGTTCTCTGGCCCGTCGGGGCTCCACTCGGCCACGAGCCGCTCGGCGCTGGCCGCCGCCACGTCGATCTCGGAGTGCAGCCGCTCCCCCGCGCCGCACAGCCAAGCCACCTCGAGCCCGATCACGAACATGTACGCGACGGCGGCGCGTGGCTGGAAGCCGCCGGGCAAGGGGATCACGGGGACGCCGTCCTCGCGCGCGGCGGCGGCCAGCTTGCCCCCGGTGGTCGCGACGATCCGGCGGGCGCCGAGCGCCCCGGCCGCCTCGAACACGCCCAGCGTCTCCTCGGTGTCGCCCGAATAGCTCGCGCACAGCACCGTGGTGTCGGTCGCCGTCCACGCGGGCAGCGCGTAGCCGCGCGCCAGCATGATCGGGCGGGAGGCGCGGTCGCCGAGCGCCGCCCGCGCCAGGGCGCCGCCGATCGCCGAGCCGCCCATGCCGGCGACGACGAGGCCGCCGGGGCTGTCGTATGGCTCGAGCTGCGCCGACTGCATGCGCCACATCGCGTCGCGCAGTTGCTCGGGCAGGCCGGTGATGTCGCTGAGCTGATCGGCGGCGTCGATCGCGGCGATCGCCGCGCGGCTCAGCTCGCCGCGCTCGCGCGTGACGGCCACTAGTGGTCGCCCCGGACGGCCACTAACTAACGGCTCCCTCGCTCACCACCACCCCGGGGAAGATACGCGCGCCTGGGGGGAGGACGCTCCCAGACTCGACCACCGCCCCCTCGCCGACGACCACGTCGCCCTGGAGCCGGCAGCCGTCGCCGATCTGTGCGCGCGGGCCCGCGATCGCGTCCGCGATCAGCGAGTCCGCACCGACGCTCGTTCCCTCGAGCACGACCGCACGCTCGATCCGGACCCGCTCGGCCACGGTCACCCCGGGCCCAAGCACCGCGTACGGGCCCACGCTCGCGCCCTCGGCGATCGTTGCGCCGGGCTCGATCAGCGCGGGCGCGACGGTGTGCTCGCCGGTGGCGTCGCTGCTCGGGACATCGGATCCTCGCGCGGTCCCGTCGAGCAGGTCGAAGGTGCCCTGCAGGTAGCGCTCGGGAGTGCCGATGTCAAGCCAGTAGCCCGTCGCGGCATGTCCAAAGAGCCCCTGGGCGACCAGCTTCGGGAAGACGTCGTGTTCGATCGAGCTAGCGGTGCCCGCCGGCGCCAGTTCGTCAAGCACGTCGCGTTCGAGCACGTATACACCAGCGTTGATGAGATTGGCCCCGGAGGCGCCCGTGATCGTGCCCTCAGGCGTCAAACTCTCCTGGCCGGGCTTCTCGAGGAAGGCGGTGACCGACCGATCATTCGCAAGCAGCACAAGCCCGTAGGCGGAGGGGTCGGGGACTTCGACGAGCGCCAGCGTGGCGCGCGCGCCGGTCTCTCGGTGCTGGCGGAGCTGCGCGCTCAAGTCGATGTCGGTGAGCACGTCCCCATTCAGCATCAAGAAGCGCTCCTCGAGCAGGTCCTGGGCGAACTTGAGCGCCCCGCCCGTGCCCAGTGGGCGCGGCTCCTCGACGTACTTCAGCCTCAGCCCGAACTGCGCGCCGTCGCCCAGCACCGCGCGCACGTCGTCGGCCATGAACCCGCAGGCGAGGATGACCTCCTCGACGCCATGGCCGCGCAGCCAGTCGAGCATGTAGGCGATGAACGGCCGGCCTGCCAGGGGCACGACCGGCTTCGGGATCGTCGAGGTCAGCGGCCGCAGCCGGGTGCCCTCGCCACCCGCCAGGATCAGGGCCTGCACGGCGCCCCCACCTGCTGGTTGTGCGCCCTCATCACCGGCGGCCGATGCCCTCGTAGACGAGACCCACGTCGCGCACGGCGCGCGGGTCAAGCATGTTGCGGCCGTCTATCACGAGACTGCCCTGCATGAGCTCGGCCACGCGCGCCCAGTCGAGCTCGGCGAACTCGGGCCAATCGGTGACGATCACGGCGGCGTCTGCGTCCGTGACTGCCTCGAGCGACGAGTCCGCGAACTCGACTCCCGCCAGCAGTTTGCGGGCCTCCCGCTCAGCCACGGGATCGTAGGCGTGCACGCGGGCGCCGTCGGCCAGCAGCCGCGCCGAGAGCACCAGCGAGGAGGCCTCGCGCATGTCATCCGTGTGGGCCTTGAAGGCGAGCCCCAGGAGCGCCACCTTGCGCCCCACCAGCGATCCCAGGTGCTTTTGCAGTTTGGCCATCACCCGCCGCTTTTGCAGCTCGTTCACCTCGATTACCGCCGTCAGCAGCTGGAAGTGATAGCCGGAGTTGCCGGCGAGCTGCTTGAGCGCCGAGACGTCTTTGGGAAAGCAGGACCCCCCATATCCCAGCCCTGCCTGGAGGAAGTGTGGGCCGATGCGGGGATCCAGGCCCATCCCGCGGGCAACCTCGAGCACGTCGGCGCCCGTCTCTTCGCACACGTTCGCGATCTCGTTGATGAAGCTGATCTTGGTCGCGAGGAAGGCGTTGGCCGCCAGCTTGATCATCTCGGCGGTGGGGATGTTGGTGCGGATCAGCGGCGCGCCCAAGGGGGCGTAAAGGGCCGCCACGGCGTCGCCGGCCCAACCGCCGTCATCGCCGACTACGACCCGGTCCGGATGCAGGAAATCTTCGAGGGCCGAGCCCTCCTTCAGGAACTCGGGACACGAGACGTAGGCCAGCGACGGCTTGCCCGCCGCGCTGAAGTTGCGCCTGATGACCTCGCCGGTCCCGACCGGGACGGTCGACTTCATCACCAGCGCGTGCCGATCCGAGGGCGGCATCGCCGCCACCACGGCGTTGACCGCGGACAGGTCCGCGTCGCCCGAGTAGGTGGACGGAGTGCCCACCGCGACCAGCAGCAGGCGGGCGTGCTCGAGCGCCGGGCCGAGCTCGGTGGAGAAGTGCAACCTCGCGCGGTGGCGCTCGAGGCATCCGGGGAGATCGGGTTCGTAGATCGGGACGTCGCCGCGGTTCAGCGCGGCCACCTTCTCGGGGTCGACGTCGACACACCAGACGTCATTGCCGAGCTCAGCGAAGCCGGCAGCCGTCACCAGGCCGACGTAGCCCGTGCCGATCACCGCGATCGGTTCGCGCTCCATGCTCATCGGAGCCGAGAGGCTAGATGGTCTAGCCGGCCCGCGTGAGCGAGGCCATGATCGCGACCATCTGCGCACCGGAGAGATTGTTGGTGAGCGTGTTCGAGATCCAGTAGACGCCCTGGGGCGTGTGCCAGGCGACCTGCGTGACCTTGCCTCCACTGGCGAAGACCTGGAGGCGCTTGCCCCCGGCATTTGTCGTGTACGACGGGCTGTTCAGCAGGGGTGGGTTCTGCCACTGCATCGCCTGGATCCCGTAGTACTGACCGAGCAGCTGATTGATCACCAGCGTCATGCGATAGGCCCGGTACTGATGCCCCGTGCGGGTGCCGATCGAGTACTTGCGCGGGTAGGACCCGCGACTCGGCACCTCCAGGTAGCAGCTGGACGCGTCGTCGAAGCAATAGGTTGAGCCGGCCGCGATCACGCGCGGGTAGTAGACCGGCATGCCCGCGCCATGGAGCGCGGCTGCCTGCTGCTTACCGCCGGCCGGATCGGCGGTGACCGCCGGCCTGCTCGGGCCGCTCGAGTGGTGGCCGCCTTTCTTGCGATGCGAGGAGGAGTTCGATGGATGGCTCACCGTCGGCTCCATGAATCTGTGGAAGGCGCTCAGCTCCGAGGCGTGGGTTGCCGTCACGTAGCAGCCCGGGTTGCACGGCGGGAAGAGCGCGGGGAAGTGAACCTGTTTGATGGTGTGCCCGTCCATGAACGCGACCAGGTTGAACAGGTTGATGAGCCCGTCGACGGTGTGAAGATCGTGGTCGGTCTGCGTGTGCTGGCCGAAGATGCGCAGCAGCGCGTCGCGGTTAGAGATCAGCTGGGACTGCGGGTACTGGTCCTTGGCCCAGCGGATGAAGTCCTGCTGGCGGGCGTTGCGGACGATGTCGGAGTCGGTGTGGCGGAAGCGCACGAACGAGAGCGCCTTCGTGCCGCACAGCTTCTGGTAGCCGGGCTGGATGTTGATGCTCGAGTAGTCGGTCAGCGCCGTGTTGTTGTAGTAGCGGTGGTCGACGTCCGAGTAGACGCAGCCGATCGCGTTCACGAGGGCCTTGAAGCCGCCGAAGTTGATGTCCACAATGTGGTTGACGACCAGGCCCGGGAAGACCTGCCGGCGGATCGTCTTCATCAACAGGCCGGGACCGCCGAGCGAGTACGCGGCGTTGAGCTTGCCGGTGAACCCGGGAAGCTGGACCTGGAGGTCACGCGGCACCGAGATCACGTTGATGGTCGATGAGTTGGGGTTGAGCCGGATCAGCATCATCGTGTCCGTGTTGGCCGCCTTCCAGGGCTCCCCGGCGCGATGGTCGGAGCCGATCACCAGGATCGTCTGAGCGCTGCCGGGATTGGCAATCTGCACCGGAGCATGCTTGAGCGCCGGGTTTTTCGAGATGTCCTGGGCGATCTGCTTGAACTGCATCAGCCCTGCCACGGCCGTGGTGGCGGCCGCGAACGACACGACGATGAACGCCGCCAGCGCAAAGCGACCGAACGTGCCTCGCTTCGTCCTGGGAACGAAGAACCTCACGCGACCCCGCCCGCATAGAGGCCCCCTTGCAGCCGGAGCGCCTCGCGCTCGGCCTGCGCCGACGGCGGGCTGCCGTCGCCGGCCGCCAGCTGCGACGGCAGTGAGCGCACGAAATCGCCGAGCGCCTGGCGGTAGCGCTCGAGCGAGCTCAGCGAGACCCACTCCTCGGGGCCGTGATGGCCGGCGCCGGCCGGCCCGAACTCCACCGCGGGGATCCCCGTCTCGATGAACGAAGCGGCGTCCGAGGCGCCGTCGCGCCCGATGCTCAGTGCCTTGATCTCGGGCGCTAGTTGGGCGACCGCGTCACGGAGCGCGTGCACGTAGGGATCCGCGGGTGACACGGTGACCGGCGGGTGGATGAACGTGCGCGCCACCTCGATCCCCTCGATCGCCCCGATCTCGCCCAGGATGCGGGATGGATCCTGGCCGGGGAGATAGCGGATGTCGACCACCATCGTGCACCAGTCGGGGACCCGGTTGACGGCGTCGCCGCCGGCGATCCGGCCGAGGTTGATCGAGGGCCGGTCGAACAGCTCGGAGGACTCCCGCGTGAAGGGCAGCGACTCGATCGCGCGGAAGACGTCGATCGCCTTGAGCACCGCGTTGTCGCCGAGCCAGGGCGTGGAGCTGTGAGCCGCGCGGCCGTGGACCTCGATCCGCAGCGCGAGCACGCCCTTGGCCTGGACCCCGATGTGAAGGTCGGTCGGCTCCCCGGTGATCGCGAAATTACCGCCCAGCCCTAGGCCTACGAGCTGGTCGGTGCAGCGCTCGTCGAGCTCCTCGGACTCCTCGTCAGGGACGCACAAAAGGCGCACGCGGACGGGCGAGGCACTGCCCAGATCCTTGAGCGTGCACATCATCGCGGCGAGGGCCCCTTTCATGTCGTAGGCGCCGCGCCCGATCAGCCGGTCGCCCTCCACGCGCGGCTCGAACTGCTCCGGGCGGCCCGGGACCACGTCGAGATGGCCGTGCAGAACTACGCACGGCGCGCCGGGCGACTCGGGCGGCCCCACCTCAGCGACCAGCGCGGGCAGACCGTTGTGGTCGTGCTCGTGTACCTCGATATCGCGGGATTCGAGCCACCCCTTGACAAATCCTGCGGCTGCCACGAGCTCTTCAGGGCGCGAGGTGTCGTAGGAGATGAGCCGCTCGGCGAGGATGCGCTCGTTGACCATGAAGTGGATGCTATGTGGTGCGCTTAGCTCGCCCTAAGCGTGGTCAGCGATGCGCAGGAACGTCTCCCAGCGGTGCTTGTCCCGCTCCGCGACCCGCCGGCGCTCGGAATCCTCGCCGGCCTCCTCGAGTTGGCGCTCGGCCTGCTGGAGGCGCTCACGCAGCATCCCCTGGTCGAGCTCCGAAGGCGGATGGGCCTCTTCAACAAGGAGCATGACCCTTCCCTCCGCCACCTGCATGTAGCCCTCCGCCTGCGCCAAGCGCACGATCTCGGACTCGCTCGTGTACAGGCGTAGCTCGGTCGGCTCGAGCATCGCCAGCAGGGGTTCGTGATTGGCGAGGATCCCGATCGAGCCGATGACGGTCCGAGTCGAGACCATCTCGACCTCATCGTTGAAAACCTCTCCCTCGGGGGTGAGGACCTCGGCCGGGAACTTGGTATGGGCCACGAAGGTCAGCCCTGCGCGCCGTCGTCGGCCGCGCCCTGCTCCTCCTGGTCCGCTTGCTCAGCGCCCTGGTCGTCCCCGGGCTGCTGCTCCTGCTCTGCGCGGGGAGCGCTGTCCGCGTCCTGCTCCTCTTCAGGGGACTCACCTTGCTGTTCGGGACGACGGCGCCGCCCCTCGCCTCCCTTGGCGTCTTCCACGACCTGGTCGATCGTGCCCTTCATGAAGAAGGCGCGCTCGGGCAGGTCGTCGTGCTTACCCTCGAGAATCTCCTTGAAGCCCCGGATCGAGTCTGCCACCCGGACATACACGCCCGGGGTGCCGGTGAACTGCTCGGCGACGTGGAATGGTTGGGACAGGAAGCGCTCGAGCTTGCGCGCGCGGGCCACGGTGACCTTGTCCTCATCGGAGAGCTCGTCGATGCCGAGGATCGCGATGATGTCCTGGAGCTCCCGGTAGCGCTGGAGCACCTGCTTGACCTCGTTGGCGACGTTGAAGTGCTCCTCGCCGAGGATCTCCGGCTTTAGGATCGTGGAGGTGGAGTCGAGCGGGTCGACGGCCGGGTAGATGCCCTTCTCGGCGATCGACCGCGACAGCGTCGTGGTCGCGTTGAGATGGGCGAACACCGACGCCGGCGCCGGGTCAGTCAGGTCGTCGGCCGGAACATAGATTGCCTGGATCGAGGTCACCGAGCCCTTGGTGGTCGAGGTGATCCGCTCCTGCAGCTGCCCCATCTCTGATTCGAGCGTGGGCTGGTAGCCCACCTGCGAGGGCATCCGGCCGAGCAGGGCCGAGACCTCCGAGCCGGCTTGGACGAAGCGGAAGATGTTGTCGATGAACAGCAGCACGTCCTGGCCCTCGGTGTCGCGAAGGTACTCGGCCATCGTCAGGCCCGACAGCCCCACGCGCATGCGCGCTCCCGGTGGCTCGTTCATCTGCCCGAAGACGAGCATCGTCTTCTCGAGCACGCCGGACTCCTTCATCTCGAGCCACAGGTCGTTGCCCTCGCGCGAGCGCTCGCCTACGCCGCAAAACGCGGAGAGACCCTCGTGCTCCTCGGCCAGGTTGCGGATCAGCTCCTGGATGATCACCGTCTTGCCCACCCCCGCGCCGCCGAACAGGCCGACCTTGCCGCCCTTGGCGTAGGGGGCGAGGAGATCGACGACCTTGATGCCCGTCTCGAACATCTCGGTTGTCGGCGTGAGCGACTCCACGCTGGGCGCCTCGCGGTGGATCGGCCACCGCTCCACGTCGTCGGGCAGCGGCTCTCCCTGGTCGATGGGCTCTCCCAGCAGGTTGAAGATTCGCCCCAGCGTGGCGCGGCCGACAGGAACGGTGATTGGAGCTCCCGTGTCGATGATCTCGGTGCCCCGCGCGAGACCGTCGGTGATGTCCATCGCCACCGCCCGGACGCGGTCGTCGCCGAGGTGCTGCTGCACTTCGCACACCAGGAACTCGTCGGTCGCGGCGGCGATGTCCTCGTCCTCCTCGCTGCGGGCGGACGCGGGACGGTGGATCCGCAGCGCATGGTTGATCTCGGGCAGCTTGTCTGGGAACACCGCCTCGATCACCACGCCCTGAACCTCTTCGACCCGGCCGATGTTCTCCTGGCGGGATTCCGCTTGGGTTTCGCGTTCTTCGGTGACGGCCATGTGTTCTCCAGTCTAGGGGCTGAACTGCGACTAGCCGGCCAGGCCCTCAGCACCGGCGACTACCTCCATGATCTCCTGCGTGATCTCCGCCTGACGGGCGCGGTTCATCTCGAGCGTGAGGTCGGTGATCAGCGTGCCCGCGTTGTCTGAGGCGTTGCGCATCGCGGTCATGCGCGCGCCGTGCTCGGAAGCGGTCGACTCGAGCAGGGCGCGATAGATGGAGACCTCGACGTAGTCGGGCACGAGCCGGGCCAGGATCTCCTCTGGGCCGGGCTCATACTCGACCAGCCCGTGCGCGGAGCCGGATCGATCTTCCTCGGACTCGCCGTCCTCGGACTGCTCTTCGAGCACGGTAGCCTGCTGCAGCGGCAGCAGCGTCTCGCGCTTGACCTCTTGCGCGATCGGTGAGATGTAAGCGTTGTAGAAGACCTCCACGCGGTCCAGCTCGTCATCCACGTAGGCGGCCATGACGCGCTCCGCGATCGCGCGAGCGTCCGCATAGGACGGCCGATCGGAGAAGCCGGTGAAGCTCTGCGCCGGCTCGAGGCCGCGAAAGGTCAAGGACGAGGCGGCCCTCCTCCCCGAGGCGAAGAAAACCGCTCCCAGTCCCTCATTGCCCTGCTCGCGGGCGGCCTGGACCCCGGCCCGGACGATGTTCGAGTTGAACGCACCCGCCAGGCCCCGGTCGCCGGCGATCAGCAGCAGCCCAACTCTCTGCACACGCTCGTGCTCGGAGAGGATGGGAAGCCGGGGCAGACCGCGCGCGGCCTCCGACGCTTGCCTGGTCATCCTGCGGATCGCCGAGGCGTAGGGCCGTAGCGCCTCGATGCGCTGCTCCGCGCGGCGCAGGCGCGCAGCGGCGACCATTTCCATCGCTCGCGTGATCTTCTGAATGTTCCGGACCGAGGAGATCCGGTTGCGGACGTCGCGCTGGGAGGTGGGCATCTGTTGTGGCGCTAGGCGGCCTTGCGCTCCTCGCGCTCGCGTTCGTTCCCGTCCTCGAGCGGATGACCTTCCTCGTCGAGGTCATAGCCGAAGTCCTCGGCGTACTGCTCGATCGCTCGCTCGGCCGCATTCGCGGTGTCGTCGCTCCAGTCGCCCGAGGCGATCTTCTTCAGCAGCTCGGGCTCCGCCGAGCGCACCGAGTCAGTCAGGCCTGCCAGGAACCGCTCGACCTTGTCCACGACGATGCGGTCGAGGTAGCCGTTGGTGGCAGCGTAGATCTGGATGACCTGATCCTCGATCGGCATTGGCTCGCGTTCGCGCTGGTTCAGTGTCCTGACCAGCCGCTCCCCGCGGGCCAGCGTCCGCTGCGTCGCGGTATCGAGCTCCGATCCGAACTGGGAGAAGGCCTCCAGCTCGCGGTACTGCGAGAGTTCGAGCTTCAGCCGGCCCGCGACCTTGCGCATCGGCGTGATCTGGGCATTGCCGCCGACTCGGGAGACGGAGATGCCGACGTTGATCGCCGGCCGCACACCCGAGTAGAACAGCTTCGGCTCGAGGTAGATCTGCCCGTCGGTGATCGAAATGACGTTGGTGGGAATGTAGGCGGAGACGTCGCCGGCCTGGGTCTCGATCACCGGCAGCGCCGTCAGCGAGCCGCCGCCCAGTTCGTCCGAGAGCTTGACCGCCCGCTCGAGCAGCCGCGAGTGCAGGTAGAAGACGTCGCCGGGATAGGCCTCTCGACCGGGAGGCCGGCGCAGCAGCAGCGACATCTGCCGGTAGGCGTAGGCGTGCTTGGTGAGGTCGTCGTAGATCGCGAGCGCCGCCTTGCCGTTGTAGAGGAAGTACTCGCCCATTGCACAGCCCGCGTAGGGCGCCAGGAACTTGATCGGCGCGGCCTCATCGGCAGCGGCCATCACGATGATGGAGTTCTCGAGCGCGCCCGCGTCCTCGAGCTCCTTGGCCAGCGCGACCACGGTTGACTTGCGCTGACCGATGGCGACGTAGACGCACACCAGATCGCGTTCCTTGTTGTTGATGATCGTGTCGACGCCGATCGCGGTCTTGCCGGTCTGGCGGTCGCCGATGATGAGCTCGCGCTGACCGCGGCCAATGGGGATCATCGAGTCGATCGCCTTTAGCCCGGTGAGCATCGACTCCGTCACGGGCTGCCGCTGGACGACGCCCGGGGCCTTGTGCTCGGCCGGGCGGGTCTCGGTGGTGTGAATCTCGCCCTTGCCGTCGAGTGGGTTGCCGAGCGGGTCCACGATCCGCCCCAGCATGTCCTCACCGACCGGGATCTCCAGCAGGTGCTCGGTGCGCTTGACCGTGTCGCCCTCGACGATTTTCTCCCAGTCGCCGAACAGCACCGCACCGACGTTGTCGGATTCGAGGTTGAGCGCGAGACCGGTGACACCGTGGGGGAACTCGAGCATTTCCAACGACATGCAGTTCTCGAGGCCGTGGATGCGGCAGATGCCGTCGGCCACCGAGAGCACCGTTCCGACCTCGGTCAGCTCGGCGCTGCCGCCGTCGAGCCCCTCGATGCGGCTCTTGAGGATTGACGTGATCTCGTCTGGCTTGATCTGCATTTCTTCAGGTGGCTCCTTGAAAGGCGCGGCCGCTCTCTAGGCGCGCGCAAGTTGGTTGCGAAGTTGGTTCAGCCGGCTCCGCAGCGACGCGTCGAGAATCGCGTTACCGACGCGGACGATCACGCCGCCGAGGATGTCCGGATCGGCGGCGGTGCTCAGTTCCACGGTCTGGCCCGTCTGCTCGCCGATGCGATCGCCGATCTCTTTGATCGTCGACTCATCCAGGGGCACGGCGCTCGTGACGGAGACCGGCAGCACCTTCTTGGCCTCGTCCCAAAGACGCTCGTACTGGGTTCGAATGCGAAACAGCGCCGGCATTCTGTGGCCCTCTACGAGCGTTTCAAGGAAGCCCATGAAGATGGGATCGGCGCCTTCGAGTACCCGCTGGAGCGCCTGCTTCTTCTCCTCGGCGGAGAAGTAGGGCGAGAAAAAGATGATTTGCAGCTGCCGGTTGTCGTTCAGTGCCTGGGCGAACTCGCCCAGCTGCTCGCGGATGACGTCGAGCAAGTCATGCTCCTGGGCCACCTCGAAGAGCGCTCGGGCATAAACCTGTGCGATCTCTCCCACGGGACTATTACTCCTCGGGGCCGGTCTGGAGCACGCTGAAGTCGAGCTCCCGCACGGCCTCCTCCACCAGCCGTCGCTGATCCTCGTCAGTCAGCGTCTTACGGGTCACCTTCTCGGCTGCAAGCAGGGTCAGGTCGGCCACTTCGTTGCGGATCTCCTCGATCGCGCGCCGGGTCTCCGTCTCGATCTCGCGTCGCGTCTGCTCCATCATCTGCTCGCGCCGGGCGTGCGCCTCGGACTGCGCGTCGCGCGCGTGGACCTCCGCCGTCTGACGGGCTCGCTGCACGATGTCCTCGGCCTGCTGACGCGCCTCTCTGAGCCGATCCCGGTACTCGGCGAGCAGCTCGTCCGCCTCCACCCGGGTGCGCTCGGCGGCGTCGATCGACTCTTCGATCGCCGCGCTGCGGCGGTCCAGCGCCTCGCGGATGCGTGGGAACACCGCCTTGGCCAGGATCACCATGGAGAGCACGAACACGACGAGGGTCCAGATCGTCAGTCCGACGCTCGGCTGGACCAGGAACGAGCCGCTCTTGGCGGCGAGCGGGATCTCGTGCAGAAACAGAGCGTTCATCGCCTCGGCCTAGAGGAAGAAGGCAATGAAGCCACCGACCAAGCCGTAGAAGAAGCAGGCCTCGGTGAGCGCGAAGCCGAGCCACTGATCGCGCTCGATGTCCTGGCGCAACTCGGGCTGGCGTGTCTTGGATTGAATCGAGGCGTTGAAGACTGCGCCGATACCGGCGCCCGCCCCTGCCGCGCCGCCGCCGGCACCGAAGCCGAGCGCGACCGACCGCAGCCCGCTCTGAGCGAGCGTGGTGGTGGACGCGCCGAACAGCGGGTGGAAGATTGACAGCACGTGGATCAGCATTTGTGGAGGTCGCTCCTTATCGATTGTCAGTGGCCGCGAACCGAATCGCCGATGTAGATGGCGGTGAGGATCGCAAAGATGAACGCCTGCAGGCCCGCGATCAGCGTCGCTTCGAAAATGTAGATCGCCACGCCCAGGGGCAGCAGGAACCAGGAGATGAACGGCAGCCCCACCAGCACGCCCAGCTCGCCGCCCATGAAGGCGATCAGGAGGTGTCCGGCGAGCAGGTTGGCCCACAGTCGGATCGTCAACGAGAGCAGGCGCAGGAACACCGAGAGGATCTCGATCACGACGATCAGGGGCAAAAGCCCCTTGCCCACGCCGCCAGGGATCAAGCTCTTGACGTAGCCGATCGGGCCGTGGTGGCGGATGCCTTCATAGTTGAAGAGCACGAACACCATCGCGGCGAGGATCAGCGGGAAGGCGACGTTGGTGTCGGCCGCAAAGATCTGAAACCCGGGCACGTGGACCCCGAACACGTTGAACGTGTTGGTCGTCTCCAGCGGCAACGGGATGTAGCCGATCAGGTTCGTGACCATGATGAACACGAACAGCGTGGCGACGAGCGGGAAGTACTTGCGGTTGAGCCGGTCGTCCATGTTGTCGCGCGTCATCTGCCGGGAGAAGTCGTAAAGCCACTCGACCATCACCTGGACGCGGTTGGGGCGCATCTGCATCTTGCGCGCCACCCAAGCCATGACCCCGATCGTCAGGCCGGCGGCGAGCAGAATGAACAGCACGCCCTTGTTGATCGCGATCGGGCCGATCTTGGCCCAGGTGTCGAGCTTGAACTCGTCGATTGGCGAGAACGAGCCGGAGACGACCGAGGCCGCCTTGTGCGACGCGATCCCGAGCGCGATCGCGAACACGACCGTCCCGCCCAGCCAGATGATCAGGAAGCCGTAGGCGAGCTTCCTGCGGGTGCTCATGTTCTGAACGAAGCTCACGCGGCGCTCTCGGCGGCGGCGGCCCGCTCGCGATCCGGATCGCGAACACGATCGAATACGCGGCGAAGATCACGATTGCCGCGGTGAGGCCGTCGCGTCGTCCGCCCGCTATCCCAGCGGCGATGATCGCGCCGGCCAGCAGCCAGATTCGCCCGAATGACGCGAACAGACGCGCTCCGAGCCACCTGCGCGTGTCGCCGACGCGCACCAAGTAGTGCTGCTCACTTGCGGCGATCAGGCGCTGGAGAATCCATGCGCCCCCGCCAATCGCATAGCCGAGCACGGGCGCGCCCAGCAGCAGGGCAGGGATCGCAGCGATCAGCACGGCCGCGACGTCGACATACCGGGTCACGTTCACGGGGCGTGCTTGTGGGACCGCCTCGGCACCTAACGCCAAGGCAGGCTCCCCGCCGGGCGCAGGCGCGCCGGGCGCAGCAACGGTGCTCGCAAGTGACTGTGAACGCGATGAATCAAGTCGAATTCAGGGACGCGTGGTCCCCGGTCGGCGACGGGGTGATCGTAGCCGAGAAACCAGCTTTCTGCCGTGAGAACACCAGTTCTGCTCAGTGCTCGCTGTAGCGCCTGATGACGACCGCGATCGCTACTGCGAAGCCGACAAAGAATCCCGCCAGCGCGAGCGGCACGGCCACGCCCAGCAGCGCGCCAATCCCCGCGCCCGCACCCGTGCAGAGGCCGTTCACGGCCAACATCAGTACGCCGGCCTTGGCGGCATCCGCGGCGGTGATCGACGACCGAGGACGCGGTGAGTCGCTTGAGCGGCGCTCTGGCTCCATCGCGAGCGAGCTTAGGATGCTCACTCGTATCCTCGGTTCCGGGATGCCCCTCTATGAATTCCGGTGCAGTCAGTGCGGAACGCGTTTCGAAGCGCTGAGCGCCACGGGGGCGAGCCTACCCTGCCCGGATTGCGGAGCCGGGGCGCCCGAGCGGCTCTTCTCGCCGATCTCGAAGCCGCTCAAGTTCGGCCTGCGCGGCGCCGAGGCCCGGCGTTCGGACGCCTCCCGGCGGGCGCGGGAGGAGCGCAGGCGCGAGGAGCGCGCGAACAAGCGCTCCGGACCAGGCTGAGTGCCGAGCGCGTCGCTTTGGTGGCTCTGACCGACCGCGCGCTCGCGGCTCTAGCCGAGCGCTCTCAGTGGCCTAGCCGACCGTGGAGGCCGTTTCACGCGTTTCGCGCGCGGCCGAGAGCTCGTCCAGAGCATGCGCGAGCGTGCCCTGGCGCTCGCTCAGCTCGCGCTCGAGCCGCCTGAGCTCGCCGAGGCGTCCGCGGACCAGCTCGAGCTGCGTGCCGATGTGTCCGAGCGCCTCCTCGAGGATCTTGCGACGGCGCTCGGGGCGATCGGTGCGCTGATATTCGCGGCGAAGCTCGGCCCGCGCGGTCTCGGCTTCAAGCAGCTGCGAGAGCTGCTCGAGCGTGAGTCCCAGCAGCTCCTTGAGGCGGACGATCTCATGCAAGCGCTCCACGTCGCTCTCCGAGTAGCAGCGGTGCTTGCCTGACGCCCGCTCGGCGCCCTGGAGCAGTCCGATCTCCTCGTAGTAACGGATGGTCCGCGGCGTCGTCCCGGTCAGCTCGGCGACCTCGCCGATGCGCAGCGGTCGGCCGGCCATCGCGTCGTGCGCAGGTATTTCGGTTTCAGACTTCACGTTAACGTGAGATTAGCACCAGATGACGGTCCTTTGGCCGAAACACTAGGTCTCGAATGCTGCGACCGTCGCAAGGATCACGAACACCCCCACCAGCGCGAGGCCCTCAAATACCGTCGCCTCCCCATCGCCCGTGATCTGCCACACGATCACCGCCGTCCCGAACAGAGCACCGATGTACACGGGGGCCAGGGCGAACGTCAGCGAGGTTACGGTCAGCAGTGAGATCAGGATCAGCGCGGGAAACAGGAAGGCGGCGATCTGGGCCACCGAGTTCTTGACCACGGAGATCGCCAATTCGTAGCGGCCCTTGGCGGCGAGCACGATCCCGGTGACATTCTCGACCGCGTTGCCCGCGATGGCCACGATCACCAACCCCGCAAAGGTCTGCGAGATGTGCAATGTGTGGATCGCGGGCTGCAGGGCGTGGATGAACCAGTCAGAGACAAACGCCGACTGCGTGCCCGCCGCGACGAGCAGCGCGATCGTCACGGCCAGCGAGAGGCGAGCGGGCTCCTGAGGCTCGGATTCTCCCGCGCGTAGGTATTGCCGCAGCCACGTGCCATAGACGAGCAGCAGCGCGATCGCGCCCACTATCGAGATCGTCTGGGTATGGCGAGACGCGGGGTCGTGGGCCGCGTCCGCCAGGCCGACCAGCACGATGATGAAGATCGCGAGCAGCAGTAGCGTGGCGGTGTCGTTGGGCAGCCGCCGGCTGAAGCGCATGACTCCGTCTTCGGAGCGCCGGGCCCCCGCCACGATCACGAGCCCGAGCACGAGCAGCGCATTGACGAGGATCGAACCGACGATCGCCGTCTCGGCGACGATCCGCTGCTGTGCCTCTAAGGCGAACAACACCACGAAGAACTCCGGCAGGTTGCCGAGCGTCGACTGCGCGAGTCCCGTCACGGCCGGCCCGGAACGGCTGCCCAGCTGCTCGGTCGCGAGCGAGACGACCCAGGCGCCGCCGGCTAGTCCCAGACCGGCGATTGCGAAGGCTGCGACATCGGGGACGAAGGACGTATAGCGCGCGATCCCGGCCAGCGCGGTGACGATCGCGGCCACGCCCAGCAACGTCAACTCGACGCCGGAGAGACCGCCCCACCGCGCCCGGGCCTGGTCGGGACCGTGTCCACTGGCCCCCGAAGCGTCGCGGTCTTGCGTGCGCTGAGTCGTGCTCAGACCGTCGCTCCGAGGGGGTGCACCAGCGGCACGCTATCCGACCTGCTCGAACTCACCGGTCTCGAACTCCTGCCGGACGCGGACATCGATCTCATGCTCGCTGGTGGTCGGCTCCAGGGTCTGAAGCTGCCGCATCCGCACCCGCTTGAACTTGAAGATCTCGAGCACGAAGACCAGGTAGACGCTTGCCGCGAGCGCCGCCACACCGAGCGCGATGACGAACAGCAGCCAGCCCAGGTGGTAGTGATATGGATAGGAGTGGTCGTGGTAGGGCACGAATCGCAGGGCCACGGCGAGGCCCGCGAGCAGCATCGTCCACCCGTACAGGTAGGCCAGCGTCTTGCGCTGGCTGAAGCCGATGCGGGCCATGCGGTGGTGGAAGTGGTTGTCGTCGGCCAGCCACGGTTTGCGGCGGTATTTCAGCCGTTTGGCGATCACGAAGCTGGTGTCGAGGAACGGCACGGCGAGGATCACGAGCGGCACGACCAAGGCCACCACCGCAGTGGACTTCAGCGTGCCTCCGATCGTGACCACGCCCAGCAGGTAGCCGAGCAAGTTGGCGCCCGAGTCGCCCATGAACACCCTGGCCGGAGGGAAGTTGTGACCCAAGAAGCCCAGCGACGCTCCCGCTGTCACCGCGGCGAGAATCGCGTAGGAGTGCTGGACATTGGGGAGGTCGAAGACGATCAATGCGAACGCGATCCCGTCGATCGCGCACAGCCCCGCCGCGAGTCCATCCACGCCGTCGGAGAAGTTGACGACGTTCATCATCCCCACGAGCCACATGACCGTGAGCACGGGCCCCTCGTTGGGGAACTGGAGCGTGCCGATGAACGGCACGGTGACCTCCTTCAGGGTGACCCCTCCGGTGACCACGATTAACGCAGCCCCGATCTGCCCCAGCAATTTCAGCCAGGGCGGCAGGTCCAGGATGTCGTCGAGCGTGCCCACGGCGGTGATCGCGGCCGCGCCGAGCAGAATTGACTCCGTGTGTGCGTTCCCTCCCGGAAGCCAGATCGCTCCAGCCAGCAGCACTGCGACAAAGATCGCCAGCCCGCCCAGCCGCGGGGTCTCTTTGATCGCCAAGCCACGATCGCGGGGTTTGTCGAGCGCGCCGATCCACCGCGCGAGGCGGGCAGCGAGCGGTGTCAGTACGGCCGCGACCCCCATGGCGACGAGCAAGGCGAAGACCGCATGCCAGTAGCGCATTCTCAGTTGGAAAGCATGGCAGCAGTGGGGGACTGGTGAGCGATGACACGCACTTTTCATCCGATGCCGGCTGCTCGCGGCTGCGCCGGGCCGCCCAGAGGACCCGCGCAGGCGCGGCGGATTAGCTCGCGATGCCTATGCGAGCGCGGCGGCCGCGAGCGTCGGATAGAGCGGAAACCGCTCTGAGATCGCCGCTGCGCGCTCGGCAAGGTCGGGGCGCACCGATTCGAAATCGGCGCCCGCGACGAGCGTCGCCGCCAGGATGCGCCCAACTTCGACGAACTCCTCGGTCCCCAGTCCGCGCGTGGCCAGCGCGGGCGTCCCGATGCGCAGCCCGCTGGAGACAGCCGGCGGCCGCGGATCGAAGGGCACCGCGTTGCGGTTGACGGTGATCCCCACGGACGCCAGCCGATCTTCGGCCTGTTTGCCGTCGAGCTCCGACTCGCGCAGATCGCACAGGACCAGGTGCACGTCCGTCCCCCCGGTCAGCACGCTCACCCCGCCGCCGGCGGCGAGCAGCTCCGCCGCCACCGCCTGGGCACCTGCCACGGTTCGCTGCTGGCGCTCCCGGAAGGCATCCGACATCGCGATTCGCAGCGCCACCGCCTTGGCGGCGATGACGTGCTCTAGCGGACCTCCCTGCTGACCTGGGAACACCGCCGAGTTGATCTTCTTGGCGAACTCCTCGCGGCACAAAATCATGCCGCCACGAGGGCCACAGAGGGTCTTGTGGGTGGTGGTCGTGACGACGTCCGCGTACGGGACCGGATCGGGGTGCAGCCCGGCCGCCACCAGGCCCGCAAAGTGGGCCATGTCCACAACCAGGTAGGCGCCCACCTCGTCGGCGATCGCGCGGAAGCGCTCGAAATCGAGGTAGCGCGGGTACGCCGACCAGCCCACCATGATCAGCTTGGGCCGGTGCTCGTTGGCCAGCCGAGCGACCTCGTCCATGTCGATCAGGCTTGTGTCACGGTCGACGCCGTACGCCACGACCTTGTAGAGCCGTCCCGAGACGTTGATCTTCATGCCGTGTGTGAGGTGGCCTCCGTGAGCCAGCTCCAGGCCCATGAAGGTGTCCCCCGGCTCGAGCAGCGCCTGATACGTGGCGGCGTTCGCCTGGGCTCCCGAATGGGGCTGGACGTTCGCGTGCTCTGAGCCAAAAAGTTCGTTGGCCCGGTCGATCGCCAGCTGTTCAGATACGTCGATGTGCTCGCAGCCGCCGTAGTAGCGCTTGCCCGGATAGCCCTCGGCGTACTTGTTGGTAAGCACCGACCCCTGGCATTCGAGAACCGAGACCGGCGTGAAGTTCTCCGAGGCGATCATCTCGAGCGTCCGCTGCTGGCGTGCGAGCTCCAGCGAGAGCACCTCGGCGATCTCCGGATCGACCTCCCCGACGGGTCGGCTGGAGAAGTCGGCAGGAAGCTCAACCGTCACGCTGCGGCCGACGATACCAGCGCCGCGGGCGCCTCAGGCGGCCGCCAAAGCCAGGATCACGGCCAGGTCACGGTGCGCGAAGGTGACCCGCGCGCTGAATCCGGCATCCCTCAGCCACTCGAGCTGCTCCCCAAGCGGGCTGGGCCGGTCAAACCCCGGCGTGAGCGGTATGACCGCGTCGCCGGGATTCTCGGGAACCACCACATCGGCGAGCACGAAGCGCGCGCCGGGCACGAGCACCGCCTCGATCCGCTTGAACAGGTCAGCCTTCTCCCT
The DNA here is from genome assembly GCA_963808655.1 of uncultured Solirubrobacterales bacterium. Classification (GTDB taxonomy): domain Bacteria; phylum Actinomycetota; class Thermoleophilia; order Solirubrobacterales; family Solirubrobacteraceae; genus Palsa-465. The sequence continues at coordinate 43,186 of CAWEGZ010000008.1, forward strand.
GTCGTCGAGGTGATGAACCGCGAGGGCGCTCGCGACGAGGTCAAAAGGCCCTGCGGGGAGCGGATCCTGGAGCCGAACGACACGTAGCTCGACCCGCTCGGCCGAAAGCGCCGCTCGCGCCCCTGCGAGCATCGCCTCACTCTCGTCGACGCCGACGAGCGACGCGCGCGCATGGCGGGCCAGTAGCCGCAGAGTGGTCTCCCCCGTTCCCACCCCCAGCTCGAGGATGCGCTCGGCCCCCTCGCCGCTGGCCGCGATCAGCTCCTCCTGCAGGCGGTCGTAGCCCGGGACCTCCGCGCGGATGTCGTCCAGGTAGGTGCCGGGATGAAAGTGGAATTCGCCCTCCAGCGCGTCCTGTACCGCCGCCTCCGGTACCGCGCCCTGGCGCGCGACCGACCACGAACCCGCGTCCTCGTAGCCGCGCAGATCGACAACGGTCGAGGGCGTGCCAGGCAGTTCGCCGCGCTCGATTACCAGATCGGCGGCGGCGCGCAGCAGCACCGGCACCTCTTCAAGCCGCCGAGGGTCCCGGCCACCCGAGCGGTTGGCGCTTGACTGCAGCACCGGCCGGCGAACCGACTCGAGCTCGTCGACGACGGGCACGCGCAGCCCAATCGTCGCGAGATCGTCGCCGCAGGCCAGCGGAAAGCGGCCGTCGGGGTTCGCCAGCAGCAATGTGACCGGCCCGGGAAGCAGCCGCTCCAGCGCCTCGCGCGTGCGCGCGCCGAGCTCTGGAAACGCCTCGAGCGCTGCGTCGAGCGCGAAGAACATGACCGCGGCGGCCTTCCCTCGCGCTCGGCGCTTCAGCAGGTAGAGCCGCTCGACGGCCAGCTCGTTCTGCGGATCGCAGGCCAGCCCGTAAACGGTGTCAGCTGGAAAAACGACCACTCCTCCCTCGTCCACGCAGCGCGCAAACTCGTAGGCGAGCTCGGCCCCATCCACTCCGGAGGCGCCGTTCACCGGCGGCCGACGACCACGCGCTCGTGCCCGGCGAGATCGCGATGGACCTCGAGTTCGCTGAAGCCGGCGCCTCGCAACAGCTCGGCCACGGCGCCGGCCTGGCCCAGCCCAACCTCGAGCGTCGCGCAGCGAACATCCCCGCGTGCACCGAGCCGGGCGGCCAAGCGCCCGACCGTGCTCAGTCCGTCGGCGCCCCCATAGAGAGCTTCCGCCGGTTCGAACATTTCGATCTCGGGCGCGAGCGCGGCGCCCCGCGGCACGTACGGAAGGTTCGCCACCACGGCGTCGTAGGCGCCGTCGTCCAGTAAGTCCGCGCGCACGAAGTCGACCTTCAGCCCGAGACGCTGGCCATTGGCGTGCGCCACCGCCAGGGCGCCCTCGCTGGCGTCGATGCCGGTGATCCTCAGGTCACCTCGCTCGCGCGCAAGCGCCAGCGCGACCGCTCCCGACCCGGTGCCCACGTCGGCGACCCGCACGCCGGCGGGCAACGACAGTGCCACCTCGACCAGCAACTCGGTCTCGGGCCGCGGCACCAGCACACGCGTATCCACCTGGAGACAGATCCCCCGGAACCACTTGCGGGAGAGAATGTAGGCAACCGGCTCGCGCGCCTCGCGGCGGGCCAGGAGTTGCTCGTAGCGCGCCGCCCGATCCGCCTCCAGCGCGGTCTCGGCGTCAAGCACGAGCCGTGCGCGCGAGCCGTGCTCGAGCGCGTGGGCCAGCAGCAGCTCCGCGTCCAGGCGGGGACTCTCGCAGCCCGCCGTCGCCAGGCGGTCGCGCCCGCGGGCGAGCGCGGCGGCGACGGTCACGGGCGCCAGGGCCAGCTCAGCCAACCGCCTGCTCCTCGAGCCTGCGTCGCTTCTCATCGTCCTGGAGCGCGTCGGTGAAGTCGTCGAGCTCCCCCACCAGGATCCCGTCGAGGTTGTGCGAGAGCAGGTTGATGCGATGGTCCTTGACCCGTCGTTCGCCGAAGTTGTAGGTGCGGATCTTCTCGGCGCGCTCGCCGGTGCCGACCTGCGCGTGGCGATCGGCCGCGAGCTCGGCCTGCTGGGCCGCGCGCGCCCGCTCGTACAGCCGGGCGCGCAGCACGCGTAGCGCGCGCTCCCTGTTCTGGAGCTGGGACTTCTCGTCCTGCATCGAGACCACGATCCCCGTCGGCCGGTGGGTGACTCGCACGGCGGAATCGGTGGTGTTGACCGACTGCCCACCAGGCCCCGAGGACCTGTAGACGTCGACCTGGAGATCCGCCGGGTCGAGCTCCACCTCGACCTCCTCGGCCTCGGGCAGCACGGCGACCGTCGCGGTGGAGGTGTGGATGCGCCCCTGCGACTCGGTCTGGGGCACGCGCTGCACACGATGGGTGCCGCCCTCGAACTTGAATACGGAGTAGGCGCCGTCGCCCTTAACGGCGAACGTGTAGGTGCCTTCGCCGATCGACAACGGCTCGACCTGAAAGCCCCGTCGCTCGGCATAGCGGGTGAGCATCCGGTACAGGTCGCCGGCCCACAGTGCCGCCTCGTCGCCGCCGGCGCCAGGCCGGATCTCGACAATCACGTTCTTGTCGTCGTTGGGGTCGGGCTCGACCATGGCCAGCCGGATCTCCTCCTCCAAAGAGCCCAGCCGCTCGCGCGCGGAGGACGCCAGCCCGCGCAACTCGGAGTCGTCGCCGTCCTCCGCCAGCAGCTCCCGCGCCCCTTCAAGGTCGTCGTTGGCCCGCCGGTACTCGGCGGCGAGCTTGGCGGCCGGCTCCAGGTCGCGGTATGCGCGGCTTGCCTGCGCGAAGCGAGCGCGGTTGGCGATCACTTCGGGATCGGCAAGCTCGTGCTCGAGCGCGGAGAAGCGCTCCTCGATCTGCGAAACCAGGGCGTCGATCATTCCAGGGCGAGTGTAGGTTCGCCCGCCGGAACGGGCGCGAAGACATATTCATGCGGATCGAGCTCCGCCACGTGGCGCTGGTAGTCGCGCATATGACCGGGCCAGTTGGCGACGATGCGCCCCTTGCCGTGCTCGCGATACCACGACTGGCACGCGACCCAGGCAGTGCCGTTGAAGCGCGCCTGGAGCTCGCGGTTCGAGGCCGCCTCCACTTCGGCGCGCACTTCGATTGCCGTGCGGCGCTCGCGGAGCAACTCGAGCGCCTGGCGGATGTACCCCGCCTGGGCCTCCTCGTAGAAGATGATCGAGCCACCCGAAGTGTTGGTGTTCGGGCCGTAGACGAGGAAAAGCGAGGGGAAGCCGGGCACGGTGATGCCCAGGTGGGCGTGGGCGCCGGCAGCCCAGGCCTCCGCGAGCGTACGGCCCTCCCGCCCGCGCACCACCATTGGCGCCATGAACTCGTTGGCGCAGAACCCGGTCGCGTAGATGAGGACGTCGACTTCGCGCTCCGCGCCATCCGCCGTGATCACCGTGAGGGGCGTCAGCTGCGAGATCCGCTCGGTGACCAGCTCGACGCCGGCGCGCTGGAGCGCGAGCAGGTAGTGCGAGCTGAACAGCACGCGCTTGCAGCCGAAGGGGTAGTCGGGCCACGCCCTGCGCCGCACCTCCGGATCCTTGAGCTGGAGGCGCATGAACGCGCTCGAATAGGCCCGGCCGACCCTGCCGAGCGTCCGCGGGTGGCGGATCATGGCGGTGAGCATCTCCGCGTACCAGAAGATGAACCGCCGTCTGAACGACTGCACGCCGGGCACGCGCCGGAACACCGTCTTCAGCAGGGCCGGATACGCCCGGTTACGGCGCGGCAGAAACCAGTTCGGGCTGCGCTGGAAGACGTACAGGCGCTCGGCCGCCCTGGCGAGCTCGGGAATGAACTGGACCGCACTCGCGCCCGTGCCGATCACCGCCACCCGCTTGCCGCGGGCATCGAAACCCGCAGGCCAGCGCGAGGAGTGAAACGACTCTCCGGCGAAGCGCTCGGCGCCCGGAAGGCGGGGAACAGCGGGGCGGTGGAGCTGCCCGGTGGCGATGATCAGAGCGTCGGCGGCGAAGGAGCGGCCGTCGGTGCTTGTGGCGACCCAGCGGCCGCGATCTTCCTCCCAGGCGCACTCGGCGATCTCAGTTTCACCGACCACGAGCTGCTCGACTCCGTGCTCGCGGGCGACGCCCTGCAGGTACCGCAGGATCTCCGCCTGGGGCGAGCAGATGCGCGACCAGTCGCGCCGCTGGGCAAATGAAAACGAGTACAGGTGGGAGGGCAGGTCGCACGCGCACTCGGGATAGCGGTTGTAGAACCAGGTGCCGCCGAGCGTCGGCGCCTTCTCGAGCAGCGCCACGTCCTCGAAGCCGTGTCTGCGCAGCTCGATCGCCGCCGCTATCCCCCCGAACCCTGCGCCGATGATCCGAACCCGAGGCTGAGCCACGGGGAAGAAGCGCTCTACGACGCCGCGCGCGCGGCCCGCCGGCCCTTGGCCATGCGGCGCTGGAAGCGCTCGACGCGGCCGCCGGTGTCGACGAGCTTCTGCCTGCCGGTGTAGAACGGGTGGCAGGCCGAGCAGATCTCGACGTGGATCTCAGGCTTGGTGGAGCGCGTGGTGAACTCGTTGCCGCACGTGCAGGTCACGTGCGCTTCGACGTACTCAGGATGGATTCCGGACTTCATGTAATTGAGTCTAGCGGCGCCGTCACGGCGTTCTACGTCCATTTGCTACCGCTCCTCGGTACCGCAGAGACATCGTCGCGACGGGGGGTCGGCGCAAGGCCTCGCGACGAGTGTCAGGCGAGCGAATACAGCGGCCCGTCGCCGCCCTCGGGCGGGGTCAGCCGGCCGCCCTTGGCGGTGATCGCGCCGCACTGCACGCAGTTCGTGTAGTTGACGATCACGTCGACCGGGCCCGACTGAGGCGCGTCGTCCGGGATCTCGTAGACGCCGGCTGGGCACATCCAGCGCCACCCCTCGGCGATCTCACGCGGAACCTGGCGGTGTAGGCGGATGTGGTTGGGAGCGTCGTCGCGTGTGGCGTTCCCCGAGACGTAAACCGATGAGAGCTTGTCGAAGATGTACTTCCCGTCTGGCTTCGGATAGGCGCTGGCCGTGTCGCCGATGAACAGCGGCTTCTCGTCGTTGCGGTGCCACTGCATCCGCCCTCCCGGCAAACGTCCCTTGGTGGCGATCGCCAGGTTCACCATCGGCCCGCCCTGGATGAAGCCGCGCTGGAACGGCTGGCGCGTATTGCGCACCAGCCACAGCTCCTTGCCGACGGAGGACTGCTCGATCGCCTGCTCGTATTCGGACAGCCCCCTGCCGGCGGTCAATGAGGAGTAGATCGCCTCGGCGGCCAGGATGCCCGACTTGATGCAGTGGTGAACGCCCTTCAAGGCGACCGTGTCGACCATGCCGCCCGCGTCGCCCACCAGCAGTGCCCCGGGCATGGAGAGCTTGGGCATCGACCAGTAGCCGCCTCCTGGGATCGCCTTGGCGCCCCACGCGAGCCGCTCGCCGCCCTCAAGGATCTCGCGCACCAGTGGATGGGTCTTGAACAACTGCAGGATGTCGTGGGCGGAGGTGGTCGCATCGGCGTAGTCGAGGTCGACGACGAAGCCGATCGAGACGAGGTCGTCGCCAGACTTCGAGTCCTTCATCGGGTAGATCCAGCTGCCGCCGATCTGGCCGTAGCGGGCGGGGAGCTTGAGCGGCCACGGGCCGATCGTATGGATGATGCGATCCAGCGGCTTGGGGACGCGCCAAATCTCCTTGACGCCAAGCTCCCAGACCTGCGGCTCGCGGCCCTCGGCCAGACCGAACTCGCGGATCGCGGCACCGGTCAGATGGCCCCAGCAACCCTCCGCCAAGACAGTCACACCGGCCTTGATGTCGGTCCCCGGCTCGAAGTTCGACAGCGGCTCGCCGTCCTTGCCGCGGCCCTTGTCGCCTGAGCGCACGCCGACCACCCGACCGTCCTCGACGATCAGCTGCGAGGCCGACGTCTCCGTCAGCACATAGGCGCCGCCCTCCTCGGCCATCCTTTGCTGGTAGCGGGCGAGCGCCGACACCGAGATCACCTCGTTGCCGTGGTTCTTGAACGGCGGCGGGGTGGGGATGCGCAGCTTCGTCCTGCCGCTGGGCAGCATGTACACCGCTTCCTTGGTGACCTCGCCGAAGGCGAAGCGCTGCTTGCGCCAATCCTCGCGGCTGAGGTCCGGGAAGAGCTCCTCCAGCGGCCCGGGTCGCATGACGGCGCCTGACAGCGAGTGGCCGCCGCAGGCCTTGGCCTTCTCGATCACACAGAGCGGCACTTCGCCCAGCCGTTCCATCGTCGCCGGGTCGTCAGCCAGCAGCTGCAGCAGGCGGTTGGCACAGGCGAGCCCGGCGGTGCCGCCGCCGACGATCGCCACGCCGATCTCGATTCGCTCGTCCTCCGAGTCCAGCTCGCGCTTTACGAACTCGTCCGGCGAGGAGACGGGCGGTGGGTACTGGCTGGGAGCCGGCAAGCGCCCGTTCGAGGAAGCGCTCACCGCGCTAACCCTTCTTGGCCTTGATCGCCTCGGTCAGCTTGGGCAGGATCTTGTTCAGGTCGCCCACGATCCCGAGGTCGGAGAATTCGAAGATGGGCGCGTTCGCGTCCTTGTTGATCGCAACGATGTTCTCCGAGGACTGCATCCCGACCTTGTGCTGGATCGCTCCCGAGATGCCCGCGGCGAGGTACAGCTTGGGCGAGACGGTCTTGCCCGTCTGGCCAATCTGGGCGGCGTAGGGGTACCAGCCAGCGTCGACCACCGCGCGCGTGGCCGCGACCGCGGAGTTGCCGCCAAAGGCGGAGGCCAGCTGTTCGACGAGCTCGAAACCCTCGGGCTTGCCCAGCCCCCGACCGCCCGCGACCAGGATGTCCGCACCCTCGATGTCGACGTCGGCGCCACGCTGTTCGCCCCGCTGCACCATCGTGGCCTGGTTCGACCAGGGCGAATACTCCACGTCCACATCGACCACCTCGGCCGATCCTGTACCGCCCACGGATACCTCGAAAGCGTTGATGCGCCCGATGATGATCCCCAGATCGCCCCGGTAGTGGGAGACCGAGACCTGGGAGTCCTGGAGGATCGGGCGCTCGGCGACGAGCTTGCCGTCCTCGGCGCGGACAGCGGTGACCTCCATGGTCACCCCGGCCTGCTTGCGCGCCGCGAGGCCCGCGCCGATCTCGAATCCGAGCAAGCCGCCGCCGAACAGCGCGTAGGAGTGCCCGTGCTCATCGATCACCTTGGCCATCACGTCGACCACCGGCTGGGAGAGGCCCTCTGGACCGCGCGCACGAAACACGCGCGTTGCGCCATACGCGCCCACTGAGCTACATAGCTCGTCGGTGAGGTCATCGCCGCCGACCACGACCGCGTGGCACTCGCCACCGATCTCCTGTGCTCGCGCGGCCCCTTCGGAGACCCCCCCGAGCGAGTTCTTGTTGAGCTCGCCCTCATAGTGAAGGACGTATGTGAGGACGTCACCCATCTAGATCAGCTTCCTTTCCTCGAGCCAGGCGATGACCTTGTCGACGGTCTCGTTCGTGTCCTCGTCTTCGATCACCTGGCCTGGAGCCTTGGCCGCGGGATCGCGGAAGTCGCCGCACTGTACGCGCGAGCCCTCCTCGCCCACCAGCGAGCCATCGATGCCGACATCGGCGCTCGAGACCTGCTCGAGCGGCTTCTTGCGGGCGCCCATGATCGCCTTGAGCGACGGATAGCGCGGCTCATTGATGGCGTCGCCGACGGAGATCACGGCGGGCAGCTGGATCTGGACGGTGTCGTAGCCGTACTCGGCCTGCCGCTCGCAGCGCAGCGCCCCGTCCTCAACGTCCAACTTGATCACCTGGGTGAGCGAGGGCATCCGCAGGTGGTCGGCCACCACTGCGCCGATCGTGTAGCACTCGCCGTCATCGGACTGCTGGCCGAGTAGGACGAGATCGGGCTGCTCCTTCTCGAGCGCCTTCGAGAGCGCATAGCCGGTGGCCGCGACGTCCGAGCCGGCCAGCGCTGCGTCCGTCAGTTGCACCGAGCGGTCGGCGCCGAGCGAGACCGCCTTGTGCAGGGCGCGCACGGCCGACTCGGGTCCCATCGTGACCGCCACGATCTCGTCGACCTGGACGGCGCCGCCTTCACGGATCTGCATCGCCGCCTCGATCGCGTGCGTGTCATAAGGGTTGAGGTTCTTCTCGCCGGAGCGGTCCAGCCGCCCGGTGGAGGGATCGATCCGCTTCTCAACTGCGGCATCCGGGACCTCTTTGACCAGGACGCAAATCTTCAACTGCTGCCTCCTATCGCTGGATGAGGGGGAATAGTACCCGGACTGTTGACTGACTAGTCAGTCAGGCGCCTATGGGCTTACCCTTTTGGCGCTGGGGCAGGAGCTAACCGAGCGCAGGCGGCTAGGCGTGTACGGCGCCGCGAATGAAATCGACGATCTCCTGCGTGTTCGCGCCGGGCCCGAAGACCGCCGCCACACCTAGCTCCTTGAGCTCGGGGATGTCGTCCGCGGGGATTGTGCCCCCCACGGTCACCAGCACGTCGTCGATCCCCTGCTCGGAGAGCAGCTCGAGTATCCGCGGCACAAGCGTCATGTGGGCGCCCGAGAGGATCGAGAGCCCGACCGCGTCGGCGTCCTCTTGGATCACCGTCTCGACAATCTGCTCGGGCGTCTGGTGCAGCCCGGTGTAGATCACCTCCATGCCGGCATCACGCAGCGCCCGCGCGATGATCTTGGCACCGCGGTCGTGGCCGTCGAGGCCCGGCTTGGCGACCACCACCCGGATCTTCTTGTCTGTCGCAGGAGGCATCGAAGCCGAACTATATGGCCGGCGCTCCAGCGCGGCCCGCTCGGCATCCGGCCTCGCTTGATCGGGCCGCGCTGGAGTCATCCCGCTGCGCGCCGCCAGACGATCTAGAACACGGGTGCCTCTGAATAGTCCCCGAAGACTGCCTGCAGCGCGAGAACCATCTCACCCTCGGTCGCCTCGGCGCGGGTGGCCGCGAGCAGATGCGGCATAAGGTTCTCCCCCTCGTCGGCGGCGGCCGCGCGCAGCCGCTCGAGCGCGGCTCTGGTGGCGGTTTCGTCGCGGCGCTCGCGTACCGCCCGCACGCGCTCGACCTGTTTTTGCTCCATCCCGGGCTCGATTCGCAGGATCGGGATGCCTCCACCTCCGTCGCCCTCGGTGTAGGCGTTGACCCCGACCAGCCGGCGAGCTCCGGACTCCACCTCCCGCTGGTAGCGGAAGGCGGCATCGGCGATCTCGCGCTGCGGAAAACCCCGCTTGACAGCCTCGACCATGCCCCCGAGCTGGTCGATCTTGTCGAAGTACCCATAGCAGCGCTGCTCCATCAGATCGGTGAGAGATTCGACGAAGTAGGAGCCCCCGAGCGGATCGATTGTGTTGGCCACGCCGGTCTCCGAGGCGATGATCTGCTGCGTGCGCAGCGCCACGCGCACCGCCTCTTCGGTGGGCAGCGCCAGTGCCTCATCGAAGCTGTTGGTGTGCAGGGACTGGGTCCCTCCCAGCACTCCCGCCAGGGCTTCGATCGCGGTGCGCACGATGTTGTTGAGCGGCTGCTGGGCGGTCAGCGACACGCCCGCGGTCTGAGTGTGGAAGCGCATCAGCAGCGAGCGCTCGTCCCGCGCGCCGAAGCGCTCGCGCAGCTCCCGCGCCCAGATGCGCCGCGCGGCCCGATACTTGGCGATCTCCTCGAAGAAGTCGATGTGCGCGTTGAAGAAGAACGACAGCGCCGGCGCGAAGTCGTCGACATCGAGCCCGCGCGCGACCGCGTGCTCCACGTATGTGAGCCCGTCCTTGAGCGTGAAGGCGAGCTCCTGAGCCGCGGTCGAGCCCGCCTCACGGATGTGGTAGCCGGAAATCGAGATCGGATGCCAGCGCGGCATGTGCTGGGAGCACCACTCGATCATGTCCGTCACCAGCCGCATCGCGGGATCAACCGGGAAGCACCACTCCTTTTGCGCGATGTATTCCTTGAGGATGTCCGTCTGAATCGTGCCGTCGAGGAACTCGGCCGCAATCCCGCGGCGCTCGGCCGCGACCACGTAGAACGCGAGCATGATCGCCGCAGGGGCGTTGATCGTCATGGAGACCGAGACACGCTCCAGCGGGATGCCCGCGAACAGCGCTTCCATGTCGGCCAGCGTGTCGATCGCGACCCCCTCGCGGCCGACCTCGCCCAGCGCGCGGGGATGATCTGAGTCGTGGCCCATCAGCGAGGGCATGTCGAAGGCGGTGGAGAGTCCCGTCTGGCCGTGCTCGAGCAGATAGCGGAAACGCGCGTTGGTCTCCTCCGCGGTGCCGAAGCCCGCGAACTGGCGCATCGTCCACAGCCGCCCCCGGTACATCGAGCCGTACACCCCACGCGTGTAGGGATACTCGCCCGGCAGTCCCAGTGCCGCCTCCCGATCCTCGGGGAGGTCGGCCTCCGTGTAGAGCGGCTTGACCTCCTCCCCAGAGATCGTCTCGAACAGGTCCTCCCGCTCGGGCGCCCGCGCGAACGTCTGGCGCTGCCAGCGCTCGAGCCGTTCGCTCCCTTGGCGCTCTACGGGGATGGCCATCGCTCACCGAAGTCTACGGGCGCCCAGAGCGCGCAAGCGACGGCGTTCGTGCGCTCGGGCGCGGGCCACAACCGCGCTGCCGATCCCACCGGCGAGCGCCGTTCCCGCGACCGCTGCGCCCGCTTTGAGCCGCCGTCCCAGACGGTCGAAGCGCAGCACCGCCCAGCCCTCGGCGCGCGCCACACGCAGCAGCTCGGAATCGGGGTTAACCACTACCGGGTAGCCGACCAAGCGCAGCATTGGCAGGTCCGATTCGGAGTCGGAGTACGCGTACGAGGCCGCCAGGTCGACGCCCTCCCGTTGCGCGAGCTCGGCGATCGCCTGCGCCTTGCCTTCGCCGTAGATGAACAGCCCCACGGGCTCGCCCGTGAAGACACCGTCGCGGACCTCGGAGAAGCGCGAGCCAATTCCGCCGTCGAACGCGAGCACGCGCGCCAGCATCTCGGCGAGCTCCTGGGCGGCCGCGGTGATGATGTACACGCGCCGGCCCGCATCCTGGTGCTCGTAGGCGATCTCGAGCATCTGGGGGTAGATGCGAGGCAGCACCCGCACCAGCAGGTTCGCCCCCAGCCGCTCCACGTCGCGCACGCGGGCGCCCCGCAGCCCGTGTGAAATGCGATCGCGCAGGGTGGTGGTGTCTGCGTCGCTCGAGCCGCGCAGGCGGAAGCGCAAGTTGGCCCACGCATCGGAGGCCAGCTGGCGCCGCGTAATCAGCCCGGCCGCATAGGCCACGCGCACAAACTGGAAGGCCGAGGAGCCTTCCATGAGCGTGCGGTCGAGGTCGAAGAAAGCCGCTGCGTGCGGGGGAGCGGTGCCGGCGCCGTCTGCGCTCAGCGGCCGTTCACCTCCACGATCACCGCGTCTCCCTGTCCGCCGCCCGAGCAGATCGCGGCGCAGCCGAGCCCGCCCCCGCGCCGTCCGAGCTCCAGCACCAGCGAGCCGAGGATGCGCGCGCCCGAGGCGCCGATGGGGTGGCCAAGCGCGATCGCGCCACCGTTGACGTTGACCCGCTCGGGATCGACCCCGAGCATGCGGATGGAGTTCAGCACGACCGAGGCGAAGGCCTCGTTGATCTCCCACAGGTCGATGTCCTGGGCGTCGATGCCAGCCTTCTTGAGCGCCTTCTGCGCCGCCCTGGCCGGAGTGCGTGCCAGGTAGGGGAAGTCATCGGCAACCTGCGCCTGGCCGATGATCGTTGCCAGCGGCCGGCGGTCGTTGCGGCGCGCCCACTCGTCGCTCGCAACCACGAGCGCGCCCGCGCCGTCGTTGACTCCGGGCGAGTTGCCCGCCGTGTGGGATCCGTTCTCGAGGAAGATCGGGGGTAGCTTGGCGAGCTGTTCCAGGCTGGTTTCCCTGCGTGGGCCTTCGTCGATCTCGACCGTACGTTCGCCTTTGCGCTCCTTCACGGTCACCGGCACGATCTCCTCGGGCAGGCGCGCCTCGTCGGTGGCTTTGACCGCCAGCTCGTGGGAGCGCAGCGCCCAGCGGTCCATGTCCGGACGCGAGAGCTCGAGCTCGGTCGCGACCTCGCTCGCCTCGTGCGCCATGTGCTTGCCCGAGAAGGGATTGCGCAGGCCGTCGTTGATCATCGCGTCGAATGCCTGGGCATCCCCCATGCGATATCCGAAGCGCGCGTCCTTCAGCAGGTACGGCGCGTTGGACATCGACTCCATGCCGCCACCGACGCCCACCTCGAGGTCCCCGGCCCGGATCGCCGCGTCCAGTATGCCGGTCGCTCGGATGCCCGAGGCGCAGACCTTGTTGATGGTCTCGGAGGAGACATCCTTGGGAATCCCGGCCTTGACCTGCGCCTGGCGCGAAGGGATCTGCCCCTGACCTGCCTGGATCACCTGCCCCATGACGACGTGCTCCACCTGCTCGGGCTTCACCTCGGCGCGCTCGAGCGCGGCAGCGATCGCGGTGGCGCCGAGACCGGTGGCGTCGACTCCCTTGAGGCCGCCACCAAGCCTTCCGATCGGGGTGCGGGCGGCGGAAAGGATCACGGTCTTAGGCATTGCGGCTCACTCTCGCTCGGGCGCTTCCAGTCTGGACGATCAATCCTAGTCCCGGGGGGTCGTCGCGGCTCGGCTCTCGAGGATCCTTCCCGCCGCGGTGGCGGGGTCGATCTCGCGTGCGACCACCCGATCGAGAAGCTTTCGGACCTCTGCATCCTCGTGCACCGACGCCTCGAGCTCCCGCCGCATGTGGTAGGTGGCGAGTGAGAGCACCTCGTTCATCAAGTTGCGCCGGCGCCTCTCAGCGAGCGTCCCTTCCGCCTGGATGTGTTGGCGGTGCTGCGCCAGCGCAGCCGCCACCTCGTCGATGCCCCGTCCGTGCACCGCCTCGGTCCTGACCACCGGCACCTCCCAGTCGCCAGGCGGGCCCAGCGCGAGCACGCTCTTGATCTCCCGAACCATCGTGTCGGTCAGCGGGTGGTCGGCCTTGTTCACCACGATCACGTCGGGGATCTCCATCACGCCAGCCTTCAGCGCTTGGATCGAGTCCCCAGAGCCGGGCATCAGCACGAGCACGACCGTGTCGGCGTGGTCGATGACGTCGACCTCGGCCTGTCCCACCCCCACCGTCTCGAGCAGGATGAGATCGCGGCCCGCTGCGTCCATCAGCAGCGCGGCCTGGAGCGCCGCTTCGCTGAGTCCGCCCAGGGCACCGCGAGTGGCCATCGAACGGATGAATACGCCGGGGTCCAGGAAGTGGTCGGCCAGCCGGATGCGGTCGCCCAGCAGCGCGCCCTTGGTGAACGGCGATGAGGGGTCGATGGATAGCACGCCGACGGTGCGCTCGCGCGCGCGCTCGTGCTTGGTCAATGCCCCAAGCAGCGTGGACTTGCCCGAGCCCGGCGGGCCCGTGAAGCCGACGATTGCTGCCCGGCCGGTGTGCGGATAGACCTCGCGCACGAGGCCCCAGCCTTCGGGGTCGTTGTCCTCAACGAGCGAGATCGCACGCGCTAGGGCGCGCTTCTCGCCATCCATGAGGCGCTGCGCGAGCGTGTTCGGCTGATCTGCCACGGCGCGAGCAATCATGCCAACGCACGGCTTCCGAGGGTCTATCCGGCTTTACGATGCGGCCGTGCGCTCGCCGATACTCGCAGCGCAGGATGCGGCGCGCCCAGTGGTGCGCCGCGGGCCCCGGCCGCTGCGCGGTGGGCTCTTCACGCTCCTGCGCTTCGCCTACCGGCACGGCATGCTGAAGCCCCGCTATGTGCCGCTGGTGCTGCGCTGGCTGTGGCTCAAGCTGCGCTGGCGTGGGCGCCTCCAGACGGACGGGCTGTGCTTTGTGGGGCGCCGTGTGCAGCTCGAGATCGGCCGCACGGCGACGCTATCGCTGGGCCGCTGGTGCTGGATTGGCCAAGGGTGCAAGATTCGCGTGCACGAGGGACGCGTCTCGATCGGGGCTAAGTCGGTGCTCGGTCAGGAGTGCACGATCTCGGCCTACCAACGGGTGGAGATCGGGCGCGAGTGCATCCTGGCCGACCGCGTGATGCTGATCGACTTCGACCACGGGGTGGTCGAGGTGGAGCGGCCCATCCGATTGCAAGGGATCTACAAGCGCGATGTCACCGTCGGGCACAACTCCTGGATCGGGTACGGCGCCTGCGTGCTGCGCGGCGTCTCGATCGGCAACAACAGCGTGGTGGGCACGGCGGCGGTGGTGACCGCGTCGGTGCCCGACAATGCGGTCGCCGCCGGCGTGCCGGCGCGCGTGATCAGGATGCGAGATGAGCCGAGAGGATTCGTGTGGGGTGATTAGGAGGGCTGCAGGCGGCCGACCGAAAATTCGAACGACGGCACCAAGGGGATTTCGATCCAGGCTTGGGCTTATCCGGGCCACGGGACCAAGTCGGGCGCGAGGTTGCGCAGCTCCGCCCTCATCCCCTCCTCGCCCGCGAGCGCCCGCTCGAGGGCGGCGAAGTGCGCCTCGATCCGTTCTCGCGGGTAATCGCCCGCCAGACGCCGGTGGGTGAGGAACATCCAATCGCTCGCCTGCAGCGCGAGCAGCTCGCGGACCGCCCGCGAAGGAGGCCGAGACGCGGCCAGCATTCTTACCTCGGCAGCCCGCGCGCGCCAGGCCAGCTCGGCCACGGCTGGTCCGCTCCAGGTCCGAAGGTCGCCTCCCTCCCCCCACGTGATCGCGTGCTGTGGTGGGGATACGGCATCTCGGGCGGAGAGCCGGCCGGGCGCGGAGAGCTCGGAAGGAAGCCGGCCCGGCGCTGAGAGCTGGGGCCCAAGACGGCCCGGCTCACAGCGCTCGAGCGCGTCATCGAGCGTGGTGAGAGTGAGCCCCTGGCGTGAGGCCTCCTCCAGCACCGCGCCCAGCCACCCGATCCCCTCGTGCCACCAGTGACCTAGCAGCTCGGTGTCGAGCGCGCATACCGAGACGCCGCCGGGCCGCACGCGCGCGCGAACGCGCGCCACGAACTCGCGCGCATCGGCTCGCGCCTGGCGCAGCGCCGCCCGCTCGTCGTAGACCTCGCCGTCGTTGCGCCACGCGTGGTGATGGCTCGGGGTTAGACGATGGCTATCGCGATACGGGCCGCGAGCCGGATAGCCATGGGGGGACCACACGAGCGAGATCACCTGGCGGTCGAGCGGCCACAACACCACGCCCTCCTCGGTAAGCAATGGCCCAGGGACGACTTGCGAGGTGCCCTGTGGGAGCTCGATGCACGTGGCCCGCACGCCGGCCCTCGCCACGGGCTGGGCGAGCCAAGGGGCGTAGCCGCACTCGGGCAGCCACAGTCCTCCGTCCCAGTCCCCGAACCGGCGACGGTGCGATGCGATCCCGGTCTCGAGCTGGACCGCGATCGCCGCGTCGCTCACGAGCAGCGGCAGCAGCGCGTGCGTAGCCGCCGAAGTCCAGCTCGCGTGCCGGCCGAGCGCGGCCAGCAGGCCGCCCGTGAGTGACTCGAGCTGGTGCGCCGCCGCGGCGTAGCGCGCCGCCGAGCGCTCCAGCACCGGGATCAGCCCGCCGTCCCCCCGCGCGCGCATGGCCGCGATATCGCGCCGGTGGGACTCGGCCCTCACCTCGGTGAGAAAGCGCAGGCAGCGCTCGCCCGCCCCCGGGCTCTCCAGCTGGTCGCAGAGCACCGGGGTCAGGGAGAGCGTGATGGGAGCGCGGCCGAGCACGCCCAGTAGGGGCAGGTACGAGGTGGCGATCGCCTCCCACAGCCACTCCTCGCCGAAGGGCCAGGTGCCGAAGCCGAGCGGGTTGAGCTCGTCGGAGGGACGCGGCCACGGTGCGCCCCCCTCGACGTAGGGCATGTGCGTATGCAGGACGAGCGCCAGCTCTCCCGGGCGCTCGCGACCCTGCTCACCGGAAGCGCTCAAGAGCAGATCGCGAGCAGATCGAGCGCGCGCTCGAGGCGATCGGGCCGCAGCGCGAAGTCCTCGCTGGAGATGCTGGGGACGAAGCGGTCGTAGAAGCGCTCGGTGATACCCAGCCGGCGATGCACGGCGTCCCAGCCGCAGCGCAGCGCGAGCTCGTGCAGGCGCAGCTTGCGCGCATGATGGAGGCCCAACAGCGTGACCGCGCCGAACGCGCCACTGCACAGGGCCAGGAACTCCTGGTGGCGGTACTCGCGCAGATGCCATGGGTTGTCAGAGCGGGAGCTGCCCTTGGGTGCGAGCGTGAGGACATTGGGGGTGGACACGTAGGCGGTACCGCGTTGAGCGAGCAACTCCCGTACGTGGTCGAGCACCGCGCCCGGGTCACGCACATGCTCGATCGTCTGCAGGAACACGACCGCCTCGTAGGAGCCCGGCTCGCCGTGGCATTCGAGCAGGGCGCGCTCGTAGCGCAGATTCGCCCGCCTGTAGCGCAGACGAGCGTGCTCGTGGGCCTCCGGGTTGGCATCGACGCCAACGACGGAGGCCGCCGTGGAGGCGAGCACCTGGGATCCGTACCCCTCCCCGCAGGCGAGGTCGAGCACGCGCATGCCCGAGACGCGCCGCGCGATCCATTCGTAGACGACGAGGTGCCGGCGAAACCAGTAGTTCTCCGCCGGGACATCGGGAAGCGTGCGCTCGCCGGTCAGCTCGAGCGGAGGGACGCCGGGCGGTTGGTTCTGTTGCGTGTAGGCGTTCATCCTTGACCCAGGGGCCGGGATGGGCTCGCCAGCGACGGGTGCCGCCGGGGAGCCGGGACAGGGTAGAGTGCCGCCGGTCATGGCGGCGGTGCGGAGCGCGGCGGAGATTCGCGACCTCAACACCCGCTACCACGACGTCGCCGCGGCGACCTACGACGCCAAGTGGGGCATCGATTTCGGTGCCGTGGGCCAGGCGCAGGTGCGCGGCAAGCTGTGCAAAGCGCTCGGCGCCCCGGGGGAATCCGGCTACGAGCGGGCGCTCGAGATCGGCGCGGGTACCGGCTATTTCGGCCTCAACCTCGTGCGCGCTGGAATCGTGCGCGAAGCGACCTGCACCGACATCTCCCCTGGCATGGTCGCCAAGCTCGCGGACAACGCCAAGGCGCTCGGCGTGGAGGTCAAGGTGACCCGCGCCGATGCGGAGTCCTTGCCGTTCCCGGCGGCGAGCTTCGACCTCGTGGTTGGCCACGCGGTCCTGCACCACCTGCCCGACCTCGCGCGCGCGTTCGGCGAGGTCCATCGCGTCCTGGCTCCGGGCGGGAGCATCGTGTTCGCGGGTGAACCCTCGCGCGTGGGCGACCGCATCGCAGCGGTCCCTAAACGTGGTGCCGCATTGCTGGCGCCCGTCTGGCGAGCGCTGCTGCGCGCCGGGGCGGCGCCCAACGGGTCGAGCGCCGATGCGCACCATCATGATCATGAGCTCGAGCGCTACGTAGACATCCACGCCTTCACGCCAGGTGAGCTCGCCGCGTACGCGCGAGCCGCGGGATTCAAGGAGGTGGAGGTGCGCGGAGAGGAGCTCCTCGCCAACTGGTTCGGATGGTTCAACCGGACGCTCGAGTCAACGGCCGATCCACAAGAGGTCCCGCTGTTGTGGCGTCAGTACGCCTACGCGGGTTACCTGCTGCTCCAGCGAGTGGACCGTCATGTACTGGAGCCGCGGCTGCCGTCGGCGATCTTCTACAACCTTCTGCTGACCGGGCGCAAGGCGTAGGCTCGGGACCAGTGACTCAGGAGACCGTCCGAGAATTTCCGCTGTTCCTGCTTCCGACCGTTGCCCTTCCCGAGGAACTGATCCCCTTGCATGTCTTCGAGGAGCGCTACAAGACCATGGTCGAGGAATGCATCGAACGCGAGAGTCCGTTCGGCATCCTGTGGCTTTCCGACGACGGTCTGCGCGAGGTCGGCTGCGAAGTGACGATTGAGCGCATGCTCGAGCGATTCGACGACGGGCGCATGAACGTGCTCGTGCGCGGCACGCGTCCGTTTCGGGTCGTCGAGCGTCAGTCGCACCTGGCCTACCCGGCGGCGGTGGTGGAGTTCCTCGAGGACCGCGTCGAGCAGCCCGAAGCGCAGTTGCTGGAGGGCGCCCACGCCGCCTACAGCGAACTGGTGGAACGCGCGACGGACCGCACGCCGGACGATGCCGAGCTGCGCGAGATGGGCGCGTACGCAATGGCCGCGACGGTGGATTTCGGGCTCGACGCCAAGCAGGGTCTGCTTGACCTGCGCTCGGAGAAGGCTCGGCTGCGGCTCGTCCGGCGCCTCTTCCGCGCCGCGATGAAGCGGCTCGACCTGGTTGAGCACGCGCACGAGCGGGCCCGTTCGAACGGCAAAGTCAGATTTGGGGAGGCGCAGGGCTAGGCGCCGCGGCAGGGGCCGGCAGCGATCCCGAGGGCGATCAGTTCGAGGCGCGCCAGCTCAGGATGCTTGCGCGCGGCGGTGTCGGGAAAGGCGATTGTCCCCGCCTGGAGCTTGACGCGATAGCGGTACACCGACCCAGGCCCGGAGGGAATGTCCAGGTGGTGCCTGGCGTCCCGATCGAGCGCTGGGGTCAGGGTGCGAGCCGTGAGCAGCAGCTTGTCGGGCACCTGCTCGGTCTTGCGGCCGTCGCAGCGGACCGTGCCGCCCGTGTTGACCAGCTCGGTGAGGGTGCTGCCGCTGCCCGTGCGCTTGAGCAGGAAGAGGTCCGGCTGCTCCACGTTCAGACCACACCCCGTCACCACCAGGGCAGCCAGCGCCAGCATTATCGACGCGCGAAGGGAGATGCGAATGAGGCTAACTCGCGCGCTGCGCTGCGCCGGCACTGAGCGCGGCGAAGAAACCCGAGACCAGCGCGCTGGTCCCGGCGAGACGCCGAAGCGCGGGATCAAGCGCGGCGAGCAGCACCATTGAGGCGCTGTGGGTGGCATCGACCGCCATCGCGCTCCGCAGCATCCGCGGCCCCGGTCGCCGCGCGATGAGCAGCGCCTGCACGATCTCCCGGCCGCCGAGGACTCGGATCACCATGCGCACGCGCGGCCCGAGGCTGGGCGCGCCGAGCCCGGCTGCCACCCGGTCCGGCACCGACAGCAGCGCGAAGCCCCAGCACGCGCGCCCGCCGCTCACGACGTCCAAGCTCACGGTGCCGGCCGGCAGCCCGAGCATCATTCGACGACCATTGCGGCGCCGCCCCGTCGCGGGTCGCCGGCCCCGCCAAAGCCTCCGTCCGGCTCGCGCGCGACCGCCTGGACGCCCCCGAAGAAGAGATTCGGGGCGCTGAAGCGGCTCACGGCGCGACCGGCGGCCTCGAGCCCACCGAAGTCGATTCCCGGCTCCGCGTAGACCACGCCGTCCTCGAAGTGAACCCGTGGCGCCTCGACCGCCTCGCGCACCGGCAGCCGCTCGTCGATCACGCGCACGATCGTCTGCAGGATCGCGGAGCGAATGCGGTTTGAACCGGCGCTACCGAGCGCGAGCTCCGGCTGCCCGTCTCGAAGCAGCACAGTGGGCGCCATCATGCTCGGTAACCGGCGGCCGGGTGGATGGCGGTGGAAGCCGAGGGGGTTCAGGTCCTGCTCTCCGAGCATGTTGTTGAGGTGAATACCCGTGCCGGGGACGACGATGCCCGAGCAAGACCCGTTCGAGCACGTGACCGAGCATCCCCACCCGTCGCGATCGAGCACCGCGATGTGGGTCGTTGAGCCGAGCGATGGTTCGGGGCCGCGGGGCTCCGGCGCTGCCTTCGAACGCTCGGAGCCGAGGCGCTCCAGGAATCTGCGGGCGAAGCCCGGATCGTCGAGTCCTTCGAGAAACTCGGGGGTGCGCTCCGCCTGGGTGCGCTCCATGGCCTCGACGATTTGCCCGACGTCGGGCGGGCCGCCGCGGGAATCTAGCCACGCAAGTGCGTGGGCGATGAGGATCCCGCCTGCGGAAGGCGGGGGATTGGTCAGCACGGCGCGGCCGCGGTAGGCGATCCGTACCGGCTCGCGCCCGATCACCCCGTAGGCGTGCAGGTCGGCGGAGGTCAGCATGCCGCCACGCTCCGAGACCCAGGAGACGACCGCGTCGCCCAAATCGCCCGAGTAGAACGGCGCGGCGCCCTCGGCCGCGAGTCGCTCGAGCGAGTCAGCCAGCTCAGGCTGGCGCAGGGCGTCGCCTTCGGCGAGCAGCCGGCCATCGGGCGCGAATAGGGCAGCGCATTCCGGCGTGGCGGTGACGATGTCCTTGAGAATCGCCGCCACGTAGGCCTGCTGGCGGTTGAGCGCAATCCCGTCGCGGGCGAGCCGCACGGCCGGCCCCACAAGCTCGGCCAGGGGCATCCGGGCGAAGCGCCTTGCGGCCTCGGCAATCCCCGCCGGCAGCCCGTAGGCCCCCACCGAGGCCGCGCCGATGTTGAAGACCTGGATCGCGTCTCCGAAGGAGACGGTGACCGGCTGGAGCTCCGCTCGGCTGGCGGGGTCGATCCCCCTTCCCGGCGCCTCGACGAAGAAGTCGAGCAGCGCGGGCGCCTCGCCGGGCTCGGAGACGAGCATGTAGCCGCCCGCGCCCAGTCCCGTCAGGAGCGGCTCACAGGCAAATGAAGCGAGGATCGCGGCCAGCGCGGCATCGACCGCATTGCCTCCGGCGCGCAATATCCCTGCACCCGCGCGCGCCGTCTGGGGGTGCCCCGCGGCGATGACGCCGAGCTGCGGCCCGGCCACCGGGCGGCTATCTCCGAGGGATGAACTCGGGTACGTCCAAAGACTCGGTCACCGAGGTCGCATCGCCGGGACGGCCGCTGAAGGCGGGCTCGCGAACGCGACTGATCCGCGGCTCGCCGCGCGGCTCGCGCAGGCTTGTCTGCTCGCGGCCGAGGCCGGCGGGTTCGCGCTCGGTCCGGCGAGGGGTCGCGCCACCGAAGCCGGTCGCGACGACGGTGACCCACACCTGGTCGGTGAGCTTGTCATCGACCATCGCGCCGAAGATGATGTTGGCGTCCGGATGGGCGGCCTCGGCAACGGCGCGCGCAGCCTCATTGACCTCCCAGAGCGAGAGGTCGGGACCCGCCGTGATCGAAAGCAGGATGGAGCGTGCGCCTTCCATGCTCGTCTCGAGCAGCGGCGACGCGACCGCCTTCTCGGACGCGTCGAGCGCTCGGTTCTCGCCCGTGCCCATCCCGATCCCGAGCAGCGCCGAGCCGGCGCCCGACATGATCGTGCGCACGTCCGCGAAGTCGAGGTTGATCAGCCCAGGAAGCGTGACCAAATCCGAGACGCCCTGGACGCCCTGTCGCAGCACGTCGTCGGCCACGCGGAAGGCGTCGACGATCGAGGTGTTGCGGTCGAGCACGGACAGGAGCCGGTTGTTGGGCACCACGATCAGGGTGTCGACCTCCTCGCCCAGGGTGCGGATCCCCGCCTCGGCCTGCTCGCGGCGCCGCGAGCCCTCGAACTGGAAGGGCCGCGTGACGATGCCGACTGCGAGGGCGCCCAGCTCACGCGCGATCTGGGCGACGATCGGGGCCGCGCCGGTGCCGGTGCCGCCGCCCGCGCCGGCGGCGATGAAGACCATGTCCGAGCCGCGGAGGAGCGCCTTGATGCGGTCGTACTCGTCGCGCGCCGCGAGCCTGCCCAGCTCCGGATCGGAGCCTGAACCGAGGCCGCGCGTGATGCCCGCGCCGATGTGCAGCGTGTCGTGCGCGGCGGAGGTTTGAAGCGACTGAAGGTCGGTGTTGATCGCCAGAAACTCCACTCCCTCGATCTCCGCCTCGACCATCCGGTTGACCGCGTTGACACCCGCTCCGCCCACGCCGACCACCCGGATTACGGGCTTGCCCGTGAAGCGCTCGCCCGCTGCAGGCGCGAATGGCGAGTTGGCGCGCTCGGGCCGCGCGAAAACGTCGAGCTCCGGCTCAGGTGGGGCCGTGGAGTCGAGCAGGTTGTTCGGGATGTCCGCGGAAAAGGCGTGACGCAGGCGCTCGCGCGGCGTCGGCACGCGAGCCTCAGGTTCCGCCTCCGCAGTCGGCTCGGAGCGGCGTGAGCCCTCCCGTTGAGAGGACGGTTGGCGCCGCGACTTGGCCTCGCGCGGCTGCTCCTCCTCCTCGCCGGTGTCCTCGCTCGTCTTGTGGAACAGGGCTGCGAGCGGGCCCTCCCGCATGCTCGCGCGCTTACCGGTTGGCATGTGAGAGGACCTCCTTGGCGAGCTGCCTGTAGGCGTGGGCGGCCAGACCGTCAGGATCGTACTTCAGGACCGACATGCCCTTCACGGGCGCCTCAGCAAAGCGGATCGTCTTCCGGATCCGCGAGGCGAAAACGCGGTCGCCAAAGTTCTCCTCCAGTAGTTCGATGGCCTCCTTCGCGTGCAGCGTGCGGCTGTCCACGAGCGTCGGGAGGATGCCCTCGATGTCCACGTTCGGATTCAGGTTCTCCCGGATCATCGCGAGTGTGTTCTGAAGCTGTATCAGACCGCGCATGGAGAGATACTCGCATTGCACGGGGACGATTACCTTGTTGGCCGCGGTGAGCGCGTTGATGGTCAACAGACCGAGGCTCGGGGGTGTGTCAATGAAGACGAAGTCATAGTCGCTGCCGACCTCGGCGAGAGCCTTCTCCAGGGCGCGCTCGCGGCCGATCATCGTCGACATCGCGATCTCCGCCCCGGCCAGATCGATGGAGGCGCCCGCGACATCGACTTCGCGCTGATGGATCACCTCGCGCATCGGCAGGCGATGCACGAGCACGTCGTACATCGAGCGCTTGAGGGTGTCCGGGTCAATCCCCTGGGACATGGTCAGGTTGCCCTGGGGGTCCATGTCCACACACAGGACGCGGTGGCCCTCCTCGGCGAACGCCACCGCGAGGTTGAGCGTGGTGGTGGTTTTGGCTACGCCGCCCTTCTGATTGGCGAACGCAATCACCTTGCAAGTAGGCAACTGGTGCTCCCGTCGCTCGGCGAGGTCCATACGGAAGTGAGTATTCGCACGCTCAGGTGGAAATCCTCTGTAGGCGCGGGCACATGTGCCCGCGCCCCGGCCGCGCATGCGCCGCCGGCGGGCCGGCTCATGAGCCGGCCCGAGCCTGATTGACAGTATTGCCCTCAGTGTCCGCACTCTTCGACAAGCGCTTGATCTTTGTTACCGGCAAGGGCGGCGTGGGCAAATCGACGGTTGCGATCGTGCTCGGGCTGATCGCGGCCGGGCGCGGCCTGCGCACGATCGTGGCCGAATTGCACAGCCAGGAACGGGTCCAGGGCACCTTCGCCCATCACGGCGCCCGCTTCAGCGAGCTGGAGCTCCAGCCGGGCCTGTTCACGATCTCGATCGAGGCCGAGGAGGCGATGGACGAGTACCTGCGCGTCAAGGCGGGATCCCTGGGCCACGCGCTCGGCTCGAGCCGGCTCTTCCGGGCATTCGCGATGGCCACCCCCGGGATGCGCGAGCTCCTGATGGTGGGCAAGGTGTGGGAGCTCGCCCAGCTCCAGCGGCGCACCAGCGGCGCGGCGCCGTATGACCTCGTGATCGTCGACGCGCCGGCCACGGGTCACGGAATAGCGATGCTGAAGACGCCCAAGACCTTCGCCGACATCGCGCGGGTGGGGCCGATCGCTCACCAGGGTCGGCAGATCGCGGACATGATCTATGATCGCGGCCGCACTGCGGTAGTGGCAGTGGCCACCCCCGAGGAGATCCCCGTGAACGAGACGCTGTCACTACACCAGGCTCTTGCGCGCGAAGACCTAGCCCTCGAGCTGGTGATCGCCAATGAGGTCTATCCCCGGCGCTTTGACGACAGTCAGGCCGGAGCCCTCGAGCGTGCGCGGGAGCGCTCAGAGCAGCCCCTTGCCCGCGCCGCCGTGCGTGCAGCCCTCTCCGAACACGTGCGCAGCCACACGCAGCGCGAGCAGCTCGACCGGCTCCGGCGCGAGACTGAGCTAGACGGTCGCCTGGTGGAGCTGCCGTTCGTGTTCGCGGAGAGGCTCGGACGCGCGGAGCTCGAGCGCTTGGCAACCAAGCTCGAGGAGCAGCTTTGAAGGCGCACAGGGATCGGCGGTGAGCGTCGCAAGCGTGCTCGCCGGCAAGCGAGTGTGCATCTGCGGCGGCTCGGGCGGCGTGGGCAAGACCACGACCTCGGCGGCGGTCGCGCTCGGCATGGCGGCCGAAGGAGCGAAGGTGGCAGTGGTCACGATCGACCCAGCGCGGCGCCTGGCCAACGCCTTGGGTCTCCGTGAGCTCGACAATAAGCCGCGGCGGGTGGAGCCGACGAGGATCGCGAACGATGGCCGGGAGGTGCCGGGCGAGCTGTGGGCGATGATGCTTGACCCCAAGCGCACCTTCGACGAGTTGATCGATCGCGTCGCACCCGATGCCGCGCGCGCGAGCGAGATAAAGCGCAACCGTGTCTACGAGCAGCTGTCCGGAGCGGTCTCGGGTTCACAGGAATTTACGGCGATCGCAAAGCTTTACGAACTTGACCAAGAGCAGGATTTCGACCTGCTGGTGCTGGATACCCCACCCTCGCGTAACGCACTCGACTTCCTCTACGCGCCGAGACGGCTGACGGCGTTCCTCGAGGGAGGAGGGCTGAAGACTTTTCTGCGCCCGACCGGGTTCGGCGTGCGCACCGTCGGGCGTGGCGCGGCGCCGCTCCTGGGCGCGCTCCGCCGCCTCACGGGCGTCGACCTACTAGCGGACCTGACGGCGTTCTTCGGTCTCCTGGGCGATATGACCGACAGCTTCAGCCGCCGCGCCGCCAAGGTGCAGGCAATGCTGACCGCGCCGAGTACCGCTTTCCTACTTGTGACCTCCGCGCAGCGAGAGCCGATTGACGAGGCGATCTGGTTGCGGCGCACGCTCGAGGACCTTGGGGTTCCATTTGCCGGCGTGGTCGTCAACCGGGTTCACCACGACATACTCACTGACCGCGAGCCGGGTGAGCTCGACGCCGCCCTTTCGGCCGAGCTCGGTCCCGAGCTGGCCGCGAGTGTCACCGAGAATTTCCGCGACTATCACGTGCTCGCCCTGCGCGACGAGCGCAATGTGGCCCGTCTCGAGCGCGAGCTTGAGGGGCGGCCACTGCTGCTGGTGCCCTATCTGGACGAGGACGTCCACGACATTGAGGGGCTCTGGCGTCTGCACCGCTATCTGTTCGCCGAAGCGAGCGAACGCGCGCAGCTGATTGCGGAGTCGATCGCGTGAGCCGGGAGCGGCTGCGGGCCACGGTGGTCGCGTGAAGGCGCGTGCGCGTTGGTGGCTAACCGGTGCCGTGATCGTGGTGGCGTGCCTGGGACTGGTTGTGGCATGCGGCGGAGGGTCGCATCACGTCAAGTCGCGCTCGGAGATTAAGACGCATTTCACCCCGCCGCCCCCCGTGTCCGAGACCGGCATCCACAAGATCCGCCACATCGTGGTCATCATGCAGGAGAACCGCTCGTTCGATTCCTACTTCGGCACCTATCCCGGCGCCGATGGAATCCCTGGACTGGCGGGCAACCCCGGCTCGGTCCCATGCGTGCCCATCTCCCGGCGTGGCGTGCGCGCTTCACGGTTTGGCCGGCGGCACGGGCGCTGTCAGAAGCCGTACCACGACCGGAAGGATCAGAATCACGGCGGCCCACACGCGACCGGCAGCGGGGTCCACGACATCAACGACGGGCTGATGAACGGCTTCGTGCAGGCAGCGGCGCACGCGCAGCGCAACTGCGCGGCGAGCTTCAACCCCAACTGCGGCGGGATCACAGGGGCCAAGCCGGACGTGATGGGTTATCACGACGGCAAGGACATCCCCAACTACTGGACCTATGCCCGGGACTTCGTGCTCCAGGACCACATGTTCCAGTCGGACCTCTCCTGGAGCCTACCCGCGCACCTGTACATGGTCTCGGAGTGGTCTGCGCTCTGCGCGAACAGCGATCCGATGAGCTGCCACGACGCCATCAACCATCCGGCGAACCCGCCCAACTTCGGCAAGGGCGCTCGCCGCTCGAGCCAACCGCCCGATTACGCGTGGACGGACCTGACCTGGCTGTTGCACAAGTACCACGTGAGCTGGCGCTATTACGTGCTCAAAGGCCCCGAGCCAGACTGCGAGCTCAACAGCGCGATCGCGTGCGCACCGGTTCACCAGGGCGCCAAGACACCGGGGATCTGGAATCCGCTGCCCTATTTCGAGGATGTCCACCAGGACGGGCAGCTCGGAGACATCCAATCACTGACGCGCTTCTACGCCTCGGCCCGCAACGGCAAGCTGCCCGCGGTCTCCTGGATCGTTCCCAACGGCCATGTCTCAGAGCACCCGCCGGGGCTCGTGAGCGCCGGCCAAACGTATGTGACAGGGCTGATCAACACGATCATGAAGAGCCCCGACTGGAAGTCCACAGCGATCTTTCTGGCCTGGGATGACTGGGGCGGCTTCTACGACAACGTGGTCCCGCCGCGCGTTGACTACCAGGGCTATGGCCTCCGGGTCCCCGGTCTGGTGATAAGCCCGTACGCGCGAAGGGGCTTCATCGACCACCAGACGCTGAGCTTCGACGCCTACGTCAAGTTCATCGAGGACGACTTCCTACACGGCCACCGCCTCAACCCGGCCACCGACGGCCGGCCCGATCCCCGCCCCGACGTGCGCGAGAACGCCCCCCAACTGGGCAACCTGATCAAGGACTTCAACTTCCACCAGAAGCCTCGGCCACCGCTGATCCTCTCTGTCCATCCCAAGACGGACCTGATCGAGCCGCTGCTCTACAAGTTCCTCAAGCTGGGCTGATCGGCACAAGCCGGGGTGAGCGCGGGCTCAGCAGCTCCTGGCCCGACGCAGCCAGGCTCAGCACTCCGGCCCGACGCAGCCGCCCTTGCTCGAGACGACCTTGGAGGTACCGAGCACCTTGCCGTTTGAGGCGATCGCCTGGACCTCGATGTAAGGCTTGTTTGTCCTCAGCGGAACCGTCGTCTCGAAGCTCAGCCAGTGCGCATGCGCTACGGCCTTGAACTTCGTCTTCGTGGTCCCTGTCAGCACCCGCCAGCGGACGATCTGAGTGGCGCCGTTCCAGCTCGCGTACACATTGACGCGGCCGCTTCCTGCCCGCTTAACCTCAACCGAGGGCGCTCCGAGCGGAAGACCCGTCCAGTGGTCGCGGTAGGCGCGGTAGGACTGCGCGGGCGAGCGGAACCATGCCTTGAAGATCTGCCTGCCCGACTGGGTGTACTCCGAAAACGTCGGCGCCTCGCCCCAGCCGACGAAGACGTTGCCGTGCGGGAGTAGCTGCACGCTGCCCTGGCTCCAGGCGAGCACCGCAGGAAGGTGCTCATAGGCGTGGACAAGCTTCGCGGTGCGACCAACCAACCTGATCTCCAGGGCGCGCGATTGGCTCTCGTTCTTGCGCAGGCCAGCGCCGTTGTCGAACACTGTCAGCAGACCGTGCGCATGTAGCCGTGCGTCGTGCTGCCACTCGAAGTTCGCGCCGGGCCCGATCTTGAAGCTCGAATGCTTGCCCCCGAGCTCCCAGTTGATCTTCCCGGTCTTCATGCTGATTGAGTACACCGCGCACATGTGGCGGACCGAGATGATCACGTTGCCGCCCCCGACCTCCTGAATCGAGTTGAGGTGGAAGGCGTCGTAGGCGTGGCCGGGGCGATATGTGGCATAGGAATCTCTGACCGGCAGATGCGCGAGCGCGCTCCATTCCCACACCACCTTGCCGGTGGCGATGTTGATGTCCTGGACAATCGAGTCCGACACCACTCCGTTGGGTGGGCCGCCGACCGAGGTCAGGTTCGCGTGCACGTTCGCGTGCACCGTCACGAGCGCTGTGCCCTGGGGGGTGAGCTGGAGCTCGTGTGTATCGAGCCCGTACCGCGAATAGCCGTCGCCGGCCTTGACCGTGTGGATCCGCTGGTAATGCTCATTGAGCAGCACGCCCGAGCCTCCGCTGCGGGGCCCCTGGTAGTAGGTCAGGGCCGGATGGCCTTGGTAGTACTGGACGCGCGTACCGCGGGCCATGAGGCGACAAGAACCCAGCGGGTGAAACCACAGCAGATCGCCTTGCGAGTTGAGGATGTAGGGCCCGTTGTGCCCTGAGTTGCGCGCGTCGAGGAAGATGTCGCCGGAGCTCGTGTCGGTGTCCTTGCCGAACATCTCGACCACCGGCGGGTGGAGCTTCGGCGCGGAGTGGTAGCTGTGCGTGACCGGCGGCTTCTTGGCGCCTGGCTTCATCGGCCCGTATCCCTGGGGCCCGCAGCGCTTCTTGGCCAGGGAGTCATCCGCGGCCGGGATGGTCACATTCGCGGGGGCGGGTCTGGCGATGCCGAAGGAGAAGCGCAGACGCTTTGCACCGGGCAGGCCCGACGCGGCACCGGCCGCCTTCGAGCGCAGCGTGGCCGCCACGGAGACGCGTTCCCCCGCCGCGAACGGGCGCAGTGGGGCGAACTGCGCGCCGCTGCCGCGGGGCTGCGCACTGAGGCTCCCCGCGTGCCGCCCACTGCGCGAGCCCACGACGCGGATCGAGGCGATCTGCCCCGGGACAAGCGCGGGGAAGTCGATGCGCGTGCCGGCGGGCGCGTCTGGAGTACCGGGAAACGGCAGCACGTTGAGGCCCCCGGACGCCTGGGGAAGGGCGGTGTCAATGCTCGAGGCGCGCGCCGGCGTGCCGAGCGCGGTCCAGGCCGCGATCGCCGCCAGCGCCGCCGCCCCCACAGCAAGGACCATCGTCACTACGCGCCGCCACCGTGCCACCACTCATGCATTGTCGCGCAAATCGCGGCCCCGGGTATAGTAGCCGTGGTGGGGCTGGCTAGATGAGGTGGGCGCGGATTGCCGGCTTGGTGCTGCTCGCGGCCTTGGTGGCCGCGGCTGCCGTGAGCTTTAAGACGAGCGGGCAAGCCCGCGCGCAGGGCCCTTCGAGCCTCGCGTCTTCAAGCCCCGCGTCAGCTCCGGTAGGGATCCACAAGATCCGGCACGTGATCATCATCATGCAGGAGAACCGCTCCTTCGATAACTACTTCGGGACTTATCCGGGCGCCGATGGCATCCCCGGTCTGGACGGCAACCCAGGCAGCGTGCCCTGCTTGCCGAGGAAGCACGGATCGTGCGTCAAGCCCTTCCATGACCGGCACGACCGCAACCACGGCGGCCCACACAGCTCCAGCAACGCGATCGCAGACATCGATCACGGGAAGATGAACGGCTTCGTCCTCCAGGAGCAGAAGGCCGCCTCCACCCAGCACATCAAGGTCACTCCGCCCTACGACACGATCGGCTACCACACGGGCAAGGAGATCCCCAACTACTGGACCTACGCCCGCGACTTCGTGCTCCAGGACCACATGTTTCAGCCCGACCTGTCCTGGAGCCTGCCCTCGCATCTGTACCTGGTCTCCGAGTGGTCGGCGCACTGCACCAAGAAGGCCGACCCGATGAGCTGCAAGAACTCGCTTGACCATCCGGGCAATCCGCCCGGGACGGGCCCCCACCCAAGCTCCAAGGCGCCGGACTACGCCTGGACCGACCTCACCTATCTACTCGACAAGCACCATGTCAGTTGGCGCTACTACATCTTCAAGGGAACCGAGCCCGACTGCGAGTCGAACAGCAAGCTGTCCTGCGCGCCCGTTACCCAGGGCCCCAAGACCAACCCGTACTGGAACCCCCTGCGCTACTTCGACACAGTCCGCGCGGACCACCAGCTAGGCGACATCCAATCGCTGAACGGCTTCTTCTCAGCGGCGCATAGAGGCACGCTGCCGGCGGTCTCCTGGATCGTCCCCAATGGGAACGTTTCTGAGCATCCCCCCGGGCGGGTCAGCCCGGGACAGACGTATGTCACCGGGCTGATCAACCTGATCATGCAAAGCCCCGAGTGGAAGTCGAGCGCCATCTTGCTTGCCTGGGATGATTGGAGCGGCTTCTACGACAATGTGGTCCCGCCCCGCGTCGACCAGAACGGCTACGGCCTTCGGGTCCCCGGTCTGGTGATCAGTCCGTACGCGAGGAAGGGCTATGTCGATCACCAGGTGTTGAGCTTCGACGCCTACGCCAAGTTCATCGAGGCCGACTTTCTCGGCGGACTGGCGCTCAACCCGCACACCGACGGGCGTCCCGACCCGCGCCCCGACGTGCGGGAGAAAGCGCACCAGCTCGGCAACCTCATCAGTGACTTCGACTTCAATCAGCGCCCGCGGGCGCCGGTGATCCTGCCGGTCCAGCCCAAGACCGATTTCATCGAGCCGTAACCGCGCAGGGCCTCTATATAGTGCCGCGCGTGGGGCACGAGGCGGGCGCTCGATGAGGTTCGCGCGGGTGGCGGCGCTCGTGGCCGTCCTCGGTCTTTCGCTGGTCGCCGCCGCAAGCTCGCAGACCAGCCGGCACACGCGGACCCGGCCCCACCCTGTGGCTCAGGAGGTGGTCCCGGGCGGGATCCACAAGATTCGGCACGTGATCATCATCATGCAGGAGAACCGCTCCTTCGATAACTACTTCGGCACGTACCCCCATGCCGACGGCATCCCCGGTCTGGACGGCAACCCCGGGCAGGTCCCCTGCCTACCGACGGGGCACGGCAGGTGCGTCAAGCCTTTTCACGACCGCCGGAACATCAACCACGGCGGCCCGCACTACTCGGGTAACGCGTACTCGGACATCGACCACGGCAAGATGGACGGCTTCGTCGAGGAGCAGGAGAAGGGCCTAAAGACCTGCCGCCGAGCGTGCAAAGTGGTCCCGCCGCACGATGTGATGGGGTACCACACCGGCAAGGAGATTCCCAACTACTGGACCTACGCGCGGGACTTCGTGCTCCAGGACCACATGTTTGAGCCCAACCTCTCGTGGAGCCTGCCCGCCCACTTGTACATGGTCTCGGAGTGGTCGGCGCACTGCACGAACAAGAAGCCATCGAGCTGTAAGAGCGCCATCAACGATCCGGGTAGCCCGCCGGGCTTCGGCCGCCACCCTGGCAAGAAGCGTCCCGTGTACGCCTGGACGGACCTCACCTACCTGCTCTACAAGCACCACATCCAGTGGCGCTACTACATCTTCAAGGGAATCGAGCCCGACTGCGAATCGGATACATCGCTGACCTGCAGGCCGGTAACCCAGGGCCCCAGGACCGAGTCAATCTGGAA
Source organism: uncultured Solirubrobacterales bacterium (assembly GCA_963808655.1). Taxonomy (GTDB): domain Bacteria; phylum Actinomycetota; class Thermoleophilia; order Solirubrobacterales; family Solirubrobacteraceae; genus Palsa-465. The sequence continues at coordinate 74,128 of CAWEGZ010000008.1, forward strand.
CCCGTTGCTGTATTTCGAGACCGTCCACAACGATCACCAGAGGGGCAATATCCAGTCGCTGAACAAGTTCTTCAGCGCCGTGCACCGAGGAAGGCTTCCCGCGGTCTCCTGGATCGTCCCCAACGGGGTGGTCTCAGAGCATCCCCCCAGCCCGATCAGCCCGGGTCAGACCTATGTCACCGGATTGATCAACACGATCATGCAGAGCCCGGAATGGAAGTCGACTGCGATCTTCCTGAGCTGGGACGACTGGAGTGGCTTCTACGACAACGTCGACCCTCCCCGCGTCGACGGGGAGGGCTATGGGCTGCGGGTCCCCGGCCTGGTGATAAGCCCGTACGCGCGCAAGGGCTTCATTGACAGCCAGACGCTCAGCTTCGACGCCTACGTCAAGTTCATCGAGGACGACTTCATGGGAAGGCAGCGCATCAATCCGAAAACTGACGGGCGTCCCGACCCGCGCCCCGACGTGCGGGAGAAGGCCCACCAGCTCGGCAGCCTGATCGCGGACTTCAACTTCCACCAGAGGCCACGCAAGCCGGTGCTACTCCCGGTGCGCCCCAAGACCGATTTCATCGGGCCGTGAGCTAGGCCCAAACCCGTGCCGCGGCATGTCTCCCCACGGGTAGTACGAGCCACAGTCTTCCTCGTCGCTGTGGGCGTTGTGGCAGCTGTCGCCGCGAGCGCCAGCGCCGGCGACCGCTCAGCTGCCACGGGGCGGCACATCGGTGCCGGCCCCGCGGCGGCTCGCGCGGGGATCCACAAGATCCGCCACATCGTGATCATCATGCAGGAGAACCGCTCCTTCGATAACTACTTCGGTACCTATCGAGCGGCGGATGGGATCCCGGGCCTCGCGGGCCACCCTGGCAAGGTGCCTTGTATCCCCGACCCCAATCGCAACAAGTGCGTGCGGCCGCATCACGATCGCCAAGACCGCGATTGGAATGCGCCCCACGACGCGCCTGCCGCGACCGCGGACATAGACGGGGGCAAGATGGACGGGTTTGTCGCCGAGCAAGAAAAGGTGCTCGCCGGCTGCAAGTGCAAGGCACTGGCCCATGCCGACAACGTGATGGGCTACCACGACGGCAAAGAGATCCCCAACTACTGGAGCTACGCCCGCCACTTCGTGCTCCAGGACCACATGTTCGAATCGGTGGGGTCCCGAAGCCTGGTCTCACACCTCTACCTGGTCTCCCTGTGGTCGGCTCACTGCACCAGACGCAACCGTCCCGCGAGCTGCCACAACGCGATCGAGAACCCCGGCGACCCCCCGCACACGGGGCAGAACCACGGCTCGACGCCCCCGATCTATGCGTGGACGGACCTCACCTACCTACTGCACAAGCACCACGTCAGCTGGCGCTACTACATCTTCAAGGGCAACGAGCCCGACTGCGAGTCGGACTCCAGCAAGCCGTGCACACCCGTCACTCAGGGCCCCACTACCTCCGGGTTTTGGAACCCGCTGCTGTGGTTCGAGACGGTCCGCGAGGACGCCCAGAGACGCAACATCCAGTCCCTCAACGCCTTCTTCCACGACGCCCAGGCGGGCACGCTCCCTGCAGTCTCGTGGGTCGTCCCGAATGCCCTGGTTTCCGAACACGCCTCCAACCCCGTGAGCGCCGGACAGACGTATGTAACCGGACTGATCAACCTGATCATGCAGAGCTCAGCCTGGAAGTCGACCGCGATCTTCCTCGCGTGGGACGACTGGGGCGGCTTCTACGACGACCTCACGCCCCCTCGCGTGGACAGGAATGGGTACGGGCTGCGGGTCCCAGCACTGGTGATCAGTCCCTACGCGAGGAAAGGCCACGTCGACCACCAGTTGCTGAGCTTCGACGCCTACGCCAAGTTCATCGAAGACGACTTTCTCGGTGGTGAGCGCTTGAACCCGAAGACCGATGGCCGCTGGGATCCCCGCCCCGATGTGCGCGAAAACGCCCGCCAGCTCGGCAACCTCATCAAGGACTTCAACTTCAATCAGAAACCGTTGAAACCGATGCTGCTACCGGTCCATCCCAAGACCGACTTCATCGAGCCCTAGCTGCTCCTCCCCATTGGGCCTGGGATGCTCTGAGCCCTCGCGCGGCGGGAGCTCTGAGCCCTCGGGGTGCGGGAGCTCCGAGCCGGGGACCTCGAGCTCAGCCGTTGCTGGGGCCAACAGCTCGTCGGCCAGCGCACGCACATCGCCGTCCAGGTGACCGCAGAGCATGTCGCGCAGCAGTGCGCGCACGTGCTCGCGCAGCTCGGACACGGTCGCTTCCGTCTCGGGGCCGGGCAGGGCGCCGGCCGAGATCGCCAGCCGCTCCAGCACGAGCGCGCGCTCGATGCGCTCGCTCGCCTGCTGGCGCTCAGCCGGGTTCGCGCAGATCGCCGCGAGCCGGCTTGCGAGCCGCGAGGCGGCGGGCCCCTCGGGCTCGAGCAGAGCCCTGGCGGCGAGCAGATAGTCGGTCAGGGACTCCAGCGGCGACGCCCGCTCCGCACCCATCTCGAACCGCGCGAGTGACCAAGCGAGCGGGGAGCTGGCCATCGCCCGCCGCGAGATCAAGTTGAAGAACCCACGCAGCTCGTCCTCCTCGCTGGCGGCGATCACCCGGGGCGGCCCGGGATCTCCGGTGAACGGCAGCGCCAGCGGCCGCCAGCTGCCCGCGTCGACGCGCATCCAGGCGCTCGGTCCGAGCGCGCACGAACCCGGCTCGAACAGCCGCAGCGTGGTCACCACGCGACGCATCTGGGACCGCACCAGCGCCACCGGCGACGCGGCACGGCGGTCCTGGATCACCGTGAACACGATCAGCACACTCGCTTGGCCCTCCCCCCACACGGCCTCGTAGGGCGCCTCCTCAAAATCCTCGCCGCGCACGAGCGCGAGGCCGTCGCCGAGCGCGACCTTGCGCGTGCCCCGGTCGAGCGCCACACCGCGCAACGGCGCCAGCGCGGTAGTGACGCAGCGGCCCTCGTACACGGTGCGCTCGAGTTCCGCGAACGCCGCTTCGAATCGGCCCCGGTCGAACTCGAACCGGCTGCGCTCGGCGAACGCGACCGCCAGGAATGACTCGAGCGCCACCTGAGCGCGCTCGGGTGAGCTGGTGGGCATGCGTCCGACGCCGCGTTGGCGCAGATAGGCGCCAATGTTTTCGATGGCCGCGAGCGCCCGGGCTGCCGCGGCATATGTGGGGAGCGCGCTCAAGAGGCGGAGTCGGGCGTTGATGAAATCGCCCGTGAGCGGTCGGTAGCAGTAGAGGGGGGTGGGCCCCCCAGCTTCCTCGACGACGTCGAAGGGGACCTCAGCCCCCTTCTCCTGCTCGGCTTTGAGTGCGGGTGCGACGTCCAGCGTGAAGGCCTCGAGGGCCGCGTGCAGCGTGCCGTTTCGCATGACCTTCAGCGTTTCGTCCTCGGGGCTGCTGCTCCTGCCCGGTGGCTCTGAGCTTGCAAGGAGCGCGGCGCCTCGCGCCCGTGGCAGACCCCCGCCCCGAACTATCGACCTCGGGAAGCCAGGCCCTCTAGCTCATCGAGGTGCGCGACGTTCTCGCGGTCGCTCTGCTCGGTGCTTGCGGCGGCATCGAACCAGGCGTCGAGGATCTCCCCGAGGGCGGCCTCCGAGGTCAGCCGCAAGCTCAGCGCCAGCACGTTGGCGTCGTTCCAGCGTCGCGCGCCGGCGGCGGTCTGCGCGTCGATGCACAGCGCGGCCCGCACGCCCGCCAACTTGTTGGCCGCGATCGAGGCACCGGTGCCGGTCCAGCAGGCCACCACGGCGCGCTCGGCCCTGCCCTCCACCACGTCGCGCGCGGCGGCTCCGCTGGCCCACGCCCAGTCGTCCCGCTCGCCTTCGGCGTACACACCATGAAAGACGAGCTCGTGGCCGCGCCGCTCGAGCTCGTCGGGCAGTGCCGCGGCGATGCCGCTCAGCTCATCCGCGGCCAGGGCGACCCGCACGGCCGCTCAGGCTGCGGCGATGACGGCTTCCCGCTCCTCAACGAGCGGCGTCTCGTCGCACAGCCATTTGCGCCCGTAGGCGCGCATGTCCTCGATCAGCGGGACGAGGGCCCTGCCTTTGGACGTGAGCGAGTACTCGACCCTGGGCGGAACCTCGGGGAACGTGTGGCGTTCGACGATGCCCTCTTCCTCGAGCGCACGCAGACGCAGGGAGAGCGTGCGCGGGCTGATGCCCTGCAGCGAGCGCTCGAGCTCGCAGAAGCGAGAGCGGCCATCGGCGAGGTCGCGGATCACGAGCAGGGTCCACTTGCCGCACACAACCTCGGCGGTCCGGCACACAGGGCACTCGTTGGAAACCATCTATGACCAAGTCTAGCGCAATGCTTCACCAACTGAAGCGTGAGCGCCACCGGTTACAGGCTTACAACACCGAGCCGGATGCCTCGCCATATCGTCCGCCGCGTAATCGCGTCAAAGGCTACGAGGAGAGCGCGGATGACAGTGACAGAGCACGTGCGCGAGCTCGAACGGCGCCTCAGCTCCGGGGCCGGCTTCCTCGAGATCGAGGAATGGGTCGACGACATCCGTGCCGCGGACGACGTCAAGGCCGCGCTGTGGCTGCTCGCCTGGAGCGAACAGGAGCCCGCCACCCAACGCCGTGTGGTGTGCGAGGCGCTCGCGGCCATGGCGCGGACGACGGCCGTCTGAACCCGGAGCGCGCGATTACAGCTTTTTCACACGCCGGTTACGGGGTGGAAACACCGGCCGGGCCGCGGCCGTCGAGCATTCGCACCATGCACAAGAAAATGATTCGCACAGGCGCGGCCCTGCTGGCAGTGGCCGCCTCGCTCGGCGTCGCGGCCTGCGGCTCGTCGGGCAGCAGCAACAAGTCCGGTAGCTCGTCCTCCTCGACTGGCAGCTCGAAGACGCTCATCGGCGCCGGCAGCACCCTGGTCGCTCCGCTCGTAACGCAGTGGCAAAGCCCCTATGACAAGGCGAACGGGGTCGCGGTCACCTATGGCGCGATCGGCTCTGGCGGCGGGATCGAGCAGATCACCGCACGCACTGTCAACTTCGGCGCCAGCGATGCGCCGATGACCTCGAGCGAGGCATCGGCCTGCAAGAACTGCGTGGAGATCCCCTGGGCCTTGGCGGCAACCGACGTCGCCTACAACGTCAAGGGCGTCCCGAGTGGCCTGCACTTCACAGGGCCGGTGCTGGCCAAGATCTGGATGGGCCAGATCAAGCATTGGAACGACCCGGCAATCCAGAAGCTCAATCCTGGCGTCAAGCTGCCGAGCACGACGATCGTGCCGATTCACCGCACCGACGGCAGCGGCGACACCTATGCGTTCACCAATTACCTGTCGAAGGTCAGCCCCACGTTCAAGTCAAAGATCGGCAACGCGACCACGGTCTCTTGGCCGGGGGGCATCGGCGGTAAGGGCAACTCCGGCGTGGGCGGCGCATTGGCCAGCACCAACGGCTCGATTGCCTACATCGCGATCGCGTACGTGCTCGAGAACCATTTCCATTACGGGCTGGTGCAGAACACGGCCGGGAAATACCCGACGCCGGGGGTCTCGAGCATCCTCGCGGCGGCCACTGCGCTGAAGACGGTGCCGTCCGGTGGCAATCAGGGGATCTCGATTACAAACCCGCCCGCATCCGCGGCCGGTGCGTACCCGATCTCGACGTTCACGTACGTGATTGTCCCGGTCCACTCGGCCTCGGCCGTCGGCGGAGCGCTGAAGAAGTTCATCACCTGGGCGGTCACCAGCGGCCAAACCTACGGTCCGAAGCTCGACTTCGCGCCGCTGCCGCAGAAGGTCGTCACGGTCGCCAAAGCGGACGTCAACCTCATCAAGTAGGTACGTGCAAGGACGCACATTCCGTGCATCGGCCGGCGGGTCGCTCCAGAGCGGCCCGCCGCGTTCCGATGGGGGCTGCTAGGCCGTGGCTGAGCCAGTAACCGTATCCGTCAGCACGATCCCGCCCCGGGGCCCGTTCGACATCCCGACGAAGCTCGCGGACCGCGTCGGCGAGCCGGCGCTGCGGATCTTGACCACGCTGGCTGGAGTCGCCTCGGTCGCGCTGATCGTGTGGATCGCCGAAACGGTCTTCAACCACGCGAGCCCGGCGATCTCGACGTTCGGGCTCGGGTTCATCGGCCACACGACCTGGGACCCGGTCAAGAACGTCTTTGGTGCGGGCGCCTTCATCTACGGCACCCTGGTCAGCTCGTTCGTCGCGCTGCTGATCGCGACACCGACCGCGATCGCGATCTCGATCTACCTGACCGAGCTCGCGCCGCGTGTCATTCGCCGTCCGGTCGCGATCCTGGTCGAGCTGCTGGCCGCGATCCCGAGCGTGATCCTCGGGCTTTGGGGAATCATCATCCTGGGCCCATTTCTGGGCAACCACCTCGAGCCGTTCCTGAAGAGCTTCCTCAGTTGGCTGCCGCTGTTCGACGGCACCCCGTCGCCGTACGGCATGCTGAACGCGGCGCTGATCCTGACGATCATGACGCTCCCGATCGTCACCGCGATCACGCGGGAGGTGTTCGAGACCACGCCCGGGGAGTTGAAGGAGGCCGCCTACGCCCTCGGTGCGACCCGCTGGGAGATGATCCGGACAGTGGTCCTCCCGGTCGCCCGCCCGGGCATGGTCGGGGCGGTGATCCTCGGGCTCGGTCGCGCCTTCGGCGAGGCGATCGCCGTCACTCAGGTGATCGGCAACGCCACCTCCGTGAAGGCCTCGTTGTTCGCGCCGGCAGGCACGCTGGCCGCCCAGATCGCCTCGGAGTATCAAAGCGCCAACCCGGGTCTCGGCCAGGCGTCCCTGCTCTATCTGGCGGCGATCCTGCTGGTGATTTCGCTGATCGTCAACATCGTGGCCCGCGTGATCGTGCGCCGCAAACGCATCCGCTAGGCGATGGAGTCGAGCGTCGCCACTTCACCGCGCGGTCTGCTGGCGCCGGCGCCCGGCGCCGGACGGCGCAAAGCGGTGAACCGCGGGGTCGAGGTGCTGTGCACCATCGCGGCCGCGCTAGCCGTAGCAGTCCTGCTGCTGGTCGTGATCTCGGTCCTGGTCAAGGGGGTACCGGCGATCAGCTTCGGCTTCCTGACCCAGAACCCGCACATATCGCCGTTCGGCAAGAACCTGGGCGGAATCGCCAACTCAATCGTCGGAAGCGCGATCTTGATCGGGCTCGCCTCGCTGATGGCGATCCCAGTTGGGATCCTGGTTGCGATCTACACGACCGAATTCGCCCGCCCACGGATCTCGTACGCGATCAAGTTCGCGCTCGACATCCTCAACGGCGTACCGACGATCGTCACTGGGTTGTTTATCTTCGGAATCCTGGTCGCCGGCAGCACCCAGTCGGGCTGGGCGGGGGCAATCGCGCTGGCGGTGATCGAATTGCCGATCGTCGCACGAGCGGCGCAGGAGGTGCTCGAGCTGGTTCCTCGCTCGCTGCACGAGGCCGGCCTGGCGCTCGGCTTGCGGCGCTGGCGGATCGTGTTGCGGGTCATCCTCCCCACCGCGCTCGGCGGGTTGATCACCGGGTCCGTGCTCGGGGTCGCACGGGTGGCCGGCGAGACCGCCCCGCTGCTGTTCACCTCGTCGATCTTCTCCAACCTCGGCCTGACGACAAATCCGGCACAGGCGATGCCGAACATCCCGGTGACAATCTTCAGCCTGTCCGAATCCCCTAGCCCCTCGGACCACGCCCAGGCGTGGGCGGCGGCGCTGGTCCTGATCATGTTCGTGCTGATTCTGAGCGTCGTGGCACGAGCATTTCACGAACGTAGCCGCAGCCGTCTGCGTGGCTGAAACATACGTAGAGAGCGAATTGCGATGATCCCCGACTCACAGGAAGCAACCATGAACATCAGGCCGAACATCAAGGGCACGGCCGCCGAGCGCCGACCGGCCAAAGAGCCGCATGGCAACCCCGCCGGCCATGGCGTGCAGATCGATGCGCTTCAGGCCTACTACGGCGCCAAGCACGCGGTCAAGAACCTATCGATCAACTTCAGCGCCAATAAGGTGACCGCGATCATCGGCCCGTCCGGTTGCGGCAAATCGACCATGGTCCGCTGCATCAACCGCATGCACGAGGAGATTCCGGGTGCGCGCGCGGAGGGCACGGTCAAACTCGATGAGATCGACGTCTACGACTCGCGCGTAGACGTGACGACGGTCCGCCGAGTGATCGGAATGGTTTTCCAGAAGGCGAACCCCTTCCCAACGATGTCCATCTTCGACAACGTCGCGGCGGGCCTCAGGCTGACCGGGCAGCGCGGCACCGAGATGCGCGACCGGGTGCACACCGCGTTGCGCGCGGTCGGGTTGTGGGACGAGGTCAATGACCAGCTCGGGTCCGCCGGGACGGCGCTTTCGGGCGGCCAGCAGCAGCGACTATGCATCGCGCGCACGATCGCCGTCGAGCCCGAGGTGATTCTGATGGACGAGCCATGCTCGGCGCTGGACCCCGTCGCCACCCTTCGGATCGAGGAGCTCATTGCCGAGCTCAAGGAGCGCTACACGATCGTGATCGTGACTCACAACATGCAGCAGGCGGCTAGGGTCGCCGACACAACTGCGTTCATGCTCGACGGTGAGCTGATCGAACACGGTCCCACCGATCAGATCTTTACCAAGCCCAACGACGAGCGCACCGAGCGCTACGTCACCGGCAAGTTCGGGTAGGACAATGAGCCTGCGACACGAAGTCCGTCACCATTTTCACGAGGCGCTGCGCGACCTTGAAGCGCAGGCACTCGGGGGCCTCGATCTAGATGTGCGCCAGCTGGACCGAGTGCTCGAGGCGATCTCCTACCAGGACGTGGAGTTGGCCACGATGGTCGTTGCCGACGACGACCAGGTTGACGGTCGCTACCTGGAGGTCCAGCAGGGCGTGCTGTCGCTGCTCGCTACTCAGACCCCTGTGGCGACCGACCTGCGGCTCGTCGCCGCTCTGCTCCACGTCATCCGCTGCATCGAGCGAATCGGAGACCAGTGCGTGAACATGGCCAAGCTGGTACCGCTCTCAGGCCACGAGCAACCCAAGGACAAGGAGATCCTCGATGCCATCGAGCGCATGGGACGCCTGGCGCGCTCACAGCTCACTCAGGCAAAGGAGGCGTTCGCGGGCCGCAACGTTGAGCTCGCGCATGATCTTGTGCGCCAGGACGCTGATATCAATCGCCTCAACCGCGGAATCTTCAGGCGGGCGGTTGAAATCGGCGAGGACATCGAAGTGCGAGAGTGGGCCATGCTGATGATCCTCGTCGCGCGCGCGCTCGAGCGCATCGGCGACAACACGGTGGACATCGCCGAGCAGGTCGTGTTCGTTGTCACCGGGCTGTTCCGGGAGCTCGCCGACGCCTCGCACCCGGTGCCGGAGCGCTCAGAGACAACAACGAGCTGACGCGCAGAGGCGCGCCCAGCCTCCCGTCAAAAACTCGCAAATTGCGTGTGAACAGCTTGTAATCGGCTATGGGTCCCGATTGGCCCGGCGTACATTCAGCGCACCGATGGCTGCGCCCGGCACGGCAGTTATACCCAGCACCGTTTCCACCTCCGCGATACCTGGCGCCGGGGCCTTGCAACGCCTGCGCATCGGAATCGCCGACCGTGACTCCGGCTTCGTGCGCACGCTGGTCAGGCGCCTGCCCGCGCTGGCGATGGAGCCGCTGCTGGTGAGCGGGGCGGGGGCCGAGGCGCTGGTCCCTCTGCGGCTGGACGCGTTGGTGCTCGACCTGGCGATCTGCGGCGAGGATTTCTGGCCACATCTGGACCAACTCACGCGGCGACTGCCCGCGCTCGGGCTGGTCGTGTGCACCGGGCCTTCATCGGTGGCGCAACGCGTCCGAGCGCTGCGCCTGGGTGTGGACGCGTGGGTCACCAAGCCGTGCCACCCGGAGGAGCTCGCCTCTGTGGTCAGCGCCGTGCTCCGTCGCGACCAGCGTCGCGAGCTGCCCCCGCTGCAGGAACCGCTGGAAGTGGGCGAGCTTACGATTCGCCCGGATCGCTACCAGGCTTACGTCGGCGGACGCAGCCTCGATCTGACTGCGAGGGAGTTCCAGCTCCTGATGCTGCTCGCTCAGAACGACAGAGTGCTCGAGCGCAGCGAGATCTACGAGCGGGTCTGGGGGTACGCGATGGCCCACGGCGATCGCTCCGTCGATGTCTTCATCCGCAAGCTGCGGCTGAAGCTCCATACGGCCTCTCCTAGCTGGTCGTACATCCACACGCACTTCGGCATCGGCTATCGCTTCACTCCCGAGCCCACGCAGCGGGGCTCGCAGACGCACGATCGGCCGCAGCCCGGGACGAGCGAGCAGCCCGGGCTCCAAGCCATCCAGGAGCCGGCCGGCACGCGGAGTTGAGCCTGCCGTTACAGGCTCTTCACATCTGGGTCACTATTTGTTGACTTCCGCGGGCTCCAGAGGCAGCAGGATGTGTGCTGCATGGTGTTGCCCAAGAGCCCGGACGAGCTGTTAGCCGTGGGTCCGCTCGAGGTCCTACCCGCGGAGCATCTGGCGCGCGTCGACGGCACTACGCTCACACTGTCGCTGGTCGAGCTGCGCCTGCTCACCGAGCTCGCTCGCCACGCCGACAGGATCGTCTCGCGCGAGGAGCTGTCCCACAGCGTCTGGGAACGCGAGCTCCGGCCCGGTGATCGCTCGATCGACGTATACGTCCATAAGCTGCGGGTGAAGCTGGAAGCCGCCCTTCCGGGGTGGAGCTTCATCCATACGCACTTCGGCTTCGGCTACCGGCTCTCACCACAGTCCCGGCACGGCCGGCGCGCTTCGCCTTGAGCTCTGCGTCGCTCCTTGCCATTGGCTCGTAACCACCTATTTTGAGTCGATCGCTGCGCTAGGGTTCTCGCCTTCGTGCTAGCGCTCGCGCTCACACATGGATTCGATGCGTTCCGAGCGATCGTGCTTGGGGTCATCCAGGGCGTCTCGGAGCTGTTCCCGATCTCGAGCCTCGGCCATACGGTCCTGCTGCCGAAGCTGTTCGGTTGGAACCAGCTCGTCGCCTACCAATCGAGCTCGGCCGAAAACGCGTGGCTGGCGTTCATCGTGATGCTGCACGTCGGTAGCGCCATTGGCCTGTTGATCTATTTCTGGCGCGAGTGGGTCGTGCTCATCAAGGCCTTCTTCGCCACGCTGGCCAAGCGACGGATCGAGACGTCCAACGAGCGCCTCATATGGCTGATCATCGCCGCCAGCATCCCGACCGGAATCCTCGGGATCGTGTTCGAGCACGATGCCCGTATCGCCACCGGAACGCCCGAGATCGCGGCGATCTTTCTGGTCGTCAACGGCCTGGTGCTGTTCGCGGCCCAGGCGCTCATGCGACGGTCCGAGGTCAGGAACAGGGCCCGCCACGAGGGCGTCAAGCGTGACGGTGGCCGTAGACTCGAGACGCTTGGGTACGGCGAGGCGGCGGGACTGGGGCTCCTACAGTCGGGCGGCCTGATCGCGGGCATCAGCCGCGACGGCATGGTGATGTCGGGAGGGCTCGCACGGGGCCTCGACAACTTCGATGCGGCGAGGATCAGCTTTTTGATGGCTACGCCGATCATCCTCGCTGCCGGCCTGTTCAAGCTGCCAGACCTGGTGGGTCCCGACGGCAACGGCGTGCGTGGATATGCGGTGCTCGGTGCGCTCGCCGCCGCGGTGTTGGCGGTCTTCACCGTGCATTTCCTGTCGCGCTATTTCAGGCATGGCAACCTGATCCCGTTCGCGATCTATTGCGTGCTGTTCGGGAGCGCGATGGTGATCTACAATGCCTAGGCCTGAGCGTGGGCCGGCGCCAGCGGGGTGAGCGGCGCCGCGGGGTGAGCGGCGCCGCCGGCGCGATCGGCAAACTGCGCGCCAGCACGACGGCGAGTCCCGAAGCGGCGGCGGCGAGCATCACGCCCGCGGCCGTGGGCGGAGCAAGGCCGAGGAACGTCCGCGCCGGCGGCACCGCGAGCGTGACCGCGAGCGCGCCGACGGACCCACCGACCGCGCTTAGCACGGGACCGGTGAGCCGCCCCTCGGACCTGCCCAGATCGATCGTCTGCGCAAGTTGGGTGGCGACGACGCTCATGTAGGCGACCGACCCAGCGGCGCCCGTCGACAGCGTGCACCGGGCAAGCAGGTAGGCGCCCAGTGTCGGCAGCGCGGTGGCGACCCCGCGCCTCAGCACGTCCGCCCGCAGCGGCGCGTCCAGCGCGGCGCCGCCCTCGCGCGAGAGCTCGGCCAGGTTGCGGTGCTCCGGCGGCTGAATCGCCACGGAGACGGCGGGAAAGACATCCGTTACCAGATTCACCATGAGCACCTGCCTGGTGCTCAGCGGAGTCGCCAGCCCCAACACCCCTGCCCCGATCATGAGCCCGACCTCCCCCAAGTTGCCCCCCAGCAGCAGCCCGAGCGCACGGCGCATGTTGTGCCAGAAGCCGCGTCCCTCGACGAGCGCTTCCGCCAGCGTCGAGAACTCATCGTCGCTGAGCACCAGATCGGCCGTCTGGCGAGCAACCTCAGTTCCTCCCCGCCCCATCGCCACGCCCACATCAGCGAGCCGCAGCGCGGGGGCGTCGTTGACGCCATCGCCGGTCATTGCCACCACGTGCCCGACGCCGCGCAGCGCCTCGACGATGCGCAGCTTCTGAAGCGGCGTAGTACGCGCGATGATCGTGGCCCGCTCGAGCCGTTCCGACAGTGTTCGGTCGTCGGCTCCGGAGACCTCCTCGCCCGTCAGCAGACAATCTTCATGCGCGGGGAGGCCGACCTCGGAAGCGATCGCCACCGCGGTCGCGGGGTGATCGCCCGTGATCATTACCACTCGGACGCCGGCCTCCTGGCAGCGACCGACCGCGTCGGCGACCCCGTCCCGCGGGGGATCGCTGATGCCGACGAAGCCAAGTGCCGTCAAGCCTCGGGGGTCTTCCACAGACACGTTGCCCTCCCCTTCGGCGACCAGGAGGACGCGCAGTCCCTGGCCCGCGAGCGTGGCCGCACGCTCCAGCAGCGCTGCCCGTCCCGCGTCGTCAAGCGGCTCATCCACGTCCTCTTTCCTGACGCGGCTGCAGCGCTCGGCCAGGACCTCGGCCGCGCCCTTTACTCGCAGTGCTCCTGACGCGAGCGTCGCGTGGAAGGACCGCGCCGGATCGAATGGGGATTCGGCCTGGCGCTCGGTGAGCCCATCCCCCGCTCCGGCTCGTTGCGCGCCGCGCAGGATGGCGACATCGGTGGGATGTGCGGTGGCGTCAGGGGCGTCCGGAGAGGGGCTCGCGATCGCCGCCGCGCGGAGGACATTCCGGAGTCTCGGCGACAGGTTGGAGGGGTCTGCCTGCGCGCTCCGTGGGTCGGCCACGGTAGTCAGCTCGAGCGTCCCAGTGGTGAGCGTGCCGGTCTTATCGACGCACGCGACATCCACCCGGCCCAACGCCTCTACGGACGACAACCTTGTCACGAGCGCGTTGCGGGAGGCGAGCCGCTGGGCGACCGCGGCCTCGGCGACGCCTGCGAGCAGGGGTAGGCCCTCGGGGACCGCCGCTATCGCCACGCTGGCGCCGAGGGCGAGCTGAGCAATCGCGGGCTGGCCGCGCAGCACGCCGGCGGCCGTGACCACCAACCCCCCAGCTGCGACCCACGGCAATCCGCGCACGAGCATCGCTCCCAACCGCCGATCGAGGGGACTCTCATTGGCCGCGGAGTCCTGAGCGAGGGCGGCGGCGATGGCCCCCATTCGGGTGTCGTCTCCGACGGCAACCACTACTGCGCGGGCCGCGCCCGTGACGACATCCGTGCCCTCGAGCACGACACGGCTGCGCTCGCCCGCCGCCGTGGCCGCCTTGAGCACCGGTACCGACTCGCCGGTGAGGGCGGCTTCATCCACCTCGAACGGGTCGATGGAGATGACCCTGGCATCCGCGGGCACGCGGTCGCCCGATGCCAAAAGGATCACGTCGCCAGGAACAAGCGCGTCGTTGCCCACGGTTTCGGGACGGCCGTCCCTGAGCACCCGCGCGCTGCGTGCGCTCAACTCGCGAAGCGCCCTGCTAGCCGTCTGGGCGCGGTGCTCCTGCCACATGCCCACCACGGCGTTGGCCACGATGACGGAAGCGATCATGGCGACATCGCCTAGCGCTCCCATCGCCACGGACATGGCCGCCCCCAGGCCCAGTACGCCCACTAGGGGCGAGGAGAGCTGATCCATAAGCATGTCCGTCAGGCCGGGCGTTTGATCGAGCTGCGGCCGCGCTTGCCAACGTGCCCGCGCCTGCTCCCCAGTGAGCCCCTCTCGGGTCGTCTGCAGGCGCCGCAGCACGTCGTCGACGGATTGCCGCCCCCAGCGCTCCGGCACGGGATCGCTGAGGCGCTCCGTGACCGTCCGCGAGCGCCGGCCGCCCCATAGCCGCGCTGTGCCTACGACCATGGCGATCAATCCGCCCACATGAGCGGGGCGATTGCCGGAGCTGAACGGCGGTTGCCGCCAGATGCCCCAGGCCGCTCCGCCCAAGTTGGCCGCCGCGGAGATCAGAACTGCGTCGCGCACGGTGGCATCGCGGCGGGCGCCTGCGTCCAGCACCGCCACCACGGTCTCAAGCGTTGGCGCAAGCAGATCTGCCCGCGCGGGAAACCGTCCGCTCATGCCGGAGGTCAAGGCGATCGCCAGGTCGGCACGGTCGAACGCGGCCGCGGAGCGGACGCTGTCGCCGACCACGGCCACGCGGATCCCTCGCTCTTGCAGCCGGCATATCCGCTTATCGGCCGGGATCGGGGTCAGGGACACACCACAGCGGTCTGCCAGACGGCGTGTGAGGGGCTTCGGTGTGGCGGTGGCAAGCTCGATCTCGACGCCGTGGGCGCGGCAGGCCTCGATCAGCGGCTCGGCGCCGGGGCTCAGCCGCGGCCGCAGGACGATGACGCCCGCCAGGAGGCCGTCGCGCTGGCGGCACAGCGCCAGAGCGTGCTCATCGGCCGCCAGGCGCAGCGTGGGGTCGTCGTCCGCGGGCGCAAGCAGCCAGCGCTCGCCCGCGACCTCGGCGCTCCCCACGCGACCGTCGAAGGTCCCGTCGACGGCGCTGAGGTCACGCGTGAGCGGCAGTCGTACACCCCAGGGCGAGCCGGCGCAAATGGAAACCGCGGCGGCGAGCGTGACCACCTCCTGCTGATCGTAGCCGCCGGCGAGCGGCCGTCCGCCTACCAACTCCCAACCGCTGTACACGGTCCGGGGCTCGTCCAGGACGAGCACGTCCGGAAGGCTGATGGCGCGCCCCGGGCGTGACCCCACCACTCCCACACCCGCCCTGAGCACGCGGGCGGAGGCGCCGCGCTCGGCGCTGTTGTATCCCGCCAAAGCAGGAGTCGGGTTCACCAGCAGCAATGCGGTCAAAGCCTGCGCCGGCGAGCGCGCTATGAAACCGGTGGCGACTGCGTAGGCGAGCGCAGCGTAGGAGACCGACCTCTCATACCGCTCGAGTACATCCGGACGCGGCCGAGACGATCCGAGCGTCGGCTCGAGAGCCGGTTCCGCGCCAAGCTCGACCGTGATGTCGCCCCCGTAGATGCGCGCACCGGGGTCGATCGGGGCGCCTGGGTACAGAGGTTGGAGGGTTCCGTCGAGCCGCGTGGCAGTGCCGGAGCCATCGATCACCCGCGCCATGAGAGGAACCCGCTCGCCCGGACTGAGGCTCAGAACAGCCCCGGGATGGACATCTGGATGCTCATCAGTTCGAAGCTCGTAGTCGCGCCACGCCCGCCGGCGGGCTAGTGATTCGGTGAGCACGCGCAGCGCGGCGGCGCCTGCAAAGGCAAGTCCGAGCGGATTGCCGGAGGCGCTCATCGCCACCACCGCGGTGGCCCCCAGAGCGAGCTCCTTGCGCTGGTGACCCATCGACTCCTCGAGGCGACGGGAAAGGGCGGGAATGCCATTGATCAGCCCGACCATGCCGGCGACTTCACCGGCTCCCTGCGACATCGGCGGGCCTTCGCTCCCGGCCAGCCGGCGGCCCAGCAGCATCACCAGGCCAAGAGCGGCGCCGAGAGTGTTCGCCCCGCTTTCGATGATCGGCCCAGGATCGAGGGGGTGGGCGGGAATCTCCTGCCTACCGTCCGCGGGCAGCTCGAGGTCGGCGATCTCGTCGAGCACTTCTTGCATCAACCGCTCCCCCGCCACCGCCTCCACCAGTACCCGTCCCGTCAGGGGGTTCGGTGAAACACGCGTTATGCCCGGCTTGCGGCCGAGCCGCTCGACCAGCCGCCGGGCGAGATCCGGGTCTCGATCGAGGCCGCGCACCGCCACCCGCGCGCGCCGCGTCGGATGGAACGGCGCCTCCCGCCTTGGATGGCCCTCAGCGCCATTGCCGGCATCCGAGGCCGTGTCGGCCGGGATGGGGCCGGACTCCGCGCGCGCTTCGATCCCATGGAGCCGCACGAGCAGTTCGGCCTCCCCGAGTTGGCTGCGGTCGAACTCCACCACCACGTTGGCGGTCAGGCCGCTCGCGCGAACGCGGAGCACTCCTTGCAGCTCCTGGAGCTCATCCTGTACGCGAGCGGAACCGATTCCCGAGATCACCGGCGCATTGATGCGCACCCGGCCTGGGACTCGATGGATGACGCGAGGGGCTTCCGCTACGGCCATGCTCGCCCTGCTACCCGCACTGCGATTTACGCCATCTTGACTCGACGTTGACGTCCTGGTGACGACATCTTCGCCCGCGGGCTGCATCGTTGCCGCTATGAGCGAAACAACAGCAAGCACCGCGCAGCCGCGCACGCACCCGGGACAAAGGACTCACGCGGGACAAGATACGCCGGCACCTGGGCCGGCGGTAAAGGCCGACCTTCACTGCCACTCGAGCGCGTCTGAACGCGCGCGACTCGGCACGCAGCGGGCAGTCGCCCTGCCCGAGTGCGCGACCCCTCCTCAGGAGGTGTATGAGCTCGCCAAGCGACGGGGCATGGACTTCGTCACGATCACCGATCACGACACGATCGCCGGGGTTCAGGAGATCGCCCACGAGGACTCAGTGTTCATCTCGGAAGAACTCACCGCCTGGTTCAGGAAAGAGCCCCAGGCGGTTCACATCCTCTGCTTCGAAATCACCACCGATGATCACGACTGGCTGCAGGCAAACAACCACGATGTCGTCGCATGCGCCGACTATCTGCGCGCAAACGAGATCGCCTGTGCGCTGGCGCACCCCTTCTTTCATGTGGCGGCACCCCTCACGAGCAGTCATCATCGGCTGCTGGGCGAGCTCTTCCCCGTCTGGGAGGTGCGCAACGGCACGCGGCCACGCGAGCTGAACGCGCCCGCCGCGATCTACACCGAGACCCGCGGCGGCACTGCCGTCGCGGGATCTGACGATCACGCCGGAATCGACGTGGGACGTACGTTCACGGTGGCACCGCCCGCGAAGTCACCGACCGAGTTTCTGGCTCATCTGCGGGCGGGACGCGTATCGCCTCACGGCGAGGAGGGCAGCGTCGCCAAATGGGCGCACTGCGCGCTGGTCCTGGCCGCGAGGGCGATCGTGCTAGGCACGGGAGGCGGCGGGACCGTCCGGCCGCTCGATCCCGCAGCAATCTTGCGCCTCGCCGAGAGCATCATCCGCGAGCGGGAGGGCGCCGGCGGGGGACCGATCTCGGGCTTCGGCGCCGACGACGCCCGCGCCCTGCTCAGCGCCTGGCTCACGGAGATGGACCTAGAGGCGCGCCTAGGAGCGCTGCTCGAGCTCTTCCAGGGGGAGGAGTCAAGCCATGCGCGATTGGCCCTGAGAGCGCGCCGCGCTCACGAGCGCAAGCTCGCGGGGGCCGTCCGTCAGCTCATCGCCGGTGGGGGCCCGGAAGAAGTGGGACAGGCGGCGCCCGCACTGGTCTCGGCCTGCCTCCCTGTGGTGCCATATGTCCCGGCCGGCGCGATGCTGGCGCGCGAGCGGGCCAAGCTCACGGCGCGCGAGGGCGATCCGATCCGCGTGGCCGTGGTTGCCGATGGGCTCGCTCACGTGCATGGTGTCGGCCAGACCCTCTCCCAGCTCCGACAACGCGGGCTGAGGGGGTACGAGGTGGATCTCATCGGGACCGACGCGAACGTGGACCGGCGAGCTGCCGGCCGTGGCGGACGTCGAGCTCCCTCGAATACCCCGGGATGGAGCTCGGCGTCCCAAGCCTTGCGCGGTAGCCGACGCCCTGACTGAACGCGCACTATGACCTCGTGCACGTCTGCGCGCCCGGCCCGGCCGGGATGGCCGCCGCGCTCGTGGCCAGGGTAATGGGGCTCCCGTTGGTGGGGAGCTACCACACCGAACTCGAGGCATATGCCCGCAGCCGCAGCGGGCGACCCTCGGATCGTGGCAGCCGTCTGCGCGATCGTCGCGACTTTCTAGGCGAACTGCTGCCTGGTGCTCTCCCCCAGCCGGGCGGCCGACGCCTCCCTCACGAAGCTCGGCATGCGGATGAGCGCGTCTACCGCTGGCAGCGTGGAGTGGATACCGAACGTTTCCATCCACGCCCCGGCGCGCGTTCGTGCCCGATCGCTCAGCCAACTGGTGATGAGGACGCCGAGCGCGCGAGGGGGTCGCGCCCCGCCGATGCCGTAACCGCGCTGGCGGAGTTCGTCGGCCGCTTCGCTGAAGCGGTTATCGATTCCGCCGAGTGCGGCCTCCAGTAGCACCCAGCGGCGTCCCGGCGGTCCCTGCGCAATGCACTCCAGCTCGCGCTGCGACAGCCGGGCCACCATTTCGTGGCCAAGCTCAGCGCCTCCGAGCACTCGGACTCCGACCCGTTCCCGCTCTAGCCGGCGGCCGATCTCCTGGGCAGTTCGGAATGCTTTCGGCATCCGTTGGCAGGACCTCGTTCAGGTGAGGAGTGGAGACGATCGTGCTCGTTCCATCGGCCGCGGCCAGGCGCGCGAGCGCGACCGCCTGCTCGACCGTCGTAGGGCCGTCATCTACTCCAGGGAAGAGATGAAAATGGATCTCGACGTAGCCCACGCTCAGCAACTCTGGCGCAACGAGGACCGGCGTCTGTGACGATCCAGTGAATCTGCCACCTGGGCGGCCACTGACCGGCAAACCGTCTAGCGACGCGCGCTGCCGCCAGCCGTCGGGTCCATGATCACTCGCGGCGAACGGCGCTCGTCGGGCGAGAGTCCCCACATCAGCTTCAGCAAGAGCTCGATAACTGCCACCGGCCTCTCCAATCACGAGAGTGGGCTTGTCACCCAATAAGTTGCGCGGCAGGCCGAGCTATCCCGTCACCGAGATGAAAACCTGCTGTAAAAGGGTTGTAAGCGGCCGCTCGTGTCCGAGTGCCGATCAGATCCGGAACACCTGGATCAGACGCTCTTCGTGCTCCGCTTCGACCCGCGCGATGACCTCGATGTAGGGCTCGATCAGTGAGCCCCGCAGCTTGGTGGCGAGCAGCTCATCCACTTGAAAGATCCCGGCGCTGTTCGACATCGCGATCTCGATCTTGACCGGCCTTTCAACCCCCGGTCCGATCGTGACCTCCTCGATCGCGTACGCCGACAGAGAGTGGATGTTGCGGTGCCCCGCCTCAAACGGCACGCGCGATCGCCCCCGAGCCATGTCTAATGCATCGGCGACTCGGACCACGCCGGCCTCGATGGTGAATGGCACACCGCCCCGACGGTGGGCGATGATCGCGTGCATCGTCTCGGAAACCAAGATCGTGCGCTCCGGGTCGGCATAGATCCCGTCCAGCAAGCTGCCGAGCTTGTCGGCCGTGAGGAACAGGCTGAAGGCCTCGTGGTCGGCGCGGTGGACGGCCATCCCAATGCAATGAAAGAGGCTCGCTGCGGCGATCACGACTTCGGCATCGCGCTGCTCGAGCGCGTAGTCCGCTATCACGCTCGGGACCACGCCGGCGCGGAACAGCAAACGCGCCAGACGGAGGCCGATGTTGAGGACGATCTGGACATGCACCCATGAGTGATCTGACATTCCCAGCCGGCGTGTCGCGTTGACCGCGGAGGCGTGCCACCAGGCCTTCACCTCGGAGTCGGCGTTTACTCGTTCAAGCAGACGGGCGAGACGGCGATTGCGCTCGGCAGGAGCCCGGATGCGCATCTCCTCGATCGCCTCATGCGGCGGGCGCACCGGCTCAGGCCGCGGGGTAGCGGGCTCCTCGATTGCCACACGGGAAACCTAGCGACGCGTCAAGGCTGGGCGCCAGCCGCAGCCCCAAGCGCGGCCGCGGCCCGCTCGCGCTGCCGCATGAAGCGGCGCAGCTCGCGGCGCAACTCGCGCACCAGCGAAGATCCCGGCAATCGCTCCTCGAGCAGCGCCAGGGAGCGGAGGTAATGGCGAAGGCGGCGCGCCCGCAACTCACGTGCGGTCGACTGCTGGCGGACCGAATCGGCGGCCGACTCGCGCCCCAGCTCGCGCAGTTTCGAGAGCTTGTCAGCCGCGAACAACGCCAGCGCCTCGTCTCCCGAACGAGCCACCTGCCGGCGGAGCGCGGCCTTGCGGGCCGCATAACGCTCAATGCGGGCGTCGTCGGTGACCGCCAACACGAGCGCAGTGATCCTTGGGCCAAAGCGCTCCTCCAGACCCGCCGCCGTCACGTCGGTCTTCTCGATCAGATCATGCAGGGCACCGGCCGCGACCACGTGGTCGGCTGCCCCAGCCTCGTCAAGCAACACAGCCACCTCGAGCGGGTGCGCAATGAACGGCGTGCCGTCGCCGCGGCGCTGGCCGGCGTGCATGCGCTCGGCGTAATCGGCTGCCGCCCGCGCGAGGGGAGGCCCCTTCTCAAGTGTTGTATTCCAACCTGGCTTTGGCAACTGCCGCTGACTTTACGACCTCACTCCCGGGCTGACAGAAAAAGTTCCCGCCCTGCGGTATTCACAGTGCGGCGAAGTCAGCGAAAAGAGCGCGCGCCGTGGCAATGCCGAGGGGGACGTAGTCGGCCAAGAGACTCTCATTGGGCGCATGGATGTTCGAATCCGGGAGCGAGAACCCCGTGATCACGGTCGGGATTCCCCTGTCAGACAGCGCGGATGCAATCGGCAGTGTGCCGCCATTGCCGATCAGCAACGGCCGTTCGCCGAGCACGCGCTCGAAGGCGCCGAGCGCGAGATTCATCGCCTCGGAATCGGCCGCCACCGTCGAGGGCCCGGCCGCGGACATCAGTTTCACCTCGAGATCCGCGCCGGGAGGCGCCGCGTCCGCCAGCAGCTGGGTGAACGCGTCGGTGACCTGGTCGACGTCCTGGCCCGGCGCCAGCCGGATCGACACGTTCGCCTCCGCGAGCACAGGCAGCACTGTCTTCTCGAGGTGTGGCGACCCCGTCGCAATCCCATTCACATCGAGCGCCGGCTCGGCGAAGGTCCGTAGGTAGTACTCGTCCGCAGCACGCGCGTCCATTGGGCGCGCACCCTGGGTCTCGAGCTCCTCCGCGCCGGCCGGGAGCTGGCGCCACCCCTCGGCGTCTCCCGGCCCCGGCCCGGAGGTTCCGGCCCGCAGCGGCTCCGGCAGGCGACCGTCGGTGGCGATCGCCGCAGACAGGGTTCGCATGAGCGCGTGAGCGGCGTTGAGTGCCACGCCGCCGTACATGCCCGAGTGCAGATCGCGGGCGCCCGTCCGCAGCGTGACATGGAAGTACGCCACACCCCGCGTGGTGATGCTGAACGCCGGCTTCCCGCGGCGAATCATGCCGCTGTCGAAGATCACCGCGACCGCCGCCCCGCGTTCGTCGGAGGCGAGGAAGTCCAGGATTGAATGGCCACCCACCTCCTCCTCCCCGTCACATGCGAACCGCACGTTGACCGGCAGTTCGCCCTTTGCCGCGAGGTCACGCGCGGCGGCCAGCAGCATGTACAGCTGGCCCTTGTCGTCCGCTACCCCGCGGGCGTAAAGGTGCTCGCCTCTGATCTCAGGCTCGAACGGCGGCGAATCCCATAGCTCCAGCGGGTCCGGAGGCTGTACGTCGAAGTGCCCATAGCAGAGCACAACCGGGGCGGTTTCAGCCTCGCTCGAGGCGGGCACCTCGCCAACCGCGAGCGGCCGCCCTTGCCAGTCGAGCATGCGGGCGTCACCTCCGGCGCCGCGGATGAACTCACAAACCCATTCGCCCGCGCGGCGGACATCCTCTCGGTGAGCGGGATCAGCACTGACCGAGCGGATCCTCAGCAGCTCGGCGAGCTCCTCGAACCAGTCCTCCACGGGCACAGGTTCATAGCACAGCCGGCCTTATTGGATCAGCAGCGGACCGGCGGGCAGCACCAGAACCGAGCTGCGGGCGTTGTTGAGCTCGGTCCGCACATCGCCGCCGACGACGATATGCCCGGTCGTCGCGTCCGGCTGTGAACCGACCACGATCAAATCCGCCGCCTCGCCCGGAGATTCGACGATTCTCGCGCCGAGCCGCTCAGCCAGCCCTCGGGCCGTCTCGCGGGCTACGTCGTTGGTGGGCCCGGCGAGTGGCACCGCGATCGAGGCGATCGGGCCGTCGGGCCGGGTGCGTGCGCCCGCGGCGGCGATCGCGACGGCCACCGGCCCCCCGTCAAGCAGGTACTGCGCGGTGGTGCCAGGCTCGACGTGACCCGGCGAGGTCCGGTAATCGGAGCCGAACACGATCATGAATGCCCCCTCGCTGTGGGCCAGCTCGCACAGTCGCTCTCCGGTGGAGGCGCCGAGGACGATGTGGCTCGCGACGTCATCAGCGCCCAGCAGTGCCGCGCCCCGCTCCAGGCGCTGCTCGGCATCGGCTTCAGCTATTTCCTCCCGGCGCGCGTCGAACTCCCGCGCATGGCGCACATACGCGAGGGCCAAGCTGAACCCGGCCGGCGCCAACATACGCCCCAGGGCGAGCGCGTCGTCGTCGTTGGCGGTCCCGTCGTACGAGATGATCACGTCCGCGCCCACGATCCTAATCCTGTGGCACCACTGCCGAATTGGCATCGGCCGCATGGATAAACGCACCGCTGCCTGCGCTATCCGCGGGGCTAGAGGTCGGGCGGGGAGAAACCGTCGGGTCTGTCACCAGGCTGGCGCGGGCGCATGCGCCCGCCCGCCGGCCGGAACACATAAGACCGGGCCTAAGCGACGTCTCGCAGCTTCTGCGCCTCGGCGAGCGACTGCAGCTTCTTCAGCGACTGATTCTCGATCTGGCGGATGCGCTCGCGCGTGACGTTGAAGGTGCGACCGACCTCGTCGAGCGTGCGCGGATGCTCGCCGCCGAGCCCGTAGCGCAGCTCGAGCACGCGGCGCTCGCGATAGCTCAGATTCTCGAGCGCCTCGCGCAGCGCTTCCTTGGTCAGGATCTCGGCCGCCCGCTCGTACGGCGACTCGGCCCGCTCGTCTGCGATGAACTGGCCAAACTCGGATTCCTCCTCGTCGCCCACGGGCTTCTCCAGCGAGACCGGCGCCTGCGCCGAGCGCTTGATCGACTCAACCTCTTCGGGCTCGATCGCGGTCACTTCCGCGATCTCCTCGGCGGTCGGCTCGCGGCCGAGCTCGGTCACCAGCTTGCGCTCCGCCCTGCCGATCTTGTTGAGCTTCTCGACCACGTGCACGGGGATGCGGATCGTGCGGGCCTTGTCGGCCAGGGCCCGGGCGATCGCCTGCCGAATCCACCAGGTCGCATAGGTCGAGAACTTGAAGCCCTTGCGGTAGTCGAATTTCTCCGCGGCGCGCACTAGGCCGAGTGTCCCCTCCTGGATCAGATCCAAGAATGGAAGTCCCTGGTTACGGTAGTTCTTGGCGATCGAGACCACCAGCCGGAGGTTCGATTCGACCATCTTCTGCTTGGCATCGAGATCGCCGCGCTCGATCCGCTTAGCCAGGTCGACCTCTTCCTGGGCGGTGAGCAGCCTCACCTTGCCGATGTCTTTCAAGAAGAGCTGCAGCGAGTCGGTCGTGATATCGGGCTTGAGGTCAAGCGTGGTCTTCGGCTTGCGCCGCCCCCGCTTGTCCGGCGCGCGCTCGACTTCAGCCCCGGCCAGCGCCGGGTCAAGCTCCTCCACCAACTCGATCTCTGCCCGTTCGATGAAGCCGTGCAGCTCCTCGACCTCGGCCTCGTCAAGATCGAGCTCCGCAACCGCGCCGGCGACTTCGGCATAGGTCAGCACCCCGACCTGCTGGCCACGCGTCATCAGCCCCTTGATCTCTTCGAGTTCCTGCAGTTCAGCTACTGACATCTGATTCCGTTTCCTCGGGTGATCCTAGAACCCGTCCCCTGCCGGAGCCAGGCTCGCAGAGCGAAGGCAGCCTGCAAGGGCGTACTGCCGCCAAACTATTTGCTGAGTCTAGTCACTTTACTTTTTGCAGGACAAGGCGCCGGCCGCTGGGTTGTCGGTCTGCGCGGATGCGCCTATGTCAGGAATACGTCGAACGCCCCCGCTCGTTTCAACCCGGCGCGCGCTTCTGACACACGTGCGCGCAGCCGGGTGCGGGATCATACGCTTGAGATGATGGAGACTCCCGCCGAATGAGCGAGCGATCTGAGCGGCCGAGCGAGGTCTTGGGGGCGCTGCCCCGCCGCCGGCCGAGCCGACGGAGTGAAAAGCGAGCGGTTGCGGCGACGAACGACGCGCCCGGAAAGCGGGCGACCGCGGCGAGCAAGCCTCCCGAGACGCCGTCGAGCCCACCCCGCGGCACCGAGATCGTCGGCACCGCGGTGCAGGCCGCCGCCGAGCTGGCCGAGATCGGCGTCTCCGTCACCGCACGCGCCATCCGGGAGGCGGTCGCGCGACTGCCGCGGCCTTAGCTCAAGGTCCGTGGCCTCCCAGCCAATTACGATCGCCGAGGCGCGCGAGATCGTGCTTGCCGCGACTCCCCCCCTCGCTGCCGTCACCATCCGCGTCGAGGACGCACTCGGATCGGTGCTCGCGCGCGAGGTGACCGCGGTCACCGACGTCCCTCCCTTCGCCTCCTCTGCGATGGATGGCTATGCGGTCGAGGCGGGGCCGGCGGGACGCACGCTCGCGGTCGTTGGCGAATCTCGCGCGGGGTCACCCGCGGAAGTTGTGCTTAGGGCGGGCGAGGCGATTCGCGTGTCCACAGGTGCAGCGATTCCGGCCGGCACCGGTGGAGTCATCCGTCAGGAAGACGTGGAGGAGCGGGGCGAGAAGATCCGCACGGTGGCGCCGACGAGCCCCCGCGAGCACATCCGCGAAGCCGGCGAGGACATGCCGGCGGACACGGTCGTGCTGCGAGCGGGGACGCTGATGGGTGCCGCGGAAGTGGGCGCGGCGGTGGCGGCGGGGGCCGGGCGTGTAGGTGTCGCGCGTCGCCCGCGGGTGGCGGTCGCATGCACAGGGGATGAGCTGCGCGACCCCGGAGAGCCTCTGGGCCCCGGTGAAATCCACAATTCGAACGGACCCATGCTGCGCTCCCTGGCGCAGCGGGCTGGTGCCCTCGTCGTTGCCTGCGATCACCTGCCGGACGAGCCTGAGGCCACCCGCCACGCGCTCGCTCAAGCGCTCGATCGTGCCGACGTGGTGGTGATCTCCGGCGGGGTGTCAGTCGGTCCTCACGACCACGTCAAGCCCGCGCTCGCCACGCTCGGCGTGGAAGAGCGCTTCTGGCGCGTCGCACTCCAGCCGGGTGGCCCCACCTGGTTCGGCCTGCGGTCCGACCAGCTGGTGTTCGGGCTCCCCGGTAACCCGGTCTCCGCCGCCGTCACCTTCGCCCTATTCGTGCGCCCGGCGCTGGCAGCGGCGCAGGGGTTCGTTTCTCGGTCGCGGACCGATAACCACGCGCGGCTTGCGGTGACTGTGGCGCGCAACCCCAGACGCGAGCAGGCGCTGCGGGTGCGCGTCGAGCAGCGGGACGGCGACACGCTCGTGACCCCCAACGGGCCGCAAGGCTCGCATGTCGTCAGCTCGCTGCTTGGGGCAGACGCGCTCGCCTTCATCCCTCCGGGTGATGGCGAGCTGTCCGCCGGCAGCACGGTCAGAGTCGAGGCGCTCGCCGGGTGGGAGGCATGAGGCGCCGAGCGCCGGTTCCGGGGAACCGAGGCTCCCGTCCCGGGCCTGTCGCGGCGGCCCTCGCGACCGTGCTTGCCTTGGCCGCCGCCCTCGGCGCGTTGCTCCATCTGCGACGGAGACGGTTGCCCGCTCGCGCCGCGATCGTCTCCCCGCGCAAGTCCACGGTGATCGCCGCAGATGGAGCAGTCCGCTCGGCTCAGATCGCCGAGCTGTCCCTCCCGACGGCGCGTCTCGAGCAGCTGTGGACGCCGCCAAATCTGGAGAACCTGGCGCGGACCTACTGGCGCTTTCTGACGCGCGTCACGCTCGGGCTCGTACGCGTGATCTACGGACACCGAGAGCGCGCGGTGGTCCTCATCTCGCGCCCCCTCACGCTGCTGCGGTTCGACAGTCCCGACTACCTGCTGGAAGCCGATCACGGCAAGGTCCGCTGGCGCATCCGGGATGGCTTGCTGGTGGCGCCCGCCGGACGGGGCTGCGGCTTCCTGGCGCTGGACGTCTCACGCGAGCAAGTTGACGGGAAGGACTCGAAGCTCAGGATCGAGGTTGAGGTGGCGAACTTCTATCCCTCGATCGCGGCCGGCCTCAGCATGCCTGCGTACATGGTCACGCAGGCGGTCATCCATGTCGCGGTGACCCACGCCTTCCTGCGCTCGCTGGCGAAGCTCGAGCTCGCCCAGTCAAAGGTGAAGGCGCTCGCAGATCTGGAGGCGGCCGAGACCGCTCAGCCGTAGCGCACGCCGCTTATGGTTCGCATCTTGCTGCGATCGTGGCGCGCCCCGATCCGCCGCACGGTTCCTGAGCGTGAGCGCATCACCAGCGACTCGGTGGTCGCGCCCCTCTCGCCCTGGTAGCGAACGCCCTGGAGCACGTCCCCATCGGTCACGCCGGTCGCGGAGAAGAACACGTCCTCCCCGGCGACCAGATCGTCGCACGTGAGCACCCGCTCGAGGTCGTAGCCCTCGGCGCGGGCAGCCTCGCGCTCGCCATCGTCACGCGGCCAGAGACGCCCGAGCAGCTCGCCACCGATGCACTTGATCGCGGCCGCCGAAATGACGCCTTCGGGCGTTCCACCGATGCCCCACAGCAAGTCGACGGGAGAGTTCTCGCTCACCGCCAGCAGCGCCGCGGAGACATCGCCGTCCATGATCAATCGGACCCGCGCGCCGGCCTCGCGCACTTCGCGCATGGCGTCATGGTGGCGCTCGCGGTCAAGCATCACCACCATCACGTCGCGGATGTCGACCCGCTTTCGCTCGGCGATCAGGCCGAGGGTCTCTCCGAGCGGCCGATCGAGGTCGAGGAGGTCCGCGACCTCAGGCCCGCCGGCAATCTTCTCCATGTAGACGATCGGACCAGGGGAGAACATCGTTCCCCGCTCGGCGAGCGCGATCACCGCGATCGCGCTGGGCATGCCCAGCGCGGTCAGGCGCGTCCCCTCGAGTGGATCCACCGCGATATCCACCTGCGGCGGCGATCCATCGCCGATCTCTTCGCCGTTGTAGAGCATCGGCGCCCGGTCCTTCTCTCCTTCGCCAATCACGACCACGCCATCCATGGAGATGGAATCGAGCACTGCGCGCATCGCGTCGACCGCCGCTTGGTCGGCGCCCTCCTTGTCGCCTCGACCAACCATGCGCGCGGCGGCCAGCGCTGCTGCCTCCGTTACCCGGACCAGTTCCAAGGCCAGGTTTCGGTCGGGGCGGACGGATGCGCTCGAGCCGGTCAAAGTATGCCCGGCGGCTTGCGGCGCGGGCCGCTTTCGCGCGCGCGCCAGACTGAACCCACGAGAATCAGGAGTCCGCCCACCAACGCGACGAACCAGCCGAAGTCGATACCGATTTCACCGCTGGGCTGGCCCGGTTTATCGATCAGCCCGCGGAAGACGATGAAGGTCAAGGCGGCGATCGCAATCACCGCGGTCATCTCGCCGCGGGGCCACGATAGGGCGTGTCCGCGGATGATGATCCAGGCGAGGACGATCGGCGCCACTGCCGTGGCCAACAACCAGTAGCGCAGGATCGTCATCGATTGCCAGCCGGTGCAGGACGAGTTAGGGCCTTTGCAGACGTTCAGATGGGTCAGCCCATTGCCGAGTGTGAACCACGCGAGAAAGACGGACAGTGCGAGCAGCGCCCCGCCCACGACCGCGATGATCTCACCCCGGTTCAGGGCCCGAACATCGATGAGCGCCTTGCGCGCGGCTTGCCCCTGGGGTGCACCAGGTGACCGGCTCACTGTCGGCTGCGTCGCCACCGTTTGGGAGATATAGCGCATCCCGCTCCTTCGCGAGCAACTCTGGCAGCTTATGCAGCGATGACAGCCACCTTCAGGGCGTTGTTTCCAGAACCGACTGAGCTGGCGCTCCAGGCGGTCCCGGAGCTCTTGGGCGAGCTTGGCACGCTCGCTTCGGACCGCCCGTACACCGTCGCCAACTTCGTCGCGAGCGTCGACGGCCGCGCGACGATCTCGGGCCGCTCGGCGCCGCTCTCCAGCACAAACGATCGGGAACTGTTTCACGCGCTGCGCGAGTCGGTTGATGCCGTGCTCGCAGGCACCGGCACACTGCGCGTCGAGCGCTATGGAAGGCTGATCAAGGACCCGGCGGCGCGCGCGCGCCGCACTCAGCGTGGGCTAGCGGCGGAGCCGCTGGCCGTCGTGATCTCGCGCACTGGCCAGGTTCCCTACGAGATCCCGCTGTTCTCAGAGCCAGAGGCGCGGGTCGTCGAATTCACGGGCGCGAGCGCACCGCGTCCGGTCGCGGCTCAGCGCGAGCTGATCAAGCTGGAAGAGGGCGCCGTGGACCTGCGAGGAGTGTTCGAGCGCCTGCGCGCGGACTTCGGCATCCGCACGCTTCTTTGCGAGGGCGGTCCCACCATCTTCGGCTCGCTGGTCGCCAACGGCCTGGTGGACGAGCTGTTCCTTACGCTGT
Organism: uncultured Solirubrobacterales bacterium; assembly: GCA_963808655.1. Lineage (GTDB taxonomy): Bacteria > Actinomycetota > Thermoleophilia > Solirubrobacterales > Solirubrobacteraceae > Palsa-465. The sequence goes on from CAWEGZ010000008.1 coordinate 102,974, forward strand.
CCCCGGTGCTCGTGGGAGGCGAGGGCAATCCGGACATCCTCAGCGGCCCGCCGCTGCCCGAGCCGACCCAGCTCGAACTCGCGTCGGTGCTCGAGAGCGAGGGAGAGTTGTTCCTACGCTTCAGGGTGACGAGGTGAGCATGGAGGCGGTGACTGACCCCCTGCACCGACATCTCGCCGCCATGAGCGAGGCGCGCGCGCGTACCTACGCAATGGTGGACGGAATCGACGAGGACGACCTGGTGCGGGTCCATTCACCGCTGATGAGCCCATTGGTCTGGGACCTCGGGCATATCGCGGCCTTCGAGGACCTGTGGCTCGTGCACCGCTTCGGGCGGCGGCCGATGGTGAGGGAGGACCTCGCTTTGGTCTACGACGCCTTCGAGACGCCGCGCGCCGGGCGTGGAGATCTCCCCTTTCTAGGCCCGGACGAGGCGCGGAGCTATCTGGAGGAGGTTCGTGACCACGCGACGGCGCTCGCCCGTGAGCGCGGCATCGGGGACGGGCGTCTGCACGAGATGGTTCTCCGGCACGAGCATCAGCACTGCGAGACGATGATGCAGACGATCCAGCTCGCGCACCTCGACCCCTACCGCGAGGAAACCGAGCCGACGGCCGCGCGGCCCCCGGGAGCGACGGCGACGGGGCTCGAGCTGACGGAGATACCCGCTGGCCCGTGCTCGATCGGCGCCTCCACCAACGGCTTCGCCTACGACAACGAGCGACCCCAGCATCAGATTGAGCTGGGAGACTTTGCGATCGGCGCGAGCCCGGTCACAAACTGCGCCTATAGAGAGTTCGTGCAGGGCGGTGGCTACCACCACCGGGGGTGGTGGTGCCCGGAGGGGTGGGAGTGGAGGCAAGAGCAGCGCGTCGAGCGACCGGGCGGCTGGACCGAGGACCTCGAGCGGGAATGGCGTCTCGGCCGACTCGTTCCGCTCGATCCCGATCGTCCCGTGGTCCACGTCTCCTGGTACGAGGCCGACGCCTTCGCTCGCGCTCACGGCGCACGGCTACCTACCGAGCTCGAGTGGGAGAAAGCGGCGACCTGCGACCCGGCCGGGGGACTGCGCGCCTACCCCTGGGGAGATACGCCGCCCACCCCGGGCGTGCATGCCAATCTAGACCAGCGTGAGCGAGGACCGGTGCCCGTGGGAACCCACTCTGCCGGCGACTCCGCCTACGGGGTGGGCGATCTGATCGGGCAGGTCTGGGAGTGGACGTCCTCGACGTTCGCCGGCTACGCCGGTTTCGTAGCGCACCCTTATCGGGAGTACTCAGAGGTGTTTTTCGGACAGCGCTACCGGGTGCTCAGGGGCACCTCGTGGGCAACGCGAGCGCGCGTGGCGACGACGACGTTTCGCAACTGGGACCTCCCCGAGCGGCGCCAGATCTTCGCCGGCATCCGGGTCGCGAGGTAGCGCTCTCGCCAGCAGCGCTTGCCCTACAGCCCCAGCCCGCGCACGCCGCGCTCGCCCCAGCCAAGGTGGTGGGCGAGCTCATGCCGCACGGTTCGCGTGACCTGGGCCTTGAGCAGCTCGGGGTCCTGGCCGAAGTCGCGCAGCAGCGTGTCGCGGAAGATCAGGATGCGATCGTGGAAATAGTCCTGCGCAACGGTGTCGCCCTCGTAGAGGCCGTAGGCGCGGCGCTCGGCGCCGCCGTCCGAGACCACGACCGCGACATGCTCGAGCGCGGCGTGGAACTCGAGCGGCAGCTCCTCGATCGCGGCCCGCACCAGCGACCGAAAGCCCGGGTCGGTGTACGGATCGAGCTCGACCTCGTACTCGTCGAGTCCCTCCTCCTGGTCGAAGCTGTCTCTAAAGGCGACCGGTCCCCGGGCAGCCAGCTCCTCCGCGCGGCGCACGATCGCCTCGAAGTCCTCCTCGGACTCGGGGTCGCGCCAACCAGCCAAGCGCAACATCACCAGCAGCGCCGCCCCGCCGATTATCACCACCCCGGCGCCGAAGATCGCCAGCCCCTGCAGAAGCCGCAGCGGAAAGGACGAGCTGAAGCCCCCGACCAGGCTGATCACCGCCACGCCCACCGTAAACGCTGCCAGGGCCGACGCCAGGACGCGGCGCATCGGCGGCGGGGATCCGGGAGACGGGCGGTGGCGAGACGGTCTCTTCGGCATAGCGCTCATCGCAGCGTCCTCGCGATCACCAGACGCTGAATCTCATTGGTGCCTTCATAGATCTGGGTGATCTTTGCGTCGCGGAGCATGCGCTCGACTGGATATTCCCTCACATAGCCGTAGCCGCCGAGCACCTGGACCGCCTCCACCGTCACCCGCATCGCCACGTCCGAGCAGAAGAGCTTTGCCATCGCCGAGTACTTGCCGATGTCCGACTCCTCCCGATCAACTCGCGCCGAGGCTTGGTAGAGCAACTCGCGCGCCGCAGCGCACTCGGTCTCCATGTCGGCGAGCTTGAACTGGATCGCCTGGAAGGTGTTGATCGGCTGTCCGAACTGGTGGCGCTCCCGCGCGTACGCGGCCGCATAGTCGGCGGCCCCCTGCGCGATCCCGAGCGCCTGCGCGGCCACGCCCAGACGAGAGTGGTCGAGCGTGCTCATGGCCACCTTGAAACCTTCGCCCACTTGGCCGATCACGTTCTCCGCCGGGACGCGTACGCCGTCGAAGATCGGCTGCCCGGTGGGCGCGCCGCGGATGCCCAGCTTGTGCTCGAGCTTCCCCACTGCGAACCCCGGCCGATCGGCCTCCACAACGAACGCCGTGACGCCGCGGGAATGGCCCACGCCGGGATCGGTGACCGCGAAGACGACATAGAAGTCGGCGATGCCGAGGTTCGTGATCCAGTTCTTGGTGCCGGTGATCTCCCACTCTCCGTCGTGCTCCACGGCGCGGGTGAGCATCCCCCCGGGGTCGGAGCCTGCTTCTGGCTCCGAGAGCGCGAACGCGGGCGACCATTCGCCGCTCGCGCAGGGTGGCAGGAAGCGGTCCTTGAGTTGGGGGGAGCCGAACAGCTTGATCGGCAGCGTCCCCAGCTCCTGGACCATGAGGATCAGCGCCGTCGACGCGCACGCCTTTGCGATCTCCTCGATCGCGATGCTCAGCATGAGCGCGCCGGTACCCGTGCCTCCGTACTCGATGTCGAAGGGAAGGCCGAGAATGTCGTGCTCTGCGAGCAGCTCGCGGAGGTCGTGAGGGTACTCGGCCCGCTCGTCGATCGCTGCCGCCCGTGGGGCGATCCGCTCTCGCGCGATCTGCCGGATCGTGTCCCGGAAATCGGCGTATTCCCGGGGAATCGTGTAGATCTCGGCGAGCGCGGACATCCACACTGGATCCTACGTCACCGCGCGCTCCCGGGAAGGCGTCAACTGAGGTCGCGGCGGCGCCCTGAACCGACCGCGCGACCCAGAGCAGACCGGGCGGCCCGAGCGCAGGACTTGGGCCGGCGTGGTGGTCCGAGAGCTCGATCTGCCCGGCGGTCCTAGAAGCCCGTCGGGTGGCGCACGATGTACCCCGCGGCAGGGTCCACGCGTTTGGTCGACCAGCGGTCTCCGTGACCGTATGAACCCCATTGTTGATCGCCGGTGTCGAACCAGAGGCCGGCGATTTTGGCGTAGGCGTGTTGGGAGTTGGTGTAGATGCGGATCCACTTCCCCCAGCCGGATTGGCCGTAGCTATAGAACAAAGCCAGCGGCTGCCACAACAGCCCGCCGCCGTGCAACGCGTAGCTGACCGACCCCGAGCAGTCATAGCAAGAGGACTTCCAGCTGCCGTGACCGCCGCCATAGCAATACGGGCGAAACGCGATCTGATTAGCCGCCGCGATCACCCGCCTCACCACCACCGGCGCGTTCGCCGGCGCGACCGCCAACCCCTTCGCGTTCAAATGCGCGAAATGCTCAGGAATGCCCTGCTCCCGCCGGGCCGCCGAGCGCAACGCCTTCCACGAACGAGGCCAATCAAGCTGCCCATCCTGAGGCAAACGATGCGCCTTCTTAAACGCATTCACCTGCGCCCGAGTATGCGCCCCAAACGACCCCGTCACCGGCAGCGAGAACCCCAAATCAGTCAAATCCTGCTGCGCCACACGCACCCAATAACCACTAGAGCCCTGATGCAAATTCGGAGGATCACTCGCACTCGCCCCAGCCACCAACAACAACCCAAACACAGACACCAACACAACCACCAAGCCACAGCGCGCCACACCACCAAAAACCAAGCGCAACTAACCACCCTCCTCTTTCGAACGCCTACGGGGTTAGCTGCCGGACTCGCGCTAAAAGAGCTCGCGCTACACCTCAAAAAGAGGCGATTCGCCCCAAGAACCAAAAGGTCCCACGGGATCCCCCGCTCCCCCAACACCCAAACGGCCAGAGGACTCGGCAGGGCTATGTTCGCGCGGCAGGCTACCGAATCTGCAAGTTGCATTGCGTTGTGAAGGATTACGCTCATGGACGTGGAACGGCCGTACGCGCCGCGCGAGGTCGCCGAGCTCCTTGCGCGTGGAGAGATTCAGCTGATCGATGTCCGCCAGGCAGACGAACACGCCGCGGGGCGGATCGCCGGCGATCGGCTGATCGAGCTGGGCGAGCTCGCTGCTCGGGCTGACGCGCTCGATCCCTCGCGGCCAATCGTCTTTTACTGCCGCAGCGGCGGGCGCTCAGCGATGGCTACAGAAGCTTTTCGCGCAGCGGGATTCGAGGCCTACAACATGAACGGCGGCCTACTCGAGTGGCAAGCCTCGGGGTTGCCGCTCGAGCCCGGCGACGGCTACGTCGCCTAGGCTCTCACGGCTTCCACTTGATCGAGCAGCCGACCGGCTGCGTCTCGGCGGGGGCGGGGTCGCGCCCGGAAAGCACCGCATCCAAGGCCTGCCGCAGCCACGCGGCGCCTTGCTCAGGCTCGTCGTAGGCCGAATCCGGCGCCCCTCGATAGCGCACGCGCCGCTGCGCATCGAGCACGAAAACGTCCGGAGTGGTCTGCGCGTCGTAGCCCCGCGCCACTTCCTGGCTCGCGTCGTGCAGGTATGGCATCGACCAGTCCTCGCCGGCCACGCGCCGCTGCATCGCCTCGTAGGAGTCCCGCGGGTATCGGTCTGAGTCGTTCGAGTTGACCGCCAGGAAGCGCACCCCGCGGCCGGCGTAGTCGCGACCGGCCTGCATGATGCGCTCATGCCAGGCCAGAGCGTAGGGACAGTGGTTGCAGGTGAATACGACCACGGTCGCCGGGTCGCCGTCGGGGGAATGCAGCTCGCCGCGTGTGTCCTGGAGCTCGAAGCCCGGAGCTGGCTCGCCGACCGCGAGGCTCATCTCATCACCCGCTCAGCTGCGAGCGCGCGCCGGAGCGCTTGGCGCACGTCCTCGGGATCCGGCGTCGGCGAGATCCGGTCATCGCGCCTGCGGTAGACGCGGCAGTTCAGTCCGATGTCCTCGTCGGTGGTCGGCGCGCAATCGACGCCCTCGATCAGGATCGTCGGGGAGCCTGTGAACCCGCGCTCGCGAGCCTCCTCGTCGCTGCGGACTTCGGTGATGCGTACTTCGGCTTCGGGGAGCCCGACATCCGCGAGCGCGTCCCGCAGTTCGGTAAGCGCCCGCTCCGTGGAGGGGCATCCGTTCCACCACAAAAGCTCGATTTCGGGGACCTGCATGCGTTTCAGGCTAGCCGCCCGCACGCCCCGGGAAACGGGACTCAGGCGATCGTCCAGGCGTCCTCGGTGAACAGCAGCTTGCTCAGCTGCTCCTCAGAGGGCGGCTCCGCGCCGTGCTGGCCACGCCGGAACACCGGTCGTTCCACCGAGCGGAAGATCCCGATGGGGGTGGGCCCGCTGGGGTCTTCGGAGAGCCGCACGAGCGAGTAGGCGAGCCCCGCGTCCGATCCCCCTGGGTCGTGAACGACCAGCGCGTCCTCGCCGACGTCAGCGACATCGACGAACTGGAGCGAGCCGTCGCGCGCCCGCGCGATACCGCGCTCCCCATCCGCGCCGAACCTGATCGGCCGACCGGGCTCGAGCCTGACCTGATTCTGATCCTTGACGCCCTTCTCGGTCAGGGCGGAGAAGGCGCCGTCGTTGAACACCGGACAGTTCTGATAGATCTCGATCAGCGCGGCGCCCTCGTGCTCGGCGGCCGCCCGCAGCACAGAGGCGAGATGGTGCCGGTCGCGGTCGATCGTGCGCGCCACGAAGGTCGCCTCCGCGCCGAGCGCCAGTGCGGTCGGATTGAAAGGGTGGTCCGCGACGCCGAACGGCGTGGACTTGGTCACCTTGCCGAGCTCGGAGGTCGGCGAGGCCTGGCCCTTGGTGAGGCCGTAGATCTGGTTGTTGAACAGCAGGATCTTCAGTGGCACGTTGCGGCGCAGCGCATGGATGAGGTGATTGCCGCCGATGGAGAGCGCATCGCCGTCACCCGTCACCACCCAAATCGAAAGGTCGTTACGGGTCGCCGCAAGGCCCGTCGCGATCGCCGGGGCGCGGCCATGGATGCCATGCATCCCATAGGTGTCCATGTAGTACGCGAAGCGACCGGCGCACCCGATACCGGTCACGAACACGATGCGCTCGGGCGGGATGCCCAGCTCGGGCATGAACTGCTGCACCGCCGAGAGCACCGCGTAGTCCCCGCACCCGGGGCACCAGCGCGTCTCCTGATCGGACTGAAAATCCGCCTTGGTGAGCGTCTCGGGCGCTCCACCGTTGGCCTTGGGGGCCCCGCCGTTGCCATTGGAACCGCTCATGCCTCAGCCCTCGCGAGGATCTCGCGCTCGACCTCGGACGCGAAGAGCGGCTGCCCCTGGACTTTGCAAAACGACTCCACGTCAACGAGAAAGCGCCCCCGCAGCAAGAGCGCGAGCTGGCCCGTGTTCATCTCCGGCACCAGCACGCGATCGAAGAAGCGCAGCGCGTCGCCAGTGTTGGCGGGCAGCGGGTTGAGGTTGCGCAAATGTGCTGAGGCGACCTTCAGCCCGCCCTCGCGCGCCCGGCGCACGCCCGCGCGGATTGCACCCTCGCTGGAGCCCCATCCCAGCACCAGCAGCCTCGCGTCGGGGTCGCCTTCAAGCTCGAGTGGCGGCACCTCACGCACAATGCCGGCGACCTTGGCGGCCCTGACCTCCGTCATGCGCGCGTGGTTCGACGCGTCGTAAGAGACGTTCCCAGTCTCTTCCTCTTTCTCGAGCCCGCCGATGCGGTGCTGGAGCCCGGGGGTACCGGGCACCGCCCAGGGTCGCGCCAGCCGCTCATCGCGCGCATACGGTTGCAGTGGCTCGTGGGTCGCGACGGCGAGCGCGGGGTCGATCTCGGGCAGCTCGTCGACCCCGGGGACGCGCCATGGCTCCGAGGACGAGGCGAGGAACGTGTCCGAGAGCACGATCACCGGGGTGCGGTAGCGGAGTGCCACGCGCACCGCCTCGAAGGCCGCGTCGAAGCAGCCGCCAGGGGTGGACGGTGCGATCACCGGCACGGGTGATTCGCCGTGGCGGCCGAAGAGCGCCATCAGCAGGTCGGACTGCTCGGTCTTGGTGGGCATGCCGGTCGACGGCCCGGCGCGCTGCACGTCGATCACCACCATGGGCAGCTCGAGCGCCACGGCGAGGCCGATCGTCTCTGCCTTCAAGTCCATCCCCGGCCCGCTGGTGGCGGTGACCCCGATCTCGCCGCCGAAGGCCGCCCCGAGCGCCATGCCCGCGGCCGCGATCTCGTCTTCGGCCTGGATCGTCGAGACCGCGAAGCCCATGTGGCGCGAGAGCTCGTGCAGAAGCTCGGACGCCGGGGTGATCGGATAGCTCGCCAGCAGCAAGGGCAGGCGGCTGCGCACGCTCGCCGCGACCAACCCGAGCGAGAGCGCCTTCGTGCCGTTCACGTTGCGATAGGTGCCGGGCGGCACATCGGTTGCGCGCGCCACGTGGTACTGAACGTCGAGCAGCTCGGCCGTCTCGCCGAACGACCAGCCGGCCTTGAAGGCCTGGAGGTTGGCCTGCGCCACAGAAGGCCTCGCGCCGAACTTCTGCTCGATCCAGTGCTCGGTGACCTCCGTGGGTCGGCCGTACATCCACGAGAGCACCCCGAGCGCGAACAGGTTCTTGGCCCGCGCCGCGTCCCGGCTGGAGGTCCCCTCGACACCCTCGACGGCCCGAGTGGTCAGCGTCGTCATGGGAATCCGATGCACCCGGAAGGTGCTCAGCGAGCCGTCCTCCAGCGGGTTCGACGCGTAGCCGGCCTTCTCCAGATTGCGCTTGTTGAAGGCGTCCTCGTTGGCGACGATCGTCGCGTGGGCGGGGAGCTCGGGCAGGTTGGTCTTGAGCGCGGCGGGATTCATCGCCACGAGCACGTTGGGCTCGTCCCCGGGGGTGAGTATGTCCCGGGAGGCAAAGTGGATCTGGAACGCCGAGACTCCGGCCAGCGTGCCCGCGGGCGCGCGGATCTCGGCGGGGAAATTCGGCAGCGTCGCGAGATCGTTGCCAAGCGCCGCGGTCGCGTCGGTGAATCGCGTCCCCGCGAGCTGCATGCCGTCCCCGGAGTCACCCGCAAAGCGGATCACCACCCGCTCGCGCTCTTCGACGAGCTTGGTCACAAATCCCCTGGCGTTCCTACCGGAGTCACGCGCTTATCGATTGTACGTAGGTGCGGCGACGGGGCGGGGATGGTTTGGATGGGACCCGCGCATGCGCGGGTCCCCGGGGGCGCGCATGCGCGCCCCCAGCCCGCGGCGCATGCGCCGCGGGCAACCCGATCTAGATCTTCTGGACGTTGATCGCCTTGGGACCCTTGGGCCCGCTCTCCTCTTCGTAGGAGACCTTGGCGCCCTCGGCGAGCGAGCGGTAGCCCTCCGAATTGATCGACGTGTGGTGGACGAAGAGGTCGCGGCTGCCCTCGTCAGGCGTGATGAACCCGAACCCCTTCTCGTCGCTGAACCACTTGACTGTTCCCGTTGGCATGTGGAGTCCTCCTCCGGAGCCTGAAGTGCTACTACGCGGAGGACTTGAGTGGTCCCGGCGCCTGCACCTACTTTCGCCGCGTCACTAGCGCGGCCTTACCGGCGCAGAAGCTACCACGCCCGGCGGAGATGTCGCGCATAGGCTTCAGGGATGTATTGGCTGGTTGACGGCATGAACGTGATCGGCACGCGTCCTGACGGCTGGTGGAAGAACCGCGATGGCGCCATGCTGAGGCTCGTCGATCTACTCGAGCGCTGGGCGGCCGCAGAAGGGGAAGAGGTGACCGTCGTGTTCGAGCGTCCGCCCTCGCCGCCGATACGCTCCACGGTCGTCGAGGTCGCCCATGCTCCTCGCCCCAAGCCGCACGCCGCCGACGACGAGATTGTGCGCCGCCTGCGCGAGCGCGCGAGCGCCGCCGAGATCCGCGTGGTGACCTCCGATCGCTGGCTGGCCGATCAGGCTCTCGCGCTCGGGGCGACCATCGTCTCCGCAGAATCCTTCAGGCGCTCGCTCGAGGAGTGACTCTTGGCATCACCCCAGGGCGAACGGTCCTCCCCACCGCAGGGCGAACGAGTCAGGGATGCTCGTAGACCACTTGCGAGGTGAGGCGACCAACGATGTCGTACAGGGACCTCGCAGCGCCGTTGAACTGCTGTGTGTGCCAGTAGGTGTGCGTCGCGCCGCGTGCACTTGCCTCCGCGAAGATCGCATCGAATAGCGCTCGCGACACGCGGCCCCCGCGGGCCGCCGGATCGACGTAGAGGTCCTCCAGATAGCAGTACCCCTTCTCGCTCCAGGTGCTGGGGTGAAAGACGAGGTGGGCAAAGCCGATGAGCCGTTCTGAAGCGTCGGCTGCGACCAGGCCGAGTAACCCTTGCTCGCTATCGCGCAGCCGCGCGAACGTGAATTCAGTCACCTCATCGCTCAAGGGCTCCCGGTAAAACGCGAGGTAGGCGGCCCACAGCTCGAGCCAGCGCTCCCGGTCACTGCTCTCGAGCCGTCGCACGGTCATCTCAGGCACAGAGATCCGCTGATCATACGATGCGGCCCTGCGACAATGGATGCATGCCGGATCAGCATCCGCGCACCTCCTCTCCTCCGAGCAGGCGTCCGCCCGGTCAGGGCACTCGTGGGCAGCCGCCCACGCCGCCGGCCTGGCGGGTGACCCCGGCTCCGGATGGCCGCGGTCGCCAGCCGCAGCCCCGGCCGCCTCGCAGCCCGAACGCGCGCTGGCTCCTACTGCTGCTCGCGGTGGGGCTGCTGGCGCTGAACCTGTGGATCTCCTCGCAGGCGCTGCAGCCGGCATCGAGGGTTTCGGTCACATTTTCGACCTTCTATGACCAGCTGAACCATGGAAATGTGAGCTCGATTTCCTCGACCGGCAACTCCATTCAGGGCTCCTTCAGGCACGGCTACTCCACAAAGGGCAACAACGCACGGCCGACGACCTTGTTCTCGACGGAGCTCCCTTCATTCGTGCCGAGCACAACGCTCTTCACCAAGCTTCAGCAGGAACACGTCACGATCAACGCTCACGCGCCGTCCAGCGGTCCGTCCTTCATCGAGGAGCTGCTGCTCGGGTTCGGGCCGACGCTGCTTCTCGTCCTGTTGTTCGTGCTGATCATGCGCCGCGCAGCCGCCGCTGCCGGCGGAGGCGGACCGGGAGGACTGATGTCCTTCGGGCGCTCGCGCGCGCGACGGGTGGATGCCTCGGAGCAGCACGTGACCTTTGCGGACGTGGCCGGCATCGACGAGGCCAAGGAGGAGCTCACGGAGATCGTCGACTTCCTGCGCAACCCCGACAAGTACCTGCGCCTCGGCGGCAAGATCCCGCGCGGCGTGCTGCTCTCGGGGGCGCCCGGAACCGGCAAGACGCTGCTCGCGCGCGCGGTCGCCGGCGAGGCCGGGGTGCCCTTCTTCCAGATGTCGGCTTCCGAGTTCGTGGAGATGATCGTTGGCGTGGGCGCCTCGCGCGTCCGCGATCTGTTCCAGCAGGCCAAGGCCGCCGCGCCCGCGATCATCTTCATCGACGAGCTGGACGCGATCGGGCGCTCGCGCGCGGGCGGCGGCGCCAACATCTCCGGCGGCCACGACGAGCGCGAGCAGACGCTCAACCAAATCCTCACCGAGATGGACGGCTTTGATCCGCGCACGGGCGTGATCGTGCTCGGGGCCACCAACCGGCCGGAGATCCTGGACTTCGCTCTGCTGCGCCCCGGCCGGTTCGACCGGCGCGTGTCCGTGCAGCCGCCCGACCGCGCCGGGCGCGAGGCGATCCTGCGCGTCCACACGCGCTCGGTGCCACTCGCGCCCGAGGTCGACGTGGGCTCGCTGGCGGCGTCCACGCCGGGCATGGTGGGCGCCGATCTCGCCAACCTGGTCAACGAGGCGGCGCTGCTCGCGGCGCGGCGCAACCACGAGCGGGTCACTCGGGAGGACTTCACCGAGGCGCTGGAGCGGATAGTGCTCGGCGCCGAGCGCAAGGTGATGCTCTCCGAGGATGACCGGCGGCGGACTGCCTACCACGAGTCGGGCCACGCGATCATGGGCATGCTGACCCCCGGCGCCGACCCCGTGCGCAAGGTCTCGATCATCCCTCGCGGCCAGGCGCTGGGCGTGACCTTCTCCGCCCCCGACGCGGACCGCTTCAACTTCGACGAGCGCACGGTGCTAGCGCAGATCAAGGTCGCCCTGGGCGGCCGCACGGCCGAGGAGCTCGTGTTCGGCGACATCACCACAGGCGCCGAATCGGACATCCAGCATCTGACCAAGATCGCCCGGGCCATGGTCGGGCGCTGGGGCATGAGCCCGGCGATCGGGCCGGTGGCGGTTATCCCCTCAGACGGCATGGGACCGTATTTGCCCGGAGTGTCAGAGACCTCGGAGGCCACCCAGCGGCTGGTCGACGACGAGGTCCGCCGGATCGTGGAGACCGCTCACGCGGAGGCGACCGAATTGCTGCGCGCGCACCGCGCCAACCTCGACTCACTCGTCCAGGCGCTGCTCGAGCACGAGACGGTCGACGAGGCCGATGCTTACGCCGCCGCCGGCCTTCCCAGGCGCCCGGCCGGTGAGCCCGAGCCGCAGCCTGCGGGGGCCTCGCAAGAGGCCTAGCCAGGCGCCTCAGTCATGTAGGTGCGTGAGGCGCGCGAGCGCCTCGTGGCACTCGACCACGCGCTGTTTGACCGGGTCGTCGTCGGGCCGGTCGTGGACCATGTCCCAGGTCCGGTCGGCGATCTCGCGCGCACTTTCGGGCGTGGCCAGCTCCCAGAGTCGATCGACCACCCGCAGCTCGAAGGTTTGGAGCTGCTGGGCCGGCTCGCCGGGCGCCAGGCGCGGGAACGGCTCGCCGACCGCCTCTTTCCACATCGCGGTCGCGACCAGGAGCCGGTTGCGCAGCGTGATCTGGTCCATCGCGAGCCACCATGTTACGGTCGCACGATGCACGAGGCGGAAAAGAACGCAGGCAGACATGAGTCCGAGGACCCCGCGACCGGCGGGCGGGAGGACGATGCCGCGACCGGGAAGCGGCAGGGCGGCGCCACGGAGCGGGGCTACGAAGGCGCGGGCGTAGAGGAGGGCGGCGGCTACCAGCGCAGCTCCGAAGGTGGTGGCTACGAGGACTCGGGCTCGGAGGACGAGGACTACGACCCGCGCCGGGAGGGCGAGGGCTGAAGCTCAGCCGGAAGCGCTAGCCGGCCGCTGGCAGCTCCTGCTGGAGGCTCTCGAGCGGCGCGAACAGGTCCCCTTGGTCGGCGATCCGGCGCAACACCTCAGAGGTGGTGAAGCTCAGCAACTCGGCGTCGCCTTCCCGCCGACAACGCGCCACCTCGTCCCAGCTCACTGGCGTCGAGACCGTGGGGCGCTCCCGCGCGCGCACCGAGTAAGCGCTAACCGTGGTCTTGTGCTCGTCGTTCTGGCTCCAGTCGACCAGCACCTTCCCCGGTCTGAGGCTCTTGGTCATGCGCGCCGTGACCAGGTCGGGCATGCGCTGCTCGAGCAGCTCGGCAAGACGCCGCGCGAACGGCTTCGTGGCCGCGTAGGAGGTCGGCGTGTTGAGCGGGACGCACACTTGCATGCCCTTGGAGCCAGATGTCTTGGCGAACGCCTCGAGACCGAGCCGCTCGAACAGCTCGCCCAGCACAAGCGCAACTTCACAGCAGCGCACGATGTCTGCCGGCGGCCCTGGGTCGAGATCGAACATCATCATCGCGGGACGGCCGGGGTCCTGCGCGCGCGAGAGGGATGTGTGCAGCTCAATGTCGGCTAGGTTCGCCAGCCACACGAGCGTCGCGCGATCCTGCGCAAGCGTGTAGTTGATGCCGGCGATCTTGCAGGTCTCCACCCACTCCGGCCGGTGCGAGGGAGACTGCTTCTCGTAGAAGAAGGCGCTATCGACGCCGTTCGGATAACGCTTCAGCGTCAGCGCCCTGTCCCGCAGGTGAGGCAGCGCCGTTTCCGCCACGCGCGCGTAATAGAAGACCAGCTCGCCCTTGGTGAAGCCCGTCTCGGGGAACAGCACCTTGTCCCAATTCGAGAGCTTCAGCGTGCGCCCGTCGACGACCACGCTCACGGCGCCATCGGGCAGGGTCCGGACCTGCTCGAAGAGCGCTTCGGGCCGGGCGTCGTCGGGCGGGGGCGGCTCCTGCTGCGCGGGCTCCTCCTCCCCTGCGGCTGCGGGCCGCTCGCGCACTATCTTGCTCGCCTGGCGATCCGGCACCAGGCCCTTGAACGAGGGCGCTCGCAGGACGCCCTCTGCGGTCCACTCGGCGAACTCGACCTGCGTCACGAGCTCCGGTCGCACGAACATGGCTTGCTTGGGCAGCGCCGGCCCGCGCTTGAAGGGGCTCGAATGGACGCGCAGCGAGGCGAGCGTCCGCGCGAGCTCGTCGAGCGTCTGTTCGGTGAAGCCCGTACCGACCCGCCCTGCGAAGGTGAGCTCGCCGGCCTCGTAGTAGCCCACCAAGAGGGCACCGATGCGGTCGGTACGCCGCCCTTCGCCCGGAAGCCAGCCGCCGATCACGAGCTCCTGGCTCGGTCGGTGCTTGATCTTCTGCCACGAGCCGCTGCGCCGACCGGGCTCGTAGCAGGAGCCAAGGCGCTTCGCGATCAGGCCTTCAAGCCCCCGCTCGCGGGTCGCCTGAAAGAGGTTCGTGCCCGCGCCGAGGTGCGCACTCGGCACCTGCCACGCCGGTCCATTGAGGCCGAGCGACTCGAGCTGCTCGCGCCGTTCCTCGTACTGGCTCTCGATCAACGAGCGGCCGTCGAGATAGAGCAGGTCGAAGATCGCGTACACGACGGGCGTGGAGGCCTCGAGGCGCCGAATCGCTCCGGGGGAGGTGACGTGCATGCGGCGCTGGAGCCGCTCGAAGCTCGGGCTGCCCGACTCGTCGAAGGCGACGATCTCACCGTCGAGCACCGCCTCGCGCATCCCCAGATCACGCAGCAGCCCTCTGACCTCCGGGTAGCTGTCGGTGATCTCGCGCTGGTTGCGGCTCTCGAGCCGCAGGCGCCCCGGGCGCACGTAGGCGATCGCCCTGACCCCGTCCCACTTGAGCTCAAAGGACCAATCGGCTTCCGGCTGGGGAACGGTGGTGGTTGCGCGCGCGAGCATGGGCACGATCCGCTCCGGCATTGGCTGCCGATCGGGGTCATCGGGCGCGTCCATGCGATGGATCATCCAGTCGCCCTGCTCATCTTCCGCGCTCTTGTCCCCGCCCTTGCGCGACCGCGATGAGCTGAGCGCAAATAATGCGTAGCGCCCACTCAGCCGCTCTCCATGGAAGGTGATCTCGACCTTCCCCGGGTCCCATTTGTGCAGCTCGTAGCGCCCCGCGTCCCACACGCTCATGGTGCCTGCCCCGTACTCCCCGACGGGGATCTCGCCCTCGAACTCCAGGTACTCGAGGGGGTGGTCCTCGGTACGCACGGCTAGGCGGTTATCCGCCGGCACCTGAGGGATGCCGTTCGGTATCGCCCAGGAGGCCAGGGTGCCGTCACGCTCGAGGCGCAGGTCCCAATGCAGTCGTCTGGCGTGATGCTCTTGGACGGTGAAGCGCAGGGTGGGCTGGCGCGCGTCGCGGCGTGGGGCGCGGGGTTTGCGGGTGGCTCCACTCTCGGCCGCCCCCTTGCGCCCGGCGGGTTCGGGCGTGGTCTTGAAGTCCCGCTTGCGGCGGTATGTCTTCAGGTTCTCGTCGGCCATCTCGCCGGAGTTTGCTGATTCTCGCTCGGGGGGTGAAAGAGGAACAGCAGCGTTCGCTCCGGCTCAGGGTGCCGGGGGCCGGGCCAGCCGCGACTGACGAGCGACCATGAACCTGCGCCGCAATAGGTAGAAGAGCAGCGCGAAGATCGGCACCGCCACGGCGATCAGTAGAGCGCGGGTGCTTCCCGTCCCGACCGTCACCTCGAGCACGGTGGCCACGGCAAGCGAGGGAAGCGCCGCGAGCAGGGTCGTGTGCGAGCGGTAGCCGGAGAAATGCTCGCGCGCGGTGAACTCGACCACGCCCAGCGCCAGCACGATCAGGCCGACATACAGCGCGGGACCGCCGCCCCGCACCATGCCAACGATAAACGCAATGCCGCCCGCGAGGATTGCCAGCTCGGACACTGGGACGGCGCCAAAGAGGCCTCGGGGACGCTCCCCGACGGCGCCCAGAGAGCTGTCGGCGGTGCGCCGTCGTCGCTCGGCGGAGACCTGACGCTCGGCGCGCAGCTCGCGGCGGGTCGTGCTTGCGCTCGCCCCGCGCGGGTGGCGGACAGGTGGGCGGCGTTTGCGCTTGGACTTCTGGCTGGCCACGACTTCCGGCAAATATATGAGCTCCTGACCAGGGGGACGGAAGGCCCGGCGTCAGTTCGCGATTACGCAGCCACGGCCGACCGCCGGCCAGGCCGTCTAGCGCATCCCCTTCACGGCGTGAGGAACTCGTTCAGCGTCACCCGGGCGGGATTGCCGAATCGAGGCCCATGCGTGCTCACATGGGAACCGGCGACCGACAGGTAGAGGCGCTTGATGATCTCGTCGAGGGACGCCCGAGGCGACTGCCTCTCCGCTTTCCAGAGCTGGAAGGAGAAGTCGTCGGCCAACTAGCAGGGGGGCTGCTTGTCAACCCGGGGACGACACTGCAGGCTCACTGGCAGGCGAGAGCTCGAGGCCCTGGAGCGGCGCGGCGTCCTCGGAGCGCTCTGGTTCGGCGCCCTCCGCTTCCGGCTCCGGTGCAAAGCGGTAGCCAACGCCGAAGTGGGTGTGGATGTACGACCATCCCGGTGAGCCCGCGCGGAGCTTCTGGCGCAGCTTACCGACGAAGACATCCACCGAGCGGTCACCGCGGGCCATGGCGTAGCCCCAGAGCGTCTCGTAGATCTCCTCCCGGCGCAGCACGCGCTCCGCCTGGTAGAGGAGGTAGAGAATCTCGAACTCCCGCGCCGTCAGCTCGACGCTTACGTCGTCCACATAGGCTTGATGGCGATCCGGACGGATCGTGAGCTCGCCTACCTCGCTTGACTGCTCCATCAGCGGCAGCTCGCTGCGGCGTTGCCGGCGCACTGCTGCCTGTACGACCGCGATTAGCTCGCCCGCGTGGCAGGGCTTGGTGATCCAGGCATCGGCGCCGATGCGCAGCCCCCTCACCCGCTGTGCGACTGACGAGGGGCCGGTGCAGATGACAAGCACAAGGCTCGGGAGGCGGGCGCACACGCGCTCGAGGTACTGCCAGCTGTCCGGACCCAATACCGCTAGGTCGACCACGAGCGCGTGCAGCCGGAACTCGACCAAGCGCTCGGGCGTGACGGGAGCCGGGAGAGGACGGAAGTCCCAACCGACAGCTTCCAAGCGGTTCGAGAGGACGCGTAGGAAACCGGAGTCGCGGTCGATTGCAGCAATACGCAACCGGCTGTCCAACTCCCGGGAAACGACGACGCCGTCGGCCTGCAGCGCCCCGGTATCCGGCGAAATCATCGTAAGAGCATGGTAGCGGGAGGCGCGGCCGGCAGGTGGGGGAAAAACGTAGCGGGAGGCGCGGCCGGCGGGTGAGGGAAAAACGTAGCGGGAGGCGCGACCGGCGGGTGACGAGAATCCGCACCCAAAAACGCCGCGGGCCGCCGGCGATCCCGTCGGCGAGGACGGGGCGGGCTGCAGGTCGGCGGCCGGCGGGGGCGGACCCGTCGGAAGATAGGGCTGACTGCGGGTGGACGGCCGCTATCGTCTGGCGCCGCACCTTGGCTACTCCGAACGAGGGAAGAGATCCTGTTCCGCCCGAGCCAGCCGGGGGCAACTCTGGGCGCGTGCCGCTGGCGCGTCCGCGGCCGATTCATAAAAGACCCGGATTGATCCTAATCGTGGTCGCGCTGCTCGCGGTCGGGATCGCGGTCTCGCGGCACAAGAGCAGCGGATTGCCAGCACCAGGTAGCTCCGAGGCGCGGGCCGACGCTGCTGCCGTCGCTGGTCTCGTGCGCGGCATTCCGGAGTCGGGCCCGATCCTCGGATCCCCCCGAGCGCCGGTGACCGTGACCGAGTTCGCCGACCTGGAGTGCTCGCTCTGCCGCACGTTCGCCTTCGGCCCGGAGCGCACGCTGATCGCGCACGAGGTCCGCAGCGGCGAGGTCAAGCTCCGTTACCGCTCGCTGTGCACCGCTACCTGCGCGGGCACGCTCGGCCGGCCCGGGTTCACCGACCAGCAGATGGCGGCCTACGCGGCCGGCATCCAGCACCTGGCGTGGTACTACATCGACCTCTTCTACGTTGAACAAGGCCGCCAGGGGACCGCCTATGCCACGCCCGCCTATCTCAAGGGCCTCGCGCGGGAGCTTTCCGAGCTCGACTACTCCAGGTGGCTGTTGGACAAGGACCAGCCGCAACTGCGCGCAGCCGTCGCCGCCGACCAGCGCGTGGCCAGCGCCCATGGGATCACCAGCACTCCAGCGCTGCTGGTGCAGGGCCCGAGAGGCAGCTCGCGGCCGTTGTTCGGCGACACTCCGTATGCGACCTTGCGGGCCGCGATCGACTCGGTGAGATGAGCGCCTCTCCCAAATCCGAGCAATGAGTCTCGGCGCCACCCACCTGAGCGGAGGCCGCGACGGCGATGCCCGCCGGGTGGCCGTGATCGATCTTGGCTCCAATTCCTGGCGCCTGGTGGTCTTCACCTACGGCGAAGGCGGGAGGTGGTGGAAGCGCACCGACGAGCTCTACGAGAACGTGCGTATCGGCGCGGGCCTCGGGACTAGCGGCCGCCTGAGCGACGAAGCGATCGCCCGCGGGCTTCAGACGTTGACGGTGTTCTCTCGCTTCTGCCACGCCCACGCGCTCGACCCACAAGACGTACACGTGGTGGCCACGAGCGCGATCCGCGAGGCCACCAACGGCGGGCAGTTCGCCGCCGAGGCGGAGGTGCGCTCGGGCCTGAAGATCGACGTCCTCTCAGAGGACGAGGAAGCCTGGCTCGGCTACCTGGCGGCGATCAACACCTCGACCCTTGTCGACGGCGTGGTGCTCGAGCTGGGCGGTGGCAGCCTGCAGCTGATCGAAGTGGCGGCGCGCCAGGCAGGGGAGCGGCCTTCGTTCGCGTTGGGCGCGGTCAGGCTGACGGAGGAGCTGCTCCCGGGCACAGGACCCGCGCGCCCCGCCGAGCTCAAGGCCGTGCGTCGCCACGTCCGTGCCGCGCTGGAGCCTATGGGGTGGCTGACCGCCTCAGTAGAGGAAGGCGTCCCATCGGCCGTCGGCGGCGCGGGCGCGAGACTCGTCGGCCTCGGCGGCGCGCTCCGCAACCTGGCTGCCGCCATCACGTACGCGGCAGACTGGCCTGACCTGGGAGTTCAAGGATTCCTGATTACGCGCAAGGCGCTGGCCGAGCTCGTGGGGAAGCTGGCCGGGCTGCCGGTCGCCAAACGGGGTCGCGTCCACGGGATCAAGCCGGGCCGAGAGGACATCATCCTGGCGGCAGCGCTGGTGATCGAAACGGTGATCGAGCTGGGCGGCTTCGAGGGGATCGAGGTGACGGAGGCGGGTCTGCGAGAGGGCGTCTTCTTCGCCCGGACGTTGTTCGCCGGCCGGGCGGAGCCCCTCTTCGAGGACGTCCGGCGCGCGGCGGTGGTGAACCTGGCGCTCCAGTACGAGGCCGACACGGCGCACATCGAGCACGTAGCGCGGCTCTCCCTGCAGATGTTCGACTCCTTGCTCAAGCAGGAGCTGATCGAGCCGTTCGAGGACGAGCGCGAGCTGCTGTGGGCGGCCGCGATGCTCCACGACGTCGGCATGACGATCGCCTATGACGACCATCACAAGCACTCCCAGTATCTGATCCTCTCCGCCGAGCTACCGGGATATGACCCCCGCGCCCGGGCACTGATCGCGCTTATCGCCCGCTACCACCGCAAGGGCATGCCGAGGCTCGGGGAGCTCGCCTCCGTCACTCGCCCCAGCGACGAAGAGCTGATCGCTCGCTGCGCGGTTCTGGTGCGGTTGGCCGAGCATCTCGAGCGCGGGCGCGATCAGGTCGTCTCGCGTGTCGAGCTGCGAGCTCACAACAAACGGATCGGCCTCCACGTCGACGGGGCGGACAAGAGCGTCGCGCTCCCGCGCTGGAGCGTCGAGCGCTACGCGGACGAGGAGACATTCGCCCGCGTCTTCGGACGCAAGCTGACGATCGCATGAGCACGTGGCGCCCCTTTACAGTTAGCTCCGTGCAGGACCCGGCTGAAGCGCTCAAGGCCACCGCGGGGTCGGCCCCGGCCGCCGCCGAAGCTCCCCGCGACGTTACCGATCCGCGCCTCTACACCAACCGCGAGCTCTCCTGGCTCGACTTCAACGACCGCGTGCTTCAGCTCGCCGAGGATGAGTCGGTGCCGCTGATGGAACGGGTCAAGTTCCTGGCGATCTTCGTCGACAACCTCGATGATTTCTTCATGATTCGCGTGGCCGGCCTGCACGACCAGATCGACGCGCGGATCGACGCGCGGGGGCCGGACGGCCTCGCCCCGGGGATGGCGCTCGCCGCCATCCACCAGACGGTCTCCTCCCAGGACGGCCGCCATTCACGCACCTTCGCGCAGGTGGTGTGCCCGGAGCTCGCCCGGCACGGGATCTCGATCGCCGATTACGAGGAAGTGGCGCCGGCAGAGGAGATCGAGCGCCGCTTCCAGGACCAGATTTTCCCGGTGCTGACGCCGCTCGCGATCGGCCCGGGACGGCCATTCCCGTACATCTCGAACCTGTCCCTGAGCCTGATCGTGCGGATGCGCGATCCCGATCTCGATCACGAGGTCTTCGCCCGCGTGAAGGTGCCCAAGGAGGTCCTGCCGCGCTTCGTCGAGATCGCCAAAGGCACGTACGTCCCCCTAGAGGACGTCATCGCCCACCACCTCGGGGAGCTGTTTCCCGGGATGGAGATCATCAGCTACGACTTTTTCAGGGTCACCCGCGACGCCGACTTCGAGATCTCGGACGAGGCCGACGACCTGCTGCAAGCGGTCGAGGACGAGCTGCGTCGTCGGCGGTTCGGCGAGGTGGTCCGGCTCGAGGTGGGCGCGCGCATGGATCCCGTGCTGCGCTCGCGACTGATCGAGTGGCTTGACGTCGAGGAGGTGCAGGTCTACGACGTCGATGGCCTGCTCGATCAGAGCGACCTGTGGCAGATCGCGGGCCTCGATGGCCATCCCGAGCTCCGCCAGACGCCATGGACTCCGCTCACCCATCCGGAGTTTGTCCCCGGGCCGGGCCGCTCCGACGAGCAGCCGGATGTGTTCGCGGCGATGCGCGCGGCCCCCGTGCTCGTCCACTTCCCCTATCACTCATTCGCGACGAGCGTGGAGCGGTTCGTCAAGCAGGCGGCCGAGGACCCGAGCGTGCTCGCGATCAAGATGACGGTCTACCGCACGTCTGACGACTCGGCGCTGGTGCCCGCGCTGATCCAGGCCGCCGAGAACGGCAAGCAGGCCGTGTGCATGGTCGAGCTCAAGGCGCGCTTCGACGAGCGCCGCAACATCCGCTGGTCCCGGGCGCTCGAGGAAGTGGGCGCGCACGTGGTGCACGGGATTCCCGGCCTCAAGACCCACGCCAAGGCGATTTTGGTGGTGCGCCGGGAGCGCGACGGAGTCCGCCACTACGTGATGATCGGGACGGGTAACTTCCACGCCCGCAACGCGCGGCTGTATGAGGATTTCGGCCTCTTCACGACGGACCACGAACTCGGGCAGGAGGTGGCGAGTCTTTTCAACACCTTGACCGGCTACGGTCACCCCCAGCGTCAGCGCAAGATCCTGGTCGCGCCGGATACCCTGCGCGAGCCGTTGCTCGAGGAGATCGCGAAAACGGTCGCGGCCCACGAGGCGGGCGAGGACGCGCGCATCGTGATGAAGATGAACTCGTTGGTCGACCAGCGGTGCATCGAGGCCCTGTATCAGGCTTCGCAGGCGGGCGTCCCGATCGAGTTGAACGTGCGCGGCATCTGCTGCCTGCGACCCGGGATCGAGGGCGTCTCCGAGACGATCCGGGTCGTCTCGGTGGTCGGGCGCTTCCTCGAGCACTCGCGTATCTATGCCTTCCACCGCGGCAGCGAGCGGCGCTACTACATCGGCTCGGCCGACCTGATGCCGCGCAACCTGGACAACCGAGTCGAGCTGCTGGCGCCGATCGAGCGGCCGGAGCTCCAGGCCGAGCTCGACGACACACTCGAGCGCTGCCTCGCCGACGACACGTTCGGCTGGACGCTAGAGAGCGATGGGCACTGGCAGCGACGCACCGGTAGAACACGCTGCGTCCATCGAGAGCTGATGGAGCGCACGCTGGCGCAGGTCCAGTCGGCGGCGCAGCTAGCCCAGGCAGGCTCCGGGTAGCAACCGAGGGTCGCCCCCGCGGCATCTCGGCGGCTGGGTCGGTGAGCCGCCAGACTGCTCCCTTGTAATGCACAGCAATCTCCTCCTCGGCCTGGTCATCGCCGCCGCGCTGGCTTTCGACTTCACCAACGGCTTCCACGACACGGCCAACGTGGTGGCGTCATCGATCTCCACGCGGGCGCTCCCGCCGCGCACGGCGATCGGGATCGCCTCGCTACTGAACTTCGCGGGCGCGTTCATCTCCCTCAAGGTGGCGGCGACCGTGGCCACAGGCATCATCAACGCTGCGCAGGTCACCGAGACGATCGCGTTCGCGGCGCTCATCGGCGCGATCACCTGGAACCTGCTCACGTGGCTCTACGCGCTGCCCTCCAGCTCCTCGCACGCGCTCATCGGAGGCGTGATTGGCGCGATGCTGGCCGCGGCCGGCTCCTCGGCCGTCAAGGGCCAGGCCCTGGTGGCAAAGGTGATCGTGCCGGCGGTGCTCTCGCCGGTGATCGCCTTCGTCGCCGCGGGAGCCTCGATCACGATCATCTACTGGCTCGTCAGCCGGCGCCGGCCCGGGATCGTCAATCGCGGCTTCAGGATCGGACAGATCATCTCCGGCTCGATGCTGGCGCTTGCGCACGGCACCAACGACGCCCAGAAGACGATGGGCGTGATGAGCCTTGCCCTCCTCGCCAACGGAGACTTGAGCGCCCACAATTTTCACGTGCCGACCTGGGTCGTCGTGGCGGCGGCGAGCGCAATCGCGCTCGGCACCTACGCCGGCGGCTGGCGGATCATCCGCACGGTCGGGTCGCGGATCATCAAGATGGACACGGCTCAGGGCTTCGCCTCGCAGGGCGCGGGAGCGGCGGTGATCTTGGCCTCCTCGCATTTCGGCTACCCCCTCTCCTCCACGCACGTGATCTCCGGCGGGATAATGGGCGCGGGCGCCGCCAAGCGCTTCTCCGCCGTCCGCTGGGGCGTCGCCGGCAACATCGTCGCGGCGTGGATGCTGACGCTGCCCGCGGCGGGCCTCTTCGGCGCGGGCGCGTGGTGGCTCGCGGACGCGCTCGGTAACGGCGCGCTGGGGCCACTGGTGATCGCGCTCCTGGCGCTGTCCGCGCTGGCGGCCATGGGCGTCGCCCGTCGCCAGCGCATGGCCGCGGCCCTGGTCACGGAGGGCGGCGCGGAATGATGGCCGCGATCGTCAACGGCGCCACGCTGGGCAAGACCGCGGTCTACTCGTTCGTCGCGGGCGTGGGGATCGCCGCCGTTTTCGGTGGTGGGGTCACGAGCGCGGCGGGTCTGGTCGAGGCGGTGCGAGACGGGCGCACCGTCGCGATGGTCGGCTGGGGCGCTCTCGCGATCGTCTGTGCGGTCGCGGCACTCGGCGCGATCGCGGCCGGGATCTACCTGATGGCGAGCGGGTAAACGGGCTAGCGGGCCGCGCGCGGGCGGCCCTCCTGTCGGCTCAGCGGTTGAACTCTGAGGAGGTCGCCTGCCCGCTCAGCGGCCGCAGGGCTGCTTCGGCTGGGCTCCAAGCTTCACCTGGATGTGCTTGGTCTGGCCACCGCGCTTGATTGTGAAGGTGACGGTGTCGCCCGGCGCGTAGTTGGCGACGGTGCCCACAAACTGGTCGATCGAGGTGACCCGCTTGCCGTTGACCGCGGTGATCAAATCGCCGGGCTTCAGGCCGGCCTTCGACGCGGGGCCGCCCGGCACGATCGGCGGGGTCCGGCAGCCGTTGGTCGAGACGGACGGGGTCTTCGCGATCGCCGCGCCGCCCCCAACGGTCGGGTCGAGGCTCACGCCCACATAGGCGTTCTGCGCCTTGCCGGTGGAGACGATCTTGTTGGCGATGCGCACATCGCTGCTGGACGGCGTGGCAAAGCCGACGCCCGAGCTCGAGCCCTGGCCCTGGGCGTTGGTGTTGTTGGTCTCGATTTGGTCATTGAGGCCGATCACGTGGCCGGAAGCGTCGATCAGCGGTCCACCCGAGTTCCCCGGGTTGATCGGGGCGTCGGTCTGAATCGCGTGGGCGATCGTGAACTGGTTGGGCGCGGAGATCGTGCGGCCAACCGCGCTGACGATGCCCGCGGTGACCGTGTTCGGCAGGCCGAACGGACTGCCGATCGCGATCACGTTGTCGCCCACCTGCACGTCGTTGGAGTTGTCGAAGGCGAGAGGATGAAGTTGCGAGCTGGGGACGTTGACCTTGATGACGGCGAGGTCGGCGCCCGTGTCCGAACCCACCAGGCGCGCTTTGGTCTTGAAACCGTCCGGGAAGGTCACGGTGATCGACTGGGCGCCACTGACCACGTGCTCATCGGTGACGATGTAGCCGCGCTTGTCGAAGACCACACCGGCGCCCTCGCCCTCGGTCTTTTGGCCGAAGCCGAAAATGCCGTTGCTCTGGGTCGAGGAGGTTGTGATGTCGACCACGCCCGAGCCGGTCTTTCGATAGAGGGCATTGACAGACAGGCCGCGCGTGGGAGACACGGACGCGGGCTGCGCAGTGTTCCCCTCTGGCAGCACGGTCGTGACCGTACGCGTCGAATTGCCACCGCCCGCCACGATCAGCGCGACAATCGCGCCGGCGAGGGCGCCTGCGAGCAGCGGGAGGAGGAGACGGAAGGTTTTCATTCGTCGTTTCGTAGCTCGGCGCTCATTTACCGCCGTGCGCGTATCTCAGCAATCAAAGCTTTCAGCGACGTCAGACGAGACTGAGAGTTCCATGAGAGCGTAAACGGACGGTGCGCTCTGACTCAGCGTAGCGTGGAGCGTTGCCCGGCTCGCCGGGCCTACCCACTAGCTCATCACCTTGTGTCTCTCTCCTCGCGGCGCCGATGAAGGATCGCGTGCAGGCGCGCGGCTTCCGCTTCGGGAGTGCCCGTCATCCGCTCCCAGGTGAGCCGCACGGTCACGATTCCGTCCACGAGCGCATCAACGTCGTAGTTGCGGTCTCGCTCGAATGCGCCCCGACCGCCGTGGAACTTGTACCCGTCCAGCTCGATGATCAGTCCCTCCGCGCGGAAGAACACATCCACCTCACGACCACCAACCAGCACGTTCATCTCGAACCGGGGTAGCGCGAACCGCCGCGCGAAGGCTCGAAAGCGACGTTCGAAGTGCGAGCGGGTCGGGGCGCCGCGCTCGTACGCGAATGGCCGCAGCCGTCTGGCGCCGTGCTGCCGCGGGCATCGCTCGAGCAGCTCCGCCAGGGCATCGCGGCTCAGAGGGCCTCGCAGCGCGTCATCAATCAACCGTCCGAGGCGATCGTCGCTCAGCCGGGGGGCGCAGTCG
Organism: uncultured Solirubrobacterales bacterium; assembly: GCA_963808655.1. GTDB lineage: Bacteria > Actinomycetota > Thermoleophilia > Solirubrobacterales > Solirubrobacteraceae > Palsa-465. The sequence continues at coordinate 127,994 of CAWEGZ010000008.1, forward strand.
AGCACCGTCCTCGCGGGGCTGGTGACCGGGATGCCGAGCTGGCGGGTGCGATCCCGCCAGGTGAGGGCCGGCCTGCGGTGGGCGCGGATCCCGCGCGGCCGCCGGTCACCGGGCACAGTGACCTCGAACGGCTCCCGCCATTCCCCCGTCCATCCCCATAGGGCTGCCGCAGAGAAGTGACTAAGCAGCGCGCCTTCACCGCAGGCCAGGACCGCCGCCGCGGCCCGGTCCATTGGCGCGATTGGCGGATGGCCCACGGCGTAGATGCCCGGATACACGCGATGCAGGCGGCCGGACTGGACGCGATTGAAGATCGTGCCTTCTGCGATGCCCAGGGAGAGAAGCTGACCACGAGTCACGTGCCCACGCTGACGAGAGGCCAGCACCGCAACCTGACGCTCGCGTGCGGCGCCGGGAGATCGCTTCAGGTTTTTGGGGGTGATATCCCAGAGAAGGCGTTCAGCCTTCGGATTCGCCCCCCGCGAGCGCCACGAAATAATCAAGAGCGGCGGGATTCGCCAACGATTCTCGGGAAGCGGCCTGATCGGCCGGGGTGCCCGTGAGGATGCGTTTCACCGGCACCTCCAGCACCTTGCCCGAGAGCGTGCGCGGGACCTCGGCGATCTGGCGGATCTCGTCCGGCACGTGGCGGGGCGAGCAGTCCGAGCGGATCCGCCGCTTGATCGACCCGATCAGCTCCTCGTCGAGGGAAGCATCCCCGCGCAGCACGACGAACAACGGCATCCAGGCCTCGCTCGAGCGCTCCCTGCTCGCGGCCGCTCCCGCGGGAGGCCGCGGCAAATCGAGCACCAGCGCGTCAACCACGTCGGGGACGGCGAGCACCGCCCGGTAGATCTCGCTCGTCCCCATCCGCACTCCCCCGCGGTTGATGGTCGAATCCGAGCGCCCATAGATGATGGCGGTCCCGCGCGAGGTGATCTCGATCCAATCGCCATGACGCCACACGCCCGGGTAGGTCGAGAAGTAGCTCTCGCGGTAACGCGAGCCGTCCGCGTCGCCCCAGAAAAAAACAGGCATGGATGGCATCGGCTCGGTGATCACCAGCTCGCCGACCTCGTCCACCAGCTCATGGCCCTCCGGGTCCCAGGCGGCGACCGCGCACCCGAGCGAGCGCCCCTGAAGCTCCCCGCGGTAGACGGGCAGCGTCGGCACGCCGCCCACGAACGCCGTGCAGACGTCGGTTCCGCCCGAGGTGGAGAAGAGCCATGTGTCGTGGCCCACGTGCTCGTAGACCCAGTCGAAGGCCTCCGGAGAGAGCGGCGATCCCGTCGAGCCCAGGGCCCGCAGCGACGAGAGGTCGCGTCCGGCGCCGGGCTTTACCCCCGCCTTGATGCAGGAGCTGACGAAGGCGGCGCTCGTGCCGAAGCAGGTCATGCGGGTGCGCTCGGCGAGGTCCCAGAGGGTGCCCAGGTCGGGGTGGCCCGGGTTGCCGTCGAACAGCACGAGCGAGGCGTCGGTCAGCAGCACGCCCACGAGGAAGTTCCACATCATCCAGCCGGTGGTCGAGAACCAGAACAGGCGGTCACCGGCCTGGGCGTCGAGATGGAGGTGGCCCTTCTTCAGCTGCTCGAGCAGGATGCCGCCGTGCCCGTGCACGAGCGGCTTCGGCAGGCCGGTCGTGCCGGAGCTGTAGAGCACCCACAGGGGATGATCGAAGGGAAGCGCGGCGAACTCGAGCGGCCCCGAACCAAGGAACCCCGGCTCCCACCCGGAGCCGCCCAGGTAGCCGAGCGTCACCACGCGCTCCAGCGAGGGGATCCCCTCCGCGATCTCGCGCACGACCGCGCGCCGGTCGAAGTCGCGCCCGCCGTAGCGGTAGCCGTCGATCGCCAGCAGCACCTTCGGCTCGATCTGCCCGAAGCGATCGGTGACGCTGCGAGCGCCGAACTCCGGGGCCGCGGACGACCAGATCGCCCCCAGCGAAGCACAGGCCAGAAATGCCGCAACCGTCTCCGGGATGTTGGGCAGATAGGCCGCCACGCGATCCCCTTCGCCAACGCCCAGCGCCCGCAGTCCTGCCGCAATCGCTGCCGTTTGCTCGCGCAGCTCCGCCCAGCTCCATTCGCCCAGCTCGCGCAGCTCCGAGGCGTGCTGGAGCGCCAGCGCGTCCGCCTCGCGGTCGCGAAAGATGTGCTCGGCGTAGTTGCAGCGCGCGCCCGGGAACCACTTGGCGCCCGGCATCTCGCGGCTCTCCAGCACGCGCTCGGGCGCTGGTGAGAAGCGCACGTCGAAGAACTCGGCAATCGACTCCCAGAACTGCTCGAGCTCGGCGACCGACCACTTCCACAGCTGGTCGTAAGAGCCAAAGCGCATCCCTCGGCTCTGCTCGAGCCAGCGCTGGTATCGCGTGAGCGTGGCGCGCTCGATGCGCTCGGCGGATGGCGTCCACAGCGGCTGGGGAGAAGCGGCGCTTTGACTCGAGGCCTCGGTAGCCATAGTCGAGCGGTGAGTATCGCGTACGTGTACGCTTGCGCGCGTGCTTGGGGCGGCCTCACAGCGCCAGCGGACCCGCGCCCCCCAGCGCGCCGACGCGCTCGCCGGCATCGTGCTGCCGGATCAGGATGGCAACGAGGTGCGCCTCGGGGAATTGTGGCGCGAGCGGCCGGCCGTGCTGGTGTGGCTGCGCCACTACGGCTGAATTTTCTGCAAGGCGCACGCGGTCCAGTTGGATCGCGCTCGAGAGCAGTTCGAGGCGGCGGGCGCTCGAGTGGTGCTGATCGGACAGGCCACGCCGCGGCAGGCGGCCCACTTCCGCCGCCAGCAGGACATCGGGCTCCCAGTGCTGGCGGACGCGGAGCGCGAGAGCTATGCGGCCGCGGGCGCCAAGGTGGCCACCGCCGCCGAGCTGCTCGGGCCGAAGATGATCGCCAAAGGCGCGCTCGCCACGGCCCGCACCCGCCGGCTCCAGAGCCGCCCGATCGGGCACCCGGCGCAGCTCGGGGGCGCGTTGATCGTCGCGCCCGGAGGCGAGGTCGCTTGGTCGCACATGTCCGAGGACGCGAGCGACAACGCCGAGCCGCCCGAGATCCTCGCCGCGCTCCAGCGGCTCTAGCGGCCTAACCGCAGCGACGGCAGGCGCCGCGCAACAGGATGTCGTGGCCTGAGATGCGCATCCCGAGCCGCTGGGAGAGGCGCTCGATCGCCCGCTCGAGCCCCGGGTCGTCGAACGCCACCAGCCGGCCACACCCTTCGCACACGAGGTGATGGTGATGCTCGCCTCCAGGGTGTTGGCGCTCGAAGCGCGCCTGGCCGTCCCCCACCTCCAGTCTCTCCACGAGACCGTGCTCGACGAGCTGGTCAAGTGCCCGGTAGATGCTCGCCCGCCCAGGTGAACGGCCCGAGTCGCTGAGGGAGCCCTCGATCTCCGCGGCGGTGAGGGCACACGGCTCGCTCGCCAGCAGCTCGATCACCTGCTCGCGCGCGCCACCGCGCTTGAAGCCGGCATCGGCGAGCACAGCGTGCACATGCCGGTTCCACCTCTCCGCCTGCTCGGAGGACATCGGGATAAGCGTAACGTCTCGCACGGATAAATAGTAATGAGACTCATTCCCATTATTGATACAGTTATGCCTCGTGCGCAAGACAGTCGCAGCGCTGGCGGCCGCCCTGCTTGCCGCCGGGTGTTTAGGAGGGTGCGCTGGACGCGCCAGCGATGCCGCCGTGAAAGGCGTCGCGATCGTGGCCGCCGAGAACTTCTGGGGGAGCGTCGCGGCGCAGCTTGCCGGGAGCAAGGGACGCGTCGAGAGCATCATCACCAATCCCGCCCAGGACCCGCACTCGTACGAACCGACCGCGGCTGACGCCCGCACGCTGGCCACCGCCAGGCTGGCGATCGTGAACGGTGTGGGCTACGACCAGTGGGCCTCCCAACTGCTGAGGGCAAACCCCACGGCGGGTCGCAGGGTGTTGAACGTCGGCACACTGCTGCATCTGCGGACGGGCGATAACCCGCATCGCTGGTACAACCCGGCCGACGTCGAGGAGGTCGCAAACGCGATCACCGCCGATCTCGTCCGGCTCAACCCCCACGAGAAGAGCTACTTCGAGCGTCAGCGAATGCGCTTCGAAACGCGTGGCCTGGCCCGCTACCACGCGCTGATCGCGACCATCCGCAGCCGCTACAAGGACGTACCAGTGGGCGCCTCCGAGAGCATCTTCGCGCTCCAAGCCCCCGCCCTCGGCCTTCACCTGATCACCCCCTACAGCTTCATGAAGGCCATCAGCGAGGGCACCGAGCTCACCGCACAGGATGTGGCCACCGCCGAGCGCCAGATGACCCGCGGCGAGATAAGGGTCTGGATCTACAACGTGCAGAACGCAACGCCCGAGATCCAGCGGCTGACCGCGCTCGCCCGCGAGCGCCGCATCCCGGTCGTGACGATCACCGAAACTCTGTCGCCGGCCGGGTCCAGCTTCGAGCAATGGCAGATTGCCCAGCTCGAGCGACTCGCCCACGCGCTGAAGGGGGCAACCGGGAGGTGAGCGCGATCGCGGACTCCGTGCGTGAAGCGCCCCCGGTCGCGCAGCTCCAGGGGGTGACCGTGAAGCTGGGGGGGCGGGACGTCTTCGCCGACGTGGAGCTGACCATCGAAGCCGGAGACTTCGTCGCCGTGCTCGGGCCGAACGGCGCAGGCAAATCCACTCTGATGCGGGCGATCCTCGGGCTGGTACCGCTCTCCAGGGGAACGATCAGGGTGCTGGGGCAAACTCCCGCCAGAGCACGCGCCCGCGTCGGTTATCTGCCGCAGCGGGGCACGGTGCACCGAGCGGCGCGCGTGCGCGGCATCGACCTCGTGCGCCTGGGCCTCGACGGTGCGCGCTGGGGCGTGCCGGTCCCCGGCACCGCCCGACAGCGCGCGGAGCGCCGACGGGTCGCCGAGGTGATCGAGCTGGTGGGAGCCGGCGGCTATGCGAAGCGGCCGCTCGAGGAGCTCTCGGGCGGGGAGCAGCAGCGCCTGCTGATCGCGCAGGCGCTCGCGAGCCGACCCGAGCTGCTGATCCTTGACGAGCCGCTCGACAGCCTGGATCTCGCGAATCAGGCGGCAGTGGCATCGCTTCTGCAGCACATCTCGAGCAGCGAGGGGGTCGCGATCCTGCTCGTGGCCCACGACGTCAACCCGCTGCTGGCCTACATCGACCGGGTCGTGTACCTGGCCGGGGGCCGCGCTGTGGCGGGAGCGGTCGAGGAGGTTGTCACGACCGAGACGCTGAGCAATCTTTACGGCGCCCCGATCGAGGTGCTCGAGACGAGCGACGGCCGCCTCGCGGTCGTGGGCCTTCCGGAGGCCGCCCACCTCCACGGGAGCCGCCACCACTCGCCTCAATGACCCCGGCGGCCAATCCCACGCTGTCCTTCAACCTCGCGCACGACCTGCGCGAGCTGCTCCAGTTCCAATTCATGGTGCACGCGCTCGAGGCCGCGACGATCGTCGCCGTGCTCGCCGCGGTCGCGGGCTGGTACGTGATCCTGCGCCGACAGGCGTTCGCCGCCCACACCCTGTCGGTGATGGCTTTCCCAGGGGCGGCGGGAGCCGCGCTCGCGGGTTGGCCGACCGCGATTGGCTTCTACCTTGCGTGCGGGGGGGCCGCCGTGGCCATGGGTGGCACGCGGCGGTCGCTGGCCCGCCGGCTCAGCGCCGAGAGCGCCGCGATCGGCACCGTCCAGGCCGTCGGCCTGGCGGCCGGCTTCCTGTTCCTGGCGCTCAGCAACCAGATTCTCGGCGGCCTCGAGACGCTCCTGTTCGGCACCTTCCTGGGCGTCTCGAGCGGCCAGGTCATCGGCCTGCTGGCCGTCGCGGTCGCGGCACTCGCCGCGCTGGCGCTGATCGCGCGGCCGCTGATGTTCTCGACCGTCGATCCGGAGGTGGCAGGCGCACGCGGCGTCCCCGTACGCGCGCTCGACGTGGCCTTTCTGCTGATCCTTGCGCTCGCCGTCGCCGCCACCAGCCAGATCACGGGGGCGCTGCTTTCCTTCGCGCTGCTGGTCGCGCCGCCCGCTGCCGCGCAGCTGATCACGAGCCGGACGCTTCTGGGCATGGCGCTGAGCGCGCTGATCGCGGTCGTGGTTGCGTGGCTCGGGCTGGCCGCGGCGTACTTCTCGATCTACCCCGCCGGCTTCTACACGACCACGTTTGCGCTCGCGGCGTATGTGCTCGCCTGGGGAGGGCGCCGGCTGCTCGGCAAGAAACGCGCGCTCGCGCCGGAGGCTGCCTGATGTTCGCCCACGACTTCGTGCGCCAGGCCTATCTCGCGGGCACGCCGATCGCGCTCGCTTGCGGACTGGTGGGCTGGTTCGTGGTGCTGCGCGCCCAGGTGTTCGCCGGCGACGCCCTCAGCCATGTGGCTTTCGTGGGCGCGATCGCCGCGGCGGTTGCCGGCATCGACGAGCGCGTCGGGCTGTTCGTCCTCACGCTGCTGGTGGCGCTGGGCATGGCGGCGCTCTCCGGGCGCCGCGCCGAGGCTGACGACGCCGTGATCGGCACCATCTTCGCCTGGGTGCTGGGGATCGGGGTGCTGCTGCTCGCGATCCTGGCGACGACGCCGGGCGGCGGAAGCGGCGTGACCCTCGCCAACACCCTGTTCGGCTCGATCTTCACGCTCACCTCGGGCACAGCCGTGCTCGCCGCAGTCGTGGCGCTGGCGGTCGTCGGGGCGCTGCTGCTGATCCTGCGGCCGCTGCTGCTCGCCACGCTGGACCCCGAGCTAGCCGTGTTGCGACGCGTACCCGTGCGCGCACTGGGCGCTGCCTTTCTTGTGCTGCTGGCGGGCGTCACCGCTGAGAGCACGCAGGCGGTCGGCGCCCTGCTGCTGCTCGGCCTCCTGGCCGCCCCGGCCGGCGCGGCCCACCTGCTCACCACGCGGCCCTATCGCGGGTTCGCGCTGTCCGGCGCGATCGCGCTCGGCTCGATGTGGGCCGGGCTCGCGCTCGCCTACGCGATCCCATCGCTACCCCCCTCCAGCGCGATCATCGGACTGGCCGCCGCGAGCTACGTGGGCGCGGGAGTGTGGCTGCGGGCCTCGCGCTCGTGGCGTGCCAGCGTGGCATGACACCAACTAACGTGACACCGAACCGTGTTATCCTGCCCCCATGCCTCCGCAGCAGACTCTCAACGAGCGCGGCATGGCGGCGGGCCTGCGGGCGCTGAACCGCTTCGCCTCCTCCTCGGTCGTCGATCGCCTGAACCTGCGCGAGCCGGCGGCGCGCTTCCTGCGCGGTGCCGCCAAGACCACGATGCGCACAGCGGCGAACGCCGGCCGCACGTTCGCGGCCACGCAGAAGCTGGCGACGCCAGCTCGGCAGCCGCGTGCCTCCGACGCGAACCTATTCGATCTGACCCCCACCGACGAGCAGCAGATGCTGACCGAGTCGGTGCGCAGCTTCGCGCTCGAGCGCGTGCGGCCCGCCGCCGGGGAGGCTGACGCGAAGGCCGTCGCGCCGCCCGCACTGCTGAGCCAGGCCAACGAGCTCGGCCTGGCGATGGTCGGCGTGCCGGAGGAGCTGGGCGGCGCGCTGGAAGAGCGCTCGGCGATCACGTCGGTGCTGATGGCCGAAGCGCTGGCGCAGGGCGACATGGGCTTCGCGGTTGCCTGCCTGGCGCCCGCCGGCGTCTCGACCGCGCTCGGGCTGTGGGGCGATGCCGATCAGCAGGCCACCTACCTGCATGAATTCGTCTCCGACAACGTGCCCGCCGCGGCGGTTTGCGTGCTCGAGCCCCAGCCGCTGTTCGATCCCTTCAAGCTCAAGACCTCGGCACGCGACTCGAGCGGCGGCTTCGTGCTCGACGGGATCAAGGCGCTCGTCCCCCGTGCCGCCGACTCCGAGCTGTTCGTCGTGGCCGCGAACCTGGCTGAGCGCGGGCCCGCGCTGTTCGTGGTCGAGGCAAAGACGCCGGGCATCTCGATCGAGCCCGAGCCGGCGATGGGGATCCGCGCCGCGGCGACCGGCCGCGTGCGCTTCGAGGACGTCCAGCTCCCTCCCGGAGCCTTGCTCGGCGAGGCGAGTCCAGACGTCTTCGCCGAGTGCGTCGCGCTCGGGCGGCTCGGGTGGTGCGCGCTGGCCGTCGGCACCGGTCAGGCGGTGCTCGACTACGTGATCCGCTACGTGAACGAGCGCAAGGCCTTCGGCGAGCCCATCTCTCATCGCCAGGCGGTTGCCTTCACCGTCTCCAACATCGCGATCGAGCTCGCCGGCATGCGCCTCGCCACCTACCGGGCCGCCAGCCGCGCCGACCAGGGCAAGCGCCACGGGCGCGAGACCGCGCTCGCGCGCCGCCTCTGCGCTGAGCGGGGGATGGCGATCGGCTCGGACAGTGTGCAGCTGCTGGGCGGTCACGGGTATGTCAAGGAGCACCCCGTGGAACGCTGGTACCGCGACCTGCGGGCCGCCGGCCTGATGGAGGGCGCGCTGCTGCCATGATCAATCTCGAGACTCCCAAGAAGTTCGACTTCCTCGTCAGCCAGGCGCACCAGGTCGCGATCGAGGTCTTCCGAGCCAACTCGCGCAGGTACGACCTCGCCGAGCACGAGTACCCCAAGGAGCTCGACATGCTGGCGGCGGTGATGGAGGGGATGGCCGAGTCGGGAGCGCTGGGTGGCGCAGGCGCGGGCACCGTCGGCGGCGGCAACGGCGCCTCGGCGGAAGCCGCCGAGGGCAATCGCAACGGCTCCAACATGGCCAGCCTGCTCGGCCTGACCGAGCTGTGCTGGGGCGACGTCGGCCTGCTCTTGACAATGCCGCGCCAGGGCCTTGGGCAGGCCGCGATCGCGGCGGTCGCCAACGAGGAGCAGCTGGCGCGCTTCGGCGGCAAATGGGCGGCGATGGCGATCACCGAACCGGAGGCGGGCTCGGACTCGGCGGCGATCCGCACCACCGCGCGACTCGACGGCGACGAGTACGTCCTGAACGGGGAGAAGATCTTCGTCACCTCGGGCGACCGCGCCGAGCTGATCGTGGTCTGGGCCACGCTCGATCCCTCAAAGGGGCGGGCGGCGATCAAGTCGTTCGTGGTCGAGCGGCATAACCCCGGCCTGAGGCTCGACCGGCTCGAGCACAAGCTCGGCATCCGCGCCTCGGATACCGCCAACTTCGTGCTCGACGACTGCCGCGTGCCCAAGGAGAACCTGCTGGGAAGCCCGGAGATCGAGCCGCGGCGTGGCTTCTCGGGCGTGATGCAGACGTTCGACAACACCCGCCCGCTAGTCGCGGGCATGGCCGTGGGTGTCGCCCGGGCGTGCCTCGAGCGCACGCGCGAGGTGCTCGAGCAGGCCGGGATCGAGATCGACTACCAGGCGCCGCCCCACGTCCAGACGGCGGCCGCCTCCGAGTTCATCGCGATGGAGTCCGACTGGGAGGCGGCGCGTCTCTTGACGCTGCAGGCGGCCTGGATGGCCGACAACCGTAAGCCCAACTCGCTCGAGGCCTCGATGGCCAAGGCCAAGGCGGGCCGCACCGGCACCGACATCGCGCTGCGCTGCGTGGCCCTGTGTGGGAGCGTCGGCTACGGCGAGGGCGAGCTGCTCGAAAAGTGGGCCCGCGACGTCAAGATCCTCGACATCTTCGAGGGCACCCAGCAGATCCAGCTGCTGATCGTGGCGCGGCAGCTGCTCGGGAAGACTTCAGCCGAATTGAAGTAGGTTGTTGCGGCCGGCGCATGCGCGGGCCGGCTCAGCGCGGCCCGATCAGGTCGAGGCCGGATGCCGAGCGGGCCGCGCTGGAGCGCCGGCCTTAAGTACTCGAGGAGAGAGATCATGGAATACGAAGTGGGCGGGCGCTACCTGGAGCGATACGCGGATCTCCTGGTCAACTTCGCGCTCGGCGGCGGCGAGGGTATCGAGCCCGGAGACGTGGTGCTCGTGCGCGCGCCGGACAGCGCGAAACCCCTGTACGCCGAGGTGTGTCGCACGGTGTGGCGCGCGGGCGGGAACGTGATCGCGGACTATGCCCCCGACGACGACCAGGGAATCAGCCTGGCGCGCGACTTCTACCAACTCGCCAGCGAGGAGCAGCTCGCATTCTTCGCCGAGAAGTATTGGCGCGGGCTGATCGACCAGATCGACCATTTGCTCTACCTCCGCGCCGTCGCCGACCCGCATGCGTTGCGCGACGTCGCTCCGGCGAAGATCTTTGCCCGCCAGCGCGCCCACGCGCCCTTGGTCGAGTGGCAGACGGCCAAGGAGAGCGAGGGACGCCTCACCTGGACGATCGGTGCGTACGCCACCGAGGCGACGGCCGCCGAGGCGGGGCTCTCGCTCCAGGAGTACTGGGATCAGATCATCAAGGCCTGCTTCCTCGACCAGCCCGATCCCAAGGCGAGATGGCGTCAGGTCGAGGACGAGATCGGCCGCTACACGCAGGCCTTGAATGCTCTGCCGATCGATCGCCTGCACGTCGAGGGCGAGGACGCCGACCTCTGGATCACACTCGGGCAGCAGCGACGCTGGATCGGCGGCGGGGGGCGGAACATCCCGAGCTTCGAGGTTTTCACGAGCCCTGACTGGCGCGGCACCGAGGGCTGGATCCGCTTCAGCGAGCCCCTGTACGAGCACGGGACCCTGATCACGGAAGTGGAGCTTGCCTTCCATGAAGGCCTGGTCACCCGCGCCACGGCGGCGCAGAACCAGGAGCTGCTGGTGGAGATGCTCGCGACCAAGAACGCGAACCGCATCGGCGAGTTCTCGCTCACGGATTCACGACTTTCTCGGATTACGCGGTTCATGGCCGACACGCTGTTCGACGAGAACGTCGGTGGGCCGTTCGGCAACACCCACGTCGCGGTCGGCAAATCGATCCAGAACTGCTACGCCGGGGACCCGGGCAAGGTCTCCCCCGAGGGGTGGCAGCGGCTCGGATTCAACGACTCGGTGGTTCACTGCGACATCGTCTCGACGACCGACCGGCGGGTGACCGCCGTGATGCGCGACGGCACCGAGCGCACGATCTACGCGGGGGGCAAGTTTGAGCTCTAGGCGTGAGCCACGGCTACGCGACGGGCGCTGAGAGCACCCGGAACTTCATCCCGGCGGCATCGAGCCGGCGGATCAGGGGCTCGCCCATCGCCACCGCGGGCGTGAGCTGGCCCGCGCGCTCGGGCAGCTCGTCCTCGACGAGACAGAGCGCCGCTTCGGAGAGCATCTTGGCGGTCTCGGTGTAGCCAGGATCGCCGCCCGAGACCTCGGTCAGGACCTTGTGGCCGTCGCCCTCGCCCGCGAACCGCACCCTGAAGTGCGACCGCGCTCTGCGCTCGGGGGAGGGCCCCTCCCCGGCCGGCGTCATTCGCTGCATCAGCCTGCGCGTCGGTGGCAGCTGCGCGAGCACGATCGCGGCGCCTCCGCCCGCGGCAATCCCGGCCAGCGTAGTCAGGCGCTTCGAGACGAAGTAATGCGAGTAGGCGAAGTCAGGGCCATAGCGCTCGAGCGCCCGCGCCGAGCGCAGCACGATCAGGGGATCGATCGTCGGCATGGGCACCACCCAGCCACCGGCGAAGGTGTCCTGCCGGGGCCGCCCGACAACGCCCCGGATCCGCCGCCCCGTCGGCCGCTGCTCGCTGCGGCGCCGCTCGCCGGCGGCCTGCGCGGTCTGGCGCAGGCGGGAGAAGGCCATGAGCGCGGTTTCGTAGGTGCCGCCCGAGAAGGCGCCGTTGGTGCGCACGAAGCCGGATACCGAGATCGGCACCCGCTCGGGCAGCTGGGTGACCGTGAACAGCGCGCCGAGGTCGTGCGGGATGGAGTCAAAGCCGCAGCAGTGGACCAGGCGGGCTCCCGTCTGTTGCGCCTGCGCGTGGTAGCGCAGCCACATGCGGTCCACGAACTCGGGCTCCCCGGCGAGGTCGAGATAGTCGGTGCCGGCGGCCGCGCAGGCGGCCACCGCCGGCTCGCCGTATTTGACGTACGGGCCAACGGTCGTGATGAGGACGCGCGTCGAGCGTGCCATGCGCTCGAGCGAAGCGGGATCGGTGACGTCGGCCACGAGCAGCGGCAGCTTGGCGCAAGCGGCGTTGACCCCCGCTAAGCGCGCCCTGACCTGCTCGAGCTTGCCGCGGTTGCGACCCGCGAGCGCCCCCTTGATGCCGGCACTCGCGTGCCTGGCGAGGTATTCGGCCGTCAGGGCGCCGGTGTACCCGGTGGCGCCGAAGACGACGATGTCGTGTTCGCGCTTCTCAGCCGTCATCGCCCACTTCGCGGGCGATCTCGAGCGCCTCCTCGGGAGTGCGGCCCGCGCGGGCGGCCACCCAGCAGGCGACCGGCGCAGCCACTCGCTCGGAGGAATGGGCTGCCTCGCCGGCCAGTTCGAGCAGTTTGGAGAACTCCGCCGTGGTGGGCGGCTCGGTGCCCAGCCGGGAGGCAAACCCAGCCAGCCATTCCTTGGCGTTCATGAGCGACGGAAGGTGATCATGGGAGCGGGGGACTCTATCGCTGGCAGACTGCCGCGCACCATGCGAACAGGAGGTCTGAGATGACAGTGCTCGAGGGGAGGGTGGCGATCGTCACCGGCTCGGCGCGAGGGATCGGCCGCGCCACCGCCGAGCTGCTATCCGAGCAGGGAGCGCGCGTCGCGATCAGCGATCTCGACAGCGATCTAGCGGAGCGGGCGGCGGCCGAGATCCAGGGCGAGACGCTCGCCCTCGGGGGCGATCTGGTGGAGCCAGGAGAACCCGAGCGGCTCGTGCAGGCCGTCGTCGAGCGCTGGGGGCGCATCGACATCCTCGTCAACAACGCCGGCTACACGCTCGATACCCCGATCCACAAGATGTCGGACGAGTGGTTCCAGCGCATGCTCGATATCCATTCGATCGTTCCCTTCCGCATGTGCCGGGCGGTCGCCCCCCACATGCGCGAGCCCGCCAAGCGCGAGCGTGCAGCAGGGCGAGAGGTCTTCCGCAAGATCGTCAACGTCAGCTCGATCTCGGGCACGATGGGAAACGCCGCCCAGGCCAACTATGCGTCCGGTAAATCGGCCGTCGTGGGGTTGACGAAGACGCTGGCCAAGGAGTGGGGACAGTTCAAGATCAACGTCAACGCGGTCGCCTTCGGCTACATCGACACCCGCCTGACGGCGGCCAAGACGGAAGACAATGTGGCCGAGATCGGGGGCGAGCGGGTACAGCTGGGGATCCCCGAGCCGCTGCGACAGATGGTCACGATGCTGATCCCTCTGGGGCGCGCGGGTACCCCCCGGGAGGCAGCCGGCGGAGTGTTCTTCCTCTGCTCGCCGTGGTCCGACTACGTGACCGGGCAGGTGCTGAACATCACCGGCGGCCACTCCAGCGGCATGACAAGTTGAGATGGCTAACGTTTCCGAGGCGATCCAGAGAAAGGGAAAGGCGATGGCCGCCGTCACCGAAGAAAAGGCAGTGGAGCAGGAGCGCAGAGGCAACTTCATCGAGGTGATGAATCCGGCGACGGGTCAGCTCGTCAGACGGCTCGAGGCATGCACCCCGGAGCGGCTGAAGGAGATGGTCGCTCGCGCGCGCCAAGCCCAGCCAGGGTGGCAGGCACTCGGGTTCGAGGGGCGCGCCAAGGTCCTCCGGCGGGCGCAGAAGTGGGTCCTCGACAACGCCGAGCGCGTGATCGACACGGTCGTCGCAGAGACCGGCAAGACCCGCGAGGACGTGACGCTCGAGCTGAGCCTGACCGCGATGGCGTTCGGCTTCTGGGCCAAGCGGGCACCGAAGTACCTCGCTGACGAGCGCGTGAGGACAGGCTCTCCGTTCCTGCTAGGCCGCAAGGTGATCGTCCGCTACGAGCCAGTCGGCGTGGCGGGGGTGATCGGTCCCTGGAACTACCCCTTGGTCAACAACATCGGCGACGCCATGCCGGCCCTGGCCGCGGGCAACACGGTCATTTTGAAGCCCTCGAGCGTGACGCCGCTGAGCTCGCTGCTGATGCAGCAGGCCTTGAGCGAGAGCGGCATCCCGGAGGACGTTTTTCAGGTCCTGGTGGGCCGCGGCGCCCTGGGCGAGGAGCTGATCGACCTGGTCGACTTCATCATGTTCACGGGCTCGACCGAAACGGGACGGCGGGTGATGTCGCGGGCGGCCGAGACCCTGACGCCGGTCTCGCTCGAGCTCGGCGGCAAGGACCCGATGATCGTGCTGAGCGACGCCGACGTGGAGCGCGCCGCCAACGCGGCCGTGTTCTGGTCCATGCAGAACGCGGGCCAGACGTGCATCTCGGTCGAGCGCGTGTACGTGGAAGAGCCGATCTACGAGGACTTCGTGCAGCGGCTGGCGGAGAAGACCGCCGGCCTGCGTCAGGGCGTGCCGGGCGCCTTTGGCTCGGTCGAGGTCGGCTCGTTCATCAATCCCCCCCAGGCGGACGTCGTCGAGGCGCATGTCAAAGACGCCCTCGCCAAGGGCGCGCGGGTGCTCGCCGGCGGCCACCGCCCGCCCGGCGCAGGAGCATTCTTCGAGCCGACGGTGCTGGCGGACGTCGACCACTCGATGGCGTGCATGACCGAGGAGACCTTTGGCCCCACCCTCCCGGTGATGAAGGTCAGGGACGCCGAGGAGGCGATCGAGCTCGCCAACGACTCGCCCTACGGCCTGCAGGCGTCGGTCTTCACTCGCGATGTCGTCCGGGGCGAGGCGGTTGCGCGCCGGATCCAGTCGGGCGCGGTCGTGGTCAACGACGCGGGCGCCAACTACTCCGCGCTCGAGGCGCCGATGGGGGGCTGGAAGAGCTCCGGCGTGGGCGTCCGGCACGGCCCCGAGGGGATCCGCAAATACACGCGCAGGCAAACGATCGTGCTAACGCGCTTCGCGCCCAAGAAGGACCTCTACATGTTCCCCTACAACCGCGTGCGCAGCGGGCTGCTGCTGAAGGGCGTCCAGCTTCTGTACGGCCGCGGCAAGCGGGACTAGCCCTAGGGCGTTTTCTCGAACACGAGGCGGTAGTGGTCGAGCAGCTCGCGCTCGAAGCAGACGCTATTCGCGCTCACGCCGGAGGTGAAGGCGAGCCGGAAGTCGGCACTGGTCAGCCAGCGCGGGAGCAGCCGGAGCTTGACCAGCGTCTTGCGCAGGCTGGGCTCGGCGAACCGCCGACGCCACTGGCGGATCGTCTCGATGTAGTCCAGTCGGCCGCTCACGCTCGAGTGCAGGCGAAAGAACGGCTCGGCGCAGCGCACGAGCTGCTCGGAGCCCAACGGCAAAAACGAGCCGGGAAACTGGCGCCCCATCAGCGCGAGATACCAGCCGTCGGAGTCCCGGGGTGCGCTCGTGTCGACCCCGTCGAGCTGATCCAGCGGGATCATGTTGCGTCCGAACACCATCGTCTGGAGGTAGAAGCGGCCGCCATCCGGGAGTACTCCGGCGACCGCGGCGAACAGATCGCGATAAATCTGCTCCTGCCGACCCGCCCGGTAATCCTCCGAGGAGCAGAAATGCTCGCAGGCGCCGAGGCTGGCCACCGCATCGAAGGGGCCGAAGGTCTGGCGCTCGACGGCGCGCGCGTCATGCAGGTGGACGTCGAGGCCGTGGCGCCGGCATGACCGCATTTGCGCGCGCGACAGGGTCACGCCGACTCCTCTCGCGCCGCGCGCGCGAACGAACGCCAGCAACGGCCCCCACCCGCACCCCAGGTCGAGGACTCGGCGTCCCGGCTCGATCCCGATCTGCTCGGCGACGTATTCGTGCTTGCGGCGCTGCGCTTGCTCCAGCGTCAGCGAGAAGTCCCCGTCGTACTTCGCGCCGCTGAAGTCCGCCAGCTCCCCGAGGCTGAGGCGGAAGATGCGGTCGATCTGCGAGTAGGTGAAGTCGAGGTCGGCGCGGTCGGCCATCGCCGCTCAGGTGCTGACGGCGGCGGGCTCCGAGCCGTTGGGCTCGGCGATGTGCCGGGCGGGAGCGCGGGAGCGCGCCTCCGCGAACGTCACCAGCCTGCCCCGCTCCTCATCCCAGAGCTTGAACCGGACCGTGCGCATCCCATCCCAGACCGAGAGCGTGGGCACCGCATGGAAGACGGGGTTTTCATTGTGCGCGCGTTTGAGGTTGTAGTTGGGGATCCGCGCGCTCAGGTGATGGAGATGGTGATAGCCGATGTTCGCGGTGAAGAAGCGCAGTATCTCCGGCAGCTTCAGGTAAGAGCTGCCGCGCAGCGCTGCGTCAGCGAAGCTCCAATCGCCGTGCGACTGCCAGTAAGCGTCCTCGAACTGGTGCTGGACATAGAACAGCCATATGCCCGCCCCGCCGGCGAACAGGGTGATCGGTGCCTGCACGAGCAGGAACTGGCGCCAGCCGATGAACCAGCACAGCGTGGCGATCGCGAGCCCAAGCACGGCATCGGTGATCAGGATGCTGCGGCGGATGCGTGACCGCGCCCCGCGCGGCACGAGCCGCGGATACAGGATCATCGCGTGCACCGGCCCCACCCCGAACATCACCAGCGGGTTGCGGAACAGGCGGTAGGCGAGCCGCGCGCGCCAGGGTCGCGAGCGGTACTCAGCCACCGTCAGCGTGAGCACGTCACCACCGCCGCGCCGATCCAGGTCCCCGGAGGTGGCGTGATGCACGAGGTGATCCCGGCGCCAGCTCACAAACGGCGCGAACACGGTCAATCCGAGCACCCTCCCGACCCAGAGGTTGGCGCGCTTGGAAGGCAAGAACGAGCCGTGCGTGCAGTCGTGGAAGACCACGAACGTACGCAGCGCGAAGCCTGAAGTGGGCAATGCGAGCGCGAGCGTGAGCGCGTAGGAGAACCTGAGCGACACGTACATCGCGGCCATCAACGCCAGGTAGGGGAGCACCGAGGTGGCGAGGTCGACGAGGGCGCGCGGGACACGCGCCTGCGTATAGGGCGCGAGCAGCTCGCGCCAATTGGGTGCCTGGTCTCCGTGCAAGAGTTCTCTTGGAGCCCGCGTCTCCGGCGGCTGTGTGGGTGCCCCCTGAGCAAACGCGTCGCCGAAGTTGGGAAGCAACCTATCAGGTGGCGGGGTCAGGCTGCTGTGCGACCGCGGGGGGCGGGCATTGCCCGGCCGCCCTGGTTCGAGGCGGCCGCGGTCGCGACGTCGCGCGGGTAGGAGTTGCGCGCGAAAATCAGGAACACGCCGCCCGCGACGAGCGTCACCAGCAGGATCAGGAAGGTGATCTCATAACCCGTCGCTTGGGCGGGGGTGACGGTGCCGTGGACCTTGGTGCCGACCGGAGCCTGCTGAGGCAAGAACCCCGCGATCAGACTCACCAGGTACCCGAAGAGGACGGGCGCGATCGCCTGCGCGAGCGAGACCAGGAACGTCCGCGTGCTCTGCGCGCGGCCCCACAGGCCGGCGGGCATGATGTCGAGGCGGGCGGCGTCGAGCGGCGGGTTGGCGGCCATCAGCAACCCAGCGCCGGCCACGTCGAAGATCACCGCCGGGAACACGTGGCGGATCACGATCCCCGGCACCAGCAGCCCGGACGCGGCTAGGTAGCAAATTGCCGGCACCCAGATGCGGGCGCCGAGCATGCCCCGGCGCAGCAGTGCGTCGGTGAACCTGCCGCTGGCCAGCGTGCCGATGATCGCGCCGGTCACCAGCGCCAGCAGCACCAGCTCGGCCTCGAACTGGCTGACGCCGAAGTGTCCGATCACGAACAGCAGCGCGAACGTCTGCAGCCCCTGGAAGTAGAAGTAGCCGAAGCCCTGGCTGATGATCATCATGAGGTTGGAGTGGACCGTGAGGATGTATCGCGTGCCCCGCCCGAGGCCCATCTCCCGGGGGTCCTCCTCGAGCACCATGTCGGGATCGGGCTTGATCCCCTTTTGCCGGGCGGCCTCTCGCGCGAGCTCGCCTTCGTGAGGCGCTCCGGGCTCCTCCCACTCCCAGTCGAGCTTGATCGAGGCCGAGGCGACGGCCTCGTGCAGGTCCTCCGCCCCGGGCTCGAGCGTGCTCTGGCCGCCGCGCAGCGGCTCGGGCACGGTGCGCCACAGGCTGCGGGCGAGGAAGAAGCCGGGGATCGCCAGCACGATGAAGGCGGCGCGCCAGCTGATCAGGCTGGCGAGCGTGCCCGAGACCACAAACCCGACCACCGAGCCGAGCGCCTCGCCGCCAAGGATGTAGCCGTACACGCGACCGCGCTCCCGGGCGGGGAAATAGTCTCCGGTCAGCGACGCGATCGCCGGGCCCGCGGTGGCGGTTACGGCGCCCAGCGCGAGGCGGGTCAGCAGCAGGCCGGAGTAGCTCGTCGTGAACGCGCTCAAGAGCGAAGCGACGCTCCACAGCAGGATGCTCGCCGACAGCAGCGGGATTCGCTTGGTGCGGTCCACGAGCAGTCCGACCGGGATCACGAACACAGCCCCCACCAGCAGCGCCACCGTGCTCAGCAGTCCGATCTCGCCCGGGCTGATGTTCAGCGCAGTCTTGAGCTGGGGGGCGATCGCGCCGACCGTGGCGGCGTCGGCGGCGCTCAGCCCGAGCACCAGCCCGAGCAGTGTGATCACGCGCGCGCGGGCCGGCCCGCCGACCATGTGCACCACCTGACCGCGGAGCGCCCTGCCGATCCAACGACTGATCGCCAGCACACCGCGGGTGAATGGCCCTAGCTCTTTCATCAGATGCCGATCGCCTCCGTGCTCACGATCTACGGGCGGCACCCGCGGAGCGGAACCTGTGCCAGAGCGGCTGCCGCTCCTCGCGCGGCGGACGCAGGGTGAAGGGCTGATCGCGGGTGTGGCGCAAGATCAGGAACGCCACCGTCCCCCAGATCGCGGGGACCCAGAGAGAGATCGCGTGGTAGACCAACGTCGCGGCGGTCGCGGCGGTGGCCTTGGCGCCGTACAGCACGAGCGCCCCGACCATGCTCCCGTCGAGCACTCCGATCCCGCCCGGGATCGGGATGATGTTCGACAGATAAGCGATCTGATACGCGAGCACCAGGGCCGCCAGCGGAGGCTCGTGGCCGATCGCCGCGAAGCACGCCACGAGCACGGCGATGTCAAACCAGAGATAGCCGATCGCGCCGACGATGCGCCAATCGGGCGAGAGCAGCAGGTCACGGGTGTCCCTGATGCTCTGCGCGGTCGTGTCGAGCACCACCCGCAGCGCCTTGGGTAGACGTCGGGTGAGTCCCCGGTCGATCAATCCCGGCAGGGCCAGGAAGAAGAGGAAGATGACCGTCCCCACCGCGGCGGGCACGACGCTCAGCAGCGGGTTGCTCGGCCCGGGCAAGACGCCCGTGAACACCGCGAGACCGGCGAGGATGAACGTGATTACGTTGATCGCGCTGGTCAACAGGAAGAGGACTGCGGAGCGCTCCGCCACCCGACCCGGATTGGCGCCCCGCTCCACTAGCAGCCACGCCCCCACCGCGACGCTGCCCGCCCCGCCCAACGACACGGCCGCGTTGAAGGCCAGCTCGGAAAGGGCCACGCGCGCGCCGAAGCGCACGGGCGCGCGCTCGAACACCTGCAGGAAGGCGATGATGTAGCCGACGCACGAGAGGACCTCGAGGCCGATCGCCGCCAGGACCCACCCGACCGGCATGCGCCCCACATAGCGCGCCACGTTGTGTAGGCCGGGAACCGCCAGCAGTAGGCCCACCACGATCGCGACCAGGACGACCAGCGCGATCAGCCCGTGGAGGAGACGCCGCGAGGCGCCCGCCGCGTGCATCTCGGACTCGTGGCGGTGGCCTCCGCTGTGGGATTCCGGTTCGGTGCGGTGGAAGCTCACCGCTTTAGGCTAGATCTCGGACAGCTTGGCCACGCGGTTCCGGTGCCAGCGCGCGTCGCCGAAAGCGTGACCGTTGGCCGTCGCACGCTTCAGGAAGAAGTGGAGATCGTGCTCCCAGGTAAAGCCGATGCCGCCGTGAATCTGGAGCGCGGAGGCGGTGACCCTGAACCCGGCTTCGCTCGCGTACGCCTTGGCCATGGAGGCGGCCCGAGCCGCCTGCTCGGGTTCGTGGTCCAGCGCCCAGCCCGCCCAATAGCAGAGCGAGCGCGCGCCCTCCACCTCGAGCAGCATCTGGGCGCAGCGATGGGAGACCGCCTGGTAGGAGCCGATCGGCCGCCCGAACTGTTTGCGGTCCTTGGCGTAGGCGACCGCCATCTCGAGCGCGCGTTGGGCCACGCCGACGTTCTCCGCCGCGAGCGCAGTCACGACCGTGGCGTAGGCGAGCGTCGTGCTATCCGGGGTCCCGGCATTGAGCTCCTCGGCCGCCGCCTGCTCGAGATCCACCGTATGGAGCTTGCGCGTGGGGTCGAGCGAGCGCCGCGGCGCGATGCTGACGCCGGGATCGTCGGTGGGCACGAGGAAATGGCGGCCATCGGCGCCTGCGACGACCATCACCTGTGCGACGGCGGCGTCGGGCACGGCGATCTTCCTGCCCGTGATGCGGCCGCTCGCGGACTCGAGCTCGGAGCCGTCCGGAACGGGGCCGGAGCCCTCGTCCCAGATCGCGACAGTGCCCCTGAGCTCGCCTTGCGCGAGCTTCGGGAGCCATCGCCGACGCTGCTCGTCGTTGCCGGCTGCGACGAGCAACAGGGCCGCAGAGATCGTGGAGAGCAAGGGGCCCGGCGCGAGCGCATAGCCGATTTCCTCGTGGATCACCACCAGCTCGACGGCGCCCAGCCCCAGGCCGCCGTCGGCCTCGGGCACGATCACCCCCGGCCAGCCCAGCTCGGCGAGCTCGGCCCACTGCTCGTCGGTGAAGCCGCGTTCGTCGGCGGCGAGCGCACGCACCGTTTCGGGCCGATAACGCGAGGCCAGCAGCTCGCGCGCGGTGCGCTTGATCGCGTCCTGGTCGTCGGTCAGCTGAAAGTTCATCGGAGACGGAGATTCATCGCAGCCGGGGCAGGCCGAGCACCCGTTCGGCCACGATGTTCTTGAGAATCTCGGTCGTGCCGCCCTCGATCGAGTTGGCCCGGGCGCGGAGGAAGCGGTACGTCCAATCGTGGTCCTCAGCATCTCCTTCCTCGCCACCTTCGATCGTGAGCGCGCGCGGGCCGGAGATGTCCATCGCGAGCTCCGTCAGGGCCTGGTTGACCTCTGACCAGTGCCACTTGCCGAGCGAGCCCTCGGGGCCGGGCACTCCACCCTGCATCGTCGCGCTGAGGCCGCGGTACGCATTGAGGCGTAGAACCTCCGACTCGATCATCAGCTGGGCCAGTCGCTGGCGCACGAGCGGGTCCTCCGACGCCGGCCGACCGTTCGGCCCGGGGGTGCGGCGGGCGTACTCGATCAGTTCCCTGATCGCGATCTGGACCGAGACCTGGAGGCCGAAGGCGAGCGTCGCGCGCTCGTGCATGAGGGTGGTGATCGCCACCGCCCAACCGTTCCCCTCACCGCCGATGATGTTCTCGTCGGGGACGTGCGCTTCCTCGATGAAAAGCTCATTGAACTCGGCCTCCCCGGTGATCTGGCGAAGCGGCCGCACCTGCACGCTCTCCTGCTCCATGTCCATGAGGAAGTAGGTGAGCCCCTTGTGCCGGGGAGCGTCGGGGTCGGTGCGGGCCAGCAGCATGCACCACTTGGCGTGGTGGGCGAAGGTCGTCCACACCTTCTGCCCGGTGATCGCCCAGCCGTCGCCGTTGCGCGTAGCCCTCGTCTTGAGCGAGGCGAGGTCGGAGCCCGAGTCGGGCTCGGAGAAACCCTGGCACCAGATCTCATCCGCCGAGAGGATCGGCGGCAGGTAGCGCCGGCGCTGCTCCTCGGTCCCGTGCGCGATCACGGTGGGCCCTCCCATCGCCAGGCCGAGCACGTTGGCCACCTGGGGCATGCGGGCCCGCACGATCTCCTCGTTGAAGATGGCCTGCTCGATCAGGCTGGCGCCGCGCCCCCCGTACTCCTCGGGCCACGCGATCCCCGCCCAGCCGCCCTCGTGCAGCCGCCGCTGCCAGGCGCGGCGGAACTCGAACGCCCCCTGGTCCTCGCGGGGCGTCGGCCCGGGATGATTTGCCACGAACCACGCGCGCAGCTCGTCGCGGAAGGCCTGCTCTGACGGGGAGAGCGACAGGTCCACTGGCCGGGAGCGTACCGAGGGCCATCCCGAGGCTTCGGCGGGGGCGGGCGATAGCCTCGATGCATGCTCGCGCGCACCGAAGCAACCGGCGACGGGATCCCCGGCAGCAGTCTGCCGGGCCCCTATCCGGTTGGGGCCTACGCCGCCCAGCTGAAGGCGCGCCTGCGGCAGTTCGCGCGCGTCCAGCTGACGGGCGAGCTGTGGGGGATGCGCCGGAGTCGCGCACGCGTGTACTTCGAGCTGCGGGATGCCCACGGCGCGCTGCCGTGCTCGATGTGGCTCGACAACTTCGAGCGCCTGGGGCTGACCGTCGCTGACGGTGCCCGCGTCGTGGTGGGCGGAGGCTGCGACTACTACCCCGGGTCTTCGTCGTCGTCGCCCTCGTTTACGTTCTCGGTTTCCGAGTTGCGGATCGCCGGCGAGGGCGACCTGCTTGCGGCGCTCCAGCGGCTGCGGGTGAAGTTGGGCGCCGAGGGTCTGTTCGAGCCGCAGAAGCGCCTCCACCGTCCTCCCCTCCCGCGGACAATTGGGGTGATCACGGGCGAGCGCGGCAAGGCGCGCGACGACCTGCTCGCAGGACTCTCTCGCCGGGGCTGGGGCGGGCGGCTGGTGTGGGCCTTCGCTCCGGTGCAGGACCGTCATGCCGCGCCGCAGATCGCGGCCGCGTTGCGCGAACTGGCCGCGCTGCCCGAGGTGGACGTGGTGATCGTGGCCCGCGGCGGCGGCTCGCTCGCCGACCTGTTCGCGTTCTGCGACGAAACGCTCTGCCGGACCGTCGCGCTGCTGCGTGTGCCGGTGATCGCGTCGGTCGGGCACCACACGGACCGGACCCTGATCGACGATGTCGCCGCGGTCAGCTGCTCGACGCCGACGCACGCGGCCGAGGCGGCCGTCCTGGTTGACGTGCGCAGCGCCGGCGCCCAGCTCGCCGCCCACGCGAAACGGCTTCACGGCCACGGCCGGCGGGCGTTATTGAGTCGGGCGCAGCTGCTGGTGGCGCTCTCCCGCCGCCCCGCCCAGCACCTCGAGCGCCAGCGCGGCCGCGTTCACCAGCTTGTCCGCGAGCTCCGCGCGGCGGGCCGGCGCTCGGTCGAGGAGCGGAGCAACCTCGGCGCGGTCCATCTGCTCGTGCTGCGCCGCTCGCGGGAGCGGGCCATGGGCTCGGAAGCGGCAAGCCGCCGGCGGGAGTTGGAGCGGTTGGCGCTGGCGCTTGCGGCACACGATCCGCAGCGCACCCTGGCCAGGGGTTATGCGCTGGTGGAGGATCGCTTTGGCGAGCTGGTGGCATCCGCTGAGGCGGCGCGCCGAGCCGGTGAGTTGTCGCTGCGCTTCCGCGATGGGCGCGTGGCGGCGCGCATCGCTGAGGAAAACTCAGTCGATGGGTGAGGAGCGCTCCTACGAGAGTGCTGTAGCTCGGCTCGAGGAGATAATCCGGCGGCTCGACTCGGGCGAGGCGGGGCTGCGCGAGACGCTCGAGCTGATCCGGGAGGGCCGAGGACTCGTGGAGTACTGCGCGGCCGAGTTGGAGGCCGTCAGTGAGGGGCTCGAGGAGCTGCGGCTCGAAGACCTGATCGCGCGCTTGGAACAGGGCGGGCGGCCCGCCGCGTAACGCAAGGATCTTCGGCGAAGGGGGTCGACGGCGTCGGCAAAGACGTCGTCTATGACGCGGTGACGAGCGCGCGTGTGCGGCGCTATCCATGACCGCCTCGAGCCTGTATCCGCATTATGCGCTCGCCCTGGCGGGGACCTTCGGCCTCCGAGATCCCATCCCACTCGACGGTCCCGTACTGTATTCAGCCCATGGCGCCAGAAACCGGAGTTCCGCAGGACCGGGCTCCCGTCATGGAGCGGCTTGGCATCGCCGGCGCAGGCCAGATCGCCTGTGGTCTGGCGGCGGCGGCCGCGCAGGCGGGCGAGGTCGTCATCTGGGCGCGCTCTGAGCGCTCCGCCGACCGCGCCCGTGAACGGGTCGAAAAGCTCTGTGCAAAGGAGCTGAATGGACAGCTCACGGCGGGCAAGATCGAGGTCGTCCGCGACTTCGACGCGCTTTCGGTCACGAGCTTCATGGTCGAAGCGGTCGTCGAGGACCACCCCAGCAAGGCTGCCTTGCTGTCTGAGCTCGGCCGCTACGCCCATGACGACGCGGTGCTTTCCACCACCACCTCCTCGCTCTCGATCAGCGAGCTGGCTCGCGCGACGGGGGTACCCGAGCGCTTCGTTGGGCTGCACGTGTTCAATCCGGTGACCAAGATGAAGCTGGTCGAGCTGGTCTTTCCGGAAGAGGCGACCGAGGGGACGCGGCATCGGGCGATGGGGCTCTGTGAGGCGCTCGGGAAGACTCCGGTCGAGGTTCCGGACGTCCCCGGCTTCGTCGTCAACCGCCTGCTCTTTCCTTACCTGTTCCACGCTGTCGAGCTGATGGTCGAGACGGGCATGGCGCCCGAGGACATCGACCGCTGCATGACCCTGGGGGCGGGGGTACCGATGGGGCCGATCGCGCTTCTGGACTTCGTTGGGCTCGACGTCGCGGAAGCCATCGGCGATGCGATCGGAGCCTCCACCCCGCCAGCGCTGCGCACCCTGGTTCAAGAGGGCGCGCTCGGCCGCAAGTGCGGCCGCGGGTTCTACGAGTACGAGTGAGCGCGCTGCGGACCGCTCTTGCTGGCCTCTGGGCAGGCTCTACGCGGGCTGACACACAGTTTTTATTGCTCGTTCAGGTCAGGCCCGCAGACTTGCGCTCGCGACGTACCTCATAGCAGCACCTCCTCCCCAGAAGCAGAAGTCGGCCCGTGACTGAGCGGGCCGACTTCTTGTTTAAGGGCCTGTGTTGCGAACCCGCCGGGCGCGGCTTGCGAAACCCGATCGGTCGCAGATTTAGAAGCCGGCCCTCCGGAGGGCCGGCTTCATCTCTCCTCTCAACCACCGGGAAGCGTGAAGGCAACGGCTCTACCCGGGGCGTCAGTGATGCGAAATGTAACGAACTTGGTGCGGTTGCGCGCTACGCCGCGGCCCGGCGCGGCCGGATGCGCACGGCCTCGATTCGGTTCTCTCGCACCGACTCCACCCTGATCGAGTAGCCATTGGCCGCCACCGTGTCTCCCCGCTTGGGCAGGCGGCCCAATTCCGCGAACACGAGACCGCCCACCGAGTTGTAGGCATCGGTATCGAGAGGGAGCCTGAGCCCATAGTCCTCGAGATCCGTGACGGCAACGTGGCCGCGCACGAACCAGTCCCCGTTGGCGAGCCGCCTGACCGCACCGCCCGCGGGATCGGTCTCATCCGAGATCTCGCCCACGACCTCCTCGATGATGTCTTCTGTGGTGACGATCCCGGCGGTGCGCCCGTACTCGTCCACTACCACGGCCAGCTCGGTGCGCTGGCGCTGTAAGTCGGCCAACAGGTCGTCCAGGGGCTTCGTCTCCGGGATGATCGGCGCCTCCCGCACGCGGTCGGCGAAATGGGCCTCCGGCCCTTCGGACATCATCACCTTTACCAACTGGTTCACATGGATGATGCCCTTGACGCGGTCCTGATTTGAGTCCTCGGTCACCACCAGGCGCGAGTGACCGGTCGAGACGCACTGCCTGAGCGCAGCGGTGACGGTCTCGGACTCGTCGACCGTCACCACGGCGGGAATCGGGGTCATCACCTGCCGGGCCTCCTGCTCGTGCAGGTGAAACACGCCGCTGAGCATGCTTGCTTCGCCCGCGTCAATCTGGCCGCCGGTATGCGACTGGGCGATCAGCCGCTTGATCTCATCCGGGGTGCCCCCTTCCGGCTCCGCTTCCGGATCGGTGCCCAGCATGCGCACGATTCGGTACGACGAGGCGTTCAGGACGACGATGAACGGCGAGAAGAGCATGCGGAAAAAATGAAGCGGCCGCGCAGTCCGCCGGGCCATCCCCTCGGCGTGCTGGATCGTGTAGAGCTTCGGCACGATCTCGCCGACGATGCTCTGAGCGCTCGTGATGAGCAGGTAGGTGATCACGATCGCCAGCGCCACACCGACGGCATGACTCAGGGCCGAACCGAGTGGGCGCTCGAGCACGTGCTGGATCGCGGGCTGGCCGAGGGCGCCGATCCCGATCGAGGCCATGGTGATCCCGACCTGACAGGTGGCGATGTAGTCGCCGATGTTCTCGTGTTGGCGCACGGCGAGACGAGCGCCCCGCGCGCCCTCCTCAACGAGCGCCTCGAGTCGCGCGCGGCGGGAGCGGACAAGCGCGTACTCCGCGATCACAAAGAACGCGTTAGCAAGGACCAGGAGGCCCGTGAGGACGATTAACAGCGCCTTCACCGGCGCGTCTTCGGCGCGCAGCCCCTCGCCTGCGCGCTGCTACTTCGGGCTAAGTCGTCTTCGCTCATCAAGACCGACAGGCGGCAACGGTAGCAGCCGATCCGGGCAGGCC
The DNA here is from genome assembly GCA_963808655.1 of uncultured Solirubrobacterales bacterium. Classification (GTDB taxonomy): domain Bacteria; phylum Actinomycetota; class Thermoleophilia; order Solirubrobacterales; family Solirubrobacteraceae; genus Palsa-465. Next base: position 154,347 of record CAWEGZ010000008.1, read on the forward strand.
GGTTGCCTTCGGTGTCCGGCGTACGAACTGCTCAGCCCAACGCGTCGATCCGCTCCGCCATCCGGAAATCGGCCTCGGTCAGGCCCCCTGCGGAGTGGTTGGTGAGCGAAAGGCGAACGTTGTTCCAGCCGTGCAACAGGATGTCGGGGTGATGGTTGGCTTCCTCGGCCACCTCAGCCACCCGATTGACAAACCTCATCGCGCCGCCGAAATCCTCGAACTTCCAATCCCGCACGATCTCGTCGCCCTCGCGTTTCCACGGGCTTCGTTCCAACCTCTGCGCGACATCGCGATCGCTCAAGAGCCCTGTCATATCGTTGATCCCTCCTCGAATGGGTATCGCCGAACACGATCGTCTCGCATAGCTTCCCGCCCTGCCACCGTAAATGCGCATCGTTAGCCTCGTTCCCTCCGCCACCGAAATGCTGTTTGCCCTGGGCATCGGGGATCAGGTGGTTGCGGTCACGCACGAGTGCGACTACCCGCCCGCCGCCCGCGAACTCCCCAAGGTCACCCGTGACGTGCTGCCCCCGGGCCTCTCGGCCGCAGAGATCGACGCCGCTGTCAAGGAGCGGACCTTGCGAGGCCAGTCCATTTACGAGCTCGACACGGACGCGCTTCGCGCGCTCGCCCCGGACCTGATTGTCACGCAAGCGCTGTGCTCGGTCTGCGCGGTCGCCTACGACGAAGTGCAGGAGATCGCGGAGACACTCGATAGTCGCCCGCGCGTGATCTCGCTCGACCCGCATACCGTGGGCGAGGTGCTCGGCGATGCGCGCACGCTGGCGGCTGCCACCGATAGCGGGGACGCGGCGGCCAGCCTCGTGCGCGACGCGGCCGGTCGCATCGACCGAGTTCGGCTCCGCGTTCGTGGCCACCGCCGGCCGCGGGTGATCGCGCTCGAGTGGCTCGACCCGCCTTTCGTCGCCGGTCACTGGGTGCCACAGCTGATCGAGTACGCGGGCGGCGAGGATGTGCTCGGCTTTGCGGGCGAGCGCTCCGAGGAGAGCAGCTGGGATGAGGCGATCGCCGCAGATCCGGACATCGTGCTCGTCATGCCGTGTGGCTTCGACGCGCAGATCGCGCACCGAGAGGCCGAGATGCACCGCGACCAGTTAGCCGGCGTGGGCGCCGGGGAGGTGGTGGCGGTCGACGCGTCGGCCTACTTCTCCCGACCTGGGCCGCGCATCGTCGATGGCCTCGAGCTGTTGGCTCACATCATCCACCCGGAGCTGTTTCCCGAATCGCCGGGCGAGGTGCTGACCGTAGAGATGTGAAGAAGGTGGCCGCCCGGACCCTGACACCTAGTCGGGGCCCAAGGTGTAGGCGGGTCCCCGGAAATCGCGGTGAATCTCAGCCGGTGAGGCCGATCCCGTGCGGCGTGAGACCGGTGCCGCCGGCCACGGCCAGCGCTGCGGCGACGCTCGCTACCGCGACCAGGGCACAGCCGGCGAAAGCAACCAGCGGCAACCGCCGGCGCTGGGTGAACTGCACGATCAGCCAACCGGTGATCGCTCCGCCGACAAAGCCGCCCAGATGACCACCGATAGATACGTTGGCGACGGCCAGCGAGAAGACGATGTTGATCGCAAGCAGCGGTCCTAGGCCGCTTCGCCAAATCGGTATCCCCCGGTCGTAGGCGACCACCATCAGTGCGCCGAGGATCCCGAACAGCGCCCCCGAGGCACCGAGCGTGGGGATGCGCGGCTGGAAGAGCAGCGCGCCGAACGAGCCCGCGAGCAGCGACACGAAGTACACGACGACGAAGTTGAGGCGGCCGATCAGCTGCTCGAGCTGGGGACCCATGATCCACAGAAAGAACATGTTGAAGATGATGTGCAGGAAGCCGTCGTGCAGGAAGCCGCCGGTGACCAGGCGCCAGTACTGGTGGCCGAAGACGATGTCCGGGCCGTCGAGAAAGCCCTTGTCGACGATCGCGCTATTCCCCACTCCGGTTAGGGCGGCGCCTCCCGTTACGAACTCGGCGATGAACACGATCACGTTGATCGCGATCAGGGTCATCGTCGCTGACGGACCCGAGGGCAGCGAGCGGACAGTCCTGACGCGCGTACGATCACGCGCGCACGCCGGACAGCGCATGCCGACTGATGTCGGCGTCATGCAGTCCGGGCAGATCGGCCGTCCGCACGAGGAGCAGGCGACGCCTGTCTCACGGTCTGGATGCCGATAGCAGACGGCCATTGCCGAGGCCACGGTAGCAGCGGGACCTAAGGCCCCATGGGGGGTTGGACCCTAACGGCCCGGGAGCAGGCGGCGCGTCTCTTCCGCGATGTCGTGCACCGTGCGCTCAGCCAGTTCGAACACGTTCGCAGAACGCTGCTTGCGGCTGCTGTGACGGCGCCGCACACGTAGCACCACCAGCGCGCTGCCCGCGCTCGCGCCCACCACCACTGCCGCCGCTGGACGCACCCAGTTTCGCGGATCGCGCATCGCCGAGAGCTCCCATTGCTCAAGCTCATCCTGTGCGAGCTCCGTGAGGTTGATGAGCGTCCGCTCGAGCCGGCGCACGAGCTCAGCGGGCGGATCCACGGGAGGAAGCGCCTCCCGCAGCAATGCCTCGAAGTTGGTCGCTTCCGCGCTCATGCCACCGCCCCGCCGTTGCTGGTCGCCCCCGGAGCCGCGGCCCCATCCTTGCCGTCGTTGTCCGTCACCATGCCTTCGAGCTGGCGGATCGCGCGGTGAAGCAGGACCTTGGTCGCGCCATCCGTGCGTCCGAGCGCACGGGCGATCTCCCTGTTGTCCATGCCCAGCGCGAAACGCATGATCAGCGCTTCCCGACGGTCCTCGGCGAGCTGTTGGACGCCCGCGAGGATCATCTTGAGCTCCTCTCGGCCCTCGACCAACGACTCGGTGGTGTGTGGGGCAGAGATGACGGCCGCATCCTCGATCGCGGCCTCGGGCTTACGCGCGCGGTCCCGGTAGAAGTTCGCGGCGAGATTGTGGGCGATGCGGATGAGCCAGGGGCGCAAGGGACGCCCGTTGGATTCCTTGAGCGCACGCTCGAAGTGACGGTAGGCCTGCAGGAAGGTCTGCTCCGTGAGGTCCTCGGCGTCGTGGTGATTCCCGACCCGGTAGTAGCTGTATGAATAGACGTCGCGCAGGTGGCTGCGATACAGCTCAGTGAAGCGCGCGTCGAGGTCGGCCTTGTTCTTTGGTTGTGAAGCTTCCACCGCACCACGCAGCGTACCTCCGCTCAGGCAGCGCGGACCGGTCGTGTCCGAGACGACGTGGCTGGTCTGGTCAGAGTTGCCGCCCACTGCTCTGCACCGATGCGGCCCTCGACAAGCGCGGCCAACCCCTCAAGCGTGGGCGCGTCGACGTGCGCACCGCGGGCAACCGTCGCGAGCAACGGAACGGAGTCGACCGCCTCCGCGGCCTGCCCCAAGACGGCGCCGATCTCCGCCGGCGGAACCCCCTGCGCGAGCAACTCGCCCGCGCGCCGGTTACGCGATCCGGCGGCTACCACGGTCGCGACCAGGTCGCCGGCTCCAGCGAGGCCCGTAAAGGTGCCTGGTCTGGAGCCGCGGCGTCTTGCCAGCGCGTCGACCTCGGCAAATACCTTCCCCGCCGCGGCGCCGGCGACGTTGGGGCCGGCGGGCGCAGCGGCCGCAGCGGCCAGTACGGCTGCGTTCTTGGCCGCCCCGGCGAGCTCCACCCCGGTCACATCGGTGGTGATGGAAACGTCGAGCCCGGCGGCCACGAGCGCGTCCGCGAGCTGGCGGGCGAAGGCGCCGTCCACGGAACCCAACACCACCGCGGCTCCGTGTTGCAGCGCATCGGCGGCGTGAGAGGGGCCGCCGAGGACGGCGATGGCCCGCGCGCGTGAACGGCTCGCGACGAACTGCGATGGCACGGTGCCAAGCGGTGGCACCACGCCCTTACACAGCACGAGCAGACCGGCGCGCCTAGGAATGCGCTCTCCGTGCGCCGCCAGAACCCCCGGCAACGCTCGCGCGGGGACCGCGAGGCAGACAAGGTCGTGGCCGCAGAGCTCGAGCTCCGCCGCGCGCCGCACGCGAATCAAGTTGGGCAGCGCAACACCCGGCAGGTAGCGCTCGTTCTCGCGAGCAGTCTCGAGCTCGGTCACCTGTTCACGGGTGCGGCAGCCGAGTTCCACTTCGAGTCCCGCGCGCGCCAGACTGATTGCAAGGCCGGTGCCCCACGTCCCCGCGCCGATCACGGCGGCTCGCCGAATCGGTGGGAGGCCCCCCAGCCACTCCCACTGGAGCATCACGCAGGGCCAGATGCGATCGGTGACGGCGCCTGCCAGCGCCGGCGACGCCCCTTCCACCTTGGGGAAGCGCAGTGGCCTTCCGGCGCGGATGCTCACCTTGTGGGGGCGAACCCTCCAGCCTCGCCGGATGGCCTCGGTGCCGACTACAGCCACGGGCACCACGGGCGCGCCCGTCTCAAGCGCGAGCCGCCCGACGCCGCGCTTCGGGCTCCCGAGCGAACCGGGCCGGATACGCGTGCCCTCGGGGAAGATCAGCACGATGTCGCCGCGGCCGAGGATCGCGTTGGCTGTGGTGACCATCTGGGCGTCGCTCGCACCCCGGTTGACCGGGAATGCGCCCAGGGCGCTGAGTAGCCAGCCGACGATGCGCTGCTTGAACAACTCCTGCTTAGCCACGTAGTACATCGGGCGCCCGGCCATGGTCGCGATCACGAACGGATCGAGGAAGCTCCGGTGATTGGCAGCGACGATCACCGGCCCCGTCGAGGGAATGTGCTCACGGCCGATCCGGCGCATGCGGAAGTAGGTGAGGAAAAACGGCTGAAGCACCCCGCGGACGAGCCAATACACGAGGCGGTTGACGCCGGTCTCGCGCGCCCGGGCATGCAGTAGCTCCTGCTTCGTCGCCGCAGCGCGCTCCTGCTCGTTCTGCCCGCTCGCCTCGGTGCGCTCGTGACTCATCGCACAGGGCGTACCCACGGCAGCGGCGGCCGTTACAGTTGATACGTGGAGAGGCTTCCTGGGATGTCCGCGATCGATCGGCCTCGCACCCTCAGGGGCGCGCTCTGCGGCGGGCTCGCGGCGGCGTTGTGGGCGCTTGCACAGCCCTTGGACAAGCGCGCGTTGAAGAGCTCGTACGACGATGTTGAGCTGCTCGGTCGCGCCCTTTCCCAGGATCAGGGGTGGTACCCGGCGGGACTGGCCTTGCACATCTCGAACGGCGCCCTCTTCGGCGCCGTTTACGCCAACGTGGCGCCTGCGATCCCGCTGCCTGCGGTGGTGCGCGGCCCGGCTGCGGCGCTGGCCGAGCACATCGCCCTGTGGCCGCTCGGGCGCGTCAGTGATCGCTTCCACCCGGCCAGGGACCAGCTCCCGAAGCTCACCGGCAACCCGCGCGCCTTCGCGCAGGCGACCTGGCGGCACCTCCTCTTTGGTGTCGTGCTCGGCGAACTCGAACGGCGCCTGAACGCGACACCCGAGGCGGCGCCTCCGGAAATCGACATCGCGTACTCGAGCAATGGACACGGCTCGCTCGAGGACGCGATGCCCGCGCAGCCGAGCTCGTAGTTGTAGGCCGGGACGCCCTCGCGCCCCGCTCGCGCCCTACCATCGGCGCGACACGCCCGCCTAGCTCAATTGGTAGAGCACTTCACTTGTAATGAAGGGGTTGGGAGTTCGAGTCTCCCGGCGGGCTTGCCAGGAAACCCCCGCACACGCGGGGGTTTTCCTTTGCGGCGCAGCACGTCCGGGCGCGAATCGGGCGGCTGTGACAACGCTTTGGAAAACGCCTGTGGGGGCGACACAATTCGGCGCGTGGAACGGACGCTGCTCGAGCGCATGCAATGGCTAGAGTTCCGCCACGCGTTGCTCACAGACGCTCGCCGGCAAGCCCAGCAGGACATATCGGCTGGCGCGGCTGCTGGGCCGCGAGAACGCCTACAGCGACGCCCGCCGCGTGTGTGCGTCTCTCCGAGGCGGAGGCGTACCGGGCCCTCGGCAGCATCTCGTCGGCCGCGCGAGCCCAGCGGCTAAGCACGAACGGCTCTGATCGCTGACCGGGACTGCCCGGCCGTGTCGCCGCCTGACGGATAGTCGTTATGACATGGCGACCCGCACACGACCGCACACCCCCAACGCACGGATCGTGCGTCTCGCGCGCGAGAAACGGAGCTGGCTACCTCCGGATCGTCGGTGAGCTGCGCAAGCTCGGCATCACCGTCTCGGCAACCTCGGTCCGTAGCATCCTCGCCAAGGCGGGCTTGCCACCGGCGCCGCAAGGGGAGCGTCAGTCGTGGCGTGTCTTCCCTCGGCGCATAGCGAGTCGATCCTCGCCTGCGACTTCTTCACCGTCGACACGGTCTGGCTGCGACGCCTATACGCGCTCGCCTTCCTCTCGGTCGGCAGCCGCCGGATCGAGTACCTCGCCCGCACCAGCAACCCGAACGCCGGCTGGATGATGCAGCAGGCGCGCAACCTGCTGACGGAGCTCGACGATCGCGACCGGCAGCTGCGATTCCTGATCCACGACCGCGACGCGAAGTTCCCGCACGCCTTCGACTCGCTGCTGGCGGGCCGAGAACATCACAGTCATCCACACGCCCGTCCGGGCGCCGAACGCGAATGCCCGTATGGAGCGCTGGGTCGGCAGCGTCCGCCGCGAGTGCCTCGACCGGCTGCTGATCGTCGGCCGCCCCCACCTCGAACTTATCCTCCGTGTCTACGTCCGGCACTACAACCGACAGCGGCCCCACCGCGCCCTCGACCTGAAACCGCCCGACGCGAACGCTCGCAGCTCGACCGGAGCCGGCTCGACGACGGAGGAACTTCGGGTGAGGCGGCGCGACCTACTCGGCGGCCTCATTCACGAATACGAACAACGTCTGAGCAACCGCTACCAACTAGAGCTTGTCCCATGCCAGGTGGGCGTCTCACGCGCGTGACGTCGCGATGCCGGGCGGGGTGGCTACAGCTCGTCGAGAGGGTCAAACTGGCCCTCGGTGGGCTCCGCTCAGCAGAACCACGGCTCGGTGAGCCGTGGCCTGCCCTCGGTGGAGCCGGCGAGGATCGGCGCGACGCGGCCGGCGGGCGACGGCGATCGCCCAGCCGCCTGGAGCGCGGCCGCGCGCACCTTCGGAAACGTCTCGTGGATCGGCTCGGAGCCCGCCGCGCTCTGCTCGACGAGCGCCGCGAGGCGGGCCTGGAGGCGGTCGCTGTCGGGGTCGATCGGGGTCCACCTGTAGCTGAGCCGCTCGGCGTCGTAGCCGCCGAGGTGCGGGCGCATGTCGGGGCGCTCAAGCAGCAGCGATCCCTCGGGGAGCAGCAGGCGGATTGTGTACTGGACCGGATCGACGTTGCCGACGAGGTCGTGCTCGGCCACGAAGTCGAGCATCTCGACCACGTCGCCGGGCGTCGTCCAGGGGGTGAACGGCATCCACGACGGCCTCACCTCGATCCCGTGCTCGCGTAGCAGCGCGATCGCCGCGGCGGCTTCCTCGGTTGTGTGGCCCTTGTCGAGCCGCTCGAGGATCTCGTCGTTGACCGACTCGAACGCGGAGACCACGAACAGGCAGCCCGCCGCGGCGAGCGACGGCCACAGCTCGGCGTCGCGCAGGATGTGCTCGACCTTAGTCGTGCAGTCGAAGGTGAGGTCGGGGAAGCGCTCGTGCATCGCCTGCACCACGCGCAGCGAGTGGCGGCGGCCGTTGAGGAAGTCGGGGTCGCCGAAGGTGATGTGGCGGGCGCCCAGCTCGACGAGGCTCGCGATGTCCCGCACCACGGTGTCTGCGTCGACGATGCGGATGCGCCCGTCGTAAACCGGGGGCACCGGGCAGTGTCGGCACCGATGCACGCAGCCGTGGCTCGCCTCCACGTAGCCCACGAGCCGCTCGTCGCCCCCGAGCGCGAGGTGCGCGTAGCGCTCGAGCGGCGGCAGCAGGTCGCGTGCCGGCAGCTCGAACTCGCCCCGGCCGAGCTGGATGAGCGCCTCGTCCGCTCGCGCGTCGGGCGGACCGCCGGCCGCCAACTCGCCGACCCAAGCCGTCAGCGCCGGCTCGTACTCGCCGGCGATCGCGCGGTCGGCCAGCGCGCCGACTGTGAGGTCGCAGCTCACCGGCGCGTACAGGCCGTAGAAGCAGACCGGCAACTCGGGGCGGGCGCGGCGAACGCCGGCCGCCGCCCGCATCGCCAGGCGCATCGCGGTGTGCATCGGCACCGAGAAGCCGGCGGCCTGCGCCCACTCGAGTGCGCCGGCGTCCCAGCGCTCGACCGACAGGTCGAGGCAGCGCACCTCGTGCCCCGCCTTCCGCAGCGCAGCCGCCGGCGAGGCCACGTGCAGCGGCTGGTGGCCGAGCTCGTAGGTCGAGACGAGCAGGACGCGCATCGCTTCAGGAGCCTAGCCCCGCGCCGCCGCGCCCGCCGACCGCTCACCGGCCGCGGGCTCGACGATGTCGATCTCGAGCCGCTCGTGCGCAGCTCGCAGCGCATGCTCGACCTGCGCGGGCGTCTCGCCGCGGGCAAACAGGAAGCCGAGGTAGCGATCGCCCTCCGGCAGGGGGCGGACAGGACGGCCGCGGCCGATCGAGATCTCGAGCCCGGCAATGCCTGGCACGGCGCGCGCGTCGTCCTGGCCGCGCACCTCCCGCAGTACGCCCGCGCGCGGGATCGGAAGCATCATCACGCCCGACGCCGCCGCCTCACGGCGGAGATCGCCGAGCGGCAGCCCGAGCGCGTGGCGCAGGATCACCTCCTCGAGGCTCACACCGACGCCGAAGTGAAGCGAGCGCGAGCACAACCCTCCGATCGAGCGCGCGGCGAGCTCGAGCATCCACACGTGCCCGCCGTGCACGCGCAGCTCCGCGTGGACGGGACCCTCGCGCAGCCCGAGCGCCGCGCAGGCGTCCGCGGTCGTGCGCGTCACGGCCGCGACGATCTCGCACGGCAGCCGTGACGGCGCGGTGAAGATTGTCTCCTCGAAGTACGGGCCCTCGAGCGCGTCCGGCTTGTCGAAGACCGCGAGCGGCTCGAGCGCACCGGCGCGCAGGAGACCCTCAACGGCCACCTCGGCGCCCGGCACGTAGCGCTCGATCAGCAGCAGCCCTTCCGGATCCTTCCCGGTCTCGGCGAGGATCGCGCGAACCCGCGTGGCGGCCGCAGCCGCCGCCCGCGGATCATCCGCGCGGATCACGCCGCGGCTCGCCGACAGCGACAGCGGCTTTACGACGCAGGGCAGCCCGACCTCTGCGGCGACCGCCGCCGAGTCATCGCTCGGGCCGACAGTGCGATGCTCGGGCTGCGGCACTCCGGCGGCGGCGAGAGCACGCCGCATCGCAGCCTTGTCGCGCGTCGCAGCTGCGGCCTCCGGCGGGTTGCCGGAGAGCCCCAGCCGCTCGGCCGCGAGCGCGGCCACGCGCACTCCCTGGTCGTCAACGGCCACCACGGCGTCGAGCGGCCTCTCCGCCGCCACCGCCACGATCGCTTCCGCGGCCGCCTCCGGCCGGCGCAGGTCGAGCGTCAACTGGGTGTCGCCGATCGACACGAGCCGCCGGTCGGACGCCACCACGACCTCGGCCCCGAGCGCCCGGGCGGCGGTGAGGAAGTCGGCCGCCCGGTAGGTGGCCGTCGGCAGCAGGAGGAGCACACGAGCCACGCCATTAGCATAGGTCCGGACCGATGAGCGCCGACGATCAGACCCCCGGCGAGCGGTGGCTCGACATGACCAACGCCGCCTACGACAAGGTCACGGGCTTCCTGCTCCAGGTCGCGGAGCCCGAGCGCCAGGCGATGTGGATCGAGGTGACCGGCACCTCCGCCAACCAATGGACCTGCAGCATCTCGCTCAAGCCGCTCGACGCGGCGGCGCCGCATGACGCCATCGTCCGCCACCGCGACCTCGCGATCGTGGTCCCCGAGCGCGACTTCGACAAGGTCCGCGGCGCGACGATCGACTGGCTGGAGGACCCGTTCGGCACCAGCGGCCTGCGCGTAGACAACCCCAACACGCCGAGCCCAGCGATCGGCGCGCCACCGCCCGCCGACCTGAGCGGCGACGTGGCCCAGCGCGTGATCCAGGTGCTTGACCAGCAGGTGAACCCGACGATCGCCGCGCACGGCGGCCGCGCCGAGCTCGTGGCGCTCGAGCAGGGAACCGCCTACCTCAGGCTCGGTGGCGGCTGTCAGGGCTGCGCGATGGCCACCGTCACACTCAGCCAAGGAATCGAGACGGCCATCATCCAGGCCGTGCCGGAGATCACAAGCGTAATGGATGTGACCGACCATCAGACCGGCACAAACCCCTACTTCGAGGCCGCGAAGAAGTAGCGGCGGCCAACGCCACGGGGCGGGGACGAAACGGTCGCCTTCTACGCAGCCGCTTCGGCCGCATGGTCATCGCGTGTCGTCGGCACCTCGAGTACCTCGATCGGAACCACGGAGCGTTCGGCGATGTTCTCGATGGCCGTCGCGAGGCCTAAACGAGTGAGCAGCGTCGGGTCCGAGGCGGTGGGGTAACGCCGTAGAAGTGCGGCACGGGCCCGCAGTCAAAACCAGTAACCCCCGCCTCCTGCCTCGTGGCGCAAGAAGCGCCGTTAGTGGCATTCGGACTTGGGCTGAGAATCCTGGCCGCAGGGCCAGCCACTCACCGACACTACTCCTATGGCGGCGCTTGTGGGCGCGAATCCCAGGCAACTGCCTTGGATCGCGTAGCTCGCCCGAAGCGCTGACCGATCAGCCAAATTGGTCGGTTACACGCGTTGAGAAGGAGTACTGTCATTTGTAGGGCCGTTATCGGCCGCTGCGCTCGATTCTCTCGCGCAGGCCCCGGCGGGGCAACACGTGCCTCTCGCTGACCTCACGGGTCGTTTCGTCCAAAGCGACAGAAACGCCGTTCACCAGTAGACCCGCCCCAAATTTGCGGGGGTCTCGGTAGGAGTTCAGCGATGACGATTCTGCAAAAGCGGCTACCGAGCGGCGACGGGCACGCCGCGAGGGGCTGGCATTGGTTCGGCCATCGCGATCAAGCTGTGCGTTACACCGAGGCATGGGAGCACGAGACCTTTGCGGAAGAACAGGCGCGATGGGAACGAAGCGATCCTGAATACGCCCGGATCTGTGCAGAGGCCCGACAAGCAAAGGACGGGGGCGAGGAAGCTTGGCGGCGCGCTGATCATGCCAAGGCGGAATGGGACGCTCGCACTGCCACGCAGCGTCAGGCGGACGATGACGTCCAGGAAGCGCACCATGTGAGCCGCGATGGCAAAGCTCACCACCACATGCACACCACCTTCGCGGACGAGTCCAACGACTCGCGGGCCCCTGGGATCATGCCCGGGCCGGTCCGCGTCCACGGTCAACCCGCCGCGAGGACCACGCCGCGTGACGAGCGGCAGGCCCCACGACTTTGTTTTCGTGGCCTGGCCACCCGAAGCCCGGTGAGCAACGAGCCAACCAGGCTGGAGGTGGAGTAGTGGCTACTCCCGAGGCAACCGTCCTGACCGAGAACGAGCAGCTCGCGGGGATCAATGCCGACTACGAGCAGCGCTACGGGTTCCATGACGCCGAGAATTATCTGTACAAAGCGCCCAAGGGGCTGAGCCGGGAGATCGTCGGGAAGATCTCGGAGTTCAAGTCAGAGCCGCAGTGGATGCGCGACTTCCGGCTGAAGGCGCTCGAGCACTTCCTCGCCCGTCCGCAGCCGACCTGGGGCTCGCCGATGCTGGCCGAGCTCGACTACGACGACATCCGGTACTTCGTGCGCGCCTCCGAGACGCCCAGCCGGTCTTGGGAGGACGTGCCCGAGGACGTCAAGCGAACTTTTGACCGCTTGGGGATTCCCGAGGCGGAGCGCAAGTTCCTGTCAGGCGTCGGCGCGCAGTACGAGTCAGAGGTCGTCTACCACCAGATTCACGAGGACCTCGTGAAGCAGGGCGTGATCTTCACGGACATGGACACCGCGCTGCGCGAGCACGAGGACATCGTGCGCAAGTACTTCGCGACCGTCATCCCGCCGAACGACAACAAGCTCGCGGCGCTCAACTCTGCGGTGTGGTCCGGCGGATCGTTCGTGTACGTGCCCGAAGGCGTCCACGTCGAGATGCCGCTGCAGGCGTACTTCCGGATCAACACCGAGAACATGGGACAGTTCGAGCGGACGCTGATCATCGCCGAGCCCGGCTCGTATGTTCACTACGTGGAGGGTTGCACCGCTCCAACCTACAGCTCTGACTCACTTCATTCCGCGGTGGTGGAGCTGATCGCCCTCCCGGGCGCACGCATCCGTTACACGACTGTCCAGAACTGGTCAACGAACGTCTACAACCTGGTCACCAAGCGCGCGGTCGCGTATGCCGATGCCACGGTCGAGTGGGTTGATTGCAATCTCGGGTCCAAGCTGACGATGAAATACCCGAGCATCTACCTGCTCGGAGAGCGAGCCCATGGCGAGGTCCTGTCGATCGCGTTCGCCGGCGCCGGCCAGCACCAGGACGCCGGCGCCAAGATCATTCATGCCGCGCCCAACACGACTTCGAACATCTTCGCCAAGTCGATCTCCAAAGACGGCGGCCGCGGGTCCTACAGGGGCCTGCTCGAGATCGCCAAGGGCGCCCACGGCTCCCGGTCCAAGGTTGTCTGCGACGCGTTGCTGCTAGACGAGCACTCACGCTCGGACACCTACCCAACGATCCGGATCGGCGACGACGACGTCAACGTCGGTCACGAGGCGACCGTCTCGAAGCTCGGTGACGAGCAGCTGTTCTACCTGATGTCGCACGGCATCGCCGAGGACGAGGCCTCGAAGCTAATCGTCAACGGGTTCATCGAGCCGGTCGTCAAGGAACTCCCGATGGAGTACGCGGTCGAGATGAACCGGCTGATCGAACTGCAGATGGAGGGCTCGGTCGGCTAGCGCGGCAACTGCCGAGCCCAACACCCTCGCGGGCCTCGGTCCAGGGTTGGCTCCGGGTAACGCTTCCAGCGCGTTCAAACCGCACACGGCACACGCGCGCGCCTGCGCGCGCGAGAGCGCGTCCCGATTGGGCACCCAAGTTTCTCCGGGCGCTTGAAGAGTGCGGCATGGTGACCGCGGCGTGCCAGGCGGTCGGCGTGGGGCGCCGCACCGTGTACGACCGGCGCTCACGCGACCCCGAGTTCAGGGAGACGTGGGACGATGCCATCGCGGCCGCGTTTGAGCGCTTAGAACGCGAGGCGTACGTCCGTGCGGTGAACGGCAGCGACCGGCTGCTGATGTTCTTGCTGCGCCGTCGCCGGCCCGAGGTGTACAGCGAGCGGGACCGCGTTCAGCGCTCAAGGCATATCAACACGCCGCGGCCGGTGCTCGACCATTTCAGACCCTGACGTGCGGGCGGCGTCCCGCGAGCTCCTTCAAGCTGTCGGCCATGCGCGCTCGGCACGGCTTCAGGCCGCGAAGAACGGGGCGGAGTGAGCGACCGTTGGCGGAGTTGGGCGGCGTGAAGTTCTACCGTGACATCATCGAGCGGCAGTTCGACGGCGCATCGGAGGAGACGCGCGAGAGAGTGCTGCGCGAGCCCGCCGAGCGCGAACGGTGAGAGGCTGCCGAGTCGTCCTACACGTAGGTTGGTTGGAGGGCGATGCTCAGTGTTTCCAGATCTGGGGGATAGGTTTTGCTTTGGCGGCGTTTTTGAGGTGTCGGTTGATACCGAAGCCGTCCTCAAGTGTGCGCAGCAGGCTGTAGTGGTTGAACGGCCCACCGCGGTATACGCCGGGGTGGACTTCCGGTCCGAGCGCTAGGAAGGCGACGCGGTGGTTGTGCGGCGTTGAGTCGCCCCACTCGTCGTAGGTGATCAGGATCAGTCCATTGCGGCCGAACGCGGGGGAGGCCTCGATCTTCGGCACCTCGCGGCGCAGGAAGAGGTCGAACTGGCGCTTCTGATTGTTGCCGCACGGATCGTGGCCGTCCTCGCAGCCGTTGGGGATCACCATGTTAAAGCGCCCCACCCGCCCCTTGCCGAGGGCGCGATTAAGGCGCTCATGTCGTCGGGACCGGTCGAACCGGTCGGGATAACCCTGCGGCTGCACTCGCGCTTAGGGGCCTGGTTGAAGTTCTCCGAGTAGCGGCCACCTCCACGTCGTCGTAGTAGACCGCCGGGTTGTGATGCGTCGTGTAGATGTCCTTCGCCCAGTCTGTGCCCGTGTCGAAGAACGCGCAGGGGTTGGGCATCGACTCGTTCCACTCCAGCCACGAGACATTAGCTCGGTCAAGCTGGTGAAAAAGTAGAGAGCAAGCGGCGGCTCGTGCATGCTTGTAGCCCGACTGAGAAGGCAGCCGTGATGTAGCTTGGCGGCTCATTTCGGCGGTTTGCGGCAGGCGGGATGTCGACGACCGGCGGCTCCCTTCGGTCCAGCGGCTGTGTCGCCTGGCTCCTGTTTGCTGGGTGCGGAGTGGGGCCGTGAGCGCTTGTCTTGAGATAACGGGGGCGTAACCCTGTTATCTGGCTGTTATCCGCGCTCAGGCATATTGGCTCGCAATGAACTTTGTGGTTGGGAGGCGGCGCGTGGTGAGACTAAGAGCCAACCCGCCGATTGCGGAAGGAGCAGCCCAAATGAGCGCCCATGACGTCACGAGACTGAATCGCCGCAGGTTCCTGAGTAACTCCGCCGGAGGGCTTGGCGCAATTTCGGTAGTGGGACTGGCAGGGTGCGGGGGGGCGCGAGCCCGGGCTGCGGGCAACCGGTCAGCCGGGGTCGGGTCAACGAAGCCGTTCTTGACGCGTTCAAGAAGCACCGCCTGGTGGGGTTCGGGGAGGCGGAGGGCCTACAGAACCACCACGATGTGCTTCAGGCGCTGATCACCGACCCGAGGCTGCCCGAAATTGTTGATGACATCGTCGTGGAGTTCGGCAATGCCCGCTACCAGGACAGGATCGATCGTTTCATCGCCGGCGGCACGGTGGGCAACGCCGAGTTGCCCGAGGTCTGGAGAAACACGGGCCGCGCACGCATACGAGCGACGCGGCGT
>CAWEGZ010000009.1:0-765363 GCA_963808655.1 uncultured Solirubrobacterales bacterium
GCCGCGGACAAGGCCGCAACCTGTGCCGTCCGCCACTGCTGGAGCGCTGCCTGTCGCGAGCTCAACAGCGCGTTCATTCCCTGAAGGGCCCGGGCGCGCGTCGTGGCCGCGATCGTCATCGGCGATAGCTCGCCTGCAGGCGGCCGAGGCGCAGCGCGGTCGCATGCACCTGGTTGCGCGCTGTACGAGTCACCTGGATCTCGGTCTTCTGCTCCTGCTCCGCTCGGCGCAGGTCGTTCAGCTGATTCATCAGCTGAGAGAAGCCGTTTGAAGTCACCAGCAGAGACACGAGGTCAGGGCTGGAGTGCTCGTACTTGTAGACGAGCTGGCTGGCGAGGACCGACTGTGCCCGGCGCAGCCGCGTGACCAGGACGGCGAGCTTGTGCCGCTCGCGTGTCAGCTCGGCGGTGGTACGGGCGAGCTGGACGCGGTCGTCGGTGAGCTGCGCCTGGACCGCTGCCTCTCGCTGGCGAACGAAGCTGACCTGTGTGGTGAGCGAGGAGATCAGAGACCAAAGATGGCCGACATTCCCAGAGAGCTCTTGCGCCTGCGCCTGGGTCTGGGCAAGGCTTGCATGCAGCTGGCCGAGACTCGGAGTCGCGCTGGAGGGGCTGGGCAGCGCAGCCGTAATCGCAAGGACCGCGGAGCAGACCGCCACCGCGGCGGCGCGAGCATGGAATATGCGCTTGAGACTCGTCATTTCTCGTCCGCGCCTCCGGAGTTAGCTGTCGGGCTCGCGCATTCGCGCTACACCACCATCAGGTGGTGATTCGCCCCGGGAATATGTGGGTTCCCCGTGCCCCCGCCTGGGACGGAGGATTCGGCGCGGGGGGCACTGTATCGGAATTCATGGCGGTTTGCAGGCCCATTTGCATCTGGGCAGGCTGGGCGGACGCATGCAGGCGCCGACCGTAGGGCCGCCGTGCCTCTGCGATGAAGCGCTACGCCGTGAACCTCACCGTGATCACGTCGCCGTCCCTGACCCGGTACTCGCGGCCCTCGAGCCTGAGCGTTCCCCGTTCCCGGGCCCCCGCGTATCCCCCCGCCGCGACCAGCTCCTCCCAGGGAATGATCTCCGCCCGCACGAACCCGCGCTGGATGTCGCTGTGGATCAGCCCGGCCGCGTGCCAGACAGACAGCCCGTCCCGCATGTGCCATGAGTGGGCGGGACGCTCGCGGTCCGCGGTGAAGAACGCGATCAGCCCGAGTAGGCCGAAGGCGCCCCTGATGACCGCCTCGAGACCCGACTGGCTCTGGCCGAATTCCGCCCGAATCGCCCGCGCCTCCTCCGCAGGCAACTCGCTGAGCTCGGCTTCGAGCCGCGCCGAGACGGCGACCGCGGCGGCGCCCGTGGCGGCCGCGTGGCGGGTGAGCGCCTCGGGCACCTCCCCACCCCCCTCCTCAACGTTGGCCACATACAGGACGGGCTTGGCGGTCAAAAGAGACAGCGCGCGCACCGGCTCCGGCAACTCGCTCGGCGCCCCCAGGGCGGAGGCCGGGCGCCCGGCGGAGAGGACCTCGAGCACCTCGTTCAGCGCCCGTTCTTCTCCGACCGCGCTGCGATCACCCCCGCGAGCCGCCCGCACCACGCGCTCGAGCCGCCGCTCGACCTGCTCGAGGTCGGCGTAGATCAGCTCAGTTTCGACGGTCTCGGCATCGGCGAGTGGATCGACGTGTCCCTCGGGATGAGGTACCTCGGGGTCCTCGTGCACACGAATCACGTGCACGATCGCATCGGTCTCCCGGATGTTGGCCAGGAAGCGATTGCCGAGCCCCTCCCCGCGGTGCGCGCCCGCGACGAGGCCTGCGATGTCGTGGAAGGTGATCGTGTCGGGGACGATCTCGGAGGCCTGGAGCGTCTCGGCGAGCGCCTCCAGCCGCTCGTCTCTGACCGGCACCACGGCCACGTTGGGCTCGATCGTCGTGAAGGGATAGTTGGCGCTCTGCGCGCCCACGCCCGTTAGCGCCGTGAACAGTGAGGACTTGCCGGCGTTCGGCATGCCGACGATGCCGATCCTCATCCGGCAGCCTTCGGCCAGGCGGCCCCGATCGCCGTTCCCAGCACCGCCCCGGCGATCACGTCACTCGGGTAATGCACGCCCAGGTACGGGCGGCTCAGAGCGAATGCCACCGCCGGGGCGTACACCGCAGCCGGTCGCACCAGGCCGGAGAATGCCCGTGCCGCGGCGAAGGAGGTAGTGGCGTGTGCGCTGGGGAACGAGAGCCGGGAGACGGTCTTCGTCAGCGGTGGCAGGCCAGGGAGCTCTGGGCGCCGGCGGCGGACGGCGAGCTTGACCGCAAAATTGAGCCCGTAGGCGGCGCACACCACCCGCGCTCCTCGGAGCCACCGGCCGCGATCGCAGGGCCGGCGATCGAGCAACGCGCCCGCTGCGCCAAGCGCGAGCCAACAGGCCCCGTGCTCGCCGAGGTGAGAGTAGGCGGCGACCGCACGCTCCACCGCAGCCGGATGGAGGTGGGTACGGGCGGCCATGAGGGCAGCGCGATCGAGCGCGGCGCCTCCGCGTAGGACGCTGGATGGCGCGTCGTTCACGGCCCGGCACCGTGGGCGATCGCTTCCCGCGGCGGGGCGGCGGATGGTAGGGTCCCCCGCCTAAGCGAAGTCGGCTGGAGAGGGGCTCGATGGGCGAAGCGATCGTAGTGGGCACGGATGGATCGGAGACCGCGAAGGAGGCCGTCAGCGAAGCGATCCGCATCGCCAAGGCCTTCGACGCCGAGCTGCATCTGGTCTCCGCTTATAAGCCCCTGCGCGGAGCCCACGTCGCCGGTGCACCCGAGGGCGCGGCGAAGGTGTGGCAGCCCCTCCCCCACTCCCGAGTCGAGGCGATCCTGGAGGAGGCCGAGGCCGGTGTGCGCCTCAGCGGCGTAAAGGTGAAGACGCATTCCAGCGAGGACGAGCCGGCCGACGCGCTGCTCTCGGTCGCCTCGGAGGTAGATGCGGGGATGATCGTGGTCGGCAACCGCGGCATGCAGGGCGCCAGGCGCGTACTCGGAAGCGTGCCCAACAAGGTCGCGCACCACGCCGACTGCAACGTCCTGATCGTCTCCACAAGCTGAGACTGACTCGCCGGCGCTAGGCCGGCTCGACTGGCGAGCGGACTCGGACAGAGCCGCTCAGGTGCCGAACCCGACGCGGTGCTCTTCGTGCTCGGCGATCACGTAGGCGACCTTGGCCAGGTCGACCGCGATCGTGCCGTCCTCGGCGATGAGCTCGTGCCAACCGCCTGAGCCAAGGGCGTTGCGCAGTTGCGCCAGATTGTCGGGAGCGACCCGGGCGGCGAGCGTTTGCCCGCCGACAAACCCGATCGAGATTCGCTGTGGTCGTTCGCCCTCGGCCATCACGCTTCCTCCACTCTCGTCAGTGACCTTCTGCCGGCTGCACAAGCTCCGTCAGCACGCCGTCGGTCGCGCTCGGGTGCAGGAACGCCACCCGCGATCCCCGGATGCCGGCGCGCGAGCGCTCGTCGATCATGCGCAGGCCCACCTGCCGGCATTCGCTGAGCGCGTCCTCGATGTCGCCCACCCGGTAAGCAACGTGGTGCAGACCCGGTCCCCGCTGGGAGAGGAACTTACCCACGGTCGACTCAGCGGAAAGCGGTTGCAGCAGCTCCACGTGCCCGTCGCCCACGTCCAGCAGTGCCGCGTCCACGCCCTGCTCGGCGATCGTCTCACGGTGGACCAGGGGCAAGCCAAGCGAGTCCCGGTAGATGGAGAGCGTCGCGTCGATGTCCTCGACGGCGATCCCGACATGATCGATCGCACCCAGCATCGGGCCGGGAGCATAGCGGGGCGGGTATCGCGCGAAGTTCGCCCTAGTCGACGCGCTCCAGCCGCGGATTCGGCCGGAAGCTGCGCCCCACCTTTGCGCATCGGCGTCCCTCCACCATGACGATGTCGGCCGTGAAGTCATTTTTCCCCCGGATCAGGGAGGAGCCCACCCCGTACGCATCTACGGGCACGCCGGCGGCTTCGAACTCGCGGATGCGCTCCGCGGTGAAGCCCCCGCTCGCGACGATGCGCACGCCCCCGAAGCCGGCTTCGTCCAAGGCGCGGCGTACTTTCTCTGCGAGCCGGGGGTTAACACCCGTGGGATCGAAGCCACCCATCTCCTCGTAAAGCGAGCGGTCCACGAGCTGCTCCGAGGTGTCCAGCCGGACGCCCCAAAGCTTGGGCCCGAGCGCCTCGGCTACCTCGAGCGCGGTCGTGACCGAGTCATTGTCGAAGTCGACCAGCACGGTGATGTTCATCTCCTCGTGAAAGCGCTCGGCGAACGTCTCCGCCGCGGCGACCGTATCTCCGCCGTAGGCCGCGATCAGCCCATGAGGAACCGTGCCGATGCCGCGCCCACCCCACCACGACGCCTGGGCGTCGGTGGATACGCCAATCGCACCCGCGACATGCGCCGCCCAACCGTCCCCGGTCTGGACGAGCCAGTGATCGTGCCGCGCCGGGAAGTAGAAGATCTCCTTACCGCGCGCGGCCGCGACGACCTCCGAGACGTTGCTCATGATCAGCGAGCGGCGCGCCATACACCCCAGGTAGACCGTCTCGAGGTGGGCGAACATGCTGTAGTCGCCCTCGATCGTCATCACGGTCTCCCGCGGCGCGATCCCGTCGCCCTCGTACAGGGCATGGACCTCCAGCTCATTCCAGGCCGGGATCCACTCGCCGTCGGCGCCTCGTCGGCCGGCGGAGGTCTTGAGCACCGCGATCGCCTCATCCACGCCGCCGAGGATCGAGTCGCGTTTCTGGAAGACCTGCATGGTCACACGCGGATGCCGCTCCTCCTCCTCGAGCAGCTGCTTGGTGTAGACGAAGTAGGCGTCCGAGTAGTAGCCGTCGCGAATGCGCTCGACTGGCAGGCGGAAGATCGCCGGATCGAGCCGGGGAACCACCTGCGTCGCCATGGCGGCAGTTTATTCGGGTGACTTCGCGCCCACGACGCCGCTCCTACCCCAGCATCGCTTTCGCGATGTCGCGGTAGAAGCGCGCCGCGAAACCCAGGTCGCGGACATCGATGCGCTCGTCGGCAGCGTGCACGAGCGGCCCCGTATCGAGCATCGTCATGTGTTTCTGGGGAAAGAAGCCGTACGCGACGCAGTCCGGAAAGGCATCCCGGAACCAGCGCGAATCAGAGAAGCCGGGCAGCACCACCGGTACCGACGTGGCGCCGGCGTCGTGGGCCTCGACCCAGCTTGAAATCGCATCCATGAAGGGCGTCTGGACCGCCGACTCGTTGCCCATGACCTCCTCGGTGAACTCGACCTCGACCTGGTCGCGAAGGTCCCCCAGTACGTCGGCGATCCGCTGCTCGACGCACCCGGAACCGATTCCGGGAGGTACCCGGCAGTCGACCGTCACGTGGGCGCTCGACGGGATCACATTGAGCTTGTCCGAGGCGTGGACCATCGTCGGCGTCATGGTGATGCCGAGCAACGGTTCGAACAGCACCAGGAGCGCGGGCTCGGCCGCCGCCATACGCGCCACCACGCCGGCTGGGTCGCCGGCATCCTCGCCCAGCCCCTCCAGCAGCGCCGCCGGCACGGAGGTGAGGTCGTAGGCCGGTCGCGCCTCGCCCAGCTTCGCCAGCACCGGCACCAGCTTGAGCAGCGCGTTTTCGCCCATGCGCGGCAGCGAGGCATGGCCGGCGGCGCCCCGGGCGGTGAGCCTGAAGCGGAAGATGCCCTTCTCGCCGCAGCAAACGCCGTAGCGCCGGCGGCCACCGTACTCGAACACCTCGCCCCCGCCCTCGTTGAGCAGCATGTCGCAGGCAACCTTGTCCGGATGGCGCTCGGTCAGCCAGCGGGCGCCGACGTCGCCCCCGGTCTCCTCGTCGGAGACGAACATCAGCTTGAGCCGCCCGCGCGCCGGCCGCCACCCTGCGCGCGCCAGCGCCACCGCAGCCACCGCCTCGGCGGCGACCTGCGACTTCATGTCGATCGCGCCCCGCCCCCACAGGTAGCCCTCGGCAACATCGCCCGACCAGGGGTCGTGGCTCCACTCCGAGGCGTCGGCGAGCACCGTATCGACGTGACCGAGGAATCCGAGCGTGGGCCCGTCGGCCGAGGAGCTCGTGAGCGTCGCGACCAGGTTCGGGCGCTCCTCGCTGGCACTCAGCAGCTCCGTCTCGAACCCGACGTCTCGCAGAAACGAGGCCAAGTACTCGAGCGCCGCGCGCTCGTTGCCGGGCGGATTGACGGTGTTGAACTGAACCAGCCGCTGGAGAACAGAGGTCGTCTCGCGCTCCAGCGCGGTCGCGTCCGAATCATGCGCGAGCTCGGTCACCGCCGCAGCCTATCCCGGGAGCGTACGATCCTGCGCCGTGAGCAGGGAGCAAGACCTCGCCCTGGCGCTCGAGCTGCTTGACATGGCCGACTCGATCACTCTCGCGCGGTTTCGCGCCGAGGACCTGCGGGTCGACACCAAGCCCGACCTGACGCCGGTGACCGAGGCAGACCGGGCGGTCGAGCAGGCAATCCGCGAGCGGCTGGCGGCCGCGAGGCCGCACGACGCGGTCGTCGGCGAAGAGCTCGGCGCCTCGCCCGAGGATTCAGAGCGGCGCTGGATCATCGACCCGATCGACGGCACCAAGGGCTACGTCCGTGGCGTCCCCGTATGGGCCACACTGCTCGCGCTCGAGCAGCAGGGGGAGATGGTGGTGGGGGCGGTTTCCGCGCCCGCGCTGCACCGCCGCTGGTGGGCGGCCCGCGGACACGGAGCGTTCACTCGCGACGGGCTCACCGACGGTCCCCGCCGACTCCGGGTCTCAGGCGTCACGATCCTCGAGGATGCCCAGCTCTCCTACGGCGGCCTGGCCGAGTGGAACAAGCTCGGCCAGCTCGAGAAGCTGCTCGATCTGGCGGGTCGCTGCTGGCGGACGCGCGCGTTCGGGGACCTGTGGTCCTACATGCTCGTGGCCGAGGGGGCGGCCGACATCGGCGGGCTCGAGCACAGTGTGAAGCTGTGGGATCTCGCGGCCCCGATGCTGATCGTGGAGGAGGCCGGCGGGAAATTCACCGATCTGCATGGCGTGAGGAGGCCCGACGGCGGCAGCGGCATGGCGACGAACGGCCTTCTGCACGACGCCGCGCTGGCGGTCGTGGGGATCTGAGCGGGGACTCGATGGAGCGCTTGTTCGGGGAGCAGCCCTCGCCCGAGCCGCCGCCCCAGGAGACCCCGGGCACGGCGCCGCTCGCGACCCGCCTGCGACCGCAGACCCTTGAGGAGTTCGTCGGCCAGGAACATCTGCTGCACGCCGGCTCGGCTCTGCGGCGCGCGCTCGAGGAGGGCCAGGCGCACTCGATGATTCTCCATGGACCGCCGGGGACGGGCAAGACCACGCTCGCACGACTGGTGGCCGAAGCGGCCGAGGCGGCCTTCGAAGAGCAGAGCGCGGTGCAGGTCGGTCGCGCCGAGGTGCGCGAGGTGATCGAGCGCGCGCGGGAACGGCTGCGGGTCAACGGGAGACCCACGATCTTCTTCCTCGACGAGATCCACCGTTTCAATAAGGCGCAGCAAGATGCGCTCCTGCCGGCGGTCGAGGAAGGGGTGATCACGCTCATCGGGGCGACCACCGAGAACCCCTATTTCGAGGTCAACTCGGCGCTGCTCTCGCGGCTGCATGTGTACACGCTCGAGGCGCTCTCCGAAGAGGACATCCGCAGGCTGCTCGAGCGCGCGCTCGAGCGGGGTGAATGCGGCCCGGATCGCGCCGTCGACCCGGCCGCGCTCGATTTCTTGAGCGCGAGGTCCGCGGGTGATGCGCGCACCGCGCTGAACGCGCTCGAGCTGGCCTGCCAGGCGGCCGCTCCGGGGGAGACGGTCACGCTGGGCCAGGCGGAAGACGCCCTTCAGCGTCGCGCCCTGCACTACGACCGACAGGCCGACTACCACTACGACACGATCTCGGCCTGGATCAAGGCCACGCGGGGCTCGGATCCGGACGCCTCGCTCTACTACCTCGCGGTGATGCTCGAGGGGGGCGAGGACCCTCGCTTCATCGCCAGGCGGATGGTGATCCTGGCATCCGAGGACGTGGGCAACGCGGATCCGCAAGCGCTGAGCGTAGCCGTCGCTGCCGCCCATGCGGTCGAGCATGTGGGCCTGCCCGAGTGCCAGTTCGCGCTCGCCCAGGCGGCCATCTATCTGTCCCTGGCGCCGAAGTCCGACGCAGCCAAGCGCGCGGTCTTGGCCGCGCGCGAGCTGATCCGCGAGCGCGGCGCCGAGCTGCCGCCGCCACACCTGCGCTCCTCCACGCGCAGCGACCGCACGTACGACAACCCCCATCGCCGTCCGAGCCACATCTCTCCCCAGGAGCTGATGCCGGACGCGGCGATCGGCGAGCGCCTGTACCTACCGGACGACGCCGAGGCGGAGCTGCGGGAGCGCCTCGAGGAGATCCTGCGCCGGCGGGGTAGGACCAGTAACTGAAGCTTGGCGGCGTAGGCTGGGCGGCTGATGCCCGAAGTCCCGCAGCTCGAATCCTTTGAACCCGCCACGGGCGAGCGGCTCGGGGCGGTCAGGGTCACGCCGCCGGAGCGGGTTTCAGCGATCGTCGCCTCGGTCGCGCAAGTGCAGCCCTTCTGGGCTGCGACGGGGCTCGCCGATCGCGGGCGCTACCTCGAGCGAATGGCGCAGGTGGTGATCGATGAGGCGGACGAGATCCGAGACCTGATCGTGCGCGAGCAGGGAAAGCCGCGCGCCGAGGCTTTCTCGATGGAGGTGCTGCCATCGCTCGACGCCCTGCACTGGATTGCCCGGGCCGGCCAGCAGTTGCTTGCCGACGAGCCGATTCCGATGCACCAGCTCTACCTGAAGGGCAAGCAAGCCGCGCTGATTCACGAGCCGCTCGGGGTGCTCGCGGTGATCTCGCCCTTCAACTACCCGTGGAGCATCCCGATCGCGCAGATCGCCACGGCGCTGATGGCGGGCAACGGCGTGGTCCTGAAGCCCGCCCCGCTGACCCCCCTGGTGGGGGAGCGGATCTTGCGTGCCTTCGAGCGCGCCGGGCTGCCCGAGGGGCTCCTGCGGGTGATCCATGGGCCCGATGCTGGTCCGGCGCTGGTGGCCTCACCGGTCGACAAGGTCTTCTTCACCGGCTCGGTGCGGGCCGGACGTGAGGTGGGCGAGAGCTGCGCCCGCGCGCTCAAGGGGTCGGTGCTGGAGCTCGGCGGCAAGGACCCGATGCTCGTGCTCGAGGACGCGGACCTCGAGCATGCCGTCGCGGGCGCGCTGTGGGCGGGTTTCGCGAACGCGGGCCAGAGCTGCTCGGGGATCGAGCGCGTGTACGCGATGCGCGGGATCTCCGAGGAATTCGTGTCCTCACTGGTGGCGGCGGCACGGCGGCTCAAGGTGGGTAACCCCATGTCCTGGGAGACGGAAATCGGACCGCTGAGCTCACGCGCGCAGCTCGAGCGCGTGCGAGTGCTGGTTGATGACGCGGTCGCAGCCGGGGCCGAGCTGCACTGCGGAGGACCGGTCGCGGCGCCGCCCGGGTGCAGCGGACCGTTCTTCGCGCCGGCGGTCATCACCGGGGTCTCGCACGAGATGCGGCTCATGCGCGAAGAGATCTTCGGTCCCGTGCTGCCGATCCTGACGGTGGACTCCGAGGAGGAGGCGATCACGCTCGCCAACGACAGCCGCTTCGGGCTCGGCGCATCGGTGTGGACGAGGGATCGCACCAAGGGGGAGCTGATCGCACGCGAGCTCGAGGCCGGGATGGTGTGGATCAACGATCACATGTACAGCCACGGTGCGTGCCAGTGCCCGTGGGGCGGGACGAAGGAATCCGGCCTGGGCCGCACGCACTCGCAATTCGGCTTCTACGAGTGCGTCAACGCCAAGCTGCGAAGCTGGGGCCCGTCGCGAGTGCGCGACCCCTGGTGGCATCCGTACGACGAGACGCTCGGCCGTGCCCTGCGCCAGACCGCCACGGTGCTCTACGGGCGCCCCTCGATCCGGGCGAGCGCGCTGCGGCAGGGGGCGGTGCCGCTGATGAAACTGGGGGCGAGGCTGGCTCGAGAAGCGCTCATGAAGTAGTTCGCCGGCGCACATGTGCGCCGGCGTGGGGCCGTGCATGCGCGGCCCCAGGGTCGGGCGCATGCGCCAGACCCCATTACCCTTTTATCCATGCCCGCCCAGGCCTATACCGGCAAGGAATGCGTCTGCCAGCTGCGAAAGGGGGTCTGCGACCAGTCGTGCGTCGAGGGGATGCTCGAGACGCGCTTCTATATCGCCTGCCTGCGGTTGACCGGGCGGCGGTGCGTGGTCGTGGGGGGCGGCGAGGTCGGGCTCGAGAAGGTTGAGGGGCTGCTCGCTTGCGACGCCAGCGTGACCGTGGTCGCACCCGAGGTCCACCCGGAGCTAGCCCAACTGGCGCTCGAGGGCTCGATCCGCTGGGCCAGGCGCGAGTACCGCTCTGACGACCTCGAGGGGGCTCTGATCGCGATCGCCGCCACGGGCGACACTGAGGTCAACATCGCCGTCTTCGAGGATGCCGAGCGCCGCGCCATGCTGGTCAACGTGGTCGACGTGCCGCCGCTTTGCAACTTCATCCTGCCCGCGATCGTGCGCAGCGGCCCGCTGGCGATCGCGATCTCCACCGCCGGCGCCTCGCCGGCGCTCGCCAAGCGGATGAAGCGCGAGATCGGCGAGCTGTTCGGCGAGCCGTACGCCGCGCTCGCGGTGCTGCTCAATGAGGTGCGCGGATGGGCCAAGGCGACGCTGCCCACCTACAGAGACCGCAAGGAGTTCTTCGAGGGGATCGTCGAAGGCGAGCCCGATCCGGTGGCACTCCTGCGCGAGGGCGGGCTCGACGAGGTGCGGAGCCTGATTGAGCGGGCGATGAGCGCCTATGCCCCCGCCTGAGCTCTCTCACCTCGACGAACGTGGCCGAGCGCGCATGGTGGATGTGGGGGGCAAGCCGCCGAGCGAGCGGCGCGCGCTCGCGCGCGCCGTGGTGCGCGTCACGCCCGAGACCGCGCGCCTGGTGCAGGCCGGCGACGCGCCCAAGGGCGACGTGCTCGGCGTGGCGCGGATCGCCGGGATCCAAGCGGCCAAGCGCACCGCCGAGCTGATCCCTTTGTGTCATCCGCTCGCCCTGAGCTTCGTCGGCCTGGAGGGCACCATCGACCAGGAGGAGGGCGCGATCGAGCTCACCGCGGAAGTGCGCACGACGGCGCCGACGGGGGTGGAGATGGAAGCGCTGACGGCTGCCGCGGTGGCGGCCCTGACCGTTTACGACATGGTCAAGGGCGTTCAGCGGGGAGCCACCATCGAGCGCGTGGCGCTGCTCGAGAAGTCGGGCGGCCGGTCCGGTGATTACCGGGCCGACCCGGCATAGTCTGGGCGTGAGACGGTCGAAACTCGCCGCCATCGCCGCCGCGCTGGCGGTTGCAGGCTGCGGGAGCTCCGCCCCGCCGAAGACGCAGACCCTGCCCGCGAGCGGCGCGCCGTTGCATCAGCGGGTGCCCGCGCAGGCCGCCGTGCTGACGGTCACGCGCTCCTTCCCGGGCCGCAAGCCATCGCTGACGCTCACCACGACCCAGGCCGAGCTCGGCAAGCTGGCAACGATCGCCGCGATGCTCGACCAGCTCCATTCGGTGGGGAAAGGCATGGTCAACTGCCCGAACATCCCGGTGAGCTCGAGGGTCACCTTCACCTTTCGCGGCCGGCCGGGGGGTGCACCCCTGGCCCGCGCGAGCATGCCCGCCACCGGACCCAGGGGCGAATGTCCGGGCGTCGACTTCAGGGCCCGGGGTCACGCGCAGCGGGTCCTGGATGCGCACCCGGCCTTCCTGCACGACGCGGGTCGGGTGCTCGGGGTCAGGCTCCTGAGCAAGTAGGTTTTAGATGATGATCGCGGGGGTCGGGCCGTGACCACCGGGCGGCGCCGTCGTAGTGTCGATGTGAAACGGTTTTCGTTCGCCCTGGTCTGCGCCGCGCTGGCGGTCGCCGGGTGCGGGACGGTGCACCCTGGATCCAGGGATCCCTGCCCCGATACCGCCATCTGCGCGGCTCCGAACCGCGTTGTCGCGCATACCGACGCCCACCACCTGCTTGGGCTGCTGGTCCTGCCCGCGGGGTCGGTGCGGGCGGCAAGTGCACCAACCGCCGCCCTCGCCCATCCCGGTGACACGGTCGCGACGCCCAACCTCGTGGACGTGCACGCGTGGTGGCGGGTCAGAGGATCCATGTCTAGCGTGCTCGCGTTCGTCGAGCGACATCCGCCTCGCGGATCCGAGCGCAGCGGCTCCGGCAGGTTCGCGCATGGCAGCACCGTGCTCAGCCGCGAGCTCGACTTCTCGTGGCCCGCGGTCGGCGTTCTCAGATATCGCGCGCTGGCGGTCGAGGTCGCGCCGCTGCCGCACGGCTATACAGGGGTGCGCGCTGATGGCGAGGCCATCTGGACCCAGCCCAAGCCAGCTGCCGAGCGCGCGCCCGCGCAAGCGCGCGTGTTGACGGTCACGCGCGGCTGGGTCGGGCGCAGGCCGTCGCTTGAACTCACGATCACAGACGCCGCCAAAGTCGACGAGATCGCGGCAACGCTCAACAGCTTGCCGATCGTCCAGCCGGGCGTCTACAACTGCCCGATGATCCCGGCGGCTCCGACCGTCACATTCACCTTCCGCGCACGGCGCGGCGGTCCCGTGCTCGCGCAGGCGAGCACGCTCGCGAACGGGCCTTTCGCCTGTCCCGGCATGCAGTTCACCGTCAATGGCCGCAAACAGCGGCCGCTCATGGCCGGGCCGGCGTTCATACGCGCCGCTGGCCGCACCCTCGGGGTCAGGCTCCTCACCAAGTAGCTTTGTGGCTCCTATGCGAGCCGCGATCGTGACGATCTCGACGTCGGTTGCCGCCGGGCGCCGCGAGGACCTCTCCGGCCGCGCGCTGACCGACCATGCCCGGGCGGCGGGCGCGGAGGTGGTCGCTCAAGAGGTGGTTCCCGACGACCGCGCCGCGATCGAGGAGATGCTGCGACGGCTGGTCGCGCCCGAGGCGCGCGTGTCGCTGATCTTCACCACCGGCGGCACGGGGCTCACCCCCGACGACGTCACGCCCGAGGCGACCAGGGCGGTGATTGGGCGGGAGGTGCCCGGCATCGCCGAGGCGATGCGGGCGGAGTCGCGCAAATACACGCCGATGGGAATGCTCTCCCGGGAGGTGGCCGGAGCGGCCGGCCAGACGCTGGTCGTCAACTTCCCCGGCAGCCCGAAGGCGATCGAGCAGCTGTTCGAGGTCCTCGCGCCTGTGCTCGAGCACGCCACCCAGCTGCTGCAGCGCCAACATGGCTCCGCAGCTGGGCATTGAGCTGCGCGGCCTGACGCGCCGGTTTGGCGAGCGGGCCGCGCTGAGGGACGTGACCGTGGAGGTGCCCGCCGGGGCTACGCTCGCGGTGCTGGGCCGAAACGGCGCCGGCAAGTCGACCCTGCTGCGCATCCTCGCCACGTTGCTCAGACCGCACGCAGGCGACGTCAGAGTGCTGGGCGAGCCGCTCCCGCGCCGGGCGCACCTGGTCCGACCGCGCGTGGGACTGCTCGGGCACGAGCCACTGCTCTACCGCGACCTCTCGGGGCGCGAGAACCTCCGCTACCACGCCCGCCTACATCGCGTGGCGCCGGCCCGAGTCGAGCAGCTGCTCGAGATGGTGGGCATGAGCGCGCGCGCGGACGACCCCATACGAACGCTTTCAAGGGGTCTGGTGCAGCGCGTAGCGATCTGCCGCGCTGTCCTGCACGACCCCGACGTGCTGCTCCTGGACGAGCCGCGCGCCAACCTTGACCCCGCGGCCATTGAGCTGATCGAGCCGCTGGTTGGCGGCGGCAACGGCCATACGCGCGTGCTGACGAGCCACGACCCGAGCGCGGCGCTCCAGGACGCGGATCTCGTCCTCGGTCTGAGCGATGGCAAGGCGACCTTCGTGTGCGCGCCGGGCGAGGTCAGCACCGCGGCGCTGCGAGAGCTATACGGATGAGACCGATCCTCGCCGTGCTCGGCAAGGACCTGCGGCTCGAGCTGCGGACCTTCGAGACGCTGCCGGCGATGGTGCTGTTCTCGATCAGCACGTTCGTGATCTTCCACTTCGGCTTCGGCCGTGAGAACGTCCACGGACAGCTGGCTGCGGGGATCCTCACGGTCACCCTGCTGTTCGCGGCCCTGCTCGGGGCGGGCCGTCTGTTCGTGGCCGAGCGCGAACAGGGAGGCTTCGACGCGTTCCTGCTTGCCCCCGTGGATCGCACGGCGCTCCTGCTGGCCAAGGCGACGGCGATGTTCCTGTTCCTGGTGGTGCTCGAGGTGGTCGCGGTGCCTGCCTTCGCCCTGCTCCTGCTCGGCCCGCCGCTGGGTCCGCGCCTGGGCGGCCTCGTCGCGGTGCTGGCACTGACCGATCTGGCGCTCGCGGTGATCGGCACGTTCGTCTCGGCAATCGCGATCCACACCCGGGCACGGGACATGATCGCGCCGATCATCGGGCTGCCGCTGCTGCTGCCCGCCTTGATCGCCACCGCGCGCGCGGTCGGCCCCGTGCTCGCCCCGCACTCCGCGGGGGCGCCGCCGGGTAGATGGCTGCTAATCCTGGCTCTTTATGATGTGGTGTTCGCTCTGCTCGCCTATGCGGTGTTCGATTTCCTGCTGGAGGACTGATCCTTGACTAGCCACGGGCGCGGCCTGCGCGCGCTCTCGCTCGTCACCGTCGCCACGATCACGGTCGCGCTGGCCCTGGTTTTCTTCTACGCGCCGCTGGACGCAAACCAGGGTTTCATCCAGAAGATCTTCTACGTGCACGTGCCCCTGGCGATCACGGCGCTGTGCGGCTTCGTGTTCGGCGGGCTGTTGGCGATCATGCACCTGCGCACAGGGGATCGCAAGTGGGACATGCGCTCCTACGTGGCGATCCACATGGCGTTGATCTTTGGCGTGGGCACGCTGATCACGGGCTCCATCTGGGCGAAGGCCTCGTGGGGTCACTGGTGGGTTTGGTCAGACCCCACCCTGACTTCGTTCTTGATCGTGATGCTGCTGTTCGCCACCTATCAGCCGCTGCGCTTCTCGATCGAGGATCCCGAGCGACAGGCGCGCTACGCGAGCGTGTTCGCGATCGTGGCAGGCGCGTTCGTGCCGCTCAACTTCATCGCGGTGCGGATGGCACAGGGATTCGTCCATCCCCGTGTGCTCACGCTCACGGGCAGTCACCTGCCTGCACCCATGGGGGTCACTTTCCTGATCGCCTTGATCGGCGTGGCGCTGCTTTACACAACCCTGTGGCGCTACGAGATCGCCGCCAAAGCGACGCGCATGCAGCTGCGCCGACTGCGGCGGGCAGCGCTCGGGGATGAGGCAATGGCTCCCCTGGGACGAAGCGCGGCGCCGTCGTGAACGCCCTGTTTGCAGCAGCCCCGGCGCTGCCCCTCCACACGGCCGGCCCCTACGTGGCGGCGGCCTACATCGTGTTCGTCGTCCTGATCCTGATCTACCTGGCGATCATGGCGCACAGGCTCACGCGCACGCAGCGCGAGCTCAGGGAGTTGCGGCGCCAGCTCGAGCTCAGGGAGCTCGAGGAGCCTGAGCAGGCGGTGCGCGAGGGTGCCCACGGCAGTGACCGCCCTCAGGAGCGCCTGGCTTGAGCGAGCTGCTGGCGATCGGGGTCTCGCACAAGACCGCCCCCGTGGAGGTGCGCGAGCGGCTCGCCCTGCCCGAGGTCCGCGCGGCCGAGTTCATGCGCGACCTGCGCGGGGCGGGAGATGTAAGCGAGGCGGTCGCGATCTCGACCTGCAATCGCACCGAGCTCTACCTGGTGGTCGGCGATCCGGTCGAGGCCGAGTCGACCGTGCTCGCCATGCTCTCGCGGCAGGCGTCGATCCGCCCCACTGAGCTCGCATCGGCGATCTACTCGCACCGCAACTGCGACGCGGCCCGCCACCTGTACCGGGTGACGGCTGGGCTCGAGTCGATGATCGTGGGCGAGAACGAGGTACAGGGGCAGGTCAAGCGCGCCTACGAGGCGGCGCTCGCGCAGGAGATGACCGGCCCGCTCACAAACCGCCTGTTCAAGGCCGCCCTCGAGGCGGGCAAGCGTGTCCGTACCGAGACGGGGATCGGAGAGCGCGCGCTGACGTTGCCCGCGGTGGCTGTGGCGCTCGCGCGCGAGCGCCTGGGCGCGCTCGACGGCCGTAAGGTGGTGATCATCGGCACGGGCGAGACCAGCGAGCTGACTGCGCAGGCCCTGGCGCACTCGGGCGTGCGCGCGGTGTTCGTGGCGAGCCGCCGGCGTGACCGGGCCATCAGCCTCGCGCGCCGGCACGGCGGCGACAGCGTGAGCTTCGACGAGCTGCCGGCCGAGCTCGCGCGCGCGGACATCGTGGTCTCGGCGACCTCCTCCCCGCACCTGCTGCTGGAGGTGCGCGAGCTGTCCGAGGTTATGGGATGCCGGGCGGAGCGGCCCATGCTGCTGATCGATCTGGCCGTACCGCGGGACATCGAGGCGGCGTGCGGCGGGATCGAGGGTGTCTCGCTGTATGACATCGATGACCTACAGGCGGTGATCGTGCGCAACCGCCGCGTGCGCCAGGCGGAGGCGCGGACCGCGGAGGGCATCGTCGAGGAAGAGATCCAGAAGTTCGCAGCCTGGCTGGGCTCGCTCGAGGTGCTGCCCACGTTGGCGGCGCTGCGCGCTCGCGCGGACGAGATCGCCGCCGAGGTCGTGCGCGAAAACGACGGCAAGTGGGAGAGCGCGTCCCCGCGCGACCGCGAGCGAATCGGGGCGCTCGCCAGGACGGTTGTGAACCGCCTGCTGCACGACCCCACCGTGCGAATGAAGGAACTGCACGACGACAGGGTGCACATGCGGATGGCGCTGGTGCGTGAGCTCTTCGGGCTGCAGGACGAAGAGCCGGTGGCCGATGGGGGGATGGGCTCCGTCGCCGCTGAAGGGGCCGAGGAGGTCGCCGAGGCCAACGAGGCGCCGCTGGCGAACGTCCGACCGCTGCGGCGTTGATCCGTGTCGGCACGCGCGGGAGCGCGCTGGCGCTGGCCCAGGCCCGCTGGGTCGCAGAGCGTCTCGAGGCGCGCAGCGAGCTGGTGCCCATCACCACGACCGGCGACCGCCGCGGTCCTGTCGAGGATAAGTCGCGCTGGGTCTCGGAGCTTGAGCGTGCCCTGCTCGATCGAGAGATCGACGTGGCCGTCCACTCCGCCAAGGACGTCCCCGCCGAGCTTGCCCCCGGTCTCTGCCTGGCGGCGATCCCTGCGCGGGCCGACTCGCGCGACGCGATCTGCGGCGCGGCTGGTCTGGACGCTCTGGCAGCCGGTGCGCGCGTGGGCACGAGCAGCCTGCGGCGAGCCGCCCAGGTACGCGCGGTGCGCGACGACTTGGAGCTGGTCGAGATCCGGGGAAACGTGGACACCCGCCTGCGTAAGCTTGCCTCCGGCGCCGTGGACGCGCTGGTGCTGGCACGCGCGGGGCTGGAGCGGCTCGGCCGCTGGGGTGAGGCGGATGGCACGCTGGACGAGCTCGTGCCTGCCGCGGGCCAGGGCGCGCTGTTCGTCGAAGGTCGAAGCGGCGAGTCGGTGGCGCTCGAGCGCCTCGCTGATCCGGTCTCGACCGCCTGCGTGCTCGCCGAGCGTGAACTCGTCAGGCGCCTCGGCGCTTCCTGCAACACCCCGGTAGGCGCGCTCGCGTCCCCGGGAGGCGATGATCTGCTCGAGCTGCGCGCCTGGGTCGGGTTGCCCGACGGCTCTCAGTGGATCGCCGACCGGATGTGCGGCGCAGGACAGGGGCTAGGGACTGCGGTGGCGGAGCGGATGCTGGCCGTGGGGGCGGGGGAGCTCCTGCGGCGCGCGGCGCAGGAGCTGGCGCGATGACAGTGCATCTCGTGGGGGCAGGCCCCGGCGACCCAGGGCTGCTCACCGCCCGCGCGCTGGAGCTGATCGCTTGCGCCGATGTGATCATCTACGACCGGCTGATCCCGCCCGGAGCCCTGGCCCGCGCCCGCGCTGACACCGAGCTGATCTACGTCGGCAAGCAAGGAGGCGGCGAGTCCGCCGCGCAGGCCGAGATCGAGCGGCTGCTGGTCGAGCACGGCGCCGCGGGCCGGATGGTCGTACGGCTCAAGGGTGGCGACCCGTTCGTCTTCGGGCGCGGCGGCGAGGAGGCGGAAGCGCTCGCCGCCGCCGGCATCGAGTTCGCGGTCGTGCCCGGGGTGACCGCCGGCGTGGCCGCGCCGGCCTACGCCGGAATCCCCGTCACGCACCGCGACCAGGCGAGCGCGGTCGCGTTCGTGACCGGTCACGAGGATCCCACCAAGGAGGAGACGGCGCTCGACTGGGAAGCGCTCGGGCGCTTCCCGGGCACGCTCGTGATCTACATGGGTGTGCGGCAGCTCGGCGATGTCGTCGCCCGGCTGCTGGCAGCGGGGCGCAGAGCGGAGGAGCCCGCGGTGGTGATCGAGCGGGGCACGTTCCCCTCTCAGCGGGTGCTGGAGAGTGATCTGGAGAGCATTGCCGAGGTGGCTCGGCGCGAGGGCGTGCGTGCGCCCGCGGTCACGGTGGTGGGGCCGGTGGCGGCCATGCGGGAGCGGCTTGACTGGTTCCTCGGCGGTCCCCTCAGCGGCGTGTCGGTGGCGGTCACGCGCGCACTCGCGCAGGCGAGCGGGCTCGCCAGCCGCCTGCGCGAGCTCGGCGCGGACGTGGTCGAGGCGCCCGCCATCAGGATCGTGCCGCTCGATGGCCCCGCGCCCGAGCTCGAGCGCTATGACCTGGTGTGCCTGACTTCGCCAAACGGCGTGCAGGAGCTGTTCGAGCGGCTGTTTTCTGCTGGAGACGACGCCCGAGCGCTGGCGGGCGCCCGGGTCGCGGCGATCGGGCCGGGCACGGCGGCTGCGCTGCGGGCGCACGGCGTGGTCGCGGACATCGTCCCCGAGCGGTTCGTCGCGGAGGGGCTGGTGGAGGCGCTGGCGTCGGTGCCGTTTCAGCGGGCGCTCGTGGCGCGGGCGTCCGGAGCCCGGGACGTGCTGGTGGACGCCTTGCGCGCGCAGGGCGCTGAGGTGGATGTGGTGGAGCTATACGAGACGACGGCAGAGGCGCTCTCCACTGCCCAGCTGGCGGCGGTCGCGCGGAGCGATTACGTGACCTTCACCTCGGCGTCGACGGTCCGCTTCTTGCTTCAGGCCGCCGACGGACGACTCGCACCGGGGACGCGGATCGTGAGCATCGGACCGGTGACGAGCGCCAAGCTGCGCGAGCACGGCCTGGAGCCGGACGTGGAGGCCTCACGGCACGACATCGATGGTTTGGTCGAGGCGCTGCTGGCGGACGCCGTCGCTCAGGCCGCTTCCGGCTGAACGTCGACGGGCATCAGCCGCTCGAGGCCGGCGCTGCCGCGCCCCTCCTCGGAGATCTCCTCGAGGCTGCGACGCGAGGTCTCCGGCAAGAGCAGCGTGAGCAGCGTGCCGGCCGCGGCCATGCCCGCCGCGAACTCGAGCGCGCCGGCGAGGCCGAAGGCCTTGGTGATCTCCGGGAACAGGTAGACGCCGAGGAAAGCGCCGAGCTTGGCGATGCCCGCCGAGAGGCCATGACCGGTCGTTCGCAGGGAGGTCGGGTAACACTCGGCGGCCAACACGAAGGTGGTCGTGTTGGGTCCGAACTCGGCAAAGAAGTAGCTCGCCCCGAACAGCAGCAGGAAGGGCGCGGTGACCGTAGTCACCCCGGGGATCAGCGCGATCATCAGGAACATCGCGCCCATCGCGGGGAAGCCGATCAGCTGCAGTTGCCGGTGTCCGATCCGGTCCATGAACAGACACGCGAGGATGTATCCCGGTACCGCGGCGACCGAGAACACGATCAGGTTGAAGACCAGCGACTGCTGCACGGTCGCGCCCTTGCCCAGCACGTGTAGGACGATCAGCGGCGCGCTGACCGCGTTGCCGTAATAGGCGTAGTCGAACACGAACCAGGCCCCCGCCGTCCCCAGCAGCGTCACCAGCAGGCGGCGGTTGGACAGAAACGCCCTCAGCCCGATCCGCTCCGCGGCGTGCGTCACGCCCGTGGCCACGACCTTGCCGCGGGAGAAGTTGCGCACGCTGGCCGCCGCGCCCTTTCCATCGCCCTTGACCCAGGCCAGGTAGCGCGGTGACTCCGGCATCCGCAGACGGGCGTAGAGCACCAGGGCCGAGGGCACCGCGCCAAGCCCGAGCAGGAGGCGCCACACGAGGTTGTGGTCGATCCCCGCGGACAGCAGCACCAGGCCCGCGGCGTACCCGGTCACCGTGCCCAGGGCCTGCATGGCGAACACCAGCCCCACCAGCCGGCCGCGGTCTTTGCGGTTGGCGTACTCGCTCATCAGCACGGCGGAGACGGGATAGTCGCCGCCTACGCCCAGGCCAAGCAGGAAGCGGAACGCGACCAGAAAAGCAAAGCTCGGCGCGAAGGCCGAGGCGAGCGCGAACACCATCATCATCGAGGCGTCGAACACGGCGATCCGCTTACGGCCGACGAGGTCGGCCAGGCGCCCGAGCACACTCGCGCCGAAAAAGGCGCCCAGCAGCGTCATCGAGTTGATCAGTCCCGTCTGGCCCGCGCTGAGGTGCCACTGCTTGGCGATCAGCGTAGAGGCGACGCCGATGATGAAGAGGTCATAGGCGTCGGTGAAGAAGCCCATCCCCGAGACAAAGATCGCCTTTGAGTGGAAGCGCGACAGACGCGCCTCGTTGATGGCGTCGATTACCTCCAACTGGATGCCTCCGGGTAGGTTTTGTGCTCTGACTGCGTCGGGCAGAAGTCTCGCCGTACGCGCGGCGGAGCCTGTAACCATCCTGTGAACGCTTTGTGAACCCCGTAATCACGTTCCTCTCGGATTACGGCCTGGGCGACAACTTCGTCGGCGTCTGCCACGGCGTGATGGCCTCGATCTGCCCACAGGCGCGCTTGATCGACATCGCTCATGGCGTGCCCCGCCAGGACGTGCGCGCCGGCGCGGCGATCCTGCGCGAGGCCCTCCCCTACATGCCCGCGGGGGTTCACGTCGCGGTCGTCGATCCGGGCGTGGGGGGACAGCGGCGCGCGGTCGCCCTTGGGCTCGGCGGCGGCCGCCTGCTGGTTGGACCTGACAACGGCCTACTGTGGCCGGCCGCTGTGGAGGCGGGCGGGATCGCTGAGGCGGTCGACATCGGCCGCTCGAGCTTCCGGCTCGAGCCGGTGTCGGCCACCTTCCACGGCCGCGACATCTTCTGCCCGGTGGCCGCGCGGCTGGCCGCTGGCGCCTCGCTCCAGGACGCGGGCGAGTCGCTGGCTTGCGAGGAGCTGGTGCGCCTGGAGCTGCCCCGGGCGCGGCTGGAAGGCGGCGCGCTCGTCGCCCACGTCCTCTATGCCGACGGGTTCGGCAATGTTCAGCTCGATGCCGGCGCCGCGGACACCTCGTTGCAGGCGGGAGAGCGGGTGACCGTGCGCGCGGGCTCGCGCGGCTTCGAATGTGCCTACGTGCACACCTTCGCCGAGGTGGAGACCGGCGAGCTGCTGCTGTACGAGGACTCCTACGGCCGCCTGGCCCTCGCGGTCCGGGGCGGCAGCGCCGCGGCGCGGCTGGGATTCGCGCCCCATGAGGAGATTACGATCAGTTGACGCTGGGGTTCCCGCGCCTCCACTTCCGCAGCATCGATTCCACCAACGAGCGCGCTCGTCTATTGGCCGTCGCCGGCGCGCCCCATGGAACGCTCGTCACCGCAGCCGAGCAGCGCTCGGGACGTGGGCGCCAGGGTCGGAGGTGGATTGCTCCGCCGGGACGCGCGCTGTTGTGCTCGCTGATCTTGCGCGACCCGCCGCGGCTGCTGCCGCTCGCCGCGGGCGTGGCGGTGGCCTCGCTCGCCGGCGCCGAGGCTCGCCTCAAGTGGCCCAACGACGTGCTGCTCGGAGGGCTCAAGGTCGCGGGGATCCTGGTCGAGGGCCGGCCGCAGGAACATTGGGCGGTGCTCGGGATCGGCGTCAACGTCGCCGTGGCGGTGGATGAGCTGCCATTGGAGCTGCGGGAGCGCGCCGGGACCCTGGGACTCTCCCCTCCAGAGGTCGAGCCGTGGCTCGGCCGGCTGCTGGTCACGTTGCGGCCGTGGCTGAGCGCCGGCGAGGGCGAGATCCTCGACGCGGTCCGGGCGCGCGATGCCCTGCTTGAGAAGCCGGTTCACTGGGGCGGCGGCTCGGGCACCGGGGCCGGCATCGACGAGCAAGGGCGGCTGATGGTCTCTACCGAAGGGGGCCGCCTGGCCCTGGAGGCCGGCGAGGTGCATCTGGGTCGCGCGGCGGGATGAGGCTGGGGCTTTCCCTACAACCCTGTCCCCGCGAAGCTGACCTGCTCTGGCGCGATCAGCGGCGTGCCCACGTCGAGCTGGATCTGGATGTGGTCGCCGAGCGGGATGTTGCGGGGATTGCCCTTGTACACCTTGCCGTTGTAGAAGGCCGTCACCTTGCCCCTGACTGGCCCCACCTGGTCGGGTCCGAGCGGCTGGCGCCAAATGTCGAAGAAATTGCCCAGCGTGTAGCCGCGGTGGATCGGGGACTCGATGTGGATGATGCCGTCAGCCGCGTGCGTGTGCAGCCAGTAGAAGCAGGAGCCCGCCTGCACGAACGGGCCGCGGGAGGTCTGCGACACCTGCCGGGGAGGCGCGATCCCGACGCCGTATGGGATCTGCCGCGCATGACCGTCCACGAAAATCGTCAGGTGGGTGTGAACGTGAAAGATCGTCTGCTCATTGGTGTTGCACTGGATCCCGTCGACCGTCGCACCGGTGGAGGCCGACGCGTTGGAGGCCAGGAGCGGCGCGTGGGGCAGGGGAATCCCTTCGGGGCCAAGAGCTCCAGGCGAGGGAGCGGGGTGCACGTTGCTGAGCGTCTTGAGCGACACGGTCTGCAACTTCGGCTTCGGACCCGTGCCGGCGCTCGCGCCCGGGCTGTTGCCCGTGCCACCCGTGACCACGAACACCACCACGATCGCCGCGACGACAAGCGCGATCCCGCCCAGGCCATAGAGCCCCAGCATGCGCCGTCGCCGCGCAGCGGCCGCCAGCTCGCGCTCTCGCGCGAGCCTTTCCTGCCGGAGGCGTTCCTTCTCTGCTTTGCGACTAGCCAAGTGCCGGAGCAGCCTAGCGAAGCTTGCTGAGAGCTCACGCCGGCACCTACCGAATCGCGATCTCCCCGGCGCCGCCCTTCACCAGCCGTCCGACCAATGCCCCCGGCAGTCCCGGCGCGTGCTCCGGCGCCAGCGCCACCAGCAACCCGCCCGAGGTCATCGCATCGCACAGCAACCACCTGCGCGCCTCCCCCACGGTTGGCGCAAACGTGGAATAGCTTTCGGCGTGCTCGCGGTTGCGCCGGGTGCCGCCGGCGAGCGAGCGCTCATCGGAGAGCAGCTCGAGCGCGCCGGGGATCGCCGGCACCGCTTCGGCCTCGATCTCGGCAGCCACGCCGCTGGCCCTCGCCATCCCGTGGAGATGTCCCAGCAGACCGAAGCCCGTCACGTCCGTGACGGCGTGCGCACGAGCCGCGCGGGCGGCCGCGGCGGCCTCCGCGTTGAGCTCGGTCATGACCTTGACCGCACCCGCCACAACCTCTGCGGAGACACGCCCCTTCTTCAGCGCCGTGGCGACCGCGCCCGCGCCGATCGGCTTGGTGAGCACGAGCGCGTCACCCGCGCGAGCGCCATCGATGGTCAAAAGCTCGCGCGGATCGGCGGTCCCGGTAACGGCGAGCCCGTACTTGGGCTCCGAGTCCTCGATCGTGTGTCCGCCCAGGATCGCCACGCCAGCCGCACGGGCGATATCAGCGCCGCCACGCAGGACATCTGCGAGCGCCTCGGTCCCGAGCTCCTCCACCGGCCAGGCCACCAGGTTGAGAGCGGTCATCGGCCGGGCGCCCATCGCATAGATGTCCGAGAGTGAGTTGGTGGCGGCGATGCGTCCGTAGTCGTAGGGGTCATCGACGATCGGGGTGAAGAAGTCGACGCTCTGCACGAGCGCAAGGTCTTCTCGCAGGCGGTAGACGCCCGCGTCATCCGCGATCTCGGTACCGACCAGCACGTCGGGATCGTTGGGCTTGGGCAGCGCCTCGAGTAGCGACGCCAACTGCGCCGCTCCGGCTTTGCAAGCTCAACCGGCGCCGTGCGAGAAGGAAGTCAGCTTGAGATTGCTCACGCCGCGATCATCGCAGAGGGTTATGCTGTGGTTGTCCCGGCGGGCAGCCGCACCCGTGCAGGTCGTTGGCGTGGACCTCGCTGGGCACGCGACAAGCGAGCGCCCTGCGCCCGCTGATGACGAGACACAAGCCCTGAACGTGTCAACCGCCGACGGACGGATTCAGATCGACTGTTGCCTGGAGCGTGCGGACGATCGCTCACTGGCCGAGAACGTGCGCGCGGGCCTCACCGGCTCGTTCAAGCAGCTTCCGCCTAAGCACTTCTACGACGCGCGCGGATCGGAGCTGTTCGAGAGCATCTGCGCCCTTCCCGAGTACTACCTCACACGCGCGGAGAGCGAGATCCTCGCCGAGCGTGCGGCGGACATCGTGTCCACCACTGGGTGTGGCGAACTGGTCGAGCTCGGGTCGGGCGGGCCGGACAAGGCGAGGACGCTGCTCGAGGAGATACGCGAACAGGGGGCCCCGGGCCGGTACGTGCCGGTCGACGTCTCCGAGCAGGCGCTCAGGGACGCCGCCCAGCAACTGGCCGACGCCTACCCGAAGTTGCTCATCCACGGCGTGGTGGCCGATTTCGAGCGACAGCTCGACCAGGTCCCGCCCGCAGACGGCATGCCTCGCGTCGTGGCGCTGCTCGGGTCGACGATCGGGAACTTCGTGCCCGCCAGTCGGCGCGCTCTGCTGGACGCGATGGGCGTACTGCTTGGGGAAGGGGATCGCCTGCTGATCGGGGTGGATCTGGTCAAGGACCAGGCGGTGCTGGAGGCCGCCTATAACGATGCCCAGGGCATCACCGCCGAGTTCAACCGGAATGTTCTGCGCGTGATCAACCGCGAGCTGGAGGCCGA
Source organism: uncultured Solirubrobacterales bacterium (assembly GCA_963808655.1). Lineage (GTDB taxonomy): Bacteria > Actinomycetota > Thermoleophilia > Solirubrobacterales > Solirubrobacteraceae > Palsa-465. The sequence goes on from CAWEGZ010000009.1 coordinate 25,035, forward strand.
TTTCGAGCTCTCCGCCTTCGAGCACGTGGCGTTCTTCGATTCGCGCAACGAGTGGATCGAGATGCGCTTGCGCGCGCTGCGAAACATGACCGTGAACGTCGGCAAGCTTGGCCTGGAGGTCAGCTTTGCGCGCGACGAGGACCTTCGCACCGAGATCAGCGCAAAGTTCACGCCCGCGCGGCTGGGCGCTGACCTCGCCGCGGCGGGCCTCGTCCTAGAGCAGTGGTACACCGACCCGGCCGAGCGCTTCGCGCTTGCGCTGGCCCGGCGTGCGGGCTGATTAACCCGCCTTCGCGTACCTCTGCACGTCCTGGGCCAGCGTGCCTTCACTCGCGTACTGGCCGACGTGCATGTAAAGAACCTTCCCGGCGGGGCTGAGGAAGATCGTGGTCGGGAGCTCTTGCGGCACACCCAGCGAGCTCAGCGCGCCGAACGAGCTCTGGTAGCTCGGATAGGTGACGGGGTGCTTCGCGAGGAACGCCTGCGCCGCGCCCGCCGAATCATCAGTGTCGGCGCCCAGGAAGGCGACGCGCCCTCCGAAGCGGGCAGACGCGGCAGCAAAGAGCCCGAACTCCTGCTGGCAAGGGGTGCACCACGAAGCCCAGGCGTTGATCACGATCGGATAGCCATGTAGGGCGTGGATCTCACGCTCGAGCGAGGCGCCGCTACCCAGCAGCTGGTCGGCCTGGCGGTGCAACGAGGCGAGTGGCGCAGGAGAGCCGTTGAGCTGCTTGAGCTCGTTCGCCAGGCCCTTGGCCGCGGCGGGGAGGCTCCTGAGTGCTCCGCGTAAGCGCCGCTCGAGCGCCGGCAGCGACAGCCAACCCGAAGTCGACACGTCGTAGTACCAGAGGATCCGTCCAGTTGGGGAGGCCAGCACCAGCCACGGCTCATCCTGGACCCCATAGCCGTCCGCCACCCGGCCTGAAGTGTCGATCGCCACCGGGTACGACAGCGGCCGCGCGAGCGTGCGCAGGAGGTGCGGCAGAGCCTGCGCGGACGGTTCCACGCTGCGCTCGTCGACCGCCGTAAGCGCGGGCAGCCGCGCGCGCGCGGCGGCCCGCTGGTACTGATTGAGTTGGTCGAGGTGGGAAGCGAGGTCGCTTACCTCGGAGTCCCAACTCGCGAAGAAGAGGTACAGGCGGGGGGACGCTCCCGGGCCCAGGGAGACCGATCCGCCCCCAGCCCGAGGGAGCGAGGCGCCCCTGGCGGGGCTGATCCCGGAAACCGCCGCGTACGACAGTCGCTGGGCAACCGAAAGATGATTCGGCAGCAGCCGCGAAGCCTCTTGAGCCAGTAGCTGGCCCGCCTGGTCGACGCTGGCGTACGACATTTGCGTGAGGTAGACGCGCCGCAGGCGCCCCTGGGTGTCGACCGCGAACAGCGCCGGCGTGTGATCGATTTGACCGTGCTCGATCTCGCTGGCAATGCCGTACGCCTTCCAGACCCGCCGGAGCTCGGCCGGCTTGGCCGTGAGGAAACGCCATTGGCGCATCATCTGGTGCGCAAGCGAGTAGGCGCGCACATCGCTGACTCGCGTGGCCGTGGGGTTGGCGTCGATGCCCAGCAGCACCACGTCGGAGGCCGCCGGTCCCAGCAGCCGTTTCGCCTGCACCATCGAGGTCGTGGTCAAAGGACAGATCGTGGTGCAGCGCGAATCCACGAAGGCCAGCAACACCACCTTGCCCCGGTAGCGGCCGATCGAGACCGGGCGCCCGAACTGGTCGGTGAGGGTGAAGTCGGGGGCGGGCCGGTACAGCGCGGTGCCCGGGTCGAGATTAGGGTTGCGGGCGAGCGTCTGCGCGTCGGAGGAGGAGGAGCGCACCAACGCGCTGACGCCCTGGGTGACACCGACGATGATCCCGACGCCGGCTACCAGCAGCGCGATCACGATCCACGGCTTGTCCTTGAACCTTTCGATCATCGGCCTGCTCTCAGAGCATGATGACAAGTGCTGTTGGGAGCGCCGCGCCAACGTCGCTGTTCTACGATCCTCCCGTGGTTGCAGCGATCTCGAGCGACCCCGCGAGCGGGGTCACGGTGCTCGCCGCGGTCGCCGCCGGTGCCGTCTCGTTCCTCTCTCCGTGCGTGCTGCCGCTGGTCCCGGGTTATCTCTCGACGGTCGCGGGCGTGGCGCCTGCGGACCTGCGAAGCGCCCGCACCCGGCGGGTGCTGGTCCCGAGCCTGCTGTTCGTCCTCAGCTTTTCGGCGATCTTCGTGATCCTCGGCGTGGGCGCCTCGCTGTTCGGCTCGGGCTTCGCAGCCGACCGGCAGGTGCTCGACAAGGTCGCTGCGGCGGTGATCATCGCGCTGGGGCTCTACTTCGTGCTCAGCACCGTGGTGCCTCGGCTGAACCGCGAATGGCACGTCGATGCCCTCATGGAGCGCGCCGGTCGGGGCGGGCCGCTGGTGACGGGCGCCGCCTTCGCCCTGGCCTGGACGCCGTGCATCGGGCCCACGCTCGGGGCGATCCTCTCGGCCGCAGCGATCTCGAACTCGGCGTTGCACGGAGCGGTGCTGCTGGCCTTCTACTCGGCCGGTCTGGCGATCCCCTTCCTGCTCACCGCGTTTGCTTTCGAGCGAATGACGTCCGTGTTCGCGGCGGTCAAGCGCCATTACCAGGTGGTGATCGCGCTCGGCGGCGCGGTCCTGATCGCGATGGGCGTGCTGGTCTGGTCCGGCGAGCTCTTCCAGCTCAACATCCAGGCCCAGCAGGCACTGAACGCGCTCGGCATCAACTTCTTCAATATCTGAGGTCGGAGGGACCCGCCGGCCGGCGCACGCGTTGCCGGGGCGGCTGCCCTTCGTGGGGCGCCCGCCGTCGGCTTGAGCCTAGGCCGCGGGCTCTTCCGGCGCCTCAAAGGACGGGGCAGCGACCTCTTCGGGCTCCTCCGCCGACTCGGCGACGTCGTCGGAGAACCCATCACCAGGATCCGCTGCCCGATCCGGCTCGGGCGCGGCGTCGCCGTCGGCGGGCTGAACCCCCGCCTCCTGTACGGTCTCAGCGTTGACGGCGCCTTCCGGCAAGGCGCCGTTGCCCTCCCCGTCGGAGGCGACCTTCTTGCGCCTGCGACCGCGGCCGCGGCGACCCTTGGGGAAGTTGCGCAGCAGCTCGCGTGCGAGTGCGGCGGGCTTGCGCGCCAACCGGGTGCGAGCGCCGCGCAGGGCCTCCTCGGCCTCCGGCGTGTGCGCCAGCGCAGCGGCCAGGAGCGCCGCCGACAGCCGGCGGTCCTCCTTGCGGGCAGCGTGTACGAGGCGGCGGGCGTTGCGCGCGTGGGCCGGACCGCTCGAGTTCACCAGCAGACCCAGAAGCCGCTTGGTCTCAGGCCAGCGCTGGGTGGCGTACTCCTCGTGCACCTCCCGCGTGTACTCGGCCATGCGCCAGATCCATGCGTTTGCCTGATCCCTGCGGCCGATGCGGCGCTCGGCGAGCGCCTGAAGCATGATCTTGACGCCCTCGCGGCGCTCGTCGCGGGGCCAGCCGGCCATGATGTCGACCGCGGTATCGAAGGCTTCGGCGTCCTTTGAGGCGGCGATTTCCTGCAAGGCGCGCAACCGCAGCTGTGAATGGCGATTGCGCTGCAGCGCGGTGATCAAGAAGCGGCGTTTGAGCTCTCCGGAGCGGTCGAAGTGCAGCATCGCCTTGGCCCGGCGCCAGCCGCCGGGGGCCACGCGCGCACCTGCCAGCGCGGCCCACACATGCTGCTCGCCATAGTCGAGGTGCTCAACCGCGATGCGCCACAACTCGCGCTCGAATACCGCTGCGCGCCGCTCGGGGTCGGGGGTGACCGGGAGCACACGCCGCTCGACACGCACACGGCGCCCGCGGCCTCGGCGCACGGGACCGACGACGATCGCGCCGCCGCGGTAGACGTCGCGATCGAGCAGCGAATGCAGAGTGACCACCGGGTCGTCATGCTTGGTCGCGGGGTGGACGAAGTCGACCACGATCCCCGCCTCCTTGCCGGGATGGCGACGGGTCACGCGGCCGACGCGCTGCTGGTAGACGCGCCGCGAAGCCGTCGGGGCGAGGTGCATGCACAGGGTTGCGCGAGGTGAGTTCCAGCCCTCCGCCAGGAGCATCGCGTTGACCAGCACGTCCACCTTGCCGGACTCGAAGTCGGCAAGAATTCGCGCCAGCTGGCGCTTGGGCGTCTCGCCTGAAACCGCCTGGGCGTTGACCCCCAACTCTCTAAAGGCGCGGGCCACGTTGTGGGCGTGGCGCACCCCGGCCGCGTACACGATCCCGGGGACGCCGTGGAAGCGGGTCTTGTAGAGATCGGCGACGGCCATGTTGAAGGGCGTCTGATCGAGCAGTTCGGCCAGCATCTCCTGGTCGAACTCGGTATCCACCTCGCCGCGCCGCAGCGGCACCTTGGCGATCGTGCGCACCCCCGGGCCAGGCGGAATGCGGACGCAGCGCAGCGGCGCGATCACCCCCCGCCGTGCGGCCTGCGCGAGGTCGAAGCGCGAGGTCTGGGTAGGGAAGAGGTCGGTGACGTGACGTGCGATCAGCGCACCTGTGGCCGTCATGCCGATGAAGATCGGGCCTGACCAGGCGCGGATCGCCGAGGAAGTCTTCTCGCCGAGCGCGGTGTGGGCCTCGTCGCAGATCACGATCGTGTAGGCGTCGGAGATGCGCCCGGCGTTGCGCACGAACCACTGGTAGGTCTCGACGGTCACTGGGCCGAGGTACTGCTCGGGAGCCGGCTGCGAGCCGTTGCCGGACAACAGCGCCGCGTGGATGCGGTCCCGGTAGCCGCGGTCGCGCAGCTCACCGTTGAATTGGTCGACGAGGTTTCGCCGGTGCGTGAGGATCAGGATCCCGCCGGTGCGTGAGGCCTCGACGAAGCCAAGCGCGGCCACGGTCTTCCCGGCGCCCGTCGCGTGCTCGAACCAGAAGCGGCGCGCGGCGTTGGGGTCCTCGGGCTGGTCCTCGGAGAGTTGAACGTCCTCGTCGAGCTCGCGCTCGTCGGTCCAGTCGCGCGGCTCCTCGTCCTCCTCGGTACCGGCGTCCCCGTCTCCATTGGACTGCGAGAGCTCGGGATCCGCCTCAAGGTCCTCGGGATCCTCGAGCGCCTGGGGCGCCTCGATCAGTGCCTCGCGGCCGTTGGTGGAGGGACCTCCGAAGCCGTTGCGCTGTGTCTCCGCAAGCAGGGCAGTGAGCGTGCCCGAGAGCGCGTCGACCTGATGGGCCGAGAGCACGGTGCCATCGGCAAGGTGAGGCTCGTCCTCGGAGAGCAGGCGCTCCAGCCCCAGGAGCAGCGAGTAGTTGCGCCGCCACTCGATCGACGGCTGCTTCGCGCCCCTCTCGATCTCCTCCAGCGCAGCGTCGAGCGCCCGGCGGCGTGCACCGCCAGGTGCTAGCGCATCCTCGAGCGCCTCGCCGTCATAGACGAAGCGCTCGTGCGTGAAGAGCTCTGCCCGCGCAATCGCGGCAGTAGACGGGAACGGGCTGGAATCACCCATAAGTTTGAAAAGGTCTTACGTCCTGGATATGAGTCGCGGCAATACGTCGTAGCGACTCAGGCCGCTCGGATCAGTCCGAGCTGGCGAGAGGCCCTCAGAAGCGGCTACCTCCGCACCCCTCTGGTTCGGAGGATAGCGATTACTTAAGCAGATTAGGAACGGGGCGGCTCAGGAGCCCCTCGGGCTGGCGGCCGCTCGGCATCCAGCCTCGCTCACCGGCCGCGCCGAGTCATCCGGCTGCCGGCCCGATCATAATTGGGCCGGTCCCGGCGCACATGTGCGCCGGGAATTCTGTGTCAAGCTGTCGCTGATGGCGGTGGCCTCCTACCAGGTTCGACGGGCCCGATCCGCACAGGAGATTGACGCGGCGGTGGCGCTCCGGCATGAGGTCTTCTGCGTCGAGCAGGGAGTGCCGGAGTGGGAGGAGCTCGACGGGCGCGACGCTGAGGGAATCCACCTCGTCGCGGTCCAGGGCGGCGAGCTGCTCGGGACCTGCCGGCTGCTGCATATTGGCCGCACGATCCAGTTCAGCCGTCTGGCGGTGCGGACCGACGCACGCCGTCGCGGGATCGCGTCCGCGCTGCTTGCGCTGGCCGACGATGAAGCGCGTGTGCTGGGAGCCAGGCGCCTGGTGCTGCATGCTCAGACCTACGCGCTGAGGCTCTACGAGAACGCCGGCTACCGGCGGCGCGGGCGGGTGTTCGTCGAAGCCGGGATCGAACACATCGCGATGGACAAGACGGTTGCCTGACCCGGCGCCACAGCTCCGGATCGATCCACTGACGGGCAATAGGGCGATCATCGCCCTATCCCGGCGCGGACGTCCAGGAGGCGAGCTGCGCGCGGCGCCCTCGCCGCCCATCGATGCGGAGCGCGACCCCTTCGCCGAGGGCCACGAGGCGCGGACCCCGCCGGAGCTGTACGCGCTGCGCCCGGACGGAGGTGCGCCGAACGGTCCCGGCTGGTCTGTGCGGGTGGTCCCAAACCTGTATCCGGCGCTGAACGGGACTGTTCGCGCCGCCCAGGAGCCACAGCCGCACCCTGGCGCAAACGCGAGTCGCGATCTCTTTTGGTCAGCGCCTGCGGCGGGCGCGCACGAGGTGATCATCAACACTCCGACGCCCGTGGCATCGCTCGCCGAGCTCGCCGACGAGCAGCGGGAGCTCGCGATGAACGTGTGGCGCGAGCGCATGCGTGCTCACGAGGACGCCTCCTACGTGCACGTGATCGTCAACGAGCAGATTGCAGCGGGGGCCTCGCTACCGCACAGCCACGCGCAGCTCTATGCGCTCGACTTCGTGCCCGCATACGTCGCAAGGGAGCGCGAGCGTTTCGCCGCCTACACGACTCGTACCATGGGGGGCAACCTACTGGCGGACCTGGTGCAGGAAGAGGTCCGGCAGCGCGAGCGCATCGTGGCGATTGACTCCGAGGTCGTGTTGATGGCGCCATACGGGGCGAGCGTCCCCTACCAGCTGATGATCGCGCCACGTGTGCCGCGGAGACGCTTCGAGGAAGACGGTCCCACAGGCGCGCGGATGCTCGGAGAGGCGCTGCGCCGACTTGCCGGCCGGCTCGGCGCCAGCCCGCCGCTTAATCTCTGGGTCCGCACCGCGCCTCGCGGGGCGGAGGCCTTCTGTTGGCGGATCGACATCCTTCCCCGCCTGACGTATCTGGCCGGGCTTGAGCTGGGCGTGGGATTGCATTTGAACATCGTTTCCCCCGAGCGGGCCGCGGCCGAGCTGCGCGAGGCGCTCTAGGGCCTGCCGCGTGCGGGCGCTCGTTCAGCGCGTCTCCCGAGCCGCGGTAAGCGTGGAGGATGAGTCCCTCGCCGCGATCGGGCTGGGGCTATTCGTGCTACTCGGGGTTAGCCGCGAGGACACCGAGCAGGACTCCGACTGGCTGGCCGACAAGGTCAAGCGCCTGCGCGTGTTCGACGACGAGCGTGGACGCATGAACGAGCCCCTCGGAGAGCGACCGACATTGTGCGTGAGCCAGTTCACTCTGTATGGCGACACGCGGCGAGGCAACCGGCCGAGCTACACGCAGGCGGCGCCCGGCGAGCTCGCCGAGCCGCTATATGAGCGCTTCTGCGAGCGCCTCGGCTCAGAGCGCGGTGTCTTTGGCGCGATGATGTCGATCGAGCTCGTCGCCGACGGACCGGTGACCTTGCTGCTCGAGAGCCGCAGGTGAAGGACTACTACGAGGACCTCTGGGAGCGGCTGCCGGAAAAGCTTGCCTGGCCGCAGTTCGAGCTCCGCAGGCGCTTCCTGCTCGAGCACCTCCAACCCGGGACGCTCGCGCTCGACCTCGGCTGCGGCGAGGGCGCCTTCACCGCGCTCATGGCGCAGTCCGGCGCCCAACCGCTGGGCGTGGATGTAGCCGAGGCGGCGCTCCGGCGCGCCCGCAGGGCCCACCCCGACTTGGAGTTTCGGCTGGCGCCGCCCAACGGGCCGCTACCGCTTCCAGACGGCGGGTTCGGTCTCGTCTGGGCAAGCGAGGTGATCGAGCATGTGGCCGACACCGCCCGCTGGCTCTCCGAGGTCAGACGCGTGCTGGCGCCGCGGGGACGCCTACTGGTGACGACGCCCAACCATGCACGGCTCACGATCCTTTTGCGCGGTCTGGAGCGCTACTCCGAGCCCCTCGGGGACCACCTGCACCTGTATACGCGCAGGTCGCTGAGAGAGACGCTCGCGGAATTCGATTTTGACCTGATTTCGGTGCGTAGCGCTGGCGGAGCGCCCCTGGCCCAATCCACTCTGCTTGGGCTTGTGACGCGCTGACGATGGCCCGCCGACGCGCTCGCCGTGGCCCGCGAGAACGTCCGATTGGCGCGACATTTTCGTCGGGTTGGGAACTCTGTTGGTTACCAACCCTGGTCAGGAAATCCGCATGTACGCGGCTATCCTCAAATCACGACACGGATGTCGACCCGGCCCGCGGGCATCGCCCCCTAACCCGCGGGCCTCGGACGGCCCCCAGCCCTACCAGGGTCGTCCTAGGCCGTACCCGTGCCGCCGCGAGCGGCGCGGGTCGGCCACGCTTTATGACGAGCGATGCGCTTCGGCGCCGCAAGGCTTCCAGCTGCACGCTACGCCTTGGGGTCGCGCAAGCTAAATTGACGGGGTGGCAACCTACCAGCGCGTGGTGAGGACGGCGCGGGGTTGGACGGTTACCCCCGCTCAGTACCGTCGCGTGGCGTACATCACGCTCGCCGCGCTGTTCGTGATCGTGCTCACCGGGGCGGCCGTGCGTCTCACCAACTCGGGTCTGGGTTGTCCCAACTGGCCCCGGTGCTATGGCAAGGTCCTGCCGCCGCTTTCGAGCCATGCGCTGATCGAGTTCGGTAACCGCGCGATCTCGGGCGCCGTCGGCGTGATCTGTGTGGCGGTGGGGGTGCTCGCGCTGCTGCGGCGGCCGTTTAGACGCGACCTCGCGGTGCTGGCATGGCTGCTACCACTGGGCGTGCTCGCACAAGCCGTGCTCGGCGGCTACACCGTGGTCGAGCACCTCGCTCCGGGGTTCGTTATGGGGCACTTTGGCCTCTCGATGCTGATCCTCGTCGCGGCCGTGGCGCTAGCCTGGCGGTCCGCTCACGAGCCGGGCTCGCGGCCGTTGTCGATCGACCGCCTGTCCGTGTGGTCTGTACGGGCGCTGGCCCCGATCGGGGCGCTCACGATCTTTGCCGGCACAGCCGCGACCGCGGCCGGACCTCACTCGGGAGGCGTCGTCGGCCAGCACGTCCATCGGCTCCACTTCGAGGGCGCCAACACGCTCACCTGGATCGTCCACCGTCACGCCACGATCGCGGCGCTGTTCGGGGTGATCGCGATCGGAGTGTGGCTGCTTCACCGACACCGCGGGGCCGCCGAGCGCGTGCTGGAGCCGCTGACGGTGCTGTGCGTGCTGCTCGCCGCCGAGGGGCTGGTGGGGACCGTTCAGTATGAGTTCAAGCTGCCCTCCGACATGGTCTGGGTCCACGTGTTGCTGGCCACCTCTATCTGGGTCACGGTGCTCTGGGCCGTTGCTGCCGCCGGCCGGCTTGCGCCACGGACGGTCAAGGGCTTCTCCGATGCACCGGCGGCGGGGCTTGAAGCGGCCGGGCGAACCGGGTAAGACCGGAGTGCGGGCCGCTACGATCGTGGCCCCATGGCGGTAGAGCGCCGGACATCAGCACCTTCCCTGCCGCCAGGCTCACACAGCTCCGGGGCCTCGTTGAACATCCTGGTCGTTGATGACGAGTCCGACCTGCGCGAGATGCTGACGCGGTCCTTCTCGCGCGAGGGCCATCGGGTACTTGCGGTCGCGGACGGTCGCTCCGCGATCGATCGCGCCAGCACCGACCACTTCGACATCATCCTGCTCGATGTCGCGCTGGGTGCGGGCCCCGACGGGTACGAGGTGTGTCGCAGCCTGCGGGGGCGGCGCAACGTCGTCCCGATCATCATGTTGACCGCACTCGATTCGGAGGCAGACGCGGTGCTGGGGCTGGAGGCGGGCGCAGACGATTACGTCACCAAACCCTTCGGGCTGGCCGAGCTGCGGAGCCGCATCCGCGCGGTCCTGCGCCGCGCAGGAGGGCGCACGATGGGCGATGAGGTGGTGGTCGTCGGGCCGATCGCGCTTGACCGCTCGCAGCGCGAGGTGACCATGGACGGCGAGCCCGTGCGCCTGACCTTCTCCGAGTTCGAGCTGCTCGATGCGCTGATGGCCGTGCCTGGCAGGCTGCTGAACCGCCAAGAGCTGCTGCGGGCGATCTGGGGCGACAGCGCTTATCGTGATCCGCGCGCGATCGACGTGCACATCCGGCATTTGCGGGAGAAGCTCGAGCCCGAGCCGGACAAACCGCGGTACATCGTGACGGTGCGCGGGGCGGGCTACCGACTGCGGGGGCCCTAGTCGCATGCCGCGACCGCGGCTTCGTGCCCCCGGTCTGCGCGGTCGGATCGTAGGGCTTGTGCTGTTCACGACCGTGGCCACGCTGGCGGTGGCGGCGGCCGCGCTATTGGGGCCGCTCGAAAGCTCGCTGAGACACGCGGCGCAAAGGACGCTCGAGCAGGAGCTTCGCTCCTACCGTGCGAAACCGGCGTTTGCGCATCTTGATCCGAGCCTTGCCGTGTACGCGGTCTTACCGCCGACTACCAAGGCTAAGCGGGAGCTGCGCAACCGGGGCGTGCGGGAGAAGGAGTTGCTCGCGACGCCACTTGGCAAGATCGGGCAGAAGGTGGGCGCGGCCGAGGTCAGCCTGGTGCAGCCGAGCGCATACAGCAGCGGGGTCGGGGTTCTCGCCTGGTGGCCGTCCGACTCCGATCTCTTTCGTGACGACTCTTTCGACGACGTCACGTCGGCGTTCAATCGGCCGCACAGGGTGTACTACAGCTTCGGCACGATCGACGGCAAGGAATATGTGCGCGCGGCCCTGCCCTTCCCTGCCGCAGGCGGGCACGTCTTCGTGCTGGCCATCCGCAAGCCCATCGACGAGATCCCCGCCGCCGTAAATGCCGTCGCTCGCGCGTTTTTGGTGGCCGCGCTGGCCGGGCTTGCACTCACCGTGATCCTCGGCATCCCGCTGTCGGCGACGCTCGTCTACCGGCTGCGGCGCCTGCGACAGGCGGCGGTCAGGGTAACCCAGGAGGGCCCAGGGGTGGAGGTTCCAGCAGACCGCGCGCAGGACGAGGTGGGCGACCTGGCGCGCACCTTTGCAACCATGCAGGGCCAGCTCCGTCGTCAGGAGGAAGCACGCCGCGCGTTTGTGGCCACCGCCTCGCACGAGCTGCGAACGCCGCTGACCTCGCTCGACGGCATGCTGGAGCTACTCGATGAGGATCTGCGGAGCGGCGACACGGACCCGGAGGAGACGCTCTCGCTGCTCGCGCGGGCCCGGGCACAGTCGCGGCGGCTGGGTCGGCTCGCGGCCGATCTGCTCGATCTCTCCCGACTGGATGCCGAGGTAAAGCTCCGGTCGGAGCCTGTCGAGCTGGGCGAGCTGTGCCGCGCGGTTCTGGCGGAGTTCGAGCTGCCCGCGAGTGAGCGCGGCATCACCCCGACGCTCAGCACGGGGGACGAGTCGGTGTGGGCGCACGGCGATCCAGGCAGCGTCGCGCGCATTGTGCGCATCCTGTTGGACAACGCGCTGCGCGCCAGTCCGGCGGGAACCGAGATCAAGGTCTCGATCCACTCCGGGTCGCCGGTCGCGTTGAGTGTCTGCGACCGAGGTCCGGGGATCGTGCCCGAGGAGCGCGAGCTGATCTTCAGACGTTTTCAGCGAGGCCGCAGTACCGGAGGCGAGGGCGGATTTGGGCTCGGGCTGGCGATCGGCCGTGAGCTCGCCGAACGGATGGGCGGCAGGCTGTCGCTTGATCCCAGCTACGGGCCGGGTGCGAAGTTCACGCTCGAGCTGCCCGCGGCACGCGCGCCGCAGACGCGAGCGCTCAGCACCGCGCCCGCTTAGGTCGCTTAGGTCGCTTAGGTCCTATTCAGCCTCAGGCGCGAGCTCGAGCGCGCACGAGTTGATGCAGTAGCGCAGCCCGGTCGGCTGAGGGCCGTCGTCGAAAAGATGGCCAAGATGCCCGCCACAGCTGCGGCAGACCACCTCGGTTCTGGCCATGCCGAGGCTGTTGTCCTGTCGGAGCTCGAGGTTCTCGGCCACGGCCGGCTCGTAGAAGCTGGGCCAGCCAGTTCCGGACTCGAACTTCGCCCCCGAGTTGAACAACACCTCACCACATCCGGCGCAACGATAGGTCCCGTCCTCCTTCGCGTGGACGTAGCGACCCGCGAAAGGCGGCTCCGTACCCCGCCGACGCAGAACGTCGTACTGCTCGGGGGTCAGCCGCTCGCGCCACTCATGATCTGAAAGCCTGGTCTTGTTTTCGGTCTCCATGCCTCCACCTTAGCGGAGGCCCCCTGCTCGGCCTCAGGGGGAGAGGCGTTTCTTGACGGCGGCCGCAACGGGGCGTGGCAGCGTCCCGAGCGCTCGCAGGGCGAGCGGCATCGCCCGCAGCTGAGCGGGGCTGAACGTGCTCGGGACGCGCACCTCGATCAGGTGTGGTCCAGGTTCGATGAGCGCCCGCTCGATCGCGGAGGCCAGCTCCTCGGAGCTCCGTACCCGGCTCGACGGCACCCCAAAGCCCGTCCCCAACTCGACGAAATCGATCTCGGGGCGCCCGAGATCTAGCTGCGCTCTGGCCTTGGCGCCCGTCGCCTTCGCCCCCACTCGCGCGAGCTCCATGTTGAGGATCGCGTACGAGCTGTTGTTGAGAATGACAACGGTCACGTTGAGCTGCTCACGCGCCATCGTCCACAGCGACTGGATCGTGTAGAGCGCGGAACCGTCGGCTTCCAGCGCGAACACGGGCCGATCCGGGCAGGCCACCGCCGCGCCGACGGCCACCGGGAGACCCTGCCCGATCGCGCCGCCGGTGAGAGCCAGCCAATCGTGGCGCGGAGCTCCTGCCGTGCTGACCGGCAAGGCGATGCCTGCGGTCTGGGACTCGTCACAGACGATCGCCCCCTCCGGCAGAGTCGCGCCGATCGCCTGGGCAGCCGTCTCGGCGGTCAGGGAACCGGCGGGACGCGGAGGACGCGCCGCGATCTCTAACTCGGGCTCGGTGTCCTCGGCGTGCAGCGCCGCGACGAGCTCGGCGAGCGCATCGTCCACGTCCGTCGTTCCGGGAGCCAGCTCGTGGACTTCGCAGCCGTCAGGCACAAGCTCTGAGTCCTTACCCGGGTAGGCGAAGAACGTCACGGGCGCCCGGGCGTCGACCAGCACCAGCTGCTTGAGGCCGCGGAGCTGCAAGGAGACGAACTCCGGCACGTAGGCGAGGCGCTCGAGCGAGGGCAGTCCGGCGCCACGCTCGAGGCGGGCCGGGAAGACTTCGGCCAGGAGTCGCGCGCCCGTGCGGGCTGCGACGCGGCCGGCCTGCATGAGCGCCTCCGCTCGCAGCGCCCTGCCCCCCAGCAGCAGGGCGGCGCGATCGCCCTCCCGGAGCGCTTCCGCCGCGGCGCCGACACGGACGTGGTCGCTGGCGGGCGCCCTAGGCGGCGAAGCCACGGAGGCTGGCTCTGCTCCCTCGGACCAGGAGAGATCCGCGGGAACGATCAGCGTGGCCACCTGCGCAGGAGGGCCGAGGGCGGCGGCGATTGCCTCGGCAGCGTCGCGGCTCAGATCTTGCGTCCGCTCGGAGGTGCGCACCCACGTGGATACGTTGTGCGCGACTGTCTCTATATCGGACTGCAGCTGGGCGTCGTAGCGGACGTGGTAGGTGGCGTGATCGCCGACGACATTGACGATCGGAACCCTCGCCCGGCGGGCGTTGTGCAAATTCGCGAGCCCATTGCCGAGCCCGGGGCCGAGATGAAGGAGCGTCGCTCCGGGCCGCTGCGCCATGCGCGCGTAGCCGTCGGCCGCCCCCGTGGCGACGCCCTCAAACAGCGTCAGCACGGCGCGCATCTCGGGCACCGCGTCGAGCGCCGCCACGAACTGCATCTCCGAGGTTCCTGGGTTGGTGAAGCACGTCCGTATTCCGGCCGCGGTAAGCGTGCGCATCAATGCCTGGGCACCCTTCACGTGAAGCGGCACGTTAGTGGCCGTCCTGCTCGGAGGCCTCCCTACAGCTGGGAGCCTGCTCCGCGGCCCGTTGCACAGCTGGCGTTAGGCTCGCGGCTAGATGCGTATCAGCGTGTGGACTTCTTCACTGCGCTGCGAGCGCGCCCGACGGTCTTGCGCGCCTTGCCCTTGAGCTCCTCTCCCGCCCCCCGGGTCTCCCTGCCCGGACGGCCGGTTGCGATGCCTGCCTCACGCTTAGCCCGCCCCTTGAGCTCCTCGGACTTGCCCTTCACGCGCTGCGTACGATCACCCATGTGGTCCTCCTTCCTGGGCCCGGTCGCTCGACCTTCTTTGACCTCTTGCGCAAACTATGGCATGGGGGGTTGCTAGCTGTGTGCGGTCGCCAGGCTCGGCTCTGGCGTCGGCTCGTCCGGACAACCGGCGGCCCGCTTCGGCGCCGCGACAAGCTGGCCTCCTGAGCAGCCACTGGCCTGCACCCGTCGAGCGGGGTTGACGATTCCCAGCCCGGCGCTGACGCCACCCGCGGCGACGAGCGCTGCGCAGATCACGAGCGCATCGTGGAAGGCACTCACGCTCTGCGGATCGCGAGCGAACGTGTCGGATTGCAAGGAGCCGGCGGCGACCACGCCGATTACGGAGATGCCAACGAGCCCCGCCACGCGTGCGATCGCGTTGTTGATGCCCGAAGCGATACCCGCGTCGCCTTCGTCCGCCTCGGCCAGCACCGTGGCCGTGAGAGGCGCGACGGTCATGGAGAGTCCAAGGCCGAAGACCACGAGCGCAGGCAGCAGGTCGCTCACAAACGAGGTGTGCATACCCGTGCGCAGCAGAAGCAGTATTCCGCCGGCCGCGACCAGCGGGCCGAGGCCCATGAACAGCCTCGCACCGAGGCGGTCGGCGAGCGCACCGAAACGACGAGACAGCACGAACATGATCGCGGTCACGGGCAGCGTCGCCAGGCCGCTCTTCAACGCGCTGAAGCCCGCCACCTGCTGAAGGAAGATGATCAGGAAGAAGAACAGCGCCGAGAGACCGGCGTACATGGTCAGGGTCTCCAAGTTGCCGATCGAGAAGTTCCGCTGCGCGAACAGGCCGAGCTTCAGCATGGGCTCCGGCGCTCGGCGCTCGTAGGCGATGAAACCGCTCAGGGCGAGCGCGCCGAGCACCAGCGGCACCAGGATCGCCGGCGCGCTCCAACCGTAGTGCGGCTGTTCGATCAGCGCGAAGACGATGCCCCCGAGCCCGGCAACGCAGAGGCCGGCGCCGAGCACATCGACCGGCCGGCGCGTGACCCGGGGGGCTGGTGGAACCGCCAGCGCGACCAGCACCAAGGTGATCGCGATCAAAGGCGGGTTGATCGCAAATATCCAGCGCCACGACGCGTTGCCGACGATCACCCCGCCTGCCAGCGGACCGATGATGCCGGCGATCGCACCCCAGGCGGTCCACGCGCCGATGGCCTTGCCCCGCTCCTCGCGCGAGAAGGCCGAGACGATCACCGCCAACGAGCTCGGCATGAGCAATGCTCCCGCCACTCCCTGCAGCGCTCGGGCGGCCAGCAGCACGCCGATCGTCGGCGCCGCCGCACAGACAATGGAGAGCATTCCGAAGGCTGCGAGGCCGATTGAGAAGACGCGCCGCTCGCCGAATATGTCCCCCAGCGAGCCGCCGATCAGCAGCAACGAGCCGAGCGTCAGCAGATACCCGTTCGAGACCCATTGCTGAGCGGCCAATCCGCCACCGAGATCGCGTTCTATCGCCGGTAAGGCGACGTTGACGATCGTTCCGTCGATGGTCGCTACACCCGACCCCAGGATCGCGGCGAACAGCGTCAGCCGCTGCGTGCGGCTCATCCAGGAAAACTACCGTGCGGTGGAAAACCCTCAAATCGCAGACCGGCTGGAGCTGTTCGCCTTCCTGCTCGAGTTGGTGGACGCCAATCCGTTCACGGTGCGCGCGTACAGGGGCGCTGCGGAGACGATCCGCAGCGCCCCCGTGCCGGTGCGGGAGCTGATCTCTAGCGGCCGCGCTCGCCAGCTGCGAGGGATCGGTCCCGGCATCGAGGCGCGGCTTCGAGAGCTCCTTGAGACCGGAGAGATCGCGGAGCTCGAGCAGCTCGAGGACGAGCTCGCGCCCGATCTCGTGGGCCTCGGCCGCTATCTGGGGCTGGGCGCGAAGCGGGCGATCGCGGTGGCACGAGCACTCGGAGTGCACACGGCGGAAGAGTTCCGCGAGGCCGCGACGGAAGGCCGCCTGCGCACGGTCCCCGGGATCGGTCCCAAGACGGAGGCGCGCCTGCTCGACGCGCTCGCGCGCGAGCATGCGCCCCACCCGCGCCAGGGACTACTGCTCAACCGCGCCCGTGAGCTCGTAGGCGGCATCGCCATCCAGCTGCACGGCGAGCCGGCCGGCGACGTCCGCCGGTGGCGTGACTCGTGTGAGCGGCTCGCGGTGGTGTGCGCAACCCGCGAGCCGCACGCGCTGATCGAGCGCTTCGAGTCCCTTCCACAGATCGTCGTCGTGATCGAGCGCGAACAGGACCGGGCGCTGGGTTTGACTGTCGAGGGGGTGGCAGTCGAGTTGATCGCGTGCGCACCTGAGTGCTTCGGAAGCGCCCTGCTGCGTGCCACGGGCGCGCCGGCTTATGTGGCGGCGCTCGAGCCACTCCCCGACGCACCCGACGAGCGGCGCTTGTTCGAAGCACTGGGCATCCCGTTCTGTCCTCCCGAGCTTCGCGAGACCCCTTACAGGGGCAAGCCGCCCGCGCTGGTCGGAGAGGAGCAGATTCGCGGCGACCTGCACAGCCATACGACCTGGTCCGACGGGAGAGCAAGCGTCGAGGAGATGGGACGTGCGGCCCGCGAGCGCGGATACGAGTATTTGGCGATTTGCGATCACACTCCCGCGGTGGGTGCGGTACGGGGACTCACGCCCGAGGATCTTCGCCGCCAAGCCGAGGAGATCGCCCGCGCAAACGAGCGCCTGGCGCCCTTCCGGATCTTGCGCGGGATCGAGTGCGACATCCTCCCCGACGGGCGTCTCGATCTGCCCGATGATGCCCTGGCGGAGCTCGAGTGGGTACAGGCGAGCGTGCACGGGGGACAGCGCATGCCGCGCCGGGAGATGACCAAGCGGGTGGAGGAAGCGCTGCGTAACCCCTATGTCCGCTGCCTGAGCCATCCGAAGGGCCGCTACATCAACCGGCGGCCGGAGAACGCCCTCGACCTTGAGCGAGTGTTTGCGGTTGCACGCGAGCTGGACATCGCGGTCGAGGTCAACGGGCTGCCAGACCGGCTGGATCTGAGCGGCGCGCATGTTCGCGAGGCGCTGCGAGCGGGCGTCGAGATCGTGTGCTCGACCGACGCCCACTCGGTTCGCGGCCTCCGGAACATGACCCTGTCGGTCGCTACCGCTCGCCGCGGCTGGGCGACGGCGGCGAACGTGGTCAATACGCGGCCGCTTGAGGCGATGCTCAGGCGCTGAAATGCCGCACGGCGTCCGCGAGGCACGCGTTTGCATATGGACCATGCCCCTCCAGCCCCGCCAGTACGCGGCCCTGTTCATGTTCGGGTTTGTCCTGTGAGAGCTTCGCCTCCGCGTACCACGATTCGGCGGGCAACCGAAAGGCGATCACATGCTCGGCCATCTCTCGCGCGTCCTCGCCCAGGCGGTCGAGGGACCAAGGGCGCTCGACCACTGCCTCGAAGTGGTCGACGGTCCGCCGCAGCACGGGCATCGAGTCGGCGAAGGGCTCAGGCGTCCCCCGTATGTGCAGCGTCACGTAATTCCAGGTGGGGATCGTTTCACTCGCATACCAACTGGCCGACACGTAGCCCGAAGGGCCCTGGAAGATCGCGAGCAGGTCACCATCCAGGGCATCGGCCACCGGGTCGGCACGGGCGACATGTCCCAGCACGGCCAAGCCCGCGGATTCTTCGTCAACTAGGCAAGGCATGTGCGTGGCTCGCAGATCGGCCGTCACGAGCGTGGCGAACGGGTGCGCGCGCACAATCGATTTGGCCTGCTCGAGCTCGGCGAGCGCGTATTCAGGCTTGATATGCATCGGCTCCTCTACCCGCTCGCCAGGTCGTCCCCCACCGCGTGCCGATCAAGGGATGAGGACGATCTTGCCGCGCGTATGGCGCTGCTCGAGTTCGCGATAAGCCTCGCGGACCTGCTCGAGCGGGAAGGTGCGAGCGACGGTGACCTCCAGTTCCCCTGCCGCGGCGAGGCGCGCGAGCTCGGCGAGGCGCTCCCCGGAAGCAATCGCGTGGGTGCCCTCACCACGGACGCCATATTCACGCAACGCTTGAAAATCGGCGATCGTGTTGATCCGCTGCGCCGGGACGCCGAGCTCAAGCGCGAGCTGAACATAGCCGCCGCCGAACGTGTCGATGAACGCATCGAGCTTGCCGCCCGTGGCGTCGCGCAGCCTCTCCTCCTGACCCTCGCCGTAAGTGACAGGCACGACATCGTGGCTGCGGAGCCACTCGTGGTTGTGCTCACCGGCTAGCCCGATCACGGTCGCTCCCGCGCGGCGCGCGAGCTGGACCGCGAGCGAACCGACGCCGCCGGCCGCGGCCGAGACGGCCACCGTCTCACCGGCTCGAGGAGCGACCGCCTCGACCGAGGCGAGCGCGGCCATGCCGGTGACAAATAGCGATCCTGCCACCTCCCACGAGAGCGACGGGGGCTTCACGACAAGCTGTCTCGCCGGAACCGAAACCAACTCAGCGTGGCTCGAGCGCTCCTCGCTCCATCCGAGCACTTCGTCTCCGACGGAGAAGCCTGCAACCCCGTCGCCCATCTCGCTCACCACTCCCGCCAGGTCGGAGCCCTCGCCCGAGGGGAATGTCGCCGGCCAGCGCTCGTGCAACCGACCCTCACGGATGCCAACCTCGCCTGGGTTTATGCCGGCTGCCTTCACCGCTACCACCACGCGACCGGGCTCCGCGACCGGATCTTCGACCTCTCGGACGTCGAGCACGTCGACCCCGCCATAGTGGTCGAACCTCACCGCCTTCATGGGCGCCGCTCCCCAGCCGCGGCGTAGCGCTGCGGCAATTCCTTCACCCGCGCCGCGCCGAGCATCTGCCCGTTCGCGGCGCTCACCCGCGCGAGCGCTTCGGGGTCCGCGAGCCCCGGGACCGACACGACTACGCCGCCCTCGAGGTCCTGGAGGCTTGCCAGCACGACGTCGTCCGGCTCCATGCGCGGTACTTCACTCATGTCCATGCCCTGCCTCGTGTGGAATTCGGAGCGGACCACCCCCGGGCAGACGACCTGGATGCGCACGCCGTGAGGCTCGAGTTCGTGGGCCAGTATTTGCGTAAAGGTGACGATGAACGACTTCGTGGCCGCGTAGACCGCGCGCTGGGGCATGAACGAGCCTGGCGCGTCGCCACTGAAGGCAAGCAGCGAAGCGACGTTGATGATCGCGCCGGTCCCGCGCTCGGTCATTCCGAGGATGGCGGCCTTGGTGAGGAGCACCGGGGCGCAGACGTTCACCTCCAGCAATTCGCGTGCCCGCTCGGGGGGAAGCTCCGCGAACGGCATGTAATGCGCCAGACCAGCATTGTTCACGAGCATCTCGAGCGGAGCCTGCCCGAGCCTGTCGCAGAGTTCGCGCAGTTCCCCCGCGTCGGCAAGGTCCGCGCCGAGCGCTTCGACCGTCACGCCGTGCTCTTCATGGAGGCGCGCCGCGAGCTGATCGAGGCGGTCGCGTCGGCGGGCGACGACCAGCAGGTCCCACCCCTCGGCAGCCAATCGCTCCGCATACGCCTCCCCGATTCCAGAAGAGGCGCCGGTCACCATCGCAAGCCGGGGCATCGGTCAAATATAGGTCGCTGTACTTGCGGGCAGCGGTGCCGCCACTGGCACCAATCCTCTCACTGCCCTCGACCGGCCGCGCGGTCCGCTCCACCCCGCGTTTGCCGGACGCCCCGGCAGTGCATGATGTGCAGCATGCCCGATGAGCTCGCGCTTCCCGGCCTGGTGTCGGTTGAGCACCGCTTCGAGGTCCCGCTCGATTACGCCGACCCCGCGGGTCCGCGGATCTCGGTCTTCGCGCGCGAGCTCGCCGACCCCGACGGCCGGAAGCGACCGTTCCTTGTCTACCTGCAGGGCGGCCCTGGGTTCGAGGCGCCCAGGCCGATGCCGAATCCACGGTCGCCCGGTTGGATGGGGCGCGCGCTCGAGGACTTCCGCGTGCTGATGCTCGACCAGCGCGGGACGGGACGCTCGGCGCCGATCGGCGCGCTCGATGGCCTCAACCCCCAACAGCTGGCCGACTATCTGGCCCATTTCCGGGCCGACTCGATCGTTCGCGATGCCGAATCGATTCGGCGCGAGCTCGGCGAGGATCCCTGGAGCGTGCTCGGTCAGAGCTTCGGCGGCATGTGCGTGACCTCCTACCTCTCGATCGCTCCTGAGGGGCTGCGAGAAGCGCTGATTACGGGCGGGCTGCCGCCGCTCGGAAACCGAATCGATGAGGTGTATCGCCGTACGTACGGTCGCGGCGCGGATCGTCTGCGCAGATACCTTGAGCGCTACCCGGGCGACCGCCGCCGCCTTTCCGAGCTCCGGCGAGCGCTCGACCATGAGCCGATGCGGCTGCCCGGGGGCGACCGGCTGAGCTGGCGACGCTTCCGGCAGGTGGGGAACATGCTCGGCATGAGTGACGGCGCCGAGAAGCTCCACTACCTGCTGGAGCTCCCGGTGGACTCGAGGGCCTTTCTCCACGATCTCGAGGACCCACTTGGTTTCGCACGCAATCCCATCTATGCGATCTTGCACGAGGCCTGCTGGGCCGACGGCGGCAGGACCCGCTGGTCGGCGGAGCGTACGCTGCCACCGGAGATCGAATCCGGGGACATGCTCACGGGCGAGCACGTGTACCCGTGGATGTTCGAGGAGTATGGCGCGCTCGCACCATTGCGCGAAGCCGCGCACCTCCTAGCCGAGCGTGAGTGGCCCCGCCTCTACGATCCCGACACTCTGGCGCAAAATGAGGTGCCGACCGCAGCCCTCATCTATGCCGAGGACATGTACGTGGAACGCTCGTTTTCAGAGGAGACCGCCGCACGGATCCACGGCCTGAGGTTCTGGCTGACCAATGAGTACGAGCACAACGGCCTGCGGGTCGACGGACACCGAATCCTTGGCCGGCTACTCGATTTGGCGCGGGGAAAGATCTAAAGTCTTGGGCGATGCTTGGGGCGGCCGATCAGCCCGAGGCTCGCGGGGAGTCGTCGGGGCGCGCAGCGATAGCGCGCCGCTCCGCCGCGATCGCAGCGGTGGTCTTATTTGCGGTGGCCCTGTGGGGAGGGTATGGCCGTCACTGGTCCTGGACCGGGATCAGCGGCCGCACTGCGACGCTGTGGGACTGGCTGCACCTACTGATGCTGCCGGTGGCGGTGGGCATCTTGCCTTTGTGGCTCAGTCGCCGCACCCGTTTGCCGCGGCCTCACAAGGTGCTCGGGGTGGTGCTGCTGGTCGCCTTCGCCGTGCTCGTCGTCGCCGGCTACCTGATTCCTTGGGCCTGGACGGGCTTTGTCGGTAACCGGCTCTGGGACTGGCTGGAGTTGCTCGTGCTCCCGCTCGCGGTCGCACTCAGCCCCATCATGCGCGAGCTGCGCGAGAGCTGGACCGTCCGGCACTCGCTCGTGGCCCTCACGCTGCTGGCAGCTTTCCTGGCGGTCGTGCTCGGTGGCTATATCGGCGATTGGGGGTGGACTGGCTTCCGCGGCAACACCTTCTGGAACTGGCTGCACCTGTGGTTGTTGCCGTTGCTGATTCCAGCACTCGTCGTACCAGCGCTGCGGCCGCGCGCTATGTCGGGAGTGGTCATGCTCGACGAGGAAGAGCAGCCGTCGAAGCCCGAAAGTCGCTGACGCAGTCGCGCCAAGGCGTACGCATTGACCCGCTCAGCTGAGGTACGTGACGAAATTCGCCGGCTCGAGCCGCTCAGGGGGCCGCTTCTCCTGCCTCGGCCAGCCGAGGTGGATCAGCGCAATGAAGCGCTCGTCCGCCCGGATGCTGAGAGCATCGAGCCCCTCCTTAGTTCTGAGCACGCCAGGCGTGCGCCAGTAGCCCGCGAGACCGCGGCCGTGCGCCGCAAGTAGCACCGCGTACACCGCGCAGGCGGTGGCGCACAGGTCTTCCAGATCCGCGACCGGATCCTCGCGGCGGGTTGCGGTGGCTGCCACAAGGGTCGGCGCCCGATCGAGCTTTGCCGCCGCCTCTGGGCCGGCCGCCTGCTTCAGTCGCGCGAGCGCGTCGGCGCCGACAACGCGAAAGCGCCAAGGGTTGGTGAGATGGTGGTTGGGCACCCAGCGCGCCAGCTCGAGCAACTCGTCCAGCAGCGGCCGCGGGACGGGCTCGGGCCGGAAGGCCTTGTGGGTGCGCCTGGTGCGGATCGCGCTCTCAACGTCCATCGCGATCTAACCGTAGCGACGGCTCAGCTAAGCACCCAGAGCGTCACGGTCCTGTTTCAAACGCGATCGTGGCCGCCATCAGCGATGACGGCCGCGATGCGAGCGAACATTCCAAGAGCATGCCTCGCGCGTGGCGTCACGCATGGCCGCGATGGTCGATCGACCTGGTGGGGTTCAGCGAGAACCGCCCGACCGGAGCGGCGAAATGGTCGCCCGGCTACGACTGCGCAGGGCGGCGCTGGCGATGATTCTGCTGCTGCTTTGCCAGTTTGCCCTTGGCATGGTGAGCAACCTCTACGTGAGGATTCCCGCGCACCACCCTGGCTCGCATCCCAGCAACTATCTGTCGGCTCAGCGCAGAGCCTTGGGTGGGCGATCGTGGCGCTGCTGGGCTTGCCGCACATGCGGCGCTGGGCTTGGGGCTCGCCGCATGCGCACTGCTCATGGCGGCATACGCGATTATCCTTCATCAGGTAAGGACGGCGGCGATCGCCGGGGGCACTGTTGATCATCGGCGCGGGATTTAACGGTGCGAGCTTCCTCGATTTCGCCAACGACATCAGCTCGCTGATCATGGCCCTCCTCTTCGCCGCAGCCACCCTCGCCTACGTCACACTCACGTACCGCCTGCCAGCGGCGAACGTCAGAGCGTGACGGGAGCATCGCCGGGCTGGCGGTGAGTTCGATGCACGACCAGGACGCGGGCCGGCGCTACGGCGAAGAGGCCCCGTGGCACGAAAGTCGCTTGTCCGCCAGTCATCGAAGGGTTCGCGTGCGCGACGCAAAGCAGTCGCGATGGGAGCCTCGGCTGGGCAGGGCTCCGATCGCGCATAACAGCGCATAACGCCGTTATGCCGCTGTTATGCGGTGCGACGTATGCTCCGCCGCGCTGGAGATCGACCCGGGACCGCGCATCGGAGACATCCCAGCGTCCGTCGGCATGACTGATCGCTAAAAAGCGATGTTTGAGACACCCAGGACCGATACCCCAAGCGTGCGTCGAGTCTTTCGTCTCATTGTGGGCGCCGCGTCGGTGATCCTCAGCATGGGCCTGGGAGCCGGCGCGCTCGCCGCCTCGTCCGGCCAAAAGGGCGTTTGGAGCTTCGCCTCGGAACCTCATCTGCATCCACCCAAACTTCGTGTGCTGGAGCGCAAAGCAGGGCTCGCTCCTGGCAATTTTCTCGTGAATACCATGGCCCAGCGAAGAGGCATGACGGGCCAGCCCGGCCCCCTGATCCTGGACAGCAAGGCGCAACCAATTTGGTTTATGCATACGGCCGATTTCCTTGACTTCGAGCAGGAAACCTACGAGGGGAAGCCTGTGCTGGTGCTGGAAGGCCGCGCGCTCGACGTCCTCAACGAGCACTATCGCAGCGTCGCCACGCTGGAGGCACGCAGTCCGTGGACGCTCGACGGACACGACGCATCGATCATCGGCAAGGACGTCTGGGTCACGGTCCTGCGCAGAGTCCGCAAAAACCTGACCGCCTATGGCGGCCCGCGCAAGGGGAGCGTGATCGACTGCGGTGTGCAGGAGTATCAGCTCAGCACAGGGCTCCTGATCAGGACGTGGGATGCGCTCAAGCACGTTCCACTCTCGACTTCTAAGACGTCACCGGGGCCGCGAGGCTGGGATGCCTACCACCTCAACGCTGTCCAGGCCTTGCCCAACGGCGACCTACTGGTGTCGATGCGAAACACATGGGCGGTGTACCTGATTAACCCCGTCAGCGGCCACATCCTCTGGACCCTCGGCGGCACGCGCTCGACCTTCACCTTGGGGCAGCGAGGACGGTTCGCCTGGCAGCACGACGCAAAGCTGGTGCAACCAGGGAAAGGGGGCCTCGGCTCAAATGTAGAGCTGACACTCTTCAACGACAACTCTCAAGCCCCCTCCGCGGGCGAGGTCCTCGACCTGAACACCAGCACGGACAGGGCGACGCTCGTTGCGGCCTACCACCACCATCCTCCCGTGCACGCGCACATCCTCGGAAGCATGCAGGTCCTTGCGAACCGTAACGCGCTCGTGGGCTGGGCCACGGGGCCGTACTTCTCCGAGTACTCGAAGTCGGGCACGCAGCTTCTGAATGTCAAGTGGCCCGCCAAGGAAGTGAGCTATCGCGCACTGCTCAGCAACACCTGGGTCGGCACCCCGTACTACCCGCCCCGCGGAGCAGTCCGCGGGACCACCGCGTACGCCAGCTGGAACGGCGCCACCCAAGTCGCCAAATGGCAGGTCCTGGCCGGAGCGAAAACGCGCAGCCTGAAAGTCGTGGCTTCCGCGCGGCGGAGCGGCTTCGAAACCGCAATCTCGCTCGGCAAGCGCTTCCGGATCTACAAGGTCCGGGCTCTGAACGGCCGGGGCCAGACGCTCGGGACCTCGAAAACGTTCTCGTAGCTATCCGGAACACCTGCTTTGGCTGCAGCGATGAACGCTGAGCCCGCGCACCTCTTACGACTCAGTGAAAGGGTGGTGTTTGATCGGTGACGTCCGGCCGGTGGGTTTGGCTCTCGGTCGGCGGCGGGCTGACTCGCTTTGCGACTGTCGACCAGTGGGTCTGACCGGCTTTCGCTGTGTCGCCCGTCACCGACCGAGGACCGCTGGCGTGACTTCATACGAGCGTGGCTGCGCCCCGACTGAGTTGTGTCCGCCCGAGATCCGCTCCGTCGACAATTCAGCGAAGGGGACGTGGTAGATGATCGTGATTGGGGTGGACACGCACAAGCGCAGTCACACGCTGGTGGCGCTCGCCGCGGCACTGGAGTGACCCGAGGGCAGCGTACGGCCGAGGCATCCGACGCTGGAGTGCTCGATGCGCTGCGTTTCGGCGGCCAGGTCGATCCCCAGCGGGTGTGGGCGATGCCGCCACGTTTCCGCGCGCCTCGAGCGCGCTCTGGTCGCTTGCGGTGAGCGGGTAATCCGCGTCGCTCCGGGGCTGATGGGAGAGTCGCGCAAGGCTGTGCGAGAGCCGGGAAAGTCCGATCCGATCGACGCGACCGTGATTGCGCTGGCCGCGATTAGAGAGGGCGTGGAGAGCTTTCCTGCGGCGTTTCTAGACGAGCAGGCGATCGAAATCCGCGACGCCGATCGCGACCACAGACTCCGCCACCAGCGCGATCACGTACACGATGCCCGCCGCCCAGGCATACCGCCCCCGCGCTCTCGACGTCTCATTGGCCGCAAGCACTGCCGGCCTGTTGCCCCTGTTGCCTGGTTGATCCCGTGCGCGCTCACGGGCGGCTGAATGGAAGCACGCGGTCAGTCCCGGACAGCTCGAATAGGCGTTGGACGCGCCGACAGCCTGGCCTGATCACCAGGGAGACCGACGCGCTCTGACATGCTGCGTGCAGATAGAGCACCACGCGAAGCCCCCGGGCATCGATGAAATCAAGTGGCTCGAGATCTAGCACTGCGCTCTTTAGTGACCGAAAGTCGAGCTTTCTAACGGCGGCTTCGAGGACGGGCGCGCTCACTATGTCTAGCTCGCCGCTGATTGCGATTACCGCGTTCTGGCCCGGCGATACCTGCACCGCGAACTGCGGGGGCTCAGATGTCGATTTCAATCCCACAACTCGACTCGTCAGCACGGTCCGATGACAGGCTTTGGCTCGGCCTCCCGCCGGGGGCAAGGCCCGGCGGGGGGTCGAGCTCATCTCGGGCCGACAACGGACGTCGTTATCGCTCCACCCGGTCGTCGGGCAGCGCGACGGTCGGGCTTCGGCGGCGGCTGTCGCGCGAAGAGTCGTAGGTGTCACGGAGCACGTCAGCCGCAAGCTCACGCCCGCCCAGACCAAAGGCAAGTGCTCCAGCGACGGCCAGCATCCCGATCAGTGCGATGTAGGTCGTGTTCACAATGGCCGGAGCAATGTGCAGCTGGTTCAAGGCCATGAACACAACAATGGCCAGAATCAGCGTCGGTGCCACCGTGCGCGCGACCCTGCCGACGGGCGTGTCCCCAACGAGCCTTCTGACGAAGCCCCCTGCGGCCCCGGCGAGCGCCGCTCCGACCACCAGGATCAGCACAGCCGCAACCACGTTCGGCAGGTAGTTCTGCACATTACCCATGAAATTCGTCAACGCGGGGATCTTCAGCGCGCCGACCGCCGCCGCAATCGCGTAGATGAAGATGAACCAAAACGCCACCGCAGCGACTAGCCGCGACGGCCGAGCGCCCGGGCTCACGCGCTCGACGTAGGCGCCGGCGTGGCTGTGGCTGAGCGCTCGATCGAGTCCGATCTTCTCGAGCAGCTTGGCCACGACTACCCTCACGATGCGGGCGATCAGGTACCCGACGAGCAGGATGATCAGGCATCCGAGGAGATTGGGGATGAAGCCGATGAGAGAGTTGAGCCCTCGCTGCAGGCTTTCAACGACGTGTACCGCCCCTATGGGCATGACGACTCCTCCTTCACTCAGAAGGTTGGGTGATTGGACGTACGCCCGCACGCGCGCGCGCCGTGCGTTCCGGCGCGGCCGAGGCGCCTGCTTCTTAGTGCCTCGGCTGGTAAGCGGGTCGTAGCTTTGAGACAGCGGCCACTCGCATCCGGTTACACCTCACGACCGCCACCCGTAACCAACCGCCCGTCCACCCGGTCCCAGGACTGAGATGCTGCTGCAGTCTCGGTCCATGGAGCCGGATGAGACTTTGATCGAGCGCGCCCTCCAGGGCGACGTGTCCGCCTTCGAGGAGCTCGTCGAGCGCCACCGTGTCATCGTCTTTCGCGTCGCCGCGAGGATCGTCGGTGTCGACGAGGCCGAGGACGTCAGCCAGGACTCGTTCCTGCGCGCCTTTCACCGGCTCGATCAATATCGCGGCACTGCCACCTTCCGCACGTGGCTGTTGCAGATCACGCAGAACACCGCGCTAAACACCCTCGCGTCGCGGCGCCGTCGCCCTGCCGACGCTGCCGAAAATCCACCCGAGGCGCGCGACCCGGATCCTCTGCGACAGCCCGTGACGGAGCTCGAGCGTCGAGAGCGCCAGCAGCGTCTCGAGCACAAGCTCGCGACGCTGCGGCCGGAATACCGCAGTTTGCTCGTCCTGCGCGACCTCGAGGGCCTGAGCTACAACGAGATCGCCGACGTGCTGGAGATGCCACTCGGGAGCGTCAAGGGCAGACTCCACCGCGCGCGCAGCGAGCTGATCGAGCTGCTGCGGAACAACACCTACGACTGGGAGCTACCAGCATGACTGCAGGCGAGAACCCCGACGACCTTACCCCCGCTGAGCGCCGCTTAGCCCATCACCTCCAACTCCTCCGTTCGAGTCCGCCAACCGCGACCCCTTCCCTCGTCCCGCGGGTAATCCGGGGCGTCCGGTGGCAGCGCGCGGTCCGCGATCCCCTCGTGTTCGTGGGCGCCGTGGCCGCGGCTCTCACTGAGAGTCTGGACCTCCTGATCAAGCGTCACGGAGGTCGCTCATGATCCCGCTCGCAACCTCGATCGTGGGTCAAGCTGGCAGAGGTCTCGGCGCCTTCCTTCCCCATCTGGGCGGCGCGGTGGCGCTGCTGGTCATCGGCCTCCTTCTGACCCGCCTGGTCGCTCGGCTGCTGCGGCGCGCCCTACAAGCAGCCGGGGTCGACCGCCTCGCAGACCGCGGCGGCGTAACGGCCGTGCTCCAAACGTCCGGGCTCGGCGCCTCGCTGGCGGGACTGATCGCTCGGACGGTCCGCATCTTCCTGGCGATCATCGTCGTCTTCGCAGCGCTCTCGCTGCTCGGCCTGCAGTTCCTGTCGGTATCGCTCAATCAGGGTATCCTCGAGCTGCCCAGGCTGTTCGTCGCGGCCGTCCTGGTGCTGGCGGGCGTCGTGTTAGCCGGCGCGGCACGTCATCGCGCCGATCGCCTCAGCTACCAGCTGGATTTCCCGGTTCCGCTGGGGCTCATCGTGCAGATCGCCGTAGTAGCCGTTTTCGCCATCCTCGCCGCGGCGGAGATCGGAATCTCCACTGCGGTGCTTCTCCTCCTCGCCGCGGTGCTGCTGAGCGCGGTATCGGGAACATTCATGCTGGCTTTCGGGCTTGGCTCGCGCGAGGTGGCGCGCGCGTTGAGCGCGGGCCGTTACCTCCGACACGAATACCGCGTGGGGCAGGAGATCGCATTCGACGAGGTTCGCGGAAGGATCGCGAGGATCTACAGCACGAGCACGATTTTGGAGGCAGGCGACGGTACATCGATCCGCGTCCCAAATCACCTGCTGATCGACAGCATCGTGACCATTTACGCCGGCGAGCAGCGAGGTAAGACCACCACGTAGCTGGTAAGACGACGCACAACGATCGCTGACGAACCTGGCTTCTTCCCGAAAGGCAGCGCGAGTGGCCCGTGAACCTCGCGATCTCGGATATGAGTGGCGGGCTCAGATGCCGGTGGCGGGCTCTTCAACGCCTTCCACCGGCTTTGGTGTGCAAACTCGCTGCCCGCGCTAAACGCTGTCGGGGCGCAGGCGCCGACCGTTCGCGCACGGGCCACTGCTATCGGGCAGACGTGTGTAGCGGTGAGTGAGGCGCGCTTCTGAGCCTTCCCGGCGCGCGACCGGCCGAGACCTTTCGTCGCCGACACCGAACCGGCAGCAGAAAGTCGACGCGACTAGCCCCTTAAGCCTGCTTCCGCCGGGCGCAACATGGAGGATCGGGCGCTCGCCTTCAAATGAAAGGAGGCGGGAGCATCACGGAGCTAGGACGCGCGCTCCCGCCCAGCAGGAGGCGTCACGAGCGCAGGGACCCGACGAGCGCATTATCACGAAAGGACTCGCCAGCTTGGCCTTCGTACCGCGCGATCGCTCTGGCTGCGGAGCAGGCGCTCGTGGCCACCGGCGCGGGCGGGTCGGACGACGCAAATGCGCTGCGCGAGTTCGGAGACGACAGAGGGTCAGAGAGTCGCCCGCATAAGCGGGCCGTCCGCTCAAGCAGACCGCGTCGCATTCGCGCTTTAGCTCTTTGCGGCAGTGAGCATCGGCGCGGGACTTGGAGTGCCTCGCGGGCGGTCGCGGTGGTGGGACGCGCATCCGGGGTCGCCGAGGCGCGCGCACCGATGCCCCGGGGCGCTTGGGGCGCTCCGGGGCCGGGAGTGCGATCGGTGGCTAGTTGGTTAGGACCCGGGGGGCGGGTTGGGGCCGCCGTAG
The DNA here is from genome assembly GCA_963808655.1 of uncultured Solirubrobacterales bacterium. Lineage (GTDB taxonomy): Bacteria > Actinomycetota > Thermoleophilia > Solirubrobacterales > Solirubrobacteraceae > Palsa-465. Next base: position 54,627 of record CAWEGZ010000009.1, read on the forward strand.
AGCAAGCCGAAATCTTGGTTGCTCGTGTCGGGCTGGGTCATGTCCGGCGCGGTGCTGGTGCAGCTGTTGGAGTCTGGTGTTGATGAGGGACATGTTGGCCTGCTGCTCGCCGGGAGTCGGGCCAGAGGTGTCTTGGAAGTAGCCGACGCTGAGCTCGGTGCCCGACGGTATCTGCGACGGGTCGATCGTAATGGTGCCGAGCGTACCCACGCCCTTCTGGTAGGTGCCTGGCTGGAAGGTGACGGCCTGGGAGAAGCCGGCTCGGCGCGGGGTCAGAGGTGCAGTAGCTGCCGCTGGTGACCTTCGCGGGGATGCCGTACTGGGCGAAGTCGCTTTGCAGTTGGCTGGGGTTAAGCAGCTCGCCCGGGTTGAGGGTGAGCGTGTCGGTGCCGTTTGAGTTGTGGTGCAGGGTGTATGCCGCGGTACGGATCGTGCCGAGCTTCGCCGCCGGGCTGAACGCGCCGCTCACCCCGAGCGCGAGCGCTGTGGCGGCGGCTACGCCGCCCACAGACAGGCGCGTGATGTGGGTCAGCCGCCGTCGGCGGCGGGCGCGGCCGCGGGCCATGATCGGCTCGAGCGGCGGCGGCCCGGGCGTCGCTACGCCGGAGACCGCGTCACGCAGTTCGCGCAGCTCGGGGCTGTCACTCAAGTCGTTGTCATACATGGATCTGCCTCCAGAGTTTTGGCTTGGTCAAGTTCGTTGCGCAGCGTCGTGACGGCCCGCGAGAGCTGGGCGCGGACCGTTCCCGGCGCGATCTCCAGCTGCCTCGCGGTCGTCTCGATATCCAGCTCCAGCAGCACGCGCAGCACGATCACCTCGCGCTGGCGCTCAGGCAGGCGCCGCAGCGCCGCCAATAGGACCGCGTCCAGTCCACCCCCAGAGCTGCCGGGCGCGGCGAGGTCATGATCGCCCAGCGGCAGCTCCCGCGCGCGCCGGCGCCAGCGCGACACCCCAGCATTGAGCGCGGTGCGCACAACCCACGCCCTCGGAGCCGGATGGCGGCTGACCTTCCGCCAGGACGCCCACGCTCGGGTGAACGCGTCCGCGAGATGCTCCTCGGCGAGCTGCATATCGCCAGTGCTGGCGGCAACCGCCTTCAGGCACGGAGCCCAGCTCTCCCGGAAGAACTCGGCAAACGCTTTCTCCTCACCGCTCACAACCGCTTAACGCCCCACAGAACCGAAACGCTTACATCAATTTCGCAAAGCCACGCGATCGCCGGAACTCATGGATTCAGCGAACAATCACAGCGCAGCGAAACCTGCCCCCAGTAGCCGCACCGCCGGCCAGAGGGCTACTACACGCTTCCGCTCCTAGCCCAAACAACCGCCGAATCAGCCACGACAACGGCTGCTGCTCGCCCCGAGAAAGCACGCGCCGCATCCTAGTTTCCGCGCGGGGGAGGGACGACCTCGGCGCCAACTCGATGCGCGTCCGGCGCGGAAAGGGGGAGTGCTCGCTGACGGTCGGTCGGTGTGGTGCCCTATGCGCCGTCGGCTTCGGGCCGTGCTTGGCGAGTGCTGATCTCTTGCAGGCGTTTGCTTAGGTAGCGACGCTCGGCCTCGGTGCGCGCCAGGTTGAGAGCTTCGCGGTACGCATCCGCGGCTTCGGAGTTGCGGCCCAGCCTGCGCAGGAGGTCCGCGCGGGTCGCGTGCAGCAGGTGGTAGTCGCGCAGCTCGCCCGACGCTCTGAGCAGGCCGACCAGCGCGAGGCCGTCCTCCGGGCTGTTTGCCATTCCGATCGCGACCGCATGGTTGAGCTTGATGACGGGGTTGGATGTGAGTTCGAACAGCCGCTCGTACAGGGCCGCGATCCGGGGCCAGTCGGTGGCGCCGGCGTCCGGCGCGTTGGCGTGGCAGGCGGCGATCAGGGCTTGCAGCTGGTAGGGCCCGATTGCGTCGCTGCGGACGGCCGCCTCGAGGATCGCGTTCGCTTGGTCGATCTCCACTTGGTTCCAGCGGGAGCGGTCCTGGTCTTCCAGCGTAATCACGTCGCCTGAGGAGTCGGTTCGGGCCTCGCGCCGGGAGTGCTGTAAGAGCATCAGCGCGAGCAGGCCACCGCTCTCGGGCTCATCCGGCATCAGCCTGTTCAACAATCGCGCCAGGCGGATCGCCTCCTCGCAGAGGTCGACCCTGATCAGCTCATCGCCGCTCGACGCGGCGTATCCCTCGTTGAACATCAGGTAGAGCACCGCGAGCACACCGCTGGTCCGTTCGGGCAGCAGCTGCGCCGGCGGAACCCGATACGGGATCCCGGCGTGCTCGATCTTGTGCCTGGCGCGGACCAGTCGTTTGGCCATGGTGGGCTCGGGCACGAAGAACGCGTTCGCGATCTCGGGGGTCGTCAATCCCGCGAGCGCACGGAGAGTCAACGCGACCCGGCCCTCTAGCGCGAGCGCCGGGTGGCAGCAGGTGAAGATCAGCCGCAGGCGATCATCCTCGATTCCGCTCTCATCGCCTTCGCTGAGCGCTATCACGTCCTCATCCTCGGATCTGTCGTCCAATAAAGCGGTTGCCTCCCGTAGCCGAGCGTCCCGCATCCGTTCGTGGCGCAGGCGGTCGATCGCTCGATTGCGGGCAACCGTCATCAGCCAAGCGCCGGGTTGACGGGGGACGCCCTCGCCCGGCCACCGTCGCGCCGCCTCGGCAAACGCCTGCTGCGCACAATCCTCGGCCAGATCCCAGTCGCGGATACGGCGGATCAAAGCGGCCACGATCCGCCCCCACTCCTCGGTGAAGGCCTCCTCGATCGCCAGCGTCGGCTGCCGACTCATCCCTCCACGAACGGGCGCAGCTCGAGCGCTCCAAGTCGAGCGACCGGATGCTTGGCCGCCACCTCCATCGCCTCATCAAGATCCGAGCAGTCCAAAATGTCGAAACCCGCGATCAGCTCTTTGGTCTCCGCAAACGGTCCATCCGAGATCACGACCTCGCCACCACGAACACGGATCGTCGTGGCGTCCTGCACGCCCGCGAGCTCCTGGCCCTGCAGCCGCACGCCGCGCCCATCCATCTCGCTGATCCAAGCGTCGACCTCCGGCCCGATCGTGGTTCGCTGCTCCGGGGAGAGCTCGATCGACGGATCAGGGCACACAAGCATCAAATACTTCATCTCGAATCCTCGCTTTCTCGATTCTGTCCGCAGGGGAGGCGCTAGGAAAGCCCGGGCCGCAGGCTGATACCGGCCAGCAGGCGACGAGCGAACCCACTCGCGGCGTGCGAGCCGTCAAAGCCCTGGGCCCGATTCGCGAATGCCAACGATCGCAGGTGGACCCGCTGCCGCTCGCTCTCGCGATTCCTCTGAACCTCATTGGCCAGCGCGATCATCATCTTGGGGTGCATCGAGACCTCCTCGGGTCCGGTGATTGACTCAACACCCCTACGACGAGCGAGTTCGGCGAAATGGACACCCCACAGCATCTCGCCAAAGCAGCCGCACCAGCAAGCACCCACAGACATCTAACCCAGGTCTCCGTAACCCACGCCGGCGCAGCCCCGGATCTCGCCAAAGGAAGTAAGCAGCAGCGTGTCGCTGACCTCCGAGTGGCGCGGGTTGCCTAGGCCCTGCCCAGGTCTCGAAGGAGCTCGTGATCAGTTCGATGGAGGCCGGAGCGCCTGTGTCCCGCCCGAATCGCGACCATCCGGCTGAGGGGCGCGCTGGCGATTGCTTTCGCCTTCCGGGCGCGGCCGGTAGCGTGATCACTTTGACGACTACGCGAGCGCCCGGGTCGTCTAGGCCCGGGCGACTACACACACCGCGTGAAAGCAACGCGCGAGCTTCGGCCCGGATGGGCTGGTGAGTTCAGCCCAGAGCGCGCATTCAAACGAGCACTACGACGTCGGGCTTTCCCCTCGTCAGAGAGCCCCGCGCACGACGGGGCTCGCTGGACATCTGCTGACGCGTCAAGACACTTCGGGTGACCCAACCCCGGACACCGAAATGACCTTCGACTACCTATCCGCAGCCGGTGTTGAACCCGCAGCTCGAGCAGGTGTAACAGCTGCCGGTCCGCTGCATCATGCCCCCGCACTGCTGACAGGCAGGCCCGAGGTCGAGCCCGTTGCTCTTCGCGGGGAGCACCGGCGGATCGTCGGTGAGAGCGGAGGCGGCCGGAGAAGGAGCAGCGGCGGCCACGCCGGAGCCGCCGTTGCCAGCCTCCTGCGCGGGCGCGGCCGTGTCACCGAGGTGCGACGTGGCCGCCGCCTGTGCCGCTTGGCGTGCCCTCACCGCCGGCGTGAGAATGCCGAGTTCCTCCTGCAGATCGGCGTCGAGGAAGCGGGAAGCCAGCCACCGCATGATGTAGTCGGGCATCGACTTTGCGAACGGGATCTCGGGGTTGGAGGTCATGCCCTCGGGTTCGAAGCGCATGTAGCTGAACTTGCGCACGAGCGTCTCGAGCGGGACCCCGTATTGCAGAGAGATCGAGATCGCGGTCGCGAACGAGTTCATCATCCCGCGCAGCGTCGAGCCCTCCTTGCCGATATCGGTGAGGAAGATCTCCCCCACGCTTCCATCCTCGTACATGCCGGCGGTGATGTAGCCCTCGTGGCCGCCGATCGAGAACTTGTGCGTGATCGACTGCCGCTCTCGAGGCATGCGCCGACGCTTCGGCGGCGCCTTGGCCAGGGCCTCGGTGACTGCCTTATCGATCGCCTCCTGTGAGGAGGCGGTCAGCTGCTTGCCCTGCTGCGCGTCGGTACGCAGGGCCTGAGCGGTCTTGGAGCCGTCGCGGTAGATCGCCAGCGCCTTGAGGCCGAGCTGCCAGCCCTTCACGTAGGCGGCCTCGATATCTCCGACGGTGGCGGACTCGGGCAGGTTCACGGTCTTGGAGATCGCGCCCGATACGAATGGCTGCACGGCGCCCATCATCTTGATGTGCCCCATGGGAGAGATCGCGCGCTCGCCCACGGCCACGTCGAACACGGGCAGGTGCTCATCCGCAAGGCCGGGGGCGCCCAAGATCTTCCCGTGCTCGTTGATATACGCCACGATCTGTTCGATTTGCTGGTCGTCATAGCCGAGCGTCTGGAGAGCCAGCGGCACCGTGCGGTTGACGATCGTCATCTGTCCGCCGCCGACGAGCTCCTTGAACTTGACGAGGGAGAAGTCAGGCTCGACCCCAGTGGTATCGCAGTCCATGAGGAACGAGATCGTCCCGGTCGGAGCGAGCACCGTGGCCTGGGCGTTGCGGTAGCCGTGCTCCTGGCCGGCTTCGACCGCGCGGTCCCAGGTGGTCCGCGCCGCGTCTAAGAGGGTGGTGTCGGCGCAGTCGCCGTCGGCGATCGCGTACGCGGCGTCGCGGTGCATGCTCATGACCGCGTTGTGCGGTTCACGGTTCTTGGCGTAGCCCTCATACGGCCCGATCGCCTCCGCGACCCTGGCCGAGCCAACGTAGGCGCGGCTGGTCATGAGCGCGGAGATAGCCGCCGCGGTGGCACGACCTTCGTCCGAGTCGTAGGCCACGCCGTCCGCCATCAGGTAGGCGCCCAGGTTTGAGTACCCGAGTCCCAGCTGACGGTACGCGCGCGCATTGCGGGCGATCTGATCGGTCGGATAGCTCGACGGGGAGACGATGATCTCCTGGGCGAGAAACATGATGTCGACCGCGTGCTCGAACGCCTCGACGTCGAACGTCCCATCGGCGCGCCGGAACTTCATCAAGTTGAGCGACGCGAGATTGCACGCCGAGTCATCGATGCTCATGTACTCCGAGCACGGGTTGGAAGCGGTGATCCGACTGGTGTTGGGATTCGTGTGCCAGCGGTTGATCGTGGTGTCGTATTGGACCCCGGGGTCGGCGCAGCGCCATGCGGCCTCGGCGATCTCACGCATGAGCCGGCGGGCGGGAACGGGCTCACCGATCGGCTGGCCGGTACTGCGCGCGATCAGATGCCATTGCTCATCGTTCTCGACCGCGCGCATGAACTCGTCCGTGACGCGAACCGAATTGTTGGCGTTCTGATACTGGATCGAGAAGAAGCCGTCGCCGTCGATGCTCATGTCGAAGCCGGCATCCCGGAGTGCCGCCGCCTTTTCCTCCTCGCGCGCCTTGCACCAGATGAACTCCCGAATGTCGGGATGGTCGACGTCGAGCACGACCATCTTCGCGGCCCGCCGCGTGCCGCCGCCCGACTTGATCGAGCCGGCCCAGGCGTCCGCCCCCCGCATGAAGCTCACCGGACCCGACGCGGTACCACCGCGACTGAGCGGCTCCATCGAGCCGCGGATTCTCGACAGGTTGATGCCCGACCCCGAGCCGCCGCGGAAGATGATCCCCTCCTTGGTGTTCCACTCGAGGATCGACTCCATGTTGTCCTCGACCGAGAGGATGAAGCAGGCCGATGCCTGCATCTTCGGACTACCAACCGGGTGCCAGCCAACGTTGAACCAGACCGGCGAATTGAAGGCGGCCATCTGATTCAGGAGGATGTGCGTCAGCTCCGCCTGGAAGGTATCGGCGTCCTCGGCGCTCGCGAAGTAGCCCCGCTCGCGCCCCCAGCTCGCGATCGTCCCCGCCACGCGCGTGATCATCTGCCTGACGGACCACTCGCGCTCCGGCGATCCGAGCTGACCGCGGAAGTACTTCTGGGCGACGATGTTGGTCGCGTTCTGAGACCAGGTGGCTGGAAACTCAACCCCGGGCTGTTCGAATGCCAGCTTGTCACCGTGCCCGATCCGGGCGTCCCGCAGCTCCCACTCGACCGTGTCGAACGGATCCCTCCCGGGCATCGTGAAGCGACGCCTGATAGACAGGCCCGAGCCGGCCTGGGACTCCGGGGGAGTGGTGGTCTGCGGTGTGTGCTCCATCTCGGACTGCTCCTCTGCTTTCAGCTCGTTCAGCTGGTTGTCCGGGCTCTTCGGCCACTGAAGGGTGAACACCGAAGAATCGCGGCTGGCCCGGACGGAAAAACTCGTCCGCCGACGGTGTTGATCCGGGGCTGAAAGCAGCGGCTGATTCGCCCTTAATTCTAGAGGCGCGTGGGGTTCTACCCCTGCGGAAGCAGGTCTTCGAGCTCGGAAAGTGCGGCCGCGAGCACGTGGTCTGGAGGCTGATGTCCGTCGAGCGCACGGATGCGCCCCGGCTCGCGCCTCGCCAGTACTTCGTAGGCGGCCGCGACCCGCGAGAAAAAGTCATCCTGCTCGCGCTCCAGCCTGTCGGCGGCAGCGCCTCGCGACCGGGCTCGCTCCCTGCCGAGCTCCGGCGAGACTGTGAGCAGCAAGGTCCGTTCGGGAAGCAGTCCCCGGGTCGCGAAGCGGTTGATCTCGGCCACTTCGTCGATCCCGAGCTCTCTGCCCGCGCCCTGGTAAGCGAGCGAGGAGTCCACGAATCGATCGAGCAGCACCCAGACGCCTGCCTCGAGCAGCGGATCGACCGCCTCGTCGACCAGCTGCGCGCGCGCGGCAGCGAACAGCAACGCCTCGCAGCGAGCCCCGAGCTCAAGCTCCGGATCGTGGACCAGCCGGCGGATCCGCTCGGACGCCTCGACCCCGCCGGGCTCGCGCAGCAAGCGAATCTCGAGGCCGCGGCTCTGAAGTGCGCCAGCGAGGCCCAGGCACAACGTCGTCTTGCCGGAACCGTCCAAGCCCTCGACCGTTATCAGGCGACCCCGAGGCATATCGCCACGGTATCTGGCCAACCGGGCGCTGGCATTAGCATCGGTGGCGGTGCTCGCCGAGCTCGAAGATCACCCACACGCACGCGCCGTCCTCGCGCCTGCGATGGCACCAGACGGGACTCCCTCGCACGCCTACCTGTTCCACGGACCGGGTGGTGCGGGCAAGCGTGCGGTGGCACGCACGCTGGCCACCGAGTGGCTGGCAATCGGCGCCGCGGACCCCGTGGGCGCGCGCGCCCGTGCCGCGGCCGGCACCCACCCCGACCTCACGTGGGTTGCGCCCAGTGGCGCACACGAGATCCTGGTTGGCGACATCGACGGCCCGGTGGTCGCGGCTGCGAGCATGACGCCGTTCGAAGCGGAGCGGCGCGTTTTCGTAGTCGAGCGGGTAGACGAGCTAGGTGCCCAAGCCGCCAACAAGATGCTGAAGACACTCGAGGAGCCGCCTTCGTACGCGCATCTGATTCTGTTGACGGAACGGCTCGCGGAGGTGCTGCCAACGATCCGCTCGCGGTGCCAGCTGGTCCGCTTCGACGCGCCATCCGAACAGCAGGTGACGGCCGAGCTCGAGGCCCTGGGAGCGCCGGCCGAGACCGCCCTTGCCTGCGCACGGTTGTCGCTGGGAGACGCGGCGCGGGCCCGGGCGCTGGTCGCAGAGGACGGAATCAGACTGCGACAGCGCGCCGAGGAGTTCGCACGCGCCGCGGTTGGCGGCGCCGTAGGGCGCGTGAGACCATGGTCGGAGCTGCTCGCCGCCGTCCGCGACCGCGGTGAACGAATAAAGGACGAGATTGAGGCCCGCGTTGCCGCCGAGCTCGAGCTGCATCCGCGCAGGGAGCAGCGTCGCGTGCTGACGGAGTGGGCTGAGCGCACCCGACGGTCCCGCCGCCGTGCGGAGACGGAGGCACTTGACCTGGCCCTCTCGCTCGTCGCGCTGTGGTTCGACGACCTGGCGAGAATCGCGTGGGGGACGCCGGAGCTGATCCGCCACTGCGACCGTCGGGCGGAGCTGGAGGCGGAGGGCGGTCGCGATCCCCAGCGGCTGAGAGGAGCAATCGAACTGGTGGAGAACACTCGCCAACGGTTCAAGTTGAACGTGTCGGAGGAGCTTGCGTGCGAGGCTTTGGCATACAGGCTCGAGCGCGAGCTCGGATGGTGAGGCGCGGACGAGCCCCAAGCCGCAGAACGCGCGCCGGGGAGGCGAGCGACGGTGTCCGACGCCTGGGCGCCGCGCCCGAGTTCAGCGCGCTCGTGTCGGACGGCCGGGTCTACCTGAGGCATCCGCGCAGCGCTGACCAGGATGAGTTCATCGCGCTGATGCAGGCGAGCAGCGGCTTTCATCGGCCCTGGGCCTCGGCGCCCACGAACGAAGAGCGCTTTCTGGTCTATCTGGCCGACGCCGGACGGCCGGACTTCGAAGCGATGCTGGTGTGCCGGTGCGAGGACAACGCAATCGTCGGATTCTTCAACCTCTCGCACATAACGCGCGGGGCGCTGCAGAGCGCGTACCTGGGCTACGCAGTCGGCAAGCCCTATGCCCGGCAGGGATACATGCGCGACGGGCTCGAGCTTGTCCTCGAGCATGCGTTTTTGAACCTCGACCTGCATCGGATCGAGGCCAACATCCAGCCGGGAAACGACGCCTCGATCGCACTCGCGCGCGGGGCGGGCTTCCGCCGTGAAGGCTTCTCCCGCCGTTACCTGAAGATCGGCGGGCGCTGGCGCGACCACGAGCGCTGGGCAATCCTCGCCGACGACTGGCGCGCCCAGGGCCACCGGGGATAGCGCCTGCGAAACCGGATCAGTCGTCGGCTCGTCCAGGGGTCGGACTGCGAGCCACTATCTACACTGCGAGCGACTCGCCGACGTAGCTCAGCTGGTAGAGCACTTCACTCGTAATGAAGGGGTCCCCGGTTCGAGTCCGGGCGTCGGCTTAGGGGAAAGCCCCGCTCAGGCGGGGTTTTTTTGTGGGTAGAACGGCTCGGAGGCGCCCGAGAAATGGCGTATGGGCAACGGATTGGGCAACACCATTGAAGCCCGCTTACTTCGGGGGCCGCAGGACGACTCCTGACGTCGGGGGCGGCTGCACCAAAGACTTGTGACTTGCTCCCGCCTTAAGGTGAGGGGGATAGATCGTCCGCGAGAGTGGTGCCCTCCGGACTGACCCCAGCGCGCCGTCCGGCTCCTCATCGAAGTCGGGCGGTCGCTGTGGGCGCCGCCTGAATACTGACCCATCTGGGCCGGTTGAAATGTGACCCGTGTGGCCCGGGGTCGGGAGCGTCCGGCCGGGTCTTGACCCTCGTTCGATCTAGCGATCGTGCGAGGAGGAGTGTGTGGTCGGCGTGGAGCGGTGGGCTGAGATCAGGCGGATGCATCGGGTCGGGCGGCTCTCGATTCGAGAGATCAGCCGGCGGACGGGGCTTCATCGCCGTACGGTCCGCCGCGCGCTTTCAAGCGACGAGCCTCCTCGCTATCGCCGCCCGCCGGCGACGTCGAAGCTCGACCCGTTCCGCGGTTGGGTGTGCGAGCAGCTGCAGGCTGATCCGCGGATCCCGGCCCAGCGGCTGCGGGAGATGGCCACAGAGCTTGGCTATGAGGGCAGCAAGACGATCTTCAATGACTTCGTTCGCGAGGTGCGGCCCCGATATTTGGTCAGGCGCACCTTCCAGCGCACGGTGTATCGCCCGGGTGAGCTGGTCCAGTGCGATCTGTGGGAGCCGCGCCAGCTGATCCCGGTCGGCCACGGCCAAACCCGCCGTGGCTGGGTGGTGACCGCCGAGCTTTGTTTCTCGCGGGTGATCGCCGGGGCGCTGATCTTCTCCAAAGAGGCGTCGGACATCCTGTGGGGCCTTGGCCGCTGCCTTGAGCGAATCGGGGCCTTGCCGGAGAAGCTCGTGTGGGACCGCGAGGCGGCGATCGCTCCACAGGGGCGCCCGAGCGATGAGTTCGTTGCGTTCTGCGGCCGGCTCGGAGTGGGCTGGATCATCCTCGATGCCGGTGACGCGCAGGCTAAGGGAGCGCTCGAGCGCTCGCACCGGTTCATGCGAACCAACTTCCTGCCCGGCAGGCGATTCGCGAACGAACTCGACTTCCAGGCCCAGCTCGATTCCTGGTGCGAGAAGGCTAACGGCCGCCTGCACCGCACGACCCGGGCTGTCCCTGCTGAGCGCCTGCTGGGCGAGCGCGAGCGGATGTGCCCGCTGCCCGAGGCCCCTGACGTCGACCGCCGCTTTGTCTGGCGGGTGCCTCAGCAGCCCTATCTGCGCTTCGACCGAAACGACTACTCGATCGACCCGCGCTTCGCCGGGCGACGCGTGGAGGTGCGGGTCTCCCAGCGAGAGGTCGTGGCGGTGGCTCTTGACTCAGGCGAGCTGGCCTGTCAGCACCGCCGCTCCTTCGCCGGTGGGCTGACATTCACCGATCCCGCCCACCAGTCAGAGCTCGAGCGCCTGAGGGCTGGCCGTCGCCTGCGCCACCAGATCGAGGTCGAGATCCGCCCGCTGGCCCGATACGACGCGCTGATCCCGGCATGAGGAAGACCGCGTCTGAGCTAACCCACCTGTTCCGGGCGCTGAAAGCACCCGCCGCGGCCAGGGCCCTGCCTGCGCTAGCCGATCGGGCCCGCGAGGAGTCCTGGAGCTTCGAGCGCTTCGCCGAGATCCTGCTGTCAACCGAGGTCTCGGCCCGGGAATCACACGGCGGGGAGAGCCGAATCAAGGCCGCCCGGTTCCCGGCCCGCAAGACCCTCGAGGAGTTCGACTTCACCTTCCAGCGGTCGGTCAAGAAGACGATCGTCGAGCATCTCGGCCAGCTCGACTTCCTGCACGCCCGCGAGAACGTGATCCTGCTCGGCCCGCCCGGAACCGGCAAGACCCACTTGGCGATCGCGATCTCGATCCGGGCATGCCTGGCCGGTCAGAGGGTCCTCTTCGCCACCGCCACCGAATGGGTCGCTCGCCTCTCAGAGGCCAAGCGCCAGGGCAATCTAGAGGCCGAGCTCAGGCGCCTGTCGTTCATCCCCCTGCTGGTCATCGACGAAGTCGGATACATCCCATTCGACCCCGAAGCAGCAAGCCTCATGTTCTCGCTCGTCTCCAACCGCTACGAGCGTGCGTCGATGGTCGTCACCAGCAACAAGCCCTTCAGCCAGTGGGGCGAGATCTTCGGCGACGACATGGCCGCCACCGCCATGATCGACCGGCTCATCCACCACTCGGCGATCCTCTCGCTCAAGGGCGACAGCTACCGCCTGCGCGGCAAGGACCTCGACGCCCGCATCGGGGCTAAGCCCACCCAAATCAACTGACCTCTCCCGACGGCGCACAGGCGGCATTTCGCTCCGTTCGCCTACGGCTCGCTGCGCGAAACGCCGCCTATCCAACCCTCAAGCGGCCTAGTTTTCGACCGGCACGACCACCCAGGTGGGTCACTTTTCAACCGGTCAAAGTGGGGCACTTTTCGACCGGCCTTGACAGTCGCGCTCGGTTCCGTCCGGCCTCGGCACTACGTTTAGCGGTTCGCACCAACCAAAACTAGGAGGGCACCCCCTTTGCAGGCTTCGACCACCCTCGATTTAGCTGCACGCGTACGTGTGCGCGAGCGGGAATGGCGGCACAAGCCGCACCGACGTGCAACAGCAACCGAACTGGACCGCGCGCTCTCTCTCGTAGCTCCGTCGTATCCGGCCGCCACTCGCCAGAAAGCTGTGGTCGCCTTCATTCGACGCCGCACCGCGATTCCGGGCACGAATCAAAATGCCCCGTGTGAACCGCGTACAGCAGTCCGGCCGCGCGAGCGCCGCGACGCGTGTCGCCGGGGCTCGACTCGCGCCGGTCCAGACTCAGACGACAGCTCAGAATCTGAGCCGCCCGCCGGGGGCGAGGCTGGGCGGCGACTTTGCGCGGCAGACGAATGTGCCGCGGACATTTCTCACCGAACGGCGCAGGCGCGGTACTGCGAGGCTCACAGCACCACTGCTGCCCGGCAGCAGCGTGCACGTGACCGACGCAAGCAGGCTGAGCGCGTTGAGCTAAGCCGTAGTCGCCGCGTTGGGCTGCGTGACCCGCTCGGCCCGCGATGCGACGGGTGCGGTGCATTTTTTAGCCGGTATGGCGGTGGCGGCGGTGGGCTGTGCTGGCCATGTGCACACGGTGCGGACGCAGACGAGCCGGTCCACACGATCCCGGTCAAGCACGGACGGACGGCCCGAGGCGGTTTTCGTCTGGCGGCATACACGGACGTAACCCTGCTCGCCGTCATTCAGCACTGTGGCGACTGGCCACAGTCATCGACACACGCTCGCTCAGACGTGATCGCATTCGGGGCCCGGCTCGCGATCCGGCTTTCCGAGATCCAAGCCGATGCGCTGATCGACCGTTATGGCTCGCGCCATCGGGCGTGCGAGGCGCTTGAGATGATGGCGGCGGAGGCGACCGCGCGGAGGCTTGATGCCGAACTCGCCGCGACGCTGCCCGAGCTGCACACGTTTGAGGAGCACGCAGCCAGGCACGCTGGCCTGTCGCCACACGAGCAGCTGCTCAAGTTCGGGCGACTGCCGGTCTGGCAGCAGGCGCAGGCGTGGCTGGCGCAACGCGAGCGGATAGACCGTGACCAGGACAAGTTCTTCATCGCTGAGCCTGAGGCGGTGGCGGCATGACGCGCGAGGCCATCGACCAGCGGGCGGCGCTCAAGTTCCAGCTTGCGGCCATCGTCGGTAACGAGCCCGGTTCGAGCATGATCGAGATCCGATTGCTCTGCCCACCGGCTCGACAACGATTCGTCCCGGTGCGAGAGCTTGACTTCGCCGCGTCACGGATCACAGAGCTGGCGCCACGTCACGACGTGTACGTTGGCGCTTGCCCGCGTGTGCGCCGCTCCGGTACGGCAGGGTCAGTGGAGCGTGTTTGGTGCCTGTGGGCGGACTGTGACAGCGCAGAGGCGGTCAAGCGGCTGCGAGCGTTCCGTCCGCTGCCGTCCATCGTTGTGCGATCCGGCACGGACGGTCATTTGCATGCGTGGTGGCCGCTTAGCCGGTCGATTGCAGCTCCTCACGCGGTTCGAGCAAACCGCAGGCTCGCGCTGAAGCTGGGCGCTGACCGTGCCGCCACTGACGCGGCCCGGATCTTGCGCCCGATCGCCAGTCTGAACCACAAGAGCGACCCGCCGCGACTCGTCGAGTGTGTGCGGCTCGAGCTCGACGTGTTCACGGTGGGCGAGGTTGTCGGTGAACTGGCTGATGATCCCGCCTACCGATCCGCGCCGAAGCCGCAAAATCGGTGGGCACCGCGCCAGCTTGGTGTCGCGCTCGACGGGCTTATCCGGCATGTGACGAGCGCGATTCCAGGTGATGAGACAGGCCGCGGTCGCAATGCGAGTCTGAACTGGGCTGCTTTTCGAGCTGGCGAGCATGTGGCGGCCGGCAGGCTTGACGCCAGCGAGGCAGAGGGCGCGCTATTGGCAGCGGCGCTCGACGTCGGGCTCGATGAGCCCGAGGCGCGGCGAACCATCGCATCGGGATTGGGTGCGGTCAGGAGGGCGGCATGATCACGTCCGAGCAAGACCGCGAGTTCCTTCAACTCGTTGGCGAGGCACTGCCCGAGAACGCGTTCACCGTCCAGGTCGACCCGATCGAAGAATTTGCAGCGATTGACGAGGAGGGCGCGCAGCCGCTCGTCGGTGACGCTGAAAACGTGCTTATCCCCGAGGGCGGCGATGTCATGGTCTACGGAGAGGGCGGTGCCGGAAAGACATCGCTCACGATCGACCTGGGCTGCCATCTTGCCGCTGGCCGCGATTGGCTTGATTTGCCCGTCGGTCAACCCGCGCGAATCCTCATCATCGAGAACGAGGGACCACGTCCACTGCTTCGAGCGAAGCTACGCCGCAAGCTCAACGCGTGGGCGGTCCTGAGATCGCCGGTCGTGTCCGCATCCTCACTTCGCCGTGGGCGAGCTTCACGTTCGCCGAAGAACAGTGGCGCGCAACCCTCGCTCGCATCGTAAGCGGACAGGAGATTGACGTGATCATCGCCGGTCCGCTCGCTCGGATCGGCATGGACAGCGCCGGCACGTTGCAGGAGATCGCGGCGTTTGTCGCATTGATCCAGGACGTGCGGCGGCAATGCGGACGACGAGTGGCTGTGATCCTCGTTCACCATGAAGGCAAAGGAGGGACCGTTTCAGGTGCCTGGGAGGGCGCAGGCGACACGCTGCTGCACGTCCAAGCTGCCGGACCGGGACACACCGTTCTTCACGTCCAAAAGGCACGCTGGGCGAGCGGCTATCACGGCCGGACGCTGAAGCTCAAGTGGACCGGTGGCGAGGAATTCGAAGTCGAAGGCGAGCGGGATCTCCTCGCAGAAATCGTTCGTCTACTCGCAGATGGCAGATGGCGGACCGTTGAGGAGATCCGCAAGGGCGTCTCGGCCGGTACCGAATCGGTCGAACAGATCGTGAAGGCAGAGCACGTCGAACGCTTCCAAATGCGCACCGGCGAGGACGCTCGGGCACTCGGCAGGAGCCCCATGGCACAGCTCTTCCAGGTGGCGCCATGACTCCACTATGGACACAGTGGAGTCGAGTGGAGTCATCCGTTCAGGAGGCACGCGACGGAGACTCCACTGCTCCACTCCCCTATAAGGAGTGGAGTAGTTGGAGTGGAACGTGCCTCCGAGCGCTGAAACGCTACTCAGTTCGGAGTGGAGTCTCGTGAGCGCACTTGCCTCCGCGCTCATCAGCGAGTTGAAGTGATGCTGACCTAGACGTCCTGGCCGAGCTGCTCGCGCCACGGCTCGCGCAACTCGAACACAGCTCGGACGAAACCGGCTGGCTTGACATGAACGACGCAGCGAATCATTTGCGTTGCCCGAAATCACGACTCTATGCGCTAGTGAGTGCCAAACGGGTCCCGTTCCACAAAGACGGCTCGCGAACACTGTTTCGCCGTGACGAGTTGGACGAATGGGTTCGCAATGGCGGCAGTCGGCGACCGTAGAACTGTGACTTGCACCTGAATGATCATGAAGTAGTGACAACGATCTGACGACACAACAGCAACGGCGGTGGGAACGATGACAACGGCTCGGGTGACCCGCAACACCATCGACCGACTAGCGACACGCTGCGGCGTTGGCCATCACCGCATGGCCGAATACGTTTCTGGCGAACGGGAGTGCGCGCCGTGGATCCTCCGCATCGTCGCTCAAGCACTTGGCGAACGTCGTCGACCGCGAGCAGGACAAGCGGTCCCAACGTGCGCCGGACGCTGGCGCAACATCAATCACCGACGGCCGGGCAGCATGACCACTGACCACGAAACCAATGCAACGGACGCTAAACGGCGACTCGCCGAGCTGAAGCGCGTACGCGCAGCTTATGGCGCGACCGCGACGACCCGAGAGTGCTTTCCGAGTTGATTACCGTCGTCAGTCGCATCAGCACAATCGAGGGTGCGTACCGCCGCATCGCTGTCCGAAAGCCCAATCGTGACGATGACAGAAGCCGAGCTGACTGAGTTGGCTGTAACGATGGCGCGCCTGCACACCGAAACGTGGCCGCTGCCTGACGACTGGCAGCCCAACAACACAGTGCTGGCCGACTGGTATTTCCGGCTGCGCCAGCGACACCGGCACTGGACGGCATGGCTTCAAGGCTTCGGCACGCTAACCGAAGATTCCCGACTAATGCGAGCAGGGCACACGGCCTAACAGGCACCCTGACCGCACCGCACCGCAACGACAGTCGGCAGTCACGAAAACCCCGGGGGCGGGTCGATCCGCACGATTGGCGGCGGTCACCGCGCAGGCTAAAAAATTTCTCTCCGAAAGAAATATCCCCGTGAAATTGAAGGCACGCAATGGCGAACAACTATGAGCGTAAGTACCAGGCCGCGTATCGCAAGCAGCATGGCCAGCGTAGTGAGCCGGGCGTGTGCGAGCGCTGCTTTATGCGGCCGAAGGAGGGCCGGCATTTGTGTTCGGTGTGTCGCGTCGTGTCTCGACCGCTGAGTCGCGGGAAACCACGGGCGGCGTCGGTGGCGGTGTACCGCTCGGCTGGGTGGCGGCAGTTGCGTGCTGCGGTGGTTTGCTCAGGCGCGGGCGGCGAATCGGCCGTGCGGGATTTGCGGTCGCCCGATTGTGTGGGATGCGCCGGGTTCGCGCTGGGGTCCGTCGGCGGATCACATCCTGCCGATGTCGCAGGGTGGCGCGCCGCTTGATGGAGCGAACGTTTGGTGTGTCCACGGCTCGTGTAGTGCGAGGAAGTCGGGGGGCCAGCGCGCTGCGCCGGCCCCAACAAGAAGGAGCAGGGAGTGGTTATGAGCTTGCGCCGCGAGTTTGTCGGTCACGTGCTGGTCGATCACGGTGGCGTGGCCGTGGTGGACCCGGTCTTCGTAGACACGAGCGATGATGACGTGGAGCGGTTTTGCGGGGCTGGTGCAGGCTCAACCCTGAACTGCGGGGAGGGCCTTGATGTGGGCGTGTATGTCACCACGGGGCTCGGGGACGGCCACTACCCTGTGTATGCGGATGTGCAGCGCTTGCCGGGCGCTGGGGAGCGGGTGGCGCGGATCGTGATCGACTGCCTGGGCGTGGAGCCGGAGTCAGATGATGCACGCGAGCAGCTTGCCAGGGGCGTCGAGGTGCTGCGTCGGCATGGGATCAACGTGCGGCCCGACGCTGTCGTTGATGACGAGGTTCGGCGACGTGCGCTCAGTGAAGAGGCGGCGACGTGAGGTGGCCATGGCGCAAGCGGGACGAGTCGCCGTGGCGCGCGGTTAGGCGTCCGGACGGGTCGCTGTTTTGGTATCTGGCGTCCTCGAGTGAGCCGGAACCGGTCGAGCGGTTCACGTTGCCGTTGACGCTTGAGGATGAACGGCGACGACAGCCGTTTCCGTACCCGCTCCTTGACGACTAACTGAACTTGCGCTGCGGTTTTGCTTGCTTTCCCGTGGCGCACAACGCGGCGCGCGGTCCCCGTGCGCAGCGGTGACACGCGCACGCTCCCAAGCCCTTGGTTGATGCGGCGCGCGGCGGGGGGCCGGGCTTAGGCGGGGCTCGGCTCCCCATCAAATTTGGTGTCGCCGGTCCGCAGGGATCGGCACGAGCTAGGAGAGAGAGTTCACGTGAATCATGCGCAGGCAAAGGCGGTCTGGAACAGGCTCCCAGGCGACAAGTGGCTCAGTGGTGACGCTCTCGGCGAGATCGTTCGTCGGTGTCTCGCTATTGCCGAGTACGACATGGCTGCAGTGCGCGGAGCGATCGAGACTCTTGCGCTCGGCGGGCGTCGTTCGGTCACGGATTGTCGATGGTGGAGCAAGTTGAGTACCAGCGCGGCGTGCTGCCAGAGAACCTCACGCCGGCTGAGCGGTTCGTCAAGGCACGCGATGCCGAGGCGCAAGCACGGTTTGAGCAGCAGAAACGTCAGTCAGGGTGGGAGGCGATTGAACGGCCGGACGGGTCGTTGTTCATGGTGCCGGTGGCGAGCGACGGGTTGAACGCGCCGGTCGTGAACGAGCACCGCAGGTTCGTCAGAGAAGATGGTGCGCGAAGTTCTGCGCGAAGAGGGGTTCATCCCCGAGAGAAGAAGCGGCGAGGGTCGCTTCAGGTAAGTGAGATCGCCGCGCGGGAGCGGCAAAGGAGAACGAATATGAGCTGGCCCGAAAAACCAGTCCCCCAGCAGGAAACGCCGGAGCAGCGCGCCGCCGAAGCCGACCATGCCTGGACGCACGTGCAGCATGGTCACGTGAGGCGAACACGAGAGCGCATCGAGAAGTCCCGCGACAATCTGCTGTGGTCGGCGTCACGTTTGGCGTTGCAAAACGCTGGGCGGCGGATGAGCGGCGCGGACTGGCAGCAATTCCAACGGGAAACGCGATTCG
The DNA here is from genome assembly GCA_963808655.1 of uncultured Solirubrobacterales bacterium. Lineage (GTDB taxonomy): Bacteria > Actinomycetota > Thermoleophilia > Solirubrobacterales > Solirubrobacteraceae > Palsa-465. The sequence continues at coordinate 73,119 of CAWEGZ010000009.1, forward strand.
CCGCGGATCTTGAGCAGCGCGCGGCGGTGTTGCGCCAGGTTGAACGGGAGAAGCAGGCGCATGGCGAGAGCGTGCGGGTCATTGCCGAACCCCGGGTCTACGCGCCCGATAGTCCTCACAGCTATTTCCTGGACGTCGGGACGGTCGCAGTGCGCGACGAGGTTGCGCCTACCGAGGCGCGAGCCGCTGAGGAGCGCTTGCAGCGCTACGACACGGAGCTCGTCTATGAGGTGCGACGCGGGTCGCCAGAGGGTAAGCGTGTGCTTCGTGCGCTGCGCGAAGAAGCCCGAGACCGGGATGTGGCAATCAATCAGCGGAAGCTGGAAGAACGGGCCATCGGAACCGGCGGTGGCGCTACAGCGTCCGCGGCCGGTGGTGGTGCCGCGTTCGTCTCGCCGTACTTCATCACCGAGGCATGGGCCCCGTTCCGAGGCAGCCACCGCGTATTCGCCGATCAATGCACCGCGGTCGCGTTGCCGCCCTATGGGCTCGAGCTCTACCTCCCGACGTTCAGCTCGACTGCGGGCACCAGCATGCAAACAGAAGGCGGAGCGATCACCGAGACCGACCCCAGACACGGCGTTTCAGTCCGCCCAGATTGGCACGGCGGCCGGCATGGCGACGATCTCCCTGCAGCTCGCTGACCGTGGCTTTGGGGGCGGTGGTTCGTTTGACGAGGTGATCGGCAAGCAGCTCCAGCAGCAGCTCGAGGAGAGCGACGAACAAGTATGTGCTCAGTGAGGTGCTGGGCGCTGCCACCGACGGTAAGCGGCAACACCACGTTTGGAATCGCGAACCTGTACGCGGACCTGGCAAAGGGCCGTGAGGTGCTCACCGACACAACGGGCACGAGGCTGCGACCGACTCACGTTTTCACAACCAGCGACCTCTACTCATACGTGACGAGGCAGACAGACGCGACCACAAACCGGCCGATCGTCACGCCCATGTTCGCGCCCGGCTTTCCTTTGCAGAAGGGAGACGAGCAGGCGAAATCGGCGCAGTTCACCGGCACCGTCCTGCCGGGTGGCGTGCTGTGGTTTACCGACGACACGCTGCCGGCGTCGGGCTCTGAGACCCCAATCGTGATTAGCGCACCAGATGAGGAGGTGGTACTCGCCGAAGGCGAGCCCGTCTTTCAAACGCTCCCGCAAACCGACGCGGCAACCCTACAAGTCGTCGTCAGGACGTGACGAGTACCTCGCGGCGATCCCCAGGTATCCGGCCGGCACGGCGCAGATCACCGGCGCGGCATACACAACTTCGCTGGTCTAGTCGCGCGAATCCCGCGCCGTCGCGCTTTCCTCGGCGCGGGGTGATCCCGGTTAGCGAGCTGTCGCTTCTCCTTTTTAGCGGCCGGCGGCCGGGGCTCGTCGCGCTGACGGTGAGCGATGACCTGATCGACCCGTCGCGCGTGAGCCGGAACTCAAGCCCCGAGTCCCTGCACAACATTCAGCAAGGCACCGTGCCCGGGCCCGCCGCGTGCAACGCATGCACAAGCTGGCCCGGATTTACACCGACGACTAGGTCGTAGCGATGGCCGTCCCTGTAGTGCCAGAACCCACTATCGACACAGCCATGGATGTACGGCGCACGCTCTCGCTTTTTGGCTTGGGCGTAGGTCATGCCGACCCGGGTCCCGCTGGGCGTCCGGAATTGCTTGCGAGTCGTGTTGAATCCGGAAAAGCGCCACTTGCCGGAAGTGCGATGAAAGTCGTAGTCGACGTAGCGTCCACCTGCGAAGCGATACGTCCACACCTGCCAAACGGCATGTTTTGGCCCAGTGAGCCCTCCGGTTCTGTTCAGATACTCCACGGAGTTCGGGGCGCCTGCGAACGCGCGGATACCTGCCGGAGTCGTCGTCTCGAAGCGGTGCCGACCTACGCCGTATGTTGAAACCATCCCAGATCCGTCCCGGACACTGCGTCCGCGCTCGTGCGCTGCCGTCGGGGAGACCAGCACCACGCTGCACGCCAGGGGAATCAACGCCGCGACTGGGATGCACCACCTACTGCGGCTTGCTACCGGTGTCATCTTGCCCTCCTTCGTTCTGCCTTAAGTGAGGGTTCTGGATCAGCCGCGGCAGGCAGCGAGTGGTCCCGAAGATGTGCCGATCCCACGGGTCGTAATCGTCGCCCGGGTGTAGTCCCGTGTTCCATTTCGACAGCGTCGCGGTTGGCTGACGACGATCGTGCTGGGCGCCTTGTAGTTCATGTTGCCGTGATAGGTGCCGTGCCCCGTGCCGACCGACCTCCCCCAGTGCGACCAGTGGATCGCTGAGACGGGCGCGATGTTGTTGCCGTCATACGGTTTGTTCGCGAAGTGGACGAAGCACCTCCGTGGTGCCCGGCGGAACACGTGGCTGTTATCCGTCCGCGGGTTCACGCAAGCCATCAGAGTCTGGCCTGAGCCGGCCTCGGCGATCGCAGGCGCGAACTGCGGCTGCGGTACCGGCAGCAAATGCGGCCGACACGCTCACTCCGGCAATCGAACCTCGTCTGCTCACGTCTAACCCCCTTGCTTGCGATAACCGCCCACCGGTCCCGCGCGGGCGCGGATTCTCTCATCGCTCCAGATTTGGGTCAACCCGAGCGCTCGACGCCAGGCGCATTCAGGAGGCGTTATGAAACCTCGGTCTGAGGACGGACTTGTGCGGCGCGCGATGTTGGTCCGGTTGCCGGTCTCGACGGACTTGTCCACCGCATCGACGTCGCCGCCGACGCGGGCGGCCTTGTAGAGCGCTGTCTATAGTCGCATCAGCAGCACTCCTTCCCTACTGGGATGCCGGAGCATTTCCCTGGCGTTCCGGGGGGCGTGTAGGTCGCCGGGGTGATGATCGTGCACCCAAGCGGCTGCTGGCCGTTCGGGCAAGTTGACGAGGACTGAATTCCACAGGGTTGCGTACTGGGCGCAGAGGGCGTCGTTGTGGGCGTGGGGGCAGGGGCGGGAGCGTGACGACGATCTGCTTGGTCACCGTCCGCGTCCGGAGCTTCGTGATCGTCCGCCTGTGAGTCACCGTGTGAGCCACCGTGGTCGTGTGGGTGATCGTCCGCACTCCCCCGCAGCCCGCGGACGCAACAGCGAGCACCAACGCGAATACGACGGCAGTTCGGAGTCTCATCCCCCACCACCGTATTGGCTGCTTGGCGTGCAAATGATCGGAGACGAGGGAGTTGGCGCATAGCCGTCGGGGTAGTACCCCTGAGGACAGTCAGTCTGGACTGTACAACCCACTCCCGAAGAGCTACAAGCCGACGCCGTCGTGCTTGTCGGCTGCTGAGTCGGCGTGGGTGCAGCGGCGGGAGCTGTGACGACCACACGCTTGGTGACCGTCCGCATCCGAGCTTGGTGACCGTGCGCATGTGAGTCACCGTGTGAGCCACGGTGGTCGTGCGGACGATTGTCCGCACTCCTCCGCAGCCCGCGAGCGCTAGAGCGAGCACCAGCGCCCCAAGTAGAGCCCCTCTTGACCTTGGCGATAGCACTGCTGCTCCTCTCAACAGATGTGTGTTTCGAAGCGCTCGTCAACCTGAGCGCAGTCATAGCCCTGAGCAAGATCCTGCTGCGCGCTCTGGCCGGCTGGCGGCAATGGTTGGGAGGACCCCCCACAGCCTGGAGCCGGGTTGCCAGTGCCGGCCTGAAGGGTGGCCTTGGCGCAAGGAATGGGTTGTGAGCCTGTGGAAGCGGTCGGAGGCGCCGCGGTAGTGCTCGTCTGTACGACCGTGACCGTGCGGGTCCTGTGCCTGATGCGAGTGCGCGTCACCGTCGTGGTATGCGTCACTGTCGTGGTGTGCGTGATCGTCCGGACACTGCCGCAGCCCGCGACCGCGAGGGCACCGACGGCTAGGGTCGCGACAACAATGCGTTTCTTCGCGCTCATCCCACCTGACGGATGTGCGCGGACACGATCACGCCGCCCGCGACGTCGTAGGTGCCGTAGTAGTCGTACACCGCGCCGCTGTCCTGGGTCGCACTGATGTCGCACCAGACCCGGTTGCGTCCCACGCGCCGGAGTTAGTGACGTTGATGTTCGCGGTAGTGCTGTACCAGGCCACGCATGAAATGTAGGTTTGGCCGTTAGATGCGGCGATGTTTTTACCGCCCAGCGCCCACGCCGCAGAATAGTTGCCGTTTGTAATGTACTGGTAATACTGGGTTACCACGGCAACACCATTGGTCATCGCGGGCGTGGCGGGTCTGCGCGGGAGGAGTCGATGGAGTGGGCGCGTTGACCGTCTTAGCGACAGTCGCTGTACGCGTGGGCCGTGCTGGCGCGCGCTTGACGACCGTTCGAGTGACTGTCTGCGTGGGCGCGGCAGACTGTATGACCGTATTGGTAGTGCCGCTGCAGCGCGCAATGGCTACAGCGACAACGGCGACGGCCAGAACCCGACGCATCAGCAGCACTCCTTCCCGACCGGAACCCCAGCGCACTTCCCAATCATGCCCGCTGGCTGGTACATCGCGGGGGTGACGATCACACAGCCAAGCGGCAGCGACTGCGCTGCAGTGGTGCACACGCGCTGTCGGAGCTGACTGGGACCTGACCGGCGGGACACTGCAAGGGCGGGTTGGTGGGCGGTGCTGCGGCCGACGAAGTCGGCGCCTGGGCCGGGGTATCGACGGGAGGATGCTCGCAAACCGTGCGTGCTCGCTCGACGTCTGCGCCGATGTCGCCCACGCGTCCTACTATGGACACTTCGCTCGTCCCTCTGCTTCGGATGACTTCTAGCCGCCCCCGGCTGCATCTAGTTTAGTGGCGCATGTCACGAATGGCAACGGGCAACGCAGGCGAGATCGAAGCGGCTCGCCGCGACCGCCAGCAGGTGAAGGCGCTCGGCGACGAGCTCGAGGCAGCGTGATGGGCCAAAGGGCCTGGCGCGAAAAACGGTCGAAAGTCGCTCGTATGGGGCGCTGAAAGGAGTAAGCTAGGTCGTCCTGGCTCTGCGGCCAATAATTCCGGCCCGGGAGTGGTGGAACAACGAAGCGCGAGCCACGCGCCCCGGCAACGCAGTTAGAGGCGCACGGAATCGACTGCGGGGCCAGCGGTTTAGGGCGAGGGCGGCGTCGCTGTGACTGAGTTGGTTGCTAACCGTCACGGTTGCTCGCTAGGGGGACGGGAAGCGGACGAGCGTGGAGTGGACCACGGAGGTGGTTGCAGAGCTATTCACTCGCGCGGAACAGGCGTGTTCGCGTGCTCAGCAGACCGCGGATGCCATCTCGCAGAAGCAGCAGGAACGGTTAGATGGCGAGGCGGAGCGTCTGCGGTCCGCTCCGACGGAGAGCGCACGCGAGCTTAGGCGAGGATCGTAAGGACTTGCTGGTCGATTCGTCGGCCGGCGAGGGCGGCCCGAAAGGGCCGGTGAATGAGGAGTACTAGGAACGCCCTAACGCGCGCCGGCCGGCATTCTTAGAGCTACCACACTCGCGGCATTGTCGACAGCGTGTTCGGCCAGGGCAGCTTGAGCTCTTCCGGGATATTGATCGCATCCTCCGGCGACGTGCAGCGCTGCTGCCGCGGCTTGCCGGGTATCTCCAGATCGTCCGAATGCGGAGCGGCTAAAGCGGATAGTGGAGGCCGGGCGTTTGCCGACCGCGCCCGTGGTGCTCGAAGTGCTACGCGACGAGCGCCGCCAAGTAAAAGCGCTCGTCGCTGAGTTAATGATGAGCCATCTGCGTGAGCGAAGCGTACCTTGTGTACGAGAGGCTGAGTTCGGACTCATTAGTCGGTCACCTAGTGATCGAAGTATGATCGCGTGGCGATGGAACAGATGGTGTTGGTACGACACGACGCGCAGGGGTATGTCGTACTCGACGCCATCAGCCATCTCTCTGGACCGCCATCGCCGAGTCTCGCCAATCTGCACCAGTTCATCGCCGTTGATGGCCAGGGGTACTGGATCAAGTCAGCATCCCAGGGTGGACTCGTCAAGGAACTGGTTTGCGGACGACTTGCTGCAGCCATCGGCGTCGGACCTGTGGCGAGGGTTTTACGCGTCCCTCGCGAAGCTGTTCCTGCCGATGGTTCGGCGAATCATCTTGTAGGCGTCAACGTTGGACTCGAAAACATACACGGAACAGTGAACGTCAAGGATCTCGATCTTCTAGGGATAATGAACCTAGACCCCAACACGATTAACGCCATGGACCGAGCAGCGGTCGTTGCGTTTCACAGCTGGACGGGGCTCGCCGATGCCCAGGTGCTAGTCAACCTGCAAACGGGTCGCTTGCACACGATCGACTTCGGAGATGCTTTTAGTGGGATAGCCGGGGATCCGGGACTGGTGTTGGTTGATCTGCCGGGCGTCGATCGAGATCACGGCAACGACTATGTAGCGACATCGGTCGCGAACATTGAAGCTATGACTGATGACCAAATCCTTGAGGCGGTCGCGCGGATTCAGTCCGGAGAACCATGGGGCGACGCAGCAAGCTTTGACAGCCGGCTTCGGCTAGCAGAGCGGCTCGCGCACCGCGCGCTAAGGTGGCGACGGTGATGGCGACGTGGTAGTGGCTGAAGACACTAGGTCGCGCGGTTTCTATTCCTTGCTGCGCTGGCGGGCCGACGCACTTCGAGATGAGGGGCGGAACGTAGCCGTCATTGTGGTGGACGAGTACGGTGCAGAAAGCGGATTAAGCGCTGCGCCCATCAGCGCAATTAGTGGTCGACTGCACGAGCAGGGGTTACTCGACGCAGCGGTGGAAGGGCTCAGAGGCCAAATCACGGGCTCCTCGCCGTTTACGCGTGAGCGACTAGATGCGTTGCACGAGCAATTGCAGAATTCGCTGTATGTCACTCGTGCCGCACCAGTCGCTTTCGGTGATGAAGTCGATGATGCGGTTGCTGCACTCTATAAGGCGCTCGTCGCTCCTCGTGGCGGCGGTTCCAACCGTCAGAGCAAAAGCGCCGTCCTTGACCGCGTAGTAAATCTCCTAAGAGGTGTGGGGTGGAAGTGAAACGTGGCTCTTATGTCGATGATTTCATCTTCGATGCGGTGGTTACGTAGGGAAACCAAATGAGCGTTTTGGAAGTGCTGTCGTTTGCCGCTCCTCGCAAGGACTGGGCACCCGTTGAGCGAGACGCTGGTCACTTCTTGTTCGCGGTGCAAGAGCTAGGGCTGAATGGCCTAGCAGTTATAGCTACACCTAAGGAAGCAGCTCAATCTGCTGCGACGGAACGCTTTCACAAGGTAGCTCGCTGGTTCGGAACCGATGGCGTTACGGTCTGCTCTGCCGAGGACGTCGCTAGCGACGATTCACTCGCTGCTGAGCTTGGCTTGCGCTGAGGCCGTTCGTTGACGACTGCAAAACAGGAACCATGCTTGTTGCTGGCCGCATTAGTTGATGCCGGCCGACGCTTTTCGTGTGTGGGGGCGCGCCGGCCAGCGCTTTCGTGTTCGGCGAGGGCAGCGTGAACCCTTCCGATCGACGGTGCCTCCAACGCCTCTCCGCCGTGAAAAAGGCTTGCGGGTCGATACGTCGTCCGGAGGGATTAGCTCCCACGGCCCCCGACGTTGCAGCGGCCGAGGGCCATCCCAACGGCGACGCTGTAACTCTTCGTAACACTTCGAAACCCCAGACATTTTGTCCGGACATCTTCCGGACATTCTGTCTTGACCGTTCAGATAAAATGTATGGGAACAGCGTTCTCTCCAATATATTGGGGCAGTGTCGGAACGTTTCCGACACACCACAGCGCTAGATTCTGGGCGCGAAGAGGTGTAGAGTGCTGTTTGCCCGTCAAGTAGGCGGGAACCGTGCCAGAACACGGGGACCCTGGCACCGAGATATGAGCTAGATGCGTTCAGCAATTATCGCAATGCGGCGGCGACGCCAACGTGGCGAAAGTCACCGCTGGCAAAGGGATGCAACAGGGGCGATCGACGGTGCCGAGATGCCGAAGAAGGCAGCGATGCTGCAAAGCAACTGGTGCCATCAAACGATTGTCGGCGACGACGCCATGCTGGGGTTGACGTCCACCGGGTTTGTTTATGCCGAGAAGCGCGCTACTTGCGTGCCAGTTCGTGCGTTCCACTTTCATAAGGAGTGTCTTGAGCTGCTGTTATTCCAACTTGGCACGGAACTGAGCAGCCCGCACGAGAGGGAGATACCCGACCCGGCAGATCTGGCTGCGCTCGACGGCATCCCGGTCTATCGAGACTGCGAGGCGGTCCCTGAGCCCGATGGCCCGCGACGGATCGCGCTAGTTTTTCACCGGTACTTGAATCCGTCGTCCCAGGGCCGCTATGCGCTCGCTAAGGCGGGTATGCGAACGCTGCTCGACGTTAGCCATCGCACGCGCGAGGAGATAGCTGCGATCCGCGGCGTGGGCCCCACGACCCTAAAGCGGCTTGACGAGGCGATGGCCGGGCGTGGACTTACCTTCAGGTCCACGACAACTGAGGCGGCAGCGTGATGGCCGGACGCGGAGATGTGATGACTACCAAGCTCGAAAAGACAAGTACACCTGGGATCTACAAGCGCGGCGGCAGGTACGTTGTCGTCTGGCGGCACCGCGGGAAGAAACACAAGAGCTTTCACCGAACCCTGAGAGGAGGCCCGCGAGGGAAAGGGCGAACGCCAGGGAGGAGAACCGTCGAACCGCTACGAAGCAGCCGTTCGGCGACTACGCGCGAGCGTGGCTAGACGGCTACCAGGGGAGAACATCCCGCGGCTTCGACGAGGGCACGCGCGCGTCTTACCGGCAGGCGATCGAGCAGCGCGCCATCCCATTCTTCGATGGTTTCAGGCTATGCGAGATCGAGCAGCCGGACATTCGGCGCTATGTGGCACAGCTACAGGCACACGACCTAGCAGCTTCGAGAGTTCGGAAGAACGTCGCGCCAGTAAAGGCGATGTTCGCGACCGCGGTTGAAGATGGCGACCTACCGGACAACCCGGCGCTGGGCGTGCGCATCAATGCTCGGCGAGATCACGGCGACGACAGGGCGAGCGAGGCCGCTAAGGCGATGACGCGCGAGCAGCTCGCCCGGCTGCTTGCCGTGCTGGCTGATCGCTGGCGGCTGCTGTTCGAGCTGCTGGCGCACACCGGCCTGCGGATCTCGGAACTGCTAGGACTTGATTGGCAGGATGTGGAGTTCGGTAAGCGGCCGACGTTGAAGGTTCGCCGGCAGTACTACCGCGGACAGCTCAAGGGGTACCTGAAGTCGAACGCAGGCCGACGCGACCTGCCACTGTCGCTCGGCATGGCGCGAAAGCTGTGGGCCGCTAGACCGGCCCACGGCACTGGCCCCATGTTCGCTACCCGGGATGGCAATCGGCTCGAAGATCGGAACCTACGTCGCGTGCTCGACAGGGTCACGCACCCGCGCCCACGTGGGCACGGTCGCCGAGCGCAAATAATCCCCGCGCCTGCGGGACCGGATCTTGACTGGATCGGCTTTCACACTTTCCGGCATACGTGCGCTTCGATGCTGCTCGACTCGGGAAAGAACATTCGCCAGGTGGCCACATGGCTCGGCCACACCGATCCGGCATTCACCCTGCGCACCTACACCCATCTGATGGACGCAGGGCTCGGCGACGTTGCGTTCCTCGATACGGCAGTGAGCAACAAGTGGGCAACAAAACATCCACAAGCAGCCGCAAACCCGCAGACCGCATTAGCGGCGAAAACCGCGAGTTAGCAGGGTAAACGCGGACAGCCCGCAAACGCCCATAACCCAAGCGGCTCACTCGTAATGAAGGGGTCCCCGGTTCGAGTCCGGGCGTCGGCTTAGGGGCCTCCTCCGTGGGGATGCCAGCCGATCGTTGCTCAACAGGGCCACGGTCTGCTCCTGCCCCTTGGTTGCTCGTCGCCGCGCTAACCGGGCACGAAGTCGATCGTCACACACGGCTCATCGCCGATCACCCAGGCGTCGTGGCCGGGGCCGACGACGTGCGCGTCACCGGGACCGAGGTCCAGCTCGCGACCGTCGTCCATGCGCACGTGAAAGCGGCCGGAGACCACGTAGGCGATGTGCTGCAGCTGGCAGGAGTCGGAGTCGGCATGGGGCTTCATGTCGGATGACCACCGCCACCCCGGCCGGAACTCCGCGCAGCTGATGGTCACACCCGGAAGTTTGACCAGCCGTACCTGCCCACGCTCGAAGCTGCGCTGCTCGTCCGGCTGGGCGACGTTCTTGGCCTCAAGCATCAGGGCTCTATCTCCTCATGGTGCGCGAATGACCATCAACGAGTCGATCAGCTTGCGTCAGAGCGGACAATGGGCAAAACTACGTACGTGGGGGTCAAAGGGAGCGCGGCATGGCCAGGACCGGGGTCTCCGCATCAGATGTCGAAGCAGTAGTTGGCGCCGCCGACTCACTAGCTGATCTCGGCTCGCTCGAACAACTGCGCCAACGCGCGGTCGGGATAGTCGGCGAGCTGGTCGAGGCCACGATGGTGGCGTGGAACGAGGTGGACCTCGACGGCCGCGTAGTCGATGCCGTGATGGCGCCGCAGCCGGAGCAGTTGACGTCCCGACCCCGCGAAGCGATGCAGGCCGCGTTCATCAGGCACCTCGCGGAGCATCCCGTGATCGCCCACTATCAGCGCAAGCGCGACGGGCGCCCCTACGCGATCTCCGATTTCCTCAGCGCCGCCGCGTTTCACCAAACGGGTATCTATCGCCACTTCTACCGCTACCTCGGCGCCGAGGACCAGCTCAGCTTCGTCCTACCTGACCCCTTCCTGATCATCGGCATCGCGCTCAACCGCCCACGACGGGGCTTCACTGCCCGCGACCGACAAGTGTGCAACCTCCTTCGCCCCCAACTCGTGCAGGCCTACCGGCACGTCGAGACGGCGACGCGGATGCAACGCATGGCCTCCACCTTCCAGCTCGCGGCGGCCGAGCGGGGCCTGGGTTTCATCCAACTCGACGAGCACGGGCAGCCATCGGAGACCAGCTCGAGCGCCCGCAGCATCCTGCACCGCTTCTTCGATCTCCAAAGCACGCCTGCCCTACCCCAGGAGATCTCGCAGTGGCTGGCGAGCGATCGCGGCCGCACTCGACCTGCAGAGCTCGTGCTCTACCGCCGAGACGGCCATCGCCTGGTGGTCCGTCGCGCTCCGGCGCCAAGCGGCGACCTCCTGCTGCTGTCCGAGCAGCCCAACCAACCCCTGAATACCCTCAATCTCGGTCTGACAGCGCGAGAGGCGGAGGTGCTCGAGCTGGTACGAGAGGGGCTCGCCACAAAGCGCATCGCATCCGCGATCGGCATCAGCCCCCGCACCGTGGACAAGCACGTCCAGCACGCCCTCGACAAGCTCGGAGTCCGGACGCGCGTGCAAGCGATCTCGCTCATCGATAATCCGGGCGCGCCCCCCGGCGCGAACGGCGGAATGCCAACCGATGACAAGCTCGCCGTCGGCGCTTGAGCCGTCGGGACGCTTAGGATCGAGCCGTTGCAGCCTTCCGAGCTCACCTATGCCGTGGTCGAGGCAGCGGCGGCGCGCGAGCGCCGGCTGAGGGGGGACCTACTCGACACGTGGGCCGCGGTGACGGATGCCGGCGGGGCTGTCGGCTTCGTTCCGCCGGCAGATCGCGAGCGGATCGCCCGCACACTCGACGGCGCGCTCGCTCGGGTGGACGCGGGGGCCGACGTGCTCGGAGTCCTCAGACGCGGCGGCCGCGCGGTCGGGATGGGGTTCCTGACGGATGACGGCTTCCTCCTTCAGCGGCACTGGCGCACGCTGCTGCGGCTGATGGTCCACCCTGACCTTCAGGGCAGCGGCGCCGGCCGGATTTTGCTCGAGGGGCTGCACCAGACCGCGCGCGAGCTGGGGCTCGAGCACCTCCAGCTTACGGTCCGCGGAGGCTGCGGTCTCGAGCCCTTCTATGAGCGCTTCGGCTACGCCGTGGTCGGCCGGCACCCGGGTGCGGTCCGCGTGGCGCCGGGGGACAACCGCGACGAGATCATGATGGTCGCGCGCCTGTGAGCCTGCTCAATGCGGCGGTCGCCGGCGGGCTGGCGCGCGGCCGGGCGGCTGGGTCGGCGGCTCCCGCTTGGGCGCGGGGGGGATCTCGCGCGTGAGCGGCCGTCCCGGATCCACCGTTACGCGCTCGCCGAAATGCGTGAGCCCGAGCGGACCCCCCTCGAGCAGCGTGTAGGTAGCGCGCGCCTGCCCGATCTCCACCAGCAAACGACGGCCCTGGAAGGTGACACGGAAGGCAAGGCGATTGAGCGCTTGGGGAAGCCGCGGCGCGAACCGCAGCCGGCCACCGTGGTCGCGCATGCCGCCGAAACCCGCGACCATGCCGATCCAGGCGCCGGCCAACGAGGCGATATGCAGTCCGTCGCGGGTGTTGTGCTCCAGGTCGTCGAGGTCCATCAAGGCCGCTTCAGCGAGATAGTCGTAGGCGAGCTCCACGTAGCCGACCTCGGCCGCGATGACCGCCTGCGTGTTGGCCGAGAGGGAGGAGTCGCGCACGGTTAGCGCCTCGTAGTGGTCGAAATTGCGCGCCTTCTGCTCGGCGGTGAAGGCATCCCCGCGCGTGAGCATCGCGAGCACGAGGTCCGCCTGCTTGACGACCTGCCTGCGGTAGAGGTCGAAGTAGGGAAAGTGCAGCAGCAGCGGGTACTGGTCGGGCGAGGTGTGCTCGAAGTCCCAGCGGGCGTGCTCGAGGAAGGCCTCCGCTTGAGGGTGGATGCCGCGTCCAGGGTCGTAAGGGACGACCATCGCCGCCGCCGCGTCGCGCCAGTTTGCGGCTTCCTCGGCGTCGACCTCGAGCCGGGTGCCAACCTCCGGGAAGTGCTCGGCCGCATCGGCCGCCGCGCTCAGGTTCTGTTGCGCCATCAGGTTCGTGTAGACGTTGTTGTCGGCGATCGCGCTGTACTCGTCGGGGCCGGTGACGCCGTCGATCCGGAACCTCCCAGCCGAGTCGTGGTGCCCGAGTGAGCGCCACAGTCGCGCGGTCTCGACGAGCAGCTCCGTGCCGATCTCGCGCTCAAAGACCTCGTCGTTGGTCGCCGCGCAGTGCCGGATGACCGCGTCTGCGATCGCCCCGTTGACGTGAAAGGCGGCGCTGCCGGCGGGCCAGTAGCCGGAGCATTCCTCCCCGGCGATCGTGCGCCATGGAAAGGCCGCGCCCTTGAGCCCGAGCTGCTCGGCGCGCGCGCGGGCCAGATCGAGTGTGGCGTGGCGCCAGCGAAGGGCGTGCGCGACCGCGTCCGGAAGCGTGTAGTTGAGCACGGGCATCACGAACATCTCGGTATCCCAGAAGGCGTGTCCGTCGTAGCCCGATCCGGTCAACCCCTTGGCCGGGATGGCGCGTCCCTCGCCGCGAGCGGCCGCCTGCAGCGTGTGAAACTGGGCGAATCGGACCGCCTGCTGGAGCTCGGCATCGCCGTCCACCTCAACGTCCGCCTTGGACCAGAACTCGTCGAGGTAGTCGCGCTGCTCGGAGACGAGGCCGTCCCATCCGCGGTGATGCGCCTCCGCCAGAGCTGCCTCGACCTGGTCGACCAGCGCGGGACGCGAGCGCTCGGCGGACCAGCCATAGGCAACGAGCTTGACCACGCGCAGCGGCTCCCCCGGAGCGACGTCGCCGATCACCGTCAGGCGGGCGAGGTCGTCGAAGGCTTGGATCCGCTGCTCGAGGCCCTCCGGCCCGTCGACGTCGTGGCGCATCGCGCACGACATGCGCAGCTTGCTGTTCCTGGTGACATGGGTCAGGACGGCGTCGGTGTCGCGGCTCTCGAAGAACTCCGATACGAGCGGCGAGGCGAGCGCGGCCGCCGCGCGGGGATCCTTGTCCGAGGCGGGCATCGACTCGTTGGCGACGAGCTCGGACTGGACGACCACGGGCGTGGAGCCGTCGAGCGGCTCGACCTCGTACAGAACCGCAGCGATCGCTCGCTGCGAGAAGGAGACCAGACGCGTCGATGAGACACGCACGGCGCGCCCGGTCGGGGAGACCCATTCGGCGACGCGGCGCAGGACGCCCGCTCGTAGGTCGAGCACGCGCTCGTGCCGTCGGAGCTCGCCGTAGCGCACATCGAAGGGCTCGTCCTCGACGAGCAGCCGCATGACCTTTCCATTCGTCACGTTGACGACGCTCTGCCCCGACTCGGGGTAGCCATAGCCGGCCTCGGCGTAGGGCAGCGGATGGAGTTCGTAGAACCCGTTCAGATAGGTGCCGGGAAGCCCGAACGGCTCGCCCTCATCGAGGTTGCCGCGCAGCCCGATGTGACCGTTCGCGAGCGCGAACACCGACTCGCTCTGCGGCAGCGTGTCGAGGTGCAGCTCGGTTTCGCGCACGGCCCAAGGCTCGACGCGGAAGGCGGGGTGCTGGATCACGAGCCGTCGAGCAGGTCCGCCAGATCGCGCACCACCACGTCCGCGCCGTGGGCCTTGAGCGCGTCGGCCTGGCCCACGCGATCGACTCCCACGACGAAGCCGAACTTGCCGCGGCGGCCGGCCTCCACTCCCGCGAGCGCGTCCTCGAAGACCACGGCGTGGGCGGGCTCGACGCTCACCGCCCGCGCCCCGGCCAGGAAGGTGTCGGGGGCCGGCTTGCCGTTCAGGTGCTGGCGCTCGGCGACATGGCCGTCGACAATCTCCTCGAAGAGGTCGAGGATGCCGGCGGCCACGAGCACGTCGCGGCAGTTCGTGCTGGAGGAGACGACGGCGCGCCTCAGGCCTGCCTCGCGCGCGGCCTTGGCGTAGCGCACCGAGCCCTCGTATGGCTGCACGCCATCCTCGTGGATCATCTTGAGGACGATCTCGTTCTTACGGTTGCCGAGGCCGTCCACCGTCTCAGCCTCGGGCGGATCATCCGCGGTCCCCTGCGGCAGCTCGATCCCGCGGGCCTCGAGAAAGGAGCGGACCCCGTCGTAGCGCGGCTTGCCGTCCACGTACTCGTCGTAGTCGGAGACCGGGTCGAAGGGGACGAAGCGCTCGCCGCGCTGCCCAGCGCGCCGCCGCAGGTAGTCGTCGAACATCTGCTTCCAGGCGGCGGCGTGGACCTTCGCGGTCTGCGTGAGGACGCCGTCGAGATCGAACAGGCAGGCGGTCACGCTCTGAGGCAGTCCAAGCACGCGTAGACCGTATCTGACGGGCGCGCGCATGCGCGCGCCCGGGAGTCGGCGCATGCGCCGACTCCTTCCGGCCGGAACATGTTCCGGCCGGCTGCCGGCGCACATGTGCGCCGGCAGTACCTATATCTAAGCCCCGCGCCCCTCGCGCAACGCCGGGAGCACCTCGTCGCCGTAGACCCGCACCATCCCCAGGGGATCGCGGCCCGAGATGTTCATGATCACGACCGCGGTCGCGCCCAACTGCTGCAGGGCCTTGATCTTGCGCACGTGCTGGGCGGGGTCGGACGAGATCAGCCCCATCGTCTTGAACTTCATGTCGGAGACCTCGCTGCCCTTGGCCCCGACCTCACCGGGGTCGGCCACCGGATGGGTGTAGTTCTCGTCGACGAGTGTCCCCTTCCACTCGCGGGCGCCCTCGAGTGCCGCGTCGTCGTCGGCCGCCCAGGAGGCCATCCCCTGGAGGATGATCTCGCCGGGCTCGCGGCCGGCCTCCTCGGCCGCGCGCCGGTAGGAGGCGATCACCGCGGGGGCCTTCTGCGGATCGCCGAGCGTCCAGATCCCGTCCGCGAGCCGGCCCGCGATCGCGGCCGCCTCCGGGCCGAAGGCCGACATGTACACCGGCGGGCGGCGCTCTGAATGCAGATAAAGCCGCGCGCCCTGGGCCCTGAAGTACTGACCGTGGAAGGTGACCGTCTCGCCGTCGAGCAGGCGCTTGACGATCTCGAGCGCCTCCTCGGTCCGCCGCAGTTGCTCGCTCACCGACGGCCAGCGCATCCCCGCGGGCACCTCGTTCATCGCCTCGCCGGAGCCTACGCCCAGGAAGGGCCGCCCGGGATAGAGCTGCTCGAGCGTGGCCACCTGCTGCGCCACCACCACTGGGTTGTAGCGATGAACCAACGATGTGACGGCCGGGCCCAGCGAGACGCGCTGCGTCGCCTGGCCTGCAGCGCCCAGCCATACCCAAGCGTTGCCGCAATGGGCGGGCGGCCCCTGCTCGGGGCTCCACCAGGGAGCAAGGTGGTCGCTACAGCAGACCGCATCGAAGCCGGCCCGGTCGGCCGCGACCGCCTGCTCGAGCAGGTCGCTGGGGCTGAAGCGCTCATGCCCGAGCGCGATCCCGTAGGCAACCTCATCAGGCTGGCGCTTGCGCGCCCACAACACCCCCCGCACCGATTCGACGATGCCCATCAGCGCCTATATACCCAGGTAGCGACCCGGCCAAAAATCTGACAGCCTCGGCTGATGCTGCTCGGGATCTACCTCAATGACCACCTCGCTGCCGCAACCGGGGCGCAGGACCTCGCCCGCCGGGCTGCCGCGAGCAACCGCGCCTCCGAGTACGGGCCCTTCCTCTCCCAGCTCGCCCGCGAGGTCGGCGAGGATCGTGAGGCACTGCTTTCAGCGATGGACGCGCTGGGAGTGCGGGTGGACAGGCTGAAGGTGCTCATCGGCTGGGGGGCGGAGAAGGTGGGGCGGCTGAAGCTCAATGGGCAGCTGCTGGGCTACTCGCCGCTCAGCCGCCTGGTCGAGCTGGAGGCGTTGCAGATCGGGGTGTACGCGAAGCTCGGCCTGTGGCACGCCCTGCAGGACCTGGAGCTCGCGCGGCTCCACGATTCGGGCGTGCCGCTTCCCGAATTGGTTACGCGCGCCGAGCGCCAACTTGAGGAGCTCGAGCGCCACCGCAGGCAAGCGGCGGTCGAGGCGCTTCGCTGAGGGTCGGCCGTGGCGTCTTTTGATGACGTCGCGCAGATCGCGCTGTCCCTGCCCGAAGCGCTCGAGCGGCCCCTGCACAGCCAGCGCTCGTGGCGGGTGCGCGACAAGCTGTTCGTGTGGGAGCGCCCGCTGCACCGATCGGACCTGCGCGCCCTGGGCGAGGACGCGCCCGCCGGGCCGATCTTGGGTGCTCGCGTCGAGCATTTGGTGGCCAAGGAGGCGCTGATCTCCGACGCGCCCGACGTGTTCTTCACCACGCCACATTTCGACGGCGTCCCGTCGGTGCTCGTGCAACTGGAGCGGATCCCGCTTCAGGAACTCGAGGAGCTGGTCGTGGAGGCCTGGCTGGTGCGGGCCCCCAAGCGCCTCGCCCGCGAGTACATCGCCGAGCACTTCCCGGAGTGAGCGGCACCGTGATCCGGGCCTCGCTGATCCGATTCAATCGCCGCCCATGAGGTGGGCTCGTGTTTGACCACGTCACGATCCGGGTCGCGGACATCGGTGCGAGCGGGAGGTTTTACGAGACCGTGCTTGGCACGCTCGGTTTCGCGCCCACGCGCAGCGAGCTATGGGACGAGTGGGGCGACTTCTCGATCGCCCCGGTCTCCGAGGAGCACCCGCGCTCGCGGCGGCTGCACGTCGGCTTCGTGGCGGACTCGCAGGCCGAGGTCGACGCCTTCTGGCGCGCGGGCGTGGACGCCGGCTATGCGAGTGACGGCGAGCCCGGGCCACGCCCCCAGTACCACGAGCGCTACTACGGCGGCTTCCTGCTCGACCCCGACGGCAACAGCGTCGAGGCGGTCTACCACGGCCGACCGCGAAGTCCCGGGACCAACATCGATCATCTCTGGCTGCGCGTCGGCGATCTCGATGCGAGCAGGCGCTTCTACGCGACGATTGCGCCCGTTGTGGGTCTGAGCATCGATGAGTCGGGCAGGTGGGGTGTCGGCGTCGTGGGCGGCGATCGTTCGCTCACGCTGCTGACCGGCGAGCCGACGGAGGATGTGCACATCGCGTTCCCCGCGCCCGACGAGGCCACCGTCAAGGAGTTTCACCGCCTGGCGCTGGCCGCGGACTATCGCGACAACGGTGGGCCCGGGGAGCGGCCCATCTATCACCCCGGCTACTACGGGGCCTTCGTGCTCGATCCCGATGGCAACAACATCGAGGCGGTATTCCACAACCGGTGAGCGCGGGCGACCTCGACGCGCTGCTCTCCGAGCAGCTCGAGTACTACCGGGCCAGGGCGCCCGAGTATTTCGAGACCGCGTTTCCGGGGCTCGGCGATGACACAGTTGGGCGCGCGAGCGACGAGCTGGCCCGTGCCGTGGACGAGCTCGCGCCGACCGGGGACGTGCTCGAGCTGGCCTGCGGCCCGGGTACTTGGACCCCGCGGCTGCTTCGCCACGCGCGCTCTTTGACCGCTCTGGACGGCTCGCCGGAGATGCTCGCGCTGGCGCGTCAGCGCGTGGGAAACGACGGCGTCAGCTTCATCGAGGCGGACATTTTTCACTGGCGACCCGCGCGTCGCTACGACGGCGTCTTCTTCGGCTTCTGGCTCTCGCACGTGCCGATCGAGCGCTTCAAGCGCTTCTGGATGCTCGTCGCGGAGTGCCTGAAGCCGGGGGGCCGCGTGCTGTTCGTCGACGACGCCTACAGGACGCGTGAGGAGATGCTCGAAGGTGCGGAGTCAGCGATGATCCGCCGCCGCCTCACCGATGGCACCCCCTTCCGCGCCGTCAAGGTGCCGCACACGCCGGAGGAGCTCGAGCGCCGGTTGGATGAGCTCGGGTGGCGCATCCGCGTGACTCGGGGCAGCTGCGAGCCGTTCTTCTTCTGGGGCGCGGGCGCGCGCGCCCCCCAAAACCCGGCGCCTGAGTCCCGCGGATAGGATCGGGACATGATCACCAAACTTGATTTCGTCGCCGTTCCCTCGCGCGACGCACAGCGTGCGCACCGCTTCTACGTCGAGACGCTCGGGCTGCGCCCGGACGAACACGGGCCGTCTGAGTGCTGGGCGGGCCAGACCTGCATAAGCATCTGGGAGCCCGAGCGTCTGGGGCAGACCTTTGCGCCGCAGAAGAACGCTCATCTGGCACTTCACGTCGATGACGTCGACCAGTCGCGCTCCGAGCTCGAGGGCAAGGGCGTGGAGTTCCTAGGGGACACGTTCGACACGGGCGTGTGCAAGATGGCCTTCTTCAGCGACCCGGACGGCAACGACCTGATGCTGCATAGCCGCTACGCGGCCCCGGGGGTGCGACCCGGGCAGGAATAGGGGCCGGGACGCCGCCGCCGGGCCCCGCGGGCCCCGCCCCTCACCGGGGCGCTCTACGTGCGGGAGCTAGCGACGGCCGCGCGCCCACGAAAGGCGAAGCGAAGCTCGCCCACAGCGACGAGCACCCACGCCGCCAGCGCCACCGGGAAGAACCAGTGGCCGACGTGCGCGATCCAGGCGATATGGAACCGCTGACCGGCCACCATCCCGGCGACGCTGTACATGCCGAGCGGGAAGACCATCGTCCAGCGCTCCGGCGCAAACCGTGGCGGGCCCAAGCGCGTCGCTCGCCACAGCTCGCCGGCGATTATCAGCGGCATCAATGCGCTCGCCACCAGCCAGCTGACTATCACCAGCGCACCGGCCGGTGAGCCCACGGAGCCATGGAACGCAGTCGCTCCGGCGAGGGCGACGATGGCCGGTGCTCCCATCACGATCCACAGGTCAGGCGTGACCTGGTGCGGCTTCAGCGAGTACCGCCCGAAGTGCTGGGCGAGCAGGCCCATGGTCGCGAGATACAGCAGGCCTCCGAAGATCCAGAGGACGACGGCCACGTAGTGCAGGACGGAGCTGTTTCCCGCGGCGAGCCCGCCCGCGACCACGGCGAGGCCTTCGGCGGAGACCATGCCCAGCAGCCACTCGGCACGCGCATAAACGAGCGTCTCATCCCGACCGTCGCCGACCCCGACCAGGGCAGCGATGAGGCGCGGCAGCGAGAGCGCCAGCACCGGCACCCACACCAGCGCGCCCATCGCGAACAGCACCGCCGCGATCACTCGCGCGACCCCTCCGCCCAGCAGGAGGATGCGCGCGCCCAGCACCGTGGTATCGGCGACGAAGCCGAGCGTGGGGAAGCCCACCCAGGGCAGCTTCGCGCGCTCCAGCGATCGCATGGCGTGGCGGGGGTGCAAAACATGGCGCGCGTCGAGCGCCGCCAGCGGCACGAAGGCGACCCCGGCGATGCACAGCAGCACGATCGAGATCGCGTCCAGGCCGAACCTCTGCGCCGCGATCGAGACGATCGAGGTGGCCATCACCACGTTGAAGGCGCCCGCCCAGGGACGGCCGTGGGGCACCCGCAGCCTCAAAGCGCGCCGGCCGACGGTGGCGCGGGCGACCTCGGGAGCCGGGAAGCCGAGCCGAGCTCTCGCAGCCTCTGCGCCAGCCCGCTGTGGCGAGCGCTGGTGTCAGTGGTCCGGGCCGCGCGCTCCACAGCCTGGTGGGTGCCGACGATCACGGTCGCGCGCTTCGCGCGGGTGACCGCCGTGTAGAGCATCTCCCGGCGCAGGAAGAAGGCGCCGCCGGCCGGATGGGCGACGATCACCGCGACGGGCAGCTCGATTCCCTGGCCCCGGTGGACCGAGCACGCATACGCCAGCGCCAGCCGGTCCCACTCGGCGATCGGCAACCTGAAGACCGCCTCATCGGAGCCGAGCAACAGCGCGGGGTCCGCGTCCTGCTCGCCGGCGACGCCGACCTCGTCGAGGATGCGCAGCAGCGTCCCGTTCATGAGTCCGAGCTCGTGCAGGTTGCGACCTGTCAGCATCACCCGGTCGCCGATTCGCAGACGCCCGCCGCGAACGGGCCGCCCGGACGGGTTGAGTGCCTCGCGCAGCGCTTCGTTGAGCCGGTCGATGCCGAGCTCGCCCCGGTAGACCGGCGCGAACACCTGTATGTCGGAGAGCGCCTCGAGGCCGTAGTGGGCGGGCAGCCGCGCAGCCACCAGCGAGACGATCTCCTCGCGCGCGCGCACGGGATCTGCGCGCTCGATCATGAAGAGGTCGCGGCGCATGCCCTCCGCGAGCGTGAACCTGGGCACGCGGCCGGTTCGGATCCTGTGCGCGCCCTGCACGATCATGCTGCCCGCTGCTTGGCGGAAGATGTGCTCTAGCCGGGCCACGGGCACGAACGCGGAGGCGACCAACTCGGCGAACGGCTTGCCGGCGCCCACGGGCGCGAGCTGATCGGCGTCGCCGACCAGCACCACGCTCGTCTGCGGGCCGACCGCTCGCAGCAGCGTCACCATCAGCTCGAGGTTGGCCATCGAGCACTCGTCGGCGATCAGCAGGTCGCACTTGAGGGGATGCTCGGCGTCGTGCTCGGGCCCCTCGCCCGGCACCCACCCGAGCGCCGAGTGCACGGTGCTCGCCTTGAGACCCGCGGCTTCGCTCATCCGCACCGCCGCCCGCCCCGTCGGGGCTACCAGCAGGACACGCGCTCCCTGCGCGGTCGCGCAGCGCGCGATCGCCCGGATGCTGGTCGTCTTTCCCGTGCCGGGGCCGCCAGTTATCAGCGACAGCCTGGCCGTGAGGGCGTAATGGAGAGCCTCGGCCTGGGCGGCGCCCAGCTCGAGACCGGTGGCGGCGACCTCGTCGGGGCGCGGGTCGCGTAGTCGCTCCGCCCCCCGACCCGAGCTGAGCTGCGCCAGGCGCTCGGCCAGCTCGGCCTCCAGCCGAGCCGTCTCGGTGCGGTAGATCCACCGTCCATGACGCTCGATCTGGCCACGCTGCTCGAGGCCGTCGAGAAGGCCCTCCTCGAGCTCGGCCTCGGGATCGGCGAGAAGCTCCCATAGGGCGCGCATCAGCGTCTCGCTCGCCACGCACGTGCTGCCGCCCCGCTCGGCTTCGGAGAGCAGGTGCAGCACGCCCGCGCGGGCGCGATCGCCAGCGTCGACGAGACCCTCGCCGAGCGCGCGGGCGATGCGGTCGGCGAGGTGAAAGCCGACTCCGAACACGCTGGTCAGCTCGTACGGGCGCTCCTGCACCATGCGGTGCGCCCCGCGGCCGTACTCGTCGTGGATCCGTGGGGCCAGGTATGCCAGACCATGGGGCGCCAGCAGCATGTGTAGAAGGCGCGTTGCGCGCAGCGCCTCCCAGGAAGCCGCCGCCTCCGCGGCGCGGGCCCCCCGTAGCCCGGCGACTGCGAGCGCGCCCCCAGGGTCCCGATCGACCGCGTCGAGCACGCCCGCCTCGCCGTATCGATCGATCAGCCGGCGGGCGCGTTTGGCGCCCACGTGCCGCACCCTCGTCAAGAGCGCCTCGAGCCCATCGGCGTCGGCCGGTGGCAGCGGGCGCGCCTCCGACACCTTGACCTGGGGCCCGTAGCGGCTGTCGTTGACCCAGGTGCCGAGCACATGCGCGCGCTCGCGCTCCTCGAGGTGCACCAGCGGCCCCACCAGCACCAGCGGCTTGCCGTCGCCCGCGACCACCTCGAGCACGGCGAAGCCCGTCCGGTCCTGCGCGAAGCGCCGGCGCCGCACGATGACCTCCTCGTCGAACCGGGTATCACTTGAGGCAGCCGTCATGGATTGAAGTTATCCGCCGCTGAGGCGCTTCCCCTCGTCCGCCAAGCGCCCGAAGCGGGCGACGGGCGAGGCCCTTCCTCAGCTTGTCTCCGCCCGGCGCACCGCCGCCGCCAGCCCGTCTGAGGCGATCAAGTTGTGGAACGCGCCCACCAGCGGCCGCACGGCCGCGAGGCCAAACCGGCCCTGCGCGCCGTTGGCGCCCACGCGCACTTCGGAGTGGAGCCGGGCACCGCCGCCGTCGGAGACAGCCCACATCGCGAATACCACGCACGCGGTACCGGGAGCGTCGAAATAGCGGAACTCCTCGGCGTCCGCGAGCGCGGGATAGTCTCGGCGCAGCGTCCAGATGCGGCCCACGATGCCCGACACAAGCGCCAACTCGTCTTGCTCGAGCACCACAAACGGCGCTCGGCGGAAGAGCTCGTCGAAGGCCAGGCCTCCGGGTGTGCCGGGGATGCGCCATTGCACAAGCCTCCCCAGCAGCGCGGTGTCGCGCACGCGCACGGCGCGGGCGGCCCGCCACAACACCTCCGGCGCGACGCTGCTGCGGCGCGAGTGCGCGACGCGCATCGCTGGGTCGGGCAGCCATGGTTCCAGCTCGGGGACGCCATCGGGCATCATCCGCCCGTGCTCCGGCATCTGCTCGCTCCGATCGTCCCAGGCGCTGCGGCAGCGCTCGACATTCAGCGGACGGTAGCCCAGAGAGGGGTGGCGCTGACCTTCGACGACGGGCCTCACCCCGAGGGGACTCCGGCCGTATTCGACCTGCTCGAGCGGGCAGGCGCCCAGGCGACCTTTTTCATGGTCGGCGAGCAGGTCGATCGCCGACCGGCGCTCGCGGCGGAGGCCGTCGAGCGTGGCCATCTGGTGGCGCTCCACGCCTACCGCCACCGTCTCCAGATGCGCCTCAGCCCGCGGGAGCTCGAAGCGGACATCGCACGTGGGCTCGAGTCGCTCGAGCGGGCCATCGGGCGCAAACCGGAGATCCACCGGCCGCCCTACGGCATCTACAGCCCCTGGGGTCTTCGTACGGTGCGGGGGGCGGCGCTGGCGCCGCTCCTCTGGTCGCGGTGGGGCAAGGACTGGCGAGGGAACTCGACTCCCCAAAGCATCGCCTCGCTGGCGTCCGATGGGATCGCGCCGGGCGATGTGATCCTCCTGCACGATGCCGACTTCTACAGCTCCGCGGGCTGCCACCGGCGCATGGCTCAGGCGCTCGAGCTGATCCTGGCAAAGCTGAACGGCAGCGAAATCGCTACCGTCCTGCCCGTTTGAAAGGCTTGTCAGCGCCCGGCCCGAATTGAGAGGATGACGATCAGGATCGGGTCTCGGGACACCGACTTCGTGTGCCAAGTAAGACCACCTCGGCCGCGAAGCGCTCTCGTGAGCGGCGCGAGCCCATCTTCCAGACAGACATGACCACCACATCGCCCCCTCCCGACTTCAGTCGCTTCGCAATCGGTTTTGACGAGCGCGACCGCGGTCGCCTGCACGAGCTGATCGACGAGGTGCTCGATTCGGGCCGTTGGTCCGAGGGCGACATGAGCAAGCGCTTCGAGCGCGCCTGGGGCGAGTGGAACGAGCTCGAGGCGGTGGCCCTCTCGAGCTGGGCGGGAGGGGCGCTGGCCGCGCTCGACTTTGCCGAGGTCAAGGGCCGCACCGTCCTGTGCCCGTCCAACACCTTCATGGCGACCCCCCTGGCGGCGATCCGGGCTGGAGCCGACGTGCACTTCGTCGACTGCAACCGCGACGACCTGTGCATGTCATTCGCAGACTTCGAGCGCAAGGCGGAGCGCCACCGCCCCGCGGCCGCGTTCCTGGTCCACATCGGCGGACATCTCGCGTTCGAATCCGAGCGCATCGCGGCGTATTGCGCCGAGCGCGACATCTTCCTGATCGAGGACTGTGCCCACTCCCACGGCGCCTCCTGGAAGGGACGCAAGGGCGGCTGCTGGGGCGATGCCGGCGTTTACTCGATGTACGCCACCAAGACGATCACGAGCGGCGAAGGCGGGGTGCTCGTCTCCAAGCGGTCCGAGGTGCTGGAGCACGCGCGCGCTTTTCGCAACTACGGCAAGCCCGACTATCGGGTGCACGGTCTCAACTTCCGCATGAACGAGCTGACGGCGGCGCTGGCGCTGATCGAAATTGAGCGCCTGGAGGAGATCGTCGCCTGGAAGAACGAGGTGGCTCGCACACAGCTCGACCCGCGCTACCCGAGCCGGCTGGAGCTCCCCGAGGGCATGGTCTCCGGCCTTTACAAATATGTTGTGTTCGACTGGCTCGAGCGCTCCACGGGGCGCGTCTATGACGAGCCCTGCCACCGCATCCTGGGCGAGCAGGTTGAGCTCCCCAACAGCGACTGGGTGGCGCGTAACCATTCCTGCGTGCCGCTGTACTACAGGCCAGGGGAAGCGGAATGAGAGTTCTCGTAACCGGGGGATCGGGCTTCATCGGCTCGCACGTGGTCGACAAGCTGCGCGCGCGCGGGCACAAGCCGGTGATCTACGATCTGCGCCCCTCGCCGTGGCACAAGGACCATCCGGTCGAGACGGTGCGCGGCTCGATCACCGAC
Source organism: uncultured Solirubrobacterales bacterium (assembly GCA_963808655.1). Taxonomy (GTDB): domain Bacteria; phylum Actinomycetota; class Thermoleophilia; order Solirubrobacterales; family Solirubrobacteraceae; genus Palsa-465. Next base: position 98,033 of record CAWEGZ010000009.1, read on the forward strand.
CGAGAGGCGCTCGAGCGGGCGCTGCACAGCTGCGACGCGGTCGCGCACCTGGCCGCTGTCGCCGACGTCAACGATGTCCATGCCGAGCCCGAGGACGCCGAGCGTGTCAACGCGCGCGGGACGGTCACGGTGCTCGAGGCCGCACGCCGCGCCGGCGTCAAGCGGATCGTCTACGCGAGCACGATCTGGGTGTACTCGGACTGCGTGGAGGAAGCCGTCGACGAGGAGACGCTCCTCCCGGCTCCGAGCCATCTATACACGAGCACCAAGCTGGCGGGCGAGCTGTACTGCAAGGCCTACCAGGAGCTGTACGGGATCGACTACACGATCCTGCGCTTCGGGATCCCGTACGGCCCCCGGGCGCGCGAGGCGGCGGTGATCCCAGCGTTCGTGAACAAGGCACTCAAGGGCAAGCCGCTGACGATCGCCGGGGACGGCGGCCAGTCCCGCCGGTTCGTGTACGTCGAGGACCTCGCCGCCGGTGTGGCGCTGGCGCTCGACGATCCGGCCAAGGGCAAGGTCTACAACCTCGCCTCCGACGAGACCGTCACGATCAAGCAGATCGCAGAGACCGTGCGGGAGCTGGTCGGGAACGTGGAGATCGCGCACACGCCGGCGCGGCCAGGTGATTTCGGCGGCAAGATCGTTTCCAGCGCGCGCGCCAAGGACGAGCTCGGCTGGACCGCGGCCACGCCATTCTCGGAGGGTGTGAGGCGCTACGTGGAGTGGCGCCGGCAGCAGGCGGCCGTGGCCTCGGCACGGGAGGCCAGCGAGGTCATTCCCGCCGGCGAGCCCGACACGGAGGCCAGGCCGCGCCAGGTCCTGATCATCTCCGCCGATATCGGCGAGGGGCACGACCTCCCCGCGCGGGCGGTCGCGCACGAGTTCAAGGACGAGGACCCCGACGCCCAGGTCTCGATCGTCAACGGCCTGCCCGCGATGGGGCCAGGACTGACGCGCGTGCTGCGCGACAACTCGGCCTTCATGTTCACGTGGCTGCCGTGGCTGTTCGACATGCTCTACACGCTCTTCATGCGCGTGGGGCCGACCCGCTGGCTGGCGCGAAGGCTCCTTTACATGTTCGGCCATCGCGGGCTCATGCGGCTAATCCGCGCCCACGACCCGGACCAGATCATCTCCACCTACCCCGGCGTCACGGCCGTGCTCGGCGAGCTCCGCCGCCGCGGCCGCCTGAAGGTTCCCTGCTACTCGTCGATCACCGACCTGGCCGGCCTCTACTTCTGGGCCCACCCCGGGATCGACCTGCACTTCGTCACCCATCCCGAGTCGATGGAGGAGGTGGAACAGATCGCCGGCCCCGGCAGCGTCCGCTGGGCCAAGCCTCCGACCTCGGCCTCGTTCCTCGCCGCCCGCTCGCGCGCCGACGCCAGACGGGCCCTGGCGCTCCCCGCCGAGGGCAAGGTGATCGCCGTCTCCGGGGGCGGCTGGGGTGTGGGAGACCTGCTGGGGGCGACGCGTGCGGCGCTCGAGGTCGAGGACGCGATCGTGCTTTGCCTGTGCGGGCGCAACGACCGCCTGCGCGTGAAGGTGCAGGAGGAGCTTGGATCCGAGCCACGCATGCGGCTCATGGGCTTCACCGACCGTATGGGCGATGTGCTTGCCGCCTCGGACGCGCTGATTCATTCGAGCGCGGGACTGACGGTGCTCGAGGCGATCATCCGTGGCTGCCCGGTGGTCTCCTACGGCTTTGGCTACGGCCACGTGCGGGCCTCGAACACCGCGCTCGAGCGCTTCGGACTGGCCCAGGTGGCGAGTACCTACGCTCAGATCCGCCCAGCGCTGGAACGCGCGCTGGAGCGTCGCCCGGAGCCGGACGCCTCCTTCGCGCGGCGGCCCTCCACGGCCTCGCTGATTTTGACCGACGAGCGCCGCGTGCGCACGCTCCCGCGCTGGCGCGTGCGCACGGCTTGGGCCGCTACCGCGACGGCCACGCTGACAGCGGTGGCTCTGTGGGGTCTGAGCGCGGGTGCCGCGTACTCGCTGGTGTCCCATTTCGTCCACATGCGACCCACGACCGCGGTCGAGACGAGAGCGCCCGAGGTCGGCCTGCTGATCGACGCGCCCAACGCCGATGTGCAGCCACTGGCGCTCGCGCTGGCCGCGCGCCACGTACGGGTGTCCTTCGCGCTCAGCCATCCGCCCGCGGCCGGGCAGCGCGGCTTTTTGCGCCTGGGCGATCAGGCCGTCCCCCGGCTGCCAGGCGGCGGCCTGGTGCGCTGGATGGGGGCTCGCGGGCAGCTGCATCGCTGGCTGAGGGAGATGGGCACCACGGGCCACCACTTCCTCTATTCCTCCAGCGGACCGAACCTGGGTCAGTGGCTGGTGGCGCACGGCGCGGGCGGCCGGCTGATCGCCGGAGCGGTGCGGGCCGACGACCTGAGCGACGCGCCGAGGCTGCTTCGCCGTGGGGAGGTGGTCGAGCTCATCGTCCGCAACCCCGAGCAGCTGGAGCCGGTGCTGGCACGGATTGAGTCAGAGCTGCGCAACGAGCACCTGCGGGCGGTGCCCGTCGGGCGCCTGCTGCACGACGCAGCTTCGACCCAGGCCTGATCGAGCCTCACCCGGAACTACCGCGCCCGCCGGGTTACCGCCCCACCCGGGGCTACTACACCCCCGCCGGGGTTACCAATGCACGCCGCGCGTGGCCTGGATGAAGGCCTTCTGCTCAGCGGTCTGGCGCTCGCCCGAGTCACCCTCGGGGAACAGCTTGTAGGCGCGATTGACCACCATGTCCTGCACGCCCGGAACCAGCGCGTAGTTCAGCTGGCTGAGATTGCCCACGGGTGTGGCGACGCGCTTGGGGCGCTTGCGGATCGCCTCCGTGATCAACTCGGCGGCCTCGTCCGGCGACAGCGTGGGAAACCGGTCGTACACCCTGCTGGGAGCGATCATCGGGGTGCGCACGAGCGGCATGTAAATCGTCGTGAAATGGACCCCCTCGTCGAGCACTTCCGCTGCCACCGAGCGCGAGAAGGCGTCGAGCGCGGCCTTGGAGGCGACGTAGGCCGCATAGCGCGGCACGTTCGTCTGGATGCCGATCGTGGAGATGTTGACGATGTGGCCCGAGCCGCGCTCGCGCATCACGGGCAGCAGATCGAGCATCAGCTTGACGGGCCCGAAGTAGTTGAGGTTCATCGTCCGCTGAAAGTCGTGGAAGCGGTCGTATGAGTGGCTGATTGAGCGCCGGATGGATTTGCCCGCGTTGTTGACCAGCACGTCCACGCTGCCGTGCGCCTCGAGCACCTCCGCGGCCATGCGGTCGATGTCCTCGGGGTCGGTGAGATCGCAGGGGTGGGGATAGGCGGTGCCGCCGCGGCGCTGGATCTGGGCGGCGGTCTCGCGCAGCTTCCGCTCGGTCCGCGCCACCAGCAGCACGACGCCGCCCGCTGCGCCGATCCGGGCGGCGGCCGCGTTGCCGATGCCCGAGGAGGCGCCTGTGATCATCACCGTGCGCCCGCCCACCGCGTCCTCCAGCGAGTGCGCCAGGACGGCGCCGGCGCCCGGGATGCGGGTGCCGAAGGCACGCGCCGTACGAACGCCCGTGCGCGCGAGATCGGTGATCGAGAGCGGGATCATGGCCGAGGACCGTATCATCGGCGCTCGCCCCAGATGCCCCGCGTCAGGGACGGAGCAACGCGTCGCCGACGCTGATTCTGCCTTGCTCTGAGACCAGCGCGCCGATCGCGAGTCGATTCTGTCGCTCGCGCGCGATCGTGCGCAGCACGCCTAGGTCGCGCCCGATGCCCTCGGGCTGCGGACGGGTGACCATCACACAGCGCTCGATGTACTTGCACACGGACAGCGTCGTCCCACCGAGGCGCACGCTCGAGCCGACCAGCTCGTCCTCGCCCGAGCCCTCGAGCAGTACGTTCGAGCGGAACCGCCGCCGGTCCCACGAGCGCAGTGTGCTCGTGGAGACGAGCGAGACGCGCGTTTGCCGCGAATCGTGAAAGGGGCCCGGCGCGCCGGTGAATGCCTCCCAGCGGCTGGTCTTCTCGCGCTCGAAGTCGAGCGGGTTCTCGTAGCGGCGGGCGCCGCGATCGTCGGCTCTTCTGAGCTCCACGGCGCGCCCCAGCCACTCGCTCAGCGCTTCGTCGTCGATTGCCCGCGAGCCGTCGGGGAGGGTGATCTCGACGCCGTCACCGTGCGTGAGGCGGGCACTTGCGAACAGCAGCTCCGGCACCCGCCGGGCGGTCAAGCCGAAACCGGTCTCCTGGTCGAAGAGCGCAAAGCGGCGATCGCCCTCGAGACCGTCGCGGCCCACCGCCGCCGCGTCGAGCCGCTCGCCCTGGAGTGACTTGACCGGATAGCGCCACAGCTCGAGCACATGCATGCCTTAGGAAGATACGCCAGCAGGGTGCGGTGTTTTACGGACTATTTGCGCATTTCTCCGCACCGTCAGGGGGTGGGTGGACTGCTGTCGGGTTCTCGTTAAGCCTGGGTAGCCTCGATTGTGGGAGCGAGCTGGGGCCGGCCCTGGCCGAGCGGCTGGGGGTGCCGTTCGTCGACCGGGCGATCCCGCTGGCGGTCGCGCGCCGCCTCGGCGTGGACGTGCATAGCGCCGAGGAGCACGACGAGCAGCTCGGCGGCGGCTGGCTCAAGCGCGTGCTGAGTGGCTTCGCCGCGCAGGATGCGGGAGGGCCTGTCCCGGTGGGATCCGAGCTGACCGTCAACGAGGACTTCTGCCGCGCCACCGAGGAGGTGCTCGTCGCCCAGGCCGAGACGGGTCAGGGCGTGATCCTCGGGCGGGCGTCCGTGATCGTGTTGCGCGGGCGCCCCGACGTGCTGCGCGTGCGGCTCGACGGGCCCGCGAAGCGGCGCGCGGCGCAGGCCGCGACGCTCGGCGGCATCTCCCTGGAGGAGGCGCGGGCGGCGCTGGAGCGCGTGGATCGCACCCACGCTTCGTACACCTCGACCTTCTACGGCGTCGACATCGAGGACCCTGCTCTCTACCATCTGATGATCGACTCGACGGCCATCGGACTCGGCGCCTGCGTCGAGCTGCTGGCGGTCGCTACGAGAGCGGTTTGCGCGCCGGCTGGAGCGGACGGGTAACGTCTACATCATGGCTACCGAACAAGAACAAGAACCGATCCCCCTGAGCCCCTCCGGACAGGAGGCGGTCGACGAGATCCTCCAGCGCGCGGAGACGCGTCAGGGAAACTGCATCGAGCTCTCCGAGCTGAGCGAGGTTGTACAGGAACAGGAGCTGGACGACGACGAGGCCCAGGCCGTACAGGAGACCCTTGAGCAGCGCGGCTTCGAGCTGCATGATGACTGCGGCCGCATCGCCGAGCGCGAGACGAGCTATTCCAACGGCGAGCTGGCCTCCCAGACGACGGACGCAATGGCGCTGTTCCTGCGCGAGGTGGCCCGCCACCCGCTGCTGACCGCCCAGCAGGAGATCGATCTGGCCAAGCGCATCGAGCGCGGTGATCTGCAGGCCAAGGAGCAGCTGGTGAACTCGAACCTGAGGCTGGTGATCGCCAACGCGCGCAAGTACCAGGGCCTCGACCTGCCGCTGCTCGACCTGATCCAGGAGGGCATCCTGGGCCTGATCCGGGCCGCCGAGAAGTTCGACTATCGCCGGGGCTACAAGTTCTCCACCTACGCCACCTTCTGGATTCGCGAAGCAATCCAGCGCGGGATCGCCAACCGCGCGCGCACGATCAGGATCCCGGTCCACATCGGTCAGCGCGAGCGCCGCATCGACCGCGCACAGCGCGAGCTGACGGCCAAGCTGGGACGCGATCCGACAGACGAGGAGGTTGCCGAAACAGCCCGCTTGAGTGCGCGCGAGGTACGCGAGGCCAGGCAGGCGGCGCGCGTCGTCACGAGCCTCGACCGCCCGGTGGGCGAGGAAGAGGAGACGCCGTTGGGCGCGCTGCTCGAGTCGGGCGAGCGGATGCCGGACGAGGAGGTTGAGATCTCGCTGCGCAACGACGCCGTCCGTCACGCACTCGAGCGGCTGCCCGAGCGCGAGCGGGAGGTGGTCAGGCTCCGCTACGGCATCGACGGCGACGACCCCACGCCGTTGCGCGAGGCTGGACGCCGGCTCGGCATCTCGGCCGAGGAGGTGCGACGGCTGGAGCGCCGGGCCCTGGAGGAGCTGGCCGAAAGCCGCGAGCTCGAGGGGCTGCGCCCGGCGGCGTGATCAAGTAGTTCCGGTCGGCGCATGCGCCGACCCAGGGGGGCCGCACATGTGCGGTCCCCAATACGAGCACTTCACCTTCCGGCGATCGCGTTCGCGAAGGTGGCGATGCGCGAGCGCCGCCCGCTGCTCGCCTCGCGCCGGTCGGCCTCTCGATACAGGCGGTAGACGCCGCGCGCGCCGAGGAAGCGAAGCGGCTCGGGCTCCCACTTATGTGGCGGCCTGCCCACCCAGGGCAGCCGCGTGAGCTCGGTATCGCGGCGCAGGATGAGGTCGCGCAGCGTGCGGCCCGCGAGGTTGCTCGCCGCAACCCCCTCGCCCGCGTAGCCGCCGGCGGACCCCACGCCGCTCGAGGGATCAAAGGTCACGGTCGGGCACCAATCCCGCGAGACGCCAAGCACCCCGTGCCAGGCGCGCGCCACGGGGACCTCCCGCGCGGCGGGGAACATCGAGCACAGCCGATCCCGCAGCTCCTTGATTGTGCGCTCGGGCACCGCCGACTCCCGATCGGTCCGCGAGCCAAAGCGATACGGCACTCCGCGGCCCCCGATCGCGATGCGGCCATCGGCCGTGCGCTGCGAGTAGGTGTAGAGGTGCGAGCCGTCGAGCAGCGTCTCCGCGTCCGCCCAGCCCAGCTCCCGCCACAGCTCCGCCGGCAGTGGCTCGGTCACGATCATCGCGCTGTTAAGCGGCAGGAGCGCGCGGTGGCGGCCCGGCAGATTGGCCGTGTAGCCCTCGGTGGCGACGACCACGCATGGCGAGCAGACCTCCCCCGCCGCGGTGCGCGCAACGCCCCGCCCGAGCTCTACGACTGGGCTGCGCTCATAGATCAGCGCCCCTCTCTCCTCAGCCGCCCGGGCCAGCCCCACGACGAGCTTGGCCGGCTGCACGCGGGCGCAGTGCGAGGTATAGAGCGCGCCGATGCCGCCCTCGATGGCGACTCGCCGCTGTAGCTCGGCGCGGTCGACGAGGCGCCAGGCCACATCGGCGGCGGCCCATTCGCGCTCGCGCTCGAGCTCCGCGCGCAGGCGGGCGAGCTGGGGCTCATTGCGGGCGACCGTCAGCGAGCCGCCCTGGAGCCAGTCGCAGTCGATCCGCTCCTCTGCGACGACCCGGCCGACGTCCGCAACTGCGCCCTGGATCGCATGCGACATCGCCCGGGGGGCATCGCGGCCACCCCGCTTGCGCCACGCCTGGGGGGTTCCGGAGACCTTGCCCAGCACCCAGCCGCCGTTGCGTCCCGAGGCCCCGAAGCCGGCATGGTGCGCCTCGAGCACGACCACGCGCAGGTCGGGGTCAGCCCGGCGCAGTTCGTAAGCCGTCCAGAGCCCCGTGAAGCCCGCGCCGATGATGCACACGTCGGCGTTGTGGGAGCCCGCGAGCGCGGGGCGTGCCGGGCGCGTGCCCAGCTGCTCGAGCCAGAAGGACGCCGCCAAGCTCTACGGGGTCGTAGCCGCAGGCACCGGCTCGTCCTCGGGAGTGATCGTGCCGCCGATCGCGTAGCCGTCGGGACCCGGGAGCTCGGGGCGGCGCCGGAAGAAGGGGCGCTGGAACGGATACGTGAACAACATCACGACTATGCCCAGCAGGATCCCCCCGATGCCGATCCAGATCGGGACCTGGATGCCCAGGAGCGGCGGCGAGTAGTTGACGCCCGACTGGCTGTAGTCGTGGAGCGCCTTGATAAAGATGCCGAGCAGCATCAGGGCGCCCACCAGCGGCGCCACGCCGACCAGCAAGAAGTCCTTGACGCTGCTGAATATCCGCTTGCGGAAGTAGACCACGCACGCAAACCCGGTGAAGCCGTAGTAAAAGCAGATCTGGAAGCCCAGCGCCGTGATCGCGTCACCAAGCACGTTCCCATTCGGGTTGAGCGCGAGGATCGCTACCGTCCACACGATCGAAATCGCCCCCATGCCCAGGGTCGAGACCGTGGGCGTCAGGTAGCGCGGATGGATCTCCCCGATCTTTGCCGGGATGGCCCGCCAGCGGGCCATCGACAGGGTGGTGCGCGCGGTGGGCAGGATCGTCGTCTGGGTGGACGCAGAGGCAGAGGTGAGGATCGCCACGATCAGGAAGCGGTAGCCGACCGACCCGAGCACGCCCTTGCCGAGCGGCGTGAGCACGTCGTTGGGGTTATTGACCAGGAATCCGGTACCGGCATAGGACTGCGCGCCGCCGGAGACGACCACGTAGATCACGAGCAGCAGCAGCGTCGAGATCACCGCCGCGGCGCCCGGCGCCGTGCGGCTGTTGCGGGTCTCCTCGTTGATCGAGACCCCGCTGTCCCAGCCCCAGTAGATGAACACGGCCAGCAGCACGCCGTCGATCATCGGACCGAAGCCGCCGCCGAGCGGGTTCAGCCAAGAGATGCTGAAGGGGGTCGAGTGCGCGTGCAACGAGGCGGGCGGCGGCGTGCCATTGGCCACCTTGATGAACGCGACCACGGCGAAAATGATCAGCATGATGACCTCGTATCCGAGCAGCGCCTGCTGGATGCGAGCGGAGAGTTCGATCCCCCGCCAGCAGATCCAGGTCATCAGCACGATCCAGGCGACCGCACCGGCGATCACGATCCAGATGTGGCTCGCGCCGTAGGTCCACCCGAAGAGCTGGTAGGTGTATACCGCTGCGATGTCCGCCAGGGAGGCCATCACGATCACGTCGGCGATGAAGATCACCCAGCCGTTGAGCCACCCTAGCTGCGGTCCCATCGCGCGCGTGACCCAGGCGAAGCTCGTGCCGCAGTCGGGGTCGGCCTTGTTGAGGTGCCGGTAGGCGAGCGCGATCAGGAACATGGGCACGAACGCAGCGATCATCACCCCCGGCGAGAACTTGCCGATGCCCTTGACCGCGACGACGAAGCCGAGCGTGGCCGCAAGCGAGTAGGCGGGCGCAACCGATGCGGTCCCGACGACCAGGTTCGAGAGGAAGCCGATGGCCCCGCGTTTCAGGTCAGGCTCGCCGGGCGCAGGGCCCGTTGCTGCGACCGTGGTCGCTTCCATCTCATCCCTCCATGGTCGGTTGCTCGAATGGTCGTCTACGGCGTACAGCGTGGCCAGATGGCGCACCGTCAGGTGTTCTGGCGGACGCTTGACGAGGTGTCAGGGAGCCGCAGACGAAGTGTGTGTCACTGCTCATAGGCGCTGGTCGGGCGAGAGTAGCTGCGTCACCCGCAGCGCCCGCAGCGCGAGGTGCAGCGCTAGCAGCACGTCTGGATCTTCGAGATCGACGTCCAGCACGCGCTGAAGGCGCTCGAGCCGCAGATACAGCGACTGGCGCGTGAGGTGCAGCGCCCGCGCGGTCTCGGCCTTGCGCCCATAGCTCGTCAGGTAGGCCTCGAGCGTCCGCAGGAGCTCTCGAGAGCGCTGGTCGCGCTCCTCGAATAGCGGCCCGAGCTGGTCGCGGGCGAAGGTCAGCAGCTCAGGCGAGCGCCGGAGCGTGTAGAGGAGCTCAACCAGAGATCCATGGCGAGCGTCCCGCCATGGGCTTGGCGAGGTGGCGCGCGCGGCCATGACCGCGTTGGCGGCCCGATCGAGTTTGCGGCCGGCTCCAGTCCAGGAGGATTCGCTGCCCCCGAAGGCGATCGCGACGTCGGCCTCGGTGAGATCGCGCCTCTTGAGCGGTGCGCGCAGCTCGCCCGCGAGCGAGCTGAGCAGCTCGGCGCCGGGGGCCGCCTCGGCGACCGCGACGATCAGCAGCAGGGTCCCCCCGTCGAGGCCGAGGAGCGCAGGGTGGCCGTCGCTTGCGCCACTGCGCAGCGCGGGCATCAGCGCCGCCCAAGCCTCCTCGGGGGTGTCGGCCACGGTCGACCACCGCTCCGAGCGCCACCCAAGCGCGCCCGCCAGCAGGTTCCTGTTCCCGGGGTGAAAGTCGAGCGCCACCGCCCGGCGCGCGGCGTCCGCCTCCTGCAGGCGGCCATGCATCAGCTGTGAGAGGAAGCTGCCCCGGGCGCGGGCCCGCAGCTGCTCGTCATGCTGCTCATGGAGCAGCGCGAGCTCGAGCGCCTGCGCACCCCGCTCCAGCACCATGCGGTCTTCGGGCAGCAGGGGGGAATCGATCTCGAGCGCCGTGACCTGGCCCCATGGGCGCCCGCCCGAGTTGATCTCCACGGCCAGCCAGCCCGGCCCCTCGAGCTGGTCTGGCGCTCGCGCGCGCAGGTACTCCACGTGAGCCTCGAGCAACTCGCGCTCGGCGGCCTGGAAGGAGGCGAAGCCGACCAGCTGCCCGGCGATGTTCTCGAGCGCCACGGGGTTCTCGAGCGAGCGCGCGAGCTCGGCCAGCAACGCCCCCAGATCGCCGCGCTCGAGCACAACCGAGGTCATCCGGTCGCCGGCCTCCTGCGCGCGACGCAGCATCGCCAGGCGGCGATCGACGAGCGCGCCGTGGATCGCCTCGGTGATGTCGACGAAGCGCGTGGGGCGGTGGGTGACGATCAGCGGCAGCTCGGCGGCCTCGGCCTCGGCCACCAGGCCGCGCGGAAGCTCGTGCTTGTACGTGTAGCCCACCTCGATCACCAGTCCCGCCGCGCGCTGTTCGGCGAGGCTGCGGATGAAGCGCTTCTGCGCCAGCAGGTCGTGACCGGGGCCGAGGCCGGTCGAGAGCACGAGCTCGCCGCCGCGCAGCAGCTCGTCAGGCTCGGCAACGTCGACTACGTGGACCCAGCGGACGGCGCGGCCGAGGTTGTGCTCACCCGCCAGCACCTCCGGCAACGCGCGGCGCAGCACCGGCAGCGCCAGCGCGCCCGCGACGCTCAGGGGGCCGATTGTGACGGATGGATCTTTGTTGAGGATGAGGGAGAGGTTATCTCCGCCGCGGGGGGAGTCTGGCGGGTTGCTACGCGTTCGATCGCGGCGGCGGCCTTGACCGTGCCGGGAGAGGAGCGCAGCCGTTTGGAGGTCATGGCCAGTCGCTCACGCAGACGCTCGTCCGAGAGCAGCCGGCGTAACGCTGCGATCAGCTCGCTTGGCTCGTGGCCATAGGTGTCCAGCCGCGCGCCGAGACCGCCTTCGTGCACGCGCTGGGCGTTGTCGTGCTGGTCCCAGAAGATCGGCAGCACCAGCATCGGCGCACCGAAGTGGACGCACTCGGTGACTGTGTTGTTGCCGCCGTGCGTAATTACCGCCTGCGCGTGGGACAGAATCCCGGTCTGGGGCAGGTACTCGGCGCCGGTGATGTTTTTGGGGACGCGTAGAAGCTCGTGCTGCGGGCCGAGCGAGGCGACGATGCGCAGGTCGTCTTCAGTCGCAAGCGTGTCGATCAGCCCCTGCATCAGCTCGACATCCGCGGAGCCCAGCGAGCCGAGACTCAGGTAGACGAGTGGGCCGTCCCCTTCGGGCGGCGACCAGGGCTCCTGTTCATCGCGCACACACGACTCGAGCGCGACCCAGCGCCCCGGCACCGCAGCGGCACGCTCGTAGTCGAGCTCGCGTGGGTACAGGTAGAGGTTCAGCCAGGGCGATACGGCCATCAGCTCGAGCTCGGGCAGCGGCGGCGCGCCCCGCGCGCGGCAGAATTCGTCGTGTTCGGCCGCGAGAGGGCCGATCGTCCGCGCGTACTCCGAGGCGTACTCCCGCCAGCCACTGCGATCCCCGCTCGGGTAGCCCGAGAATGTCGGCGGCACCCTCTCGTCCTTGAGCTCGGCGGGGTTGCAGGAGACGATCCTGACCCAGGGCGCGCCGCTGGCGGCCAGCGCCGGGAAGAAGACGACGTTGTCCTCCACGACCACGTCGGGTCGTAGCTCGTCGAGGATCTCGCGCAGGCGCTCGTCCACGTAGCGGGCGCCGTCGGCCAGCGCCTTGAAGGTTGGCGCGATGAACAGCTCGAGTTGCTCGAGCGTGGGCTTCCGGAAGACCGGCGCGGTGTCCCGCACGAAGTCTTTCCAGAATTGGCCCGGCGCCTCCTCCACGGCCGGGGGTGGACCCAGCCGCACCAGCCGCTCTTCGAAGCCGCGCTCCGCGAGCGTGCCCGCAAACGACTCCTCCACGATGAAGACGACCCGGTGGCCCCTCTCCTTGAGCACGGCGCCGATCCCGGCGCAGTTGTTGGTGGGACCGTAGGCACCTTCGGGGAAGAAGGCGACCGTGGCCACTTCGCTGCGCGGCTGCTTCGCCCCTGCCCTACCGCTCGCCCGGTTGCTCGCGGGGATACTGCGAGACGGGGCAGGAGAGGTCGAGCGCGGTCATCACGATCCGGTGCTGCTCCTCCGCGTGGGCGATCGGATAGCCCTCGCCCGAGGCCGCCCGCTCCGGACGGCCGACGTAGCCGAAGTTGAGATGGGCGGGCAGGGTCTGGAGCAGGCGCGGCGACATGAAGGCGCGGGCGCCCATGTTCCGAGGCTCCTCCTGGACCCAGACAACCTCGTGCAGCCGCGGATAGCTCGCGACGAGCCGCAAGATCTCCGCCTGCGGGAACGGGTAGAGCAGCTCAACTCGTCCCACCGCGAGACCGGGCTGGTCGCGCCGCGCCTCGTGGCCGGTGAGGTCGTAGTAGATCTTCCCGCTACAGAGCAGAAGCCGGGTCACGCGGTTGGGGTCGACCCCTGGCTCGGCGAGGACGGGCTCGAAGCGGCTGTCAGAGAGCTCCTGCATCGGGCTGGTCGCCTGCCGCAGGCGCAGCAGGCTCTTGGGCGTCATCACCACCAGCGTCCGTTGCTTGGCAATCCGCGCCTGGCGGCGCAGCAGGTGGAAGTACTGCGCGGGCGTGGTCAGGTTCGCCACGCGGATGTTGCCCTCGGCGGCGAGCTGGAGGAAGCGCTCGAGCCGCGCCGAGGAGTGCTCGGGGCCGGACCCCTCGTAGCCGTGAGGCAGCAGCAGCGTGAGGCGCGATGTCTGCCCCCACTTGGCCAGGCCCGAGGTGATGAACTGATCGATGATCACCTGCGCGGCGTTGGCGAAGTCGCCGAACTGGGCCTCCCACAGCACGAGCGTCTCGGGCGCCTCCTGCGAGTAGCCGTACTCGAACCCCAGGCAGGCCATCTCGGACAGGGGCGAGTTGTGCAGCTCCATGGGCGCCTTGGCCCCGGGGAGGTGCTGCATCGCGTAGTACTCCTGACCTGTCTTGGCGTCGTGCAGGACGAGATGCCGCTGGCTGAAGGTCCCGCGCTCGGTGTCCTGCCCGGTCAGCCGGATGGGAATGCCCTCGGTCAAGAGCGACCCGAACGCGAGCGCCTCGGCCTGGGCCCAGTTGACGCCGGGGCCACCGTTCTGGGCGGCGCCCTCCGAGAGCGCTCCGCGCCGCAGCTCGAGCTGCTTGACGAGCTTGGGGTGAATAGTGAATCCGTCCGGTACCGAGGCCAGCTCCTCGCCGAGCACGCGCAGGCGGTCGGCGGGGATGGCCGTGGAGACCTCGGGCGAGGCGCTGCGATCGAGCTGGTACTCGCCGGTCCCGTGGTCGATCTCCTTGGCCCGCTCGATCTGAGCCTTGATCTTCTCGTGCGCTTCGCTCAACACGGACCACACGCCGTCGGTCATCTCGGTCGATTCCTGCTCCGAGACCACCCCCTGCTCGATCAGCTGTCGGGCGAAAAGCTCACGAACCGAAGGATGGCGCTTGATCGCCTGGTACATCTCGGGCTGCGTGTAGGCGGGCTCGTCGGCCTCGTTGTGCCCGAAGCGGCGGTAGCCGATCAGGTCGATGAGGACGTCATGGCCGAATCGCTGGCGGAAGGCGAAGGCCAAGCGCACCGCCGAGATGCACGCCCCCACGTCGTCTGAGTTGACGTGGATGATGGGGACGTCGAAGCCCTTGGCGAGGTCCGAGGCCCAAGTCGTGGAGCGAGCGTCGTCCGAATCGGTCGTGAAGCCGACTTGATTGTTTTGGATGATGTGGACAGTGCCGCCGACCGTGTAGCCGTCGAGCGCCTGGAGGTTGAGCGTCTCGGCGACCACGCCCTGAGCGGGGAAGGCCGCGTCGCCATGCAGGATGATGGGGACCGCCGCGTCCACGTTCTGCTGGGCGTGAGCACCCTGTCGGGTCGTCTGCGCAGCGCGCGTCGCGCCGACTACCACCGGGTCGACGAACTCGAGGTGGCTGGGGTTCGACTCCAGCCGCACCGTGATCGACTCCCCGCTCGGCAACTGGTAGGAGCCCTGGGCGCCGTGGTGGTACTTGACATCTCCGGTGCCGCCGTGCGGAAGGGATGTGATCGGCGCGAGCGTGGACGTGCCTTCGAACTCGGCGAAGATCGAGCCGTATGACCGACCCAGGTTGTGGGCGAGCACGTTGAGGCGGCCGCGGTGGGCCATGCCGATCACGATCTCGCGTGCAGAGTTGCCGGAGGCCAGGTTGATCAGCTCGTCGAGCATGGGCACGGTCATGTCCAGTCCCTCAATCGAGAACTGCTTTTGGCCCAGGTAGGCCTTGTGCATGAAGCGTTCGAGCGCGTCGACCTCCGTCAGCCGCCGCAGCAGCCATTTCTGCTCCTCCGCGCTCAACGACTTGCGATAGACGCCGCCCTCGATCTTCTCGCGCAGCCACAGCCGCTGCTCGTGTGAGGCGATGTGCTCGATCTCGTACGCGATGGGACCGCAATAGGTTTCGCGCAGGTGAGGAAGCGCCTCGGCGAGCGTCTCACCGGGGACGTACATACGCAGGATGCGGGCGGGAATCCGCGCCATGATCTCGGGGGTGAGTCCCAGCGGCTCGGGGTCCAGCGCGGGGTCACTGGCGGGCTCGCGACCGAGCGGATCGAGCTTGGCGGCGAGATGGCCGTGCGTGCGGTGGGCCTTGAGCAGCGAGACCGCCGCCTGGACCGCCTGGAGCATTTCTTCGTCGGGTAGCTGACCCGGTTCCGCCGGCCGGCCGTCGGCACCGGTCTCCGGGACGCGAGTGAAGCCCGGGGCCGGCGGGTGGGGCGAGGTGGGCGGCGCCGACGGCTCCGGGGCCGCGCCTTCTGGAGTCGCGGCGGGCGACCCGGGGGCAGGGACAAGCGCCGGCATTTCCACGCCCAGGGCCTCGAAGACGCGCTCGTAGAAGCGATCCTCGCCCTGGAGATAGCGCTCGATCCGCTCGAGGAAACGCCCCGACTCCGCGCCCTGGATGATCCGGTGGTCGTAGGTCGAGGTCATCGTCATGACCCTCTCCGCGCCAATCTGGGCTCCCACGCGCTCCAGCCCCGGCGGATATCCGATCGCCCCCGTGGCGACAATCGTCCCCTGGCCGGCCATCAGCCGCGGCACGGAGGCGATCGTCCCAATGCCGCCGGGATTGGTGAGCGTCAGGTTCCCCCCGCTCAGCTCATCGGCGGCAAGGGTGTTGGTGCGGGCCTTTTCGACCAGCGCGTTGTAGGCCGCGAGGAACCCGTTGAACGGCATCCGCCCGGCATCGCGGATGACAGGCACCATGAGCGTGCGCGAGCCGTCCTTCTTTTCCACGTCGACCGCGACACCGAGATTGCAGGCCCCCGCGTCGACGCGGTGCGGCTTGCCGTCGAGCTCGGCGAAGTGGGTTGCCATCACCGGCATGTCCTCGGTGGCGGCAAGCGCGATCGCGTAAGCGATCACGTGGGTGAACGAGACCCGCTGGCCCGCGTCCTTGAGCTGGGCGCGCCGCTGTGCGAGCACGGCCACCGGCAGCGTTCTGAACGAGGTGGCGGTGGGGACCGAACGGCTCTCCTCCATGTAGCGAGCGAGCGCCGCAGCGCCCCCCTTAAGAGGCTTCGCACCGGCAGGCTCCGCTCCGGCAGGGCGAGCCACGGCCGGCTCCGCCACGGCCGGCGCGTCCCCGTTGCCCGCGGCGGCCAGCACGTCGGCCTTGGTGATGCGCCCTCCACGGGCGCTGCCCTCGACTTTGGACAGGTCGACGCCCCGCTGGGCAGCGATGCGCCGCGCGATCGGTGACGCGCTGCCCTCGTCAGTCTCCTCCGCTTCCGGCTCACGCGCGCGTTCGTCGGTGGGCTCGGTCGGGGTAGGCGACTCTTGCTGCGGCGCGGCGGCCGCCTGCTCCGGTGACGGCGCACCGGCGGTCATGCGCGCGATCACCTGGCCGACGGTGACGGTCGCGCCCTCCTCGAAGAGGATCTCGCTGATCGCGCCCGTGGCAGGGGCGGGAAGTTCCATGTCGACCTTGTCGGTCGAGATCAGGACGACCGTGTCGTCGCGCTTGACCTGGTCGCCGACCTTCACCGTCCACTCGAGGATGGTCCCTTCAGTCACCGATTCCCCGCCGGTGGGGGTGACAATCTCTACCGTCTGGCCGTCCGCGCTCGGGGGTTGAGGTGGCGCCTCGGGCTTGTCCTGCGGTGCTTCGGTTTCAGAAGCAGTCGGCGGCGCTTCGGACTCAGCGTCGGCCTCCGGTGCTCCGGTTTCGGCCTCGGCCTCGTCGGTCTCGGTTTGCGACACGACCTCGGGTGCGCCACCGTTGCCGTCTGAGCGCGCCTGCGGCGCTCCCCCATTGCTTCCCGGCGAGATCTCCGCCAGCGGAGCCCCCACCGTGACCGTCTCCCCCTCGGGCGCGAGGATCTTGGTTATCTGGCCCGCGATCGGCGCGGGAACCTCGGCATCGACCTTGTCCGTCGAGATCTCGACGATCGTCTCGTCGGCATCGACGGAGTCGCCCTCACGCTTGCGCCATTCGAGGACTGTGCCTTCGGCGACGGAATCTCCCATCGCCGGCATCACAACTTGGACCGTGCCCGCTTCTGTCGCCATGCAGCCAGATTCGACTTTAGCGGGTGAGCGCGGGCCTTAATGGGCGGCCAGGTGCGCCGATTCGGGCTCGCCGCGGGCGCGCCGCCGCTCGATCAGGATGAAGCCGATCGACCCGAGGAAGGGCCCGAGGCCGCCGAGCACCGCGATCGTCACCGCCAGCCAGAAGGGGATCACCCGCAGCCGCGCGGCGACGATGCAGACCAGCGACATGCCGATCCACATCAGTCCGTGGGCCATGCCGAGAATGAACGTCTCCGGTTCGGGGTTGTTGAGCGCGAAGGCGCATAACAGCAGCGCCAGGAACACCAGCGAATGCGTGATCGAGACAACCTCGAGCCGCCGGAAGGTGATCACCCGCGCAGCCCGTTGCATCAGGCCTCCCCTCGGCGCATCAATTGGTCTCCGTGGCGCGATGCATTACGCCTCCACAAGGAGGGCGCCCATGCGCCGTAGCGGCTCATCGCCCTCGACGGGCCAGCGTTCGAGCTCGCGGGGCCACCAGGCGAACTCGTCGTGCTCGGGGTCCGGAACGACGCTCGCGCCGTCCTCGAGCCAGGCCATGCCGATCAGGAGCACCACCTGGCTGGGGAGTCGGACAAGCGCCTCGGCGGTCAGCCGGCTGGGGGTCACGGACCACTCCTCCTCGAGTTCCCGCACCATCGTCTCCACCGGGTTCTCCCCCACCTCGACCGATCCGCCCGCCCCCAGCGCCCAGCGCCCCGCCCACGAGGCGAGCCACGAAGCCCTCCTGCCGGCGAGCCAGCGGCCGTCTGCGGCCCGTACCACGCACAGGATCGAAAGGCTCTGGGCGGCGTGGGCCGGCACGAGCCGCAGCGACCAGCGAGCTGGCTGCAGCTCAAGCGATAACCCATCCGGAGCCGAGCGAAACGACACCAGCCGCGCCGCGAGCCCGTCGTAGGAGGGCGAACCCCGGTCGCGCAGCGCCGCCAGCTCTAAGTCGGCCGCCTCGACGGCCGACGCGTCGGGCTCGTAGGCATCGTCGCGCCAGGTGGAGCTGACCTGCGAGGGCACCCAGGGACCGCGAGCGAGAAGGCCGGGCAGGTCCACCATGGCCAAGAACCGTACCGGCAGGCAGCGCGGGGCCTAGAGCCGCTCGCGCACCGCCGCCGCGGCCGGAGCCATCTCCTCCGGCAGGCGCCCCAGGATCTCCCGCCACGCGGGATGGGCCGCGATCGCCGAGCGCACCCGCACGAGCGCTCCGTCCATGTCACCCGATTGCGCGATTCCCAGCCCAGCCCAGAACGCCAGCTCGTGGCTCTCAGGCGCGAGTGCGCTGGCGCGTTCGTAGAGCTCGGCGGCCTCCCCGTGGCGCCCCTTGGCGACCAGGCTGTCGGCTGCGTCCGCGAACTCGTACGCATCGTGGAGGTCGAGCAGGCGCCGCAGCTCGGGGAGGGGCGCGGCATGATCCTCCACCCGCAGCGAGACGAGGGCGGCCCAGGGCTCGCCCGAGGCCCCCACGACCAGCAGTGCGGCCGATTGGCGCCCGCGCGCGTCGCCACCCGCCCGCTCGCCGGCCTCGAGCGCCGCCAGCAGCCGGCGCGCGAGCGGGCCGCGGGCGGCAGCAAAGACACCGAGCATCGTGGGCCACACTTCCGCCGAAGCCAGCAAGTTGCCCTGGCAAGAGACGCTCTCGCCCATCACGTGCCCGGTAAAGGGGACGCAGCCGGACCCGGTGTGCGCCGCCACGCCGCCGTTGGCGTCGACGATCGCCACCTGGCGCGTGGCCGCCGCGGCATCGGCGGCGACGAGCTGCTCGAGCACCTCGGACGCGGGCGCGCCAGCTTCGAGTAGCGCCAGCGCCCGCGGGCCGTAGGAGACCTCGACGTTCGCCTGGGTGGCGACCGCGCCCACCCCGGGCCGTGCCCACGGCACCAGGGGGCCCACCGAGAACCAGTGAGACTGCACGGCGACGCCGAACTCGCCCGTATCAAGGTCGCGCGCGACGATGGAATAGGTCACGGTCCCGACCCTATCTGCCAGGCTTGGCCCGTGCCGGCAGGTGAGGATTCGATCGCGGTTCTGGGCCCGGGCGGCGTTGGCGGCTTCGTCGCCGCGGCGCTCGTGCGCACCGGCGAGGACGTCACCGTCGTGGCCCGCGAGGAGACCGCTGCCGAGATCGCAGAGCAAGGCATCTCGGTCGAGAGCCTGCGCCTGGGGAGCTTCACGGCGCGCCCCGCAGCGGCCCCCACGCTGCGCACGCCGACGACCTTCCTGATCATCGCCACCAAGGCGACCACGCTCGCGGAGGCGCTTGATCGCGTTCAGGCGCAACCGCGACTGGTCGTTCCGCTGCTCAATGGGCTCGACCACATGGCCACCCTGCGTGAGCGCTTCGGCCCGGGACGCGTCGCCGCGGGCTCGATCCGCATCGAGGCCGACCGTACCGAGCCTGGCAGGGTGGTGCAGACGAGCCCCACCTTGCGGGTCGAGCTGGCGTCCGACGATGCCCCTCTCCAACCCCTTCTTGCGCAGCTGGCGCAAAAGCTCGAGCCAGCAGGAATCCCCGTCGAGATCGGTCCAAGCGAAGCCCAGGTCCTGTGGTCGAAACTGGTGCGGCTGTGCCCGCTGGCACTGACGACGAGCGTCAGCGAGCGCGCGATCGGCGCCATCCGCTCAGACCCCGGGCTGCGCGAGCTGCTCCAGAAGGCCGTGACCGAAGCGGCGATGGTCGCCAGCGCCGACGGCGCCCGGATAGACCCAGAGCAGACACTGGCCGAGCTCGAGGCCGCCCACCCCGCCCTGTCCTCCTCGATGCAGCGCGACCTCGCCGCCGGCCGGCCGCCCGAGCTCGCGATCCCGCGCTCGGTGCTGGGGGCCGCGAGCGCTCACGGCCTTCGCTGCCCGACGATCGCAGCACTGACAGAGCGGGTCGAGGAGCGCGCGGCCTCAGCGCGCCGGGCTTAGATCACGGCCCCAGTCCTCGGAGCCTGGACCCGACGGCCTCAGGACTAGACGGGCGGCCTCAGCGGCGGCGGCGCGAGCGGAGTCGGGACCTCCAGCTCCTGTGAGCTCACGGCCTCGACCTCTTCCTCTTCCTCTTCCGTGGCGCCGTCGTGCTGGCCGTCGCAGAGGACGCGGAACTGTCCGGTGACTCCGCCGTCGGCCTGCAGCACGATGCCCGGGAGGATCTCCTCGCCTTCCTCCAGACCGAGCCGTTCGATGTCGAAGTACGCCATCCCGATCCCCCAGGTGTGGTGGGTGGGGTTCTCGCGGTCGTGCGCCGCGACTCCCTGGGCAAGGCGCTCGAGCAGGTAAGCGAGCTTGCTCGGCGCCGGCATCAGGAGCGCTCGATCAACTCGATGCGATAGCCGTCCGGGTCTCTCACGAAGGTCAGGCGCGAGCCGCCCTCCCGAACCGTGTAGGGCGCTCGTTCCGGTTCGATCCCCTGCTGCGCCAGGCGCTCGAGGGCGCCATCGAGGTCCGGGACGGTGATCGCGATATGGCCGTAGCCGGTTCCAAGCTCGTAGGGCTCGTCGCGGCCTACGTTGTAGGTGAGCTCGAGGCGCGGCTCGTCCCCGTCGTCAGGCAGGCCCATGAACACGTTGATGGCCTCATCCCTGATGGGTAGCCGCCGCTTCTCCTCGAAGCCGAGCGCCCGGTAGAAGCCCACGGAGCGGTCGATCTCGAGGATCCGGTAACAGGTGTGGACGAGGCTCATGGCTCAAGGTTAATGCCCGACCTCTCTCCGAGGCATTCCCTCGATACGCTCCAAAACAGTGATCGTCGAGCGATCTATGAGTGAGCAGTGGCTGTCGAACACCTACCTGGTGGCCGACGAGTTGGGCTCGCAGGCGGCCCTGATCGATGCCGGCGGACCAGTCCAGCCTCTGCTCGACGTGCTGCGCAGGATGCGCTTCGAGCTCACCCACGTGCTGCTCACCCACCACCACCACGATCACGTGGCCGAGCTGGAGCGCGTGCTGGAGGAGCACCCCGGAACGCCGGTGCTGATCCATCCCGTGGAGCGCGATGAGGTGCCCGGCGCGACGGGCACGCTCGAGCCTGGCCAGGAGCTCGAGTGCGGCGCCCTGCGCATCGAGCCCCTACACACCCCGGGTCATACCGCGGGAATGCTCTCCCTGCTCGTCAACGGAACTGACGTGTTTACCGGGGACACGCTCTTCAAAGGATCTGTGGGCGGCGTCCGCGCCCCCGGGCACACCACCTACGCGGATCTCAAGCAGTCGATCATGGAGAAGCTGCTCCGGCTCCCCCCCACGACGCGGATCCATCCCGGCCACACCGATCCGACCACGGTCGCGGACGAGCTCGAGCACAACGCCTTCGTGCGCGTCTGGCGCGGCCTGGATGCCGAGGGGACCGAACCGTGCACGGCGCTGGGCGAGCCGGCGACGCTGGTGTTGATGGCTCCCGACTATGACGGGGGTACGAAGGCGTGGGTGCGCTTCCAGGACGGAGCCGACGACATCGTCCCCGGCTCCAGGGTTGAACGCGAGGGCAGCGCCGGCGGTGGCTAGGGACCGGATCCCCACCTCGCGCGTGGGGCGCACGGCCAAAATAGGCGGGCTCGCGGCGTCGCAGGCCGTGCGCCAGGCCGGAACCAGGGCGGCCAACGTGGGCCGCAGCCGGGAGGGCAAGGAGGCCGCGCTAGAGCGCCGCCAGATCGAGGCCGCCGAGCAGATCGTGGCCGCGCTCGGCACGATGAAGGGTGCGGCGATGAAGGTCGGCCAGGTCATGTCCTTCCTCGACATCGGTCTGATTCCGCCGGAGCACCGCGACGAGTTTCAGCGCAAGCTGGGGGCGCTCCGGGACGCCGCACCCACCGTCACCTTCAAGGAGATGCGCAAGGTGATCGAGGAGGAGCTCGAGGACTCGCTCGACGAGGTCTTCCAGGAGTTCGATCGCGAGCCGATCGCCGCGGCCTCGATCGGGCAGGTATACCGGGCGGTCCTTGCCGACGGGCGCCCGGTCGCCGTCAAGGTCCAGTACCCCGGCGTGGCGGCGGCCGTGCGGGCCGACATGCAGAACCTGGGCATGATCCTGCGAGTGGCAAAGCGAATCGCGCCCGGGATGGACCCCCAGGCGATCGGCGAGGAGATCCGCGACCGCATCGAGGACGAGCTCGACTACGAACTCGAGGCGCAGAATCAGCGCTCCTTGGCCCGCATCTTTCGCGGGCACCCCTTCATCGTTGTGCCCGACGTCATCACCTCGCTCTCGCGCGAGCGGGTGATGGTCTCCGAGTACGTCCACGGCACCGGCTTCGAAGAGCTGAAGGCGCTCCCCCAAGAACGGCGTGACCGCATCGGCGAGATCCTGTTCCGCTTCTACTTCGGGTGCCTGTACCGTCACCGCCAGTTCTCGGGCGACCCCCACCCGGGCAACTCAATGGCGCTCGACGGCGGAGGCATGGCCTTCCTTGACTTCGGCCTGTTCAAGCGCATGCCGCCGGGCACGGTCGAGCGTGAGATCGCGGTGGCGCGCGCGGTGATCGAGGGCGACACCGACACGATCATGCGGATCGGCACCGAGACCCGCCTGTTCCCCGAGCCGGAGAAGTTCGACCCCGAGCGCGTGCTCGAGCACTTCCGCGCGGCCACCTCCTGGTACACGGAGGACGCCTACATCGAGTTGACGCCCGAGTGGGCCACGCGCGTGCTGATCGACATGGGCGATCCCCGCTCTGAATACTTCGGGCAGCTGCGGCACGAGAACGCGCCGCCCGATCACATCTTCGGCCGGCGGATGGAGGTGCTCACCCTCGCCGTGATCGCGCAGCTCCATGCGCGCGGCAACTTCCACCGCATCGCTCGCGAGTGGTTCTACGGCGATGAGCCCGCCACCGAGCTGGGGCGCGAGGAGGCCGAGTTCTACGGCCGCACCACCGCCAGAAGATGAGCCGCCGGGACCGGAGATGACGGTGGCGGAGCCAGCTGCGAGCGGCGAAGAGGCGCAGCTCGCATTCGCCGGTCCCGCGGCGCTGGCCGCGCTGGTGCGCTCGCGCGAGGTGACCCCACGCGAGCTGGTGGAGCTCTTTCTGGAGCGCATCGAGCGGCTCGATCCGCGCCTGAACGCGTTCCGGGTGGTCATGGCCGAGGAGGCGCTCGCGGCGGCGGACGCGCTCGATGATGTCGGCCAGCCGCTCGCCGGCGTGCCGATCGCGGTCAAGGACGACCTCGGGGTCGCGGGGCAGGCGACGACGCGAGGGTCCCGCAGCTATGGCCCGCCGGAGGAGGAGGATGGTGAACCGCTGCGGCGGCTGCGCGAGGCCGGCGCGATCCCGCTGGGCATCACCAACGTGCCGGAGCTGATGATCTGGCCATGGACTGCGACCCTGGCCAACGGCGTCACCCGCAACCCATGGGACCCGGAGCGCACGACGGGTGGCTCCTCCGGGGGCTCGGCGGCCGCGGTCGCATCGGGCATGGCGGCCGCCGCCACGGCTTCGGACGGCGGCGGCTCGATCAGGATCCCGGCTGCCTGTTGCGGACTGGTCGGTATGAAGCCCACCCGGGGTCGCGTGCCGAGCGGCGGGTGGGTGGATCTGTCCGTGGTCGGCGCGCTCGCGCGCACCGTCGTAGACAGCGCGCTGCTGCTGGACGTGCTCGCCCACCCCAGCGGGACGCCATTCATGGAGGCAGCAGCCGCGGAGCCGGGGTGCCTGCGCATCGCCACCTCGCGCAAGATCCCGTTCGGGGTGCTGGCGAAGCTCTCGGCGGACCAGCGGCTGGCGTGGGAATGGGCGCGCGACAGACTGGTAGAGCTGGGGCACGAGGTGGACGAGCGAGACCCTGACTACGGCTTGACGATGTTCGAGTTCGCGCAAAGGTGGGTGCGCGGCATCTACGAGGACGCGCTCAAGCAGCCTGACCGCAGCCTGCTCGAGCCCTCCACGCGGGGAATGGCGACGGCCGGGCGGCTGCTCGTGGGACAGCGGCGCCGCGACACTCTGCTCGCCAAGCGCCATCGGACCACGGGGCGCATCCTGCGGCTGTGGGAGCGCTTCGACGTACTCCTCACCCCAGGGCTCTCGTCAACCGCGATCGCCGCCGAAGGAGCCCTCGGCAGATCCGCCCCGGTCGCCTTCGATCGTGCCGGACGCTTCACGCCCTGGACGCCGGTGTTCAACCTGACGGGCCAACCGGCGGTGACGATCCCCGCCGGCTTCGGCGCCGACGGGCTTCCACTGTCGGTGCAACTGGTGGGGCGGCCTGGCGCGGAGCGGACGCTGTATGCGCTCGCCGCGCAGCTCGAGCGCTCCGCGCCCTGGGCGGACCGCCGGCCGCCGATCTCGTGAGTCAGGGTCGTGGGTCAGGCGGGCTGGCCGGCGAGCGAGAAACGGACCCGGTCCTCGGCCGTCTCGGCGTCGAGCACCTTGTCGGCCAGGTAGCCGCACAGGCTGTCCTCAACGAACACGCGCGCGCCCGCGTCCTCGATCACCTCGTCCCCTTCGGTCGGGCGATCGGCCACCTCCACCTGTAGCTCGCTCGTGACCTGGCCTTCGCTGGGATCGGCGGGGATAATGCGCATGCCCGCGCCCTCCGCCACGCCGGGAGCGGTGAGGATCCGCTCGATCGCCTTGGTCGCCTCGGGTGTGAGCGTCAGCATGGGGTTCGCGTACCCGCGTTGGAGGCCCCGAAACAGAGGCTGGTCGAAAGAGCGACAACCTACGTCGTTAATTCTTCCTTCCAGCCTCGCCCCCACGCGCGGCGCGGGGCCTACGCGCACCTACACCCGCTGAATCTGAATGAGGCTGGTGGTCCCCGGGAGACCGCTGGGCAGGCCCGCGGTGATCCCGATCCGCGCGCCGGGCTTGACCCACCCGAGCTCGACCACGCGGTTGGCGGCGTCGGCGATCAGGGCCTCGGTGACCTCGTGGCGGCGCATCGACCCCGCCTGCACGCCCCACATCAGCCCGCAGCGGCGCACCGTCTCGCGGCCGGGCGAGAGCGCATAGATCGGCACCTGGGGACGGTGGGCGGAGACGAGGCGCGCGGAGCGGCCCGACAGCGTCGGCACGACCAGCGCGGCCAGGTGCAGGTCGCGCGCGGCTGCGCAGGCCATGTAGGCCACCGTGTAGGCGGGATCGCGGGCGTCGCGCCGCACTCGACCCTCGTTCCAGTCGCGGTGCGGAAGCGCGTGCTCGGTTCGCTCCGCGATCGAGGCCATCATCGCCACCGCCTCGACCGGGTACGCTCCGACCGCCGTCTCCTGCGACAGCATCACGGCGTCGGTGCCGTCGAGGATCGCGTTGGCCACATCGGCGACCTCGGCGCGCGTGGGCCGGGTCGAGTTGACCATCGAGTCGAGCATTTGGGTGGCGGTGATCGAGGGGCGCGCCAGTCGCCCTGCGATGCGCAGCAACTGCTTCTGCACCATGGGCACGTCGGCGATCGGCAGCTCGATGCCCAGATCGCCACGCGCCACCATCACGCAGTCGGCGGCACGGATGATCTCCTCGGCCGCGTTGACCGCCTGAGGCTTCTCGATCTTGGCGATCAGCGGCAGGCGTGTGTAGCGCCTCACCGAGGTGACGTCCTCGGCCGTGCGCACGAACGACAGGGCGACCAGGTCGACGCCGATCGACTCGCCGAACTTGAGCATGTCCAGGTCCTCCTCGGGGACCGCCGGCAGCGCCGGCGCCGAGCCGGGGATGTTGAGCCCCTGGCGCGAGGAAACGGCGCCACCGATCTCGACCCGCGTCTCGACCTCGGGACTGCCCTGGTGCACCGCCCGGACGCGCAGCCTGATGCCGCCATCTGCCAGATAGATGACGTCGCCGCGGGTAACGGCCTCGGCCAGGCCCGGCCAGCTCACCGACATGCGCCGCGCGTCACCGAGTCCGTCCGAACCGCAGTCGAGCACCAGCCGCTCGCCCGGCTTTAGCTCGGCGATGTCCCCATCGAGCGCGCCGATCCGGAGCTTCGGCCCGGGCAGATCCTGGAGGATCGCCACCTGCCGGCCGGCGGCCTCGGCGGCGGCGCGCACCCGCTCGGCGTTCTCGGCGTGCAGTTCGCGGTTGCCGTGGGAGAAGTTCAAGCGCGCGACGTCCATGCCTGCCCGGGCCATGGCGATGAGCGTTTCCGTCTCGCGGCTGGCCGGCCCGATGGTGGCGACGATCTTCGTGCGACGCACAGCCCTGACTCTACGACGCAGCCGTCGCGAGCCCGGACACGCCCGCTGGACAGCCCAGTCCGTTTTTGGTACCTAGACCCCGTGGCCAGCTACGAGGCGTCGGCGAACGCGCCGGTGGGACTTCGGCGCGATGCCATCGGGCTGCGGGAGGTGCTCTTTCAGAGCGTCACCGACATGGCGCCAGGAGCGGCGATCGCTGCCTCCATCCCGGCGGGCGCGGCGTTCGCGGGCGGCTCGCTGTCGCTGTCGGTCGTGTTCGCGCTGATCGCATGCTTGCTGTGCGCGTGGTGCGTGGGTGAGCTCGCGCGTGAGCTGCCGGCGGCCGGCTCCATGGCGACCTATGCCGCCCGAGGGATTCATTCCACCCTGGGATTTCTCGTCGCTTGGGCGTACGCCACCGTCGGCATGCTGATCCCGCCGCTGGTGCTGCTGCAGCTGGGCTTCACCGTTGCCGCCACCCTGCACTCAGAGCTCGGTGTGACGGCTTCGCTGTGGTGGCCATGGACCATCCTGGGAGCGTTGCTGGTCGGCGCCGCTGGCTACTTCGGCATCCAGGTCTCGGCGCGCCTCGGCACGATCCTGGGGGCGTTCGAGATCCTCGTCTTCCTCGTACTGGCCGTGTTCTTCGTCGTGCACGCGGGGTCCGCGAACACGGGGGAGGTCTTCACCACCCATTACACGCCGAAGACCTACTCCGGCATCACCGGCGTGATCGCGGGTTCGGTGTATACGGTGCTTGCCTTCGGTGGCTTCGAGGGCGCCGCGCCGCTGGCCGAGGAAGCGAAGGACCCCAGGCGCACGATACGTAGAGCGGTGCTCTTGGCGACGCTGCTGATCGGACTGCTGTACGTCTTCACCACGTACGCCGTCACCGTCGTGTTCGGGCCGTCCCGGTTCGGCGGTTTCCTCACCAGCGGCGCTTCCTCATGGGAGGGGCTGGCGCGGTCGCTGTTCGGGCTGTTCTGGTTCTTCGTCTTTCTCGCGATTGTCAACTCGACGATCGCCAACTCGAACGCGGGCGTCAACGTGGCCACGCGCACGGCCTATGCGATGGGGCGCGTCCGCGCCTTCCCCTCGATCTTCGGCATCGTCTCCAGCCGCCATCGCTCGCCCTTGGTCGCGCTCGCAGTGACCATCGCGGTCACGCTGGGAGTGACGCTGGGCCTCGGCTTCGGCTATGGACCGACCACCGCCTTCGCGATGGTCGGCGCGGGGCTCGTCATCCTGCTGGTCAGCGTCTACATCATCACGGACGCCGCCTGTCTCGCCTTCTTTCTGCGCGGCGGCCGCTTCCGGGCGGTGGCTCATGGCGTGGTTCCCATTCTGGGGATTCTCGCCTTCATCCCCGCGTGGCTCACCGCGACCGGCATCCACGTCTTCTCCTTCATCTCGCCCCTGACCCCCCCGATCTCATATATGGCCTACGGGATCGGCGGCTTCATGGCGCTGGGCGTGGTTTACCTGGTGCTCCTGTGGCGGCACGATCGCCAGCGTGTGATCGACGTCGGAATCGTCCATCTCGATCTGCCGGCCGGGGAGGATCAGGAGCCATCGGCGGCGGACGCTCCCGGGCAGAGCCAACCGTGACAGTCGCGGCGCACCGCATCTCCCGCGAGCATGTGATCTGGTCTTTCGGGCCGCAGCTCGAGCCGGTGCTGGAGGTCGATCCGGGCGCGGTCGTGACCTTTGAGACCAATGACTGCTTCTCGGGACAGATCCGGACCGAGGAGGATCTCGTCACGGATATCGACCTCGAGCGGATCAACAGCGCCACCGGTCCGGTGGCCGTGCGCGGCGCCATGCCGGGCGATTCGCTGATCGTGGAGATCCTCGATGTGCGGCCCGTGAGCTGGGGCGTGGCGACGCTGATCCCCGGCTTCGGGCAGCTGATCGAGCAGGTCAAGGCACCGCTCACGCGGCGCTTCGAGGTCACGAACGGCGAGGTCCGCATGAACGACCGTGTCCGCTTTCCCGCGCGACCCATGGTGGGCGTGGTGGGCGTAGCTACCGGCTCCGAGACGCTTTCGAACGGCTTGGCCGGGCCCCACGGCGGCAATCTGGACGACCATCTCCACGGGCCGGGAGCGCGGATGCTGTTCCCCGTGCGCCAGCCAGGCGGCCTGTTTGCGGTCGGCGACATGCATGCCGCGATGGGCGACGGCGAGATCTGCTTTACGGGGGTCGAAATCGCAGGCGAGGTCGACGTGCGCTTCGACCTTTTGAAGCACCGGCAGGCGACATGGCCCGTGACCGAGCTCCACGATCGATGGGTCCCGCACGCGACCGCTGACAGCTATGAAGAGGCGCTGGCGCTGTGCGCGGAGGAGGCGAGCAGGCTGCTCGTCGATCAGTGGGGCTTCACGATCGAGGACGCATTCGTCTTCTTGTCGGTCGCCTGTGATGCGGGGGTGGCGCAGGCATGCAAGCCGGCGCCGGGGGGCTTCGGGACGATCGCCCGCTTTTCGATACCCAAGCTGTCCGCCACGCCGGCTCCGTTCAGGCCATCCGAATGAGCGCCCTGGGTGCGCGGGTAGCGCTCGGCGCCTAGTCCGACTCGCGGACCTGAGCCCGCATGCGGATGTCCGTTAGCTGCTCGTCGACCCAGTCCCCGGGGTTGCGCGAGGTCACGACGGCTTTCAGCTCGTCCAGCCGGCCGTGGCGCTCCTTGGCGGGCATGGTTAGCGCCGCATGGATCGAGTCGGCCAGCTCCTGGATGTCGAACGGGTTGACCGTGAGCGCGCAGTCGCCGAGCTCCTCGTGCGCGCCGGTATTCTCAGACAGGATCGACACGCCGCCGCGCTCATTGACCATCGGGCCCTCCTTGGCGACCAGGTTCATGCCGTCGAACATGGCGTTGACGATCAGCACGTCATAGTGCTTGTAGGCCGCGACCGCCTCCTCCAGGTCGTCGCGCAGCTTGAGCTGGATCGGCATCCAGTCGGGCGAGCCGTGGCGGTGATTGACGACCGCCACCACCGCCTCGATCCGCTCCAGATACTCGGCGTACTCCGGTACATCGGTGCGCGAGGGCATCAGCTGCGCGATGAAGGTCACTCGCTCGCGGAACTCGGGGTGCTGCTCGAGGAAGACGTCGAAGGCGGAGAAGCCGCGCAGCACGTTCTTACTCAAATCGGCGCGGTCCACGCGCAGGATCAGGTGGTCGCGCCGGCGCCGCAACAGCTCTTCCTCGAACTCCTTCACCCGCGGGCGAGCTGCCACGGCCTGGATTGCGTCCGAGTCGATCGGCAGCGGATAGGCGCGCACCCACACGTCACGGTCGCCGACGTGGACCGTTCCACGTTCGAAGTCGACGGGATATCCCACCAGATCGCGGCAGCACTGCAGGAAGCTTCGCCGGTAGGAGCGCGTGTGAAAGCCGATGATGTCGTTCGAGAGGATGCCGTCGTAGATCTCCTGACGGATCATCGAGGGCAGCACGCGCCAGGAGTCCGGCTGGCTCCAGGGGATGTGAACGAAGTGATGCAGGAGGGCGTCGGGTCGCTCGCGACGCACCAGGCCCGGCAAGGTGTAGAGGTGGTAGTCGTGGACCATCACCACAGGGTCCTCGAGCCCCTCGAGCTCCTCGAGCACCGCCCTGGCGAGGTCCTCGTTGACCACGTTGTAGCCGAACTCGAAGGCCTCTGTCTCGTGCCGGCGGATCGCCGGCGCGTTGGAGAGGTCCCACAGGTAGTGCTGGATGAACCACAGCATGGGATTGGCGATGATGTTGTAGAAGCGGTCGTAGGCATCGGCGTCGGAGGCGACCAGCTTCACCCGGTATTCCTCGCCGTCGGGCGTCCTGACGGGGAAGGGACGGCCTTCGTGGCGGTCGGCCATGGCCACGTCCTCGTCGGTCATCGCCGATGCCACCCAGGTCACCTCGCGGTGCCGGGCCAGGCCGGTCAGCGCGGTGACCAAGCCGCCGGTACCGCGACGGATCTCATCGCCCGGGCCGTAGGTGACGGGCCCGCGGTTTGAGACCAGGACGAGGGGCTGGCCCGAGCTCATGCCCCGTGCTGCTCGAATAGCTCGAGCCAGTCGCGCAGCAGGCGCGGCATCAGGAAACGCTGGCGCACGGTCTCCTTGCCCGCCCTGCCCAGCCGCTTGGCCAGCCCCGGATCGGACAGGATCTCGAGCGTGCGCTCGGCGCATTCCTGCACGCCGTCGACGAGGAAACCGGACTCATCATTCGTGATCTGCAGGGGAATACCGCCCACTCCGCCCGCGACCGTGGGCCGGCCCTTCCACATCGCCTCGGTGACCGTCAGCCCGAAGCCCTCGCGCGTTGACTTCTGGATGATCACGTCGCTGTAGGACTGAAACGCGTTGACCTCGATCGCGCCCACGCTCGAGAAGTTGTTGAGGATGTGGATGTCGGGGTCGCCGTCCGCGTGCGCCACGGTCGCGTTGAAGTAGTCCCACCCCTCCGGATCATCGGTCGCCATCGAGCCGACCAGCGCGAGCTGCACCTCGGGGTGGCGTTCCTTGACCAGGCGGTAGGCGTCGATTACGCCCAAGGGGTCCTTCCATGGGTCAAAGCGCGAGACCTGGCTGATCAATGGCCGGTCCACGTCGATCCCGAACTGACCGCAGATGTACACCGCATCCTCGGGCGAGAAGGCCATGTTCTTGGGCGCGAGTGGGTCGATCGCCGGCGGGATCCAGTGCGCCCGCCCGGCCCCGTTCATGTCCGCCGGCACGTACTGCTCGAGGTGGAAGACCGAGGCCGGATAGGGCTCTAGATACGGCAGCAGTCGCTCCAGTGTCAGGGGGTTGGGCACCGACATGTCGATGTGACAGCGCCACACCCAAATGCGCGCCTTCTCCGGGACCAGCGTGCAGATCGCCGCCGGCTGTGGGTCGTGGATGATGCAGATGTCCCAGCCGTCGCCAAGCTGGGCGGCATTGATCTCGTTGTAGCGCATCCATGTGGCCCACTGCTCCTCGCTCAGCGTGGTGGGATTGCCCTGGAGCGAGTTGTGCATGACCTTGGTCACGTTGAAGAACTCCTCGCGCCCGTACACGACCTGCCACTCGCACTCGAGCCCGACGTCGGTCATCAGCGGCACCAGCGTGTTGAGGATCTCGGCTACACCGCCTCCGAACGCGGTCGCCGACACGTGCAGCACGCGCTTGCCGCGCAGTCGCTCCGCACGCGCGCGGATCTCCTCGATCAAACCGCGTGCGGAGATGCTCGCGTAATCGGCGAGCTGCTTCTGAGCGACGGCGACTGGTTGGAGCATTCTTATCTGTTCGGGTCGGCGCATGCGCCGACCCGATGAGCCGGAACATGTTCCGGCTCAGGCCGGGCCACATGTGGCCCGGCCAATCCTATGAACATTTGGACTTCAGCCTTGCGACTCCCTCGTCTACAGCATCCACCAGGCGAGCGTGCAGTTCTCGATTGGCGGCTGAGATCGAGGACATCTGGTATTCGTGGCCGGACCCGAGCAGCCGGTGGTCGTCAAGCGGCCGCCCCCACCCATCGGTTACCACGCCGCCCGCCTCGCGCAGGATCAGCCAAGGCGCGGCAAGGTCGTAAGGGGAGTTGTTGAGAATTCGCCCGCCGCCGACGCGCTCGAACTCGGCCCGCATGCCCGCGACCTCATCGATCAGCCTCGAGCCGACCTCGATGGCGGCGTCGAGTTGGCCCGTGACGATGCGCGTCATCGCGAACGCCTGCGAGCCGAGCTCGAACGTGCCGCCGCCCACCGAGGAGGCATCGATCAGATCGCCCAGCACCTCGACCAGGGCGCGTGCCGGCCGGCCGCGGAAGCCGTAGCCCCAGAACATCGAGCTCACATCACACGCGCGGCTGAGCGCCACCGGCCCGCTCGCCCGCACGCTCTCCCCCCGGCGGGCCATGAACCAGGCGCCCGACTTGATCTCCACCACTGCGGCCGCCTCCAGGTCGCCCATGGTGGGCTCCCCGCCACCCAACGGCGCGACCGCGACCGCTACGCATGCCGACTCGAGCCCCGCCATCGCCGGGCGGGTGCCGTCGATCGGGTCGACCACCAGCACTTCGCTCGCGCCCGCGGGCGCGACCAGACCGCGGTCCTCCGAATAGAAGGCGAGCTGCGGCTCTCGCTCCGCCACCAGCTCGGAGACTGTTGCCTCCGCGACCTCGTCGACCGCGAAGGTGACGTCCCCGCCCGCACCATCGCCGAGCTGGGCCCTGCCGGCGTGCGAGCCCAGATGGGGCAGGACGCGCTCGCGCACCGCCAGCGCCAGCTCGAGCACGAGCTCGCTCACGCCGGAAGCTCGAGCGTGAACGTCGTGTTGCCGGGCTCGGAGTCAACCGACAGCCGCCCCGCCATACGCTCGGCGAGCTCGGACGCGATCGCCAGCCCCAGACCCGAGCCCTGTGCGTCGTCGGCCGTGTAGAAGGGCTCGAAGATGCGTCCCACCGCACCGGCGTCGATGCCCTCGCCATCATCGCGCACGGCCAGCAGGATGCGGCCGTTAGAGCGACGCGCGGTCACCAGGATGCGGGTACCCGCGCCGGTGTGAGTGAGCGCGTTGTCGATCAAGATGCGCATGATCTGGGCTACCCGAACGGGATCGCATTGCACGCCCAGCGTACGCGTAACGCGTAGCTCGAGGTGCGAGTCGTGCTGGGCCAGCGAGGGCTCGAACTCGCCCGAGACCGACCGCGTCAGCTCGCTGAGGTCGACCTGCTCCTCGCGCAGCTCGAGCGATCCGGCCTCGAGCTTCGACAGGTCCAACAGGTCCACGGAAAGCTTTCGCAGGCGGTCGATCTGGGCGCTCACCTGTTCGAGAAAACGGCGCCTGGTCTCGACGTCGAGGTCCTCGTCCTCCAATAGCTCGACGAAGCCCGCGAGCGAGAAGATCGGCGTGCGCAGCTCGTGCGAGGCGGTGGCGATGAACTTCTCGCGCGCGGACTCGAGCTGGGCCAGCTGGCGCTGCATGTCGTTGAAGGCTCGCGCCAGCTGTCCGAGCTCGTCGTGGGAATCGACCGGGATGGGATGGGCAAATTGGCCCGCAGCCACCCGTTCGGCCGCCCCTTCCAGCCGCTTCACGCGTTGGGAGAGCCAGCGCGCGACGAGGTAGCCACCAATCAGCGCGAGCAGCAGCGCAATCCCCCCGGCGACCAGGATCTCGTGGCGGACCACCGAGACGTTGTGGATCACGTCCGAGACCGGCGAGAAGTAGACGATCACCGCACGCTTGTGCGCCACCGGGAGGGCGGCCTCCGCGAAGGTCCCAGTGGGGGTCGTGGTTGTGCCCTTCTCCAGCCGCCCCGTGTGCAGCGCGGCATAGGCCAGCATGTAGGAGGGCGGCGGCGCGGTCGAGTAGGCCACCGGCGAGAGCTGCGCCGAGCCCTGGGAGTGGTTGACCAGTAGCACCGCCACCCGGTCCCCCGAGCGCAGGGCCGCAGCCACAACCTTGGCTCGGATCGCGCTCTGAGGCTTGTCGGTGCCTACCGTGCGCGCGATCGCCGGCGACTCCTTGCGGGCGAGCTGTGCCAGCGAGCTCAGCCTGTCGCCCAGAAGGCGCGAGCCGAGCCCGGGCGCGACGTATACGTACAGCGCCGCAATCGCCAGCAGCGTGATCGTGAAGAACACGAAGGCCACTCTGTTTCGCAGCGAACGCATGGTCGCCTGTGAGGCCTGCTAGTCGTCCGTGTCGCGAAAGCAGTACCCGACGCCCCGGACTGTGAACAGGTACTCGGGGTCCTTGGGCTCGTGCTCGATCTTCTCGCGCAGGTGCCGGATATGCACGTCGATCGTCCTCGGATCGCGATACGCCGAGTCTCCCCAGATGCGAGCGAGCAGCATGTCGCGGGTGAAAACCCGCCCGGGGCTGCGAGCGAGCGCCGACAGGAGCTCGAACTCGACGAAAGTCAGTTGGGCGTCCTGACCCCGCACCCGCACGGTCCGCTTGGGGAAGTCGATACGCAGATCTGAGACGACCAGCGGGGCCTCGTCGGGTGCCGTCTCCGCTGGGCGGGACAGCTCCACGCGCCGCAGGGCCGCCTTGACGCGGCTTGCGAACTCGCGCATCGAGAACGGCTTCGTGATGTAGTCGTCGGCGCCGAGCTCGAGGCCGACGACCTTGTCGATCTCCTCCGATTTTGCCGTCAGCATGATGATGGGGACCGCGCTCTTGGAGCGCAGACGCCGGCAGACCTCGAGGCCGTCAAGCTTGGGCAGCATCAGGTCGAGCACCACCAGATCGAAGATCTGCTCGTCGAAGCGCTCGAGCGCCTGGCGGCCATCAGTGGCCTGCACCACGTCGTAGCCCTCCTTGCGCAGCGGGTAGGAGAGCAGGGTTTGGATCGACTGCTCGTCGTCGACCAGCAGGATGCGCGGTGAATGGTCAGGCACTCCGGTTCGGCTCCTGTGCTGGGAAAAAGAGTAGTCGGGAGCGCTCGCTGCTCTGCGTCTGGCTAACCTTCTGCCGCCGATGCTCGACCCGCGGATCTACCGCGCGAGCTCGGTCGCGGTACTGGTCGCCGTGATCGTGTTCGCGTTCGCGCTGCAGGAACAGCCGCAGCCGCTGGGCACCTCGATGGCGCCGGTCGCCTTCAGCGCCCAGAACGCGTACACGAACATGGTGGACCTGGCGCGCGCTTATCCCCATCGTTCGGCCGGGTCGAGCGCGGACCGCGCCCTGGCCGCGATCGTCGCGGCTCGACTCCATCGCGACGGCTTCGCCATCTACAAGCAGCGCTTCCGCGGGCCGACTCCGGCCGGAACGCGGACGCTGGAGAATGTGCTCGCCGTTCGCCAGGGGCTTCAGAGCCCCGCAATCGTCGTGGTTGCACATCGGGATGCAGTGGGCTCGCCCGCGCTCGCGGATCTCTCGGGGACCGGCGTGCTGCTGGATCTGGGGCGCGCGCTCTCGGGCGAGACGCTCAGCCACACGATCGTGCTCGCGTCCACCAGTGGCTCGACCGGCGCCGTGGGTGCCGCACGCCTCGCCGAACGGCTGGGGCGGCCGGTCGATGCTGTGCTGGTGCTCGGCGATACGGCCGGCATGGACCTGCGCCGGCCGCTGGTGGGACC
Organism: uncultured Solirubrobacterales bacterium; assembly: GCA_963808655.1. Classification (GTDB taxonomy): domain Bacteria; phylum Actinomycetota; class Thermoleophilia; order Solirubrobacterales; family Solirubrobacteraceae; genus Palsa-465. The sequence goes on from CAWEGZ010000009.1 coordinate 133,003, forward strand.
CTGGTCCGGCGGCCAGCAGCTCGCGCCAGCGCTCTTGCGCAATACGGTCGCGGCGGCGTTGGGGACGCAGGCCGGAATGCACGCGGGCAGCCCCACCCTGGAGTCGCAGCTGGCTCACCTGGCGTTTCCGCTGAGCACCGGCGAGCAGGCGCCGTTCAATGCACGCGGAATCCCAGCGGTGCTGCTCTCGGCCTCGGGCGATCGCCCCCCGCCCGCCTCGGAGCCGGTCAGCGCTACGTACATCGGCCGGTTCGGTCGCGCGGCGCTTCAGACGATCGATGCGCTCGACTCGAGTCCGCGCGTCTCGGCGCCGGAGGCATACCTGAGCATCGACGGCAAGGAGATCCCCGCGTGGGCCGTGCGTTTGCTGGCGCTCGCGCTGATTCTCCCTGTCGCGGCCACGGCGCTCGATGCCTTTGCCCGGGCCCGTCGGCGCCGTTACGTCGCCGGCGCCCGGCTGCTCTGGCTCGGGGCCGCAGCGACGCCGTTCCTGGCGGCGCTGGCGATCGTGTCAGTGGCTCACGCCGCCGGCCTGCTGCCGATGGCGCCACCGGGAGCGGTCGCCCAGGGGGCGGTGCCCCTGCATGCGGGGACCGGCGTGCTCCTGGGCGTGCTCGCGGCCGTGGTCGTGCTCGGCCTCGTGCTGCTAGGGGTCAAGGGAGGCGTGCGCACGCTCGCGGGCCGCGGCGAGCCACTCGCGGGCCGCAGCGATTCGCGAGCCGCCGCTGAGCGGACCAGGGGCGCCCCGGCCGGCTCGGGCGAAGCGGTCGGCGACCCGGGCACCGCGACCGCGATTCTGCTCTGGAGCTGTCTTCTTACGCTGGTCGTGTGGGGCGTCGACCCGTTCGCGGCGCTGCTGCTCGTGCCCGCGCTGCATCTGTGGATGTTTGCGCTCGTTCGCGAGTCGGGCATCCGCCCGAGCGTGCGCGTCGCGCTGCTGACACTGGGCTTGGTGGCGCCGGCGCTGATGTTCCTCTACTACGCGCTCACGCTTGGCTACGACCCCGTCGGTTTCGCCTGGACACTTGTACTGATGATTGCCGGGGGCCAGCTCAGCGTCACGGTGGCCGTGCTGATGTGCCTGCTGGCGGGGTGTGGCGTATGCGCCGTGGTCAGCGTGCTGGGATCGGCGACGGCGCGCGCCGAGACGCCGGCCGCGACCCCGGTCAGTGTGCGCGGCCCGGTCACATACGCGGGGCCGGGGTCGCTGGGGGGAACCGGCTCCGCGCTCCGACGCTAGCGCCGGTGTCCCCCCTTCGACACCTGCGCTTCACGCGAGTGTCGCCGGGCGGACACCCGGCGCTCCTCCTCACAGCGTGTGCTCGTAACCGGCAAGAGGGCCCTGCGCGTCTATGAAAGCCACTTCCGGTGGGCCGTCGACCGCCTCTCCGATCCAGGTGAGACTCTGTGCCAACAGCGGAGCGGCCGCCGCAGGTACGCACGCGCACAGCTCGAAGTCCTCTCCCGCGGAGGCGGCGAACGTGGCCGGGTCCTCGCCGACGCCGCGGGCGACGGCATCAACCCCGGGCTGGAGCGGAAGTCGTTCCAGGGCAAGCTCGAGTCGCACGCCGCTTGCCCGCGCGAGGTGCCCTGCATCGGTGGCAAGGCCATCGGAGAGGTCGATCATGGCTCGCGCACCCGCGGCGGCCAGTGCGCGGCCCTGCTCTAGGCGCGGCTCGGGACGCCGGTAGCGCTGGCGCAACGCAGCCGCAGCCTCCTCGCCATCAACGCTCGCGCGGCCATCGAGCAGCGCGAGACCTGCGCCAGCGCCGCCGAGCGTCCCGCTCACCGCGACGAGGTCGCCGGGCCGGGCGCCGTCGCGGCCGACCAGGAGCGCGGGGTCCAGCGCGTAGCCGACGACCGTGAAGCACACGGTCAGCGCGCCCGCGCGCGTGACGTCGCCACCGATGATCGCCACCTCGTGGCGGCCCGCCAGCTCGCGGGCGCCGGCGACTAACTCGAGCGCCCACGAGAGCTCGGACCCAGACGGCAGTCCGAGCGCCAGGTAGGCCTCCGCCGCTTCAGCGCCCATCGCCGCCAGGTCTGACAGTGCCGCCGCGAGGGCGCGGTGTCCAATATCCGCGGCGCCGAGCTGCTCGGAGCGAAAGTGCACTCCCTCGACCATCATGTCGGTCGAGGTAACCGCGTAGCCATCGGCGCGGACCACGGCGGCGTCGTCGCCGATCGAGCGGACGAGGCGGGGAAACTGACCGGGCTCGGGCTTCAGCGCAGCCTCGATGGCTGCAACTAGCTCCCGTTCACGCATGAGGTGGCTGAGGCGTGACGCCGAGCTTCCTGAGGTCTACTCGCGGCCGAGGCCGAGGGAAGCCTCGGCGTCACGACAAACCGAGAACTACCTATGCCTATAGACAATCCGCGCGCGATCCAGGTCGTACGGCGAGAGCTCGACCCGCACGCGGTCGCCGGGCAGGATCCGGATCCGGAAGCGCCGCATCTTGCCGGCCACGTGGCCGAGCACGGTGCGTTCCATGTTGTCGAGCTTGACGCGGAACATGGCGTTGGGCAGGGCCTCGACGACCTCGCCCTCCAGCTCGACCTTCTCTTCTTTGGGCATTAAGTGTGACTCTCTCGCAGTCTGGTGCGCGTTAGCGGCGTCCAGACGCTAGCAGCCTTCACCCACGCGTCAGTGCGGCTTGTGACCGTTGCCGCCGCCGTTGCCGGGGCCGGTTGGCGGTCCATTGCCGTTCGGGTGTCCCGGCGGCGTGCCGGGAACGGCCGGTGGCGGGCCCTGCGGGGGCTGCGAGAAGTACTGCGGATTGGTGTAAGGACCGGGAATTGTGGTCGGAGTCTGCCCGGGGGTGGTCGTCGTGGCGGGTACCTGACTCCTGGAGGCCGAGTGCGGTCCGGTGAAGGCGACGCCGGACCAGGGGGCTGCCGGGGACGTGAAGCCGCCGCAGTAGCCATTGGACGCGGACTGCATGAAGTCGTGCCAGATCGGCGCGGCGAGCGTGCCCCCAAAGCCGTCCGCCATCGGTATGTTCCCGCTCGCGTATCCCACCCAGACCGCGGTCGAGAGCTTGGGGGTGTAGCCGACGAACCAGGCGTTGTCGAGGTTCTCGGCGGTTCCGGTCTTGCCGGCGGCCGGGCAGCCGTAATTGGCGGCGGTACCGGTCCCGGACGGATTGGTGATGACCTGCTCGAGCACCTTGGTCGCCGCGTAGGCCTCGCCGTCGCTGAAGACGCGGTGCCCGGGCCGGGCGGGGGTGATCGTTCTGCCGCCCGGGAAGACGATCCGCGCGATCGCGTGGGGAGAGCGGTGCAGCCCGCCATCGGACAGGGTCGCGTAGGCATCGGCCATCTCCAGTGGCGTCACGCCGTACTTCAAGCCCCCGATCACCTCGGCCGGGTTTCCGTTCAGCTGCGAGGTGATCCCCATCGCGTGTGCCATGCGGTCAAACTTGCCCATCCCCAGGTCAACCGCAAGCTGGGCGAACACCGTGTTGTCCGAGACGATCGTCGCCTTGGTGATGTTGATCACGCCCTGGTAGGTCTGCTCGGCAGTGTGCACCGACCAGGTGGGATCACTCGGCAACCAGCCCGGGGCGAGGAAATGCGAGTTGTAGTAGGTCTTATTGGGGTCGCCGTTGTAGTCGTGGATCAGCGTCATCAATGCGAAGACCTTGAACGATGACCCGGGTTGACGCAGGCCCTGAGTGGCGTAGTCGAAACTGGAGTGCGCGTAGCTGGAGGAGTTGGCGATCGCGACGATGTCGCCGTTGGCGGGGTTGACCGAGGCGAGCGCGGCGGCGGGCTGTCCCGGGGCGCCCTCGTGGGCCAGGATTGCGCGCTCCGCCTGCTGCTCGGCGGTCGGCTGGATCGTGGTGTAGACCTTCAGCCCGCCGAGGTCGACAGCGGCGCACGGCTTGTTCGCAGCTTGGTGGGGGCAGAAGCGCTGGTGCAGCTCCTGCACCACATAGTCGAACACGTAGGGGTAGCGCTTGAGGCCGAACAACGAGCTGTGCTTGGCCTGTAGCGGCTCTTTTTTGGCAGCGTTCGCCTGTGCCTGGCTGATGTAGTGCGACTGCACCATGGCCTGCAACACATTGGCGCGGCGGTTCCGAGCGAGCTTTGGAAACAGGAACGGGTTGTATTCAGAGGGCGCCTGCGGCAGCCCTGCCAGCAGCGCGGCCTGGGCGAGGTCAAGCTTCGACACCGGCTTATCGAAGAACAGCTCAGAGGCGGCGCCCACGCCGTAGGCCGTCTGGCCGCCGACGGTCCCATAGGGCACGTCGTTGAGATAGTTGTCGAGGATCCAGTTCCGCGAGTGTTTGCTGTACAGCTGCTGGGCGAGCTTGGCCTGTTTGATCTTGTAGGCCAGGTTGTGGGTGACGCCCTTGAGGTACAGATTGTCGATCAGCTGCATGGTCAGCGTCGAGGCGCCCTGCAGGTTTCCGTTGCCCAAGAGGTCCCTCACCGCGGCGCGCAGGATCCCCGTGTAGTCGAGGGCCCCGTGGTGCCAGAAGCGCCGGTCCTCGATCGCCACGGTGGCGTGCTTGAGCCTCTCCGGGATGGTCGTGCCGGCGACGGGAGTCCGGAGCACAGTCGAGTTGATGTAGCCAAGGGGCTCACCATTGGCGGCGAAGATCTCGGAGAGCTGCCCGGGCGTCTGGGGTTTCAACTGGCTGAGGTTTGGCGTGGAGGCAGCCACCGCGGTGACCCAGCCGACGACCGCGAGCGCACCGATGCCCATCCCCCCGAACAGCACCAAGACGGCGAGGAGGATCCTCCGCCTGATGGGGTGCCCACGGCGACGGTGCCGGCGCCGCTGTCGTTCGCGTCTGCTCATGGAAGCTGTGTGATCACTGCACGCGGCTGCCAGCCGAAAGCACAGCGACCCGAAAGGAGTTTAGACGCACATTTGTTCGGCCCCACGGGGACTCCTTCCCGCCGGGAGCTCCCTTGCATGCGGTCTTACGCGCGTGCGCGTACGTTCTGATCGCGCTCTGCGAGCCGCGTCCGTAGGATCCCGGTGCGATCGTATGAGCGGGCCTGAGGCGATCCTGTTCGACGCGCTCGGCACGCTCGTGGCGCTCGAGCCCCCCGGGCCGCGGCTCCGCAGAGGCCTCGCGGAGCGCGCCGGGATCGAGATCGACGCCGCCGCGGCCGACCTCGCGCTGGCCGCCGAGATCACCTACTACCGCGCGCATCTCGACGAGGGCCGCGATGCCGAGAGTCTCGCCGTGCTCAGGCGCCGCTGTGCGCAGGAGCTACGAGCCGCGCTACCGCCGAGTGCGCGTGGGCTCGAGCTCGAGGTGCTGCTGGGACTGCTCCTCGACGCGCTGCACTTCAGCGCCTTTCCCGACGCCGCCGGGGCGCTGCGCTGGGCGCGCCAGTTGCCCGCGCGCGTGGTCGTGGTCTCGAACTGGGACGTCTCGCTGGAGGAGGTGCTCGCGCGGCTCGGGCTCGCGGAGCTGCTCGACGACGTCGTCACCTCGGCGCGCGCGGGCGCGCGTAAACCCTCGCCGGCGATCTTCGCGCGCGCGCTTGAGCTCGCCCATGCAGCGCCCGAGCGAGCGGTGCATGTTGGCGACAGTCTCGCGGAGGACGTCGCGGGGGCGCGCGCCGCGGGCATCGAGCCGATCCTGGTGCGCCGCGACGGGGGACCCGCGGGGCCGGGGGAACCGGCCGTCTCCACGCTTGCGGAGCTGCCGGAGGTCATCCGACAAATCTTTGGAGACGGTTCAACGCGCGGCGGGGCAGCTTAATCTTGATGGCGATGACGAGCGAAGCCACTCCCGACGGCAGCCACTGGCGCCCCTGGGCCGCTCCGGTCGCGGTGGTCGGCGCGTTCGCGCTGGGCCTGTTCGCGAGTAGCGTGGTGGCCGCGGTAGGCGACGCGAGCGGCTCCAACCCGGCCCACCCGACTCCAGCGGTGGCGCTGATCGGCAGCGTGGTGTTCGATCTCTCGCTGGTCGCGGCGGCGCTGTACTTCGCTCGGCTGGGGGGACCGCTACGCGCGTCGGACTTCGGCTTCAGGCGCATCTCCGTATCCCTCGGCGTGCGGGCCTTCTTCGCCGCGGGCATCGTCTATTACGTCGCCACGGCCTTGTACGCAGCGCTGTTGCGCCTGCACGGCCAGGAGAAGCTGCCGAGCGAGCTCGGCGCGGGCAAGAGCACCGCGGCGCTGGTCGGCACGGCCGTGTTCGTGTGCGTGATCGCGCCGATCGCCGAGGAGACGTTCTTTCGGGGTTTCTTCTTCGGTGCGCTCAGGCGGTGGCGGATCGTGATCGGGGGTCGCGACCTCGGTACTTGGTTGGCCGCGATCATCACCGGGATCGTGTTCGGGCTCGCGCACCTGGGGTCCGCGCCGGCGAAGTATCTGGTGCCGCTGGGATTCCTAGGATTCGTCCTGTGCCTGGTGCGCTGGCGGACCCGCTCGCTGTATCCGTGCATCGCGCTGCATTCAGTCAACAACTCGCTCGCGCTCGGCGTCAACCAGCTGCACTGGAACGCTCCAGAGATCCTCGGCCTGGCGGCCGCTTCACTGTGCGTGATCACGGCGGTGACGGGACCTCTCTCGGTACACCGCGCGGCGCCCACAGGGGCATAGGCCGGTGACGCTCGGGAGCAAGCCCACGCTGCCCGAGCCTCAGACCGCGCGCTCGCTGCTGATCGAGGAGCTGCGAGAGCATGCCCTGGTGATCGGCAGGGTGGAGCTGACCAGCGGCCGGATCGCCCAATACCTGGTGGACGCCAAGCGGGCGATCCTGCGCCCCTCCGGGTTCGCCGCGCTCTCGGCGCTGGTCGCTGAACAGGCGCGCGTCTGGGGTGCGACCGCCGTCGGCGGCATGACCATGGGGGCCGATCCGATCGCCTGTGCGGCGCTCGCGGGGGGCGCCGAGGTACGAGCCTTTTTCGTCCGCAAGGAGGCCAAGCGCCATGGGCTCGCGCGGCGCATCGAAGGACCGCCACTCGCCACCGACGATCGGGTGATGCTGGTGGAAGACGTCGTGACCACCGGTGGCTCGACGATCCGCGCGCTTGAGGCCGTGCGGGAGGAGGTCCCCGCGGTCTGCGGCGTGCTCGCGATCTGTGACCGGCTGGCCGGCGGAGCAGAGGCGATCGAGCAGGCGGCGGGTGCGCCCTTCGTGGCGCTGACGACGATCGACGAGGTCTACCCCGAGCGACCCGACAAACGGTAGTGCCGTGGGCCTGTGAGCGAGGCCGGCTACAGCATCCGCGCCCCGCGCGACGACGAGCGCGCGTGGCTGCGCGACATCCTCCCGGAGCGCTGGGGCGGCGAGACCATCATCGGCCGGGGCCGCGTCCGGCGGCTTGACGACCTCCTGGCGCTGGTGGCGTTCGCCGGGGACGCGCGGGTGGGGGCCGCCACCTACGCGCTCGAGGGCCGGTGCGCCGAGCTCGTGACGCTCGACGCCCTGCGTGAGGGCGCGGGAGTGGGCCGCGCGCTGATCGAGGCCGTCGCCGCGTCCGCTCGCGCTCAGGGCGCGACCGAGCTGCTGGTCATGACCACCAACGACAACCTGCGCGCGCTGCGGCTCTATCAGCGCGCCGGCTTCCGCCTGCACGCGCTGCGGCCGGGCGCGGTCCAGCAGGCCCGCCGGCTCAAGCCCTCGATCCCAGCGGTCGGGGACAACGGAATTCCGCTCCGGGACGAGATCGATTTGATCCGGCCGCTCCAGGGCGAACCATGATGCACGGTGGCGCGAGCATACCCCCGGCAGGAATCGAACCTGCATCCCGCGCTTAGGAGGCGCGTGCTCTATCCATTGAGCTACGAGGGCCTTGGCACAGAGGGTATCCGGCGCTTTCGCGGGTCAGCCTTATGTTGTTCGCTCACACGGGCTGCGTTGTCCAAAGGTTAGGACGCGTCTGAGGAGCCGCGGCCGGTGTGATAATCCCGCGCACGGTCGAGGAGAGGACGACGGATCAAAAGCTTGAAGATGCAGTGAAGGCGTTCGGGCTCGGACGCAGTTTCGCAAGGCCGGGCCGGGGTTGGAAGCGCGCTCGCGCTACCGCTTCGGGCGATCGCGCGAGCTTTGACCGGCGTCTGAGTTGGCCCGTGACGTAATAATCATCACACTGATTTACCTGAGGAGAGAGGTGAAGCTATGAGTTCTGCCGATGCCCGTGCTGGGCACGAGACCGAGGTTTCGGGTCCAGACCCCCGAGGCCGAATGCGCGGGGGTATCTTCCGGGCGCGACGGGGACTCGCGCTCACGCTGAGCCTGGTCGCGGCCGCGGGCGCCCTCGCCGCCTGCGGCAGTAGCAGTAGCGGCGGCAGCAACAAGAGTTCGTCGAGTCTCGGCACCGTGCTCTATGGGACGCTGCCGCCGGCTGGTAAGCCGGTCAGCGGGGGGACGGTCACGCAGGGGCAGCTCTCCGGTCAGACGCCCACGTACATCTTCCCGATCGCCCCGAGCGCGCAGTCGAGCACCGGCTCCTTCTCGCTGTTCACCGAGCTCTTCATGCCGCTGTACGAGGGCCCCTCGGGCGCGCGGCCTGAGGTCAACTATGGCCTCAGCGCGGCCAACAAGCCGATCTTCTCTAACGGCGACAAGACCGTCACGATCCCGATAAAGACAGGGCTCCACTGGTCAAACGGCGCGCCAATCGACGCCAACGACGTAGTGTTCTGGTTCGACCTGCTGAAGGCGGCGCTCAAGGAGACGACCGCCAACTGGGGCCAGTTCTCCCCCGGCCTGATGCCCCAGAACGTCACGAGCATCTCGACCAAGGGCAAGTACGACGTCGTCATGCACCTGAACACGTCCTGGAACCCGGGCTTCTTCCTCAACAACAACCTCAACGACACCAACGGCGGCGCCTACCCGCTGCCGAGCACCGCGTGGAACATCGCCTCCGCGCACGGCCCGCATCTCAACTACAACAACCCCGCCAACGCAACCAAGATCTATAACTACCTGTCAAAGCAGGGCGGGGACGTCTCGACGTTCGCCTCCAATCCGCTGTGGAAGGACGTCTCGGGCCCGTTCAAGCTGACGTCGTTCAGCCCCACGAACAGCTCGTACAACCTGGTTCCCAATCCCACCTACGGCGGCGCGCCGAAGCCGATCATGAAGCAGGTCTCGGTGCAGACCTACACCGGCTTCACCTCGGAGCTCAACGCCGTCAAGGGCGGGAGCCTCGACGTCGCCGTGGGCATCGACCCCTCGCAGCTGCCGGAGGCGGGCACGCTGGCTAAGCAGGGCATCGACATCTTTGGCGGTCCCGGCTGGGGCTGGTTCGGCGGGATTTACAACTTCAAGGACAAGACCCACGACTTCGGCAACGTGATCAAGCAGCTGTACGTGCGTGAGGCGCTGGCGCGTCTGAACGACCAGCCGGCGATCATCAAGGGCGTCTACAAGAATGCCGCGGTGCCGGCCTACGGGCAGACGCCGTCGGCGCCGGACTCGCCCTACGCGCCGGCGAGCGCGACCAAGCCGACGTATGCGTACAGTCCCTCCACGGCCGTGTCGTTGCTGAAGTCCCACGGCTGGAAGGTGGTCCCCGGCGGGACGACAACCTGTCAGAAGCCGGGGACCGCGTCGAGCGAATGCGGGGCGGGCATCCCCAAGGGGACCCCGATCTCGTTCGTGTGGGCGAACCAGCCGGAATCGGCGCAGACCTTCGGCGCGCTCGAGTCCGAGGTCTTCTCCTCGGAGGCCAAGAAGGCAGCGGGGATCAACGTCCAGCTGCAAACAAAGACGTTCAACTTCCTGATCACGGACTACAACAACGTCAACCCGGCCGCCGCCAAGTACACGAACAGCTGGGGGGTGAACAACTACGGCGGCCTGTTCACCGACTTCTACCCCACCGGCAAGGGGACTTGGGACACCCTCACCGCCGGGTTCAACTCCGGCTCTTACCACGACCCAACGGCGACCTCGCTGATGAACGCCTCGGCGCACAGCGGCGACCCGAACGCTGTCAAGAAGGAGGCCACCTACATCGCGGGGCACCCGCCTGTGCTGTGGATGCCCGACTACGACTACCTGCTTGCCGTCAACTCGAAGAAGGTCGCCGGCCCACCCGACGGCTGGACGGCGCTGACCCAGCAGCAGTGGTTCCCGCAATACTGGTACATCAAGAAGTAAGCGCGTAGGATCGCGACAGGACCGCGCTCTCAGAGCAAGCGTGAGGCCCGCGTCACGGATGCGCACGACGGCGACTGATCACGGCGAGCCGCGCGGATGATCGGCTACATCATCCGCCGGCTCGCCGTCGCCGTCGTGATCACGTTCGGGATCGCGTTCATCACCTTCGTCCTGCTCCACTTCCTCTTCCCGAGTCCCGCCTACGAGGTGCTCGGCACCAAGGCCCAGCCGGCCTCGGTGAAGGCGTGGAACAAGGCCCATGGCTTCGACAAGCCGGAGTTGGTGCAGTTCGTCAACTATGCGTGGAGTCTGCTGCATCTCAACTTCGGCTACTCGTACAAGCTCAGCCAGAGCGTGAGCGCGCTGCTCAAGGAGAATGCTGGCCGCAGCGCATACCTCAGCGGTGCGGCGTTGGTGCTCTCGCTCCTGATCGCGATCCCGCTCGGAATCGTCCAGGCGGTGAAGCGCAACACCGTTGGTGACTACACGGCCACCACTCTCAACTTCGTGCTCTACTCGATGCCGTCGTTCTTCCTCGGTCTGATCCTGATCCAGATCTTCGCGCTCGACCTGGGCATCTTCCCCCCGACGGTGTCGGACTCGATCACCACCACCTGGGGAGCGATCACCCACCCCCTCCAGCTCACTCTGCCGATCGTCACCTTGGCCGCAATCAACGTGGCGTCGTTCAGCCGCTACATGCGCTCCTCGGCGCTCGACAACCTCGCTCAGGACTACATCCGCCTCGCCCGCGCCAAGGGCCTATCCGAGCGGGCAGTGCTGTTCCGGCACCTGCTGCGCAACGCGTGCCTGCCGATGATCACGCTGGTCGGGCTCTCAATCCCCACGCTGATAGCCGGCAACCTCCTGATCGAGGTGCTGTTCAACTACCAGGGGCTGGGGCTGATGTTCTACACCGCGCTCGGCAACCTGGACTACAACGTGCTGCTCGCGTATACGATCCTCGGCGGCATCCTGACCGTGCTCGGAAACCTGCTCGCCGACATCTCCATCACCGTGGCTGACCCGCGGGTGCGCCTTGCCTGATCCGGCGCGGCCGCTGATCGAGCCCGCTCCGGCGCTGGGAGGCGGCGTGCAGGTTCAGGTGCTCCCGGAGACCCCGCCCGAGGGCGGCGAGGTCCAGGTAATCGCCAGCGGTTGGCGCCTGGCGCTGCGGGAATTCTTCTCAAACCGACTGGCGGTGGTCGGCGCTGCAGTGATCGTGTTCTTCGTGCTCTTCTGCTTCATTGGCCCGCTCGTCTACCACACGAACCAGACCACCTTCAACGCGCTTGCCACCGACCTGCCGCCGGGTGGTGGTCATCTGCTCGGCACCGATGAACACGGGTTCGACGAGCTCGGGCGGATCATGGCCGGCGGGCAGACCGCGATCGAGATCGGGTTCTTCGCCTCCGCCATCGCGACCGTGATCGGCACGCTGTGGGGCGCGATCGCCGGCCTGGCCGGGGGGCTGCTCGACGGCCTGATGATGCGCTTCGTCGACATCCTGCTCTCGATCCCGCTACTGCTGATCGTGCTGGTGCTCGCGACCAAGTACAGCGCCACGGTGCTCGATGAGAGCCTGATCATCGGCCTGTTCTCATGGCTGATCCCGGCGCGGCTGGTGCGCGGCGAGGTCCTGACGCTGCGCGTCAGGGACTTCGTGTACGCGTCGCGCGTGATGGGCGCCGGCCAGTCTCGCATCGTGCTGCGGCACCTGATTCCGAACGCGCTCTCGGTCGTGATCGTAAACATCACCTTCCAGGTCGCCGACGCGATCCTGATCTTGGCCTATCTCGGCTTCCTCGGCTTCGGGCTCCAGTACCCTGCGGCATCGTGGGGCGACATGCTGGGCAATGCCCAGCAGTACGTGGCCTCGGGGTACTGGTGGCTCGTCTACCCGGTTGGCGCCTGTCTGGTAGCTGTCGTGCTCGCCGCCAACCTCGTCGGCGACGCCCTGCGCGACGCTCTTGACGTGCGGCTTCGCCGTCGATGAAAGGACTCCAAGCCGTTGCCCAGCGCCCTTGAGGTCTCTGACCTAACAACCCACATCCAGCTCAGCCGCTCGGTCGTGCAGGCTGTCGGCAACGTCGATCTGAACGTTCAGCGGGGCGAGACGCTGGGCTTGGTGGGCGAGTCGGGGTGCGGGAAGTCGATGCTCGGCCTCTCCGTCCTCGGCCTGCTGCCGCCGGGTGGTCGGATCATGGGCGGCTCGATCAAGCTCGAGGGCCGGGAGCTGGTCGGTCTGAGCGAGGACGAATTGCGGCGCATCCGCGGCAACGAGGTAGCGATGATCTTCCAGGACTCGCAGTCGTCGCTCAACCCGACCAAGAGCATCGGCGACCAGGTGGCGGAGCCCGTGCGGCTGCATCGCAAGGTGTCGCGCAAGGAAGCGGAAGAGCGGGCGCTCGAGGTGCTCGAGCTGGTGGGACTACCGCGGCCGCGCGAGCGGCTCGAGGATTACCCGCATCAGCTCTCCGGTGGCCTGCGCCAGCGCGTGATGATCGCGATCGCCCTGGCCTGTGAGCCACGGGTACTGCTCGCCGACGAGCCAACCACGGCGCTGGACGTGACGATCCAGGCCCAGATCCTCGCGCTGCTCGACGACCTCAAGGACCGCCTCGGCATGGCCACGCTGCTGGTGACCCACGACATGGGCGTGGTCGCGGGCCGCACGAGCCGGATCAACGTCATGTACGCGGGCCGGATTGTGGAAGCCGCGCCGACGGACCGGCTGTTCAGCGGTATGCGGCATCCGTACACCCAGGGACTGCTCGGCTCGATTCCGCGCCTCGACCAGGACAACCGCGAGGCGCTGGTCAGCATTCCCGGGCTCCCGCCAGACCTCACCAATCCCCCCGTCGGCTGCCGCTTCGCCCCCCGCTGTCCCAGGGCGACCAGCCAATGCCGCGCCCACGAGCCGCCTCTGAATGGTGATACCCCGGAGCACGTGTTCGCTTGCTGGCATCCCGTCGACGGCCCGATCGTCCACCGGCCAAAGATCACCGACGGCGCCCCTGCGGGGGCGGTCAGGAGCAGGCTGAACAGTCGCGTGCTCGAGGTCGACGACGCCGTCAGGGAATATCCCGTGACCGCGGGCGCGATCCTGAAGCGCAAGGTCGCGTCGGTCAAGGCCGTCTCCGGGGTCACGATCGACCTTGACGCGGGTGAGACGCTGGGGCTGGTCGGCGAGTCGGGTTGTGGCAAGACCACGCTCGGCAAGATGATTGTCGGGATCGAGGCTCCCGATGGAGGCAAGATCCGCTTCGACGACCGCGAGGTCTTCAGGCTCAGGGGCAGGGCACTGCGCAAGGCACGCCGCGACCTGCAGATGATGTTCCAGGACCCCTATGCGTCACTGGACCCGCGGATGCGCGTGCAGTCGATTCTGCGGGAGCCGCTGGTGATCCAGGACGTGGGAAACACCCAGGAGCAGCGCGACCGCGTTGTACGGCTGCTGGAGGAGGTCGGCCTGCCCGCCAACGCCCTCGAGCGCTACCCGCACGAGTTCTCCGGGGGCCAGCGGCAGCGCATTGCGCTCGCCCGGGCCCTGATGCTCGAACCGAAGGTAATGGTCGCCGACGAGCCCGTCAGCGCGCTCGATGTTTCGATCCGCTCGCAGGTGCTGAACCTGATGAAGCGGCTCCAGGCCGAGCACAACATGGCTTCGATCGTGATCTCGCACGACCTGGCGGTCGTCAAATACCTGGCGGACCGCATCGGCGTCATGTACCTGGGCAAGCTGGTGGAGATCGGGCCGAGCGATGACATTTACGCACGCCCCGCTCATCCGTATACGGAAGGGTTGATCAAGGCGATCCCAATCCCGGATCCCGCTCTCGCCCGTCGCCGGGCAGAGCCAGCGGTCCGCGGCGAGCTCCCCAGCCCGATCGATCCTCCCTCCGGGTGCCGCTTCCACACGCGCTGCCCGCGCGCGCAGCTTCGCTGCTCGCAGGAGGTTCCCGAGCTGCGACCCTTCGGCCCCGGCCATTTCGCCGCCTGCCATTACCCGCTGCAGGAGCCCGGCGGAAACGGTGGCGGCCCGGCCGGGGATGCCGAGCCGCGCCCCGCGACGGCCGACCAGACGACCTGAGACGGCGGTTGGCGGGGCCGCGCGCCCCCGCTCAGCTCACCTCGCGCAGGAAGCATCTGATAAGGCGTTGCGCTTCGCCTGCACGGTCGGTGATCACGCCGTGGGACGCCGCCCCCACCACCTCGAGCCGGCCGAGACCCGCCGGTAGCGAGTCCACGATCTCCCGCCCAAGCTGAGCCGGTACGAGGGGATCGCGCTCGCCGAGGATTACGAGCGTAGGGCAGCGGACGCTCGAGAGTCCGGGGCGGAGATCCATAGCGAAGCCCTCGTCCTCGAAGTGCCTGCTGACGTCCATGGTCCGGACCCTGAGCGCCTCGACTCGCTCGAGCATGGGCTCCCGGCGGACCCGGAGATGAGGCTCTACAACGCGCGTCCACTCCTCCTCCACGCGGTCCTCCTCGCCCGCGGTGGCACGGCTGGTCACGGCCGCCGCCGCCTCTGCGCCGGGTGCCCCCCCGATCTGCGCCGCGATCTCCTCCCCGCGCGCGAAGCGCGGCCCGCAGCTCACGAGGATCATTCCCCGGGGACAGTCGGGGAACATGCTCGCAAATTGCTGGGCGACAAACCCACCAAAAGACTCACCCAGCACGATGGGGCGTTCAATTTCTAGCGCGTCGGCGAGTCCCTTGACGTCGGCCGCCCACTGCTCGAGGTTCCATGATTGTGGCGCGCCGCGGTCGCTGCGACCATGGCCGCGCTGATCGGGCACGACGACCTGGGCCAGCTCGGCGAGCCGGCGGAGCAGGAAACGCAGCTTCATGCCGTCCACGCCGGGGCCGCCATGGAGAGCGATCACCACGGGTCGCCGGTCGAGCTCTGACGCGTGGGGCGCGAGAGCGTATTCCTGTCCGAAGACCTCGAAGTAGAGCCTTACGTCGCCGACCCTCACTCGCACGAGCCGAATACTGTCGCGCCCGTACGAAGAGCGGGCCAGGGACGCCGCGCCGGAGGTGCGCGCCCCGCGTGCCGGCCTCATTTGGGACGATCGTGCGGTGCTGCAAACCGACCGCTTGTCGCTTGTGCCGCTGGCGCCCGCAGCCGCCGCCCTGCTACTCGACTCGCGTGAGGAGGCGGCGACTGAGCTGGGGATCGAACTTGCGGCCGACTGGCCACAGCCGGCTTTGCTCAACATTCTTCCCCGCCAGGCAGCGCTGGCACCGAGTGACGTGGGCTGGGGGATCTGGCTGATGCAGGAGCGCGCCGAGCGGCTCGTGATAGGCGACGTCGGCTTCCACGGTCCGCCGTCTGAAGAGGGAGTGGTCGAGATCGGCTACAGCGTCGTCGTCCCGTACCGCCGCCGCGGATATGCCACTGAGGCGGCGCGCGCGATGAGCGCGTGGGCTCGGCGCCAGGAGAGGGTCACCACGGTGGTCGCGGGGTGTGCCGGCGACAATGAGCCGTCAATCCGAACGCTTGAACGCCTGGGGTTCCACCAGACCGGCTTTGACGGCACTGAGCTGCGGTGGCGGCTCATGGGGCAGGTATAGATCGCCGTCTGCCTGTAGGCTCAGGAGGGCATGCCCAGGTCACCAAGGGTGATGCGGTTGGACGAGATCGAAGCGGTTCCCGGACCGGGGACGCTGCGGTGGCACCCGGTGCGCCTGACGCTGGACGTTCGGGCATTCGGCTGCAATGCGTACACCGCGGCTGAGGCCGGACAGGACGTCGTCGAGCCGCACACGGAGAAGGACCACGAGGAGCTCTACTTCGTCGCGGCCGGCCGCGCGCGCTTCAGGATTGACGGCGAGGAGTACGACTGCCCGGCGGGCACATATGTGTTCCTGCCCGATCCCGACTCGCACCGGCAAGCCGTGGCCACGGAGCCCAGCACGACGATCCTCAGCTTCGGCGGGCCGCCGGCATTTGAACCATCGGCGTGGGAGTGGGCCTTCCGTGGCGCTCCTCTGATGCGTAGCGACCCCGACAGCGCCCGCAAAATCTTCGCCGAGGGGCTCGCAGCTCACCCAGAATGTGGGTCGCTGCACTACAACCTGGCCTGTCTGGAGGCGATTGGCGGCCGCCGGGCCGAGGCGCTGGCCGAACTCCAGCGCGCGATCGCGCTCGACCCACGGGCGGCGGCGTGGGCGCGCGAGGACGAGGACCTCGATTGGCTTCGGGGCGATCAGAGCTTCGAGGCGCTCACGGCGAGCGACTGAGCACCGGAGCTCACTCCTCCACGTACAGCGACTCGGCCGCGAGCTCCTGACCTCGGCCCGACCACAGCTTGATCTCCAGGAAGTCCTGGCGGTAGTTGTCGGGAGCGATCAACGTGAAACGGTTCTCGAGCAGCTCACATTGATCGACCGCGAGATTGGCAAGCTCTGCCGTCACCACCGCTCCTCCGGGAATCAACGGCATGCCCCACACGAGCGTGATGTCCGCGGTGTTGCCTTGCTCACCGCGCCAAGAGCTGATCACCTCGTCGTTCAAGTCAAGCTTCCAATCCGGATTGGACTCCGCCACCTCGGCCGTGAAGTCGGCATAGGCCTCGAAGTCGCCGGGCTCTTCCGACTCCTCCGGCGGCCCAGCGGAGCGGAACGACACGTATCCGAACAGCTCGTAGCCGCCGGTCGTGCGCGCCACCGCGGGGACGTAGGTACGGCCGGCGTACGTGCGGTCGGGAAACCATGCGATCTCCCCCGGTTCGCCCAACTCCTCGCCCTCCGTGTCGATCTGCTCGCAGGCGGCGCGAAAGCGCCCGGCCAGCATGTCCTCCCAGCGACCGTAGGGAAGTCCCTCAGGCGGCGAGGCCGCAAAGCTGATCACAAACCGATCGGTGGGAGGCATGGGCCCGCGTAGCCTACTGACGGCGCCCGGCGCAACCACGCTCGGGCCGGACCACACCGCTGAGCGCCGCAAACGCTCAGGCGGGCCTATCAAACCACAGTGCCGTGATGCTCAGCTTCGCACTCGACGACAGACGCTCTCTCCGGCTCCTGGAGGAGGCCGATGCGTCGGAGCTCCACAGCACCGTGGAGGCCAACCGCAGCTATCTGGCCCGGTGGATGCCCTGGGCTGCGACGCAGTCGCTCGACGGCACACTCGCCTTCATCCGCTCGAGCCGCAAGCAGCTTGCCGACAACCAGGGCCTTCAGCTGGCGATCGTCGAAGACGGAGCGATCGTCGGCGGCGTGGGTTATAGCCACCTGGACTGGGAGAACCGCTCGACGGGGATCGGGTACTGGATCGCCGAGCGATCGCAGGGCAACGGCACGGTCACCCGCGCGACACGTGCGCTGGTGGACCACGCCTGCGCGGCCTGGAAGCTGAATCGTGTCGAGATACGGGCCGGAGTCGAGAACAAGCGCAGCCGCGCGATCCCAGAACGGCTCGGCTTCAAGCAGGAGGGGGTGCTACGGCAGTCCGAGCGGGTTGGAGAGCGATACGTGGACCACGTGGTGTACGCGATCCTTGCCGAGGAGTGGAAGCGCCTAGTGCAGCGCCCCAACCAGGCTCTCGCGCCCTGACCGCTCGACCGTACGGCGAAGGCCCTCGCGCAGTGCGATCGCCGGTTCCCACTCGAGGATCTCCCGTGCCAGGGTGATATCGGGCTGGCGGGTCTTGGGGTCGTCAGTGGGCAACGCCTCGAACACGATCTCCGAGCGCGAGCCCGTCACCTCGATCACCACCTCCGCGAGCTCTAGCAGCGTGAACTCGTCGGGATTGCCGATGTTGATGGGGTAGTGATAGCCCGACTCGGCGAGCGCGATCAGACCCCTGATCTCGTCCTCCACGTAGCAGAACGAGCGAGTCTGGGAGCCGTCGCCGAACACCGTGATCGGCCGGCTCTGGAGCGCCTGACGCAGGAAGGTGGGTATCGCCCGGCCGTCATGGGGGCGCATTCTGGGTCCGTAGGTGTTGAAAATCCTCACGATCGCGGTGTCCACGCCCTGCTGACGGTGGTAGGCCATGGTGAGGGCTTCGGCGTAGCGCTTGGCCTCGTCGTAGACACCACGGGGGCCAATCGGATTGACATGGCCCCAATAGGTCTCCGGCTGCGGGTGCTGCTTGGGGTCCCCGTAGACCTCGCTCGTCGACGCGAGCAGGAAGCGCGCGCGGTGCTTCTTGGCCAGGCCCAGGGTGTGGTGAGTGCCGTAGGAGCCCACCTTGAGCGTGTGCAGCGGCAGGCGCAGGTAGTCGATCGGGGAGGCCGGCGAGGCCAGGTGGTACACGAAGTCGATCGGCTCGTCGATGAAGTAGGGCTCGATGATGTCGAGGTTGAGGTGGACGAAACGCTGGTCGCGAATGTGCTCGATGTTGCGCAGCGAGCCGGTCTCCAGGTTGTCGACGCAGATCACCCGCTGGCCGCGCCGGAGGAGCTCGTCACAGAGATGCGAGCCGAGGAATCCCGCGCCACCGGTTACAAGGCAGGTCGACATCGGCCGGGAGGGTACAGCTCACGGCCGATCGTCCGCGCGGGTCGCGAACGCGTCACGCGCGGTTCGCACGCCGAGGGCAGAGCGCTCGAGGAACGAGTAGGTGCCCCGCTCGCGCAGCTCGAGTGCTGCCTCCCGCAGTGCGCCGAGCGCCGCAAACGCGAACGCCCCGCCCACCGATATGCGTCCCACGCCCAGCTCCGCCAGCTCTCCGACCGCTGGCGCCGCCGGGCGGGCGAGCACGTTGAGCGGTCGGCCGACCGCCTCGACCACTCTGCCGATGTCCTCGGGGCGCGTGAGACCCGGTGCGTACAGCACGTCGGCACCCGCCTCCTCATAGGCACGCAGACGGGCGATGGTGTCATCGAGATCGCCGCGGCCATAGAGATGGTTTTCGGCCCGGGCCGTGAGCACCAGCGTGCGCGGCCCGCGATGCGCCGCGTCGGCCGCCGCGGCGATGCGTGCCCGGGCATGCTCGAGCTCGTAGATCGGGGCGCTCTGATCACGCGTGAAATCCTCGACCGAACAGCCCGCCAACCCCGTCTGGATCGCTCCTGCGACCGTCTGCGCGACGCCGTCAGGGTCGTCCGCGAAGCCGTTCTCGAGATCGGCTGAGACGGGCAGCTCGGTCGCAGCAACCAGTGCGGCCGCGTGCTCGAGCGCCTGCTCACGGGTGACCGAGCCGTCGAGCTGTCCGAGCGACGCCGCGTGGCCGCTGCTGGTCGTGGCCAGCGCTTCGAAGCCAAGCGACTCCATCAGCCGCACCGACCCGAGGTCCCACACGTTGACCAGCAGCAGCGGGTGCCCCGGCCGCTCGTGGAGGGCCTGGAAACGTTGCGCCAACTCGTTTGCCATCAGCTCTTCACCCTAACCGGGATCGGCACTGGGGGCACGGGCGGCGCGGCGCACGTAGTGGACGTCCCCGCGCCGGACCGTCACCTTTTCGGCGTCCAGGTGCTCGAGCAGCGCCTGGGCGAACTTGCGCGAGGTGTCGAGCTCGTCGCGAATCTGCGCGAGGGTGATGGCCCCACCGTTCCGCTCGGCCAGGGCGAGAATGCGGCCACGGGCCTCGGCGAGCGCGTCACGGTGATAGTGGAGGTTCCTGGAGACGCGCACAGCACGGCCGACCGCCCGCAGCGCGGCGAGGTCATCGGCATCGAGGTCCTGGTCGAGGGGCGGTGCAAGGCCAGCCGCGCGCAAGCGACCTTCGAGGGCGAGCTGCTGTTCGGTCAGGGTCGGCGGGGTCGCGGAGCTCCGCCCGGTCTGCTCGCGGGAGCGCGTGGGCCGAGAGGAGGCCGCGGCCGCGCTCTCGCGCTCCGGCACAGGCACCGCCTCGCCGCGCTCAAGGCGCTCCAGCCGCGCCAGCAGCGCACGCGACGGGCCATGTCTGCGCGGCGCCGGATCAAGCACGACACCGCCGCCGAGCGTGTCGGGCGGCGCGATCCGGCGGATCACAAGACGGTCGCCCGCGGCGGCGACCAATGGCTGCTCCAGACGAAGCTGCCAGAAGCGGCCGCCCAGCCACGCGAGCCGGGCCGGCGCCTCCCGGGTGCCGTGATGTACCTGGACGCGGCCTGAGCCCTCCGGCTCCGCGCCGGGTTCCCAGAAGAGGGCCGCGTCCAGTCGGTGGGTGGGCGCGACGCGCTCGTCGGGAGCGGCCAGCACTTCGCCGCGTGCCACGTTCGCGAGCGCGACGTTCGTCAGGTTGATCGCGACGCGCTGGCCGGCGGCCGCGCGGGCGACGGACTGGTCGTGCACCTGAACGCTGCGGATCCTGACTCGTCTGTCCGCCGGCAACAGCACGAGCTCATCCCCGCGTGCGACCGCGCCCGACCACAGCGTGCCCGTCACGACCGTCCCGGCACCGCGAATCGTGAAGGCGCGGTCGATGTGAAGTCGCGTTCCCCGGCCATTGGCCGGATCACGGTCGGCGCGGCTCGGGACCGTGGCGACGAGGCGGTCGAGCGCCAGGCGCAGCTCGCCGAGCCCGGCGCCGGTGCGGGCCGAGACCGCGACGATGGGGGCACCCGGAAGCAGCTCAGCGGCCTGCGTGGCGGCGGCCTCCGGGTCGGCCAGATCGGACTTCGTGATCGCCACCACGCCGGCTTTCACAGCCAGCGCCCGCAGCACGGCGGCGTGCTCCGCGGTCTGCGGCATCACGCCGTCATCGGCCGCGATCGTCATCAGGTAGAGGTCCACCCCCGTGGCCCCGGCGACCATGGTGCGGACAAAGCGCTCGTGGCCGGGGACGTCGATCACCGAGAGCCGGCGACCCGAGGGGAGCTCGAGCTGCGTGTAGCCGAGCTCGATCGAGATCCCCCTGGCGCGCTCCTCGGGCAGGCGGTCGGTATCGACCCCGGTGAGCGCTCTGATGAGCGCGGTCTTGCCGTGGTCGATGTGACCCGCGGTCCCGAGGGTCAAAGGCGCGAATGCTGCGGCGGTCATGTCCGCAGTGCGCGGCGCACGGCGGCGATGGCGAGCTCGACGTCGTCGCCGCCGAGCGTCCGCGGGTCGAGCAGCACACGACCGTCGTGAATGCGCGCGATCAGGGGCGGCGCGCCATCACGAAGCGCGCGGGCGAGCCCAACCGGGTCCCCGTGGTCGAGCGCGACCGCAGGCCCCTCCAACTCCACGAGCGGGAGCGCCCCGCCGCCGACGGTGGATGAGCAGCGCACGCGCTCGGCCGCGGGACCGATTCCCTCCGCCAGACCGCGCGCGCGGTCGAGCAACGTCGCCTCGTCGGCGGCCAGCATCGCGAGCACGGGAATCTCGCGCCAGGCCCGTTCCGGCTCGCGATACAAAAGCAGCGTCGCCTCGAGTGCAGCCAAGGAGAGCTTGTCGATGCGGACGGCACGGGCCAGCGGGTGACGACGCGCGGCCTCGATCGCCTCGCGGCGCCCCACCATGATTCCCGCCTGGGGGCCGCCCAGAAGCTTGTCGCCCGAGCAGCAGACGAGCGCCGCTCCAGCGCCCACCGAGCGCTTGAGCGCCGGCTCCTCGGCCAGGGCGAGCGCGCCCGTCTCGGCCGAGCCAAGTGCAGCGCCAGGCTCGGCGAGCACGCCGGAGCCGATGTCGTCGATCACGGGTGCAGGCAGCGAGCATAGCGCTTCGATCGCGACCTCCTCGACGAATCCCACCGTGCGGAAGTTCGACTGGTGCACGCGGAGGATCGCCCCTATCGGTGTCTGCGGCGTCCCGAGCACGCGTTCGTAGTCGGCTATCCGGGTGCGGTTCGTGGTGCCCACCTCGAGCAGGGTCGATCCCGACTGGACGACAACCTCGGGGATGCGGAAGCCGCCGCCGATTTCCAGGAGCTGGCCGCGTGATACGACGATCGTGCGCCCGGGGCCGCCCAGGGCGGCCGCCGCCAGCATCACCGCTGCCGCGCCGTTGTTCACGACGGCGGCGCCCTCAGCCCCTGTCAGCTCGCACAGCAGATCCTCGACATGCGCATGCCGGCTCCCTCGCTGCCCGCTCTCGAGGTCGAGCTCGAGGTTTGAGTAACCCTGAGCGATTCCAGCGACCGCGGCCCGCGCCGGCGCTGCCAACGGTGCCCGACCCAGGTTGGTATGAACAATCACGCCGGTGGCGTTGAGAACTCGCTGCAACGAGGGGAGGCCCATGGCGGCCAGCAGGGCCTGTGCCCGCGGAAGGAGCTCGGCACCCGGGTCGGCGCCCGCCCGCACGGCGTCCCGCTGCTCGTCGATGGCGTGCCGCGCGGCCCTGACCCGCAGCTCGTGGGGGCCCTCGAGTCGGCTGGCCAACTCGTGCACTGAGGGCAGCGCCCTCAGTCCGGCGTCGCCGGCGCGGCGCCCTTCACCCACTGGCCCTCCTCCCGCTTCCAGATCGGTGCCTGCGACTTGAGCCGGTCGATGATCTCGCGGGCGCCCGCGAACGCCTCCGCGCGGTGCGGGGCGGAAACAGCGACGATCACCGACGGCTCTGACAGAGGCACCATGCCGAGGCGGTGCCCGAGGGCCGCGGCGCACAGTCCGTGGCTCTCCACGGCGGCCGCCGCGATCTCCGCCATCGTGCGCTTCGCCATCGCCTCGTAGGCCTCGTACTCGAGCTGCTCCACTCCCCTGGTCACTCCCTCGAAGACCACGACCGCGCCGGCCCGCGGGTCACGCACGCGCTCGAGCAAAGGGTCGAGTCGGAGTGGATCGGGGGTGAGGTGCACATGGACGGCATCGGTGATCGAGGCGCCGCCCGAGACCGGCGGAATCAGCGCGAGCTCGTCGCCGGCGTGTAGTGCGGTATCGGCGCGCGCGTACTCGCGGTTGACCGCCATAACCGTGCGGAGATCGCCGGTCAAAGAGCCCATCCGCTCGAGCGCATCCGCGACCAGTGCACCATCGGGCAGCTCGAGCTCCAGCTCATCGCTGCCGGCCCGTTCCCGCAACGCGGCGAACAGTCGCACTCGGATCAGCATCGCTAGAAGGCTAGTGGTCCGAAGCACACATCTCGCTTATGCTCTCGCACGCTTGACCGGAGGCCATCGGGGTTTCGATCGAAAGGCGTTTCTTGGCTGAGACATCAAATGTCGCCGTGGTGGGCGGGGGAATTGTGGGTTTGGCTACCGCGCATGCGTTGCGCGAGCGGGGCGCGACCGTCACGGTCTACGAACGTGGAACGTGTGGAGGCAGTCAGTCCGGAGGTGAATCGCGGATCTTTCGTCACTTTCACGATGACATCCGGCTGATCGAATGGGCCCGTGAGAGTCGTTCCATTTACAGGGAATGGGAAGAAACCTTCGAGACCCAGCTCGTGGTGCACAACGGCGTCGTTTGGCTCGCTCCCGATGTGACTGAGCACATTGGTCAACTCAGTGCCGGCGGTGTTCAAGTCGAGAAGCTCGCGCCTGGTGACCTCCAGGAGCATCTCCCTCTCATAGCGCGCTACGAGGGTCCGGCGTTTTTCGACCCGGACGGCGGTTCGATCCGAGCGGCGACGGCCATCAACGCTCTTTCCAGCCATATCGCGGGCGGTACTGTGGCCGATGAGGTTTTGGCCATGTGGCCGACCGGGCATGACTCCGTCGAGATCCGGACTAACGGTGGCCGCGCCGAACATGGTTCGGCCGTCGTTTGCGCCGGTGCCACCACCGCCCGCTTGGCGCGCAGCCTGGGGATCTCTATCCCGGTGCAGCTCGGCCTCCACGGGAGAGTGACGTTTTCAATTCAGGAAGGGCTCCCCGGGCAAGCTCCCTGCATAGTTGACGACACTGACTATTTCCGTCCCGGGGGCTCATACGGCACGCTCACTCCCGGCGCTCGAGAATATTCGATTGGCGTCGAGGGGCATGGACGGGTGCCGGTGCGCGAAGACTTCAGCAGCATCGGGCCGTCTCGTCTCGAGACTGTCACAGATGGCGCTGTGGAATATGTGAAGTCTGCGTTCCCCGGGCTGGTCCCGACACCCCTGTCGTTTCGGCATTGCTGGGTGACCTCACTGCCGTGGAATGCCGATGCGATTGGAGTCTGGGAGGCAGAACGGACGTATTTCGTGGTCGGGGACAACTTGTTCAAACATGCTCCCGCTCTGGGACGTGCGCTCGCTTCGGCTGCCGTAGATGGAGTCCTGGCGGATGAGCTTCGCCCGGAGGCCCGGCTCGGGGAGCGCTCGCCTTGATTGAAGGAGCCGGTGGACCGCTAACCGAAGGCTAATGCCGCTAAAACTCACGTAGGGCTTATGCTCGCGCGGCGATCGTCAGGAGGATTTAGTGCATACGTGGAGCAGCAGGTTCGCAGCCTCGCTCGCCGTGGTGTGTCTTGCGGCGGGTGCCGCAGCTTGCGGGAGCAGCAGCAATAAGCACTCGCACACGACGTCAACCACTTCGTCGAGCTCGTCAAGCGGGTTCAAGATGCCGGCCAAGGACGCGTCCGTCGCCGCGCTGGTGCCGAAGTCGATCAAGTCCAAGGGCACGCTCACCGTGGCCACAGACGCGACCTACGCGCCAGACGAGTTCTTTGCCTCCAATGGCCACACGATCGTCGGCATGGACGCCGACCTCAGTCACGCGCTGGGGGCGGTGATGGGCCTCAAGGTGAACTTGGTCAACGCGACGTTCGCCACGATCATCCCAGGGCTCGCCGCGGGTCGGTATGACATGGGAGCGTCATCGTTCGGCGACACGAAGGCGCGTGAGAAGACGGTCGACTTCGTCGATTACGCGTTTGTCGGGGAGTCGTTCTACACCAAGGCGAGCGGAGGGGCCTCGATCGGCAGCATCGCCGACATCTGTGGCAAGACGGTGTCGGTCGAGAGCGGTACCACCGAGGAAGCCGACGCGAAGACGCAGAGCTCCAAATGCACGAAGGCTGGTAAGCCGGGCGTAAAGGTGCTCGTCTTCGACACACAGACGGAGGCCAACCTGGCCGTGTCCAGTGGGCGTGCCCAGCTTGGCTTCGCCGACACGCCGGTCGCCACCTACCAGGTGAAGAAGTCGAGCGGCGGCTTCAAGCTCGTCGGAGCGGCGTATGCGCCTGTGCCGTACGGTCTCGCGATGCCCAAGAACGGCCTCGCCAAGTCCGTTCAAGCGGCGCTCAAGGAGCTGGAGGGCGACGGAACATACGGGAAGATCTTCGCCAAGTGGGGGCTGCAGGGGATCGAGATCCCGGTCTCGAAGGTCAAGATCAACGGCGCTACGAGCTAGCCAAAAGCGCGACACTTCGGCTCAGCGGTGAGCTCTCCCGAGCTGACTGAAGAGCAGCGCGGACGACGGCCAGACGAGATCAAGGCCGTCCCGGTCCGGCACCCGGGGCGCTGGATCGCCGCGGCGATCGTGCTGTTGTTCGTGGCCGCCGCGGTCAGGGCGATCGTCACCTCGAAGGGCTTCCAGTGGCATGTCGTCGGCCAGTACCTGTTCGACCCGCGCATCCTGCATGGAGTCCTGGCGACTGTCTACCTGACGGCCCTGTGCCAGGTGATCGGGATCCTGCTCGGCGTCATCGCCGCGGTGATGCGGCTCTCGCCCAACCCGATCGTGTCCGGCGCCAGCTGGCTGTACATCTGGTTCTTCAGGGGCACCCCCCTGCTCGTTCAGATTCTCTTCTGGTACAACATCGCGGCGCTGTTCCCGACGATCTCGCTCGGGATCCCGTTCGGGCCGTCGTTGGTGCATGCGCACGCCAACTCGGTCGTAACGCCGCTGGTGACGGCGATGCTGGGGCTGGGGTTGAACGAGGGCGCGTACATGTCAGAGATCGTGCGGGCGGGGATCATCTCCGTCGACCACGGCCAGACGCAGGCGGCTCAGTCGCTCGGGATGGGCCGGCTTCAGATCATGCGGTTGATCGTGCTGCCACAGGCGATGCGGGTGATCATCCCGCCGACGGGCAACGAGACGATCTCGATGCTGAAGAACACCTCGCTCTTGATCGTGGCCTCCTACGGAGAGCTGCTGTTCTCCGCCCAGTCGATCTACGACGTGAACTACAAGGTGATCCCGCTCTTGATCGTGGCGAGTGTCTGGTACCTGGTGATGACAAGCGTCCTGTATGTCGGCCAGTACTTCATCGAGCGACGCTTCGGGCGCGGTTTCACGCGCGCCGAGCGGGCAACCATGCGAGCTCGCTGGCTGAGCTTCGGAACCGGTTCGATCGCGCGATGACCGCGATGGTCAAAGCCGAGGCCGTGCACAAGAGCTTCGGGCGCCTCGAGGTGCTGAAGGGCATCACGCTCGAGGTCGACCGCGGCGAGGTGATGTGCATCCTCGGCCCCTCAGGATCGGGCAAGTCGACATTCCTGCGCTGCATCAACCATCTGGAGAAGATCAACGCCGGGCGACTGTATGTGGACGGGGAGCTCGTCGGCTATCGCCAGCGCGGGGTGAAGCTGCACGAGCTGCCCGAACGCGAGGTGGCGCGAAAGCGTGCGCAGGTGGGGATGGTCTTCCAGCACTTCCACCTCTTTCCGCACATGACGGCGCTCGAGAACGTGATGCTGGCGCCGGTCCGGGTGGCGAAAGTCTCGCGCGACGAGGCGCGAAAGCAAGGCGTGGAGCTGCTCGAGCGGGTCGGGCTTGACGACAAGCTCAACACATACCCGGTGGCGCTGTCGGGCGGCCAGCAGCAGCGGGTGGCGATCGCCCGCGCGCTCGCCATGCGCCCCAAACTGATGCTCTTCGACGAGCCCACGTCGGCGCTCGACCCCGAGCTGGTGGGCGAGGTGCTCGAAGCCATGCGGCAGCTTGCCAGCGACGGGATGACGATGATCGTCGTCACCCACGAGATGGGCTTCGCGCGCGAGGTGGCCGACCAAGCCGTGTTCATGGACGACGGGGTCGTGGTCGAGGCGGGTCGCCCAGAAGCAGTACTGGCCTCGCCTCGGCACGAGCGAACGAGGGCCTTCCTCTCCAAAGTCCTGTAGGCCGGCGTGCATGCACGCCGGCCCGGGATAATCTCAGTCCATGGCCACCACGCCGGAGCACCGCACGATCGCGCCGATCGTGGGCCCCGATGACGAGCGGCGCTTCACCGACTCGGGCATCGAGGTCAAGCCGCTCTACACCGAGGCGGATCTGCCCGGGGAACTCGAGCAGCGGCTCGGCGAGCCGGGCTCCTATCCCTACACGCGCGGGATCCATCCGGACATGTATCGCGGCCGCCTGTGGACGATGCGCCAGTACGCCGGCTATGCGAGCGCCAAGGAATCCAACGAGCGCTACCGCTACCTGCTCCAGCACGGCTCCACCGGGCTGAGCATGGCCTTTGACCTGCCCACTCAGCTGGGCCTCGACTCGGACGACCCGCGTTGCCTGGGCGAGGTGGGGCGCACCGGGGTGGCGATCGACACGATCGATGACATGCGCGTCGCCTTCGACGGCATCCCGCTCGACCAGGTTTCGACTTCGATGACGATCAACGCGCCCGCCGCGGTACTGCTTTTGCTGTATGAGCTGGTGGGCGAGGAGCAGGACGTGGCGGCGTCCGAGCTGCGGGGGACGACCCAGAACGACGTGCTCAAGGAGTACATCGCGCGCGGCAATTTCATCTATCCGCCTGCGGGCGCGATTCGCCTTACAACCGACCTGTTCGCGTATTGCAACGAGCGGGTGCCGCGGTGGAACACGATCTCGATCTCGGGCTACCACTTTCGGGAGAAGGGGTGCTCGGCCGTACAGGAGGTCGCATTCACGCTCGCGAATGGGATCGCCTACGTGCAGGCGGCGCTCGCGGCTGGCTTAGAGATCGATCGCTTCGGACCGCGGCTGGCGTTCTTCTTCAACGGCCACAACAACGTCTTTCAGGAGGTGGCCAAGTTCCGCGCCGCCCGGCGCATGTGGGCGCATATCATGCGCGAGCGCTTCGGCGCCACGGATGAGCGCTCCTGGCGGCTGCGTTTCCACACCCAGACCGGCGGGGTGACGCTTACCGCGCAGCAGCCCGAGAACAACATCGTGCGAGTGGCCCTGCAGGGGTTCGCCGCCGTCTGCGGCGGGACCCAGTCGCTGCACACCAACGGGTTCGATGAGGCGCTCGCGCTGCCCGCCGAGCGCGCAGCCAAGATCGCGCTGCGCACGCAGCAGATCCTCGGCTACGAGTCGGGCGCCGCCGACACCGTGGACCCCTTCGCGGGGTCGTTCTTCGTCGAGGCGCTGACGGACGAGATCGAGCGCCGGGCCTGGGAGCTGATCGCAAAGGTCGATGAGCTGGGGGGCTCGATCAACGCAATTGAGTTCATCAAGGGCGAGATCGAGGAGTCGGCCTTCGGATACCACGAGCGCTATCGCACCGGCCAGGACGTGGTGGTGGGCGTGAACAAGTTCGTCGAGGAGGCGGTCGAGGTCCCCGACATCCTGCGGGTAGACCCCGACTCCGAGCGCGCGCAGGTCGAGCGGCTTCGGCGCTTCAAGGACGAGCGTGACCAGGCACTGGTTGCCCGGCACCTGGAGGAGATCCGTGCCTGCGCGCGGGGCAGCGACAACCTGCTGCCGGTGCTGCGGGAGGCTCTGCGCGACCGCTGCTCGCTGGGCGAGGTGTGCGGCGCCATGCGCGACGTGTTCGGGGAGTACAAGCCCTCTTTCTGAGCGCGGCGAAGCGCCCGGGGCCCGGATTCGACGCGCCTAGGGCCCCCCTGTGGAAAAAAAGTATGCGAGTTCGCATACTCCCGGTCAGCCGGAAGGAGTCCTCTCCGGCCGGGCGAAACGAGGAGGCATGAGCGAATCGAGGGCCGCGCGGACACTCGTCAAGTCTCCGCCAGAACTGTGGTCGGAGGTTTCGAGTGCGGCCTCGCTCAGCCGGCACATGGACCAGTTCGGAGAGATCCGCATCACGAGGCTCGAGCCCGAGACCGCCGTTGCCTGGGAGGGCGAGCACGCTCGCGGCACGGTCAGGCTCGAGCCCTCGGGGTGGGGGACCCGGGTGAGCCTGACCGCCGAGCCGCTTGAGCTTGGGCCGTTCGTGAGCGAGACCGAGGGGCGCGTGACCGAGGGCGCGGTGCCCTGGGGCGAGACCGAGGCGCCGGCAGTCAAGCTTGCGACGCCGGTCGTTGATCACGCGGCCGCTCTCGGTCCTCCCTACGCGACGGTAGAGGCCGAGATTCGCGAGCTGACGGCATTCCTCGAGCGGAGCAGGCGAGAGGCGGAGAAGCGCCGGTGGACGCGACGCATGACCGAGGCGGTGAGGCGATGGTTTCGCACGCCGATCGATGAGGAGGACGTCGAGAAAGCAGTGGAGATCGACGCGCCGGCGCCCGCGCCCGCACTGACACCACCGCCCGAGCCAGAGGCGGCGGCGGGCGTGCCCGACGCTTCCAGCCGCTCTGAGGTCCCGCTCGGACCGGTGGTCTCGCCGAGCGCCGCGCTGAGCGCGGTGCTCGACAGCCTCGGCCAGGCGCATCACCGCCCTTTCTCGCGGCCCTAGGGCGCTTCGTGAAGGGGCGCGCGCTGGCGCGCCGATAAACTCGCGCCGCCATGCGCGAGCACGCCCCGGAAACCTACGAGGAGAAGCTGGAGCAGCTCCAGGAGATCCGCTACGAGGCGATTCACGCCGGCAGTGAGGCGGCGGTCGCCAAGCAGCACGAGCGGGGCAAGTACACCGCGCGGGAGCGGCTGCAGAAATTGCTCGACCCCGGGTCGTTCCAGGAGCTCGACACCTTCGTCCGTCACCGCACCCACGAGTTCGACATGCAGAAGAACCGTCCCTACGGGGACGCCGTCGTGACTGGCCACGGAACCATCGACGGCCGCAGGGTGTGCGTCTTCAGTCAGGACTTCACGGTCTTCGGCGGCTCGCTGGGGGAAGTGATGGGCGAGAAGATCTGCAAGATCATGGACCTGGCGGCGCGCATCGGCTGCCCTGTGATCGGTATCAACGACTCGGGGGGCGCGCGCATCCAGGAGGGAGTGGTGTCGCTGGGCGCCTACGGGGACGTGTTCGTCCGCAACGTGCGCTCCTCGGGCGTGATTCCCCAGATCAGCTTGATCATGGGCCCGTGCGCGGGCGGGGCCGTTTACTCCCCAGCCATGACCGATTTCATCTTCATGGTCAAGGAGACCTCGCACATGTTCATAACCGGACCGGACGTGATCAAGGCGGTCACCGGCGAAGAGGTGGGGTTCGAGAACCTGGGCGGTGCGATGTCCCACAACTCCAAGTCGGGGGTGGCGCACTTCGCGTGTGACGACGAGGACCACTGCCTCGAGGACACGCGCTACCTGCTTTCGTTTCTGCCCCAGAACAACCTCGAGACCGCGCCGCGCGTACAGCCGACCGACGACCCCCTGCGACAGGAGCCCGAGCTCGACCACGTCGTGCCCGACAGCCCCAACAAGCCCTACGACATGCGCGAGGCGATCCGCCTGGTCGTGGACGACGGGGAGTTCTACGAGGTGCACGAGCACTATGCCCGCAACATCGTGTGTGGGTTGGCGCGCCTCAATGGCTTTGCGGTCGGCATCGTCGGCAACCAGCCCTCGCAGCTCGCGGGCGTGCTCGACATCGACTCCTCGTGTAAAGCGGGGCGCTTCGTGCGCACGTGCGACGCCTTCAACATCCCCCTGATCACGTTCTGCGACGTGCCGGGATTCCTGCCCGGAACCAACCAGGAGTGGGGCGGAATCATCCGCCACGGGGCCAAGCTGCTGTATGCCTACACCGAGGCCACCGTGCCCAAGATCACGATCATCACGCGCAAGGCCTATGGGGGCGCCTACGACGTCATGGCCTCCAAGCACATGCTGGCCGACTTCAACTTCGCCTGGCCGACGGCGGAGGTGGCGGTGATGGGGCCCGAGGGCGCGGTCAACATCATCTACCGGCGCGACATCAGCTCCTCGCCGACACCGGACATGCGGCGCCAGAAGCTGATCACCGATTACAAGGCGCACTTCGCCAATCCCTACGCGGCCGCCGAGCGGGGCTACATCGACGACGTGATCGTGCCCCATGAAACGCGGCCCAAGATCATCACCGCGCTCGAGACGCTTCAGACCAAGCGGGAGGCGGGCCCCCGGCGCAAGCACGGGAACATTCCGTTGTGAAATTCGTGCGCTCGGGGCGTCGTGAGGCAAGCCGCCAGCCCTCACTAGAGCGCCACCGTCTCGGCCTCCACCCTCCCCTCGCGCCAGGCCTCGAAGGCCGCCGTCGACACGGCCAGGTCCTGGATCGCGAGGCCGGTCGAGTCGAACAGCGTCACCTCCTGGGGATCCGTTCTGCCGGGCGCTTCGCCCGCCACGACCGCGCCCAGCTCCCTCACCTGCGCGCGGGTGACCGCTCCAGTGGTGATCGCGGCGGTCAGCTCGCCGCCATGCGAGGCCTGCTCCCACTCGTCGCAAAAGAGCGAGCACGCCGCCACCGCCTCGATCGTGGCCTCGGCCTTGCCCGGACCGTCGGCCCCGAGCATGTTGAGGTGCAGCCCAGCATGGAGGTCGCCGGCCTCGACCACGGGCGCGTTTCCCGGCGTTACGCAGCAGACCACGTCGCATCCAAGCGCCTCGCGGCGGTCTCCCAACCGCCAGCCCGCGCCGAGCTCGGATTGCAAGCGCTCGGCGGCGAGGGCGTCGGTGTCATGACAGACGCCCGGACCGAGACCCGCTGCGACCAGGCACCGGGCGGCCCATGCGCCATGCAGGCCGCAGCCGACGATGCCCAGCGAGCGCGCGTCCGCAGGCGCGAGCGCGGCGCTCGCCACGGCGGCCATCGCGCCCGTGCGCAGAGCCGTGACCGAGCGTCCATCGAGCAGCATCAGCAACTCGCCGGTGGTCGCGTCCGAGAGCGAGATGACGCCGGTCACCGTCGGCAAGCCGCGGGCCGGATTGCCGGGAAAGGATGTGACCCATTTGAGCAGCGCCAGGCCGCTCCCCCTGGCGGGCATAGCGCGGAAGTCGCCATACGGTGGGCTCTCCAGGTACACCTTGGGCGGCATGACCCAGCCGCCGCGCTGAAATTTGAGCAGCCCGTCGCGCACGCGCTCGATCGCGATCTCCGGGGGCACGGCACGCAGCACGGCGTCGTGGCCCAGAACGGGCAGTTCAGGCACCGTAGGCCACGATACCCTCGGCGCAGCTCGTGAATCGCCGCCCCCGCCTCACGATCGTCGCGCCCACGGCCTCGCCAGAGGAGGCCGCGGCGGTGATCGCCGCGCTCGAGCGCTTCATGCGCGAGACGGCACCCCCTCCCGCGCCGCCGAGGCGCGCTCGGAACCCCTGGCAGCAGGCAGCGCTGCAGGAGGGTGTCTCTTGCCGCCCAGAGCTCCCGCCGCCCTGGGAGTAGGGACCGATTAGAGGAGGAGATCAGGGATCTGGGGATGCCGGTCGAATTCAACCTCGAGAACATCAGCCACTTCATCGACTGGGAGCGCTCCGCGCCGTTCCAGGTGATCCGCGGAGAGGGCGAATGCGCTGTCTAAGCTTGAGAAGCCCCGTAACCCAATCGGTTATCGCCCCTACAGTCCTTCAGAGCAGATGAGCGTCACGATTCCCCACCTCGAGCAGGCCAGTGCCGAAGAGATCCTGGCCTACGCCGTCGACCGCTTCCATCCGCGGCTGACGCTGGCGTGCTCGTTCCAGAAGGAGGAGTCGGTGCTGATGCACATGCTCACCGAGATCGAGCAGTCCCCGCGGGTGTTCGTGATCGACACCGGCGTCCTGTTCCCCGAGACGTACGCGACCTGGCGCGAGTTCGAGGACCGCTTCGGGGTGCGGGTGGAGGTCTTCGACGCCACAAGCCGCAACGGTCCTTGGAGTCCTGAGAACTGCTGCGGGGCTGCCAAGGTGCAGGCGCTCGAGCGCGCGCTGCGAGACGTCGAGGCCTGGATCACCGGCGTTCGCCGGGAGCAGGCGAACACCCGCGCCGACGCGGCCAAGCTGGAGATGGACGAGCGGCGCGGGATCTGGAAGGTCAACCCGCTGGCGGATTGGTCGGAGCACGACATCTGGCGCTACATCAACCGCCACGACCTCCCCTATCACCCGCTTCACGACCGGGGCTACAGCTCGATCGGGTGCGCGCCCTGCACCCAGCCCGGCGAGGGCCGCGAGGGCCGCTGGGCGGGCCTGGACAAGACCGAGTGCGGCATCCACCTCTGAGGCACCGCGCTTCCGCGCGACGCCTCAGGATCCGCGGTCGGGCCCCCGGCGCTCGGTAAAGTCCTGCCGCGGCAAATGTTCTCGAAGGTCCTGATCGCAAACCGCGGCGAGATCGCGGTCCGCATCATTCGCGCGTGCGAGGAGCTCAGGATCGCCACCGTGGGGGTCTACTCCGAGCTCGATCGCGACGCCGTGCACGTGAAACGCGCCGACGAGGCTTACCTGCTCGGCCCGGGTCCCGCATCCGAGAGCTATCTCGCGATCGACAAGCTGATCGAGGTGGTCGAGCGCTCAGGGGCCGAAGCCGTACATCCCGGCTACGGCTTCCTGGCGGAGAACGCAGCCTTCGCGGCTGCGCTCGAGGAGCGGGGGATCACGTTCATCGGACCGCCGTCGAAGGCGATCGAGGCGATGGGGTCGAAGACCCGGGCCCGGGAGCTGATGGCGAATGCCAGCGTCCCGATCGTGCCCGGAACGACCGAGCCTGTGGGCACACTCGAGGAGGCCCGCAAGCTGATCGAAGAGACGATCGGCTATCCGGTCGCGGTCAAGGCGGCCGGGGGCGGAGGCGGCAAGGGCTTCCGCGTCGCGCTGTCGGAGGACCAGCTGGAGGCGGCCTTCGAGGGCGCGGCCCGTGAGGGCGAGAAGTTCTTCTCGGATCCGACGGTGTATCTGGAGCGCTACCTCCACGATCCCCGCCACGTGGAGGTCCAGGTGCTCGCTGACAGCCATGGCAACGTGATCCACCTCGGCGAGCGCGACTGCTCGCTGCAACGCCGCCATCAGAAGCTGATCGAAGAGGCGCCAGCGCCGGCGGTGAACGAGGAGCTGCGGGCCCGTATCGGCAAGATCGCGACGGACGCGGCGGCGGCGGTCTCCTACACGGGGGCGGGCACCGTCGAGGGGCTGCTGGTAGTGGGGGGCGCGGCGTCCGGCGAGGGGCCGTCCGGCGAACGCGAGCCCGGTCCCGCCGAGGCCGAGTACTTCTTCCTGGAGATGAACACGCGCGTCCAGGTTGAGCACCCCGTGACCGAGCTGGTGACTGGGATCGACATCGTCAAGGAGGGCATCCGCGTCGCCGCGGGCGAGCCGCTCTCGATCTCGCAGGAGGAGGTCGAGCTGCGCGGACACGCGATTGAGTGCCGCATCAACGCCGAGGACGCGAGCAAGAACTTCGCGCCCGCGCCGGGACGGATCGCCGAGTATCGCGAGCCGGCGGGCCCGGGGGTGCGGGTCGATTCGGGCGTCGAGCCGGGGTCCGAGATCACCCCCATGTACGACCCGATCATCGCCAAGCTGATCGTCTGGGACGTCGACCGCGAGCAGGCCACCAGCCGCATGGTGCGGGCGTTGCGCGAGTACGAGATCGGTGGCCTGAAGACGCTGCTGCCGTTTCACGAGGCGATCCTGCGGACGCGCCAGTGGGCCGATGCTGAGACCTGTCGCGACCTGATCGAGGACCGCAAGTGGCTGAAGACGCTCGCCTTCGCTAGGCCGGCCGAGGACGCAGATGCTGAGGAGGCCCCGCCCGTCGAGCAGAGCTATACGGTCGAGGTGTCCGGCAAGCGCTTCGACGTCAAGGTGATCGGCGCGCCCTTCGCCGGCGCTGCCCAGACCAACGGCGCGGCGCCGGCGACGACCGGAGCAGCCAGCCGCCGGGCTCCCCGGCGCGCGGCGCCCGGCCGCGGGGGCCGTGGCGGTGCTGGTCACGACGAGCTCACATCACCGCTTCAGGGCACGGTGCTGAAGGTAGCCGTGGAGGAGGGAGCCGCGGTCGAGGAGGGAGCGCTGGTGGCCGTGATCGAGGCGATGAAGATGGAGAACGAGATCACCGCGCACAAGTCGGGGATGATCGCCAAGCTGCCGATCTC
This sequence comes from uncultured Solirubrobacterales bacterium, assembly GCA_963808655.1. Taxonomy (GTDB): domain Bacteria; phylum Actinomycetota; class Thermoleophilia; order Solirubrobacterales; family Solirubrobacteraceae; genus Palsa-465. The sequence goes on from CAWEGZ010000009.1 coordinate 167,958, forward strand.
CGTCGGCAGCTCCGTGGCCAGCGGCGACACCCTGGCCGTGATCAGCTGAGGGATTCGCGGGGGCGGCCCTTGGTCGCCCCGGGAGGCGGCCAGGCGAGTGCTGCTAACTCAGCCCCAGCTCCAAGCCGACGGGTTCAGGCCGTAGAAGGGGCTCGCGGAGGGCTTTATTAAGTCCGTCTTGGGATGGACCGAGAGGATCACGCGCTTGCGTGGCTTCTGGTTGAAGTTGAAGTCCTTGACCAGGTTGCCGAGCTCCTGCGCGTTCTCACGCACGTCAGGACGTGGGTCAGGCCGACCATCCGTCTTCGGGTTGAGCCTCGCGCTGTGAAGGAAGTCGTCTTCGATGAATTTGAGATACGCGTCGAAGCTCAACGTCTGATGGTCGATGTAGCCCTTCTTGGCGTAGGGGCTGATCACGAGGCCCGGCGCGCGGATGCCGTAACCGTTCTGGTCGACCGTGGGCGGGACGACATTGTCGTAGAACCCGCCCCAGTCATCCCAGGTGAGGAAGATCGCGGTCGAGTTCCACTCGTGGCTGCGCATCAGCGCATTGATCAGACCCGTGACGTATGTCTGGCCGGCGCTCACGGTGTCGGGAGGGTGCTCGGAGACCGGGACGCTGGGAACGACCCATGACACGGCCGGCAGCTTGCCCTTCCGCGCCGCCTTGAAGAGGTTGCTGATCGATTGGACGTTCTTGGTCTGATGGTCGTTGATGACCGTGTCAAACCACCTCAGCGGATACCAGATCGTGAAACTCTTAGGACCGTTTGCGCTGGGACGGCAAGGCAGGGTGGCGTTCGACTCGCACGCGGGCTCGTTGCCCTTGAACATGTAGTAGCGCCAGCTGACGTGATGCTTGGAGAGCAGGTACGTGAGATCCGTCCAAGCGTAAATCGGGGGCTTCTTGGTGGGATGCGGTCCCCAGTTGGGAGTGTCCCCGGGGGCGTCGGGCGAGTTCTTGCAGCTACTCGGAGCGTTGTGCTTCGTGCAGCGCGCAGACCACGCCGAGACCAGGAACAGATGGCTGGGGAGGCTCCACGAGGCGACCGAGGAGAACATGTGGTCCTGAAGTACGAAATCGTGCGCGTACTTCCAGTAGTTGGGGATATCCGCGCCGGTGTGGTAGCCCATCACGTCGTTGTGCGGCTTGGACGGCCCGCAGTGGCAACGGGTCTTGTACCACTGGTGTTCCTGGCGGATGAAACCGTCCATCTTGCCGTTGTCGACGTCCGCCGCGGAGATGATCGTGTTGTAGCCGCCGCCGAGGTTCGAGTCGTAGCGGTCGTGGAACGGCTTGACGCAATGCCCGCCCGGATTGGGAAGACACGGAACCTTGCCCGGGTGCCCGGCGAGGCCGGGGATGCCGTCCGCGTGCGGGTAGGTGCCGAAGTAGTTATCGAAGGAGCGGTTCTCCTGCATGACGATCACGATGTGGCGGATCTTGTGGATCCCATGCAGAGCCACCACGGAGGGCAGGGATCGCTGATTCCTGACCAACTTCGAGTGGGCGGCGCCCCGGCTGGGCGCCAGCGCGTAGGCGAGCAGGGCGGCAAGCGCGAGTATCCCCGCGATGCGTAGACCTCTCCTAGCCCCCGAATACTGAGCCACCGTGCGCGAGCATATCCGACAGACGGGGCCGAGTGCGGGAGATTTTGCCGCCCCAGCGATAGGCGGGGCGGGTGGCGCTACAGCCCAAGCAGCTTGAGCGCCTCGCGCAGATTCGAAACCTCGGCGTCGGGCTTCTTCTGCCCGCTCTCCAGCTCCTCCCGGTGGCGGTTGACCCAGATCACCGGCACCTTCTTCTTCAGGCACGGGGCGACGTCGTAGTAGTAGCTGGCGGCGACGTGCACCCACCCCTTCTTGCCGCCGATCCGCCGCTCACATTCGTTGAAGTGGGCCGGGTCGGGCTTGTACGAGCGCACCTGCTGGGCGGTCACCACGAGGTCGAAGTCGAGCGGGATCAGGCGGCGGGTCTGGCCGAGCAGCTTGTCGTCGATGTTGGAGATCAGTCCGATCTTGTGCTTCTTGCTCACCTTCTGGAGCACCGAGTTGGTCTCCTTGAAGGGAGGCCAGCGCTGGATCGAGTCCGGGAGGAAGCCCGAGCGCGAGGGCTCGAGCGGCCAGCCCAGGCGCTTGGCGATCTGAATCGCCGTCCGTCGCAGCACCTCGGCGTACAGCTCGTAGGAGCCGGCCTGGATCTGCTGCTGAATCTCGTAGAAGAGGGGGATCAGCTCCTCGCGCTCGATTGTGAAGCCGTCCCGTTCGGCCTCGGCGCGGAAGGCGTCGTAGGCCCCTGATTCCCAGTCGATCAGGGTGCCGTAGACGTCAAAGGTGACAAATGTCACATTCTTAGGCAGGGCCATGGCGCCGGGATAATGGCATAGGGCCGACCGCAAACGGCTTGCAATAGAGTGGCCCGCGATGGACCTGCTCGAGTACCAGGGCAAGCAGCTGTTCGGCCGTCACGGCGTTCCCGTGCCGAACGGGCGCCCGGCGCAGACCGTCGAGGAGGCGATCAAGGCCGCCGATGAGATCGGCTATCCCTGTGTGGTCAAGGCACAGGTCCAGATCGGCGGCCGGGGCAAAGCCGGAGGGATCAAGGTCGCGCAGGATGGGACCGAGGCGCAGGCACACGCCGAGGCGATCCTGGGGATGGACATCCGCGGGCTCACCGTGCACGAGCTTTGGATCGAGCGCGCCTCTCAGATCGACGCCGAGTACTACGCCTCGGTGATCTTCGACCGCTCTGAGAAGGCCCCGCTGGTGATGCTCTCGACCACGGGGGGCATGGACATCGAGCAGGTTGCCGATCAGGACCCCGGGGCGATCGCGCGGCTGCACGTCGACCCGCTGGTGGGTTTCCAGGACTTCCACGGCCGCAGGCTGTCCTTCGAGGCGGGCGTGGAGGCAGACGTGGTCCGACCGGTCTCGGCGATGCTGGCCAAGCTGTACGAGGTGTTCATCGCCGAGGAGGCGACGCTCGTCGAGGTCAACCCGATGATCGTGACGCCACCCGCAGAAGACGGCAAGCGGGCCGTGCGCGCGCTCGACGCGAAGGTCACGCTCGACAACAACGCCCTCTTCCGCCATCCCGAGAACGCGCAGCTGCGCGACCTCTCGGCCGAGGACCCCCAGGAGCGGATGGCCAAGGAACGCGGCTTGACCTATGTGAAGCTCGACGGGGACATCGGCATCCTCGGCAACGGGGCGGGGCTGGTGATGTCGACGCTCGACGTAGTCGCGCAGGCCGGCGGCGCGCCCGCCAACTTTCTCGACGCGGGCGGGGGCTCCAAGGCAGACGCGATCACCAGTGCGGTCGAGGTCATCCTCTCCAACCCCAAGGTCAAGGCGGTGCTGTTCAACATCTTCGGTGGTATCACCAGGTGTGATGAGGTGGCCAAGGGGCTGATCGAAGCATTCGCCGAGATCAAGCCCGAGGTCCCGTTCGTGGTGCGGCTGGATGGCACCAACGACGAGGAGGGGCGCCGGCTGCTGGCGCAGGCAAACCTTCCCAACGTCACGACCGAAGAGACCATGGACGGAGCCGCGCAGAAGGTGGTCGAGCTGGCGCGTGCGGCCGAGGACGTGGCGGCATGAGCATCCTCGTTGGCCCGGACACGCGCCTGTGCGTGTCCGGCATCACCGGACGTGAGGGCACCTTCCACTCGCTGCGCAACCGCGACTACGGCACGCAGGTGGTCTCGGGTGTGACCCCCGGAAAGGGCGGCCAGAGCGTAGACGGGATCCCCGTCTACGACACCTTTCACGAAGCGGTCGCCGCCTCCGACGCCAACGCCGCGATGATCTTCGTGCCGCCGCGGTTCGCGGCCGACTCGATTCTGGAGGCCGAGGACTCCGGCATTGAGCTGATCGTGGCGATCACCGAGGGCATTCCGGCCCACGACGAGCTCCGAGCCTTCAACACGATCAAGAAGAACGGACGCTCGCGGCTGATCGGGCCGAACTGTCCCGGCATCCTCTCTCCCGGGAAGGCCAATGTGGGCATCATCCCGGCTGCCTTCTTCGGCGCGGGCAACGTGGGTGTGGTTTCGCGCTCGGGCACGCTCACCTACCAGATCGGGAACGTGCTCGCCCGGGAGGGCTTCGGGAACTCCACGATCGTGGGCATCGGCGGCGACCCGGTCCCGGGCACCGACTTCATCGACGTGCTGGCGCTGTTCGAGGAGGACCGTGAGACCGAGCTGATCGTGATGTGCGGCGAGATCGGCGGCGACGCCGAGGAGCGAGCGGCGGAGTTCGTCGCTGAGTGCATGAGCAAGCCCGTGGTCGCCTACATCGCCGGGTTCACGGCGCCCCCCGGCAAGACCATGGGGCACGCCGGCGCGATTGTCTCGGGCTCGAGGGGCACGGCCCAGGCCAAGGCCGAAGCGCTCGAGGCTAGGGGGGTCCGTGTGGGCCGCACGCCTACCGCGGTGGCGGAGCTCGCGGCCTCGCTCTTGGTTGCCGAGAACACGAGTAGCCTTCGCTGAGTGCCCGATCAGATCTCGTTCGCGCGCGGGGCGCCCTCGCTCGACATCGTTGACGTGGAGGGGCTGCGCGAGGCCGCCGAGCGGGCCTTCCGCTCCGACCCGGCGGGCACGACGGCGTACGGGACCTCCATCGGCTACCGCCCGCTGCGCACCTGGATCGCCGAGCACCACGGCGTGCCGGACGAGCGCGTGCTGGTCACCAACGGCTCCATGCAGGCCGACGCGTTCCTCTTCGACGCGCTCGTGCACTCCGGCGACGCGGTCGTCGTCGAGCGGCCCACGTACGACCGCACGCTGCTCTCTCTGCGCCAGCGCGGCGCGGACATACACCCCGTCGAGCTCGAGCCCGACGGGATCGACGTGGCCGCGCTCGAGCGCGTGCTGAGCGCCGGGACCACCCCAAAGCTCGCCCACATCATTCCCAACTTCCAGAACCCCGCCGGCTACACCCTCTCGAGGGACAAGCGCGAGCAGCTGCCGGCGCTGGCCCGCGCCTACGGCTTCACGGTGTTCGAGGACGACCCCTACGGCGCGCTGCGCTTCGAGGGCGAGACGCTGCCGACGATGCTTTCGCTGGCAGACGACGTGGTGGTCTACGCCTCCTCCTTCTCCAAAACCGTCTGCCCCGGGATCCGCGTGGGCTATCTCGTCGGGCCCGAGGATCTGATCGCGCGCGTGGCGAAGCTCGCCACGAGCAGCTACATCTCGCCGAGCATGGTCTCGCAGGCGATCGTGTTCGAGTTCTGCCGCTCGGGCGCGCTCGAGCGCTCGATCGAGAACGTCAAGGATGCGCTGCGCGAACGTGCCCGGACCCTATGCCAAGCGTTGACCCGCGCAGTCCCCGATGCCCGCTTCGTCGAACCCGAGGGCGGCTACTTCCTGTGGGTGGACCTTCCCCGCGGCACCGATGTGGCGAGGCTGTTCGAGGCCGCCGCGCGGCGCGGCGTCCACTTCGTCAAGGGCCAGGACTTCGTGCTCGAGGGAGCGCAGTCAAGCCTGCGCCTCGCCTACTCGGGTGTGAGGCCCGCGGAGATCGAGGAGGGTGTGAGCAGGTTCGCCGACGCCTACGCGGAGGTCGCGGGCGTGGGCGCCCCGGCTTAGGTCCGGCCCACCCGTCGCGCTGGCGGCGCTGGTCAGCGCCCGTAGCGCTCCTGCCCCAGCACGAGCTGCTCGGGCAGGGCGATGCGCTGGGGCGGCGAGGGATCGGCAAGCACCGAGACGGTCTCCGCCACGGACGCGGTCACGGTGGCCGCGTGATCGTCTCTGCTGACCGTCACATAGGCGCCATCGTTGGCGGCCACTTGGCCGGCGAGACCCGGCTCGAGGCCCTCGTCTTTCAGATAGTGGAGGAGATCCTCGGCCTCGTTCTCGAAGCGCAGGATCGTGACCCGGGTGCCCGGACGGCAGTCGGCGAGAGGGACGCCGTCGATGCGCTCGCCTACGCGGATCGGATGGCCGTGGGGGCAGGTCTTGGCGTCTCCGACGGTCGCGCGAACGTAGGCCTCGAACCGCGGCGTCATCGCATGCTCGAGCTGCCCCGCCTCCTCATGCACGTCGTCCCAGGGGACGCCGACCACGTCGGTGAGGAAGCGCTCGATCATGCGGTGGCGGCTGACGATGTGCTCGGCATGGCTGCGGCCGGAGGGGGTGAAGCTGATCAAGCGCTCGGAGTCGCGCACGATGTAGCCGTCGCGCTCGAGCCGGCCCAGCATCTCGTGCACGGTCGGCGCCGAGAGCTGCATTGCGCGCGCGAGGTTGGCCCCCGTCATCGGCAGCCCCGCCTCAAACAGCCAGAAGAGGCTCTCCAGATACTCCTCCTCGGCGACCGTCGCGCGATCGTCAGCCACGCCGCTGATCGTACAGCTAGCATCGCGCCGGTCCTCGCTTATGAGCCTGCCTCTCACACCGCCTTTGCCGCCGCAGCTAGCGCGGCCCGCGAAGCAGCTTCCGACGGGGGAGGGGTGGTCGTATGAGCCCAAGTACGACGGCTTCCGGGCGCTCGCGTTCGTCGACGGGGAGGGGGTGGTGCTGCAGTCTCGCGGCGGCAAGCCGCTCGGACGCTATTTCCCCGAGCTCACCTTCGCGCCCGGTCGCTATGTGCTCGATGGCGAGATCGTGATCGACTCCCCGCGCGGCGGCGAGGACTTCGACGCCCTCTCGCAGCGGATCCACCCGGCCCAGTCGCGGATCGAGCGCTTGGCGCGTGAGACCCCAGCTCGCTACATCGCCTTCGACCTGCTCGCACAGGACGACGAGTCGCTGCTGGAGGCACCCTTCGCACGACGACGCGAGCACCTGGAGCGGCTGCCGCGCAGCGACGAGGTGACGCTCACGCCCGTGACGCGGGTGCCGAGCGAAGCGGAGCCGTGGCTGCGCAGCGGCGAAGGCGTGGTCGCCAAGGATGTGGAGGCCGACTACCGCCCCGGGCAGCGCACGGGCATGGTCAAGGTCAAGCTGGTGCGCACGATCGACGCCGTGGTGGCGGGCTACCGGCCGGGCAAAGAGCCGGACACGGTGGGCTCACTGATCCTGGGCCTCTACGGCGAAGACGGCATGCTGCACGTGGTCGGTCATTCGTCGGGGCTGCGCGCAGCGGAGAAGCGCGCGCTGGTCGAGCGACTGGCTCCGTATGAGACCGGCAAGCGGGGGCGGGGTGACCCGAGTCGCTGGAAGAGCGAGCGGGAGCTCGAGTGGATCGAGCTGAGACCAGAGCTGGTCGTCGAGGTCACGTTCGACCACACGAGTGGCGGCCGGATCCGCCACGGCACGCGAATCCTGCGCTGGCGGACGGATAAGGCGCCGCGGGAGTGCCTGCTCGGGCAGATGAACCGCTGAAGCTCGCCGGCGTCCCCACCACCGTCCTGGTGGCGCCGGACGCTTTCAAGGGGACGTTCAGCGCAGGGCAGGTGGCGGACGCGATCGGGCGCGGCCTGCATGCCGCGGGCAGACCGGCGTCCCTGTGCCCCATTGCCGACGGCGGCGAGGGCACGCTCGAGATACTGGCGGACGCACTTGACGTGGAGCTGATTGGAGCGAGCGTGAGCGATCCGCTCGGCCGCTCGGTGGAAGCCGAGCTGGGACTGCTTGGGGAAGGCAGGCGCCGCAGGAGCGCGATCGTCGAGACCGGGCGCGCGATCGGGCTCGACCGAGTGACAGCGTCCGAACGGGACCCGCTTGCGGCCACCAGCAACGGCGCGGGGGAGCTCATCAATGCCGCTGTGGCCGCCGGCGCCGAGACCGTCCTGGTGGCGGCCGGGGGATCCGCGACCACCGACGGTGGCGCGGGCGCGGTTCGCGCGATCCGCGGGGCCGGCGGGCTTGGGGGGGCGCGGCTGATCGTGCTGTGCGACGTGCAGACACCCTTCGAGGAGGCGGCGCGGGTGTTCGCGCCGCAGAAGGGCGCGGATGCGGACCAGGTGCGCACGCTGACCAAGCGCCTCCACGCCCTCGCCCGCCGCCTCCCGCGCGACCCGCGCGGCATCCCCATGAGTGGCGCCGCCGGTGGCTTGGCGGGCGGTCTGTGGGCCGCGTTCGGAGCGGAGCTGCGGGCCGGGGCGGGCTTCGTCCTCGACGCCCTCGGCTTCGATCAGCGCATGCGGGCGGCGCGGGCGGTGGTCGCGGGCGAGGGACGGCTCGACCGCCAGAGCCTCGCGGGCAAGGCGCTCTCCGAGGTCGCCACGCGCGCTCGCCAGGCGGGCGTGCCCTGTAACGCGATCGTCGGCTCGCGCGCGCTCGACGCCTTCGAGGCGCGAATCCTCGACCTCCAGGTCGTGCTCGAGGCCTCGACGCTCGAAGAGATGGAGGCCGCGGGGAGGCGGCTGGCCCAAGTCCTATAGATAGCCCGCCGCACATGTGCGGCGGGCCCGGCCCGATCATGATCGGGCCGGCCGGCCGGAACATGTTCGGGCCGGAACAACTTAATGCGCGAACGCCTTGCGTTTCTCGGGATCGCGCGCGGGCATCGGCCCCTCGAGCGAGCACAAGAACTCGGTCTCCTCGCGCAGGGCATCGAGCAGCTTGTCAGCCATGTCGTGGTTCATGCCAGCACGGACCACGATCCGCAGCACGTTCAGATCCTCGCGGTTGGCGGGGAACGTGTATGCGGGCACGAGCCACCCGTGCTCGCGCAGGCGATCGGAGACGTCGAAGACGGTGAAGTTGCGCACGTCGTCATTGAGCGCGAAGGCGAACACGGGCAGCTCCTGTCCCTCGGTGAGGGCCCGGTACGGCCCGAGCTTGCCGATCTCCTGCGCCAGGCGCATCGCCACGTCCTGGGCGTTTTGCATCACGCGCCAGTAGCCCTCGTGGCCCAGCGCGAGAAACATGAAGTACTGGGCGATCACCTCGCTTCCGGGGCGCGAGAAGTTGAGCGCGAAGGTCGGCATCTGTCCGCCCAGGTAGTTGACGTTGAAGACGAGGTCCTGGGGCAGGGCCTGCTGGTCGCGCCAGATCGCCCAGCCCACGCCCGGATACACCAGGCCGTACTTGTGGCCTGAGGCGTTGATCGACTGCACGCGCTCTAGGCGGAAGTCCCATTCGAGCTCGGGCGTGAGGAAGGGCGCGACGAAGCCGCCCGAGGCGGCATCTACGTGCAGGGGCACGTGCAAACCTCGCTCCTGCTCGAGCCTGTCGAGCGCGGCCGCGATTTCCGCCACGGGCTCGTAGGAGCCGTCGAAAGTCGATCCCATGATCGCCACCACCCCGATCGTGTTCTCGTCGCAGCGCGACACCGCCTGCTCGGCGTCCAGGTGGAAGCGCTCGCCATCCATCGGCACGAGCCGCGGCTCCACCTCCCAGTAGCGGCAGAACTTGTCCCAACAGACCTGGACGTTGATCCCCATCACCAGATTGGGGCGATCGGTGGGCTTGCCCGCGGCCCGCATGCGCTCGCGCCAGCGCCATTTGAGCGCCATTCCGCACAGCATCGCTGCCTCGCTCGAGCCGGTGGTCGAGCAACCCGTGGCGTGCTGCCCGGCAGGCGCGTGCCACAGGTTGGCGAGCACGTTGACGCAGCGCGACTCGATCTCCGCGGTCTGCGGATACTCGTCCTTGTCGATCATGTTCTTGTCGGCGGTCTGCGCCATCAGATGCCCGGCGGTCGAGGGCATCCAGGTGGTCACGAAGGTGGCCAGGTTGAGTCGCGCCTGGCCGTCCAGCAGCAGCTCGTTGGAGATCAGCTCGTACGCCGTCTGCTCTCCCAGGCCGCGACCGTGGAGCTGGTGGCGGGGAATGCCCGCGGATGGATCGAGCCGATGTGCTGCAGCGCCCGACAGGGGCCTCTGCCCTTCTTCGGTGCGCCTGTGGATAACCGCCATGAACCGCCTCCTTGTCGATCGGACACCTACCAATACAGGATGTGGGTCATCGCTACAAACACTTCATGAGCTTCGAAACGGTCGAGCGGGAGTTGGGCCGCGGCGGGACCGCCACCTGGTCCGGCCTGCTCCGCCATCCCGGTTACGCGCGCTATTTCGTCGCGGTCACCCTCGCGCGCGTGCCCACGACGATGTGGGCGGTCGCGGTCGCCCTGCTGGTGCTCCAGCACACGGGCAGCCTCTCGCTCGCGGGCATCACCGTCGCGGCCGGCTCGCTGCCGGCGGCCTTCAGCGGTCCCGTGCTCGGCGCATGGCTGGATGTGACGCGCTCTCGCAGGGCGCTGATCGCGCTGGACCAGCTGACGGCGATCGGCGCGCTCATCGGCATCCTGCTCCTGGCGGGCCACGGTCCGCACTGGGCCCTTCCCGTGGTTGCAATCGCCTTCGGGGTGACCAGCCCGCTCTCGATGGGCGCATTTCGCAGCGTGCTGCCCGAGCTTGTCCGTCCAGAGCTGTTGCCCAAGGCCAACACGATGGAAGCGACGGCGGTCAACCTCGCGTACATCGTGGGGCCCGCTGTCGCCGGCGTGATCGCGGGCACGGCCGGACCCGCCGCGGCGATCGAGGTTCAGATCGGCCTGTACGCGGCGACGATAGCGATGACCGCGACCGCCAAGGTTTTCGAGCTGCGGCCGGCGACGCCGCCGAGCGCCGGCCTGATCGCGTCGGTTCGCGAGGGGCTGCGGGCGTTGTGGCGGATCGTGCCGCTGCGGGCCGTGTCTGCCTCCTCCGTCTTTTCAGTGATGGGGTGGGGCACGCTGAATGTCGCATTCCCCGCCTACGGGATCGCGGTCGGCGCGGGCGCGCACGCCTCCGGATACATGTGGGCGGCGGTCTCCGTTGGCTCGGTGCTGAGCGCGTTCGCGTTCGCGCGCTTCGCGGCAAGGGTGCCGACGGTTGCCCTGATCGGGGGCTCGTCGTGCGCGATGGCTTGCTCGGCGCTGGTATGGCCGCTGGCGAGGAGCCTGCCTGTGGCGCTCGGGCTTGTGACGCTCACGGGACTGCTGGAGGGCCCGGCGCTGGCGGCGTACTTCACGGTGCGGCAACGGTTCACGCCACCCGCCGTGCGCGGTCAGGTGTTCTCGACCGTCGCCAGCCTCAACTTTGCCGGCGTCGCGATCGGCTCGGCCGGCGCGGGGGCAGTGCACGCCGCGCTGGGGACGAACGCCACGCTTTGGGCTTTCTCCGCGTTCCAGTTCATCAGCGCGGCCTGGCTTTTGACGGCGCGCGGCGAGCTTCGCGGCAGCGCGGCGCACGCCTGACCGGCCCGTCAGCGCCTGGTCGATCGGATCATGGCGCCCACCGCGCGTGCAGCGCGGCGGGTTTGCGGAACACGATCCCACGCGCCTGCGGCGGGGGTCCGTCGGCCAGCCGAACACCAGGCAGACGCTCGAGCAGCTGGGCGAGCGCCGTGCGTGCCTCCAGCCGTGCCAAATGCGCGCCCAGGCAGTTGTGCGGACCGTGCGCGAACGCGAGGTGACGGCGGGCATTCTGGCGCTCAGGTTTGAAGCGGTTGGGCTCGGCGAACACGGCGGGGTCGCGGTTGGCCCCCGCAATCGAAATCCGTACCAGCTCGCCCGCGGCAATCGAGGCCCCGCGCAGGGAGACGGCCGTCGTGCAGTAGCGATCTACGACCGCGGCCGCCGGTTCGAAGCGAAGCGACTCCTCGATCGTCCGGTCGAGCAGCGCCCGGTCCGAGCGCGCCGCCACAAGCAGCTCAGGACGCTCGAGCAGGTGCAGCAGAGCATTGGCGATCATCCCCTCGGTGGTCTCGACGCCGCCGAACAGGAGCACCCCTGCGTTCGAGACGATCTGCTCGTGGTTCAGCCCGCCATGGGCGGCCGCATCGGCGAGCAGTGACCCGGTGTCGCCGTCACCGGAGAGCGGCGGCCCGTTGCCGTGATCGATCACGCCAAGCAGCCGCGAGCGCAGCTGGGAGAATGCCCGGCGCCCTTCCGGGGTGATGGGCCGACCCGCCGTGATCGCGGTGACGGCGCCCACGATCGCGTCGTACCAGCGCAGCACCGTGCCCGCCTCGTTCGGCTCGAAGCCCAGTGCTCTGGCGACGATCGCGGCCGCGAGCGGGCCGGCGAAGCCGCGGCGCAGCTCCCCCGCCCCCGCCGACTCGAGCTCGTCGAGTAATCGCGCGGTACCGGTGGCCACGTCTTCGGCAAAGGCCTGGGCCACAGCCTGGGGGCGAAACGGCGCCGCGAACGGGGAGCGGTGGCGACGGTGCTCAGAACCGTCCAGGCTGAGCATGCTCGGCCCGAGCACCTGCGCGGTCGAGAAACGCGGGTCTGACACGGTGAAGCGCTCGGCGTCGCGCATCACGGCGAGCGCGTCCTCGTAGCGCGTGAGGAGCCAGCCGCCGAGCGCCGGTATCCATGTCACCGGCTCCTGACGGCGGAGCCGCTCCAGGACCGGATGGGGATCGCGGTCGAGGTCCTCGAGCGCGACGGCAGCGCCGAGGGGGAAGGCGGTCTGCGCGTGCGCGGAGGCGCTCACTCGCAGGATCGTATGGGCCCGACTCCGAATTCATCGATAGGCTCGATATCGAGCTCACGGAGGTGGCGCTCGAACTCATTGCGATCGCGCGCGGGGAAGAATGGCTCTGACCCTCCTCTGAGCAGCTCGCCGACGCGCTGTAGGTCGTAGAGCAGCGCGAGCTTCCCGGGTGGGTCATCCCATTCGCCCGAGTCGTAGCGCGCCGCCCACTCCGCCAGTGCGGCCAGCGCCTCGACCTGGATCTCGTCCTCCCACCAGCCAGAGCGGAGCCTCAGCCCGTAGCGCTCGCGCAGCATGCAGACGTCGCTCCACAGCCGTTCCAACCAGTAGCGGCGGTGGGTAGGGTCGAGCTGGCGCCAGGAGAGCTCGCGGCCGGTAGGTGCGGCGGCTTCCCAGCTGTCGGGGGCGCCCTGCTCGGGTTCGCTCATGCGCCCGCCCGGCCGGCGAGCCGCCGTAGCCGCCGGTCTGCGAACCACAGCCGCAGCTTGACTCGCGTCGGCGCAAGCCTGCCGTAAAGCAGGAGCGCGTGGCCCTCGGGCAGCTGTCGGAGCGCCTCGGGCGCGATCAGAGGACGCCGGCGCCGAGCGGTCGAGCGGCTGGCGCCGCCGGCCCCCGTTGTGCGCGTGTGGTCCCATGCCTCCTCCTCCCCGACCAGCGAGGCGAAGTAGCGGAGGGTCTCGAGGTCCGCCACCCCGGGAAGCAGCATCCGCGCGCGGTGACTGTTCACGACGGTCTCCGCCTGGCGACCGTAGCGGCTGCGCGCCTGAGCGAGGTCGTGGAAGATCGAGAGCAGCTGAATGTTGTGACTGGGCGCGGTCGAGGCGATCTCGGCGAGGTTCGGCAGCGGCGCGACGTTGCCCGCCTCGTCGAGGCACAGCAGTAGCGGTCGCTCGAGTTGGCCGCCGCGGTGGGTCGCGCGCTCATAGGCGCGGTCGACGATCTCTGAGAGCAGCGCCAGGAACATCGGTCGCAGCAGCTTGGAGGCCTTGGCGTCCCCGATCAGATAGAGAGTCCCAGCCGCGTCGAGCAGTCGGTCGGGGACGATCTCCGTGCACCGCGCCGAGCGCCGCACGCGGGCGAACCTGTAGGCGCGCAAGAGCGCCTGGGCGGTCGCCTCGATCGATGCGCGCGTGCGATCGGCCTGCGCTTCGAAGGCGTGGATCGCATCGAAGGCTGCATGGGCGGCGGCGAGCTCGTCCGGACCGTCGGCGAACTCGGAGAGCCGGTTGAGCGACTGGTCGAGCTCGCGCGCTCCCTGCCCGTACACCCAGCGCACTACGGCGTCCATGCCGGCGCCGGTGACCGCGGCGACATACAGCAGCGGCGCCAGTCGCTGCTCCGCGGCAATCGCCCAGAAGTCGCCCCCCTCCACCCCCCGCTGGTCGACCTCCGCGGCACCAGCGAGTCGCCACGCCGCCTCGAGGGCCCCGTCCCAGGTACGCGCACCGTGCAGCGGCGACCACGCCTGTGCGGGGACTCCGGAGAGCTCGAAGGGGTCGAACACGAACACTTCGCCGAGCGCGCGCCGCCGCTTCACGGTCGCGGCCAGGAGGTCGGTCTTGATCGAGGAGGCGACCGCTGGACCGCGCCATTCGAGCAGCGCCGGCACGGCCAGCCCGGCCGACTTGCCCGACTGGGGCGGCCCGAAGGCGACCAGCGCGTGACGCTGCTCGGCGTAGAGCAGCCTGCCGCCGTGACGCCCGAGCGTCAGCCGCTGAGCCCGGAGGTTCGCTGCGTGCGGCCGCTTGAGGAGGCTTCTGAGGCCGCTCAGGTCTTTGCCCCGGGCCCACCTGGCACCAGTGCTTCGGTCTCCGGCGAGCCGCGAGCCGCCCGCCCAGAGCAGCCTTACCAGCAGGCCGAGGGCCGCGAGCAGCATGGCGAGTGCGGCGTAGAACCCCAATGGCCCCGGCAGTCGGGCGCGGGCCGGTCGGGGCCACGCGTGCGCGGGATCGGCGAGCCTGGCGGGGAGGCGGACCAGGATGCCGGCGAGTTCGCCGCCGCCGACGGGCGGCCAGCCGTGGCCGAACGCGGCGCCGGCGACCCCGCCCCAAAGCCAGACCAGGAGCGCAAGCCCAAGGACGCTGCCGATCAGCGCGACCAGCGCTCCGTCCGAGATCGCGGGGCGCGAGCGCGTCACCTGGGGGCCGCATGGATCGTCGCTTTCACCCGCGCATCCCCACGGTCCCGGGGATGGCCATGCCCGTGTCCGTATTCGTCATGCGCGCCTCGAGCCGCGAGCGGTAGTGCGCGACCACGAACGAACGGCTTCCCACCCGCCAGAGCGCCTGACCGGTCGTGAGGATCGAGAGCAGCTGCGCCTCGCTCTCGGAGAGCCCCAGCAGCGACCTGGTGAGCGCCACCTGGCTCTCGTCCTGGTGGTAGACCACCCTCGTCGAGGCATCAGCGATCAAGCCCTCCGCGATCCGCGACGCGCGCGATCCGGCGTCGCCGGCCGCCTGCAGATCCGCGAGCTTGTGCAATACGACGACGTTCATCACGCCGAACTGGCGGGCGAGCTTGAAGTTGGACTGAAACCACTCGCCGAGCCCGGTGTGCTGGATGATCTTCCACGACTCATCGGCGACATTGATGAGCCGCTCGCGTCCCGGACGCTCGGCCATGCGCGCCAGCAGGGCGCTCATCCAGGCCGTGGCGCAGGCCATGAGGATCCCCACCGCCGGCGAGTCGCGGACCGCGTGCAGGTCAATCACGACCAGCCTGCCGTCGAGTCTCAGTCCCGGGGTGGTGGGCCCATCGAACAGACCCTTGAGCGCCCCTTCGCACAGATCCTGAAGCGCTAGTGCGGCGCGGCGGACATCGCTCGCCAGCTGGGCGGGTGACGTCCGCAACCGCTCAGCCATGTCCGCCACCGGACTGAATAGGAGGGCGCCGATCTCAGGCAGGGTGGGCTCGCCCGTGCCGCGCGTGCGCACGGTGTGCAGAGCCTCGCGCAGCGCGGCTGCCTCTACCTGGCTGACGCGGTCGCCGATCGCGGTCGTGGCGACAGCGCGTAGGAGCTCGAGCTGGGCATGCTCCTCGGGGCGCGAGGCGAGGGGATTGAGCCGCACCTGTCCGCCCGGTCGCAGCGAGATCGCGCGCACGCCCACGGCCTCGCACAAAGAGCCGTACTCGCGCTTCACATCGAGTACGAAGGCTCGCCGGCCGAACAAGAGCATCCGCCACAGGAGCGTCTTTACGAGCGCGCTCTTGCCCTGGCCGAGCTTGCCCAACACGATCACGTTGGGGTCATCGAGCACCCCGTCGCCGTACAGGACCCAGGGGTCGTAACAGAACGCCGCCCCGCTCGAGTCCCGGCCGATGAACACACCGCGACCGCCGAGCCCTCCAGCCGCGACGAATGGATAGATGGCCTGGGCATGGCGCGTGGTGCAGCGATGAGGAGGGCGCTCAGCGGAGCGTCTGATCATGGGCGTCGACAAGACGTGTCCTCAGCGGAGCCCTCGGCAAAGCGGCAAGGTGAACGTGAAGGCATCCGCCTGCTGCCCGTACATCCGGTGCAGTTCGAGCCGGGCGCGCGCGGCATGCTCGAGCACCTCCGCGCCGGCGCGCCGCAGCTCGTCCTCGTCCCGACCGGAAACCGTGATGAAGCCACTGAGGCGGACCTCGCTATGGCCGGCAGCCAGCTCGGCTTCGCGCCTCAAAGTGGCTTCGTGGCTCTGGCGCTGGCGTGCCGTCTCCAGCTGGCCGAAGCGATGACGGAGCTCGCGATCGGCGCGGTCTCGCGTGATCGCGGCCTCCACCTCGCGCGTGGAGCGCTCGGGCGCAAGCGGCTCGAAGGTGACCCCCACCGAGCGCACGGCGCTCGAGCGGGCGAGGAGCGCGTCCATGAACAGCGGGGAGACCTCGACCCGCGGCCAGCCACCGATCCAATACGTCGCGTGCAGGGTGCCATCGCTCTGGTAGTGGTCCCACGCCTCGCGCGTGCCGAGCGGCCACGCGCCGGCCTCGGAAAGGCCCTCGCGGCCGGCGTCGGCGGCCTCCAGCACGGCCAGCTCGGTGCGCGCGAAAGGGTCAAAGGCGGTCCTCAATGCGCGCGCAAGCTGGTTGGGCCCGAGTGCGCCCACGACCGTGACCTCAGCGGCTTGGAGCCCGACAGCCACCCGCTCCGCCTGCTCGATCAACACCTCGCTGAAGGCCTGGGTCTCTCGGCCGCGAATCCTGCGCGCGTCGACCTGGACCGCGAGCAATAGCTCATGCTCCTGGGCCACCCGTGCGGTCGCCCCGATCAACTCCAGATAGGACTCGATCATGGGGGTCCCTCGCAGCGGGACGGCCGGGTCGCGCTCGTCGTGCAGCCAACGGGCCAGCTCGTCCCCCTGGGCGGGAACCGTCCGCTCGATCCACTGCATTCGGCGGATTGGCGTGCTGGCCGCGCCCGCAAGCACGAGCCCCCACCGTGCAAGGCGACGCTCCTGGGCCTCGGGGTCGAGCAGTGCAAATGCCAGCGCGCGGCACGCGAGCACGGCCGTGAGCCGCCGGCCGCCCTGCTCGGAGATGACTCCCAGCGGACGATTGCGATACGTCGCCTCCACGATCCGCACGCCCCGGAGCGAGGTCGGGGGCACAGGATCAGACTCCTTCACCGCTATCCATGCGGGCACTCGAGCGATGCGCGCGCGCATCCCAGCCGCGGGCAGTGGCGAGCGGTGGCGGGCCCGGCCGGTCGCCAGTCGCAGCGCAAAGGCGCACGCCACCGGCGCCCATTCGTCGACCGTTCGGCTTCCCAGCGGCACCACCGCGGCCGTCGCGGCGGAGCCAAACAGCAGAGTGGCGGCGATTGCGCCAGTCGCGGTCGGGTCCAAGTCGAGCGCGACGATCGCCAGGACCGCGCCCGCCGCGACCAACGCCGCCTGACCCAGGCGGATGGGTCCGAGCAGGCCGCGACGCTCGATCGGCCCGAAGGTGTAGGTGAGACGTTCGCTCATCACCCGAGGTCACTCGAGGCACGCGACAGCGCGCCCTACAAAGGCCCTCCGCGATCCTCCCCGGGCGGTAGCGGGTCGGGCTGCTCCTCGGGGCCGTCGTCGGGCCTCTCCATGGGACTGCCCGGGCCCTCCTCGCGCGCACCTCCGGGTCTGCCCGCATAGCCCGGCGGCTCAGCGCTCTCCGGCCCGCCCGGGCGCCCCTCCTCCGGCGGCCATGGGGGTTCGGGCGGCCAGCCTTCGTATCCGAGCGTCATGGGTCGCCAGGACATGTCCGGCGCCTGCCAAAGCGGATCCGCACCGGGAACGCGCTCCTCGGCGGCCGCCGTCTGCCCTGGTTCGGCGCCTGCCGACGCGCGCCCGGCGCCTGCGCGTCTGGCGTTCCGCTGGCGGCCGACCTGCGCTTCGTGCGCTTCATCGGCGGCCCAGAGATCGGCAGGAGCCACATTGCTCGCCAGATCCGCCTCCGCCGCGTCCGCGGCGAGATCCTCGTCGGCAGGAGGCTCCTCGGCGTCCGCGCTCATAGCGGCGAACGAGTCCACCGCCTGCTCGCCGCGCGTGGGGCGGGCATCGCGGACCGCGTCGCCGCGCGCCTGGCCACCGTTGGAGCTGAAATCCGGCCTGCCGGCGCCCGCGAAGTTGACTAGCTCCACCACATGCCCGGTGGACCTTGTGAGGCGATCCTCGACGGCCTTCGTGGATGGCAGCGCAGCCTGCAGCTGCGGCCGCAGCGCGCCCGCCGCGCTGCTGGCGAGCTCGGTCAAGGGAAGGAGCCGCAGCACCGCCCAGGGAGCTAGCGCCGCCAGCAGCACCAGCACCACACCCGCGAGCAGGGCGCCCAACCCGTGGCTCGTGAACTGGTCGATCGCCGCACCGCCGAGGCCGAGCACCGCCACGATCGCGAACTTGGAAAGGATCAGCGCGACCAGCACCTCCACCGCGCGGATCGCCCAAACCCGCCGCGCCGGCCACACCAGAGCCGCGAATGCGAGTGGGAGCAGCAAGACGACGATGTACACGGCAACTTCCCGCATCGCGAGCTCGAGCCATACGAGGATCGCGGCGGCCGCGGCAAACAGGCAGAGCAGAAATGCCAGGAACGGCGAGCCCAGGAAGCGCACCACGGAAACGGCGCCGGCAACGCCGAGCAAGCCGCTCAGCCCGTTCGTGCTGCTCGGCGACCAGACGAGCGCGCATAGCTCGTCGGTCCCGCTCAACAGCAGCATCGCCACCGGCGCCGCTACACCCACGGCCAGCATGGCGAGCGGTAAGTCCCCGAATGCGGCCCGGCTGAGCAGCGAGAGGTCCGAGCGCAGGACGGCCTGCACCGCCGCGGCGAACAGGAAGGGCAAGGTGAGCAGGGCCGCCACCGCGGCCATGCGCCAGTACTTGGAGGAGAACCACACGCTCGTGAGTTCGGGCGCGCTCGTTTCTGAAATGACCTTCCCCATCGCATGCAGAGCAACCCGTGCGCCCTCCACGACCCAGGCAACCAGCGCCGCCAACCCGACCGCGGTCGATGCTGCGGAGGGACCGCCGTTGCCCAGGAAATCGTTGATCGCGGTGCCCAGGTGGCCGGTGATCAGGTTCTTGCCGATTTTCGCCAGCCGACCCGGGTTGCTGAGCGCGGCGCAAGCTTTTCCCGCGAGTCCGTTCGCATCTCCCGCCGCCTTGCACAGGCTGCTGGGGATGCCCGCTGCTGAGGCGGGAGCCGGCGCTGTCCAGCAGGCCAGGGTCACCGCGGCCGCCGCGGCACTCGCGGCGAGCAAGATCGAGCGCCGGAGCCTCACTTGGCCGTCGATCCCAGGTGCTGGAAGAAGTTGACCAGCCCCGGGCCCGCGCCGATCACCAACGCGGCTGCAGCGGAGACGATCGCCGCCATACGTCCGCGCCCCGCGTACTGATGATTGTGCGTGTGCGAGGCAAGCGCCCAGATCGCGGCACCGACGAAGGCCCCCAGCAGAGCTAGCGCCAGCGCCCACGCCTCAGCCCCATTCACCAGCTGCTGCAGCACGTTGCTGCCTGGAAGCCCGTGCGGATCGGGGCTCGCGGTCACGGCGGGCCGCAGCACGAGATTCGTCCAAAGCGAGACCGAGAGCATGGCTGCCTCCGAATTCGATTGAGTGCTATTCAGGTGAAACGAGCGTAGCGGAGGCTGTCCATCACTGGTAGGCTCTTTGGTGTCAAATTTGTCTTATTTGGATTCGAGGTGAACATATTGCGCGCTTCTGGCCGCGCTTGTCGAAACGGCTCGCCGGCGGGCGCCCACGCGGGCGAGTGCTCCTCGCCGGGCGGAGTCGGCGATGTAGGCGCTCTCTTCTGCTCCCTCGCGCCCAGCCTCGAGCGCATCGTCGGCAGCGGGGTGCGCGCGCCACAGGCGTTGATCGAGGACGCCTGCCAGGTAGCGTGGTTCCGGCTCTGGCATTACCGAGAGCGGGTCCAGCGCGACCACGTGCTGGCATGGCTCGTGACGACCGCCATCCACGAGGCGCAGGCCCTGCTTCGCCGCGAGTCGCGCTGCCTGTCGCTGGAGCGGTCACTGGAGGAATCCGGCGACGGAGCGCTCGCGGGCCGAGCGCTTCCCGATCTCTGCGAGATGCGGATGCGCCTGGAGCTGATCGGGTCGCTATCCGCGCGCCAGCAGCAGCTCGTATGGCTGCATGGCCTGGGATTCGACTATGAGGAGATCGCCACCGTCACGGGATCGACGCGGCGAACGGTCGAGCGGCAGCTGTTGAGGGGTAAGCGGAAGCTGCAAGCGCTGGCGGAGGAGGAGTTGTAGGGGCCGGCTGCGAACTGCCCGGCTGAGTCGCGCCTGAGCGAGCTGTCGGGCCGAGTCGCTCGTGGGCCTTCAGCGCGCGCGGCCGCGTTTGCGCCGCCGCCGCTCGGCGGGGCTGAGCCTGCGCGGCTTAGGGCGGCTCTTCGAGCCGCTGCGGGAGCGTCCGTCCGTGCCCGCCATCGCGGTCTGGCGCACGGGAGCCCGGCGGCGCGCGTCACGCCAGATGAAGAATGAGATGCCCCCGAGCACGACGAATGCGCCCACGGCGATCGCAGCCGCGTCCGTGCTGCTGAGCCCCCCACCGGCGGAAGAGGAGGTGCCGGTGGTGACGGACGTCGACGGCGTAGTCGTCGTGGTCGGCGCGGGTGTCGTCGGGGTGGCATGCGTGGGCTGGGGCAGTCCCGGCGACAGCGGATTGGTCGAGCCCTGCGCCAGGGCGGTGCCGGGCGCACCGAGGGCGACGGCGCACAGCGCCGCTGCGGCCGCACGGCCCCTCGCCGGCACACACAGACGCGCCGAGAGGTTCACGCGCGCCCCAGCGGCTTTTCCATCGCGGGGGTGTCGGGCGCCGCGCGATACGGCTGCTCTGGCTCGACGTGCTCCTCGTGGTAGACGCTCTCGGCGTTGACCGCCCAGATGTCGTGCTTGGTACCGAGCAGGATGTTGTCGACCGCGCGCATCGCCGTGAGCATCGAGTGGTCGGAGTTGTTGTAGCGGTGCAGACCGTTGCGCCCCACCTGGATGAGGTTGGGGAGCCCCTCGAGCCAGCCGCGAATCGTGGCCACCCGCTCGCCGTATTCCACGTCGTACATCGGATACGCCTTGCTCACCCGCACGACGAATCCCATCTTCACCTTCTCAGCGTGGGCCAATCCGAGCTTCTGGATCTCGTGGGTGGCCATCTTGACGAGCTGGTCGTCTGGCATGCTCCAGAGCTCGTCGCCCTCAAAGCAGAAGTACTCCATGCCGATCGAGGCGTCGCTCTCATTCGGGACCATCCACGGGCTCCACGAGCGGAAGTTCTGAATCCTGAGCACGCGGACACCCGGTTGGTGGATGTAGATCCAGTTGTCCGGGAAGAGATCCTCGCCCTCGATCACGAGCGCCACGGTCAGGAAGTCGCGATAGCGCAGCCCGCGAGCCGCGTCGCGGACGTCGGCCGGCGCCTCCGGCTCGGCGATCGCGACCGTGGTGCGCAGCGGCAATGAGGAGATCACGTGCGCAGGGGTCAGGGTCTCGCCGCCGGCCACAACCTCTTCCACCGCGCTCGTCGTTGGGTTGAGCCGCAGACGCGTGACGGGGGCATTGAGGCGGACATCGCCGCCGCGGGCGCGGATCTCTGACGCCATCCGCTCCCACATCTGCCCCGGTCCGTAGCGTGGATAGTTGAACTCGGAGATCAGTGACTTGATCTCGTTCCCTCTGTTGCCGAGGAAGGCGGACTTGGCCGCGCTGAAGAACGAGAGGCCCTTGATGCGCTGAGCCGCCCACTCGGAGCGGATCTCGGCGGTCGAGACGCCCCACAGCTTCTCCGTGTAGGTCTTGAAAAAGTGCCGGTAGAGGCGCTTGCCGAAGCGGTTCGAGACCCAGTCCTCGAAGCTGTCCTCGGGTCCCTTGGGCTTGATCGCGGCCCACAGATAGGAAAGACCGCAGCGGATCAGCTCGAGGGGCCCGAGCTTGCGGATCACGTCCATCCCCTGCAGCGGGTACTCGAGGAACTTGCCGTTCCAGAAGATGCGCGACTGCCGCGGGCGATGCAAGAACTCGTCGCTCAGGATCTCGTGCCAGAGCTCGTCCACCTCCTTCACCTTCGTGAAGAAGCGATGGCCACCGAGGTCGAAGCGGTAGCCATCCCGCACCTCCGTGCGGGCCAGACCTCCGATCTGGTCAGTCGCCTCGAGCACGACCACCGGCTTGCCCTGCTTGGCGAGCAGGTAGCCGGCGGTGAGGCCGGCTGGTCCCGCTCCGAGCACGACCACCGGGCGCTCACGCGTGATCTCGCCACCCACGAGCGCTGGCTCGCCCGCGCTGAGCCCCCCCTGACTCCCGCCCACGAGCCCTTCCTCGCCGGAGCTCACGAGACCTTCCTGAAGAGCACGGCGCTGTCTGGTTCGAACAGCGCCTCCCGATAATCGTGCGGCGCCCAGGCGACTTGTTTCAGCACACCGCGGTGGACGTCCGCCTGCAGAATCGCCCCCAGCTCCGCGGCGCGCCGCCGCACCAGACGCGTCCAAGGCGCCTCCCAGTTCTGCACGCCTTCGGTGAGCGGCTGCACGTAGAGCAGCTGCTGGCCCCGCCGCAAGCTCGCGATCATGGGATTCAAGGTCGCGGCTGGGTTGGCGCGCTGCAGGCGTGAGAGCGCGTCCACCCAGTTCATGTAGCTGGGGCTAGAGACCGGGCCCATGGAGTTGGCGTAGCGCAGGCCAGGCGGCAGGTAGTACCACGCGAGCGGCGTCTGCTCGGGCTGCGCCACGACCACCAAGTCGCCCCGGTGCATGGCTGGCGCCACCTGCCCGGCGACGTCACGCATGTCGCTCTTGACAGGGTAGGCGAACTGGCTGGGATGGGGGACGAGAAACACGACCGTGGCGATCAGCACGGCGATCCCCACGGCCCCCGCGCGCGCGATTCCAAGTCCCGCGATCAGCAGGATCGCGGGCAGCACGGGCGCGAAATAGCGCGAGACGTATGCCGGCGTGATCTGCGAGGCCACCCAGGCGACGATCAGCGTTGCGAGAGCGATCGCGATCAGCGTCCACAGCGCGAGGGCGTCGTGACTACGACGAAGACGGCGCGTGAAGAGCGCACCGAGGCCCGCCACGCAGCCGATGATCAGCGCGATCGTGACGCGGTCCCCGCCCAAGAGGTCGCGCGAGATCAGGATCGGGGTGCCGAGACCTGGGGCATGTGACCAGGGCGCGCCCGTGTGCGTGGCCTGGTAGATGAAGTTCGGGAGCCAGGGGATGAAGAGAATGCCGGCGCCCACGAAGGTGAGCACGGCATCGCGCAGCAGGCCGCGGCGATCATCGGTCACGAGCAAGACGGGAATCATCGCGATCGCCGAGCCGACGAAAAAGAAGACGCCCCACGAGTGGGTGTAGAGCATCAGCGCGAGCGCGACCGCGAACAGGAAGAGGTAGCGCCGGCGGCGGAAGAGGAAGCCATGCAGGAACGCCGCCGTGGCGATCAGTCCCAGCAGCGCCATCAGCTCGTACATGCGGGTCTCCTCCGCGTACTGGGTCAGCCACGCGTTGAAGGCGAACAGCACCGCAGCGGTCAGCCCGGCGCGGCGGCCGAACAGGCTCCAGCCGGCCCACATCGCGACAGGAATCGTCAGCAGCCCGAACAGCAGCGAGAGCGCATGCGTGGCCGATTCGCTCGGCCCGAACGCGCGGATCCAGAAGTGGAGCAGCAGGTAATAGAGCGGCGGGTTGCCGTCGTGGCGGAGGATGCCCGGGATCGCGCTCAGCGGGTGGAGCGAGATGCCCGTGGTGATCGCTTCGTCGATCCACAGCTGCCCGCCCAGCGCGCGCGTGCGAACGTACGTCGAGACCGCCACGAGCACCACAAGCGTCGCGGCGACGATCGCCCAGTTGGGGAGTTGCCGCAGGCGCGCGATGAGGCCGCGTACGCCGGCGGGCTCCGCGGCGCCTGGCCCAGTGGGCCGGGGTGGCGCGACCGTCGTCACGTCGTGCCCCCTGCCTTGGGCTCGGCTACGCCCTGTCCGAGACAGTTCTCGATCGCGGTCAGCTCCGCGCCGGAGCCGTGGTTGGGATAGAGCAGCGCCGCGCCGATGACCTCAGCGCCGAGCGCCTTGCCCTCAATCTGCCGGCCTTCGGCGATGCCGGCGGTCGGCTCGAACACGATCGTGGGCCCGGAGGAAGACTGGCCGACCTGGAGCTTGTTCCCGCCCAGCTCACTGACCGGGAGATGACTCGAGCGGATGCAGGCGAGGTAGTTGGGTCCGGCCGTGCGGGGGTCCGCCGCGCTACCGCGACCGCCGGCAGGCTTGGCCGCCGAAGCGCACCCCGACAGCGCGACCGCAGCGGCGCTTGCGACCGCGATAGCTCTAGCCTTCGCCACACCGCCAGAGTAGAGAATTGGTCCGCGAACTCGCGACCATTACCCTGCGCCTGTGGCGTTGCTCGCAGCCCTGACGGGACCGGTGCCCAAGGCCGGGGTGATCGTGGTCGCTGTGCTGGCTACAGCCGCGCTGCTGGTGCGCGCCAGTCGGCTGCGCGCATTGGCGATCCTCGGCTGCATCGTTCTGTGCCCCGCGCTGTTGCTGGCGGAGGTCTGGTCCACCTCGCGGGTGGTGGCGATTCGTCACCATCCGCTCGAGGGGGTGGCACTCGGGCTGGTGGGCCTCGCGGCCGTTGTGGTGCTCGCCGTGCTGATTCGGCGGCGTCCGTTCCTGCTCGGTCTGCTGGCGGTGCTCACGCTGCCGTTCCGGGTCTCGGTCTCCGCCGGCGGGAGCAGCGCGGACCTGCTCGTGCCGCTCTACTTCGTGATCGCCGCGGGGGCGCTGGCGTTCGCGGTGCCGGCGGCACTGGGTCGGCCCTCGCCGCTCACGACGGGCGCCGACGGCGGCAACTCGCGCGATGGCGGCTATTCGCTCGCCAACGGCAACTCGCCCATCATCTGGTTGAAGCGGCTGCTCGCGCTGGTGATCGTCGTCTACGCCGTTCAGGCTCTGTATTCGCCCACCGTCGGCTCGCCCAGCGGCTTCGAGAAGGCGCTGCAGAACATGGTCTTCTTCTACATCCCCTTCGCGGTTTTGTTCTGCCTGCTGGAGCGCGTGGAGTGGACTCCGCGCCTCTTGCGGCAGTGCCTGGTGCTGCTGGTGGCCATGGGCATCGCCTTCTCCTGCATCGCCTTCTACGAGTACGCCACCAAAACGGTGCTGTTCAACTCGAAGCTGGTCGCCACGAACCAGCTGTACACGTACTTCGTCGTCAACTCGGTCTTCTCGGATCCCAATATCTTCGGCCGCTTCCTGGCTCTGGTGATGGTGCTGCTGGCCGTCCTGCTCCTGTATGAGCGAACGCCGCGCGAGCAGGCCGCCATCGGCGTGGCGCTCGCGATCATGTGGGTGGCGCTCGTACTGAGCCTCTCGCGCTCGAGCATGGCGGGCTTGCTCGTGGCGCTCGCGCTCGTCGCAGCCGTGCGCTGGAAGCTCTGGCGGATCCTCGCGCTGGGCGCCCTCTTGATCGTGATCGGAGGGGCGGCGGTCGCGATCTCCCCGACCACCTTCGGCTTCAATCAGAGCTTCAACGGAGTCTCCGCGGGAAGGGGCAGTGTGCTCAGCGGCGGCGCCAGGCTGTTCGGAGACAGGCCGCTGGAGGGCTTCGGCTCAGGGTCGTTCCAGATCGAGTATCACCGGCACAACCCGGACGCGGGTCCGCTCACCGCTTCGCACACCACGCCGGTCACGATCGCCGCCGAGCAGGGCATCATCGGCGAGATCCCGTACATCGCGCTGGTCGTGGTCGCGCTGGTGGTACTGGTGCGTGGTACCCGCCTCGACCCGGCCCGGGCGGCGGTTGCCGCCGCCTTCGTGGCGCTCCTCGTGCACACCATGCTTTATGCCGACTTCCTCGAGGACCCAAGCACCTGGGCCCTGCTGGCCGTCGGCGCAGCGCTGGCTCGCGCGGGCGCGCCTCAGGAGGCGACGGCGGGTGTACGCGCTCGCGCGGTCCCAGCTATGAGCACCTAGTCGCGCTAGGAGCTCTTAGCAGCCGGCCCGCGGCCTTCCGAGTCGCCCGTCGCGGTCGGCGCCATGGCCAGCCTCATCAGCAATTCGTGCAAGTCCTTGCGTTCCCCGGCGCTCAGCGGCGCAAGCAGCTCATTCTGCGCCTCGCGCGCGACCCGTCGGGCCCCCGCCAGGACCTCGCGGCCCTGCTCGGTGATGTGCAGGGCGTGCGCGCGGCGGTCGGAAGGATGAGGCCGGCGCTCTACCAGCCCACGTCCCTCGAGATCGTCAATCGTGGCGACCATCGAGCTCGGATCGATACCGGCGCACCTACCAAGGTACTGCTGCGTAGTGGGGCCTTCGGCGTCTAGGACGTTGAGGGCACCCCACATGCGCGTTGTCAATCCGAGTTCGGCGATGCGCTCGGAGAACTGCTTGGTCGCCACCAGGCCCACACGCGCGAGCAGGAAACCGGTCTCCTTGATGAGCACGCGGTGCATCCCCGGCGTGACCGGCGGCGCAACATACGACTTGAGATCGGGCACGCTCACTAGACCGAAAACGAGTCTAGCGAATTTACGCTTGTGTCCGGAAATAGTTTGCGTTGCAAATCGTGAGGACGGCGGCCACCGACGCCCGCGCGGTTCTCCCATC
This sequence comes from uncultured Solirubrobacterales bacterium, assembly GCA_963808655.1. Lineage (GTDB taxonomy): Bacteria > Actinomycetota > Thermoleophilia > Solirubrobacterales > Solirubrobacteraceae > Palsa-465. The sequence continues at coordinate 194,399 of CAWEGZ010000009.1, forward strand.
GCACGGCCTCTGCGTCAGATTGATCCACCGCAGCAGCGGGCTGGCTACGGTACGGTGCCCTGCGCATGAGCGTCGAGGCGGCCCCGAGGAGAGCGACGGTGGAGGTGTCTCCCGTGCGCGGGTTCGGCGAGCTGCGCGCGTTCGTCGCGCTCCCCTTCCGCCTACATGGGGGCACGCCCTGGATCCCGCCGCTGAAGATCGAGCGCTACGCATTCCTCAACCGCAAGCTCAATCCTTATTTCAAGCACGGCGAGGGTGAATACTTCCTGGCCCGCCAGAACGGCCGGGTGGTGGGACGCATCACCGCGCAGATCGACCGAGCGTTCAACGACTTCCACCGGTGCGCGTGGGGCATGTTCGGCTTCCTCGAGTTCGAGAACGACCAGGAGGTGCTTCGCGTGCTGCTTGATGCCGCGAGTCGGTGGCTGGCCGCGCGGGGCTGCGAGCGCATGGTCGGCCCGATGGACTTCTCCATGAACGAGGAATGTGGCGTGCTGATCGAGGGCTTCGAGCTCGAGCCGATGATCGAGCAACGCTGGAACCCCTCTTACTACCGGGAGCAGTGCGACGCGGCGGGTCTGACCAAGGCGATCGACATCTACCACTGGGAGCTCCACCTCTCCGACCGGCAGGAGCGGATGCTGCCAGCGCTGCCTCGACTCTCGCAGCGTGCTCACGACCGTCACGGGATCACGATCCGCCGCATGTCCCGCCGGCGCCTGCGACGGGAACTGGACGAGTTCGCCAAGGTCTACAACGCCGCCTGGTCCAACAATTGGGGCTTCGTCCCTTACGCCAAGGAGGACCTTGACGACCTCGCGCTAAAGCTGCAGATCGTCTACGACCGCGACTGGTTCATGATCGCCGAGCAGGATGGCCGCACGGTGGGTATGGCAATCACGATCCCCGACATCAACCAGGCGCTGAAGCGCATGCGCGGGCGACTGCTCCCACTGGGCTGGTGGCATTTGCTCCGCAGACGGCGCTTCGTGAACCGGATGCGCATCGGATTCCTCGGCGTCCTTCCCGAGTACGAGCACACCGGCGCAGCCGCGGCGCTCTACATCGAGCACTTCGACACCGCGTCGCGCACGGGGCTGACGCACGGAGAGGCGGGCTGGATCCTCGAGACGAACAGCTCGATGAACCGCGGGCTCGAGGCCATGGGCGGCCGGATCGTCAAGCGCTGCCGCGTCTATGAGCGGCCCCTCGCGACGGCGTAGGCGGCGCTCTAAGCGATGATGGCGGGGAGATAGGTTCAGCGATGCCGCTCACGGTCGTGGGATCAATCGCCTTCGACACGGTGACCACGCCCTTCGGCACGCGCGAGCGCATGCTCGGGGGCTCGGCTGTGCACTTCGCGCTGGCCGCCTCATTCTTCGACACGGTCCATGTGGTTGGGCCGGTGGGCGACGACTTCGGCGAGCAGGAGTACGAGGTGCTCCGCGCGCGTGATATCGACACGCGAGACATCGAGCGCATACCCGGCGGGCAGACCTTCTTCTGGCGCGGGAAATACAGCTGGGACCTCAGCGAGCGCGAAACCCTCGACACCCAGCTCGGCGTGTTCGCCGGCTTCGAACCCCGGCTCTCGGAGGAGTCGCGCGAGGCGGATCTGCTGTTCCTCGCCAACATCCAGCCCCAGCTGCAGCGCCAGGTGAGGGCCCAATGCGCCCGCGCCCAGTTCGTGGCGCTCGATTCGATGAACCTCTGGATCGAAACCGAGCGGCGCTCGCTGATCGAAGCCCTCGGCGACGTCGATTGCGTGATGCTCAACGACTCCGAGCTGCGGGAGCTGACGCGCGAGCCGAACCTGATCCGCGCCGCCCGCCTGATCCTCGCGTGGGGGCCGAGCGTCGTGGTCGCCAAGCGCGGCGAGTTCGGAGCGGCAATGATCACCACCGAGGGGTTCTTCGCGCTGCCCGCGTTCCCGCTCGAGACAGTGCTCGATCCGACCGGTGCCGGGGACTGCTTCGCAGGCGGTTTCATGGGTTACCTCGCTGCGCACGCCGGAGAGGAGCCAACGCACGAGCTGCTCTCACGCGCGATGGCCTACGGCACCGCGCTCGCTTCCTTCAACGTGGAGGAGTTCGGGACTGAGCGCGTAGCGCGCCTGACGAGCGAGGAGATCTCCGAGCGCGTCTCGGAGCTCGGGCAGATAACGCACTTCGTGCCCGAACGCTTGCTCCGCGACTGAGAGCCGCCCATCCCCGCGCGACCGAGCGTCGCCCCGGATGCCGATCGCGTGGAGCTCTACCGGCCGGAGTTCTCGGCCTGGCGCAATTCACGTGAATTTTTGTGAGCGGAGGGGTACGATCCACCTGAATGACGTGGGGATTTCTGTGGATCATGTTGGCCCTGAAGATCCCGCTGATCGCGCTGATCGTGATCGTTTGGTGGGCCATCAAACAGCGCCCGGAGGAGCCTCCCGCCTCCGAGGACGGGGGCGGCGGCGGAAGCAAGCTCCGCCATCCCCATGCGCCGCGGCCCTCACCCCGGCTTCCCCGGCGAGGTCCCCACGGCGGCGCCCCGACGCCACCGCCTTCGCGCGTGCGCACGGTTGTTCGGGCCCGCGCCCGCACGCTCAAGCACTGAGCGGCTCCTCGAGGTGCGGTTGAGCGTCCTCTGGACACGGCCCGCCTCCAGGACATTCGACTGCATCCGCTGCCAGACTGCTCGCCGTTGAGCGTTCTCTCCGATCAGACGATCCGCGAGCTCGTCGACTGCGGAAGGATCCGGATCGAGCCGTGGGACCGAGAGCTGGTGCAGCCCGCGAGCGTCGACCTCCGCCTCGGCGACTCATTCCGCGTGTTTCACAACCACCGGGCGGCGGCGATCGATCTCCGCGAGCCCCCCGGCAACCTGACCGAGGAGGTGATCGTGCCGCGCGAGGATTCGTTCGTGATCCATCCGGGCGAGTTCTGCCTCGGGCGCACGCTCGAGTGGGTGGAGCTGCCGGACGACATCGTTGCGCGCATAGAGGGCAAGAGCTCGCTTGGTCGACTGGGTCTGATCGTCCACGCGACCGCCGGCTTCTGCGACCCCGGCTGGAGGGGAACCCTCACCCTCGAGCTGAACAACCTGACGCGCGTGCCGATAAAGCTCTACCCAGGCTTGCTGATCGCGCAGCTGTCGTTCATGGCGCTCGACCGCCCCGCGGAGCGGCCCTACGGGAGCCCAGAGCTCCGCAGCCACTACCAGGGCCAGCGGGCTGCGACCGAGAGCCGCTACGAGGGCGCGCAGCAGCCCAACGAGGGTGCGCAGATGAGTGCCGAACGCGGGTCGATCGGATAGCCTCTAAAGGCAGTGGCCACGCCCCTGCTTCTCGCAGCCGACACCTTCAAGGTCCCGTTTGGCATCGCAGGCGCGGCGCTGGTCGCGTGGGCTGCGCTCGTCGCGGGGCTCGGACTGTCACGCGGTGGTTTCCCTGGCGGGCTCGCCGGTCAACGCGCGGTGATCGCGGTCACGGTCCTGATCGTGGTGGTCGTGATGGGCGTGGCCGTCCAGGTCGGCTGAACGCATCCCGCTCTTCCCGACCCGCCTCAGCCCGGGCCGCATCAACCAGCCGGAGACCCGCCGGTACTAGAGTGCGTAGTAAATCCTCCGCTCGCCGCAGAGCCGGAGTTCCCAAGAAGAGTGCGAGAGGAAAGCCATGACAACTGAGACCAAGCAGACGGACGGGGCTTCTGCGGCCACCTCCGCCGAGACGCTCACGATCACCGACAACCGCACCGGTAAGCGGTACGAGGTCCCGATCGAGGACGGCACGATCCGCGCGACGGAGCTGCGCAAGATCAAGACACACGACGACGACTTCGGTCTCATGAGTTATGACCCCGCGTTCATGGCGACCGCCTCGTGCCGCTCGCTGGTCACGTACATCGATGGCGAGCAGGGCATCCTCCAGTACCGGGGCTATCCGATCGAGCAGCTGGCCGAGCAGTCGACCTTCCTCGAGGTCGCCTACCTGCTCGTGCACGGACAGCTGCCGAGCAAGACTGAGCTCGACGGCTGGGTGCACGAGATCACCGTCCACACGTTCGTGCACGAGAACGTGAAGGAGTTCATGCAGGGCTTCCGCTACGACGCCCATCCGATGGGCATGTTGCTGGCGTCGGTGGGGGCGCTTTCCACTTTCTATCCCGAGGCCAACGCGATCAAGGATGAGGAGGTCCGCTACATGCAGATCATCCGCCTGATCGCCAAGATGCCCACGCTTGCGGCCTTCTCGTACAGGCATAACCGCGGCATGCCGTATGTCTATCCGGACAACGACCTCAGCTACGCGGGCAACTTCCTCTCGATGATCTACAAGGTGGCCGAGCTGCGCTACCAGCCCGACCCGCGGCTCGAGCACGCGCTCGACGTGCTTTTCATCCTCCACGCCGACCACGAGCAGAACTGCTCGACCAGCGCCGTGCGCGGCGTGGGCTCCTCCCAGGTCGACCCCTACTCGGCCGTGGCGGCCGGGGTCGCGGCCCTGTATGGCCCCCTGCACGGCGGCGCCAACGAGCAGGTGCTGCGGATGCTGCGCCGGATCGAGCGCAAGGAGAACATCCCCGACTTCCTCAAGCGCGTCGAGGACGGCCAGGAGAAGCTGATGGGGTTCGGGCACCGTGTGTACAAGAACTACGACCCGCGCGCGAAGATCATCAAGAAAGCTGCCTACGAGGTGTTCGAGGTCACCGGCACCAATCCCCTGCTCGACATCGCGCTCGAGCTCGAGAAGATCGCGCTCGAAGACGAATACTTCATCGAGCGCAAGCTCTACCCGAACGTCGACTTCTACTCGGGGATCATCTACGAGGCGCTGGGCATGCCGGTCGAGATGTTCCCCGTCCTGTTTGCGATCGGTCGAACGGCCGGATGGATCTCACAGTGGCTCGAGATGATCGACGATCCCGAGCAGAAGATCGCCCGCCCCCGCCAGGTGTACACGGGCGAGCGGGACCTCGAGTACGTGCCGATCGACCAGCGCTCCTGAGGAGGTGCCCGCGGCGCTCTGCTGCCGCGGGCCTCGGCCGACGGCGGGCGCCGGAGGACCGCCCGCGGTGACGAAGTGGCCTGGACGCTGACGGTGCGCAGTCGGGGCCGGGTGGAGCGCGAGCGCTTCATGGAGCTCCGCGAGGTGCTCGATGCGGTCGACGCCCGCGCCCGCACGCTCCGGGAGTCGGCGCCCAACCGCGAAGTGAACCTCCGCTACAAGAAGCTCGAGCCGGGGCAGCAGGTCTTCGCACGGATCGAGATCGCCGGGCCCGAGCGGCTGCTGGCGAGCGTGAGGGCGGGCATCGACATCCACGGCGACGGCTCCGCCGAGCCATATCTCGGCCGCTTGCGCAGGAGCGCCATCTCGCCTCGGGCCGGCGAGGACGCTACGGCCACGCTCAGGAGGGTGCTGGGGGGGCGATACCGCTTAGAACTTGAGCGTCGCGCCGTGGCGGCGCAGCCAGGCACGGCGCTCGCGGTGCTCCGGGCAGTGACGCGCGACCAAGGCCCAGAACCGCGCCGAGTGATCCATCACTTGGAGGTGGCAGACCTCGTGCCAGACGACGTAGTCGAGCACCGCCTCCGGCGCCAGCAGCAGGCGCCAGTTGAAGCTCATCGCGCCCTTGGCCGAGCAGCTCGCCCACCGCGTGCGCTGGCTGCGGATCGTCAGCGTCGAATAGGAGCCACCCGTCACGACACAGGCCCGGTCCAGCTTGGCCCCGATCTCTGTGCGCGCGCAGCGGCGGTAGAAGCGCTCGAGCGCGGGCGCCCCGCCGGCACCCGCAGGAACCAGCAGCAGTTCGCCGCGGCGGTGCACGCGGGCTCGGCCGGGCTCTTTGACGAGCGCCAGCGGCCTACCGAGGTAGCTGACAGTTCTTGCATCCACGGGCCGACAGGGTACGGTCAGTGGCCGACGTGCCAGCGATCCCGCCATTGCCTGAGCCCTTCTCAGACGAGTGTGTCGCGCTGCGCTTCAGCTGCGCGCGCGATATCCCGGAGATCCTCATCGCCCACCAGGACGATCCCCACCTGCACGTGGACGTGGGACGGGATCGGCCACCGAGCGGCGCCGAGCTCGGCCGTGAATTCGAGGCGGCGGCGCGCGAGCGTGCCGCTAATATCCGCGTCCGCCTGGCGATCGTCGAGCCCCCGGCGGACGACTGTCGCGGCGAGGTCATCCTCCACGGAATCGACTGGGGAGAGGCGCGGGCCTCGGTGGGCATCTGGATGGCTCCCGGCGCCCGCGGACGCGGGCTTGGACGCCGGGCGCTCCGACTGACGGCGGAGTGGGTCTTCGGCGCCTGGGGACTCGAACGCCTGACCCTGCTGACGGACCCCCATAACGGCGCCATGCTCAATGCTGCCCGCGGCGCCGGGTTCACGTTCGAGGGCTTGCTGCGCTCCTACGGCCGCGAACGAGGCCGGCGCCGCGACTTCGCCTCGCTCTCCCTCTTGCCCGGCGATCCGCTTCCGCCACCGCCGGTGTCCGCGCAGAGCTCCGGCGAGGCACGGGGCTGATGCCGCCGCCGGAGTGGCGGATCAAGCTGCCGGCGGGCGTGCGCCAGCCCTTCGAGGTCTATGTGAATGGCGTGCCCCAAGAGCTCGGTGCGGATTTTCGCGTTTCTAGCGGCGAGCTCGTCTTCACGCGCGAGCTGGTGCAGCAGAAGCTGAGCCCGTGGGCGTGGTTCCTCGGCTTCTGGGGAATCGGCACGTACAAGCGCAACGACGTGGTCGACGTCCGCTACGAGCAAGGCGGAATGCCGATGGTCGCCCACGCGCTGGAGGTGAGGCCCCCGGCTGGGCGCTCCGGGCAGACGTGAGGAGGCCCCCGGCTGGGCGTCCCCGGCAGACGTGAGGAGTTCGCCGGCTGAGCCCGCATGCAGGGTCTCCTCGAGCCATATGCGAGGCAAGAGTTTGGCGTCCGGGGCCCGGTGCAAGATCTCCCCACAATGCGGTGGGCCCGCCGGCCCGTCGCGGCCAGCGAAACGGGGGAAAGGATGAGCACACAGGGCCGTACCCGGGCAAGCGACTCACAGCGCCTTCACGAGGGCTCGTTGCCGGGGAGTCCGTCGGTGTCCGACTATGCGCTGCTCGAAGAGCTGCGCTTCGTGCGAAGCGAGGCGCAGGCGGAGGCCAACCTTGCCTACCGGGACTGGGCCGCCCGTCCGCTCCTGGACCGCTACGCCGTCTACCGCGCCGCGCAGGACAGAGCCGACGCGGCGCAGGACCAGCTGGCGGCCTGGGCCGGGGAGATCGGACGGGAGCTGGCGGGCCGCCACACGGCATTCGAGGCGGCATAGCTCTTCGCCGCGCTCAGCCGCCGAGCGCTACCTCCGCCAGCCGCCCAGCCCAGGGACGCAGAAGCTTGAGCGCCGAGAGGATCGCGCGGGTCGCAGGCGAGCGGTTGAGCGTATAGAAGTGAATACCGGGCGCTCCGCGCGCGAGCAGCTCCGCGCACTGCAGGGTGGCGTAGGAGACTCCCAGCTCCGCTACCGCGTCGGCAGCCTCACCCCGGGCCTCGAGCTGGGAGAGCAGCGCCTCCGGAATCGTGGCTCCGCAGAGACCTGTGATGGTCTTGATTTGCGCAAGATTCGTGATCGGCATGATGCCCGGGATGATGGGAACATCGATGCCGGCCGCGCGCGCCTCCTCCAAGAACTCGAAGTAGCACTCGTTGTCAAAGAACAGGTTCGTGATCAGAAACAAGGCGCCGCGCTCGACCTTTTTCTTCAAATAGCGGAGGTCGTGGGCTAGGTCGGGAGACTCGACATGGCACTCGGGGAAGCAGGCCGCGCCGACCGTGAAGGGATATCGGGAGTGGATCAGCTCGATCAGCTCCGACGAGTAGTGGAGGCCACGGGGATGCGCTCGCCACTCGGTCTCTCCGCGGGGCGGATCACCACGCAGCGCCAACACGTTCTCAATGCCGGCTTCGGCAATCTCGTCGAGCACCGAGAGAAGCTCCTCCGTCGAGGCACCCACGCAGGTCAGGTGGGCCATCGCCTCGAGCCCAAGATCGAGCTTCAGCCACTTGGTTATCTCCACCGTGCGCTCGCGCGTGGAGCCGCCGGCGCCGTAGGTGACCGAAACGAAGTCGGGGTGCATCTCCCGCAGCGCCTGAAGCGCCCCGCGCAGGTTCTGCTCCCCCTCGGTCGTCTTCGGGGGGAAGAACTCGAACGAGAAGGTGGGCTCCCCCTTGGTCGCGATGATCTCATCGACGCGCACGCGGCCGGATACGTTACGACCTTGACAAGGGTGTGTCAATGTTGGGGTGCGGCCGTTTCACGAGGCTCGCCACCGCTGCGTCTCGCCCTCGACGACGCGCACGACGCGGTCGTCCCGCTCCAGGTGGCGCAGATAACAGAGCGTTTGGGTGAGGAGCCAGGCGGCATTGGCCGGAGTGAGCGCCTCCCCGTAGACCTCGGGCACGATCTCGAGGACCGTGCGGGCATCGCGCTCGAGCGCGGCCCTCACCGCCTCGAGCCGTTGCTGTACCAGCGCCCTGTTGCCCTGCACATGCCCGTGAACGTCCGTGAAGGGCTTGCCGTGACCGGCCAGGCACAGGCGCGCGTTCAGTTGATCGACCACGTCGAGCGAGCCCAAAAACTCGCCTACGGGGTCAGGGGTCCAGCCGTAGTCGTAGTAGAGCGAGATACGACCCAGCAGGTGATCGCCTGAGATCAGCAATCGCCGCTCAGCCTGGAACAGGCAGACGTGCGAGGGGGCGTGGCCAGGCGTCTCGTACACAGTCCAGCGGCCGAGCTCGGATTCCAGCTCCACGCCGGCCACGAGCTCTCGATCCGGCTGCACGACCTCTGCGATGCCGTACGGAATCTCCTGCATCTGCTCGGCGTGGCGGCGCAGTGCCGTCTCTGGAACTCCCGACTGGCGACCCACCTCGATGCGGCGCGCCAGGGCGCTCTCGGGACGCGCGGCCGACTCGATCGCGTGGCGATGGTTCGGGTGCATCCACAGCTCGGCGCCGGCGCGCTCGCAGATCGGCGCTGCCTGGCCCCAGTGGTCGGAGTGAGCGTGAGTGCACACCACCAGGCGCACGTCCTCGATGCGATAGCAAACCTGGTCCAGGGCGCGCTCGAGCTGCATCAGGGAACCCCGCTCGTGCATGCCGGTGTCCACCAGCACGATCCCGTCGCCGGCCGCCAGCGCCCACGCATTGCAGTGCGGCACAGCGGGCCACGGCAGCGGAAGCCGCAGCCGCCACAGCCCCGGGATGACGCGCTCTCCGCGTCCCTGCTCGCTGCGACTTCTCATAGCGCTGACCATATTTGCGTCTTGACACGCGCTGTGTCCCGCCCCCCACCACCCGCGTAGACTGAGCGGGCCGTGTCGACATCGCAGGTAGCCAAGCGGTACTTCGAAGCGTTGTCGGCGCACGATCTTGACGCAGCGGTGGATTGCTGGGAGGAAGGGGGCGTCGATCGCTTGGTGGGCCAGCAGGACCTGGTCGCCCCGCACGGCACCAAGGCGTACTTCAGCGAGCTGTTCGAGGCCTTCCCCGACTTTCGCTTCGAAGTGCTCGACACCACCACCTCGCACAACCGCACCGCGGTGCACTGGCGAGCGGAGGCCACGTTTGCCGGCCCGGGCAGGTTTCAGGGCTTCGAGCCCAACGGCGCCCGAATCGCGATCGAGGGCTGCGACGTCATCACCGTCGCCGAGGGCAAGATTCGACAGCTCGATGCATTCCTCGACAGCGGCACGATCGCTCGGCAGCTCGGTTTCCTGCCGCCGGCGGGCTCACCGGCCGAGGCGCGCCTGGCGGCTCTGGCCAATCTGCGCACGCGGGTCGCGGCCAGGATCCACGGCTCTGACCCCGAGCCGATCGCCGACGGCGTATGGGTCGTGCGGGGCGGATTTCCCATGCGCACGATGAACGTCTACCTGCTCGCAGACGAGGGCGGAGTGACCACATTCGATGCGGGCATTTCGGCGATGACCGCCGCAGTGGCGGTCGCGGGCGGTCGCCTGGGAGGAATCAAGCGCGTCGTCCTCGGCCACGCCGACGCTGACCATCGCGGCGCGGCGGCGGGCCTGCGGGCGCCGGTCTTCTGCCATCCCGCCGACCGTTCCGCCGCTGAATCGGCGAGTCCGCTCCGGCGCTACTGGGATCTCTCCAAGCTTGCCCCGCACGCGCGCGTTGCTTACCCGCGGCTACTGGCGTCATGGGATGGGGGTGCGCTGGAGATTTCCGGGACCGTGGAGGAGGGCGAGGACGTCGCGGGCTTCCGCGTCGTGCACCTGCCGGGCCACGCCCCCGGCTTGATCGGGCTCTTCAGAGACTCTGATCGCTTGGCGCTGGCCTCGGACTGCTTCTACACGCTCGATCCCCAGACCGGAATCAAGGGCGGGCCACGTGTGCCGCATGCGGCTTTCAACCTCGACCCGGATCAGACGCGTGCTTCGATGCGCAAGCTCGCCGCCCTCGAACCCGCTGTGGCCTGGGCGGGCCACGCGGACCCGGTCCGCGCCGACGTGCGCCGCGAGCTCGAGGAAGCGGCGGCGGCCGAGTCTTGAAGTTCGAAGAGCCGGGCGCTAGGCGGCCAGGCGAGCCTCGGCCTCTCGGTAGTGAGATCGACCCCGACGCCTTCGCCGCGCTGCTATGCGAGTGGTGCCTGCGCGTCGCCGAGCGCGAGCAGGTCCTGGTCCAGACCTCGTTGCTTGCGCTACCGCTCGTCCGCTCGCTCCACCGGGCGCTGCTGGAGCGCGGGGCCTGGCCGCTCATGCGCCTCGCGCCTGCGGAGCTCGCCGTGGACTTCTTCGATTTCGCCCGCGAGTTCCAACTCGACTCCTACGCCCCGCTGGAGCTGGCCATCGTCCAAGGGGTGGACTGCGTGTTGGGCATCGATGCCCCCGCCAACACGCGCGCGCTCGCGGGCGTGAACCCCGGCCAGATCGCGCGGGTGACACGTGCGGGCCAAGAGGTTCGTCAAGCCCGGATGGAGCGGCGTTGGTGCGGCACGATTTGGCCGACCCCCGCGCTCGCGCAGCAAGCTGGCATGGGCGACGCGGAGTACACGTGGTTCGTCGCCGGGGCGCTGTTCCTGGACCGGCCGGACCCCGTCGCCGCCTGGCGCGAGCTCTCTGACCGCCAGGACCGAGTCATCCAACGACTGGCCAAGGCGCGAGAGATCCACATCAAGGCCGATGGGACGGATCTGAGCCTCCGCGTGGATGGACGGACCTGGATCAACTCCGACGGCAGGCGCAACATGCCCAGCGGCGAGGTCTTCACGGGCCCACTCGAGGACACCGCGAACGGCACGATCTCGTTCACGATTCCCTCCAGCCCGCGAGGGGTCGAGGTGGCGCAGGTCGAGCTCCAGTTTCGCGACGGGGAAGTGGTCCGGGCCCGCGCCGAGCGCGGCGATGCCTATCTCCAGCAGGCCCTCAGCACCGATGGCGGGGCACGTTTCTTGGGCGAGCTCGGAATTGGTACGAATGCGGGCATCAATCGCCCGACCGGCTCGATCCTGCTTGACGAAAAGATCGCCGGAACCGTTCATCTGGCACTCGGTCGCTCGTATCCCGAGACGGGTGGCCGCAACGCTTCCGCTCTGCACTGGGACTTGATCTGCGACCTGCGGGCCGGCGGATGCCTACGCGCGGACGGCGAGCCGATCGTCGAGGATGGAGCGCTCGTCGAATGAGGCCGGGGCGGGGCGATGAGCGCCACGGTCCAAGGCATACAGCGGCACCCTCCCGGTCTCCGACCGCATGCAGCGCGGTTGTGGCGTGGTGGGCGCTCCGGATCGTGCTCGGAGGCCGCTATAGTCGTCCGCCGCTGGCCCTGCGCCTCGCGCGCGAGCGCCGGACTTGCCGCACGACCGAGACCATGGCCGACCCCACTCCCGTCTACGAACTGACGCTGCTGCTCTCCACCGATGCGGAGGAGGACACGCGTGCCCGCATCCTGGGCGACCTCGAGGCGGCGATTACTCGTGGCGGCGGCTCGATCGTCCGCAAGACTGCCTGGGGAAACCGGAGCCTCGCCTATCGCATCGACCACGAGGACGATGCCGAGATTCATCTTTTCGAGCTCACGGCTCCTCCCAACCTCCTGGCCGATCTGAACCATACCCTGCGGATCACTGACGGCGTGCTCCGCTTCCGCGTGATCAAGGCGATCTCGGGCGGCCAGCAGCAGCAAGAGCCTGAGCCTGCGGCCGCGAGCGTCCGCGGCTCGGAAGAGGCAGGCGGAGGCGAAGGCGAAGGCTAAACGAGCGGCCCGTGCCCGGCAGCCGAACGCGCGCTGAGCCCGGAGCGTCGCGTCGCGATACGGCTCTGTGCCAAGCAGCAAACGTTTCCGCCACTTTCCGCGCTCATGGCCCGGTTGCCGCCTGCGCCCGACCTAGACTCGAATTCTGGCTCACAAGAGGGACCCGGAAGGAGGGCTCCATGAACATCAACCGAGTCGTACTGACAGGCAACTTGACGCGCGATCCCGATCACCGATCGACCCCCAATGGGTTGTCGATCTGCAAGCTCGGCATCGCCTGCAATACCCGGCGCAAGAACGGGGCGGGCGACTGGGAGGAGAAGCCGAACTTCTTCCGCGTCACGGTTTTCGGGCGACAGGCCGACAACTGCGCCCAGTACCTGAAGAAGGGGCGCCCCGTGGCGATCGACGGGCGCCTGGAGTGGAGCAGTTGGGAGAACGAAGGACAGAAGCGTGAATCGGTGGATATCATCGCCGAGACAGTGCAGTTCCTGAGCGGCGGGCGCGACGAGGCCGCCGGTGGCGGGAATGGAAATGGGTTCTCCAGTAACGTCCAAGCGGCGGAGAGCGACATTCCGATCGACACCGGCGATTTCGAGCCCGCCCCGGTGAGCGGCGGAGGCGACGAGGACATCCCGTTCTGAACGGCCCGCCGCGGTTCTAGAGAGCAACCAAGAGGTAAGACCCACCAGTGGCAAAGCAGCGCAAACGGCCGGTTCGCCGGCGAGACAGAAGAGGCCTGACCGGCTCCACTAGACGCAAGCCCTGCCCTTACTGTCGCGAAAAGATCGACCAGGTCGACTACAAGGACATATCGATGCTGCGCCGGTTCATGTCCGAGCGAGGAAAGATTCGCTCGCGGCGCATCACCGGCGCCTGCCGGCGGCATCAGAGCCAGCTGGCCCGCGCGATCAAGCGTGCGCGCGAGCTCGCGCTGCTCCCCTACGTGGCGGAGCCGGGCGAGCGCGGCGGCAGATGAGTTGAGGTAGTCGTTGCCGCAGGCGATCCTTCTCCAGGACGTGGAAACGCTCGGCGAGCGCGGCGCGGTGGTCGATGTGTCCGCCGGCTACCTGCGTAACTACCTCGTGCCGCGCAAGTTGGCCCAACCCGCGACTGCGGGTTCGGTCGCCGCGGCGACCCGGCAGCGTGAGCGCGCGGAGCACGCTGAGCGCGAGAGCGAGGAGCGGGCGAAAGAGAACGCCGCCCTGCTCGGCCGGACCGTTCTCACGATCCGCCAGCAGGCGGGCGAGGAGGGGCGTCTGTTCGGTTCGGTGACGCCGCAGGACATCGCGGATGCGATCCGCGAGGCACGCGGCATCAGGATCGACCGGCGCAAGGTCTTCCTCGAGGAGCCGATCCGCCATACCGGCACGTACATGGTCGTGGTGGAGGTCGCCGATGAGCAGACCGCCGCTGTGAAGACCATCGTGGTCGCCGCCTAGAGCCCCTCGCCGACGCGCCCCGTCGACGGCGCACGGCGCGTCCCGGGGGCTCCGAGAAGAACATCGGTGGTTGCGGAAAGCGCCTGGACCGCGCGCCGGACGCCTACATAGACTCGGGCGCCGACCAACCGTCTCAGCCATGGCCACCGCAGCGCAAGCACAGGTACCCCCTCACAATCTCGAAGCCGAGAAATCGGTGCTCGGCGCCGTGCTGCTCGACGAACGCCACCTCCACATGCTGCTCGTGGAGGAGCAGCTGCGACCCGAGCACTTCTATCGGGATCAGCACGGGACGGTGTTTGGGGCGATGCTCGAGCTCTACAACAACAACCGCAAGATCGATCAGCTCACGGTCGCGGAAATCCTGCGTCAGCGCGGAAAGCTCGACACGGTCGGGGGTGCGGAGGCAATCGACGAGTTGATCGGCTGGCTACCAACCGCGGGGCACGCGCGCGACTACGCCCGGATCGTCCGCGAGAACGCCCAGATGCGGGCGCTCCTCACGACCTCGTACGAGATCCAGGCCAGCGTCTTCAGCCGCGAGGCCCCCGCCCGGGAGCTGCTCGAGCAGGCCGAACGGCGCGTGCTCGAGGTCGCGCACGACGAACGCACCCAGACGCTCCGCTCGATCGCCGACATCCTGCACGACGAAACCGACCGTCTGCACCTGCTCTCGGTGCAGAAATCGCCGCTGACGGGAACGCCCTCGGGCTTCAAGGACCTGGACGAGAGAACCGGTGGTTTCCAGCGTGGCAACCTGATCGTGATCGCCGCGCGGCCGTCGATGGGTAAGTCAGCCCTGGTCGCGAACATCGCTGAAAACGCGTCTCTCGAAGGCTTCCCGGTCGTTCTGTTCTCGCTGGAGATGTCGGAGTCCGAGCTGGCCCAGCGATTCGTCGCTTCTCAGGCGCGCATCGGCGGCGAGGACCTGCGCCGGGGCAAGGTGCCCGAGCATCGTTGGCCGAAGATCCTCGAGGCATCCCGCCGCCTCGCGGCCGCACCGCTGTACGTGGATGACTCCAGCGACATTGGCGTACTCGAGGTGCGCGCCAAGTCGCGGCGGCTCCATCACCAGCTCGAGGACGGCCTCGGCCTCATCGTCGTCGATTACCTCCAGCTGATGCGCCACGAGGGCCGGGTCGAGAGCCGAGTCGAGCAGGTCGGTCAGATCAGCCGCGGCCTCAAGGGCCTGGCGCGTGAGCTGAACGTCCCGGTCATCGCGATCTCCCAGCTCAGCCGCGCGGTCGAACAGCGCGGCGGTGACAAGCGCCCGATCCTGTCCGATCTGCGTGAAAGCGGCCAGATAGAACAAGACTCGGACCTCGTCATGTTCATCTACCGCGAGGAGTACTACCTCAAGGAGGAGTCCGAGCGCCCCGGCGAGGCGGACTTGATAATCGCCAAGCACCGCAACGGACCTGTTGGCGACGTGGTCCTCACCTTCCAGAAGCAGTACCCCAAGTTCATGAACTACGCCAGATCGAAGTTCGCGGAGTGAGGAGATGAAGTGCGCGTTCGGGATCTGCGATGGCTCCGGGCTCGTGGTCGACGCGGCCACAAACACCGCTTACGACTGCCGCTGTCGCGACCAGCTGATCGCGCATGCGAAGGCCAAGAGCCTCTCGGCCGTGGTCCCACGGCGCTACAGGGGAGTGGGCTTCGATCGCCCTCCGGTGACGGAGATGGACCACGCCGTGGTAAGGGCGGCGCGCGACTTCGCCGACTCGATCGATCAGCAACTCGACCGGGGGCGCGGCCTTTGGTTCATGGGACCGGTGGGGACCGGCAAGACCACGCTCGCCATGCTCATCTCCAAGGCAGCGCTCGAGGCCGGCCGCTCGGTCGCCATTTATTCGCTGCCCCGACTGCTGAACGAGATCCGGGACACGCACCGCGCGGAGCGCTCGCACATCGACCTGCTCGACCGCCTGACCGCGGTCGACCTGCTGCACGTTGACGATGTGGGCGCGGAGCGCAAAAACGAATGGGTGCTCGAGGAGCTCTACTCGATCGTCAACGCCCGCTATGAAGAGGAGCGTTCGATGGTGATCACGACCAATATCCGGGATGACCGGGAGCTCTGCGAACAGATCAGCGAGCGCACCGTCTCGCGTCTCATGGAGATGTGCGACCAGGTGCCACTCTTGGGAGCGGATCAGCGTCAGGAGTTCCGCGTCGCCTAGGCGGCGACCGGACTGCGCTCAAGCCCCTGCCTACACTGGGCCCGGGATGCCACTAGCAGCAAGGAAGATGGCTCGTCCGCGATGTTGGCGTGAGGGAGGCCCATGCCAGGCCTCGTGATCGTGGGCGCCCAGTGGGGTGACGAAGGGAAGGGCAAGGTGACCGATCTGCTCGCGGAGCGCGCCGATGCTGTCGTCCGCTTCCAGGGGGGGAACAACGCCGGCCATACGATTGTCCGCGATGGCCGCACCTGGAAGCTCCATCTGATCCCCTCGGGCATTCTGCACCCCGGCAAGTTGTGCGTGATCGGCAATGGCGTGGTGGTGGACCCCAAGGTCCTCACCGACGAACTCCACGAATTGAGTCGCACCGGCGTCGATACCGGCTCGCTGCGGATCTCCGCCAACGCGCATCTGATCATGCCCTACCACCTGCTGCTCGACCATGCCGGCGAGGCGCGGCTGGGCAAGCTCCAGATTGGCACCACGCGACGGGGCATCGGCCCCTGCTACGCCGACAAGGCCGCGCGCTTGGGCATCAGGGTGCAGGACCTGCTCGACGAGAAGATCCTCAAGCAGAAGATCATCGTCGCGATGGAGCCGAAGCGGCTGTCGCTCCGACCCTATGCAAAAGATCCGCTGCTCGACCTTCAGGCGATGACCGAGGAGTACCTGACCTACGGCCATCGCCTCGAGCGCTATGCCGCGGACACCATCCGCCTCGTCCACGAGCGCCTGGATGCAGGCGACTTGGTGGTCTTCGAAGGTGCGCAGGGGACGCTACTCGACATCGACCACGGCACGTATCCGTTCGTCACATCTTCGAACCCCGTGGCCGGCGCCGCCTGTGTGGGCGCCGGTGTGGGCCCGCGTGACATCAACGAGGTCTGGGGAGTGGCCAAGGCCTACGCCACCCGCGTCGGTGCGGGCCCCTTCCCGACCGAGGTAGATGGCACGTTCGCCGACCTGCTGCGTGAGCGCGGCGGCGAGTACGGGACCACCACCGGGCGGGCGCGCCGGGTGGGATGGCTTGACCTCGTGGCGCTGCGGTACGCGGTTCGCATCAACTCTATGACCGCGCTCGCGATCACCAAGCTCGACGTCCTCTCCGGGCTCGACCGGCTGCAGGTATGCACGCGCTACCGCGGCGCAGAGGGAGCCGAGTTCGAAGACTTCCCCTATCACCAGTCGGTGCTCCATCACGCCTCCGGCGAATACGTGGAGCTCGAGGCATGGAGCGAGGACATCGGCGAGTGCCGCAGCGAAAGCGATCTCCCGGCGGCGACGCGAGAGTACCTGGGGTTCGTCTCCGAGTTTCTCGGCGTGCCGATCGTGCTGGTGGGGGTGGGCCCGGGTCGCGAGCAGGTGATCTGGACCGCGGACAGCGAACGTACGGCCGTAGCGCCCGAGAACCTCGGCGCGCGCTAGCGGCAGCTGGGGCCGCATGGCCGGTCAGGGAGCGGAAGTCGGATCGGGCTGCGTGTATGCCCCGCTCAGGCTCGCGGCCGAGACGGATGGCCCACTCCGGGCCACGGAGCCAGCACCAGCACCACCCGAGCGTCGCTCACCGCACGCACGGTCCGTCGCTCCTGAGGCTCGAAGTGGGAGACGAATCCGGGGCCACCAGAGACCGTGCGTCCATCTTTGCTCACCTCGATCTCCCCGTCGGCCACCACCATGTAGGTGCGCTCATGAACCTGGTGTTCGCGAAGCTCTTCGCCCGCTGGAAGATGGATCGCGATCGCTCGCGTCTCCTCGTCCGAACGCAGCACGATCGGATGGTGCGGTTCGATCGCCAGTGAGCGGATGTCCCAGGTCTCCATGTGCGATGACTCTCCTAAAAGCGGGGCCCGGTTAGGCGTGCAGCTTATCGGGGCGTCGGCAGGCGGGCGCTCAGCGCCAGCGCTCGAGCAGGTCGTCGTCACCCACCCTGCGCACGTACCTGCCGGGGACGCCCATGACGACGGCGCGCTCGGCGATGTCACGAGTGACGACGGCCCCCGCGGCGACGAAGGCCTCCTCCCCGATCTCGACCCCGGGCACGAGAACCGCTCCCGCGCCGATCCGGCATGCGCGCCGCAATACCGGACCCTGGAGCTCACCCGGCTCGTGGCGGCCCATTGTGTGATCGTTGGCGGTGATTACGCCCGGACCGATGAAGACGTCGTCCTCGACCTCCGCCCCGCCGGTGATGTAGGCGCCGGTCTGGATCAGCACCCGCGCGCCGACCACGGCGTCGAAATCCACCGAGGAGCCTCGTCCTACGACCGTTTGGGCTCCGAGCGTGGCGCGCTCCCGGACCTGCGCATGGTCGCCGATGATCGCCCCCCGGCCGATGGTCGCGCCCGCATAGACGACCGCGCCGCAACAGATCGTCACCTCGTCGCCGAGCGAAAGGGCTCGAAGCGGACCCCCGGCGGCGCTCGAACCGGGACGGAGTCGCGGCCGCTTGCCCAGCACGGCCCCATCCTCGATCACGCATCGCTCGCCCACGACCGTGCCGCCGTGCACAACCGCCCCCGTGCCGATCCATGTGCCACGGCCGATGCGAGCGTCCCCATACACGATCGCCCCCGGCGCCAGCTTGGCCCCCTCCCCCATCACCGCGTCGGCCGAGACGTAGGCGCCGGGCGCCACTCCCTGGGCCGGGGACGCGGCGCCGCCCTCAGACGCGGACACGATCCTCCCTCCGCGAGCGCTCCAGCGACAGCTGCAGGCCCTCCAGGACCCTGACGACCCGCAGGCCGCTCTCGCCATCCGAGAGCGGGCGCCCGCCGCTACGCACACACGCGACGAAATGCTCGCATTCGAGGCGCAGCGGCTCGTCGTTCGCTATCCGCGGTGAGTAGCTGCCCCCGGAGCGCGTGATGTACTCGCCGTAGCCACGGGCGTCCTCGTCGAAGCCCTTGTCGTAGATCGTCAGCTTGCCTTCGAGTGCCATGTCGTCGAAGGTCGCCATGCGCCGTGATCCCACCACCACCATCCGGCGCTCCTTATGCGGATCGAGCCACGAAAGGTGTAGATGGGACGAGAGGCCGGTCGGGAAGCGCAGAAAGCAGAAGACGACGTCCTCGATCCCCCCTCGGACATACGATTCGCCGTGCGCGAACAGTTCCGAGGGCTCTTCCCCGGCGAGGTGCAGCACGACGGAGACGTCGTGGGCGCCGAGGCTCCAGAGCGCATTCTCGTCGGCGCGCAGCTTGCCGAGGTTCAGCCTGTGGCCGTAGATGTAGTAGATGCGGTCGCCGAGCTCCCCGCCCTCAATCAGGGCCTTCAGCTCGCGTACGGCCGGGTGATACTCGAGCAGGTGCCCCACCATGAGCGTGCGCCCCGACCCCTCGGCGATCGCCAGCACTCGCTCGGCGTCGGCGGTGGATTGCGCGAGCGGCTTCTCGACGAAGCAGTGCTTCCCTGCTTTCAGCACTGCGGCGGCGAGGGACGCGTGCGTGGGGACGGGCGTCGCCAGGGCGATCGCGTCGAGCTCCGGGTCGGAGAGCAGATCGGTCAGCTCTCCGGTCAAGCGCGCCTCGGGGGCGATCGCGGCCGCGCGCTCGCGGGATTGCGGCAACGGGTCGCAGCACCAGCGGAGCTCGCACTCGGGCAGCGCGGCGAAGTTGCGCGCGAGGTTGGGCCCCCAGTAGCCCAGGCCGGCGACGCCGATGCGAACGCCTTGTGAACTCATTGGAGGCGGAGTGTAAGCGCGCTGACGACGCGCTCCCCCGCCCGGCCGTCTCCGTACAGGGACGGCCGCGATGCCGGAAGATCACGCCCGAGGGCTTGCAGGACTGCGTCCCTGTCCAGGTCGACCGCGACATTCCAGCCGTAGCGCACGGTCTCCGTCCACTCAGTAGTGGGACGCAGCGTCACGCACCTCACACCCGCGAGGTATGCCTCCTTCTGAATCCCGCCCGAGTCGGTCAACACCGCCCGTGCGTTGCACAGCAGCGCCGTCAGCTCGATATACGGGAGCGGTGGCGTCACGATGATTCCGGGGGTGTCGGCCACGCGCTCGAGCAGCCCGCCGCTTCGCAATCGTTCCCGGGCGCGCGGGTGGAGTGGCCAGACCACGGGGTACGGGACCGCCAGCAGCAGTTCGACCAGCGCCCGCAAGCGCTCGGGGTCGTCGACGTTGCCGGAGCGGTGGGTGGTGGCAAGCACGTACTCGTCTCGGATCACGCCATGACGCTCGAGGATGTCGAGGCGCTCGCGCGCTCGCGGCTGGGTCTTCAACGCCACATCGACCATCACGTCGCCGACGATTTCGATCGCCCCGGGCACCGCTTCTTCACGGAGATTGGCGGCGGCCGTCTCCGAGGAGCAGAGCAGCAAGGCGCTGGCGTGATCGGCCACGATGCGGTTGAGCTCCTCGGGCATGGAGCGGTCGAACGAACGCATGCCGGCCTCCACGTGGGCAACCGGTAGACCCGCCTGCGCGCCGGCGAGAGCCCCGGCGAGGGTCGAGTTCGTATCGCCGTAGACGAGCACCACGTCGGGCGCCACCTCATGCAGGATTGGCTCGAGCGCCGTCAGCATGCGGGCGGTCTGAGAGGTGTTTGAGCCCAACGCTACGCCGAGCTCGTGGTCGGGCGCGGGCAGGCCGAGCTCCTCGAAGAACACTCCCGACATGCGCTCGTCGAAGTGCTGGCCGGTGTGGACCATCACCTCTTCGTGGGCGCTCCGGAGGCTGGGTGTGACGGCGGCGGCCTTGATGAACTGCGGCCGGTTGCCGATCACCGTCAGGACCTTCACGCGTGGCGTCCCCGGTCGGCCAGGCGCGCGATCATCCGCCGGCAGCGAGCTGTGAGCGGATGCGTCCGGAGACCGCGGCAGCGACTCGGGCGCTCACCGGCCCGCCGGCGCTCAGCGGCTGAGCGTCGATCCTCTCGACGGGAAGAACTTCGCGTGCAGTGGAGGCGAGGAAGGCCTCCTCTGCGCCGATGAGGTCGTCCAGTGAGGTGGGACGCTCTTGCGCGCCCGAAACCTCTATCACCAGCGCGCGGGTGATCGAGGCCAGGATGTGTTCCGACAGGGGCGGGGTGAACAACTCGTCGTCCTTGACCCAGAAGATCGAGCTGGTGGGGGCCTCCAGTACGCGGCCGTGCGGGGTCACCAGCAGCGCCTCGTCAAACCCCCTTTCCCGCGCCAGTCGGCTGGCGAGCATGTTGGCCCCGTAGGAGAGCGACTTGACTCCGTCGAGGACGCGGGTGGGCGCATAGGTCACCGATCCGAGCCGCACACGCTCGGGCAATTCCGGGAGCGGCTCGGTCAGGAGCACTCGGTGGCCGCCACGCGTGACCACAATCCGCAGCAGCTCGTGATCCGGCCCCGAACCGGCGTGGGCGAGCAGACGAGCCGACTCCGCGCGCACGGACTCGAGATCGAGCGGCAGGCGCAGGTTTAGCGCCGAGCGCTCCATTCGCTGCATGTGGGCCTCGAACGCGAATGGCTGGCCGTCGTAGATCCGGATGACCTCGAATACGCCGTCCCCGCGCAACAGCCCCTCGTCGGCGGCGGGGATGGTCGCATCCGCGGCGGCCATGATGTCGCCATCCACTGACGCCAGAGATCCAGAGGGCTCGTTCATGAATTAGTTCGGAGTTGAAGAGGCTCGAGGAGCCCTAAGCTCACGACGGCAGCCTAGCTGTCGGGCAGCGCTGGGATCAGGACCCGTGTGCGGCGGGGGCCGCCGTCCGGCTGCGCAGACCGGCGACGCCCGCGTACTCGGGACGGGTCCACGCCTCCGCGAGATGCACGATCGTTGCGGCCGCAGCCGCCATGTCCTGCACGGAGGCCCATTCACGCACCGAGTGATACTCATGTCCACCGGTGAAGAGGTTGGGCGTCGGCAGGCCCATCTCGCTGAGCCGGGAGCCGTCGGTGCCGCCACGGATGGGGCTGCGGATCGGCTCGATCCCCTCGGCCCGAATCGCTGCCTCGGCAGCCGTGAGGACGGACGGTACGGGCTCGAGGTACCGGCGCATATTGCGGTACTGCTCACGCGCGGCGAACTCGAGTCGGGCGCGTGGCTCGCCGTCGGTGGCCTCATGCGCGAGCCGCTCGAGCAGCGCGAGATGCTCCGCCAGGCGGTCGTCATCGAAGTCCCGCAAGATTGCGCGCAGCGTCCCCTTGGCCGCGGTGCCGGCTAGTTCGTAGACATGGATGAAGCCGTCGCGGCCGGACGTCGACTCCGGCGAGAGCGCCTCCGCCGGCAGCATCGCCACGATCTTCGCCACGATCCGCGCTGCGTTGACCAGCTTGCCGGTGGCCTGACCTGGGTGTACGTCCACGCCGTAGACCGTGATCACCGCCTCGAGCGCCGAGAACGTCTCATCCTGGAGCTCTCCGAGGTCGGAGCCGTCCAGCGTGTAGGCACAATCCGCCCCGAAGCGCTCCAGATCGAGCAACGTGGCGCCCTCGCCGATCTCCTCGTCCGGCGTGAAGGCGATGCGCAGGGCGGGGCGGGGAAGCTCTGGATGGGCCGCCAGGTGCGCGACCGCGGCCATCACCTCCGCGACACCCGCCTTGTCGTCTGCTCCCAGCACGGTGTCACCGCTCGCGGTGACGATTTCGTGACCGCGCTTGCGGGCGAGCTCGGGCATGGATTCCGGATCGAGCCGTGTGCCGCCCCGGGGGAGGACCACCACGCCGCCGTCGTAGGCGCGATGGACAATCGGCTCGACGCCGGCACCGGGCGCGTCGGGGGTGGTGTCCATGTGCGCGAGCAGGCCAATGACAGGCGTGTGCTCCTCGACATTGCGCGCCAGGGTCGCGGTCACATAGCCGTTGTCGTCGAGCGAGGCGTCGTCAAGGCCCGCCGCCCGCAGCTCTTCGACGAGCAGGCGGCCGAGGTCAAGCTGTCCCGGCGTGCTTGGTGATCTCTCCCGGTCGCGCTCGGACTGGGTGTCGATCCTGACGTATCGGCAGAAGCGCGCGAGCACGTCGCCCGCGAGCTCGCTAGCGAGCGGCGAGGTGAAGGCGTCGGTCAGCTGGACGGGGCCATCCGGCACCCAGAGACAAATAGCACAGTGCCGCTGTCGCTACAGCCCCAGGATTCTCGCCGCCAACACAGCCGCGTTGCGGGGATTGTCAACGCCGACGCACGCCACGGGTACGCCAGGCGGCATCTGCGTGATTGCCAGCAGGGCATCGAGGCCCCCCGCGACCGACGTGCGAGTGGTGAGCGGCACGCCGATTACCGGCAGGTCACAGTGCGCCGCCACCACTCCCGGGAGCGCCGCCGAAAGACCGGCGCCGGCGATGATCACCCTCAGCCCCCGCATCCTCGCGTTGCGCGCGTAGTCGGCGACCTTGTCCGGTTCGCGATGGGCGGACATCACCCGCACCTCGCTCCGGATCCCGCGCTTTTCCAGTTCCTGCTCGGCGCCCTCCATCGCGGATAGATCGCTCTTCGAGCCCATCACGATCCCCACTCGCGGGGCATCGACCTCCATCTCGGCGAACTCCTCGGCGGGCTCGGTGACCGTCTCGAGCGACGGTTCGGGCTCGCTCGCGGGGGCGGCATCGCCGAGCCCCGAAATCGTCTCTTCCTCGTTCATCTCGTCCTTAACGTTCGGAATCAACGTTGCAAGCGCAGCGACGGCCACCAGCGCTAAAGCGCGATGTCACGACGCAGCTGCCTGCCCGCGAACTCAATCATGTCGGCGGCAGCATACGCGGCCGCGCGGGCGCTCTCCGCGTCGGCACCGAGCGCGGTGACGCCAAGCACGCGTCCGCCGGCCGTCACAAGCTCGCCCAGACTGTTTCGAGCGGTGCCCGCGTGCGTCACCTGGACCCCGGCTGGGATCCGCTCCAAGCCGGAGATCAGGTCCCCCTTCGAGGCGGATTCGGGGTAGCCGCGGCTGGCCAGGACGACCGTGACCGCCGTCTCCCGAGCCCAATCGAGCCGTGCGCCGTCGAGGCCCCCCGGCTCCGTCGCATGCTGAAGCAGCTCGAGCAGGTCCGTCCGCAATCGCGGCAGGATCGCCTGCGTTTCAGGGTCGCCGAAGCGCACGTTGAACTCCAACACCTTGGGGCCCTCCGCGGTCATCATCAACCCGGCGTAGAGGACGCCGTGGAACGGGGTCCCGCGGCGCCGGAGCTCGTCGAGCACCGGCTGATGGACCTCGGCGCAGATCCCGCCGGCGCGGGCGGCGTCGACAGCGGTAATCGGAGAGTAGGAGCCCATGCCACCCGTGTTGGGCCCACGGTTTGAGTCGAAGATGCGCTTGTAGTCACGTGCAGAGGCGAGCGGCAGCGCTCGCCGGCCGTCGCAAAGCGCCAGCAACGACAGCTCCTCACCCTCGAGATACTCCTCGACGACCACTTTCTCGGTACCGAAGCGCCGTTCCACCAAGAGCTCCTCGAGCGCCTCGCGGGCCTCGTCGGGGCTGGCGACGATCATCACTCCCTTGCCCGCGGCGAGGCCGTCAGCCTTAATCACAGCGGGGTAGCGCCCGATCGCATCCAGACCGGCGGCGGGGCCACTCACCACCGTGTGTGCGGCGGTCGCCACGCCGGCGGCGGCCATGACCTCCTTGCAAAAGGCCTTCGACCCCTCGAGCGCCGCACCGGCAGCGCCCGGACCGAAGCACGCCACTCCCGCCGCGGCGAGCGCGTCGGCGACCCCCTTCACCAGTGGCGCCTCGGGGCCGACGACGACCAGGTCCGCCCGCTCGTCGCGTGCCGCCGACACGATCGCCCCCAGGTCGTCAGGCGCTATCTCAAGCAGCCGCGCGTCGGCGGCTATGCCGGGGTTGCCGGGCGCGCACAGGAGCTCTGGCCGCTGCGGGGAGCGGGCCAGCGCGTGTACGAGTGCGTGCTCGCGGCCGCCGCCGCCGAGAACGAGCACGCGAGCGGGATCGCGCTCAGATCGAGCCAATGAAGTCGTCGACCGGAATCGCGCTCAGGGTCTCGTACTTGGCAGTGCCGCGCGATCCGAGCTCCAGCGATACGCGCGCGATCGTATTCTCGTCGGGCGCCTCGATCACGTTCACGAAATCGAAGTGTCCGAGCGTGGCCCACTGGGCCTTGACGGTAGCGCCAAGCTGCTCGACCTCACGGTTGACTTCCTTGATGCGAGCGGGATTGTTCTTGATCGTCTGGACGCCCTCTGGTGTCAGCGTGGAGAGCATGATGTAGGTCGGCACGGCGGGCCTCCTGCTGGTGGTTTGCGATGACCGCACCCGGCAACGAACGCGGCCACCGACTTCTACCACTCGCGCTCGGGACTAGGCGACTTGCGCATCGCCGGCAACTCGCGCCGGCATGTCGGCGCGTTCCAGCACGATCTCGCCTTCGGCGGCGTCCACGAGCACGGTGTCCCCGGGGGCGAATCGGCCCTCCAGGATCGCCAGCGCCAGCGGGTCCACGAGTCGCTTCTGAATCACGCGCTTCAGCGGACGCGCCCCGTATGTGGGGTCGTAGCCCAAGTTCCCCAAAAGCGTTCGTGCCCGATCGCTCAGCTCCACATCGATCTCCCGCTCACGCACGCGCGCAATCACTCGGTCCACCTGCAGATCGACGATTTCGCCGATCTGCTCGCGGCTCAGTGGCTGAAACTCGACGATGTCGTCCAGGCGGTTGATGAACTCGGGCCGGAAGTGTGCCTCGACGCCCGCACGCCCGCCCGGGATGTTCGAGGTCATGATCAGAACCGTGTTCTTGAACGAGACCGTGCGGCCCTGTCCGTCCGTGAGCCGACCGTCGTCCATCACCTGCAACAGCGCGTTGAAAACGTCGGGATGGGCCTTCTCGATCTCGTCCAACAGCACCACCGAATAGGGCCGGCGGCGCACCGCCTCGGTGAGCTGCCCGCCCTCCTCGTAGCCCACGTACCCGGGCGGCGCGCCCACGAGTCGGGACACGGCGTGCTTCTCCATGTACTCGGACATGTCGAGCCTCACCATCGCATCCTGGCTGTCGAACATGAACTCAGCCAGCGCGCGGGCGAGCTCGGTCTTGCCCACGCCGGTCGGCCCGAGGAAGAGGAAAGTCCCGATCGGGCGGTCGGGATCTTGGAGCCCCGCGCGCGAGCGGCGAAGTGCGGCGGAGACAGCGGCGACCGCTTCGTCCTGGCCGACGACGCGGCGATGGAGTCGCCCTTCCATGTGCACGAGCTTGTCGATTTCGCCCTCCATCAGGCGGGACACCGGAATTCCAGTCCACTTTGCAACGACCTCGGCCACGTCCTCGGAGTCGACCTCCTCCTTGAGGAACTTCGGCCGGCCGCCGTCGACGGCGGCCTCCGCCGCCTCGGCCTGCTCGAGTGCACCGGTCAGCTCCGGGATGGTCCCGTACTGAAGCTCGGCGGCGCGGCCCAAGTCGGCCTCGCGCTGCGCGCGCTCGAGCTCGATCCGTGCCTCTTCGAGACGCTCGTGCAACTCGGCCACCGCGCCGATCGTCTCCTTCTCGCGCTGCCACTCGGCGTGCATGCCCTCGGAGCGCTCGCGCTCTGCCGCCAGTGCGCGTTCGAGCTGCTCCCGCCGGGCTGCCGTGCCGGCGTCCTCGTTGCCGTCGGCGCCCAGCGACTCAAGCTCGATCTCGAGCTGCATGATGTGGCGGTCGACTTCGTCGATCTCGGTCGGCTTGGAATCGATCTCCATGCGAATCCGGGAAGCCGCCTCGTCAACCAGGTCGATGGCCTTGTCGGGCAGGAAGCGATCGGTGATGTAGCGCTGGCTGAGCGTCGCCGCTGCCACCAGCGCGGAGTCCTGGATTCGCACCTTGTGGTGGACCTGGTAGCGCTCCTTCAGCCCGCGCAGGATCGCGATCGTGTCCTCGACCGAAGGCTCACCGACGTACACCGGCTGGAAGCGGCGCTCGAGCGCAGGGTCCTTCTCGATGTGCTTGCGGTACTCGTCGAGGGTGGTCGCGCCCACGGCCCGCAGCTCGCCGCGGGCGAGCATCGGCTTGAGCATATTGCCGGCGTCGATCGCGCCCTCGGCGGCACCCGCCCCGACAATCGTGTGCAGCTCGTCGATGAAGACCACGATCTGGCCCTCCGCGTCGGCGATCTCCTTCAGCACCGCCTTGAGCCGGTCTTCGAATTCCCCCCTGTACTTGGACCCCGCAACCATCGCGCCGATGTCGAGCGCCACCAGACGGCGGTCGCGCAGCCCTTCCGGCACATCGCCGGAGATGATCCGCTGCGCCAAGCCCTCCACGATCGCGGTCTTGCCGACTCCCGGCTCGCCGATCAGCACGGGGTTGTTCTTTGTCCGGCGGGACAGAACTTGGATCACGCGGCGGATCTCGTCGTCACGCCCGATGACCGGGTCGAGCTTGCCCTGCGCCGCGGCTTCTGTCAGATCGCGTCCGAACCGCTCCAGCGCTTGAAATTTGTCCTCGGGATTCTGATCCGTGACGCGATGTGAGCCGCGCACCTCTTCAAGTGCCTTGAGCAGCTCATCGCGGGTGGCACCGCTCTCCCGTAGCGCCCTGCCGGCGCCGCCCGGGTGCTTTGCGAGCGCCAGCAGCAGGTGCTCGGTCGACAGGTACTCGTCCTTGAGCCCGCGCATCTCGTTTTCGGCCTCGCGCAGGATCTGTACGAGCTCGCTCGAGCCTCCCGCCGGCTCTTGGCCGCCCGCGCCGGTACTCACTTTGGGCAGCTCATCGAGGCCTGGAGCCAACAAATGGCGCACGGCCGCTGGATCGACGCCGAGCTTGCGCAACACCGGCGCGACGACCCCGCCCTCCTGCTCGAGCAGAACCGCGAGCACGTGTTCGGGCGTGGTCTGGGGGTTGTGGCGCTCATCGGCGAGCCGCTGGGCCGCCTGCAGCGCCTCCTGTGCCTTGATCGTGAACCTGTCTGGGTGCATGCGTCTATATGCCTCTCAACACCTGCTTGGGTAAATCTAAGTCTGAGTGACTTAGATTATGGCAGAGGCGCGAGCTCTTGTCTACTGTGCGGGCCGGCGCCGCCGGTGGCCCGCTCGGGCTCGGTTTCGGCGTGCACGAAGTCGCGTTGTCTGATCAGCGCGAAGGCACACAGCGCGCCGGCGAAGGAGACGATCGCGCACACGAGCAGCAGCTCGTTGAGGCTACCGGTGAAGGCACGCAGGACCACCTGACCAACGTGTCCCCTCGCTGCCGCGGGGACGTGAGCGATGGCTCGCCCGGCATTACCGGTACTGATCGCGTCCGCCAAGCGGTGCGACGCGTGCGCGAGCGGCGAATGGCTGAGGGCGCCGACCACGGTGCTGCGGACCTCGCTGGCGAGCAGCGTCCCGAGCGCCGCGATTCCGGCAGCCGTCCCCACCTGGCGAAAAGTCGAGTTGACGCCGGAAGCCATGCCCGCCCGGCTCGGATGGACGACGCCCACGGCGGTCGAGGCCAGCGTCACATTCACCATGCCGGCGCCCACACCGCTGACGATGAGGCCGGGGAGGAGATGCGTCCAGCCGGTCGTGGGAGAGAGGCCGCGCATCAACAGCAGTCCCACACCGCCCAGGACGAATCCGGGACCAATCAGCAGACGCGCGGGCACGTGGCTCGACAGTCGGCCCGCGATCGCCGAGACCACGAACATCGCGCCGGTCAACGCGAGCAGCCTGACTCCCGTGGCCGCGGCCGAGAAGTGGAGCAGGTTTTGGAGATAGATGACGAGGTAGGTGATGATCGAGAACAGCGAGGCGGAGATCGCGAACGCCGTGGTCAGGCCACCCACGAAGGTGGGGACGCGCAGCAGGCCGAGGTCGAACATCGGCCGGCGCTGCACCAGCTCGAGCACCACGAAGACGACCATCAGCGCCGCTCCGCCGGCGAGGCATCCGAGCACCACGGGCGAGCTCCAGCCCCTCGTGCCCGACTCGATCAGTCCGTAGACGATCGCGAACAGGGCGCAGGAGAAGACCACGAAGCCGGGGATATCCGGGCGGGTGGCAGCGGGATCGCGCGACTCCTGGACGCGCGTCAGGGTGGTGGCGAGCGTCGCCACGCCGATCGGCACGTTCACGAGGAAGATCCACCGCCAGGACAGAGCCGAGACGATCACCCCGCCGAGCACGGGCCCAACCGCCACGGCGATTCCGGCGATCGCTCCCCACACCCCGAAGGCAACGCCGCGATCGGGGCCTCTGAAGGCGTTTGCAAGCAACGCGAGCGAGGTCGCGAACATGACGGCGCCGCCGATGCCCTGGCCCGCGCGGGCGAGGGTCAGGAAGAGTGGGCTCTGCGCGAGCCCACAGGCCAGCGACCCCGCGGTGAAGACCACCAGCCCCCCGGCGAACACCGCCCTGCGCCCCACCAGGTCGGCCAGCGAGCCGCCGGTCAGAAGCAGCGCAGCGAGGCTGAGCGCGTAGGCGTCGATGATCCACTGGAGGTCTGAGAGGGACCCGCCGAGCTCCCGCTGGATGTCAGGCAGCGCGACATTGACGATCGTGATGTCGAGCAACAGCATGAACATCCCCGCCGAGATCGCGGTCAACGTCCACCACTTGCGTTCCATCAGAGACTTGCCTGCCTATGGTACGCGTCACGCATTGTCATGCAAGAAATGATTGGGCCGACCAAGTATATCACTGCGACAAGCATTCATCGCGGCGGAACGGCGTCCGGCAGCGAGGAGGTAGCGGCGACTCAGCCCCGGCTCGCGAGCAAGCGAGGCGAACCGGACGCCGCCGCGCGTCGCGCTCTGGTGAGCTACCCGCCGGCCCTGAAGCCGAAGCGCTTGTAGTCGACGCTGCGGATCAGCTCGCCGCCGCCCTCGTAGGGGACGATCTCGGCCCGCAGCTCGCGTCGGATCGCCTCCAGGCGTTCGACTTCGGCCGTCAGCTCACGCGCACGGTGCTCCAGGCCGGCCACCTTCCGCGTCATCGTCTCGAGCTTCTCCTCGAGCTCGAATACGCGCTCGACACCGGCGAGGTTCATCCCCAGCTCGACGGTCATCTTCTGGATCCGCCGCAGCCGCTCGACGTCCTCGTAGGAGTACAGCCGGGTCCCCTTTGGCGAGCGCTTGGGCTCGATCAGCCCCCTGGCCTCGTACATGCGCAGCGTCTGCGGGTGCATGTCCGCCAGCTCGGCAGCGACCGAGATCATGAAGACACCGCGGTCGGTTCTCACTTCGACGCGGGAGGTCCGCATGGAGCCCGCGGAGACGGTCTCCGTAATGCGCACGGCGGTGGACTTGGTGCGCCGTACGGCCATCAGCTTCCTGCTCCGGACCCGGCCCCTTCGAACAGCTTCGCGCGCGGATCGCCGTTCATCACCTTGGAAAGCCTCTCCACCGCCTCGCTCTGCTCGCTCGAGAGGGAGCTGGGCACCTCAATCACGAAGCGGTAGTGAATATCGCCGCGACCCTTGGCGCTTAGGCGCGGCGGCCCTTCGCCCCGCAGCCGTTGAACGGTTCCGTGCTTCGTGCCTGGCGCGACGCGCAAGCGCTTGGAGCCCGTCAGCGTGGGCACCTCGATCACGCCGCCTTGGATCGCCTCGGGGATGCTCAGCGGAACTTCGACTTCGAGGTTGTCGCCGGCCCGCTTGAAAACTGACGAAGGTGCTACCCGTGTGATCACGTAAAGGTCGCCGGGCTCGGCGCCAGGAGCCCCGGGCTCCCCTTTGCCGGCCAGACGGATGCGGCTGCCGTCCCGCACCCCGGCGGGAACGTTCACCTTGAGCCTGCGGTTCCCGCGTTTTGCGCCGCTGCCGCCGCAGGTGGGGCAGGGGTTTTCGATTATGGTGCCCGTGCCGTGGCAGTTGGAGCAGGGCTGCGAGATCGAGAAGATTCCTTGGCTCTGCGCCTCGATCCCCCTGCCGCCGCAGACCGGACAGACCTGGGGCGAGGTACCGGGCTTCGCCCCCGTGCCCTTGCAGGTGGGACAGGGCTGTGAGGTTGGGACCGTGAGCGAAACCTGGGTGCCCTCGACCGCCTGGTCGAAGGTCAGCGAGACCTCGGTCTCTAGATCGCGCCGGCGCGGGGGACGACCGCCTCTCACCCCGCCGCGGCCCGCGCTGCCCGTCGTGCTGCCGCCGAAGATGTTGGAGAGGATGTCGCCTACGTTGCCGAACGAGCCGGTGCCGAACGAGCCCGGATCGAACCCGCCCTGCCCGCCCGTGCCGAACGGCCCCGAGCCACGGTCATAGGCCTTGCGCTTCTCCGGATCGGAAAGGACGTCGTGCGCCTGCGAGACCTCCTTGAAGCGCTCCTCGGCCTGCTTGTCGCCGGCGTTGCGGTCCGGGTGGTACTGCCGCGCCAGCCGCCGGTATGCCTTCTTGATCTCCGCCTCGGAGGCGTTCTTGCCTACCCCGAGGATCTTGTAGTAGTCGGGACGCGCCGCCATCTGGCCGTTCCCATCACGCCGCTACGACCACGCGGGCCGGCCGCAGCACTGATCCGTCGCGCAACCGGTAGCCGCGCTGGTAGACCTCCACGACTGTCCCGGGAGCTGCGCCCTCGACCGGCTGCTGTACGACGGCCTCGTGCTGTTGCGGATCGAACCGCTCCCCCTCTGGGGAGTACGGCTCGATTCCGACGCGCGCAAGCGCGGCGATCACGCCGGCGTGAACCAGCTTGATGCCGGACACGAGCGTGCCCGTGCCGTCCTTGCCCTCCTCGGCAGCAGGCGCCGCCTGGGCCGCGAGGACCGCGCGATCGAGATCATCCACGGCCGGCAGCAGTTCCTGCGCGAGCTTCACCACGCCGCGCTGCTGCGCGGCGGCTGCCTCCCGTGCGGCACGACGACGGTAGTTCTCGAAGTCGGCCTTGGTCCGCTGCGCGAGTTCCAAGTACGCATCCGCTTTGTCGGCCTTGGCGAGGATCTCCTCGAGATCGTGTTCGAGTTGCGCCTCGTGGTCGCTCGCGCCTTCCGCGGGCTCGGTACCCGCGGAAGGGGCCTCGGTCTCCTCGTCGGGCACCGGCGCAGTGTCCGGTGCCCGCTCGATCGGCTCCTTCTCCGAGGCAGCTGCCGCGGGCGAATCGTGCTCGGGCTTGCTCATCGACTACTTGCCCTCGTCCACAACTTCCGCGTCGACCACATCCTCGTCCGCCGAGGCGCCGTTGCCCGCGCTGGCCCCGTCACCGGGAGCCCCGGCCGCAGCTGCTTCCTCCTGGGCTCGCTGGTACATGGCCTCGGAGACCTTGTGGAAGGACGCCTGCAGAGCCTCGGTCTTGGCCTTGATCTCGTCGGCGTTCTCGGTGCTCAGCACGTCGCGCACCTCCTTGATCGAGTCCTCGATCTCGGACTTGGAGGAGGCGTCGACCGCATCACCAAGGTCCTTGAGCTGGCGCTCCGCCTGATAGGCCGCGTTCTCGCCGTTGTTCCGAGCCTCAGCGAGCTCGCGCTGGCGCCGGTCGTCCTCGGCGTGCGACTCGGCGTCCGTGACCATGCGCTTGATCTCGTCGTCGGAGAGCCCCGAACCCGCGCGGATCTCGATCTTCTGCTCCTTGCCCGTGCCGAGGTCCTTGGCCGACACGTTCAGGATGCCGTTGGCGTCGATGTCGAACGCCACCTCGATCTGGGGGATTCCCCTGGGCGCGGGTGGGATGCCGGTGAGCTGGAACTTGCCCAGCGACTTGTTGTAAGCGGCCATCTCGCGCTCGCCCTGGAGGACGTGGATCTCCACCGACGGCTGATTGTCCTCGGCGGTCGAGAAGATCTCCGACTTGCGCGTCGGGATCGTCGTGTTGCGCTCGATCAGCTTGGTCATCACGCCGCCCTTGGTCTCGATGCCGAGGGTCAACGGGGTGACGTCGAGCAGCAGCACGTCCTTGACGTCGCCGGCCAGCACGCCCGCCTGAATCGCGGCGCCGACGGCCACGACCTCATCGGGATTGACCCCCCGGTGGGGCTCCTTGCCCGTGAGCTCCTTGACCTTCTCCTGCACCGCCGGCATGCGGGTCATGCCGCCGACCAGCACCACGTGATCGATCTGCGCGGCGCCCTTCTCCTTGGCGTCGTCCATCGCCTGACGAACCGGGGCCACCGTGCGGTCGAGCAGATCCGCGGTGAGTTCGTTGAGCTTCGCACGCGTCAGCCGCGTGTCGAGGTGCTTCGGGCCGCTCGAGTCGGCGGTGATGAAGGGCAGGTTGATCTGCGTCTCCTGGGTGGTGGAGAGCTCGATCTTGGCCTTCTCGGCCGCCTCGTAGAGGCGCTGGAGCGCCATCGGGTCGTTGCTCAGGTCGATGCCCTGCGAGCGCTTGAACTCGGCCACCAGCCAATCGACGACGGCCTTGTCGAAGTTATCACCGCCCAGGTGGTTGTCACCGGCGGTCGCCTTGACCTCGAACACGCCCTCGCCGATCTCGAGCACGGACACGTCGAAGGTGCCGCCGCCGAGGTCGAAGACCAGAATCGTCTGATCGGACTCCTTGTCGAGGCCGTAGGCGAGCGAGGCCGCGGTCGGCTCGTTGATGATGCGCTTGACGTCGAGCCCGGCGATCCTGCCGGCGTCCTTGGTCGCCTGCCGCTGGTCATCGTTGAAGTAGGCAGGCACCGTGATGACCGCGCTGTCCACGGTCGTGCCCAGATAGGCCTCGGCGTCGGTCTTGAGCTTGCCGAGGATCATCGCCGAGATCTCGGGCGGCGAGTACTGCTTGCCACCGGCCTCGACGCGCGCGTCGCCGTTGGGGCCGGCGACGACCTTGTAAGGAACTATCGATTCCTCTTCGCGGACCTCCGGCTCCTTGCGGCCCATGAAGCGCTTGATTGAAAAGACCGTGTTCTGCGGGTTGGTCACCGCCTGGCGCTTGGCAACCGTGCCCACGAGGCGCTCGCCCGACTGCGTGAACGCGACCACCGAGGGGGTGGTGCGCCCGCCCTCGGCGTTCTCGATCACGGTCGGCTCGCCGCCCTCGAGCACGGCCATGCAGCTGTTGGTCGTTCCGAGGTCGATACCGATCGTTTTTGCCATGTTCAGCTTCGCTCCTGTGCGTACTCGTACGTAAAAATCTAAGCCGTGTTATAGCAGATTTCGCTTCGCGTGCGCCACTTCCACCGAAGCGACTCCGACCTTAGGGCACATCCGCTTGAGCGCGCAGCCGCCGCAGTCGGGTCGACGTGCATAACAGGTGCGACGGCCATGCCGCAGCAGGTTCAGGTGCAACTCGAGCTCGGCGTCGGCCGGAGTCAGCGCGAGCATCGTGTCGTGGAGCTCCTCAAAGCCGGCGCCGGGGCGGAAGAGGCCGAGCCGGGCGCCCACGCGCGCCACATGAGTGTCTACCGGCACGTCGCGCATACCGAGCGCGAACAGGAGCACACAGGCGGCAGTCTTACGCCCGACGCCCGGGAGCGAGGTGAGGTAGCCCTGAGCCTCGGGGACGGGCACGCCGGAGAGCCAGTCGAGGGTCAGCCGGCCCTCGCGGTCCCGGTCGCTGATCGCGCGCAAGATCGACTTGATCCGGGCCGATTTGATTTTCGAGATCCCGCCTGGCCGAATCGCGTCCTCGATCTCGTTCACGGGCGCGTCGCGGACCGCCTCCCAGCTCCCGAATCGGTTGCGCAGGGCCAGATAGGCGACGTCGCGGTTGCGGTCGTTGGTCGACTGGGAGAGCACCGTCAGCACGAGCTCGGCCACCGGCTGGCCATGCGGCTTGGCGGCCGGCACGCCGTAGACGAGCCGCAGGCGCTCGCGGATCGCCCGCATGCGGCGCGGCGGTGGCCTCCTCCAGGCCTCACTCCCGGCGGCGGCAGGCTTTCTGTCCATTACCCGCGGCACGTTATCCTCGCTGCCGGGTGCAGATCGCCGAGCATACGATCGAACTCGCCGGCGCGCCCGTCTTTTACCGCAGCGCGGAGGCCGGCCTCACGCCACCGCTCTACCTCCACGGGTGCCCCACGAGCTCGGACGACTGGCGGCCGCTGCTCCTCCGCACGGGGGGCATCGCGCCCGACCTGGTCGGTTTCGGTCGCTCGGGCAAGGCCGCCAACCTCGATTACACGCTCACGGGCCTCGCGAACTTCATCGAGCTGCTGCTGGACCACCTCGACCTTGCCGCGGTGAGGCTGGTCGCACACGGCTGGGGCGCGGCCGCCGGTCTGGTATTCGCCCAGCGTCACCCCGAGCGGGTGCGGCGGCTCGTGCTCGTCGACGCCCTGCCGCTGCTGGACGGGTTCAAGTGGCCACGAGCGGCTCGCATGTTGCGCCGTCCCGGGCTCGGTGAGCTGGTCATGGGGGCCGTCACGCGCCCCGTCCTCGCGCGGCTCCTGCGACGTGGCTACGGCGACCCGAGCGCCCTCTCGCGCGAGCGCGTTCGCGAGGTCTGGTCGCAGTTCGACCAGGGGACCCAGCGCGCGGTTCTGCGCTTGCATCGCGCGAGCGGCGAGGCTCAGCTCGTAGGCCTGGGCGCCGAGCTCGAGCGGCTGGCGATGCCCGCGCTGGTGCTGTGGGGCGAGTGCGATCCCTGGTTTCCGTGCGGCTTCGCCGAGCGCTACGCGCGGCGGCTGGGACAGGCCGAGGCACGACGGATCGACGGCGCCGGGCACTGGCCGTGGCTTGAACGAGCGGACGCCGGCGACCAAATCGCGGCCTTCCTGGAGGCGGCATGACCGACCTGGGAACCGTCCGGCAGGAGACGACAAAAAAACCCCAGCAGGCCGGGTCGGGACGGAAGGTCAGGGAACGAGCGTCGCTTGGCGGCGCGGGTTCACCGCGGGCCGGACGAGGGTGGCGGGGTTGGGGACTGGCCGTCGGTCGCCGCCGGACCGTAGGGCTCCCAGGCGGTGGGCAACGCTCGGGGGGCCCCCGTGCAGCCGGGAGCAACCAGTCCTTGCGCCTTCTCCCCGTGCTCACGGCGGCCACGCTCTCGGCGCTCTACGTGATCCTCTCGCCCCCGAGCCTCGATCTGGCCGCCCACCTCTTCCGAGCCCAGCTGTTCGGCCGGGAGCCGTTCGGCATCTGGAACAACTACTGGTACGACGGTCACCACATCGTCGGCTACAGCCTCCTGTTCCCCGCGGTCTCGTGGGCGCTCACCCCCCAGCTCGCCGCGGCCCTGGCGGCGACCGCCACCGCCCTCCTGTTCGAGCCGCTCGCCCGGCGGCACTTCGGCGAAGGCGCGTGGCTGGGCGCGACCGTGTTCGCGGCGGCCGCGGCCGCCAACCTGTACACGGGCAGACTGCCGTTCGCCTTCGGCGCCCTGCCCGCCATGGCCGCGACCCTGGCGCTCGACCGTCGGGCGACTTGGCTGGCCGGCCTGCTGGCGGTCGTGACGGCCTTGTGCAGCCCCGTGGCGGCGCTGTTTGTGGCGGTGGTAGGGGGCGCCTACGCGATCGGCCGGGGGTGGCAGGAACAGCGCCCGCGCGCGGCGGTGCCAGGGCTGATCGTGGCGATCGCGGCGCTCGCGCCGGTCGGGGCACTTGCGGTCACCTTTCCCGAGGGCGGCACCGAGCCGTACGCGCTGAGCGCATTTGCGCCCATCCCTCTCCTCGGGCTCGGCGCGCTGCTCGCGATCCCGCGCCGGCATGTGGTCCTGCGTGTCGGCGTGGTGATCTACACGCTCGGGACGACCCTCAGCTACCTCGTCCCGACCGCCGTCGGCAGCAATGCGGGGCGACTCGGGACGTGGCTGGCGGCACCGCTGGCCGCGCTCCTCTGGTGGCATCCGGTCTCGCGATACAGACGGACGGCTGGGCGGGGGATGGTGTTCCTGGCGGTGCTGGCGCTGCCGCTGCTCTACCTGCAGTT
Organism: uncultured Solirubrobacterales bacterium; assembly: GCA_963808655.1. Classification (GTDB taxonomy): domain Bacteria; phylum Actinomycetota; class Thermoleophilia; order Solirubrobacterales; family Solirubrobacteraceae; genus Palsa-465. The sequence goes on from CAWEGZ010000009.1 coordinate 230,857, forward strand.
CCACGACCCGGTCAGGGATCTCACGACCGCGAGCTCCGATCCCTCGAACTCGGCGGGCTATTACCGGCCCCTGCTCGCCTTCCTCGAGCGACAGAAAGGGCCACCGTTCCGGGTGGAGATCCCCTTCACAGCTTTCCATTGGGAGGCTTACGCGGTCGCGTCGCACTTCCCGATCGCCCGCGGGTGGGAGCGTCAGCTCGACATCAAGGACAATCCCCTGTTCTACTCGGGGCGCCTCACGGCCCCCCGCTACGAGCGCTGGCTGCACCAGAACGCGGTGCGCTTCGTGGCGCTTGCGGACGCCCCCCTCGACTACGCGGGACGGGCAGAGGCGCGCCTGATCGAAAAGGGGTTGCCCTACTTGAGAGAAGTGATGCGCAGCGCCCATTGGCGCGTGTACGCGGTGGCGCGGCCCACGCCGATCGCCCAGGGCGCGGCGACGCTGACCGGCCTTGGACCCGACTGGCTCACGTTGCGGGCCGCGCGGCCGGGCGAGGTCCTGATACGGGTTCGCTTCACCCCGTACTGGGCCCTCACCCAGGGCTCCGGCTGCGTGGAGAAGGCCGGCCAGTTCACGCGGCTGCGCGTCCGGCGGGCGGGCCCGCTACGGGTGGGGATCGACTTCTCGCTCGGACGTATCGGCGCGACCTCGCCGCGCTGCAACTGAGCACCGAGCGCCCACTCCGCTCACGGGTAAACCGACGCGCGCGCCCGCGGGAGGGGCGACGGCTACGATGCGTTACCGGAATGTCGCGAGCACTTCGGTGGATCGACGCGCGCGTCCTCCCGCGTGGCTGGCTGGATCTCTTCCGGCAGGTCGCGCTGTTCCTATCCGCCTACCTGCTCTACAGCCTGGTGCGCCTCGCCGTACACGGGGGCGCGTATCAGCCCGGCTACGTCCCGTTCGGCAACGCCAGGCGCATCATCGACTTCGAACGCTTCCTGCACGTGTTCATCGAGCCGACCGTGCAGGAGTGGGCGCTCGGCCAGCGCTGGCTAATGGACGCGGCCGATTTCATCTACCTGAACGCGCACCTGTTCGTGACTGTCGGCGTGCTCGTCTACATCTATCTGCGGCACAACCGGTCGTTCTACTTCCTGCGCAACACGTTCATCATCGCGATGCTGATCGCGCTGGTCGCCTATTGGCTGTACCCAACCGCGCCGCCGCGCCTGATGCCCGAGTGGGGCTTCACCGACGCCATCCAGCAGTTCACCGGCCTCACCGTGGAGAAGGGCCCCTCGAGCGCGGTGCTGAACCTCTACGCGGCCGTGCCCTCGATGCACGTCTGCTTCGCGATCATGCTCGGCTGGCCGATGGCCAAGCTCACCCGCCGACGCCCGGTCAAGGTCCTCTGGGCGCTCTACCCTCTGCTCATCACCTTCGTCGTGATCGTGACCGGCAACCATTATCTGACCGACGTCTTTTTGGGCGCATTGACAGCGGGGATCTCGGCCCTGCTCGCCGCCCGCGTGCTGCCGCGCCTGCGGATCACCCGGCTGGCCGTCGACGAGGCGCCTGCCTAGTGGGCTGCTAGGCACATGCCCGAAGCCGAATTAAGGCCTCGCCGCCCCCGCTTGCGCACCCGCAACGGAGGGGCGCGCCGCGCCCGAGTGCGGCCGGGCGGGCCCACCACGCAGGAGCTGATGCGCGAGCGTCTGATCGAGTCGCGCCTCACCCCCAACGCGATCTCGCTGACCGGGCTGGCCCTCAACATCGCCGCCGCCGTGCTGATCTTCGAGCGCTTCTTCTTCCTCGCCGGCGTGGCCTTCGTGGTCGGCTCGGTGATGGACACGCTCGACGGGCGGTACTCGCGCATGTCCGGCAAGGGCACGCCCTTCGGCGCGTTCCTCGACTCGACGCTCGATCGGATCGAGGAGGGCATCGTGCTGATCGCCGTGGCGGCGTACTTCGCCACGCGCCACAACGAGGTGGCGGTGGCCGCCGTGGTCGCGGCCGCGCTGGGGTCGCTGATGGTCTCCTACACCCGCGCACGGGCTGAGGCCCTCGGCGTCTCGGGCAAGGTGGGCCTCGCCACCCGACCCGTGCGGGTGGTGATCCTGTCCGCTGGCCTGATCTTCGCCAAGGGGGCGTCGCTCGGCCACTTCGAGGCGCTCGCGCCGGCCATATACGTGCTTGCGGCGCTGGCGGTTTTCACCACCCTGCAGCGGATCTGGCACGTGCACGGCCAGCTGACCCGCCAGAGCCCCTAGCTCCGAGGCCCCGCGTGTAACCAATCCTCCAAAGGGGGAGTACATCCGGAGGCGTGAACAGCAACGGCCAGGTCTCCTCAAACGGCACCGGGCGCTACCAGGACGAGAAGGTCCGGGTGGCGATCATCGGCGTCGGCAACTGCGCGAGCTCCTTCGTGCAGGGCGTCAGCTACTACCGGGACGCCGACCCGGCCCAGAGCGTCCCGGGACTAATGCACGTCGATCTGGGCGGCTACCACGTGCGCGACATCGAGTTCTCGGCGGCCTTCGACATCGACGCGGACAAGGTCGGAAAGGATCTGTCCCAAGCGATCTTCGCCGGCCAGAACAACACGCTCAAATTCGGCGACCAAGTGCCCACCCTCGGCATCCCGGTGGACCGCGGCATGACGCACGACGGGCTCGGCAAGTACCTCAAGCAGAAGATCACCAAGGCGCCCGGGCCGACGGCCGACATCGTCGAGATTCTCAAGGACACCCACACCGACGTGGTGGTCTCGTACCTGCCGGTGGGCTCCGAGCAGGCGACCAAGTGGTACGTGGAGCAGGTGCTGGAGGCCGGCTGCGCGTTCGTCAACTGCATCCCCGTGTTCATCGCCCGCGAGCGGTATTGGGAGGGCCGGTTTCGTAAGGCGGGCCTGCCGATCATCGGCGACGACATCAAGTCCCAGGTCGGCGCCACGATCGTCCACCGCACGCTCGCGCGCCTGATGCATGAGCGCGGGGTCAAGATGCTTCGCACCTCACAGCTCAATGTGGGCGGCAACATGGACTTCTACAACATGCTCGAGCGCGAAAGGCTCGAGTCGAAGAAGATCTCTAAGACCAACGCCGTGACCTCGATCATGGGTCACGAGCTGCCCCCCGAGGACGTCTACATCGGCCCCTCTGACTACATCCCCTGGCTGACCGACCGCAAATGGGCCCACATCCGCCTCGAGGGGCAGGCCTTCGGCGACGTACCGCTGAACATGGAGCTGAAGCTGGAGGTGTGGGACTCCCCCAACTCCGCCGGGATCGTGATCGACGCAGTCCGCTGCTGCAAGCTCGCGCTGAACAACGGCGTCGCGGGACAGCTCGACGGGCCCAGCTCGTACCTGATGAAGTCGCCCATGCACCAACGCCCGGACGCCGAGGCGCGCGAGCTGACCGAGGCATTCATCTCCAAGTACGCGCGCAAGCAGGTCGCCACGCGCGGCAAGCGCACGGCCAAAACCCGCTAGTGGTCGCCGCGAACTTGCGGCGGGGCCACTCAAGCAGCCAGCTCTAGACTCCGGCCGGTGCCGACAGAGGGCCTCGCGATCGCGCAGGTGACGCCGTTCGCGTGGGAGGCGGCGAACGATGTCAACGAGTACGTCGAGCGGACCTCCTCAGAGCTCGCCGCGCACGGCCATCGCGTGCTGGTGCTCGCGCCCTCCGGCTGCTCGGATCTGATCCGCTCCAGCCGGAGCGCGATTCACGCGGCGCCCGAGCAGCTGCTCGCGCAGGCCCAGGGCGAGCCGTCGGTACTGGCGGTCGGCGAGGTGCTCCCGTTCTCGTTCGCGCGCCGGCGTGCCGCATCCCTACCCGTGGACGTCGCGCGCACGATCGAGCGCGTCCTGACCTCGGTCCCGCTCGACCTCGTGCACGTCCACGAGCCCTTCGCCCCCAGTGCCGCGAGTACCGCGCTGCGCCATTCTCGGGCGCTCAACGTAGCCACGTTCCACGCGCCCACCGAACGCATCCTCTCCACCCAGCTGACGCGGCCGCTGACCCGCCTGCTGTTCTCCCGCCTCGACGTCCGCATCGCGAGCTACCGGGCCACCGCGGAGCTCATGCAGCGCTACTTTCCCTCTGCCTACCGCGTGATCACCCCCGGCGCAGCGACGCTCGAGCGCTCCACAGTCCACGGCGAGGAGGTCGAGGTGCTGCTGATCGCCACCGAGGAGCGCGCCGCGATGCGCACCTTCCTGCGGGCCTTGCGTGCCTTGGCTCCCCTTGATGGCTGGCGCGCCACCGTGGTCTCGAGTGGCCCGCTGACAGCGCCCGCGACGCTCTCCAGCGCGCTGCGCGAGCGCGTTCGCTTCGCGGCCATGGACGAGCGCTCGGAGGCCGAGTGGCTGGCGCGCGCAGACGTCGTCGTGCTCGCCTCAGACGGCGTGCGGGTCGCCCCCGGAACGCTCGTGCGGGCGCTTGGCAGCGGAGCGGTGCCGGTGGCCTCGCGGCTCCCGGCGTACGAGGAGTTGCTGGGCGACGGCTCGTTCGGCCTCGAGTTCGAGCCCGGCGATGCGGAGACGCTCGCCTCGCAGCTCGTGCGCTTGGTGACGGAGCCGCTGCTGCGCCGGGAGCTGGCCGACAAGGCCGCGTCGTTGCGGGAGGAGCTCTCCTGGCCGCGCGTGGCCGGAGAGCTGGAGGAGGTCTGCGCGGAGTTGGTCGCGCGACGGCACGATGGCCACGGCTCCTCATGGACGCGGGAGCGTCTGCGCTCGCGGCCGATGATCGACGTGGACCTGCACATGCACACGGACCACTCCCCCGACTGCGCGACCCCCGTGGAGGTGCTCTTGGCGGAAGCTAAGGAGCGTGGGCTGGGCGCGATCGCCGTCACCGACCACAACGAGATCTCGGGGGCGCACGAGGCGCGGAGGAAGGCCCACGGAATCAAAGTGATCGTGGCCGAGGAGATCAAGACGGCGCACGAGGGAGAGGTGATCGGCCTGTTCATCGAGGAGCGGATCCCCCGCGGCGGGACGCTGGCGGAGACAATCGCGGAGATCAAGCGTCAGGGCGGCCTCGTGTACGTGCCCCATCCCTTTGATCGCCTGCACTCGGTCCCCGACTACGAGAACCTGCTCCCGGTGCTCGAGGAGGTGGACGCGATCGAGGTCTTCAACCCACGTGTCGCGATCAGTGAGTTCAACGAAGAGGCGGCGCGGTTCGCGGCCAAGTACCGCATTCCGGCGGGGGCCGGATCCGACGCACACGTCCCCCAGGGGCTCGGCTCGGTGCGTATCCGCATGCGCGACTTCGACGGACCCGAGGAGTTCCTTGAGTCGCTGCGCGACGCCGACATCATCCGCAATCCCGCCAACCTGCTCTACGTGCAGGCGCTCAAGTTCTTGCAAACCAAGGCGCTGCCCGCGGCGGCCCGACGGGCCGCGCGAGACCGGCGCCTGCGGCGCGTCGCGGAGCGCAACTCCTGATGCACGCGCAAGGACAAGCCCGGCCGCCGTCCAATCCGAAAAGGATGCCGGCAACTGACGACGAGATCCGGGAGAAGTACCTGGAGCGGGCGATTCGTGAGCTCAACGCGTTCGCCCGTGACCTCCAGGGGTGCAACCGGTGCCCGCGTGGGCAGCTGATGCCCGTGCTGGGCTCGGGCCACCCCCAGGCCGACATCCTGCTGCTCAAGTACGCGCCCCGACCGGCGGAAGTGGAGGAAGGCGTCGCCTTCTACGGCCGCACCGGCAACGCCCTGATGAAGTCCCTCAAACGACTGCAGATCGACCCGCTGGCGGTGTACGGGACCCTGTGCGTGAAGTGTCCGGTGCCCGATCCCACGCTTGCCGACCCGGCTTGTGTGGCGCGACTGCTGGAGGAGCTCGCGATCGTCGCGCCGAAGATCGTTGTGGTGATGGGCAACGACGCGCTGGGGGTCCTCAACGACCTGGAAATCCCGCTCGCCCACTCGCTCGAGCCGCTGCCCGGGGAGGTTCAGCCCTTCACCCCCGCGATCGAGGCGCTTTATGTGCCCAACATCGACGATGCGCTCGATGAGGAGCCGGCCAAGCGCGCCTTCTGGGCGGCATTCAGAACGCTCGGGCGGTGGTGGGCTGAACTGCCCCCTTATTGATCGGGGGCGCGCATGCGCGCCCCCGCCGGCTCGAACATGTTCGAGCCGGGCCCGCCGCGCATGCGCGGCGGGCAAACCTATTTAGACTGCTTGCCGTGGAACTCGAGGAGAAGACGATCGAGAAGCCGGGCGATCGCTGCGAGGTGTGCGGCACCAAGCTCACCGCGCCCGAGCTCCAGTCCGCGCTCGAATCGGGCGGCCCCGCCCTGTGCTCGGTGCACGCCGACGAGGTCCTGCCCGTGGCCGACGAGGAAGACCCCGCCGAGCACTAGCTCTAAGCCGTCTCGCCGCTGATCTCGAGCACGATCTTGCCGAGCTTGCTCCCGCTCGCAAAGCGGTCGTAGGCCTCGGCGGCGCGCTCGAGCGGGAACGCCGCCGCCACCGGCACCTCGAGGCTGCCCGATTCGAACAGGGGCAGCACGGAGCGCTCCAAGGCGCGAGCACACGCCGCCTTCTGCTCGAGCGGCCTGGAGCGGAGCGTGGACCCGTAAACGCGCGCCCGCTTTCCCATCAGCAGCCCCAGGTTGAGCTCGCCCTTCGCGCCCGCTCCGATCCCAATCACCACGATCCTCCCCTGTTCCGCGAGCGCCTGCAGGTTCTGCGGCAGGTTTGGCGCGCCGACGAGCTCGAGGATCACGTCGAACGGACCGTGATCGACGAACTCATCGGGCGCGAGCGTGCGCGCCCCGAGCTCGGCCACCGCTGAACGCAGCTCGTCATTGCGTACGGTCGTGGTCACGCGCGCGCCGGTGGCCCGACCCAGCTGGATCGCGGCGGTGCCCACACCCCCGGCGCCGCCGTGGACCAGCAGTCGCTCGCCGCTGTGCAGCCCAGCCTGGGTGAACAGCGCGTCATGCGCGGTCGTGAAGACCTCGGGCGTGCCACCCGCCTCGAGCCAGCCGAGCGCGCGCGGCACCGGCATCAGCTGGCGCTCGTGCACAACGGCGAGCTCGGCCTGCCCGCCCCCGCCGACGATCCCCATCACCCGGTCGCCCTCCGCGAAGCGCATGGCGCCGGGGCCAAGCCCCGCGACCTCGCCGGCAAGCTCGAGGCCGGGGATGTCCTGCGGCGAGCCGGGAGGCGCCGGGTAGCGTCCCTGGCGCTGGTGCATGTCCGCGCCGTTGATCCCCGCGGCGCGCACGCGCACGAGCACCTCTCCCGCGCCTGGCTCCGGATCGGGGTGCTCCTCGACGAGGATCCGCTCGTCCCGAATGGTGGCCGCTCGCATGCGAAAAAAATACCCGCGCCTGCCCGCGGGTGGTAGGTTCGCGACGCCCAGAGCCAGACCGGCGCCACTGGGCCCACTGTATGCGGCGGGAAACCCCATCGAGGAGGTAACGGGTCGTGAAGCTCATCAGGCTCTCGCTGGTCGTAGGTGCTCTCGTCTTCGCGGCAGCCGGGGCGACGGTCGCCGGCGCGGCGATCGCCAATCACTCCTCCACCCCCGCTCGCACCCACCACTACGCGCACAGCTGGGGCAGGCACGCGCACATCAATTGTGCGTGGGCGGCCGCCATGTGCACGGAGGTCGAGCACCAGCTTCGAAACCACATCTTCGGCCACTATGTGGGTCACGACGAACCCTCCGTGCTGTTCGACTCGAAGACGCCCGGCGCTGGCAACCACATGAGCTACACCATGACCCTGCCGAAGGATCCCTCGGCGAGCAATCCCACCGCGGCGGGCAAGTCCTACAACTTTGAGCTGAGCGGCGCCGACTGGCTGGGCATGGCCATGTGCGACACCCAGTCCTATCCGGAGCAGGTGCACACCTGCCCGCCGGACTCGGACAAAAACATCCTTGACCCGAGCAAGTCGGCCAAGCACGTCGGCCAGGCGTACATGGAGATGCAGTTCTACCCGCCTGGGTGGATTCCGTGGCCGACCTGGCAGGTGGCAGTGGGGGCGAGCTCCTGCAGCCCGACGCAGTGGTGTGCCGCGCTCAATATCGACAGCCTGGCCTTCAACCCGATCACCAACCAGACGCTCAATTCGACCTGCCTGGGCAAGGTCGGCGAGGAGTACGTGAACTTTGCCTTCATCACCAAGAACGGCAAGTCGACCGGGCCTGCAAACCCCCTGAACGCGACGACCTCGGGGACCTACACGCCCAGCAAGAAGAAGGACCTGTTCATGAACTCAGGGGATCGGATCCGTACCTCGTTCACGGACACCAAGAACGGCTTGAAGGTCTCGATCCACGACCTGACCACGGGCCAAACCGGAGTGATGACCGCGAGCAAGGCCAACGGCTTCGCGCAGATCAAGTTCCAGCCGAAGGGCAGCTCGTGCAAGGCGATCCCGTACAACTTCCATCCGATGTACAGCACTTCGACCCCCAAGACTCGCGTCACATGGGCCGCGGGCTCGTACAACATCGCGTTCGACACCGAGATCGGCCACTTCCAGTACTGCAGCGGCCCCAAGAAGATCCCGGCGACGAAGTTCGGCCTGCTGCCCAACGGACAGCCCACCACCTGCCCCAGCGCCGACAAGGAGGGCGCTGTGCATCAGCGGCAACCGAGCGACGCCGATGACGCCTTCTGCTTCCCGGGCTCGGAGGCGCTCGTGTTCAAGGTCACCGGCTGTACCTACACCAACACCGGCTTCGACGGTGTGTCCTACCAGAAGGTCTGGCCGGACGGAAACACGAAGCTGCACCCCACTGGGTTCCAGTTCTCGAGCCCGCTGACCGGTCCGAAGTACAACAAGCAGTACAAACAGGCCGCGATCGAGACGGACCTGCCGGCGATCGAGTCCACATGTGACGTGTTCACGGGCGCCGGCTGTAGGCACATCCCGTTGACCGACAACAGCAAGCCGGCGGCGTTCTATCCGTTCTATGTGACGCAGCAGACCTCCGCGGGCTGCATGTGGCAGTTCGGCAATACCATCCCCGGCCAAACCAGCGACTTCGGCAAGAACGCCCAGTACGGACCCCTGTACGGGCAGAACTACACGACGCTGGGCGGACGGTGGAATCGCCAGTACAACGACTTCAAGGGCTACTTGAAGGGCAACCCCTGTAAGGCGAAGTGAGCTTACGGCGCCGGCATGGCCGGCGCCGGCACTTCGCTTTAGCGCTCCAGCAGCGCCACGAGCTCAATGTGAGGGGTCTGCGGGAACATGTCGACGGGCCTGACGCGCGTTAGCTCATAGCCCGCCTCCCCGAGTTGGGCGGCGTTGGGGGCGAGCGTGGTCGGGTTGCAGGAGACGTACACGATTCGGCGCGGCGCGGCCTCGACGATCCGGCGCACGATCTTGCGCGAGAGCCCCGCGCGGGGCGGATCGACAACGAGCACATCGGGAGCGCCGGCGCGCTCGGTCAGCTCGCGCAGTGCCAGGCGCACGTCGCCGGCGAAGAAGTGGGCGTTGTCGATCTCGTTGATACGCGCGTTGGCGATCGCGTCCGCGACCGCCTCCTCGACCACCTCGAGCCCCCACACCTCGGCCGCGCGGGGCGCCATCAGCAGGCCGATCGTGCCGATGCCGCAATAGAGGTCGTGGACACGCTCAAAGCCGCGCAGGTCGGCGTACTCGAGCGCGGTCGCATACAGTCGCTCGGCCACCTCGGTGTTGGTCTGGAAGAACGCCGCGGGCGAGAGCCGAAAGCGCATACCGGAGAGCTCCTCCTCTAGGTGATCGTCACCTGCGAGCAGTTCCGTATCTCCCCCCTGGCTGACCTCTGCGAGGGCCGAGGTGCGGGTCCACAGCACGCCGCTGAGATCCCCGGCGGCGCGGGCGAGCCCTTCGCGGTCGATGTCTCCTTCGCTGGTCACCAGCCGCACTTGTAGCTGGCCCGTGCGCCGGCCCTCGCGCACCACCAGGTTGCGCAGCAGCCCGTCTCCGGAACGCCGGTCATGTGGCTCGAGCCCCTCCGCCCGACACCAGGAGACAATCCGCTCGCGCGCGGCGTTCGAGCGTTGCGAGGCGAGCAGGCAGTCGTCGACGGGGGCGATCTGGTCCCAGCGGCCCGGCACGTGGAAGCCGCAGACGAGCTCGCCGGCAGCTCCCACTCCGAATGAGTACTCGAGCTTGTTGCGGTAGCGCCACTGCTCGACCGCGGGCACGATCGCCTCGAGCGTGAAGCCATCGAGTCCCCCGATCCGGCGCAGCGCATCCGCGACCTGTGCCTGCTTGACCTCGAGCTGGCGCTCGTAGGCCAGCACCTGCCAGGGAGCGCCCGGATGCTCGGCGCGTGGCTCGATGCGGTCGGGGCCGGGCTCCAGGACCTCGAGCGTTCGGGCGTTGCCGAACGAGCGCTTGGTCTTGTAGAGCAGCGCCCGCACCCGATCCCCCGGCAGCGCGCCGTCGACGAACACCACATAGGACCCCGCCCGCGCGACGCCGGCGCCGCCGTAGGCGAGCGAGTCGACAGTCAGCTCGAGCTCTGAGCCCCGCGCGGGTCGGCTGGCAGTAGTCGCCACTAGGGCACCATCCACCCTTACCGCAGCGCCCGGTCGATGGCCTCTAGCACCGACTTGCGGTTGGCGTGGCGCGACTCGTATTCGCGCACCTGGCGCAGCTCGGGGCGGCTGAGCGCGGACAGGCGCTTGTTCACTTGACTGGCGGTCAGCTCGTCATAGCCCGAGATGGGAAAGGGGTTGCCGGCGCTCACGGACTGGCGGGCGCGATCCGCGACGCGGCCGACCATGCGCTCCACATCACCCAGCAGCTCGTCCGTCTGCTGGCGGCCGCGGCGGAGCAGCTCCCCCACGAGCTCGTTGGCGTCGCCGCGCGTCATGCGGCCGCGATCGGCCGCCTCGTCGAGCGTCTGCTGGATCCGCTCGCGACTCAGCATGACGACGTCCAGGGGCCGCAGAACGCGATTGACCAGCTGCTCGGCCACGTCGGCCAGACCGTCCGTCACACCCGAGCTCTGCTTGCGCGCATTCGAAGCTCGGTGAGACGATGTCTTCCCTGGCCCCGGGCGGCTGGATAAAGACGACTTCGCTGGCGACATTGTGTGCCTCCTCCTGGTGGCTTGTCGTCAGCCGAGCCTAGATGATCAGATGCTCGAGCAGAGCCTTCTGGACGTGGCGGCGATTCTCCACCTGGACCCAGATCCGCTGGCGAGGACCGTAGAGGACCTGGGCGGTGATTTCTTCGCCCGGGTGCGCCGGCAAACAGTGGAGCGCGATCGCGTGCGGCGCGGCCAGCGCAAGGAGGTCGTCGTCGAGCCGATAGGGCTCGAGCGCGCGCCGCCGCTCCTCGGTCGCGGCGGGGTCATCGCCCATGCTCAGCCACACGTCCGTGTAAAGCGCGTCCGCGCCAGCCGCGGCTGCGCGGGGATCCTCGGTCAGGATGGTCCCCGGCGGGGGATCCTCCAGGCGATGGCCGGGAGGTGAAGCGACACGGACTTCGACGCCGGCCAGAGCGCCCACGATCCCCAGGGAGCGGGCGACGTTGTTCCCGTCGCCGACATAGGCGAGCTTCAGACCCTCCAGGCTCCCGAACTCCTCCCTCAACGCGAGCACGTCCGCGAGCGCCTGGCAGGGGTGGTGGCGGGCGGTGAGCATGTTGATGACCGGCACCGAGGCGTGCTCCGCCAACTCGGCCACGGTCGAATGTGGGACGGCGCGGATGCAAATCGCAGCCGCATGGCGGGAAAGAACATACGCGGTGTCCCGCAGCGACTCGCCGCGGCTGAGTTGCAAATCGTCTGAACGCAGAACCATCGGGTGGCCGCCAAGTTCCACGATGCCCGCCTCGAAAGAGACGCGCGTGCGGGTGGAGGGCTCCTCGAAGATCAACGCGACCGAGCGCCCGCGGAGAGGCGCGGCGTCGAGCGGGCGGCGCTTGAGCTCGGCGGCGCGATCCAGCAAGGCGGTGAGCTCGTCCGCATTCAGCTCGGCTCCGGTGAGGAGGTGGCGCGGCAAGTCGGGCAGTGTACGTTGGATCTTCGTGGTTCTGCGCGTGCTCAGCTGGAACCTGATGCACGGTCGCTCCAAGCCGCCGGCCCACCGCTACCTGCTGGATGAGTTCGCCGCCGCGCTGGCGGGTTGGGAGTGGCAGCTGGCGCTGCTGCAGGAGGTCCCGCCGTGGTGGCCTCGAGAGATCGCGTCACGACTGGGTCCGGACGCCGACCACAGGTGTGCGCTGACTTCGCGCAACGCGCTCTTGCCCGTGCGCCGGGCGATCGCGCTGCGCTGGCCGGACATGATCAAGTCCAACGGAGGGGGAGCCAACGCCGTCCTACTGCGCGGCGGCGCTCTGCGCGTCGCCGGGCACCGGACGCTGCGGCTCGCGCTGTGGCCGGAACGACGGTGGCTGCAAGCCGTCCACTTGACGGCGGACGGAGACAACTTCTGGGCGGGGAACCTCCACGCGAGCGGGCGCAACCGGGACGAGGCGGAGCACGCCCGCGAGGCGATGCTTAGCTGGGCCGGACCCAGATCGGTGCTGCTGGGAGGGGACTTCAACCTGCGCGGTCTGTCGCTCGAAGGATTTGAGGCCGCGGCCTGCCATGACGTCGACTACATCTTTACGTCCGGCTTCAAAGCTCTCGGCGCGCAGCAGCTGCTGGAGCGAGGCGCACTCTCGGACCATGCGCCGATCGCGGTCACGCTCGCCTTAGGGGGCGCTGAGCCGAGCGAGCGACGGGCAGGGCCGAACGCGGCCGCTTAGCGCCCGGCCCGCAGGCCGAAGCCGCGCAGCATCAGCAGCGCCTTCTCCCCGAGCGTGCCCCGCGCGGGCAGCACGCCAAGCTGCGTGGCGGCATCGTAGAGGTCGAAGAAACCTCGCACGCGCAACAGCCGACCACGCCCGAGCTCGCAGTAGAACACGCAGTGGAGAACGACGAAGCGGTTGGTCGCCGGCAACCCGCCGAGCGGCGCTCGATGCGTGCCGAGCAGCTTGCACGGGGCGGCCACGTAGCGGCCGTCGGCCAGCCGCGCGCCCGTTCGCTGCAGGCGCGCATCGGGGAAGCCCTCCCATAGGCGCTCGGCATGCCCGATGAGCTCGCCGAGTCCCTCCAGCGGCTCAGCTGTGAGCGGATCCTCGTAGTGCAGCTCCGGCGCGCACAGCGCCGCAAACGCGCCGGCATCCCTGCCGGACCATGCCCGCTCCCAACCGTCGATCAGTTGGTCGGCATTCAGGACTGCCTCACTCCCCGCTGGGGGCAAGCTCCGGGACCCCCTCCTCCGGGGTCGAGGCCAGCGCGTAGCGCCGGCGCGGGATACGGCCGGCGCTACGCGCCAGCCGACCGGCCTCCACGGCCAGGCGGATCGCGCGGGCCATGGCCACAGGGTCCTCGGCCCGCGAGACTGCGCTCGCGCACAGGACCGCGTCCAGGCCGAGCTCCATGGCCAGCGCGGCATCCGAGGCGGTGCCCACGCCGGCGTCAAGGATCACCGGCACGCCGGCGCGCTCGAGCATGATCGCGAGGCTGTAGGGGTTGCGAATTCCCATTCCGCTACCAATGGGAGACCCCAGCGGCATCACCGCAGCGCAGCCGACGTCCTCCAGCCGCCGCGCCAGGATCGGGTCATCGGTGGTGTAGGGCAGCACGACGAAGCCCTCCTGCACGAGCTCCTCGGCAGCGGCCAACAGCTCGGGGGCGTCGGGGAGGAGCGTGCGGTCGTCGCCGATCACCTCGAGCTTGATCCAGTCGGTGGCGAAGGCCTCACGCGCAAGCTTGGCGGTCACGACCGCGTCCCGGGCCGTGTAGCAACCCGCGGTGTTGGGCAGGATCTGAACTCCGGCAGCATCGAGCACGTCGAGGATCGAGCCGCGCGCATGCGGGTCGAGGCGCCTCAGCGCCACAGTGCACATCTCGGCGCCCGAGGCCGCCAGCGCCGCGCGTAGCGCGTCGTGGCTGGTGAAGCCGCCCGTGCCGAGCAACAACCGCGAGCGGAAGCTGCGTCCCGCGATCACCAAAGGGTCGGCGCTTGCGCCGTTTGCATCCCTGGGTGCAAGTTGGGTCACAGCGCGCCGCCCTGAATCGCCGCCACCACCTCAACCCGCGTGCCCTCGGCCAAAGGCGTCTCGGGCCAGCGCTCGCGCGGCACCACGTCGCCCTCGTGGGCAACGGCTACTCCGCGACCGGCAGCGTCGCGGCCACCGTCGCGGGCCAGCAGCTCGACCACGCTCAAAATCGTTGCTCCCTCCGGCAACTCGCGCCTTTCTCCATTGACGATCGCAAACATGCTCGCCTCAAGTCTTCCCGTTTAGCGGGCGCTACTCGCCGCTTGCGCGTGTGAACCTGAGTGCGTAAAGCGCGCGGACGCAAACGGCTCGCCCAGCGCCGGCAAATGCCCGTCGAGGATCGCCGTACTCATCAACTCCGCGGTCACCGGCGCCAACAGGATGCCGTGCCGGTAGTGACCCGTGGCCCAGTAGAGCCCGGGGGCCGCGCCGGCGCCGAGCACGGGTGCGTTGTCCGGCGTCCCCGGCCGCAGCCCGGCCTGAAGTTCGTCGAGCACGAGCTCCCCCACCCCGGGCACGAGCTCGATCGCGTCACGGAGGAGCTCGAACAGCGCCCCGGCGGTGACGGTGGTGTCAAACCCTCGCTCCTCGAGCGTGGCCCCTAGCACGTAGCGGCCGTCGCCGCGCGGCACGAGATATGCGCCGGGGAGGCGCAGGGCCCTGCTCATCAGACCGGGGCCGGCCGGGTCGTGCAGGCGCATGATCTGCCCCTTGACCGGCCGCAAGGGAATCCGGGCCTCCTCGGGAAGGCCCGGCAGCGCCGCCGACCACACTCCCGCGGCCAGTACCACGGTCTCACTTGCCAACCGCTCGCCGTCCTTGAGGCGAACCGCCCTGACCGCCTCGCCGTCGCCGAGCTCCAGCTCCGCCACCTCGCTCCCGGTGCGCACCTCGGCGCCCGCGGCCCGCACGGCGGCGAGCAGCGCCGCGGTCAGCCGGCGCGGATCGACGGCATGGTCATCGGCGACCTCGAGCGCTCCCCGCAGCGTGGGTGCGAGCGCGGGCTCCAGCGTCCGCGCCTCGGTGGGTCGCAGCCGCCGCACGGAGAGCCCAAAGCGCTCCCTGATGCGGAGCTCACGCTCGAGCGCCTCGGCCTCATCGCGATCTCGCGCGGTGATCAGGGTGCCGCAGCGCAGGTAGCCCGGGTCAAGGCCGGAAGCCTCCTGAAGCTCGGCGGCGAACTCGGGATATGCCCGCGCGCTTTCGATCCCCAGCCGCAGCAGAGGCTCTTCCCGGGGATCGGCCTCCGAGACGGGGGCGAGCATTCCAGCGGCGACATGGGAGGCCTCGCGACCGGGCTCGCCTCGTTCCAGCACGAGCACCCCCGCACCTCGCTGAACGAGCCGCCACGCGATCGCCAGGCCGATCACACCGCCGCCGATCACGATCACCTCAGTTGACGTATCGCTATTCGGCACGGGCTCTTATTCGATGCTAGCGCGCAGTGCGTGCCAGACTTGAGGCGTGGAGCGTCTGCAGGAGCCGGCACGGGGCGGCACCGACGATCGGCGGGAGCGCCTCGGGCGAGCGCGCCTGTACCTGGTCTGCGGGGCGCATGGGGACGGCTTCATCGAGTCGGCGCTGCGCGGCGGGGTGGACATCGTACAGCTGCGGCTCAAGGGAGCCGAGGACGAGGAAATCGTCGCCACCGCCCGCCGCTACACGCAGCTTTGCGCCGCCTACGGGGCGCTGTTCGTGCTCAACGACCGCCCGGACCTGGTGCTCGGCGCCGGCGCCGACGGGGTTCACGTGGGCCAGGACGACGTGTCCGTCGCTGCAGCTCGCGAGCTGATCGGACGAGAGCGGCTCGTGGGGCTATCCACGCACACCTCCACCCAGGTGGACGCGACTGGCGGCGCGGACTATATCGGCGTGGGGCCGGTGCACGAGACGCCGACCAAGCCGGGCCGACGGGCCGTCGGGCTGGAGCTGGTCGCTTATGCGGCGGCCCACTGCGACATACCCTTCTTCGCCATCGGCGGGGTCGACGAGCGGACTGTCGCGAGTGTCGTGGCCGCGGGCGCGCGGCGAGTCGCGGTCGTGCGTGCGCTCACCGAAGCCGCCGACCCGGAGGCCGGCGCCCGTCGGCTGAGTCATGCGCTTCGGGGGGAAAGGCAGACGGTTGGGGCAGCGTAGCCGCAAGCGCGGGAGGCGCTCGAAGCCCGCCGGTCGGCCACCGGGGGGAGCGACCACGGTGGCCGTGCCCGCCGTCAGTCGCGCTGAGCCTGCGGTCAGCCGCGCTCAGCCTGCGGTCAGCCGCGCCGAGCAGCGGAACGCCGCTGTCCGCGCGACGCTCGAGCCGTTTCGCAGCGGCGAGCGGCCCTGGACGATCCGGGTCGCCGTCGTCGTGGCCGTGCTGATCGGGGCAGGCGACCTGGTGGACGTGCTCGTGGGCGGGAACATCGGCTTCGGCGGAACGCATGCGGGTAAGGGCGGGGTGATCCTGTTCTCGGCCATGATGCTCGTGTGCGCCGTCGGGATGTGGCGGATGCGTTACTGGGCCGTACTGGGCTTCCAGGCGATCCTCGCCTTCGTGGTGTTGTTCTTCTCGCTCGCGCTGATCCGGGCGAACAACGTCGCGGGGGTGGCGATCGCCGTGGGGGTCATCTGCGGCGGAGGGTTCCTCTTTTTCAAGCTCGTGCGCGTCCTCAGCCGTATCCAGATGCCACGCAGGCCCGGTCGCTGAGCGTCGCGCCAGCCGCGCGGGACGCTCGGTGGTGCCGGGCCATGCATCCTGAAAGGCGTCCTATAGGCTCCGATGACGATGCCAAATTCCTCCTATGACTGTGTCGTGATCGGCTCGGGACCGGGCGGTTACGTGGCCGCGATCCGTGCCGCCCAGCTCGAGATGAAGACCGCGGTGGTGGAGAAAGACAAGGTTGGCGGCCGCTGCCTGAACTACGCCTGTATCCCAGCCAAGGCCGTGCTGCGTTCGGCGGACGTGCTCTCGGAGGTCCGCGAGGCGGGCGAGTTCGGCGTCAGGGTGGGAGATCCTGAGGTCGACTACGAGACGCTCTCACGCCGGCGCGAGAAGGTGATATCGACGCTCACCGGAGGCGTGGCGATGCTGCTGAAAAAGAACGGCGTCGAGACGCTCGCGGGCCAGGGGGCGCTCGCCGGCGACGGCGCCGTCACGGTTGGCGACCAGCGCCTTGAAGCGAAGACGATCGTGCTCGCAACCGGCTCGGTGAAGAGGCCGATACCAGGGACGACCTTCGGCGGTCGGGTGATTGGCACCGAGGAGGCGTGGGCACTGAGCGAGCTGCCAAGCTCGATGGCGGTCATCGGAGCTGGGGCATCCGGTGCCGAGATCGCCTCGGCATACGCCAGGCTGGGGACCAAGGTGCTGCTGTTCGAGGCGCTCGACCGCGTGCTTCCGACCGAGGACGCCGACATCGCAAAGGTCGCGGAGCGGGGGCTGACGCGGCAGGGGATCGACGTCCATACCTCGACTCTGGTAGAGCGGGTGGAGCCCGGCGAGAGCTCCGTCAGGTTCGTCCACGGCGATCA
Source organism: uncultured Solirubrobacterales bacterium (assembly GCA_963808655.1). GTDB lineage: Bacteria > Actinomycetota > Thermoleophilia > Solirubrobacterales > Solirubrobacteraceae > Palsa-465. The sequence goes on from CAWEGZ010000009.1 coordinate 248,339, forward strand.
GGAGGGCGAGGCGGAGTGGCTGGTGATCGCGGCTGGGCGCGGTCCAGACATCGAGGCACTGGGGCTTGATGCCGCCGGGGTGAAGCTCGATGGAGACGGTCTCGTCGAGGTCGACGGCGCCCAGCGCACGAGCGCTCAGGGCGTGTACGCGATCGGAGACCTGGTGCATGGCCCCGCCCTGGCGCACAAGGCCTCCGACGAGGGCGTGATCGCGGTGGAGGACGCCGCGGGTCTCACCACGCATCCCATCGCTTACATCGACATCCCACGGGCCACGTTCTGCAGCCCCAACGTCGCGAGCTTCGGCTTGACTGAGGAGCAGGCGCGCGAACAGGGCCATGACGTCGCCGTGGGCAAGGTCCAGTACGGGGCGGTCGGAGCGGGCACGGTGTACGGGGACCGTGGTGGCCTGGTGAAGATCGTCGGGGAGAAGCGCTACGGGGAACTGCTCGGCGGTCACATCGTGGGTTCGCGAGCGACGGAGCTGATCCAAGAGCTCGTCAACGCGCGCGTACTGGAAGGTGGCTATCCGGAGGTGGCGCGGACTATCCACGGCCATCCCACCCTCTCCGAGGCGCTCATGGAGGCGGCCCGTGCGGCCGACGGCTGGCTGATCCACGGCTAGCCCTCGCGCACGCTGCAGCCGTTGAAGCTGTTGGTACCCGCGGAGAGTGCGCCCGTCTTCTACTTCGACCTCGGCAGCCCCGAGTGCTACCTCGCGGCAGAGCGCGTCGGCGCGGTGCTGCCGGCAGCGGCCGACTGGCAGCCCGTGCTGGGCCGCTGGGACTCGTCGGCTGCGGACGACTCGTCGGGTGCGCGGGACCGTCGCCCCATATGCGGGGGCGTGGGCGCCGGCAGGGACGAATTCGAGCGCCTGGCCCGCGAGCGGGGCCTACAGCCAGTCCGCTGGCCGCGACGCTGGCCGCCGAGCTCGGAATCCGCTCTGCGCGCCGCCACGTACGCCAAGTCGATCGGCCGCGTCACGGCCTTCTCGCTGGCCGCCTTCAGGCAGGCGTTCGCCGGGGGGCGGGACCTCGCCGACCTCGACACGGTGGTGATCGCCGCGGCCGCTTGCGAGATGCACCCCTCCGCGGTGGTCAAGGCGCTGAGTCTGCGTTCGATAGCGCGCTCGCTCGAGCAGGCCACGGCCGCTGCCATGGCCGCCGGCGTCCGGCGTCTGCCGGCGGTGATCGTCGGCGAGCTGGTGTTCGAAGGAGACACGGGTCTCCAGCGGGCAGCCACGGAAATGTTGGGTCGTGCATGAGGGACGTCTGGAGATGAGAGCCAACCGCGCCTTCGAGCTGCTGGTCTCTCGTGATGGTCACACGCCGGCCTTTCTAGCCGATCGCCATCGACTCGATCGAGTCGAAGTGATCTCGGTCGATACCGGCGAGGTTGTCTTCTACTGGGAGCTCCCGGCGAGGGAGGCGGCAAGGCTCGAGCGTCGGCTGCGCGCGGACCTGGCGGCTCTCGAGGCGCAGGACTTCATCGCTGCGTGGTCGCGTGAGGACACCGCCGAGCTGGAGGAGCGTTGAGCATCGGGCCGCGAGGACAGACTGAGATCGTCGTACCGACCCGGGCGCAGCGGACGGTGGCTCGCCGGGCGGCCGAGGCGCGGGCCACGATTCCGCAGCTGGAGCTGGGGTCCGAGGTCGACATGGAGCGCACACTCGAGCTCTGTACAAACGAGTCCGCTTCGCTGACGGCGGTGCTCGTGCGCGCATGCGCACTCGCACTGTGCGAGCACCCGCGAGCGAACGCCGGCTACCGCGACGGCCAGTTCGAGCTCTACTCACGCGTCAACGTGGCTCTGGTACTTCCCGCCGAGGAAGGGCTGTCGACCGGGACGATCTTCGATGCCGGCGCCAAGTCGCTGCAGGAGCTGACGGAGACGATCGCCGATCTGCGGACCCGGGCCGAATCGCTGACTCAGCCCGAGCGCTCGGGCGCCACCTTCACGGTCGCGCAGCACGAACAGGGCGGCGTCGCCTGGGAGCTGCCACTGGTCCGAAGCGGCCACGCGGCGGCGCTCGCGGCAGGCGAGGTGCGCGAGGTTGCAGTCGTTCGGGCAGGCGCGGCGGTCCCGGGCCACGTAATGACAATCGTGCTCGCCTGCGACCACCGCATCCTCTACGGCGTCCTGGCCGCGCGCCTGCTCTCGCGGATCAAGGAGCTGCTCGAGCATGGCGTCGCGTGAGCCCGGGCCCGGGTCGCAGGACTCGCTGAGCGAGGCCACCAGGCTGGCGCTGGGGCTCGCGCCAACCGTCTCCGACCTACGGGTGCTGGCCGCGATCGCATCGATCCCCCGGGAGCGGTTCGTGGAGCCCGCACTAAGGGACCGCGCATACGCGAATGTGGCGCTCCCGATCGGGTGCGAGCAGACGATCTCCCAACCGCTCGTGGTGGCGCGCATGCTCGAGCTGCTGGAGCTGCTTCCCCGCGATCGCGTGCTCGACATCGGCACCGGCTCCGGCTACCACGCCGCGCTGCTCGCGCTGTTGTGCGGTGAGGTCTACACGGTGGAGCGCCACCACGAGCTGGCGCACGCTGCGCGGCGCACCGTTGACGAGCTAGGACTCGAGAATGTCCACTTTTTTGTCGGAGACGGAGGGGAGGGGTTGCCGGAGCAGGCGCCATTTGACGCCATCAACGTGGCCGCCAGCGGGCCTGAGCCGCCACCGGCGCTGATCGCCCAACTCGCCCCGGGAGGGCGCCTGGTGGCCCCCGTGGGTGGTGCCAGCCAACACCTCACGCTTGTCCGCCGGACGCGCTCGGGCGTCACGCAAACCACGCTCGAGGGCGTCCGTTTCGTGCCGCTGGTGCGCGAACCTACTGAGAGCGAAGCGGAGTAGTGCTCGACAGCACGTGGCCGCTTGCGTCGAGCGCCTGCACGGCAACGTAGGTGGAGGGAATGATGCGCACGGCTGTCTCGAAGCCCTGTGCGGGAGCCAGCGCCACCGGCTGAAGCGACTTGGTGCTGGCTCCCGCCAGCACGCGCCAGCTGGCCACATCGGTAGCGCCATTCCAGCTCGCGAACACCGTCTCGGTGTGTCCCTCGGTCGCGGTGGCGATCGACGGGCGGGTCAGCGGCTGGCCCTGCCACGGAAAGACGTATGCACGATAGGACGTGTTTGCGTCCACGAAGCGTGCGTCGTAGAGCAGCCGGCCATGGGCATCGAATTCGCTGAAGTAGGGCGAGTCGCCCCAGCTCACGAACTGCTTGCCGCCGCGCAGGTTCTGCACGTTGCCCTCAAAGAAGGAGACCACGCTGGGCGTGTGTTCGTACGCATGCACGAGCGAAGCCGCCATGCGGCGGTAGTTCAGACGGATGGTGAGCGCGCGCGACTGCGTGTGCACCTTGGGGGGCCCGGCGCCGTCGTCGTAGACCGACACCATGTCGGAGCGGCCGGGCAGAAAGCTCGCGGCGTGTTGGAGGGCGAAGGAGGTTCCGGGGCCCATGCGGAAGCTGGAGTGCTTGCCCCCCAACTCCCACGCCACCCTGCTGGTGTGCGGGTCGAGCTCGTACAGAGCCCACGTGGTCCGTGCCGAGATCAGTAGACGGCCCCCCGGCGCGGGCGAGACCGAGTTGACGTGAAAGTAGTCGTACGCCTCGCTGGGCGACTTCGGCAGGGGTGCGTAAGAGTCGCTCAGCGGCACATGGTCGAGACTGTCCCACTGGAAGCGAACAAGTCCGGTGCCGAGCTCCACCTCCTGCACCACCGAATCGAGCACCACCTGTCGTCGCGATCCACCGACCGAGGAGGCGTCCCACCAGACCGGTTGGTATGCCGTGATCAGGGCGGTCCCGCCGGGCATCAGCTGGAAGTCGTGTAGATCGGGCTTGAGCCCGTTCGCGGCCCGAATCGTCGCGATCTGCCGGTAGGAGCGGTTCATCACCACGTCCTCACCAAAGCCCACGCCGCCCCGCACCTGGCCCTGCCACCAGGTGAGCACGGGCGCGCGGTCGTAGCGCTGCACCCGGAAATCTGTCGCCAGTTCGTTGGCTGGCACGGAGTGGAACCACACGAGCTGCCCGCTCGGGCTGACGATCATGGTCCCGTTCTGGCCTGGGTCCTGCTGCGGCGTGATGAATATGTCCCCTCCCGGCGAGGAGGCCTCCTGCCGCACGAGCTCGATCACAGGTGGCGAGATAGCCGGCTGCGAGTTGAAATGCAGCAGGTCGCCGGGGACGCGCGCAGCCTGCGCCAGGCCCCCCGGCGGCAGCGCGCTCGCCGGATCGGACACCGTGAACCGGAAGGTGCCGTGCTTGGCGCCGGCGATCTTCAGATGCGTCTGGACGGTGACGCGCTCACCCGGCGCAAAAGGCTGATTCGCAATAAAGCTGCCGCCCCGGCCGTCGGAGTCGGCCTCCACGCGCCCACGGTGCAATCCGCTCTTCGTGCCACGCACGACGATGTCGGTGAGGCGCTTCGGCGAGACCCCCCGAAAAGCGATCTGGCTGCCGGGCGCTGCGACGAGGTCGCCGGGGATTGGATACACGCTCACGGGCGGGCTCGGCCGCACGGCGCCGCTGCCGGCCGAGGCGACGGTCACCGCCAGGGCCGTCCCGATCAGGAACAACAGGGGGATGAGGCGCAGCTGTCGACGCCGGCGCGAAGGCCTCCGACGCCGGGGGCGCGGAGGGCCGCCAGGCGGGCGCGAGCCATTGCGCGAGCCCGTCCTGGTGGGCCGCGGGGTGACCGTCGTTACCGTCACTTGATCTTGGCCACTCGCTCTCGCACGCCGTCGCCCGGTCGAAGCTCTCCTTTTGCTTCGCCGGGAGGCGCCGGCTTTCCTTCACCGCGGCGAACCACGGCCTGAGCGCCACTTGCCCCAAGGCGCTCACCCATCACCGCAATCGCGGCCGGGCTCGAGTCGATCAGCACGAAGCGCCGCTCGAGTGCCCGGCACACGGCGCCGAGCGTGCCCGACCCAGCGAACGGGTCCAGACACCAGCCCCCAGGCCGCGAGGAAGCCGCCACGCAACGACGCACCACCGCTTCGGGCTTCTGGGTGGGGTAGCCGGTCTTTTCGCGCCCAGTGGTGGGGACGATCGTGTGGAACCAGACATCAGTGGGGCGCTTACCCCGCCGCGCCTTTTCCGGTCCCACAAGCCCGGGCGCCATGTATGGCTCGCGGTCTACGGCTTCGGCGTCGAAGTGGTGGCCCCCAGGGGTGCGCACGTAGACGAGGATCGTGTCGTGCTTGGCCGGCCAGCGGCGGCGAGGCTTGCCCCCATAGTCATAGCTCCAGATGATCTCGTTCAGAAAGGCCTCGCGTCCGAACACCTCATCCAGCAGCAGCTTGCAGTAGTGCGCCTCGCGATAATCGATGTGAAAGTAGAGCGTTCCGTGGGGCGCCAGCAGCGCGCGAGAGCGCTCGATGCGGGGCTGGAGGAAGGCGAGGTAATCGGCGAAGGTGTCCTCGTACGTGAGACTTCGCAGGAGCCGTGAGCTATAGGTGCGCCCACCGAAGCCCACCCGCTCTGCGTCCGCATCGCGCTGCACCGCCACCGTGTCTCGGGTACGTGAGCGACCTGTGTTGAAGGGAGGATCCATGTAGACGAGGTCGAAGGCCTCCTCGGGCAGCCTCGCAAGGACCGGCGCGTTGTCTCCGGCGATGAGCAGGTCGTCGTCCAGCCGGAGGTCGTCGGCGACTGTACAAACGCGCATGCGGGCAGACAAGCTAGCGTCCCGGGCGGCTCCAAAGATCCCGACAAACTGATCAGAATTAGGCCTTAACAGCAGATGCCACTTAACCGCTAGGATTGCTATTTCCCGTGTTCGTTGAAAGATTCCAGCGGATGCGTCGCTCCGCCCTGGGAGTGCGTATCACGCGTTACACGATCGGCTCGATCATCGCCGCCGGCACCAGCGCGGTGGTTTTCGCTGTGCTGTACGTCTTCGGCCTCAGCACCACGGCCTGCTCGGTGGTCGCGTTCATTGCGGGGGCGATTCCCAATTGGACCCTCAGCCGGCGCTGGGCGTGGCAGGTAAAGGGCCGCATCGACTGGGGCCGCGAAGTGCTCGGTTACGTGGTCGTTTCCGCGCTCACGCTGCTGGCCTCCTCTGAGGCGACCGCCTGGACGAGCCACCAGGTTACGAGCCTCCCCGCCCACTACGGCATTCGTGCCGCCCTGGTGACCGCGTCCTACCTGGCTGTGTTCGCGATCCTGTTCGGCGTCCGCTTCGTGATCTACGAGTTGTGGATCTTCTCCGGGCGCAGCCGGGTGCGCAGCGCCCTGCGGTCGCGCATCCAGGTTTTCAACGCCGCGCGCGCGAACCGGACTCCGTAGAGCAGATTTCCGTCCTTTTTGGTCCGCGTCGCGTGGTCGGCGCGATCGATCATGGTCGTGGGCACTTCGGCGAGCCTGTAGCCGTGTAGGGCAGCCGAGATCATCAACTCGGAAGCCTGGTACTGCGGCTGCTCGAGCGTGACCGCCGCGGTCACCTCGGCGCGCATCGCCCGGAGCCCGCAGGCGGGATCCGTGACGCGCGAGCGCACCATCATGCTGAACAGGGCTCCGAACACGATCACGCCGAGGTGGCGGATTTTGTCCGTGGTCAGCTCGCTCCCCAGCCGTCGTGAGCCGGACACGAAGTCGGCTCGACCGGCGACGATCGGCTCCACGACACGCCCCAGCTCATCGGCGTCGTACTGACCGTCGGCGTCGATCGTGGCGATCACACTGGCGCCCCGGGCTCGCGCCAGCCAGTACCCGAGACGGAGCGCCGCTCCCTGACCCCGGTTGGCCGGCACGTCGCAGACCAGCGCGCCCGCCTTGCGCGCGACCTCGGCGGTCCGATCACGGGCGCCGTCGACGACTACGATCACCTCGATCGGCAGCGCCGCGGCCTCCCGCGGGATCGACTCGATCACCGCCGCCACGGTTGGCTCCTCGTTATAGGCCGGGATGACGACCGCCAGGGGCGCACCCGCCAGGGGCGGGTACTCGCCCAGGAAGTCCGCGACCGCGCCGCGCTCGGAGGCCTCAAGCTGCCGGAGCTCCGTCTCGAGCTCGAAGTTGCCTCGCGCCAGGCTCATGCGTCTCCGGACTCCATCCCCGGAACCGAAAGAGGTCCGGTCATGGACTCGACGTCGGCTTTGGACCACTCTTCCCAGACGCCGCGCAGCCCCTCGGCGAAATCGAAATGTGGCGACCACCCAGCGGCCCGCGCGCGGCTCGGATCGACGATCACCGCGGGCATCTCTCCCGGCTTGGCGGGGCCATGGCGAACATCGAAGTCGGCTCCAGAGACCCTCCTTACCTCGTCGACCACCTCCAGTACCGACAGCGAATGGCCAGCGCCGATCACCATCGGTCCCTGCCAGCGCTCGTCCCTCAGCGCCAACTTGATCGCCGCGGCCACGTCGCTCACGTGCACGTAGTCGCGGACCTGGCGTCCATCGCCGTAGATCTCGAAGGTCCGCCCGAGCCGGATCGCGCGCATCAACCTTGCCACGATGCTGTCTTTGGCCTGCATCCCGGGGCCGTAAACATTGGTCAGGCGCAGCGGAACACAGCGCACGCCGTAGGAGCTCGTGTAGGCGGACATGAGCATTTCACCCGCGGCCTTGGTCGCGCCGTATGGCGTCAGCGGCCTGAGCAACGCCGTCTCCACGATGGCGGGCGCGTCCATCGGTCCGGTGACGGCATTGGTGGAGGTGAAGGCGAGCGCGCGGACCTCCGCCGCACGGGCGGCCTCCAAGACCTCGTGAGTACCGGCGACGTTGGTGCTGTAGGTGAGCCGCGGATGCTCGAGCGAGCGCAGCACCGAGGTGACGGCGGCGAGGTGCACCACCGCATCAGCGCCGTCGGCGAAGGCCCTCTCGAGCACTTCCTTCTCGGCGATGTCACCGCGGACCACATCAACCGACGGATCGGGATGGGGGTTCAGGTCGACGACCCGAACCTCCGCGCCCTCGCGCCGCAGCTCCGCCACGACCTGGCGTCCGATGAAACCGGAGCCGCCGGTTACGAGCACGCGGCGGCCCTGGAGCCCCACCGGGGTGGAACGTGCCTCGCTCCCCGTGGAGCTCACTTAATCGACGTCAGGTGCGCGCCGGTACGCGGGAGTTCGCTGGACGTCGCCTGCCAGTTGACGGTCGGCATGATCGCCTGCATGTCGACCCGGTCCTTGTGCCGCTCAACCACGTCGAAGAGGTGATCGATGAGCGTGGTGGAGAGCAGCGTTGGCTTGAGCCCGAGCCCTTCGAGCGCGGTGTGCTTGACGTTGTAGTAGTGGCCTTCGAGCTCAACGCGCGGGTTCTGGAGGTGCTCGATCGTCGCCTCGCCGGGATAGTTGTCGGCCACCGTCTGGGCGATCTGCTTGATCGAGAGCGACTCGGTCATCTGATTGAACACGCGGAACTCACCGCGCTCGGCAGGGTTCTCGCATGCCAGCCGGATGCACTCCACGGTGTCGACGATGTTGATCAGCCCGCGCGTCTGGCTGCCGTTGCCATAGACCGTAAGCGGGTGGCCCAGGACCGCCTGGATAACCATACGGTTGAGCACCGTGCCGAACACGCCGTCGTAGTCGAAGCGCGTCTGGAGCCGCGGGTCGAGCTTGGTGTGCTCGGTATCGGCGCCGTAGACGACGCCCTGGTTCAGATCGGTCGCCCGCAGGCCCCAGATACGGCAGCCGAACTCGATGTTGTGGCTGTCGTGGACCTTCGAGCAGTGGTAGAAGGACCCCGGGCGCTTGGGATAGATCATGCGGTCGCGGCGACCGTTGTGCTCAACCTCGAGCCACCCCTCCTCGATGTCGATGTTCGGCGTGCCGTACTCACCCATCGTGCCGAGCTTGACCAGATGAATGTCGCGGTCGGTGTCGGCGATCGCGTACATCACGTTCAGGTTGCCGACCACGTTGTTGGTCTGGGTGTAGACCGCGTGCGCCTGGTCGATCATCGAGTACGGCGCAGCGCGCTGCTCGGCGTAGTGCACGATGCTCTCGGGACGGAAGTCCCCGACCATCTGATGCACGAACGCCGGGTCGCACAGATCGCCGACGTAGCTCTTGAGCTTCTCGCCACGCACTTCCTTCCAGGCGGCGATGCGCTCATCCAGCGAGGCGATCGGCACCAGGCTCTCGACCCCCATCTCCTCGTCGTAGGAGCGGCGCGCGAAGTTATCCGCCACCGCCACCTCGTGGCCGGCAGCAGAAAGATGAATCGCCGTGGGCCACCCCAGATACCCGTCTCCACCCAGAACCAAGATTCGCATGCGTCGCTCCGAAATATCCGTAGAAGTGTGGTCAGTGGTCAGGAAAGCTTCGGCTCAGCGCCTCGGCCGCAACCCAGAGGGTCGGCCAGCAAACAGGGGCGATCGCTGACCTCCGGAGCCGACGAGGATAGCCGATGCGGGACTGAAAACACGAGTGCGCACGGCCAATTCTATGAGGCCATGTGGACGCCCGTTAGGAGACCGTATGGCTGGGGTTAGGAAGCGACCCTTTCGGGCATCGCGTCGTCCTGCTTCGCGCCCGGCGGGTCGGGCGCGCCCTCCACTCGCTGCACGTCCACCGCGACGCGCGCCTCGTACGCCGCCCGCCGTTCTCGGTTCGGCTGCATAAGGACCTGGTCCGACTTCATGAGACGCGCGATCATGTCCGTGACGCGCGTCGGCAGGACGCCCTTGGGGCGCAGAATCGACGCCAGCGAGCGGGGGACGAAGACTTCGTAGCGGCCCATCTGGAGCGCGTCCACGATCGCCTGGGCCACATCCTCAGGCTCTACCGCCTTCAGCCCGCGGGTCTCGGGCAAACCGGACCCGAGCTCGGTGTGGACCACCACCGGCATCACCACCGATACGGCGATCCCGCGATCGCGCACCTCGGCCCGGATCGCCTCGCTCAGGCCCACCACCGCGTGCTTGCTCGCGCAATAGGTCGCTCCGCCCGGAAAACCGGCCTTACCGGCGGCGGAGGCGATGTTCACCACGTGCCCGCGACCGCGTGGCAGGAACCGCTGCAGCGCCAGCTTGGAGCCGAGCATCACGCCGTGCACGTTGATGTCGATGATCGCCTCCGCGGTCTCGTCGCTCTCCTCGGTGAATGGACCGATGGGCATGATGCCGGCGTTGTTGACGAGCACCTCAAGCGGCCCGAGCTCGCTTTCTGTGCGCCGGAGGAAGGTCTCGAAGCTGGCGCGATCCGTCACGTCGAGCGGCAGACCCACCGTGCCGCGGCCAAGTTCCTCGGCGGTGCGCGCAGCCAGGGCCGCGTCGATGTCACCAATCGCGACCTTCGCGCCCCTGGCGATCAAGGCCGCGGCCGTCGCCCTGCCGATTCCCCGCGCGCCGCCGGTGATGGCGACCACCGTGCCGACGAGCGACCGTGGAGTCTTTGCCATGGTGATGCGTCCTCCTCTTGGTTTCAGTGCCGGAAGACGGTACCGGACCTCGGGATATCGTTGATCTCGTGCCTTACTTCCGCTACGAGGGCCAGCGCCTGGCCTATACCGTCCGTGGAGAGGGCGAGCGCACCACCATCCTGCTTCCGGGCCTACTGCTATCGCAGAAGATGCAGGCGCCGCTGGCGCGCCAGCTCCAGCGGCGCGGAAACCGGGTGATCACGCTCGACCTGCTCGGGCACGGCGCCTCAGATCGCCCGCGCGACATGTGGCGCTACTCCATGCCGGCCTTCGCTGACCAGACGGTGGCATTGCTCGACCATCTCGAGCTCGACCAGGCAATCGTGGGCGGCACATCTCTGGGGGCGAACGTCACGCTCGAAGTGGCGGCGACGGCGCCCGAACGATTGCGGGGCATGATCCTCGAGATGCCCGTGCTCGACAACGCGATTCCGGCCTGCGCGGCTGCATTCACCCCATTGCTGTTCGCCCTCACGTTCGGCGAGCCGGTCGCGGCAGCGCTTGCCCGCCTGGCGCAGCGGGCACAACAACGGCGGCTCCCGCTGCTGCTTGAGCTGACGCTCGACGCGATCGCTCAGGATCCCGGCCCGAGCGGCGCCGTGCTCCAGGGAATCATCTTCGGGCCTACCGCCCCCCACCGCACCCAGAGGCGCACGTTCGACGCGCCGGCGCTCGTGATCGGTCATCCCCGTGATCCGGTCCACCTGTTCTCGGACGCTGACATGCTCGCCGGCGAACTACCCAACTCGCGCTTGATCGCGGCCAACTCGATCATCGAGCTTCGCACCCGGCCGGCCCGGCTCACGGCCGAGATCGCGGAATTCGTGGAGGACTGCTGGAGCGGAGCCGGGACGCGCGCCGCGACGAGGCGCGAGCGCGGGCGCCCGTGAGGGGCGGGGCCACTGGGGACTCAGGCGACGGGTCGGAGCGTTCGGCGTTTGCCCCCGGCCTAGTCCGGGAGATCACCCCCAAAAATCTGAAGTTATCTACCGAGCTGGTGGGCGGCCGCCGGGCGCTGGTGGGTGCCGCCGCCGGGCGCCGTCGGGCGGCCGCCGGGCGCTGGTGGGTGCCGCCGCCGGGCGCTGTCGGGCCGCCGCGGCGTCCTAGCGCGGGCGGGGCGGGCCGGGCGGGACGACGATGTCGCGGCCGGTGGGCTCGAGGCGCTCGTCGAGCTCGAGCTGCCAGAAATAGCGCGTGAAGGTCATGCCCGCGCGAAACTCGCCCACGTGCGGCTCGACCTCCTCGCCGCTAGCCATGCGTGCGATCAGCTCCGGGTAGGTGCGCCCGGGAAGGGCCGCGTACATGGGCGCGGGAAAAGCGCCGCCGAAGCGGGGGTTTACATCCGTGATGCGCAGCCCCAGCTCGCGATCGCGGAAAACCTGCACGGTGCTGGGGCCGCGGAACGACAGCGCCTCGACGACACGCCGCCCCAGCTCCACCAGCTCGGGGTCGGCGAGCACCGTCCCCTTGATCGACTCGCCCCCACGCGACTCGATCATCGTGCGCGGGATTGCGTTGAGACAGCGGCCCCGCGGGTCGCACAGTGCGTCGATCGAGAACTCGGGGCCGTCCATGAACCGCTGCACCATCGTTTCCTCGCGCACATAGTCGACGAAGAACTCCGCTGCCCGCCGGTCGTCGGCGCGGTGGATGGAGCGTGCGCCCGAACCGCGGCGAGGCTTCACCATCACCGGGTAGGCATCGGCCTCCTCGCCGGGGAGCACGGTCGGCGGCGAGGGGAGGCCCGCTCTGCCGAGCAGCAGGTGGGCCTCGTACTTGTCATACGTGGCGCTCGCCACCTCGGGGTCGGGCACTAGTGCAGGCAACTCGCCCGCCGCGCGTGCGTGGGCGAGCACCTCGATGTCCAGGTCGGTGAGGGGGATCACGGCCCCCACGCCGAAGCGCTCGCACAGCTCGCGCAGCGCGGGCACGTACCTCGGATCGTCGATGCGCGGCACGGCGCAGCGATGATGGGCCGCATATTGGGCGGGCGCGAGCGGGTTCGGGTCGGCTGCGATCACCGTCGCGTGCTGTGCAAATGACGCCACGATGTCGTAGCGCTTGCCCACGCCGGTGAGCAGGATCGCTATGTCGCTCACATCCGCCGCACGCCGTCGAAAGGGGTTTCTGGCGGGGGCAGCGGCGCGGCCTCGGACCCCGCGGGCGATGGGGCCTCGAGCTGGCCGTGCCAGCCCCCTGTTTCGCCCTTGTAGAGCCCGTGGCCGGAGCGCAGCAGCTGCACAGTGCGCCCCAGGATGCTTAGGTCGAGCCTCAGGGACTGGTGCTCGACATACCACAGGTCGAGCTCGATCCGCTCCGTCCACGGAAGCGCCGCCCGCCCATTCACCTGAGCCCAGCCGGTGATTCCCGGCTTCACGCGCAGCCTCCCGAACTGCCGCTCTGTGTACTGGCTGACCTGCACGGGGATCGTGGGCCGTGGACCCACGATCGACATCTCGCCCCGCAGCACGTTCCACAGGTTCGGCAGTTCGTCGAGCGAGTAGCGGCGCAGCAGATTCCCGACGCGCGTGATGCGGTCGTCTCCCTCCTGGATCGCCAGGCCGGCGCCGACAAATTCCGCCCCGCTCACCATCGTGCGCAGCTTGTAAATCTGAAACTCGCGGCCGTCCTTTCCCACCCGGGTCTGGGTGTAGATCGGATACCCAGGGCTCTCGAGGCGGATGAGCAACGCTAGGAGCGCGATCACGGGCGCGGTGATCAGCGCACCGGGGGCCGCGATCAGCAGGTCGAGGGCTCGTTTGAGCACAGCCAGTGGACCTCTATCGCGTTCCCTCCGCCGGCTCCCAGCCAGCGGCGGTGCCGTGGTAGAGCCAGTCCCACAGGCCCGCAAGCAGGGAGGCGGTCGTGAGCACGTAATACCGCGCCACGAGCAGGGGACGTAGCGGCAGCGAGCGTGCGGCGAGCGCCGCCAGCAGCACCGCCGCTTGGAGGCTCACCGCTGCGGCGTAGAGCGGCCCGCCCTCGTCCACGAGCAGCGCGACGCTCGATCCCAGGGCGAGCATATGCAGGAAAGGGGATGCGTAGCGCAGCACGCGGTGCGAGAGGATCATCGCCGCGTAGCCTGGGTCGTAGCCACGCGGTGAGAGCAGCCCGCCACGCAAGACGATCGGCCAGGTATGGCTCATCATGCGCCGCTTGCGCTGGAACTCGCCCTCGATCGAGGGCACCATCTTCTCGCTCGCTCGCGCATCCGGCGCATACACGGCCAGCCACCCGCGCTTGACCATGTTGAAAGGGAAGGAGAGGTCGTGGCCCATGATCGGCTCGACCAGCAGATATGACTTGCGCCGGGTGGCGTAGATCGCCCCGTTGCCGCCCGTGACCGAGCGCAGGCGCGATTCCAGCGCGCGCACGAGCATCTCATAGCGCCAGTAGAGGCCCTCTTGATTTGTGCCGCGCTCGTTGAGCAGGCGCACCTCGCCGCAGACGTATCCCACGCGCGGATCGGCGAACGGGACGACTAGCGCCTTGAGCGCTTCAGGCTCCCAGCGGACGTTGGCGTCCGAGAAGGCCACGATCTCGCCGCGCGCGCGTGTGACGGCGAGGTCCTGGGCGCGAATCTTTCCCCCGCGCGGCAATTCGAGCACGAGATCGGCCCCGGCCTCCCGAGCGAGTGCGGCGGTGCGGTCGGGTGAGCCGTCGCAGGCGACGACGATCTCCAGCTTCTCCCGGGGATAGGAGAGCTCCCGCAGGTTGCGCACACGGTCGCCGATCACGCCCTCCTCGGCATAGGCCGGCACGATCACCGATACGGTGGGGAGCTCGTGCGCCTCAGACGAGCCGGCTGCCCGTGGCTCGCGGCGCCGCGCGAGCAGGGCAAGCAACGCGGGGTAGCCGAGATGGCTGTAAACGAGCAGTCCTGCGGGCAGCCAGAAAGCGAGCTTACGAGCGCTCATGGGGGGAGGATTGTGGCGGATTGGCTGTCGCGCCCGGTTGACCGCCTGCCGCCTCCAGGGGGATGCCCGTGAGCTTGCTGTAGAGCGCGGCCGTCTCCGCGGCGGCTTCGCGCCATGAGTAGGTGCGCCGTGCGGCCGCACGAGCGCCATCCGCCAGGCGCTCTCGTGCCTCGCTGTCGGCCAGCAGGTTGGCGAGCGCGCGGCCGAGAGCGGCCGGGTCATCGGGCGCCACCAGCTCGGCGCCTCCCTCAGCCGCGAGCTCGGAGAAGCTCCCCACCTCCGTCAACACGATCGGCTTGCCGAAGGCGAGCGCCGTGGCGAGCACGCCCGACTGATCGAACCGCTCCGTCCGTGAGTACGGCAGGACCACCACGTCGGCGCGTTCGAAGACGCCTCGGAGCTCGGCCTGGGAGACGAACCGCGGCACGAACCGGACGCTCGGGCCCGCCAGGCGTCTCAGTGGCTCGAGGGGCATCAACGGCCGGCCCACGACCCACAGCTCGGCCTCGCCGGCCGCCGACGCCTGTGACTCCCGCTCGAGGATCTGCCATGCCTTCAGGAGCACCTCGACGCCCTTGTACGGCCTCACCAGCCCGAAGAAGAGGACCACAGGCCTCCCGGATGGTGCCGGCGCATCCGCGGGAGGTAGGGGCGCTGTCCCAGCCTTCGCAGTGGGTTGGGCTGCCGGCGCGCGCCCCAGCTCGGCCGGCAGCACCGGCGCCTCGGCTGCGGGAGCGGCCAGATGCTCGAACGCGCCGTGGTGGATCACATGCACCTTGGCCGGATCGACGCCCCACGCCACCAGGGATCTGCGCCCGAACTCGGAGTGCACGATGACCGCGTCAACCCGCGCGTACAGCCGCCGCTGCGCTTGCACCTGGCCGGGTCGGGCTTCCCGAGGCAGCAGGTCGTGGGCGGTCAGCACAAGGGGCGCCCGCGGCAGCAGATGCGCATCGAGCCACTGCACCGGCAGCCATTGAAAGTGCACGATGTCAGCGTCGCGCGCAATTCGCCGCAGGCGCACCATGCCGGCTGGGTGCAGCGCAAGCTTGGTGAGCGTGCGCAATCCGGACCCTGGGGCGCCGAAGGCGCGCCGGTAGAACAGCTCGCGAACGCGGTAGCCCTGGAGCGCCGGCGGCTCCCCGTGCAGGAAGCGGCTGGTGATCAGCTCGACGTCGAGGCCGAGAGCAGCGAGCGCGGCACAGAGGGCGTGGTCGTAGGGCGGGGTGTACGCCGAGGGGTCGACTACCTCTATGCGCATCAGCGCTGACGGCGGCCGGCGAGCACCTTTAGGCGGGCTGCGACGGCCGCCGCGTCGCCTCCGCCCAGGGGCTGGACGCGGGCACGGGGTGCTTGCTGCAGGCGCCTGACCGGCGGGGACAGGGCGAGCAGCGATGGCTCGCCCTTGCGACGCCTGCCCGCGTCCCGTAGACAACGCAGAGGGTGGAAGAGCACCAGCAACGCCGCTGCCGAAAGCCGTTCCGCCAGCCCGTCGTCTTCGCGGTAGTCGATGCGCAGCTGGCGAGCGCCCGCGGGCATCGACTGGGGACGGCGGGCCGCTTCGATGCGCGCGCCCCGCAGGGCGCGCGGCAGCTCGATCAGCGGATCGTCGGGTGCCGGGAAGCGATCGGCGACGAAGACCACGTTGGTGTCAGCTGTCCGGGCGCGGCCGCGCTCGGCAGTGGCAGGCCGATTGGAAAGCGCAAAGCCGGCCAGCTCCTCGATCGCCAGCAGGGCGTCCACCGCCAGGTACTGGCTGCGCTCGAGCCGGGTTCGACCGTCCACAGCTGCCTGTGAATCGGGGCTGACGGCCGGCTCGGGGCTGACGGCCAAATTGGGCCTGGCGGCCGGCTCGGTGCGCCGCGCAGCGAGGTGCCTGAGCCGACCAGGCGCGCGCACCAGCGCCGGTTCAGGAACGAAGTCCTCGTACCGCCGGGCCAACCATGCCCGCCCCGCGGCGTAGCCCCGCCACTGCCGCCGGAGGTCGCGGAGCGTGGCGCGATAGTGGTGCTCCACCCAAGCCTCGGGGCGCAGCTCGAGCCTCCACCCCGCCTGCTGAAGGCGCCAGGCGAAGTCGGTGTCCTCGGCCGCTCGGAGGCCCTCGTAGAAGCCGCCCACCTGTACGAACGCCCGTCGGCGCACGAGCAGGTTCGCCGCGACCGCTCGCGGGCGGTAGGGGTGCGCCAGATGCTGTCGCTGCGAGAGGAAGCCCTTGGCCGCGCCGTAGCGCGCGGCCAGCGGGGACCGCCCACTCGCCGCCGCCACTCCCAGCACCTCGCCCGCCAGGGCGCCCGCGGACTCGGGCACTGGTTCGAAGAAGTACTCATCGAGCAACTCGGGCCGAGGCCGGCAGTCGGCGTCGAGAAACAAGATCCATTCGGAGCCGGCGACCGCGGCCCCGGCATTGCGCGCGTGGGCAGGCGAGCGCTCGTCCGTTGCCACCACCACCGTGACCCCGTCGCGTGCACGCGCGGTGCCCGAGTTGTCGGCGAGGATGAGCTCGTCGCCGGGCCGGCGCGCGAGGCTCAGCAGCGTGGCCACGGCCTCGGTCGCCTCGGCGGGTTCGCCCGCAAATGGCATAACGACGCTGACCGAAGGCCGGACCTGGTCGCGGCCGGACTCGACGGCCATCGGCGCAACTGCCGAAGATTCCATCTCAGCCGCCCTCGGCAGGGGTCGCCGCCAGGCGCCGCAACCACGCCGCCAGCGCGCGCAACTCGCTGCGCTCGCGGGCATGGACGAAGCCAGTCAGCGCGAGCAGCAGCGGGATCGCGACGAGGGCAGCCAGGCGGGTCACAAAGCCGACCAGCCCATGGGTGGGCAGCAGCAGGTCGCCTGCAACCGCCACCCCGCCCATCACGAGACAGAGTTGGCTCAGCCGTCGCCACTCGAACGCCACGGTGAAGGCGTGGCGCGTAAGCAGGTGCATGATCGTAAGCATGACCACGTACGCCCCACACAGAGCGACGCCCGCCCCGGCGATGCCGAATGCCGGCACGAGCAGGATGATCAACACGACGTTCGCCGCCAGCCCCGCGATCGACGCGGGGAAGTTTCTCGTCGTCACCTTCGCGCGCCCCGCGATCACGAGGAATACCACCCACAGACCGTACATAGCCCAGCCCAGGGCGACCCATGGGAGCGCCCGGTACGCGCCGAAGTAGCTGGGGGCAGCCAGCACGATCAGCACCCATCTGCCAAGCAGCGCCAGCGCAGCCACCACGAAGCCCGCAACAAGCGCGTAGTAGGTGGTTACGAGGCCGTACAGGCGAGCGGCCTGCGCATCGTCGTCCACCGAGTAGGCGAGCGGCGGCCACGCGTACTGGAAGGCGCGCACGATGAAGGCGACCGCGCCCGCGAGCTTGACCGCGATCGAGTAGAGGCCGGCGAGCCTCTGGCTGCGGTCGTGGTAGATGTAGAAGCGGTCGACGATGCTGAGCGCGTACACCGATGCCTCCGCGGGGACGGTGGGCAGCCCGAAGCGCATCAGGAGGCCCAGTGGCTCGACGCGCCAGCGCCGGGGTCGCAGGCGCGCGCGCATGGTCCACCACAATCCGAGCAGGATCACGGTGGAAGCGCCGTAGTTGGCGAGCAGCAGACCTCGCGCCCCGTCGCCAAGCCCAACCACCAAAACCACCGAGGCGGTGATCGTGAGCCCGACGTTGAGCAGTGAGGCGGTCACATACGCCTTCAGCCGCTCGTCGACGCGCAACAGCGCGTAGGCCAGCTCCAGGTTCGTGAAGGCCCACAGTCCCAGCACCGCGACCAGAAAGGTGAGCGGGTCGCGATGGCTAAGCACCAGCTTCGACAACGGGACCGAGGCAGCCGCCAGGGCGGCGGCGGCGATCGTCGTCGTCGCCATCAAGAAAGCGATCGCACGCCGTGCCAGAGCATCCCGGCGCTCCTGATCGGCGTCGCTGTAGTAGTAGCGCAGGAAGGCCTCGATCATCCCCAGGCGCACGAGGATGCTGATGAAGATGACGCCGTTACCGAGGAGCTCTACGACGCCGTAGCCGGACGGCGGGATAAAGCGCGTGTAGACCGGCAGCAGGACGACCGCGAGCAGCTTCGAGACGACGTCCGCGACCTGATATGCGGCCAGCGAGCTGACCAGGCGTTTCAGGTATGCGGTCACGATCCCCGTTCAGAGCGCCCCGCTCGCGTCACCCCTTCGAGACACATCCGGTCCTGTGCTCCACGGTCACCGGCGGCTGAAGCTCGATCGTGCGCTGCTGATGGATCAGGTGGACGTGGAAATAGTAGGAGCCGGGAGCGACCGGCTGGCCCGAGTTGTTGCGCCCGTTCCAAATGAAGTACTTCGTGACCGCGCCGAAGCCCCGGGCGGTGGGGGCTTTCGGTTTGCGCATGAACACATTGCTGGCGATCGTGCGCACAGGGGTATTCAACTGGTCGACGACGTACACGTTGACGTTGTCGACCCTGTGAAGGATGTAGAAGGAGACAGTGGTGAAGCGCTGACTCACCGGATGACCGGCGACGCTGTCGGGACAGGAGGTTGGCCCGTTGAGCGGGTTGATCGCGACCGGGTCCGGGCCACGCACGCCGGAGATGAACGGGGTGGTCACCTTCAGGTGCTGGCTGATCACAAAGGCCGCGATCGTCGCCACGACCAGCGCCGCGAACAGCGCCCTACCGATCCAGCGCGAGCGCGAGGCTTGCTCACGGCTCGTCACCTCACCAGCGCGGTGGCCGGGAGCGCCGCTGACGGTCACAACGGCACCACCGCCACGTTCGGAATCTCGAAGTCATGGAAGGCGGCGAGGCCGCGGGGATCGCGGGCGCACAGCTCCACGCGGATCGAGCCGCCATGGCACACCGCCAGTGCGGGCAGCTCGCCGGAGGCGCGGATCTCATCGAGCGAGGCTCGCACTCGCGCGGACTGCTCGAGCAGCGATTCGCCACCCGGGAAGCGAAATGAGTCGCCGGCGCGCCGCCACGCGGCGTAGCGCTCGGGGCATTCTCTTTCGATGTCAATGAACAAGCGTCCCTCCCAGCGGCCGCGGTTCGCCTCGCGCAGCCGCTGATCGAGCCGCACCGGCAGCCCCAGCCGCGCGCCGACGACCTGCGCGGTCTCCGTGGCACGCTTCAGGTCGGAGGACCACAGCGAACGCAGGCCGAGGTCCGCGACGCGCTCGGCCAGTGCGGCAGCCTGTAGACGACCGGTCTCATTCAGCGGCGTATCGGCGAAGCCCTGCACGCGGATCGGCTGGCGATTGTCATCCGTCTCGCCGTGACGGGCAAGGTAGAGGGCGTGACCCGGAGCTACGCCGCCACCCCCAGCGCGGCCCTGGGAGCTCACCGCTCGATACCCAAGGTGTCCGAGCGCAAGCCAAGGCGAAGCGTCTCCACGCTGAGCACGTCGTCTGGTGCGATGTTGCTCAGGTTCACCTCGACCCCGAACCGCCGCAGGAACCAAACCTGCTGGTGCTTGTTGGGAGCGTCGAACAGGATGCTGGAGGGGTCGATCTCGTGCACGATCTCCCCGATCAGGCCCTCGCGCACCTCGCCGGTGGGCCGGAAGATCCCGGCGGTGCCCGCCTCGCGCCCCTCGGCGATCACCTTCCAGGCCCCGGCCGCGAGCTCTGCGCGCATCATCTCCACCCATCGGTATGGAGGCGTGATCGCGCCCGTGTCGTCCTTCGATCCGACCTCCGACAGAACCGTGAACTCCTGTGCGAGGCGCTCGATCAGCTCGAGTTTGCGCCCGTGCTCGAGCGCGATCGTGCCGTCCGAGATCTCGACGTGCCGCAGGCCAAGCTCGCGTACCCATTCGAGCAACTGCTCGAGCCTGCCCTGGGCGATGGCCACCTCGGTGAGGGTGCCGCCCAGCACCACGGGCAGGCCGTGATCGCGATAGCGCTCGAGCTTTTGCTGCAGGTTCCCCGTGACCACAGCCGTGCCCCAGCCCAGCTTCACGATATCGATGGAGGGCCCTGCGACCTCGACCATCCCGTCGAGCGCGACGATCGAGAGGCCGCGGTCGATCACATGGGTGATTCCCTGCTCTCGGGGCTTGGCGCCCCGTCGGGGGAGCTCGAGAAAGCCGGCCACCGTGGATTGACTAGTGCTTCGGGGCCAGATCAGTGCCGGCCACAACGACCACGTCCGCCGTGCAGCTGGTGGGCTGCGGGCAGGCGAGCGAGAGGCTCGACTGCGCGGCCGGACGCACGTATGTGGCGGGAAGCTTCAACGCATGCGCAACCGCGAGCCCGTCCTTGTGGTAGCCCGGGAGATAGCCGACCGAGGTCGCGGAGAGCGTCTGGCCGCCGGTGGCCGTGGCCAGCGTTCCCTCCTTGAAGCCCAGCCGCGTGAGCCGAGCGCCGACGTGGTGGGCGAGCTGGTTGATGCTGGTCCCGTTGACGACCGAGACGGTTACGGCGCCCGGCGAGATGCCGGGAGGAGCAGCCGCGATCTTGGAATGGGCATGGCGCGCAGCAGCCCCGTGGCCGGTGGTGTTGCCGCCTGAGGTGAGGACCACGACGAGTACCACCGCGATGGCCACGATCACGAGACCTGCCACCAGCGATATCAACCACTTGAGGCTCCGGCGCCTCGGGAGGCCATGCTCGAGCAACGAGCGCGGCTGTCCGCCACTCGCCCCGAGCGCCGAAGTGCCATTGCCGCCTGCTGCCGCCGTCACCGGCGCCGGCGTCCTCCCCATCCCTGGCGGAGGTGCGGCCACGGGCGGAGGGGTCCTGCCGATCCCGGGGGCGCCCGCCCGGCCCGAGGCCGGCGAAGGCGGCGCCTCGGACCCGGCCACCGTCGCTGACGGCGCGGCGCCGGTGCCTTGCGGAGCGAGTAGGGGCATGGCGGCGACGGGCGCCTCGGCCTGCCGGTCGTCGCTCGGCGCCTCCTCGGAGTCGGCCGGCTCCTGGACCCCTGGGATCACGCGCGTCGCATCGGTGAGCGGTGGCGCGCCAACGCCGGCCGGGGGTGAGCCGGCGGGCTGCGGGACGGCAGCGCTCGATCCGGACGGCGCGCCCGGGGGCGGCGGAGCCCCTGCGCCCGATCCCGGCGCGGCGGCGGCCGACGATGAGGACGCCGCCCCTGTGGGTGCCACCCCGCCGGCGCCTTCGGCCTCCGTACCCGGCGCGGCCATCGGCGGTCGAGGCGCCACCGACGGGCTCACCCCGGTCGCGTCTCTGCGCTCGAGCTCCTCCAGCCGTTCATTCGCCCGAAGCAGCTCCGAGCGCAGGTTCGATGTCTCGCGTGCGTGCGCGAAGTAGAGCAGCACGAGGATGGCGAGCCCGATGAGCGCGGCGAAGCCCGCGTCGGCGCCTACGGACGAGACGAAATGACTAATCGAAAGAGCGAAGGAGAGCGGCACTTTCGGCTCGCGTGAGTCTACGTGGCGCCCCGGAGGCCAGTCTCGGTGGCCGCGCCCGGGATTTTCCGGTCCGGGGCGGCCAGGTCAGCGGTCGCGACAGGGCCGACGGATTGCACATCGGTGCTGCGGGTCTGCGCGAGCCTCGCCACCCGGTCCGCGAGCGCGGCCGCGTCGCCCTCCAGGACCAGCAGGTTGATCTCGGCGAACGCACGCTCAACCCATGCGGGGTCGAAGCGCTCGCGTTGTGCGCGCAGGATCTTCTGAGCCGGCGTCGGCTGGGGACGCTCGTAGGGATTGAAGAGATCCTCGTAGAACTTCTCTCCCGGGCGTGCGCCGATGATCTCGATCGCGATGTCCCGCTCTGGGTCGAGGCCGGAGAGGCGGATCATCGCCTCCGCCAGCTCGATGATGCGCACGGGCTCGCCCATCTCGAGCACAAACACCTCGCCGCTCGAGTCGGTCAGGGAGGCGGCGCGAATCACCAACTGCACCGCCTCGGGGATCGTCATGAAGTAGCGCGTCATGCGCGGATCGGTGACGGTCACCGGCCCGCCCGCCGCGATCTGGCGGCGGAAGATCGGGACCACCGAGCCGGAGGAGCCGAGCACGTTGCCGAAGCGAACGGTGGCATACGTGGTGCGCGGATATCTGGCCGCGGCAGCTTCGGCGGCCCACTCCGCCAGCGCCTTGGAGGCGCCCATCACGGTCGCCGGAGTGACCGCCTTGTCGGTGGAGACGAGCACGAAGCGCTCCACCTCGAGATCGCCGGCGACGCGCGCCACGACGCGCGTGGCGAGCGCGTTGTTGCGCACCGCCTCCACCGGGTTGGCCTCGGTGATCATCACGTGCTTGTAGGCGGCGGCGTGGAAGACGATCGCGGGGCGGTAGGTCGTGAGGACCTCGCGGATCCGCTCCTCCTCCTTACAGTCTGCGAGCACGGGGATCGCGGTGCGGATGTGGCGATCCTCCTCGAGTTCGCGCAGGATCTCGAACAGGTTGTCCTCGGCGTGGTCGACCAGGACCAGGCGCCGCGGTCCGACTCGCGCGATCTGGCGGCAGAGCTCGGAGCCGATCGAGCCGCCCGCGCCGGTGACCAGCACGACCTGCCCCGCCAGATAGGCGCCCACCCGCTCGAGCTCCATGCGCACGGGCTCCCGGCCGAGCACGTCCTCGACCTGCACTTCGCGCAGCTGCCTGGTCACGGCCATGTGCCCGGAGCCGTCGCGCAGCAACTCGAACACGGTGGGCATCGTGCGCACCGGGATGCCGCGCTCGCGACAGGCGGCCACGACACGCGCGCGCAGCGTGCCCGGCGCCGAAGGGATCGCGATCACGACCTGGTCCGGCTCGACCTCGTCGAGCACCCGCGCGAGCTCGTCACCGGCGGTGGTGCCCAACACTCGGAGGCCGTACTCGTCCTTGAGACCCTGCTTGCGGGGGTCGTCATCGATGAAGCCGACCGGGCGCAGCCCCAGGCCCGGATTGCGTGCCAGCTCGCGCACGACCAACCGGCCGCCCTCGCCTCCGCCCACGATCAGCACGTCGCGGGCGCCCTTGGCGACGCGGAAGCTGCGCACGCGACCCTCGGTGACCAGATGGACCAGGAAGCGCATTCCCAACAGCAGTGCCAGGGCGAGCAGGAAGAACAACGCGATCACGCTTGGAGGCGGATTGACGGTGCCCGACTGGGGCACCAGCCGACCGTGGACCGTGACCTGGGAGGTCTGCACGACAGGATGCAGCAGCGCGATCGCGCCCACCGCCACCAGCGTGGCCACGACCATCCCTTTGACCACGGCCTCGTAATCGCGCTGGCTGACGAACGTCCACAGCCGCTGGTACTGCCCGAACGCCGCGAGCACGACGAGCGTCAGCGGCACCACCCAAGGGATCGTCGCCGCGAGCAGGACGCTAAAACGATGAGCGTTTCCCGCGAAGCCGTTCTCGAACCTCAGCCGGAACGCGAGGTAGTAAGCGAGCGCGACCAACACGCCGTCCGCCAGCAGTTGCGGTACCGAATAGCGGTGAACGGGGAAGGCCGCAGATCTGATCCGCCGCCGCATGCAGCGAAGATTCTAGTTTGCGTAAGGTCAACTGCAGCTAATGCGCCTGCGGGCGCGCTAGGAGGCGCCTAGGCCCACCACCGCCGTCCCCACCGCGCGCACAACCGTTTCGATCGCTTCCTCGGACAACGCCGGGCCCATCGGCAGGGCAAGGTTGGTACGCGCGAGCTCGTCGGTGGCAGGCAGCGACACCTCCGGCGAGCAAAAAGACGCGAGCGACGGCTGGCGGTGCGAGGGCGTCCGGTAGTAGCCGCGGGCCTCGACGCCGAGCTTGCGCAGCGCGGAGATCAACTCGTCGGCCCGGGGGTGCGAGACGACGTATAGGTGCCATGCGGGCGCCGCGCCTTCGAGCGCGACCGGCAGGCCGACGTGCTCGCCGAGGCCCAGCGCGGCGTAGCGGGCGGCCGCTGCTCGCCGCCCGCCGCTCCAGCCGTCCAAGTAGGGGAGCAGCGCGCGCAGAACGGCCGCCTGGAGCTCGTCGAGGCGCGAGTTGTAGCCCACCTCCACGAAGTGCTCCTTGTCGCGCGAGCCGTGGAAGCGGAGGATCCGCGCCCGCTCCGCGACCTCCGCATCGGCCGTCACGATCGCCCCGCCGTCCCCCAGGCAGGGCAGGTTCTTCGAGGGATAGAACGAGAACGTCGCCGCGTCACCGAGGGCCCCGGCGCGATTCTCCGAGAGCCGAGCGCCGGCCGCTTGCGCGGCGTCCTCGAGCACCGGCAGGCCCAGCGGGCGCAGGTCGGGGGCCGGTGAGCCAAAGAGGTCCACGCTGATGATCGCCCTGCTTCGGGGCGTCAGCGCCGCGCGCACGGAGTCCTCGGTCACGTTGCGCGTGTCCGGGTCGACGTCGCAGAAGACGGGCCGTGCGCCTGCCGCAACCGCCGCCTCGACCGTCGCGTAGAAGGTGAAGGACGGCACGATCACCTCATCGCCCGGCGCGACCCCCAGCGCGCGCAGCGCGATCGTGATCGCGTCGGTGCCGTTGGCCACCCCGACCGCGTGCGGAACCCCCACATAGGCAGCGAGCTCTCCCTCGAAGGCGGAGACCTCGGGACCGAGGATGAAGCGACCGCGGGCGAGCACTTCGCTGAGGCGTCTCCCGAGCTCGCCGAAGAGCGGGGTGAGCCAGGATTCGGTTTGGAATAAGGGGATTCTCATTGCGCCGGGGGCCGTCACCGCGGCGGTGAACGGTATCGCGGTCGCTACATTTGGTCGCCGTGTTCGTGGTCTCATCCGTTACCGGGTCGCTGGTCACGTTCGCCACCCACGCGATCGGAAAGCTCGGGCTGGCGGCCGTCGGCTTGCTCATGTTCTCGACCGGCGTCGTGTTCCTTCCCGGCACCGAGGTGACCATGCTGTTCGCCGGCTTCGATGTCTACAACCACACGCTCTCGCTGGTGGGCGTGATCTTGGTTGGCTACGCCGGCGATCTGATCGGCGCCTTCGTGGCGTATGCGATCGGCTATTTCGGCAAGGAGGGGTGGCTCCAGCGTCCGGCCGCCCGCGTCCATCGCCACAAGGTCGATCAAGCTCAGCGGTGGTTCGAGCGCTACGGCACACCGGTGCTCTTCCTCTCGCGCATCATGCCCGTCGTGCGCTCCGCGTTTCCGTACGCGGCCGGGGTGGCGCAAGTGCCGGTCCGGCGCTTCGCCCTCCTCACCGCGCTGGGCTCGATTCCGTGGGTGGTGGGCCTGGCGCTGCTCGGACGCGAGGTCGGGCACGACTGGCATAGCTGGCGCCATGGGTTCGAGTACGTGGACTACGTGGGCGCGGCGGTGGTTGTGATCGTGATCGTCTATCTGATCGCGCGGCGTTTCTTCACGGGCGGCGGCACCAGGCGGAGAGACGAGGTCGACCCCGCCGCCGATGCGCTCGCCGAATAAGGCCCGTTCCCGGTACGCATGCGCGGGCCTAGCGGAATAGGCCCCGAGTCGCCGCTCTTCACCGAGGCCTTCGCGCTAGGGGCGCTGCAGGGCCCGACCGAGCTGCTGCCTGTCTCCTCCTCGGGGCACCTGGCGCTGGTGCCCTGGCTGCTGGATTGGGAGTGGGCGGAAATGGACGATGAGCTGCGCAAGGCCTTCGCGGTCGCGCTGCATGGCGCCAGCGCGCTCGCGCTGCTGATCGCATTGCGCGGGGAGCTGGCGGGGGAGCCGATCAAGCGCACCGCCTTTCTGCTCGCGCTCTCGGCGGGACCAGCGGCGGTCGCCGGCTTCGTGTTCGAACGGCCGATCGAGCAGCGCCTGGGCGGCCCTCGTACGGTCGCCGCGGGCCTATTCGGCGGCGGACTAGCGCTGGCCTTTAGCGATCGCGCCCCGCAGACGCGCTCTCTGGGAGACGCCGGCGCGCGCGATGCGCTGTGGCTTGGCCTTGCGCAAGCCGCCGCGCTCTTCCCCGGTGTCTCCCGGGGCGGAGCGACACTCGCGGCGGCGCGCGTGCGCGGCTTCAAGCGCGCTGACGCGCAGCGCCTCCAGCGTCAGCTGGCGCTGCCCGTGATCGCCGGCGCGGCGCTGCTCAAGGGGTGGCGCCTACGCAGCCGGCGCCTGCCGGCGGACGCTAAAGCCCCCTTTGTCGCGGGCGCGGCGGCATCCTTCGCCTCGACCCTGGCGTCGCGCCCGCTGCTGCGAGTGGCGGGCGGCGAGCGGCCGCTCCTGCCCTACGCCGCGTACCGGGCCATCCTCGCGGCGGCCGTGTTCGCGAGGCTGCGTGCCCTGCGCGCTGAAGGAGAGCACGAATCCGCGCAGAAGGTCACCCCCACTGGGCTCACGTAGCGCAAAATAGAGGGAAGGCATGAGCACGCTCGTGGGTACGAGGTTGGGCGGCCGCTACCGGCTCGAGGCCAGAATCGGGCAGGGCGGCATGTCCACCGTCTACCGGGCGCTCGACGAGACGCTGCAGCGTCGCGTCGCGATCAAGCTCATGAACCGCGAGGTCGTCTCCGACTCGGCGCAGCTCGAGCGCTTCCGGCGCGAGGCGCGCGCGGTCGCGCAGCTCTCCCACCCGCACATCGTCGGCGTGATCGACGCGGGCGAGGACGAGGGGCGCCCGTACATCGTGTTCGAGTACGTCGAGGGCGAGACGCTCAAGGACCGCATCCGGCGCGGCGGCCGGCTGCCGATCCCTGAGGCGGTCGCTTACGCGATCCAGATCGCCCGCGCACTCGGTGCCGCCCACGCCCGCCACATCGTGCACCGCGACGTCAAGCCCCAGAACGTGCTGATCGACGAGGAGGGCGCCTGCAAGGTGACGGACTTCGGGATCGCGCGCACTCTCGATGAGGAGGGGCTGACCGCCGACGGGCGCGTTCTGGGCACGACCGACTACGTCTCGCCCGAACAGGCCCTGGGCCAGCCGGTGACCGGCTGCTCGGACCTTTACTCACTCGGGGTGGTGCTGTACGAGATGTTGACCGGCGAGGTGCCTTTCCGGGGCGAGAGCCAGGTGTCGGTGGCGATGAAGCATGTGCGCGATGCGCTGCCCGATGTACAGAGGAAGCGGCCGGAGGTCTCGGCAGCGCTTGCAGCGGTCGTCGACCGGGCCACCGCCAAGCGCCTTCAGGACCGCTATGCCAACGATGCCGAGCTGATCGCCGACCTCGAGGATGTGCTCGCGATCGAAACCGCCCGCACCGGCGCTTCCGGGCCGGAAGTGACCAGCGTGCTGCAGACGATCCCCGCCCGCAAGCGCAGGCGGGTCCCCTTCCAGCTGAGGCATAGGGTCCGAGCTGTGTTGCTCGCCTTGCTCGCGGTGGCGGTGATCGCGGCGGTGGCGGTGTGGCTGGCGAACCGCGCCCACAGCGGCACCGGCGGCATCAACCAGCGCCCGCCCTCGCCCAAGCTGACCCAGGTGCAGCCGTGCCAGACATGCGCCCACGACTACAACCCGTTTGGGCTCGACGGCACGACGAGCCAGAACCCGGGCGAGGCGGGGCTGGCGATCGACGGCAACCCGGCCACCGCCTGGCAGACCGAGCAGTACTTCAATGGCACCCTCGGGAAGCCGGGCGTAGGCATCTACGTCGACGCCAAGCCGCGCGTGGATGCGCGAGAGATCGTGCTCCTGACATCTACCCCCGGCTGGACGGTGCAGATCTGGGCGGCGCACGCCGCTCCGCCCCCCTCGAGCTTCCCTGTCGCGCCCGGAAACCCGGCCGGCTGGAGGCAGGTGGGCAGCGCGGCATATGTCCACCGTCAGCAGAAGATTCCGATCAATCGCGCCGGAGGGGCGTACCGCTACTACCTGGTATGGATCACGAAGCTCCCGCCGGGCCAGGACTACGCCTCGGTGAACGAGATCACTCTGTACCGGCTGAGGCGCTGAGCTAGCCGTACTCGTAGAAGCCGCGCCCGGACTTCCGCCCGAGGCGACCGGAGGCGACCATGCGCTTCATCAGTGGCGGAGGCGCGTACTCGTCGCGCTTGAACTCCTCATACAACGAGTCGCACACGGCGTAGAGAACGTCGAGGCCGATGAAGTCGCACAGCTGGAGTGGTCCCATGGGGTGCCCGGCGCCGAGCCGCATGCCGGCATCGATGTCCTCGCGCGAGGCGAATCCCTCCTCATACATTCGCACCGCCGCCATCAGGTACGGCACGAGCAGCAGGTTCACGATGAACCCGGAGCGGTCCTTGGTCTCGATCGGCCGCTTGCCGAGGCGCTCGACGAACGCCCTTGCCGTGCGCACCACCTCCGTCGCGGTGTCGAGCGCCACCACCACCTCGACCAGGCTCATGACCGGCACCGGAGAGAAGAAGTGCAGCCCCAGCACGCGTTGGGGACCTCGAAGCGCTTGCGCCAGCTCGACGATCGGGATCGAGGAGGTATTGGAGGCGACGATCGTCTCCTCTCCGACAACGTGGCCGACGGCCTCCATCACCCCGAGCTTGAGTGACCGGTCCTCGGGCACCGCTTCGAGCACGATGTCTGCGCCGGCGATCGCCTCGAGGTCGCTGGTCAGCTCGATTCGCTCCCACGTCTCCCGCACGCGCGCCTCATCGAGCTTGCCGCCCCTGACCGCCCGCGCGAGCGAGGCATCGATGCGCCCGCGAGCGCGCTCGAGTGCCGCGCCGTCCACGTCGTGCACCGTCACGGGCAGCCCCGCGACCGCGGCCGACTCCGCGATACCGGTGCCCATGAAGCCACCGCCGACAACCGCGACGGATTCGATCTGCCAGGGCGTCACTGGCGTGAGCTTATTTGCTTGAACGGGCCGGCACACGTGCCGGCCCGCCGGCCCGATCATGATCGGGCCGGGGCCGCCGCGCATGCGCGGCGGCCAACCGCCTAATGAAGGTGGCCCTGCTCCGCTTCGTGGCGCTCCAGCGCCAGATCGAGCAACCGGTCGAGCAACTGCGGATAGGGCAGGCCGCTAGCGGCGAACAGCGCGCCGAAGACGCTCGTCTCGGTGAAGCCGGGGATCGTGTTGAGCTCGTTGACGAGCACCCGCTCGCCCTCGACGAAGAAATCCGCGCGCGCGAGGCCGCAGCAGCCCGTGATCACGAAGGTGCGCAGTGCCAGCTCGCGCACGCGCTCGCGCACGCGCTCCGGCAGCCGCGCAGGCACGATCAGGCGCATCTTCCCGGGCGTGTACTTGGCCTCGTAGTCGTACCAGCCCTCCTCTCCCTCGGCCAGCATGATCTCCCCGGGGTCCGAGGCGATCGGCGAGCCGTTGCCGAGCACCGAGCACTCGACCTCGATTCCTCCCGCGGCGGCCTCGACCAGGGCGACGGGGTCGTGGGAGAAGGCGGTCTCGAGTGCCTCAGGCAGCGCCTCAGCTTTTCGCACGCGCACGATCCCGACCGAGGACCCGAGCCGGGCCGGCTTGACGAACACCGGCAGGCCGAGGCGGTCCAGGGCCTCCAGCACACCGTCCCGGTCCGCTCGAAAGCGATCCTGCTCCACGGTGCGGTGCTCTACCTGGGGAATGCCCGCGCGCGCCATCACCGATTTGAACAGGGCCTTGTCCATGCACAGCGCGGAGGCGAGCACGCCCGCGCCGACGTAGGGCACGCCCAGGCACTCGAGCAGACCCTGCACGGTCCCGTCCTCACCAAAGGGGCCATGCAATACGGGAAACACGACGTCGGCGCTGGCAAGGCCCCGACCGGGGCGCAGCTGCAACTCCTCGCCATCGCGGCGCCACACGCCATCGCGCCCGATCTCGATCGCGAACGGCGCATGACCGCCGGCCTCGAGCCCACCGCGCACGGAAGCGGCGGACGCCAGTGAGACCTCGTGCTCCGACGAGCGGCCCCCACCGAGGACCGCGACGCACAGGCGCTCGCGCGTCACCGCAAGCGCGCGGGCCCGCCGCCCGGATTGGTGTTGGTGTGGGTGGGGGTCGTGGTCGGCGGCGCCTGATAGCTCCCCACAACGATCGTGACGGTCGTGCCCTTGGCGACCCTGGTACCGGCCCCCGGGCTCTGGCTGAGCACGATGCCGTTCTTGGACTTGTTCTTGACCGTCTGCGTGACCTCGTTGACGGTAAAGCCAGCGGCGCTCAGCTGGCCCTTCGCCTGCGCTGCCGTCTCTCCGGTCACGCCCGGCACCGTCGGCTTAGCCGGCGGGGGCGGCGGCGGTTTCTGCGCCACCACGATCGTGATCGTGGAACCCGCGGTCGCTTGGCTGCCGCCGGCCGGGCTCTGGCTGAACACGGTCCCCGCGGGCGCGGCGGAGGTGGTCTTCGTGCTTACCGCGACCAAGAAGCCGGCCGACCCAAGCGCCGCGCGGGCGGCCGATTCCGTGTCGCCCGTGACATCAGGCACGGTCTTCTTCGGGGGGCCGCTAGAGACGAAGATGTTGATCGGGGTCCCAGGCGGCTCGGGCTCGCCGGCAAACGGCGAGGTGCTGCTCACGGCGCCCGCTGCGACCGAGGTGTTGGAGACGTACTGGACCTTTCCAACCTTGAGTCGGGCGTGACGGATCGTGCTCTCGGCT
Organism: uncultured Solirubrobacterales bacterium; assembly: GCA_963808655.1. Lineage (GTDB taxonomy): Bacteria > Actinomycetota > Thermoleophilia > Solirubrobacterales > Solirubrobacteraceae > Palsa-465. The sequence goes on from CAWEGZ010000009.1 coordinate 278,974, forward strand.
TGCGTCAGTGGCATGTTCTTCAGCTGAGGCACGGTCACGTTGCCGGGGCCGGCCGAGACAGTGAGGCGGACGGTCGAGCCCTGGTTGACCGCGGCGTTGGCGGCCGGGTTCTCGTGAATCACGACTCCCTGAGGCTTTTGGCTGCGCGCATGAGCGACTTTGACCTTGAAGCCGGCTCGCTTGAGGACCGTCGTGGCGGCCTTGACCGGCCGGCCCACGACCCCGGGCACGTTCACCTGATTCCCCGCGGTCAGCAGGAAGATGGCGGCGGCGATCGCGGCCGCGAGCAAAAGCGCAACGAGTCCCGCCCACAGCCATACGTCTCGCCGCCGTCGCGGTGGTGGCGCTGGCCCCAAAGGCGCGCCAGTTCCGTTGCCGTACCCGGGCTCGACGCCCATCGCGGGCACCGCGGCGAGCGCCGTCGGGGCCGTCGAGCCGATAGCAGGCGCCGACTGGACGGCCACGGCGGTCAGCGCCGCCGTCGCCTCGGGCGCGACCCCCGAGATGATCGCGGCCCGGGCGTGGTGCAGGGCGGCGAGGAACTCGTCGGCATCCGCGGGCCGATCCGCTGGATTCTTGTTCAGTGACCACAGCACCACCTGCTCGAGCGGCGGCGGTATCAGGGGGTTGAGCGTGCGAGGCGCGACCGGGGCCTCGGAAACGTGCTTGATGGCCACGGTGACGGCGGCCTCCGCATCGAAGGGCACTCGTCCCGTCAGCAGCTCGTAGAGGATCACGCCGACGGAGTAGAGGTCCGACGACGGGCTCACGGCGAGTCCCTGCGCCTGCTCAGGCGAAAGGTATTGTGCGGTGCCCAGGATCGACCCCGTCTCGGTCATATCGGAGGCGCCCGCCCGGGCGATGCCGAAATCGGTGACCTTGGCGTGGTCGGACTCGTCGACGATCACGTTATGGGGCTTCAGGTCGCGGTGGATCACACCCCGGCGGTGGGCGAAGCGCACGGCCTTGAGGATCTCCTCGACGAGATGGATGGCGCGGATGGGCTCGAGTGGCGCCTCCTCGGAGATCACCTGCTTGAGCGTGCGGCCGGGCACATACTCCATCGCGATGTAATAGGTGTCATCCCAGGCCCCCCGGTCGTAGACGCCGACCACGTTGGGGTGCTGGAGGCCGGCTGCCGCCTGCGCCTCGCGGCGGAATCGCTCGACGAAGCCGGGATCCTCCGCAAAACGCGCATGCAGCAGCTTGAGCGCGAGCTTGCGCCCGAGCTGCTGATCCTCCGCCAGGAAGACCTCGGCCATGCCACCCGTGCCGAGACGCCCGACCACCTTGTAGCGGCCGTCGACGAGCGTGCCCGTCAGCCTGTCGCTCAAATCACTGTCCCTCCGCCAGCAGCGTCTGGATCACATCCCTCGCGATGGGGGCGGCGACCGTACCGCCGTAGCCGTTCTGCGTACGCTCGACCGTGACCGCCACGGCCACCTTGGGGTCGTTGATGGGGGCGAAGCCGATGAACCACGGCTGGGTCAGGCCGGAGCCGGGAGCACCGATCGAGGCGGTGCCCGTCTTCCCGGCGATGGGGACGCCACCCAACTCCGCCGGGGTCCCGGTGCCCTCCTCGACCACCCGGCGCATCATCTGGGCGACCTGGCCGGCGATCCGCGGCGTCGTGACCTGCTGGTAGACGGTCGGCTTGAAGGTCTGGATCGTCACTCCCGTCGGATCGACCACGCGCGTGGCAAAGCGGGGCGTCATCAGCGTGCCGCGGTGGGCGATCGCTGAAGCGACCATCGCCATCTGCAAGGGCGTCACCTGTAGCCCTCCCTCGCCGATGCCGATGCGGCCGATGTCCTCCTTCGGGCTCGCGGGGGGATAGGGGTGCCCGGTGGGGCTGTACGGCCGGCTCACGCCGATCTCGTCGGCGGGATAGTCCATCGGCGGCGTGGAGTAGAAACCGAAGCGCCGCATGTATTTCGTCATGGTGCCTGGACCGAGCGCTTCCGCTACTTGCGCCCAGACCGTGTTCACCGAGTAGGTCAGGGCGGTTGTCAGGCTTATGTTGCCCCAGCTCTGGTTGCTGTCGTTGGAAAGCGGAACGCCCGCCACGATCCTGGGCGAGTTCCCGTTGACTATCGAGTTGGGGGTGAACTTGCCGGTGCCGAGCGCGGCCGTGTCGGTCACCACCTTGAAGGTCGACCCGGGTGGATAGCCCGCCTGAGTCGCCCGGTTGAAGACCGAGATGTTCGGTCCGGTGGCGTGGGGGTTGTTGTCGTTGTAGGTCGGGTTCGAGTACATGACCTTGACCGAGCCCGTTTGCGGATCGAGTGCCACCACTGAGCCGGCCCGGCCTGCCAGGTCCGCGGCCGCCACGCGCTGCGCCTTGGGGTCGAGCGTCGTGTGCACATCATCGCCAACCCGGGTCGAGCCCCCAAACTGACCGAACACGGACGAGAGGCCAGTCTGGACGCCGCGCAGATACGTACCCAACGACCGCTCGAGCCCCGCGCTGTCGCCCGCCGCGGCGGTCGAATAGCCCACCGGCTGGGCGAAGAGAGAGCCGGTGGGGTATGTGCGCCGCCAGGTGCCTCCCGGCGCGCGCACCGACTTCGCGAGCACGGTGCCGTCGTCGGCGATGATGCGCCCCCGCTTGATCTTCAGCTCGTCGAGCAGCGTGCGCACGTTGAGGGGGTTGTTCTGAAGCTTCTGTGCGTCGATCACCGTCCAGCGCGTGGTCCACACCAACAGCAGCGCGAACAACACGACGAGGAAGCCAAAGATGCGCAGGATGGGGCCGTTCATGTGCGCCTCGCCACTTCAGATGCCCCCCGTGCGCGATTTGACACGAGCAGGACCAGCGCGAGCAGTACGAAGTTGGCGATGATCGAGCTGCCGCCATAGGAGACGAACGGCAGCGTCACACCGGTCAGCGGGATCACGCGCGTGACCCCGCCGACGATCACGAACACTTGCAGGCCCAGCATGGACGTGAGCCCGGCCACCATCAGCGTGGAGAACGAATCGCGCGCGAGCATGGCGGTCTTGAACCCGCGCCACAGAACCAGGAGATACACGAGCAGCAGCGCCGCCGCCCCGAAGAGCCCAAGCTCGTCGGTGATGACCGCGTAGATCATGTCCGTCTGGGGCGCCGGCAGCAGCGGTATAGGGGTGCTGCCCGGGATGGACAGCGCCGACTGGCCGAATCCCTGGCCGAACAGCCCGCCGGCGGCCTGCGCAAAGATGCCGTTGGCGATTTGGTACGAGCCCAGCGGGGCGTGGTAGAGGGTGGGGTTGAAGGGGTGCAGCCAGTCTTCGACGCGCGCATGCACATGGGTGATATGGCTGCCTAGGTACCAGGCGCCGAGCGCAAACGCGATCACACCGACCACCACGAACGAGACCCGGTTCGTCGCCACATAGAGAACCGCCAGCAGTCCGCCGTAGAACATCAGCGAAGAGCCGATGTCGTGCAGCAGGATCAGAATCAGCATCGCCAGCCCCCAGATCACCAACACCGGTCCCAGGTGCTTCAGCGGTGGAATCGTCACCCCCAGGAAGCGGCGCGCGCCCATCACCATCACCTGGCGGGTGTCGCGCAGGTAGCTCGCCAGGAAGATGACCAGGCCGATCTTCGCGAACTCCTCGGGCTGGAAGACGAACAGCCCGGGGACGTGAACGCCGAGATAGGCGCCGTTGGCCTGATAGCCGATCACCGGCAGACGCGGCAGCAGGAGCAGGATCAGCGAGCCCGCCATGATCACGTAGCGGTAGCGCTCGAGCTTGCGGTAGTCGTGCAGCCACACGATCGTGGCCACGAACAGCGCCAGGCCCAGCACGAACCACTGGGCCTGCTGGCGGGCCTGGGTGGGGTCGATCCGATAGACCATCACGATCCCGAAGCTGGCCAGCACGGCGACCAGAGGGAACAGATACGGATCGGCACGCGGCAGCCTCCGGCGGATGAACAGGTGGGCGACCACGCAGAGCCCGAGGAACACCGCCCCATAGATCAGGGAGACGTTCGAGATCACGTTCGACCGCTGGATGAACACCGCCGCGAACCCCGCCGTGACCAACAGCGAGGCGGGCACGAGGGCGAGCAGCTCGCGGTTGCGCGCGCTCATTTCGAGACCTTCCCGAGCTCCAGCGCTCGCACCACGTCGGCGGCATTCGATTGGGAGCGCAGGTTGTTGTTCAGCAGCGCCGCGCGGCGGTCGGCTGGCACCAGCGAGGCAGGCACCCCCGAGATGTAGAAGGTCTCGTACAGATGGATCCCAGCCGGCAGGTCGTACGGCAGCCCGCGATAGATGGTGATGACTCCCTGGGCATTGGTGCCGATGAAGTAGAGCTGGCGCGAGGCCAGATAGCCGCCGGCGAGCACCAGGCACAAGACCACCAGCACGGTCAGCGCGACCGCGGCCGGCTTGGAGAAGCGCCGACGCCGCGCGCTCGTCGGCGCTCGTCTCGGCTGAGGTGGCCCCGCACCCGGAGCCGGTCGGGAGCGGGCGGGAGCGGGTGCCACTCCGTCCCGCGCGAGCGTCCCCGTCGCGGCACCGCCCGGAGCGGCACTTGCCCGGGGCGACGCCTCGCTCTTGACGCGTTTAGGCGGGGTGATGTTCACGGCCGTCGCTTGATCGCTCGCGCCGTCGGACAGGTGTCCCACCTCCTCGAGGCGGAACAGCACCACAGTGATGTTGTCGCGGCCTCCGGCCCGGTTGGCCTCGTCGATCAGCGCCTGGGCTGCCAGCTCGAGGTCGTCGGCACCCGACAGGATTTCGCTCACCCGCTCTTCGGAGATCATCGAGGTGAGGCCGTCGCTACACAGCAACAGGAGGTCGCCGGCGCGTACGGGGTAGGTCCAGGTATCCACGTCTACATCCGGCTCGGGCCCCAGCGCCCGTGTGATGATCGACCGCTGAGGGTGCTCGGCCGCCTCCTCCTCTGTCAGCTTTCCGCGCCGCACCAGCTCATCGACGAGGGAGTGGTCTTGGGTCAGCCGCTGAAGCGCGCCGTCACGGAAGAGGTAGGCCCGGCTATCGCCGACGTGCGCGATCGCGAGCTGCGACTCATCGAGGTACGCCGCGGTAAGCGTCGTACCCATGCCCGCGCGCTCGCGCTGGCTGGCGGCAAGTTCGAAGATGCGTCTGTTCGCCTCGCGCGCCCTGCTGGCGAGACGCTCCTCGGCCGTGCCGGACCCCGCCAGCCCCTCCGCGAAAGCCTCGACCGCGATACCTGAGGCCACCTCCCCGGCCTGCGCGCCGCCCATCCCGTCCGCGACCACGAACACAGGCGGCCGTGCCAGCACGCAATCCTCATTGTCCCGTCGCTGCCGCCCCGTGTCCGTCTTGGCGATTGCGTCGGCCGCGCGCAGCATCGTCATCCCACCACCCCGGCTCGGCCCACTCTCTTCCGCCCCGAGAGGCGGGGCGCGATGATCTCGCGGCCACGCAGCATCGTCGTCACTGTAGGTAGGAGAACTCCGAATCGCCAATCCGAATGCGATCGCCGTCGTGCAGCGGCTGAGGGCCGCTGATCAACTCGCCGTTGAGGTAGGTGCCGTTGGTGGACCCGAGGTCCTCAATCACCAACATGGCGCCCTCGCGGAAGATGCGGGCGTGACGGGAGGAGGCGAACGGGTCCTCCAAGCGGATCTCCACCTCTCCCCGACCGAGAGTCGCGCCATAGCTGGGGATGTCGTAAGCGGTGCCCGACGCATGGCCGGGCGCACGGTCCACCAGCAGCCGGGGCTCACCGCCGTCGAACCCGGCACCCACCAGGGCCTCCGAGGCGTCATACATGCCCGTGGCGTCCGAAGGAGGCGCCTGTTGGGGCTCGGCCGAACCACCGCGACCGCGCAGATCTCGCAGCGCGCTCCAGGCCACCCAGACCAAGAACAGGTACAGCACGATCAAGAAGCCGAACTTCAGGGCGACCGATACCGGCTGGAGCATTGCGCTGGCTAACGTCAGTCGAGCTCGAACCGCATCACCGTGGTCCCGAGCTCGATCTCGTCCCCGGGCTTGACCACGGTGGGGCCCTCGACATCGCGCCCGTTGACCCGGGAGCCGTTGGTCGAGCCCAGGTCGGCAAGCACCCACGACCCACCGCGGGGGCGCAGCTCGGCGTGACGCCGGGAAACGTTGGGATCATCGACGACGACCTCGCACTGGCGGCTGCGGCCGAGCGTTGCGCCCCGGTCGCCAACGACCATGCGCCTTCCCTCGACCACCACAATCGCCGTCCGCGGCCGGGCGGTCTCCCGCAGCGGCTCGACGACACGCTCCGCGGAGCTGTAGACCATCGTGCGGCCACCCCCAGGCACCGGGTCGGCGGGCACGCGGTGCGGTGGGACCGGCTGTTCGTCAGGGAATTCCTGCGGGGCCGCCACGGGCGGCGGGGCCGCGGCCGGAGGTGCAGCGGCCGGAGGTGCAGCAGCCGGGGGTGCAGCAGCCGGAGGCCTCGTGGGCCCCCTCTGCTCTTCACGCCCAAATTCCGGCTCCAGCCCTGCCGGAGCCATTCCTGCTTGTTCGTCCTCGGGATGGGTGACTCGCGTCTGGATCCCGAACTCGCCGAGCCTGAGGCGATCGTCGGTGTAGAACTCGATCACGGGGCGCGACGGAAGCGCGAAGCGCTCGCGGCGCGCGTGCTCCAGCAGGTAGCCGGCCAGCTCGGCGGTCAGCGCGTCCTCATACTCGGACAGCCGTTCGCGGTCCCGCGGGGAGAGGTAGACGCGGTATTCGTTTGGCACATACGTCCGCGAGACCGAGGACGACTTGTGCTCCTCCATTTCTCGCGCGAGCTTGCGGGCGATCTCGATCGGGCGCACCTCGGAGCTGAAGGCGCGACTGAAGCTGCCTTCGACGAGGTTGGAGATCTTGCTCTCGAGGTTGCGCAGAAAGCTCATGGGCGCGAGGGCGCGGAAACCGGGCCAGGACCTGTGATGCTACGGGACTTCCAACTCTGTGTACCCACGCCGCGCGGTCCGCGCCGCGGCCAGTGCCGTGGGGGCGATTGCCACGGCGCTGGCGGCGATCGCGCCGAGGAGCGCTGTGTGCACTGTGGCGGGCGCCGCGGAAGAATTCAGGAGCGAGATCGCCAGCTCGGTGAACAGCACCAGCGATGCGGCCCACGCGGTGACGGAAAGCAGGTCCAGCGTCGGCGACTTGCGCCGCACGAGCAGGGGCAGGGCCGCGGCGCCGAGCGCCCACACGGGCGCGGGAGCCAGTGCGCCGGAGCTGATCAGCGTGCCGAGAACGTGGTTCATGGCCTCGTACGGCGACCCGCTCCAGAGGCTGTGGGGAGGCCCGCCAGAGACTTGCACGTAAAGCGCGTGGCCGGCAAATCTCGAGGCGAGCGCCAGCCACAGCCAGCCGGTGGCGCCAAGTACCGCGCGGCCGCGCGCGGTACCCCACCGCGCGGCTAGCGCGGGCCATGCTCCGGCCAGACCAATCATCCCCAGTAGCGGAGCCCCGACTGAGATCGCCCATAGAGGCCTCCCCCGCGGGGCTAGGGCAATGGCGAGCGCGGCCCCGAACGCTATGACTAGCGCATCGCCGGCGTGGCCCTGAACCACGGCAACCAAAGCGAGCGCGCCGACCGTGAGCAGGAAGCCGAGGCGCGGAACCAGCAGCATCAGTCCGGCCGCCGCGAGTGCCGTCGCAGCCGGAGCCAGGGGAGCATGACCGAGGACGTGCGCGGCCACCCAGCCCGCGAGCAGGCCCCCGGCGGCCGCGTGGGCCGCGCGCGCGGCGAGGGCAGGGGGTGGCTTTGCGGCGGGCGCGGGGGGTGGCTTTGCGGCGGGGACGGGGGATCGGTTCCCGGCGGGGGCGGCCGATGGCGCGGCCATTGGCCCGATCCCGCCGGAGCCCAGTCTGAAGCCATTGTCAGTTTGCCCGCGTGAATGCGCCCCCGTCTTGCGCGCGAGCGTGGCGCGTAGGGCGGAGGGACGCCAGGGTTCACCGACCACCCCGGCACGATCGGAGACCGCGGACAGCGATGCCTCGAGCGCCGCGCGCAGCTCTGGAATCGTCCCGCGCTCGGCGGGGCGAGGACGCAGCGCGAGGTCGATGCCGCTGCCGAGCTCGCGTGGCAGCTCCCGGCGCTGGCGGCGCAGGGGTGGCAGATAGACGCCGAGTCGCGTGCGGTGGCCGGTGGCAATAGAGCCAAGCGGATTCACCCCGGTGAGAGCCTCGTAGAGGACCAGCGCCAGCGCGTACAAGTCGGCGGAGGGCCGAACCTCCCTCCCCGCCGCCTGCTCCGGCGCCATGTAGGCGGCGGTGCCGATCACATCACCGGTCCGAGTGAGAGAATCGCCGCCGATCGCGTGGGCGACCCCGAAGTCCGTCAGCTTCACCGGCGGGAACGCGCTGTCAGGGATCAGGATGTTCGACGGCTTCACGTCCCTATGGATGATTCTCTGCCCGTGGGCATAGCCGAGCGCGTCGCAAAGCGAAATGCCGGCGGTCAGGATCGCGCGGTCGGACAGGCGTCCCTCCTCCAGCGCCTGCTCGAGGGTGGTGCCCGCGACCAGCTCCGACACCAGATAGGCGGCGCTCTCATCGCTGGCAGCTTCGTAGAGCGTGACGATCGCGGGATGCGACAGTCGTGCCGCGGCCCACGCCTCGCGTTCAAAGCGGGAACGGATCAAGCGTTTGTTGGGAATCAGCTTGAGCGCCACCTCGCGCGCCAGCCGTTCGTCGAGCGCGCGGTAAACGGTCGCGAAGGCTCCGGTGCCGAGCGGGGCGAGAAGCCGGTAGCGCTCCAGCACAAGTCCTTGGTCGGTGGGGAGGGGAGCCGGGCTCAGGTGCGCGCGCCGGGTCGCGCCAGGCCGGACGGTCGTCGCGCGCTCCGGGCGTGCCGTGGCGGCCGCCTCCGGGAGCATCGTTGGCGCGGTCGACCGCATATCGTGACTCTTTCCACGCATTTGCTCCCGTCCCTGCGGGCGGACTAGACGCGAAACGAAAGTGACCGGAGCGGTCCGGCCGCTCCGGTCTTCATACTGAGATGGTCGTGTCGTTCTTCGACGGAACGGAGGAGGAGCCGGCACTCTCGCGGGCCACCGCGTCCAGCCGCCGGCGCCGGGAACGGAGCGGACGGCGCCCGCCCGCCGTTCAGCGAAGGTTTCTCGTCCGCCGGGTCGTGCTGGCTGCGGCCGTGATTGTGGCCGTGATCCTGGTCGTCGTCGGCGTTCATAGCTGCCAGGTGTCGGCCCGAAACAGCGCCATGCGTGATTACGACAACAGCGTGGCGTCGCTGGTTCAGCGCTCGAACCAGACCGGCCACGCCCTCTTCTCCGAACTTTCTGGAGCGAGCGGCTCGAGCAGCGAGACCGCGCTGCAGACCCAGATCAATCAAACGCGCGCGCAGACGCTCGAGCAGTTGCGGACGGCTAAGAACCTGAGCGTGCCGGGCCCGATGAGGACGGCCCAGAGCCAGCTGGTGCTGACCATGAGGATGCGCGCCGACGCGGTATCGAAGATCGCCGAGCAGATCCAACCTGCGCTGTCGCCTCAGACTGCCGGAAGCGCGGTGGCGACGGTCTCGGGCCAGATGTCGCGGCTCTACGCCTCCGACGTGCTCTACAACGACTACGTGGTGCCCGCGCTGGCGGCCGCGCTACGGAGCGTCGGGATCGCCGTCGGAGGCTTCCAGGGCCAACCGATCACGCGCGGACACTTCGTCCCGAACTCCCAATGGCTGTCCGCAAGCTTTATCACGCAGCAGTTGGGCACCGTCGGCGCGAAGAAGAGCGGCAAGCCCGCGCCGGGGGTCCACGGACACCGGATGGAATCCGTCACTGTCAACGGCGTTCCCCTGCAGACGGGGACCAGCAACAGCATTGCCGCGAGCCCTCCGCCCACCTTCGTTTGCACCTTTCAGAACGACGGGCAGAACACCGAAACCGACGTGGTCGTCAAGGTCGCGGTCAGCGGGACCTCGATCAGCGGGCACGCGGTTGTTCCGAAGACGGTTCCGGGTCAGAGCTACACCGTGCACGTGACCCTTTCCTCCTCCCCTCCGGCGGGGGGATATACGGTCACCGCAACCGTCGAGCGCGTCCCCGGAGAGACCGTGACAACGCATAACACGCTCTCGTTCCCGGTGAGCTTCCACTGAGCAGCATGGTCGCTCCGCTCGGTGTAGGCCGGCGGAAGCCCGTGCTCACACTCGCGTCCAGGGCAGCCGAAGCTCGGCGCCTGCCCACCCGCTGAGTCGTGTAGCACTCTGCAACGCCGCGCCATATCCTCTAGTCGGTGCACCCGCTGACGACGACCACCGGGATCATTGCCCTCGCCGCTGCTGCGCTCGCGGTGCTCGCCCTGCTCGTGACTCTCGCTCTGGCGATGAGGCTGCGTCGGGTGCGTATGGAGCAGCGAGTCATCCTCGGCGACCGCCGCCGCGACTTGATTGGCCAAGCCGCTGAGCTGCAAGGACAGTTCGAGGCGTTGCATAGGTACGTCGAGGACATCGCGAACGGTCTCGAGCAGCGGATGGCGGCAACCGAGGCCAGGTTCGACGGGGCGATCTCCTACCGGGCACTCGTCCGCTACGACGCCTACGGCGAGATGTCGGGACGCCAATCGACATCGATCGCGCTGTTGGACGCGAGCGCCTCCGGCCTTGTTGTGTCCTCGATCCACCACCGCGAGCAGGCGCGCGTCTACGCCCAAGAGATCCAGGCCGGCCAGCCCGAGCACGAGCTCTCGCCAGAGGAGGCCGAGGCGGTGGATCTGGCGCTCGGACGCACCCCTCGCGAGTCGCAGACCGCTTAGCGACTCCGGCGGAGAGAGCGGGCTCGTGCGGATCGGCTATCTGGGCCCCGAGGGCACCTTCACCCACGAGGCGCTGCTCGCGGCCGCACCCTCGGGTTCGGCGGCGGAGGGGCTTACGGCGGCGGGAGCGGGGGCGGGACGCGCGACTAGGTCCGCGACTGGGGCCGCGAGCATGCGAGGGGCTCCCCCGGCGGCGGCCGCGAAGCTGGTGGCGCTGCCGACGATCTACGACGCCGTGCTGGCGGTCCATGACAGGTCCGTCGATGAGGCCCTCGTCCCGATCGAAAACTCGCTCGAGGGCTCCGTCAACGCGACGCTCGATGCGCTCGTGATGGAGACGGGGGACGTCGACATCGTCGGCGAAGTGGTCTATCCCATCCACCACTGCCTGATCGCGCGCGCGCCGCTCGCGCTCGACACGATTGAAAACGTCATCTCGCACCCGCACGCGAGCGCCCAGTGCGCCCGCTTCCTGCGTGCCGAGCTGCCGCAGGCGCGCGTGCTTGCCGGTAGCTCGACCGCCGATGCTGTGCGGATGCTCGCCGAGCACGACGGCTCCTGGGCGGCCCTCGGCAATCGCCTGGCGGCCGCGCGCTACGGCTGCGAGATTTTGCGCTCCGGGGTAGAGGACCGTCCCGGAAATGAGACTCGCTTCGTGTGGCTCGCTCCGCGGGTCGCCCGCAGAGACAACGGAGCAGAGCGACCTGAAGGGCGCTGCAAGACCGTGGTCGTGTTCTGGGGACCAGGAACGGATTCCCCGGGCTGGCTCGTTCGGTGCCTGTCCGAGTTCTCTCAGCGCCAGGTGAACCTGACCCGGATCGAGTCCCGCCCACGGAAGGAGGGCTTGGGCAGCTACATGTTCTTCTGCGACCTCGAGGGCCATGTGCTCGAGGCCGCAGTCGCCGCCGCGCTGGCCGCGCTGCGTGGCCATGTCGAGGAGCTCCGCGTGCTCGGTTCGTTCCCCGCCTTTGCCGGAACGTAGGGGCCGTTCGTGACGATTTTTGGCGGGCGGGCCGGGGTCATTCCCTGGCACCGCAGCGGCGGGTTCGCCTGCCTGTGGCGGGAATAGCCCCCGCTACACTGCGCGCCACGGTGGTTAGTTCAGCACCAAGCGAGCCATTGCGGTCCGCGTCGCCACCAGAGCACCAGCGACGCGGACCTGCGGTTGGCCGGGTGCTCGTGCTGAACGCGACGTATGAGCCGATCAACGTCTGCACCGTCAAGCGCGCGATCGTGCTCCTGCTCAAGGAGAAGGCGGAAGTGCTCGAGCACGCCGAGTGGGAGCTGCGCTCGGCGACACAGTCAATCGCGCGGCCGATGGTGATCCGGCTCGTGTCCTACGTGCGCATTCCGCGGGAGAGCCACCGGCGAAAGATCACCCGGCGCGCGGTATTCGCCCGCGACAACTGGACCTGCCAGTACTGCGGCTCGCGCGCGAACTTGACCGTGGACCACGTAGTGCCGCGCTCCAAGGGCGGACTTTCCAGCTGGGACAACATCGTGGCCTCATGTGCGCCGTGCAACCGGCGCAAGGGCAACTCGCTGCCGCGCCAGGTGGGCATGCATCTTCGGCGCCAGCCCCGCACGCCTGCGCCACACGTGTTCATCCAGGTCGCCAGCCCCACAATTCCGAGCGCCTGGCAGGCGTACCTCGCGGCGTAGGGGCCGCGGCGGTCGGTGAGCCGCCGCGGTCGGGGCCTGGTCGGGCCTCGATACCCGGTCGCGGGCGGTCGTCGAGCCCGGGCGGCGGCCAGCCGAGCGCGCCCACGGGTGGGATGTTCTTCTGCATATATGGGACTGGCATCCCGAACGAATGGTTGCGATCCGGCCGGCGGTCGCGATCCGGCCTCCGCGCGAGAGCGGCTCGCGCTTAACGCGCGAAGGGCGCCGTCGACCACGGCGCCCTTCGCAAAACAACTTGGCTGCCAGAACCGTGGGGGACACGAGAGCCGGAGGGACGAATCCCGGCGTCCACCACGACAGTGCCTCGGGGGGACTCCGCTAAGCGGGGTCAGCCACCGTCCTAACGGCCGGACACCTCCAGGGTCCCAAAAAGACATTCAGACAGACGGACCACCTCCTTTCTCTGGTAGGACCAGCTTACAGCGTCCGGGCGACGTTCTCACCGTCGGAAATCCCGCGGCGTCGCCGCGAACGACCGCCTGCCCAGCGCGTGCGTCGGCTCCTTCCCGCTCGGTGCCGCCAGTGTCACAATCCCTCCATGCCTTTAAGCAACGTGGAGCTCGCCCGCCGCGGATTCGAGGCCGCCCTGCGCGGCGACTTCGAGGTGATCGCCAACCTCCTCGACCCCGCCGTCAAATGGCACGCGGGCGACCCGGACGCGCAGTACGCCTGCCGTAATCGGGAGGAGGCGCTCCGGTTCATGCGCAGGGCCGAGCGCCGCGGCCCGGGTGAGCTGCTCGACGCGATTCCCGCCGGGGACAAGGTAGTGCTGATCACGCGCCCCAAGCCGGATGGGAGCGGGCCGCCGGCGACGACCGCGAACGTGACCACATTCCGAGGTGGGAAGGTCGTCGAGATGGTTCACTACCCGAACTACCGAGATGCCCTGGCCGCCGCGGGCGTCGAGGGCTAGCGGCTCCTTCTCGTCCCGCGGCCCAGTGTCCGAGTCAGTCGCCGTTCTCTAGGACCGCGGCAGCCGTGTCGGCCTCGGATTCGGCCACAAGTGCGACCGCCGAGACCTGGTCGTCGTCGCGCAGGTTCATCACACGGACTCCCTGAGAGGCGCGTCCATAGCGATTGATTCCGCGGACCGACGTGCGTTGCACCATCCCGTTCTGCGAGATGAAGACCAGCTCCTGGTGCTCCCGTACGACCAGCGCTCCGGCCAGCTGGCCCTTGTTCTCGGTCAGCATGATCGTCTTGACGCCCATCGCTCCTCGGCCCTTGACCGGATACTCGGGGATCGGCGTGCGCTTGCCGTAGCCGTTCTCGGTCACGACCAGCAATTCCTGGTCGTCACGCGCAACATCCATCGCGATCACCGCGTTGCGCTTTTGCGCGACGTTCATGCCCCGGACGCCACTAGTGTCCCGTCCCATGGGACGGACCTGCTGCTCGGAGAAGCGTGCTGCCTGGCCGGAGCGGGACACCATGATGATGTCGTCGTGACCGCTCGTGCGGCGCACTGCGATCAGTTCGTCGTCGTCGCGGATGCTGATGGCGATGATGCCATCGGCCTTGATCGGCGTGTTATAGGCGCCGAACTCGGTCTTCTTGACGACGCCGTTGCGAGTTGCGAACACCAGATAGCGGCCCTCGTTGAAGTCGCGCGTGGAGAGGACCGATTGAACGCGCTCGCCATCGCGCAAAGGCAGCAGGTTCACCAGCGCCCGGCCCCGCGCGGTGCGCGAGCCCTCGGGCAACTCGTAGACCTTCAACCGGTAGACCTTGCCTCGGTTGGTGAAGAACAGCAGGTAGTCGTGGGTCGAGGAGACGAAGAGGTGCTCGATGTAGTCGTCCTCCTTGATCTCCCCGCCCGAGATGCCAATCCCGCCACGGCGCTGTTGCCGGTAGGTCGACAACGGCAGTGACTTGATGTAGCCCGAACGGGTGATCGAGATCACCATCTGTTGGTCGGCGATCAGGTCCTCGATGTCGATCTCGCCCTCGGCGTGCGTGATCTCGGTGCGACGATCGTCCCCGTAGACCTGCCCGATCTCCGCGAGCTCGTCCTTGATCAGGCCATTGACCCGCTCCTCGTCGCCGAGGATCTCGCGCAGCTCCTTGATGCGCTCGAGGAGGTCGGCGTGCTCCTGCTTGATCTTGTCGACCTCGAGGGCGGTCAGCCGGCTGAGTGTCAGCTGAAGGATCGCCTGCGCCTGGATGACGGTCAGCTCGAAGCGCTCCACCAGCCCCCTGCGCGCGGTCTCGGGATCACGCGAGCCGCGGATAAGCGCGATCACCTCGTCCAGGTTCGCGAGCGCGACCAGGTAGCCCTCGAGCACGTGGGCCCGCTCCTCAGCGCGCCTGAGCTCGTACTTGGTGCGGCGCACGACCACTTCGCGCTGGTGGTCGACGTAGTGGCCGATCACCTCCCGCAGGGACAGCGTCCGCGGCACGTTGTCGACCAGCGCGACCATGTTGACGCCGAAGGTGGCCTGCATGGGCGTGTGCTTGTAGAGCTTGTTCAGGACCACCTTGGGGATCGCGTCGCGCTTGAGCTCGATCACTAAGCGCATCCCGTGGCGGTCCGACTCGTCGCGTAGGTCGGTCACCTCTGGCAGGCGCTTTTCGAGGACCAGATCGCGGATCTTGAGGATCAGGCCGCCCTCGCCCCCCTTGCGCACCTGGTAGGGCAGCTCCGTGACGATGATTGCCTCCTTGCCCTGGCCGACGGGCTCGATGTGGGCCCTCGCCTGAACGCGGATTCTGCCCCGACCGGTGGCGTAGGCCTCGCGGATCCCGTCCCTGCCAAGAATCGTGCCGGCGGTCGGGAAGTCAGGCCCCTTGATGTGCTTCATCAGGCCCTCGACGTCGATGCTGGGGTTCTCGACGTAGGCGATCGTCGCCCTGATCACCTCGCGGAGGTTGTGGGGCGGGATATTGGTGGCCATCCCCACGGCGATCCCCGAGCCACCATTGACGAGCAGATTGGGGAAGCGCGATGGCAGCACGAGCGGCTCCTGCCGCGTCCCGTCGTAGGTCGGGGCGAAGTCAACCGTGTCGGCATCGAGGTCACGCAACATCTCGGTGGCGAGTCGGTCAAGCCGGGCTTCGGTGTACCTCATGGCCGCCGCCAAGTAACCGTCGATATTCCCGAAGTTGCCGTGGCCGTCGACCAGCGGATAGCGCATGGAGAAGTCCTGCGCGAGTCGCACCAGGGTGTCGTAGATGGCGGTATCGCCGTGCGGGTGGTACTTGCCCATCACCTCGCCCACGATTTGGGCGCACTTGACGTGCTTGCGACCCGGCTGGAGACCGAGCTCGTTCATGACGTAGAGGACACGGCGGTGGACCGGTTTGAGGCCGTCCCGCACGTCGGGAAGCGCGCGCCCGACGATGACCGACATGGCGTAGTCGAGGTACGCGGAGCGCATCTCCTCCTCGAGCCCACGGGGCTCGATGTTGCCGCCCGAGATGGTGTCGACCGCAGACATTGGCCGGCCCTAAACGTCCAGGTTAGTCACGAGCCGCGCGTTCTCCTCGATGAAGGCCCTCCGCGGCTCGACCTGATCCCCCATCAACATCGAGAACACCTTGTCGGCGGCAGACGCGTCCTCCATCGTGACCTGAACGAGAGTCCTCGTGGCTGGGTCCATGGTCGTCTCCCGGAGCTCTTCGGCATCCATCTCGCCGAGCCCCTTGAAGCGGTAGTAATCGATGCCCCGCTGCGAGATCGCCAGCACCGCCTCGCGCAGCTCCTCGAACGTTCCCGCCTCTCTCACCGTCTCGCCGAGGCGCACCTGGAAGGGAGGGGTGCCCGCCAGTGCCTGCAGCTCGCCGTGGACGTCGGCGAGGCCGTGGTACTCGCCCGCGTCCATAGTCGCGCGGCGAATGTGATGGGTCTGGGCAAGCCCGGTCTTCGCTTCGATCGTGCGGATGACCAGTTCGTGCTCGTCCTCCGAAACCAGCTTCATTGAGTAGCGCTCGCCATTCTGGCCGTCCTTGGCGATATGACGCAACAGCGCATCCGCGTCGCTGATCTGCTCCTCCAACAGGCGCGTCTGTTGCATGAGATCGACGACGCCGTGACCATGGCTGGCGCGCAGAGCGGCAGCCCAGCCCTCGTACTGCTTGAGCAGGCGCGAGAACCGCTTCCAACGCGTCTCGGTCAGCTTGAACTGCTTGTTGTAGCGGTCGTAGATCTCGATCCGCTCGAACTTGTCGCCGAGTAGAGCGTCCTCGAGCTCAGACTCGCGCTCCAGATAGCGGTGCTTCTGGCCGCGGGTCAGGCGGTACAGCGGCGGCTTGGCGATGTAGACGTAGCCTGCCTCGATCAGCGGCTGCATCTCCCGGAAGAGAAGTGTGAGCGCCAGTGTGCGGATGTGGGCGCCATCGACGTCGGCATCGGTCAGCAGCACCACCTTGTGGTAGCGAGCCTTGGTGATGTCGAACTCGTCGCGCACGCCGGTGCCGATCGCGGTGATCAACGCCTGAACCTCGGTGTTGGAGAGCACTTTGTCGATCCGGCTTTTCTCGACGTTGAGGATCTTTCCCCGCAGCGGGAGGACAGCCTGCGTGTTGCGGTCCCGGGCACCGACCGCCGATCCCCCGGCGGAGTTCCCTTCAACGATGAACAGCTCCGCTAGCGAGGGGTCCTTGACGGAGCAATCCGCGAGCTTGCCGGGCAGGGTCGAGTTCTCGAGCGCCGACTTGCGGCGGGTGAGGTCGCGTGCCTTGCGAGCGGCCGAGCGCGCGTGGGCGGCCTGCACCGCCTTGCGGATGACCGCGCGGGCATCCTGGGGGTTCTCTTCCAGAAACTCCGACAAGCGCGCATACACCACCGTCTGGACAAAGCTCTGCATGCCGGGATTGCCGAGCTTGGTCTTTGTCTGGCCCTCGAACTGAGGATCCTGGAGCTTCGCCGAGATCACCGCCGTGAGGCCCTCACGCACGTCCTCGCCAGTGAGATTCTCGTCCTTCTCCCTGAGTTCCCCCTTGTCACGAGCGTACTTGTTGAGCGCACTCGTGAGCGCCGAGCGGAAGCCGCTCAGGTGAGACCCGCCCTCATGCGTGTTGATGTTGTTGGCGAACGAAAAGACCGACTCCTGGTAGGAGGCGTTCCACTGCATGGCCACCTCGAGCGTGCCCTCGTTGCTCTCGCCCGAAAACGAGACCACCTTCTTGTGGATGGGCTCCTTGTTCTCGTTCAGGTAGGAGACGAAGTCGACGATTCCGCCCTCGTAGCGGAACTCGGAGCGATGGCCCGTGTCGCGCTCGTCGGCGATGACGATGCGCAGTCCGCGGGTGAGGAAAGCCGTCTCACGCATGCGTTCCTCGAGCGTCTTGAAATCGAACTCGAGGGTCTCGAAGATGTCCGCGTCGGGGAGGAAGGTCGTCGTGGTGCCCGTCTCCTTGGTCGGCTTGCCGCGCGCGACCTCGGACAGCGGCTTGCCGCGCTCATAGGACTGGGTCCAGGCATAGCCGTCCCGGCGGACTTCAACCTCGACCCGCTCCGAGAGCGCATTTACGACCGAGACCCCCACGCCGTGCAGGCCGCCCGAGACCTTGTAGCCACCGCCATCCCCGAACTTGCCGCCAGCGTGCAGCACCGTCATGACGACTTCGAGTGCGGAGCGCCCCTCTTTCTTCATCACCGCCACAGGAATGCCCGCGCCGTCGTCCCGAACGGTGACTGAGTTATCGGGATGGACGGTGATCTCCACTTCGTCACAGCGACCCGCGAGGGCCTCGTCCACGGAGTTGTCGACGACCTCATAGACCAGATGGTGCAGTCCTCGCGGTCCGGTCGAGCCGATGTACATACCGGGCCGTCTGCGAACAGCCTCGAGGCCCTCCAGAACGGTGATGTCCTGGGCGTCATAACGCGCCTGGCTGCTCTTATTTCGGTCTCGTCTCTTGCTGTCCGCCAACGATCCTCCGTTTACATTGCAACGCCCCGGTTCCGCGCTACGGACGGCGCGCCGGGGCGTCAGAAGCTGGTTTACAAAAGGATAGCACAGGGACACCTTCTCCTGGTGGCGTGCAGGAGCATAAATCACCTGCAAATGGCGCTAATTTGCGACACTTCGGAGACACTCAGACGCGCGTTCTGTGACCTTCTGCGCCCCTCTCGTTGCGGCACGGGCAAACGGGAGCGGGAACTCGCCCGAAACGCCCCTCAAATGCTTCAACGCGAGCGCCCCTAAACCTGCTCGAACGGAGAGGCGACCACGCACCTGAGTCGCACGATGCGAGTGCTACGGAGTCGCTTGTTGAGCCGCTCGAGAATGGCTTCACTCATCAGATCTAGCTCTTGGGCCCAAACCGACGACTCGCAGGCGATCGTCAAGACCCCGGCGCGTTCGGTGACGGGGCGGGCCCGTTCCGCGATCCCCGGGCCGACGGCTTCGGTCCATGCGCCCTGCGCCTCCGCGAGTGCGGTCGCCGGGGCCAGCTGCCAAGCGAGCGACTCAAGGGCGCCGGCGAGGTGACGGGGGCTGCGGTTGTAACGGCTCACCGCGCGCCCGTCCGGCCCGGCTCCTCCAGCACGCTGCTGGCCGTTACTTCTACGGCTCTGACGTCGCTCGCGTCGCCCCCTGGCACGTGGTCCAACTCCGAAGCGGTCAGCAGCGTCTGGCCCCCGTCGGCGCGAAGACGAGTCGAGAGAGCTAGGCGCCGGGAGTGATCAAGCTCGCTCATGACGTCATCCAAAAGCAGTACCGGGAGGCTGCCGCGGTGGCGGCCGACCGCCTCTCTCTCTGCCAGCAGCAGCGCCAATAGCGCCAACCGTTGCTGGCCCTGCGACCCGTAGGTCCTCAGCTCGCGTCCCTCGCGGAGGAGTGCAAGATCATCGCGGTGGGGTCCGTGGCCGCTGAAACCGCGCTCCAGGTCGCTATCTGTGCGAGCCGCGATCTCGGCCGCCAACTCCTCGGCGGACCCAGCGCGGGAGCGTGGCCGGTATGCGACCACAGCCGGCGCCCCCAGCCCAAGTTCATCGGCGATCTCAGTGGCAGCCTCGGCGAGGGTCTCGACTGCGGCGGCGCGGTCGGCCATCAGCGCGATCCCGTGGCGAGCGAGCTGCAAATCCCAGGGGACCAGGGGTTCGCGCGAGCTTCCCGACGCGCGGATGCGCGCGATCAGCGCGTTGCGCTGGGCCAAGGCTTGGGAGTAAAGGCGCCGGGTCCCCACCCGAGCCGGCCACAGCGCAGCGACGAGTTGATCCAAGTGTGCCCGGCGCACCGCCGGGGGTCCCCTGACGAGCTCCAAGCGCTCGGGCAGAAAGACCGTCAACAGCGGACGGACCTCGACATCGAGCAGGCTGTCCACAGTGGCGCCGTCCACCAGCAGCCGCTTGGGTTCTCCGGGCGCGAAGCCGACGGCCAGCTCGTGCTCCCCGTCGTGCGCGCACACCCTCGCGACAACACGTGTCGACCGAGTCCCAAAGCGCACCACTTCACGCTCATTTCCGGCTCGACACGAGCGCCCAGTACAACCGAAATAGAGCGCCTCTAGCAGATTGGTCTTGCCGGCGCCGTTCGGGCCGAAGACCACGGTCAGGCCATCACCGAGAGTTAGGACGGCGCGCTCATAGGAGCGAAAATCCCGCAGGAGCAGCTCCTGTACACGGGACACGCTCGGGCCCGAGTCCCGCCCCGGCTCGAGCACCCTGATCGCCTCATCCACTCAGACGTTCAGCCGGATGGGCATGATCAGATACTGAAAGCCGCTGCCGTCGGCAGCTTCGATCAGGCCCGGCCTGATGGGGCTGATGAGCTTCAACAGCACGTCCCCCTGTTCGATCGCCTCGAGGCCCTCACGTAGAAACTCGGGGTTGAATCCAATCTCGAGAGGCTCGCCTTGAAATGGGATCGGCAGCGACTCACGCGCCTCCCCGACGTCCGGCGTCTCCGCCGAGATGCTTAGCTCACCGGGCGCAAATGCGAGCCGCAGGGGGCGGTTCTTCTGGGCCAGGAGACTGATCCGTCGGACGATGCCGGTCAGCTCCGCCGAATCGACCCTCAGCTCGTGCTCGAAAGCCTCCGGCACCAGCTGCCGGTAGTTCGGGAACTGCCCTTCGATCAATCGAGACGAGAGGATGATCCCGTCGAGGAGGAACACCACCTGGTTGCGCTGGACAGCGATCCTCAACTCCTCGCTCTGCTGCTGGCCCGCCACCCGCGCCAGCTCCTGAAGAGCCCTGGCCGGCACGTTCACCTCGAAGTCTTCGGCCAACGCCTCCTCAAGCATGGTCTGCTTGACGCTGAGTCGGTAAGAGTCAGTCGCGACCATCTCGAGCCGGCCGCTGGCGGCAGAGATCAAAATGCCGGTGAGCACGGGTCTGGTCTCGTCCCGCGACGCCGAGCCAGCGACCTTGAGCGCGGTCGTCACGAAGGCTTCGGCCGGTACCGAGATAGCGCTGTCGCGCTCGACCTCGGGAAACTGGGGGAAGTCTTCGCTGCGCAGTGTCCTGATGTGAAAGACGGCGGAGCCGGAAACGAGCTCGACATCACGCTCCGCCGCACGCAGCTCGAGCGAGACCCGAGGGCTCGGAAGCGAGCGCACGACATCGAGCAGCAAGCGCGCGGGAAGGACCACGGTGCCCTCTCGGATCGTCGACGCAGGCAGCGGTAAGCGAAGGCCGATCTCCATATCCGTGCTGCGCAGCTCACATCCATCCGAGGAAACGATCAGCTGGACGCCGGATAGGGCTTGGATCGCGGTCCTTGCTGACGCGACTCGCGCCGCCGTCTGGAGCTCAGCGAACAGCGACTCGCGCTCTACTTCGATCTTCATCTTTGATCAATTAGAGGATTAGGAGTCATAGGGCTTGTCGAGATGTCGATAAGTGCCGTGCTCGCCGATGTCCGTTGATGTTTTGCCTGCCTTTACCTGGATGGAGTTTGTCAGTAGTTGCGGTCAACGTCTTCTGTGGATGAGATCAGTTCACGAAGTGTTGACACATGGGTAGCGAAGGCGGCGTCTCGGGCAAGGCGTTTAGTGACCTGCGAGCAGGCGTGAAGCACTGTGGTGTGGTTGCGTCCGCCGAAGGCGGCGCCGATCTCGTGCAGCGAGGATCCGGTCAGCTCACGCGCGAAGTACATGGCGAGCTGCCGGGGGGCCGCTACACGAGCTGCCCGAGTGGCGGCCTCGAGGTCTCCGATGGTCAAGCCGTGATGCGCCGCCACGGCTGCTTGGACTCGCGCTATCGAGACTTCCGGTCGGGTAGCTCGCGGCTGGACCACATCGAGCACGGCAGCAGCAAGTTCTCGGTCGATTGGCTTACCCGTCAGGGAGTTGAACGCGACGGTGCGGACCAGGGCACCCTCGAGCGTGCGGACATTGCTCGTGACGCGGCCCGCGATCAGGTCGAGTACGCCCGGGTCCCCCACCTCGACCCCATCGATGGCGGCCCGTTTCCGAAGGATTGCTCGGCGCGTGTGGAAATCCGGCGCTTCGATCTCCGCGACGAGCCCGGCTTCGAACCGCTCGCGCAGCCGCTGCTCGACGGCGGTGAGTTGAGCCGGGAGACGATCGCATGTGATGACAAGTTGCCGGCCGCGTTCATACAGCGCGTTGAATGTGTGGAAGAACTCCTCCTCGGTCTTGGCCTTGCTGGCCAGAAACTGCACGTCGTCGATGAGGAGCACATCGGCACCGCGATAGAGGTGCTTGAAGCGATCGGCAGAGCGACTGGCGAGTGCGGTCAGGAAATGGTTGGTGAAGGTCTCCGCTGTTGTGTAGACGACGGTGACCCCGCCGCCGAAAGCGTTGACGTAGTTGCCGATCGCGTGCAGCAGGTGGGTCTTGCCAAGGCCCGGCGGCGCGTACAGAAAGACCGGGTTGTAGGCCTGTCCGGGTGCCTCCGCGACGGCCAGGGCCGCGGCGTGTGCCAGCTGGTTGCTCTTACCGATGATGAACTGCTCGAAGGTGTAGCGGGGGTTCAACCCCGGCTGGGAAGGCGCCGTGAGCTGCGCGGGCCTGTTGCCGCCCGCTCCCCTCCCGGTGAACTCAACCTTTACCTCTTGGCCCAGCACAGAGGCTGCCGTATCCGCGACTACGCGGGCAAAGCGCTTCGCCAGCCACTGGTGCTTGCCGTCGGGCGCGGCGAGTTGAAGCACGCTGCCGTTCCAGGCGACGACTTCAAGAGAAGCGAGCCATAAGCCGTAGGCGGGCTCCCCGACGGCGCAGCGGAGCCGTGCCTGCACTTCCTGCCAAGCGGGGAGCGACTGTGTGTGTCCAGGCAGGTACAAACGGCTCCCTCGAGGGCAGCGACGGGCGATGTGGAGGAGGCGCCGGCCCCTTGCCGCCAGCGCTCGCAGATATATAGCAGTGGGCCCGGGGAGCCGCCCGGGGGCTCAGCGCAAAGCGCGAGAAAAACAGCCGCCGAGAAGGGCATTTAGGCGCGGCTATACTGGAGCGCCAGCCTCTGCTGAGTGAGCCATGAAACGCACTTACCAGCCGAAAAAGCGCAAGCGGTCTAGGACCCACGGATTCCGGGCGCGGATGCGCACGCGCAGCGGCCGGCTTACGCTGAAGCGTCGTCGCGCGAAGGGTCGCAAGCGGCTGACCGTCTGATGGCGCGGTCGCTGGGTTCGCGACCACGTCCCCGCGCCAACCGCGGGCGGCTTTCGCACAGCGCAGACTTCGACCGCGTTTTCCGGCATGGGCGATCTCACGGCGGGCGAGAGCTGGTGGTTCACGTATTTCCACGCGGCCAGGAGGGCCCTTCGCGCTTGGGGCTTTCAGTGTCGCGAAGGGTGGGTGGAGCGGTCGAGCGCAACCGCGTCAAGCGCCTTCTCCGCGAGGCTTTCAAGTATGAGGGGGCGGCCTTGCCCCCCGGCACCGATGTGGTGCTTGTCGCCAGGCGGGACATACGCGAGTTGGCCGAGCGCGAGGGCTTGGAAGGCGTGCGCGAGTTGCTGGCGGAGCTTCTCGCTCGCGTGCCTGGAGCGCATGCGAACGTCGGCGAAGCGGGCGGCGAGCCCATGGTCTCGGCGGGGCGAGAGCAGGCGGCGCCGTGAGCGGAGTGCGCCGTCTGGCGGTCCTGCCGCTTAGGGCCTATCAAGCCCTGATTTCGCCGGCGCTTGGCCAGCGGTGCAAGTACTACCCGTCGTGCTCGGAGTACGCGGTGCAGGCGATCATGCGATTCGGCATACTCCGAGGACTGGTCCTCGCGGCTTGGCGGCTGCTGCGCTGCAACCCCTTCAGCCACGGCGGGTTCGACCCGGTTGAGCACCAGCGGCTTTTCAAATCCCGTGCCCCGGTTGCGAGCGCCTGACCCATGCTGATCGCCGCAAACATACTCGGCCCGCTGATCACCGTCTTCGAGGAGGTGATCAAGTTCTTCCACAGTGGGATTGGTGGCTCGTGGGGGTGGTCGATCATCCTGCTCACGGCCGCGATCCGCGTGGTGCTGCTGCCCCTGACGGTCAAGCAGTTTCACTCGATGCAGAAGTTGCAGCGACTGACTCCGGAGATCAAGCGACTACAGGCCAAGTACAAGCAGGACAAGCAGCGCCAGCAGCAGGAGATGATGAAGCTCTATCAGGAGCACGGCGTCAACCCCTTCAGCTCGTGCCTGCCGTTCGTCGTCCAGATACCGGTCCTGTACGCGCTCTACTTCATGCTCCGCAGCAGCCTCCGGTCCGATATCTGCCCGCAGAGCCAGCCGGGAGCCCATCTCGTCAACGGGCATTGGGTGGTTCCGGCTCATGCCACGCTGACGGTCTGCGGCCCCCACAACGGAGCGAACTTCCTCTTCATCCCCGATCTGACCAATCACGCCACGGGTGTCGTTCTGGTGGTCCTGATCGTGCTGTATGTGGTCACGCAGATGGGGTCAAGCTTCCTCATGTCCAGCCCCACCATGGACAAGCGGCAGCGCCAGATGATGCTTTTGCTGCCACTGGTGTTTGTGTTCATCATCATCGGCTTGCCCTCCGGCGTGATCGTCTACTGGATCACGACCAACGCGCTCATGCTCGCGCAGCAGTACGGGGTCAAGCGAGTCCTCGGGCCGGTGGCGCCGCTGCCGGCGGTGGGCGACGACGGGGGCGGAGCAGCCAAGGATGGGGCGGGGGCAAAAACACCCGCGCGCAAGCGCGGTGACGGCGCTGTGCGCGAGGAGGAGGCGGTGCCCAGCACCGGAGGCAACGGCGCGGGCGGTGCCCTCGCCGGCCTGTTCCGCGGGCGCGCGAAGCCTGAGCAGGAACAGCCCGTCGGCGCCGGGGTCCGGCCGCGGTCCTCCAGCTCGGGTCGGGCGAAGGCTTCGGGCCAAACGCGCGGCTCCGGACAGGCACGGGGAGCCGGGCAAGGAGGGGCTTCTGGGCAGGGACGGTCCGCGCCACCGCCCCGCCCGCCGCGAAAGAAGAAGAAGCGCTCTGGGCGACGGCGATAGCGTGGAGTGGGATCGCCCACGTGCGCCGGAAGCGGACCGGCAGGACGCCGCCGAGGAGAGGCACGCCCAAGAGTCATTCTCTGAGACTCCCAGCGATCGGGTGGAGGCGCTGCTGCGACAGATCGCGGACGCGGCCGATCTCGGTGCGGAGGTCGTGATTCGGGAGGACGAGGAGCGGCTGCTCGGGGAGTTCGTCGGCGAGGATGCCGAAGAGCTGATCGCCGACCACGGGCGGACCCTCGACGCCATTCAACACCTTGCCTACCGCACCGCGTTTGGAGCCGCCACCCCGCGTAAAGCGGTCGTGATCGACGCGGCTGGCTACCGCGCTCGCCGGGCGAGCGCCCTGCGCTCTGCCGCCGACCAAGCGGTCGAGACAGCGGTGCGGGAAGGGCGGGCAGTTGAACTGGAGCCGATGTCCGCGATCGAGCGCAAGCTCGTCCACGAGCATCTCCGCCACCGGCAGGAGATCGAGACCTACAGCGAGGGCGAGGAGCCGAGCCGTCGCCTGGTCGTCGCGCCGCTGGTCGAGCGGCGGCCCGTGTAGGTCCTTCGCGAGCTTTCTCGCTGCGTTTCTCGCCGCGCAACATGCGGGGCCGGCGAGTGTTTCACGTTTTTCTTGACGGTGAAACAACTTCTGGGTAGAAAGCGTGTGTGGCGGGCTCGGCCGGCTCAGGCGAGTATGGATTGTCCGAGTTCGATCTCGGACTGCTCGTGGGGATCCTGATCGGGGAGGGCTCATTTGGCGGCGACGGCAAGCAGCCCCATGTGACGCTACGGATGCATGTCCGCCACGAGGCGCTCTTCCACTGGCTCACCGAGCGCTTTCCGGACACGCGGCTCTACGGCCCCTACACACACGGAGGCCGCTCGTACTTCCAGTGGATGGCCCGAGGCCCGGCGCTCGTCAATCACATCCTTCCAGTGCTCGAGGAGAGGCTGGGCGACGATCTCGACGCGCACGCAGCCATGCGGCTCAGAGCCATGTGCGAGCGCTATGCCGACTACATCGCACGCGAGCGCGCGCGCGTCCGCCCCTCCGATGACCGCGACAAGGGCTCATGAAGGAGGGTGCAGAGGGCGTCCGCGCCCTCCTCGCTCGCTACGCGCTGCCCGGCGAGAGCTCGGCGCCGCTCGAGCAGCTACTGGCGCTCCTGGCGCAGGATCCGAGGGCGCCGACGGCCGTTCGGGACCGGGGCCGGGTCCTCGACGACCATCTCGCCGATGCCCTCGTGGCGCTCGAGCTCGATGTGGTCCGCACGGCAACATCGGCGGCCGACATCGGCTCGGGGGCCGGCGTACCCGGTTTGCCGCTCGCGGTCGCCATGCCCCGCACGTCCTTCGCGCTGGTCGAGAGCAACGGGCGCAAGTGCGCCTTCATCGAGCGTGGGGTCGCTGCGGCAGGGCTCCGCAATGTAGAAGTCGTGCACGCGCGCGTGGAGGAATGGCTGGAGGGCCTCGAATCACGGGAGCTGGTGACCGCGCGGGCAGTTGCACCGCTTCCGGTCGTGCTCGAATACGCGGCTCCGCTGCTGGCCCTGGGGGGTGCGCTGGTTGTGTGGCGGGGCAGCCGCGACGCCACGGCAGAGGCCGAGGCCGGCGCTGCCGCAGAGGAGCTCGGACTGGTGCTCGAGGAGATACGTTCCGTGAAGCCGTACGCCGGCACGAAAGCTCGTCACCTGCACGTGTTCGTGAAGGAGAAGCCCACGCCGTCCGGCTTTCCGCGTCGCGCCGGGACCGCGCGTAAGCGCCCATTGGGCGGGCGATCAAGGTCGATCTGACCGCCGCCGGCGCTAGCGTGCCCGCGCGATGGGCACCGTGTACGCGATCGCCAATCAGAAAGGCGGCGTCGGCAAGACGACGACGGCCGTAAATCTCGCCGCCTGCATCGCCGCCGCCGACTACGACGCGTTGCTGGTCGACACGGATCCGCAGGCCAACGCGACCGTGGGCCTCGGGCTGCCAAAGGATCTCTCCCCGACCATCTACGAGGTTCTCGTCAGGGGCGTGCCGCTCGAGGCGGCGGTTCGACCCACCGAGATCGAGCGGCTGTGGATCGTGCCATCGGGCCCCGATCTAGCCGGGGGCACCGTCGAGTTGCCTCGAATTGCCGGCAGCGAAACGCGGCTGCGCGAAGCTCTCGCACGCGTGCGCGACCGCTATGCCTTCCTATTGCTCGACTGCCCGCCGTCGCTCGGACCACTCACCGTTGGCGCGCTCGCCGCCGCCGACCGGGTGATCGTTCCGGTGCAGGCCGAGTACTTCGCGCTCGAGGGGCTCGCGGGGCTCTTGCAGACCGTGTCCCTAATTCAGCGGGAGCTGAACCCGCGTCTCACGGTCGGGGGAATGTTGCTCACGATGCATGACAGCCGGACGCGGCTCGCCCATGATGTGGAGCGCGAGGTCCGCGAGCACTTCCCGGAGCTCGTCTTCGACACCGTGATCCCGCGCAACGTCCGTATCGGCGAGGCCCCCAGCTTCGGTAGGCCGGTGATCCACCACGACCCCGGGTGCGCGGGCAGCGACGCCTACTTCGAGTTGGCCAAGGAGGTGGCCGCCCGTGGCTGACCGGGGCATGGGTCGCGGCCTGGCAGCGATCCTGGCGGTGACGCCGCGCGAGCAGCTGGAGGAGCTAAGGGAGCTGCCCGTAGACCTGGTGGCGCCGAATCCCAGCCAGCCGCGCCGGGCCTTCGATGAGGACGGCCTGCTCACCCTGGCGGAGTCGATCCGCAGCCGGGGCGTGCTCCAGCCGGTTTTGGTGCGGCCCTTGGCCGGCCGCTATGAGCTGATTGCGGGTGAGCGGCGCTGGCGGGCCGCGCGGCTTGCGGGACGCGAGACGATCCCTGCGGTGGTCCGGCACCGTGGGGACGCCGGTTCGCTCGAGCTGGCCCTGATTGAGAACATGGCCCGGGAGGACCTCAATGCGGTCGACCAGGCGCGCGGCTGTGCCGCGCTGGTCGAGGAGCTCGGGCTCACCCGCGAGGAGGTCGGCCTCAGAGTAGGCCGCAGCCGGGTCGCGGTGGCGAACTTGATCCGGTTGCTCGACCTGCCGGACGAAGCGCTTGCAGCTGGTCGAGCGCGGCGAGCTCACCGAGGGCCATGGCCGTGCCCTCCTACTGGCCCGCGAGCACGATGAACGGCGGCGCCTGGCACGCGAGGCCGCTGCCCATCGCTGGTCGGTGCGGGAGCTGGAGCGGCGCGCACGCGAGACCGCTGGCGCCCGAGGTGAGGATCCGTCGCATACGGCCGAAGCTGCACCCGGACCAGGAGGCCGCCATCGAGCGGATTGCGGACGCCTTCGAGGCCGCGCTCGGGTGCAATGTCGAGGTGACCGCGGCCGCTGGTGGCTACCGGGCCCACCTCCACTTCGCCTCGCTTGAGGATGCGCTGGGGCTGGCGCAGCGGCTCGGCGAAGACCCTGTGTCGCCGCCGTCGGTCCCGCGTTAAGATCTGGGACTCAGCTGGTCTTGCTCGCGCGGAGCAGGCCGCCGGTCTCCGGGCGATTAGCTCAGTCGGTTAGAGCGCTTCTCTGATAAGGAAGAGGTCCCAGGTTCGAGTCCTGGATCGCCCATCGGAAAGTGCCTGTGAATGTGCAGAGTCCCGTGCGGCAGCCTGGTCGAGCTTGCCAAGCTGGGCAGCAAAGCGTTTTTGGAAGACTTTCGTTTATGTGGCGTGGGCGCGGTGCCGCGCGGCCCGGGGTCTGACCACGCGCTGGGGCTCTTTTGGATGGTTGAATGTGGCGGGTCTCAATGGGCCCGCCACCCTCGCTTGATTTCTGGCCCCCCGTCAGGCGGCGCTGCTCACCACGAGGCGGGCTGCACTCGTCCGGTCTCCCTCACGCCACGGGAATTGGCGGGGGCTCGCTGACCGGCGCGCCGGTCGCCCGCACTTGGCGAGCCGCGGCCCCGCCCGCCTGGGCCTCGAGCACCTTGTTCCAGTTGGACTGGAAGATGTAGTGGCCGACGGGGGAGATGAAGATGCAGAGCACAAAGCCGAGCCCGGGCTCGATCCCGGAGAGCCCGGTTAGCTCCTCCCCGCCTTTGAGGCGCTTCCAGGTGTTGTAGAGCGACACGAAGGCCGGCACAATGATCAGCGCGCCCAGTGTCACCGCGAGGAGGGACATGCCGGGGCTGTCGCCGAGTTCATCGCTGTTCCTGGCCTTGCCAAACGCGGCCATCTCTTTATTGACGAAGTAGTACCAGAAGACGAGATAGACGCCCAATGTGACGAGCCCCAGTGCGATAACGCCGAGCGGATTGCGAATTTTGGCCTGAGCGCCAGTGCCTTCAATCTCGACAGGAATTGCCATGGTTGCCCTCGCTTCTAGAACCCCCGCGAACAGGGCGGGTCCTGTTTGTACCGGCGTCTCTCGTGCGCTTCCGGGGACGAAGCCACCCATGAGGTCGGCGAGGCACGAGTGTGCCCGCGGCAGGCCTGCGGGAGAGCTTCGACACAAGGGCTGAAAACGGCCCCATCGCGAACATAATTCCCGGATGGCATCGTGTCTATGGCCCGGTCGGGCCGGATTGGAGGGCCCGACCGGATGCGATGCGTCCCCGGCGCGGTGGCCCTTACGCCGTCCACAACCACATCGCCAGCATCCTCGCCAAGCTTCACCTCGACAACCGCATCCAAGCAGCCGTCCAAGCCGTCCGCAGCGGCATCGCCTAGCCGCCGCCTCGAAGCGTCAGGACCGCTCTGATAAGGAAGAGGTCCCAGGTTCGAGTCCTGGATCGCCCACTCTCAGGCTGCCGGCTGCCTGCGACGCTCACGGCGCCGGGCGGCCTTCAGCTCCTGGCCACACTCGCTCATGGAGCACCAGCGGCGGTTACCTCGCCTGGTGGTGTCGAGAAAGAACCAGCCGCAGTGCTCTCCGGGACACTGTTTGAGCCGCTGGATACGGTCGTCGCGCAGTAGGTCAAGGGCGCCCAGTCACCGCGATGTGGCGCACGGTCGAGAGCTCGGAATTTCGGCCAGCGCCAAGTGACCTTCCCAGAGGCGGCTCTCTCCAGGGTCCCCGCACGGTACGCGGCGGCGGCGAGCGCACCAAGGCGCTCGAGCTCGGGCCTGGACGGCCATCGGCCATCGGTGATCGCGTCGAATAGCGCGTAGAGCAGCTCGCGCGCCTCGAGGGCCCGCCGCAGCTCCGCTCGATCGAGGGCCGCGTCGGCCGAGAGCAGGCCATAGCGCTGGCCCCAGCGGCGCAGGTCTGTGGCTGGCGCAACACGTCGCCCGCCTCGGGATGGCCTCGCTCCTCCGCGGTGTTCACGAAGTCGAGCGCGGGGTGGCCGCCGACGAAAGAGAGTTCCTCCAGCGGCCGCACGACGTACAGGGTACCAGCAATTCAACGTTTGCTGGTGCGAGTTCTGGCAAGATGATGTTTGCTGGTGCAAACGACGAAGGCAGGCGTAATGACGATCCTCTTGGCCGCCGCCGCTGCGCTCGCGTGGGGTGCGGCGGACTACTTCGGCGGCTCCGCGCGGCGGCGCACGCCTGTTTTCGTCGTGCTCGCCGTTTCGCAGCTGATCGGGCTGGTGGTCCTCGTGCCTGTCCTGGTGGCGCGTGGGGTCCCGCTGCCCGACAACCCGCGGCTGCTGTTTGCTTGTCTAGCCGGCCTCGGCGTGACGCTGGAGTTGCGGCTCGTCTATATGGCGATCAGCGAGGGGGACGCTCTGATCACCGCCCCGGTGGGAGCCTTGGGGGCGGCGTTCGCCGTGGTCGTGGGGCTGGCCGGCGGGGACCGGCTTGATCTGATGCTCGCGGCGGGCATGCTGTTTGCGCTCGTGGGCGGCGGCGTCAGCGCGGCGACCCCCCAGGGTCGTGACCAGGCGCGAGTGCGACGCCCCCCGCGTCGCCGAGGCCTGCTCTGTGTTGGTGCTGCTACGGGAGTCGGCGTGGCCCTGGCCTCACTCCACGCTGCGGGCCGCGCCGACCCGTACTGGGCGGCGGCGATCATCGACTTCAGCACGTTTGTGCCCGCCGCACTAGCTGCATTTGCCGGTGAGGGCAGAGCACTGGCACGTCGTCTGCCTGGCCGTCACCAGCTGCCGGCGCTCGTGCTCTCCGCCGTCGGCGGGATCGGCGGCGACCTGGCCTACGCTTCCGCGTCCCGCCAGGGAGCGCTCAGCATCGTCTCGGCGCTCTCATCGCTGTATCCGCTGACCACGATCGCGCTTGGCGTTGCTCTGCAGGGACAACGACCGGCGGTGCGCCAGCTGGTTGGAGTAGCACTCGCTTTAGCAGGTGCCGCCCTGCTCGGTGTGGCGAGCGCGAGGGCTCTCAGGCGGCCCTTAGAGCAACCGCACACATGGCTCAAGCGCGATCCCTATTGTCGGCCCCGTGCGAGGGCTGCTGCGGAAACGACCGATTCTGGTCTCCGCGGTGGCCACCATCATCGCCGCCGTCGCGGTGCTGCTGATCGCTCGTCTGACCAGCGCGGACAAGGTGGGACTCGCCTTCAGCAGCTTCCACCCTGGCTGGATCGCCCTGATCGCATTCGCCGAGCTGCTCGCCTATCCGGCCTACATGATCGCCTATCGCTCGGTGGCGCGCGTCCATGGTCACCCAGCGCTCACGCTGCCGCTGGTGGCGCGCGTGGTCATAGCAGGTTTCGGCCCATTCTCGATTGGGGGTGGATTCGGCGTTGATCGTCAGGCCCTCGGGGCATTGCACGAGGACGAGCGCAGCGCCCGCGTTCGCGTCCTGGCGCTGGGAGGACTCGAGTGGATCGTGCTGGCGCCGATGGCCTGCGCGGTGTCGATTGTCCTCCTCGCCACCGGCGCCAACGTGATGCC
The DNA here is from genome assembly GCA_963808655.1 of uncultured Solirubrobacterales bacterium. Lineage (GTDB taxonomy): Bacteria > Actinomycetota > Thermoleophilia > Solirubrobacterales > Solirubrobacteraceae > Palsa-465. Next base: position 310,521 of record CAWEGZ010000009.1, read on the forward strand.
GTCACTGCTGTGGCCGTGGGCGATCGCGGTGCCGATCGGCTTCGCCCTGGCGATTTGGGCAAGCGTTCCCCGCCGAGCCGAGCGGCTGTGTCGGATCAGGGGCATCCGACGCGAATGGCTCGCCCACGCGCTTGACGGGCTCGGGGGCCTGAGGACGATGGTGACCTCGCCGCGCGAGTTTTGGGGGGCCTGGCTCGGCACGGGCCTGTACTGGGCCGCGGACATCACCGCCTTCTATGGCGGCCTCCGTGCTTTCGGACTCGATCCGAGCTTCGGCAAGGTCGTGATCGCGTACGCCACGGGCTACGCGGCGACCCGTCGCTCGCTGCCGCTGGGGGGCGCTGGGGTCACCGAGGTATTGATGACCTTCTCGCTCTACTGGGTGCGCGAGCCGCTTGCCCCGGCGCTGGCCGCCGTGGTCGCCTACCGCGTGTTCAACTTCTTGCTGGTCGCCACTCCGGCGCTGATCGCGCATTACCAGCTGCAGGACTACCTCCGGATTCGACGCGGCAAGGAGCCGCGATCCGAGGTATCCGGCTAGGCCGCGTCGGCTCATCCCTACGCTTCCGCGCCGGCGCCGGCAGGGGTCTGGCTGGCGGGCAAGGTGGCCCCGGTCTCCAGCAAGGTCTTGAGATTGGAGAGAATGTGCGGCCAGCCTTGGCTCACCGTCTCGAGCACGACGCTACCGGGCTCGAAGCCCTCGTGGACGACGGTCAACCTGACCATCTCGCCCACTTCCTGGAGCTCGAACGTAACCCGCGATCGCGGTTCGGCCGCGGCCTTGGCGAGGAACTCCTCGCTGAAGCCCATCTCGCGGCGAACCGTATCCTGCCACTCCTGCGTAAACGTGTGCCACGTGTAAGACAGGCGGCGATACGGATCGGACTCGAGCACGATCTGCTCGGGGTCGGCGATGGTGAGCCCCTGCTGGTGCAAAGTGACCGTCGAACCGGTCTCCCAGTCCGACTCAAAGGCACAGCCCCAGTAGCGCTCGGTGAAGCTCGGCTCGGTGAGGGCCTGCCAGAGCCGCTCCGGCGTCGTGTTGATGTAGGTCGTGTAGACGAATGACGGCTTGCTCATGTGTCCCTCCAGGGCTCGTTTGAGGTCCGACAGCGCGCGGACCCGCTCGCGGTCGTACTGATTGATCCACCGCTCGGAGATCTCCCCGATCGGAGCGGCATTGAGGAAGTGGAGCTTCTCCCGGCCCTGCCGGACCGTGGTCACCAGGTCGGCGCCTTCGAGTATCGCGAGGTGCTTGCTCACCGATTGCCTCGCCATGCCCATGCCCCGGCACAGGCCGCGCAGCGTCTGGCCGTTTTCCTCGCTGAGGCTGTCGAGTAGTCGCCGCCGGCCAGGATCGGCAAGTGCCCGGAACACGGCGTCCATGTCTTGGAAATAGGCAGCCATTTGGCTGCTTGAAAGCATAGGCAGCCAAATAGCTGCATGTCAAGCCCGGGGAGGCACGGGCTTGCATAGGAGAAGCGCGCAAGCCCGCTTGCGTGAGGACTGCGCGTTGGCTCCTGAAGAAGCACGTTGGCCTACGCAGAAGCACGTTGGCCACGGAGAAAGGCTTCCGAGCGAGTGTCCCCTCGCCTGCCCACCCTTCGTCTAGGGCATGATCAGTTCCCTATCTGCAGGAGGTCCCACGTGAAGTACGCACTGTTGATCTACAGCGAGCCGGGGTCGCACGAGGCGCTCCCAGAGGATGAGTACAAAGCGGTCTTCTCCGAGTACATGGCGCTGGCGAATGACGCCCGCTGCCTCGGCAGTGGCCAGCTACAGCCGACCGAAACCGCGACCACCGTTCGCGTGCAGGACGGCCGCACCCTGACCACCGACGGCCCGTATGCCGACACCAAGGAGGTCTTTGGGGGCTACTACCTCTTCGAGGCCGACGATCTCGACCAGGCGCTCGAGCTGGCGGCGCGCATTCCGGCTGCGCGACTGGGCGGTGGGGTGGAGGTGCGTCCGCTGGTGGAGCAAGGCTGAGCACCCGGCCCGGGGCGACCTCGGCCGCTCGTCGACGGCGCCTCAGGCTGAACTGAGCCTACTGTGGGGCGAGCTTTACGCGCCCCGCCGCCGCCGCCGATATTCGCGTGCTTTTACGCGCGAGCCGCAGATCGACATCGAGCACCATCTACCCGCGAGATTGCGGCTCGCGTCGTAGAAGGCCCATCCGCACTCCGGTCCCGGGCACGCCTTGAGGCGCTCGAAGCGTCCCCTAAGCTGTGCCACCGCCACGCCCGCCGCGATCGCGGCGAGTGCGCCGTTGAAGTCACGGCTTGCCGGCGCGAGCTCCGGGAGTCCGCCGGCGCGAATTCGCACTCCAAGGCAGACGCCTTCCAGCGCACGATCGAGGCCTTGGAGGGCGCTGTCGTCCACTGCCGCACCGCTGTTCATGAACAGAAGCGCGCGGATCCCGGCCCTCATCTCTCGGGCGCGACGTAGATCGAGCTCGCCCAGCTTGACGCCGCTACGCAGCAAGCCCCGCTTCTGCAGCCATTCAGCAAGCACGCCAGGGCTCGTGAGGAGCTCCGGACGATTCCGCTGGAGATCCCAGAAGGTATTGGCGAACGCCTGGACGAGCGCAAGCTCTCTTGGCGCGGGCGCACGACCACCCGGCTGGGGATCCAGCGCGTGGTCCGTCGACGTCGGCACCATGCTCAGCTCGGGGGCGCCCCGGGGCTTGGTCCACGTGGCGCTGTGGCGAGCACCGCACGGCCCACTGCCGCGGCTACCGCCACGCCCGCTGGACCGTGTCGCGAGTGGCGGGCGATGGTCACCGTCAGGTAGCTGCCGCCGCGGGACTCCGTGCCGTTGGTCGCGATCAGCTCTTGCTCGGCCGGGATCCAGGTCGAGTTACCACCCATGCCGGGAACCGAGTGCGGAAGCTGTCCCGGCTGGTGGTGCCCCGCCCCGCCGTAGGCCTGGGCCTGATGTACGGTGGCGGTGTCGTACTCGGTCCATGCCACGGCGGTTGCCTGGGCGATGGCGTCGACGTGGATACCACGCCCGTCGAGCACGCACTCGATATAGGTTGGCTGGGGCGTCGCGGCGCTGACCGTCATGCCTGTGCCCAGCAAGGGACGCGCAGCCCGCTGAGCGCTCGCGCAGACGCGCGCGGCGACAGTGCGGTGCCCCGCTTTCCCACTCCCGCTCCCGCAAGCGGCGGCGGCGAGGCATAGAACCAGGACGAGGGGCCAGCGGCGGCTCGTGCTCCGCCTCGCAGTGGCGAAGCGCCCATGCGAGCGTCGCCTGCGCGCGCGGCACCCGAACCCTCGAGTCACCATCGAAATCGTATACGATGGTGACGCGGCCATGTGGGGACGCGACTTGCTAGCGAAGGCTCGCTCTGGCGCGTACGCGCTCATGATCGGCGCCGCGCTCGCGGGTGCTGGCGGCGCAGCCGGGTGCGAGTCGAACTCCGCTCCGCCCGGCCCCTACAACGTCGTCAGCAGCTACCTGAGCCAGATCGCCGAGGGCAGCTACCAGGGTGCGTGCGGCCTGCTGGACGCGCAGGCACGCTTGTCGCTGATCAAGGCTAAACATGCGCGCATCAGCTGTCCGACCCTGTTCTCGCGCTGTTTGCCGAACCGCGTCATCAACGCACGTCAGGACCAATCGCAGTTGCTCTACGCCACGATCCTGGTCACGGAGGGCCGCACCAAGGCCCACGTCGACGTGAGCGGCACCGCCGTGGCAAGGGCGATCAGAGAGGTCAGGTTGGCTAAGGAACGCGGGACCTGGAAGCTGACCTCATATGGGCACGATCTCGAGACCTGCTCGCCAAGCAGCGCCGGTCGAAGGTCGCGCACGCGCCGCGCGCGGCAGTAGGCTCGAAGGCTCGCCGTCTCACCGCCTAGTCCGCGTACGTCGCGCCCCGGGCATGTATCAGCTCTTCTTCAGGCTCATCCTGCGCCACGTCCCGCCCGAGCGCGCCCATGCGCTCGCCAGATTCGCATTGCGCTCCGCGATGAAGATGCAGCTCGGCCGTACGCTGATCCGCCGGTTCGTGGGCGAGACGCCGGGTTGCCTCCAGGTACAAGCGTTCGGGCTCACGTTCCCCACGCCGCTCGGCGTGGCCGCCGGACTCGACAAATCCGCGAGCTGGTTCGAGGGGCTGGGGGCGCTCGGTTTCGGCTTCGTCGAAGTTGGGACCGTCACGCCTGGACCGCAGGAGGGCAACCCGCCGCCGCGATTGGTCAGGCTCTTGCGGGACCGTGCCCTCCTCAACAAGATGGGGTTTCCGAACCCTGGCGCGGCGTCGATCGCCCGAGAGCTTTGTGCTCGCCCGCGGGAACCGGTCGTGGGCGTGAACGTGGGCAAGTCGATGTCAGTCCCCCTAGATGAGGCGGGAGGCGATTACCGGGCGGTGGTGCGCCGGCTCGGCCCTTTGGCCGACTACCTGGCGCTCAACGTAAGCTCTCCCAACACGCCCAGACTGCGCGAGCTGCAGGACCCCAGCCAGCTTCGCGCGCTCGTCGCCGATGTGCGCGACGAGCTTGTCGCCATCGGCTGCGCTCGGCCGCTGCTGCTGAAGGTGAGCCCGGACCTCGATGGCGGACAGCTCACGGCGTTGGCCAAGCTCGCGGTGGAGCTCGGCGTGGAAGGCATCATCGCCGTGAACACGACGAGCGATCGCACCGGACTGAGAGACACCGGCGCTGCGTCGATCGAGGGCGGAGGCGTCTCGGGGCCTCCGTTGCGGGCCAAGGCCCTGAGCGCGCTCCGCTGTTTGCGTCTCGCGGCCGGGGACCGGCTTGTGCTGATCTCTGTGGGTGGGGTGGCGAGCGCGGACGACGCTTGGGAGCGGATACTCGCCGGTGCCACGCTCGTGCAGGCGTACACCGCCTTCGTCTACGAGGGACCCGCGTGGCCCGCGCGGGTCAACCGAGAGCTGGCACGCAAAGTGCGCTCGGCGGGTGCTCCCTCGGTGGGGGCGCTCGTCGGCACGGGCGACAGCGCGCCGTTTGCGCCCGCCGAGTCCAGACAGGGGCGCTAGTCGGCAGATTCGTAAGGGCGGGCGTGCTTCACGCCGGCCCCGCGGCGCGGGCCCGCTCGACGGCCTCCGCCGGGCTCCCCCGCCAGGGGGGACCGTGACCGGTCAAAAGAGTCGTCGCGTCGACGCTGGTGAACGCGTCCAATGAAGCGAGTGCCTTGCTGCTGTCGGCTGTCGCTGCCCCGGCCACGATGCAAGGTCCACGTCGGCCGGTGTAAGGGTCGAGCATGACGAAGGCATCACCGACGATCACAGCGCCGCGATCGGCGTACACCAGTGAGCAGTGCCCGTGCGTATGCCCGGGGGTGAAGACGATCTCAGGCCTTCCTGGCACATCGAGACGGCTTCCAACCTCAACCGACCTCGTCTCTTGCACGCCCTTGACGATGGGCGCGCCCATCACGGTCATCTCGAGGAAGATCTTCGTGAAGGGCGGGTGGCGAAAGTAGCCGAGGCGACCGCGTTCGTGGTCGTAGTGCCACGGGCTCGCGACGACGCCGCGCTCTTCCGGGTGCGTCCACACGGGTACGCCCAGCCAGCGACGGGCGCGCTCCGCGAAACCCATGTGGTCAAAGTGGCCATGGGTCAAAACGACTGCCTCCACGTCCCGCAGCGACCGTCCCAGCTCGCCAAGGGCGTTCACCAGCGAGCGCCAGGACGCTGGCAAGCCGGTATCGACGACCGTGACTCGGGTGTCCTCCTCCACGAGGTACCAGTTGGTATGGGCGTCCTGCACCCGATGGATTCCTTCGGCTGCGTTAGGCTCGAGCACAGCTCTGGCTGAGGTACCCGCGCATTGACGGCCGAAACGGCGCGTCACCGCTTGGAGAGAGTCCGCGAAGACTCAGGAGACTCTCAGACTTTCGCGCAAAACTCCGTACATGGACGCGACCACGTCGAGCCGCAAACGCGTGCTCGTAGTCGATGACGAGCCGAACATCGTGGAAGTCATCTCGATGGCCCTGCGGTATCACGGCTTCGAGGTGGAGACTGCGGCAGATGGGCAGCAAGCGCTCGACGCCGCATCCAGTTTCCGGCCCGACCTGATGCTGCTGGACATCATGCTGCCCGACATGGAGGGGTTCGAGGTGGCCAGGCGACTAGGCGCGCAGCGGACGGAGCTGCCGATCATCTTCCTCACCGCGCGGGACACGACCGAGGACAAGGTCCGCGGACTCACCATGGGGGGCGACGACTACGTCACCAAGCCGTTCAGCCTTGAAGAGCTGGTGGCTCGGATCTGGGCAATCCTGAGGCGCACCGGGCACGCGCAGGAGGACTCGAACCGGCTGAGCTTCGACAGCCTCGAACTCGATGACGACACCCACGAAGTGACCCGCCAAGGGCGCCCGATCGACCTGACCGTCACGGAGTATCGCTTGCTCCGCTTTCTGATGCTCAATCCGAGGCGCGTCCTAACCCGCGCCCAGATTCTCGACCACGTTTGGAACTACGACTTCGGCGGCGACAGTCGTGTCGTCGAGACCTACATCAGCTACCTGCGCAAGAAGATCGAGGCCGAAGGACCGCCTCTGATCCACACTGTCCGCGGTGTGGGCTATTCGCTGCGGCTGCCGAAGAATTAGTAGATGTCGCTTCGTGCCCGTCTGATCCTCGGGCTGCTCGCACTGGCCGCCGCCGGGCTGATCACGCTGGCCTTAGTCACCTACGTCGAGCAGCGCTCATCCCTGATGCAGAGGATTGATCAGGAGGCCCAGACAGGTGTTTTTTACATGTCCCGGCGGCTCGATTGCGAGCAGTTCGGCTGCGGACAGGGCCCGCTCGGCGAGGGACTGATGGGGTCTCAGGTGTCTTTCCCACCGGGCACTGTGGGCTATCGCCGGGATCAGAACGGCAACGACATAGTGCGGCCGTTAGAGGAGACCTATCAGGAGCGAAACGGCACCTTTAGGCACTTCCCGGTGCCGTCGCTCCCGACAAGCCTGCCCATGAATCAGCTGATCACTCTGGGTTCAAGCTCGGGAACGGACTACCGCGTGCTGGCCATACCGACGGGCGATCAGGCCGGCACGATCACGATCATCGCCGTCCCCCTCACCGACGTCTACCAGACTCTCCACCGCCTGTTCATTGTCGAGGCGTTGGTGATCGCCGCCGTCCTGGCCGCGCTCGCCGCGCTCGCCTGGTGGGTGGTGCGGCTGGGGCTGCGTCCTCTGGACCGAATCGCGCAAACCGCCGGCGCGATCGCCGCGGGCGATCTCTCGCAGCGCGTGACGCCGGCCAGCGAGCACACCGAGGTGGGCCGGCTCGGCCTCGCGCTCAACGCGATGCTGACACAGATCGAGAAGGCCTTCCATGCCCGGGAGGCGAGCGAGAACCGCTTGCGGCGCTTCCTCGCCGACGCCTCTCACGAGCTTCGTACTCCCCTGGCCGCGATCCGAGGCTACGCGGAGCTGTACCGCCTGGGCGCAGGCAGGGAGCCCGAGGATGCGGCCGCCTCGATGCGCAGGATCGAGGACGAGGCCAAGCGCATGGGCGAGTTGGTGGAGAACCTCCTCACGCTCGCTCGCCTCGACCAGGTCCCCGCGGCCGAGCGAAAGCCGGTCGACTTGTCCAAGCTCGCGGCCAATGCCGCCGAGGATGCGCACGTCACTGCCCCCGATCGGGAGATCGCCTTTGCCTCGCCCGGGCCGGTGACGGTCATGGGCGACTCATCGCAGCTTCAGCAGGTGATCGGCAATCTGGTGCGCAACGCGCTCGTGCACACGCCCGCCGGGACGCCGGTCGAGATCAGCGTCGGCTCCGAGAACGGCAGCGCGCTGCTCGAGGTCCGCGATCACGGCAGGGGGCTTCCGAGCGAGGAGCCGGAGCAGCTGTTCGAGCGCTTTTGGCGGGCGGACCCGGGCCGGGGACGGGGTGCAGCAGGTGCCGGGCTGGGTCTCTCCATCGTCCGCGCGTTCGTCGAGGCTCACGGCGGTCGGGTGGCCGCCGCCAACGCGCCCGGGGGCGGCGCCTCATTCACCGTGCGGCTCCCGTTCGCGGCTCCCGCTCGCGGGCGAGAGCCCGCCTTGCCGGCGTCGGCTGCTCGCGCCCCTTGATTGCTCGCCCGTCCAGCGGGTACCGTCAGCGCATGTCACAAGAGCTCAACGTCGCGGACCTACGCATCAACTCGCCGGCCTTCGAGGGCCATAAGCGCATTCCTGAGCGTCACACGACCGATGGAGAGGATGTCTCCCCGGCGCTCGAGTGGACGGGCGCGCCCGAGGGAACACGATCGTTTGCGGTCGTCGTGCATGATCCCGACGCGCCGCTGGTGGACGGCTTCACCCACTGGGTGGCCTACGGAATCCCCGGAGATGCGAGCGGCCTTCCGGAGGGCGCCCAGGACGGACTGGTCCATGGCACGAATTCCATGGGAAACAGCGGGTACATGGGTCCCGCGCCGCCGCCGGGCCATGGCGTTCACCATTACTACTTCTGGGTTTACGCGCTCGACGATGACCTCCAGCTGGAGCCCGGCCTCGACCGACGCGCGCTGCTGGACCGCATCGAGGACCACGTGATCGAACAGGCACGGGTCATCGGCACATACGCGCACTAGGCCCACTAACCGCTCAGCCGGCGCGCTTCCCACAACTCGCGCGACGCCCTCAGCAGCCGCTCGGAAAGCGGGCGCACGCCGAAGACGGATGCGCCCGCGGCTCGCAGCGCTACGGCGAGTGCCGCCCCGATGCGCTCCTCGGAGAGCTCGATGTCGAGCTCGACCAGATTCCCCTCCAGCGAGCGTGTGGTAGGACCTATGTCCGCCAGCAGCTCGAGCGCCCGGCGGTTGTCGGCCTGAACCACGGCCGTGAATCGTGAGATGCCCTCCTCGCGCGCACGGGTCACGAGTCGCTCGAGCAGCGCACGCCCAAGCCCCTGGTGCTGCCAGTCGTCGGCCACGACGACCGCTGCTTCCGCACGCTCCCTGTCCGTTTCGCTGCGCACGTAGCGGGCGACGCCAAGCAACTCGGCGGTGTCAGCGTCGAGCGCGATGATCGCCTCGTGATCGCGGTGGTCGATGTCCGTCAGGTAATCGAGAGAGCGTTCGCTCAGCTCGTGCAGAGGGGCGAAGAACCGGCGGTAGCGGGACTCCTCACTGAGGCGATCGAAAGCCGCGACGATCCGGTCCCGATCATCAGCGGCCAGCGGACGCAGCCGGGCCACTCGCCCGTCCCTCAAGGTGATAGCGCTTGTCTCCGTCACGTCGGGCGCGGCTCCGGCAGTCGATGCCGGGCACAGATGGTCAACCACCGTAGTGGACGGTGGTCAGCGGTGCCGAGGGAGGCGGTCGTCCGGTGAGCACCCGGGGTCACGCGTTCACAGCCCGGCGTCGCGTGCGGGTGCTGTTCAACCCCACGGCGGGTGGGGGAAAGGCGCCGCACTCAGTGGAGCGCGGGGGACAGTCCCGTCCACCCGCGGGCGCCATTGCCAGGCTACGCGCCAGGAGACTCGAGGCGGCTCGACGCCGGCTCACGGAACTCGGACTCGACGTCCGCGTGAGCGCCACCGAGTCCGCCGAGCACGCGAGGCAGCTCGCGCAGGCGGCCGCGCAGGCGGGAGAAGAGGTCGTCACCTACGGTGGCGATGGCATAGTGCGGATCGCCGCGACCGCGCTCCACGGCAGCGACTCGGTGCTCGGCATCCTGCCGGGCGGCCGCGGCAATGACTTCGCCGCCTCACTGGGGATTCCGCGCGATGCCCTGAAAGCGTGCGATGTGGTCGCCAACGGGGTCGAGCGGCGAATCGACGCCGGCGAGGTCAACGGCGCCTTGTTCGTTGGCATCGCCTCCATCGGCTTGGAATCGGAGGTCACGCCGATCGTGAACGCCGCCCCACGCGTGGGAGGTCGGGCGATCTACCTTGCCGCGACGCTCTACGGTCTGGCCCGCTGGCGGCCGGCGCGCTTCGAGCTCGAGCTCGACGGCGAGCGCCGGGCGTACATCGGCTATCTGGCGGCCGTCGCCAACTCGGGGCGCTTCGGCGGCGGCATGCGCCTGGCGCCAGACGCGCGGCTCGACGACGGCCTGCTGGACGTCGTCGCGATCGAGCATATCCCGCGCGTTAGCTTTGTCCGCGCCACGCCCAAGGTTTTCTGGGGCACTCACGGCAGCGAGCCCAATGTGCAGATCAGCAAGGCGAGCACGGTGCGACTCGACGCCGACCGCCCGTTTGCGGTCTATGCCGACGGCGACGAGCTGGCGTCGACTCCGGCCCAGGTGCGTGTGCTGCCGGCTGCGCTAAATGTGCGAGTCCCCGGATAGCGCCGCTACGATCAGGCTTGTCACCACCTCGAGTGGCGCCGGTTAGGGCTGCGCATTGCCTGTTGCCGAACGGCGCGAACCCATGTCGATGGATGCCACAGCCACAAATGTCCAGCGGGCGGCTGCTCGGCGGCCGCCGAGGGACGCCTCCGTCGCCCAGCCGCGTTCGCGCGCCACATTGATCGTCTGGCTATGGGGGGCCCTCGGGCTGGCGGGGGCCACACTCCTGACGTTTACCGGAACCCAGCTGGCCGGACCGGTGGTGCTGACAAAAAAGGGCACTCGGCCCGAGCTGTGGTGGTTTGCGCCCAAGCTCGTGTCTGGCCACGGGGCCACCGAGGTGCTCTTCTACGTAGGGGTGGCGGCGCTGGTTGTGGCGTGGGTCGCCCTTGGCCGGCAGATCTCGCGCTCGCAGGCGCCCTCGCTGCGCGTGCTGCTGGCGATCGGTGCGCTGTGGTGCGTGCCGCTCGCGCTGGGAGCACCACTCTTCAGCCGCGACGTATACAGCTATTTGGCACAGGGAACGATCCTGCACCTCGGCCACAACCCATACAAGTTGCCGCCGAGCGCGCTGGCTCACCTCGGCCAGCGTCACACGATGCAGAGCGTCTCCCCGTTCTGGCGGGGCACGACCGCTCCCTACGGGCCGCTCTTCCTGTGGATCGTGGGCCTGTTCATAAGCGCGACCGGGGGCAAGCTTGTGCTCAGCACGATCCTCGTGCGGCTGCTCGAGATCCTGGGAGTCGGGATCATGGCCTTCTCGCTGCCGCGGCTGGCGCGGCGCATGGGTGGCGACCCACGACGCGCCGTGTGGCTGATGGTGCTTTCTCCGCTGGTGCTGTTCGAGCTGGTGGTCCCGGCCCACAACGACGCGCTGATGGTCGGGCTCATGGTGCTCGGGGTCCTGGTTGCGCTCGAGCGCTGGCCCGCGCTCGGGATAGCGATCTGCGCGGCAGCCGCGACGATCAAAATCCCAGCCGCGGCAGGCGCCGTGTTCATCGCGGTCGCGTGGATGCGTGAGACCGAGGGAACGGCCAACCGCATCCGCGTGCTCATCCAGGCGCTGGCCGTGTTCGCGGTGGTTATCGCGGCCGTCAGCATCGGGACGGGCGTGGGGCTGAGCTGGGTGTCTGGCAGCCTCTTCTCGACTCCCAACAAGGTCAACCTCGCGATCACGCCGGCGACCGCTGCGGGCTACACGCTCGCGACTCTGCTCAAAGACGCGGGGGTGGCGGTCGGCGAGCACACGCTCGCGCACATATTCACGCGCATCACCTTTGGCTTGACCGGCTTATACGCCCTGTGGCTGCTCTACCGGACCCGGCGCGAGACGCTTGTCCGAGACCTGGGCCTGCTGCTGGTGGTGGCGGCGGTCCTCGGCCCCGCGGCCTGGCCGTGGTATTTGTGCTGGGGGCTCGCCCTGCTCGCCGCCTGCCGCAAGGGACCGCTCTGGCTGGCGATGCCGCTCGTGCTGATCGCGGGCGCCGTCGTTATCAAGCCCAACGGTATCCTCGCGATACCGAGCCAGGACGCGCCGTACGTGGTCATCGTCTACCTGTTGCTCGCTTTGATCGCCGTCGTGCAGTTGCTCAGGCACAGGCGCCGGTTATCTGACAGTGGCCCACCCGCCGTGCGCAGCGAAGCCGTGCTGCCGCGGCCGTAGGTCGCCCATGGACGCCGGCACCAGCAACGCGATCGCCACGGGCACGGGGGCCGCGGCGCGGTCGGGGCAGGCGGGACAGGCGGCGGACTCGCGCCGCTATCGCGCCCGTCGACGGTGGCCGCCGAACTGGGACGGATGGCTCAGCGATGCGGTTGCGGTGGGCATCCCGGCGCTCCTTGCGGTGGCGCTCTGCCTCATCGGGATCACCGCGAGGAGTCTCGGCTTCGACGAGTCCGCCACCGCCACGATCGTCGTGCAACACGGCGCGGCGCTCAGGCATGGCATCGCCCACGATGGCGGCAACATGTCGGGCTACTACGTCGTCCTGCACGTGCTGGTGGGCATCTTCGGTAGAGGGTTGCTCGTGCTGCGACTGCCATCGGCGCTGGCGGTCGCTTTCGCGGTCGCGATGACCGGGCTGCTGGCGCTGCGGTTGTTCGACCGCCGCGCTGCCGCGCTTGCCGGTGTGCTCACCGCGGTCAGCGTGCCGCTCGTCTTCTGGGGGCAGAGCGCGCGCAGCTACGCGCTGGTGGTGGCATTCGCGAGCGCATCGGTGCTGGCGTTCGTCGCGCTTGTGGATGGGCCGCGCGCCTCGCGCCGGGCATGGATTGCGTACGTGCTTTGCACCACGCTCGCGATGTACATGAGCCTGATGGCCGCGCTCGTCGTGCTGGTCCAGCTCGCGACCTTCGCGTGGTGGCGCCGTCAGCACGCCCGGACGGTGATCTCCGCCGTCGTCGCGGTCGCCGTGCTCTCGATCCCGCTGATGCTGCTTGCCACGGCGCGAGGCTCAGGCCAGGTCTCGTGGGTCTCGCGTCCCCGGCTTCCCGACATCGAGCAAGTGCTCGAGGCCGTTACCGGCGCCGGTCTACAGCCCAGCATCCGCTCCACCCCCACCACCTTCGTGCTCCTTTGGCTCTCGGTCGCGGGACTGCTGGCGGCCGCCGCCCTGATCGTGCGAGAGTGGCGCCGCCATGGCGCGACCAGGATCACGTTCGGGCCCTCGCTGCTGCTGGCTTGGCTCGTGCTCCCGGTCGTCCTCGCGTGGGCCGAGTCGCTGGTGGCGACCGGGCTGTTCTTGCCGCGGAACCTGCTCTATTGCGAGCCCGCCGCCGCGGTCTTGCTGGCGTGGGGTCTGACGCGCCGCGGCCTGCCGTCCTTGAGGTCGGGTCCCGTTCCGTTTGCGCCCACGCTTGCGCTCGCCGCGATTGGCGCGTTGCTCGTGCTGCGAGGGCTTCAGCTGGCGCCGAGCTACGGAGTCTCGCCCGAGGGTTGGCAGGGTGCAACCTCCTTCGTCGTCCAGCAGGCCCAGCGCGGCGACTGCGTCGCCTTCTACCCCTCGGACGGGCGCATGGCGTTCCAGTACTACCTGCCGAGCCGACTCGGGGGCACCACCGACCTGCGCGGGCTCGTGCCCCAGTCGGTTCTGCCGCCCGCGCCGTGGAGCGAGGTCAAGACCTATGTCGAGGACTACACGGTGCCCTCATCGGCAACGGTGGCTGCGCTGCCCGCGCGCTGCCCGCGTCTGTGGTTCGTCTCAACCCACCAGGGCCGAGTCCACGGTTCTCCGGCCGCGCGCGCCGAGTACCACCACTACATCGCGTTTCGGGCCGCCCTCGAGTCCGAGTACGCGAGCCACCAGGTGCGCCTGTTTGGCTATGCAAGTGCCGTGAACGTGGAGCTGCTGAGCCGCTAGCGGGGGCCTCTACGGACGCAGCCCGTAGCCGACGAAGGTCCACCAGCTCAAGCCCAAGAGCAATGCGCCGTTGGTGGCCGCCAGGAGCACGAAACCTCTTCCCTTGACGTAGCGGGCCAGCACCAAGACGGCGGGGAAGGCCGTGAACAGGAGCCTCGGGTTCGGCGGCACGTACTCCGAGGTCACGGCGAGGAAGCTGATGCCGAGCGTCCACACCCACGCCTCGACCGAGATCTCGCGCCAGCAGCGCACCATCAGGATCAACATGCCGAGGAGCAGGATCGCCCCGAAGAACCCCACCACCAGGTTCATATCGATCGGCGGGTGATCGAAGTGCGTGAAGGAGATCTGGCCGGCGAGCGTGCTGGTCAGGTGAACGAGCGCGAACGGGTCGGTCTTCTCCTTCCAGCCGATGTGCTGGGCGTGGTAGGAGGCGAGCGGGGTGCCGGTCCAGGCCCACAGGAACACCCCGACCGCAGCGATGCCCGAGGCCGACAGCACGGGCGCGAGCAGGCTCCTCCAGGCGACGCGGTCGCGCCACCCCAGGCGCCTGAGCTCGAGCAGGGCGGACACTGCGCAGACGGCGATCAGGACAATTGCATCCGGTTCGACGGACGTTGCGCAGCCCGCGAGGATGCCCGCCAGCAGCCATCGCCGCTGCTGAAGCGCGAGGATGCAGCCGATCGCCAGCGGGATCGCGAGCCCCTCGCTGTAGACCATCGAGAACACCACCGAACCGGGAAAGAGGCAGAACAGCACGACCGCGCGCCGGCCGGCCAACTCCCCCCACCATCCCGTGGCCAGCTTCAGCACCAACATGGTGGCCACCAATCCGCCGAGCCCTGAGATGATGAGGCCGGCAACGCTTATGGCGGTGGCGGAACTGGTTCCGGCCACGCCTAGGGCCAGCACGAGCCGCCCCAGTGGCCACATCAGCAGCGGATAGCCGGGCATGAAGCCGAGGTTTGTCTGGGTGGTGTAGGGGGTGTGCGGATAGCCCCTGTTGGCCACCGCCCGGTACCAGAGTCCGTCCCAGTTCGAGAGCTCGTGGGTGAGGGGGTGGTGGCGCAGGGAGCTCTCCACCACGGCCATCACGACTAGCAGCACGCGCGTGCTCACATAGACGAGGATCGGAAAGCGATAGGCGAGCCACGCGGATTCGAGCCGACTTCCCCGCCAGGACGAGCGGCCGCCGCGTGGCAGCGCGACGACGGCCCCATCGGGACCGGCACCATTCAGCTGATCTACGTCCGCGGAGTCGGGACGCCGCTCGACAGGCTCGGAAGCAGCCTCCACGGCGTGCAGTCTAGGGGCTCGTCCGAGTGCCGCATGGACCCGCGAGGCCCCGCGAGGCTTCAGGTCGCGTCCCTATACTTGCCGAGAAGCTACCGAGGAGCGGCGCGTGCAGGAAATGGTGATCTACGGCGTGAGCTTCGACATGGTCGGCAAGCAGCCGATCGTGTTGCTGAAGACCGTCGAGAGCAACAAGTTCCTGCCGATCTGGATCGGCCACCCCGAGGCCGCGGCGATCCTGATGAAGCTCCAGGGCGCCTCCACGCCCCGGCCCATGACCCACGACCTGGTCTCGGACATGCTCGGCGAGCTGGACGTTGAGTGCACACGCGTGGCCGTCACCGAGCTGCGTGAGAACACCTTCTACGCATCGATCAGCCTGCGCGCCAACGGGCGCGAGTTCGAGGTCGACTCCCGTCCCAGCGACGCGCTCGCGCTGGCCGTCCGCGCCGGCGCTCCGATCTTCGCCGCGGACGAGGTCATCACGGAGTCCGCGATCGAGTTCGAGCACGAGGTCGAGGACACGGAGGAGGTCGTGGAGAAGTTCAAGGACTTCCTCGACCACGTCTCGCCCGAGGACTTCGCCTCCGGGGAATAGGTTTTATTGAACGGCGCGCATGCGCGGTCACCCTCACACTGATCAGACCCGCGCCCGCGCCAGTGCCGCGTCAAGCACCCGCTGGACCAGCTCATCGAAGCCGACCCCGGCCGCATCGGCAGCCTGGGGCAAGAGGCTCGTGTCGGTCAGGCCCGGGATCACGTCGGCCTCGAGCACGTACAGCTCTTCGCTGGAGCGCTCGAGCATCAGGTCCACGCGGGCGAAGCCCTCGAGGCCGAGCAGCTCGAAGACCGAGAGGCCCAGGCCGACGGCGTCGGCGGCAAGCTCGTCGCTGAGTGGTGCCGGGCAGGAGAAGCGTGTGCGACCAAACTCGTAGCGAGCCTCGAAGTCGTAGAAATCCTCCTGCACCGGCGCCGCCTCCACGATCGGCAGGGCCTGGGGGCCGTCGCCGTCGTCGATCACCGAGACCGCCAGATCGCGGCCGGCCACGCAACGCTCGAGCAGCACCTTGCGGTCATACGAGAAGGCCGCCACCAGCGCGGCGGGGACCTCCTCGGCGGCACGCGCGAACTTGATCCCCAGCGCTGAGCCCTGGGAGGCCGGCTTGACCACGAGTGGAAAGCCGAGTCGCTCCTCGATCGCGCTCAGCGCCTGGGCGGCGCCGAGCTCGTTGAAGGCAGTCTCGTTGAAGGCGAAGAAGTCGGGCGTGGGAATCCCGCGATCGCGCATCGCATGCTTGGCGAGCACCTTGTCGGCGGCGCGGATGCAGGCCGAGACGCCAGAGCCCGTGTACGGGATCGCGAGGGCGTCCAGCAGTTCCTGCACGGTGCCGTCCTCGCCGTCGCGGCCATGGAGGGCGATGAACGCTACCTCGGGCCGGCCGCGCTGGAGGCGCTCCACCAGGTCGGCGCCCACGTCGATCGCCAGCGGGTCGTGTCCGAGCCGCTCCAGGGCGTCCTTGACCCGGGCGCCCGAGCGCAGCGACACCTGCCGCTCGAGCGAGCGTCCCCCTTTGAGCACGGCTACGCGCATGCGACCGGCGCGCGCCTGAGCTTCCTCATCCCGCGTGCTTGCGCGGCAAATGCAGCACCCTGGCGAGCTCGCCCGAGGGCGCGGCCTCGTTCGCCGGGTGCTCTGCCCGCTGAGGCATCGGGCGCGGCGGTCGCACGCCCGTGAGGGTGCCGTACAGACGCACCTGCTCGGCCACCACCTCGCCAATCCGACGGATGCCCTCGCGGATATCGTCCACGTCCACGCCGGAGAAGTTGAGGCGCATGGAGGAGCCCCCGCGACCGTCCATGTATGCGGCGCGGCCGGGCACAAACGCGACCCGTTCGGAGAGCGCACGCGCCAGAAGGTCGGTGGTGTCGATGTAGTCGGGCAGCGTCGCCCAGATGAAGAGGCCTCCGCGGGGATGCGTCCAGTAGGCCTCGCGCGGGAAGTGCTCGGCCAGCGCGTCCTGCATCACGTCGCGCCGGCGTCGGTAGATCTCGACCAGGGAGTGCACGTATTGCTGCCATGGCCCGGCCTCGAAGTACGCGCACACGAAGTACTGCGAGATCGAGGACGAGCACAAATCGGCCGCCTGCTTGCCGACGTTCATCTTCTCGAGCACGGGCGCCGGCGCTGCCGCCCACCCCAGGCGCACCCCGGGCGAGAGGATCTTCGAGAAGGTGCTCGCGTAGATCACGAACTTCTCGTCCAGTGAGCGCAGCGTGGGCAGCGCCGGACCTTCGTAGCGGAGCATGCCGTACGGGTTGTCCTCGAGTACAAGCAGCTCGCGTTCGGAGGCGATCCGCACCAACTCGTGGCGGCGCTCCGCCGACAGCGTCACGCCGGCGGGGTTGTGGTAGTTGGGAACGGTGTAGATGAACTTGGGCCGGCGCCTCGCGTGCTCGAGTCGGTCAAGTGTCTGCTCGAGCTCGTCCATCCGCATGCCGTCGGCGTCGAGCGTGATCTGAACCACGTCCGCCTCATACGCACAGAAGGTGGGGACCGCGCCGGGATAGGTGGGCGCCTCGCAGATAACCACGTCGCCGGGATCCAGCAGCGTCTTACATACGAGGTCGATCACCTGCTGCCCGCCGGTGGTGACCAGCAGCTCGTCGCTGTCGACGGCCATGCCCTCGGCCGCCATGACCTCGCCGATGCAGTCCTTGATCGCTTGCAGGCCCTCGGTCGGGCCGTACTGAAGCGCCTGCGGGCAGGCTCGGGCCGCGACGGTGCCCATCAGCGCGGCATAGGAGTCGGCCGGGAAGGTCGAGGTGTCGGGCAGCCCTCCGGCGAGCGAGATCACGTCGGAGCGCTCGGTGAGCGCCATGAGGTCGCGCATCGCCGAGGAGCGCATGACCCCGGTGCGCCGCGCGAACAGGGCGGCGTAGCGCTCGATGTCGTGGGTAGCAGTGCGGGGAGACCGGGGCGCCGGCGACGGTGGACGCGGCGGCGGGACCGAGGTTGGTGCGCCCGTCCGGGGCGGCGAGGAATGGCCGCCTGGCGCTGGCAGGCCGTCATCGGACCCGGGCTTCACGGCGTCCCCCAGCGCTGGCCCCGCACGTGACGGCATCGAGCACGTATCGTCACTGCTGCCTCACGGTAGCGCACCATGCACCTCTTATTCGACATTTTCCAGGGAATGGGGATCGCCGCGGCGGTCGGCGTCCGCCCGTTTCTGCCCACCCTGGCGGTCGGTGCCCTGGCCGCGGGCGACGTCCAGATCGACTTTCAGGGCACCGACTTCTCGTTCCTTCAGAGCACCGTCTGGCTGCTCGTGATGCTCTTATGCGCGATCGCGCTCGCGCTCGCGGAACGGCGGCTCGGCCACGAGCGGCTGGAGCGGCCTCCCGTCGTGGTGCTGACCGCCGGGATCGCGCTGGCACTGGGGGCGGTGCTGTTCGGTGGCGCGGTCGCTCAGGCCCACAATCCGCACTGGAGCACCGACTGGCCGGGCTTCCCGGCGGGCATCGCCTGCGGGCTGATCGGGTTCGCCGCGATGCGGCCGCTGTTCGCCCGCGCCCGCGCCCGGCTCGATGCGCAGGCGGCCTCCGCCGTGACCGTCTACGCGGAGGGAGTCGCGGTTTTGGGAGCGATCCTCTCGGTCGTCGCCCCACCCGTGGGGATCATCGCCGTGCTGGGGCTGTGTTGGCTGCTGTTCGCGGGGCGCGGGCGAGAAGGCGAGAAGTACGCCGGCCTGCGCATCCTGCGGTGAGGGCCGCGGCGTAGAGTTGAGGATGGATCAGAAGAAGCTGATCCTGGTCGTCATCGACGCGCTCAAGCCGGCGATGCTGGAGCGGGCGATTGCGCTCGGCCGCGCGCCCACCCTGGAGCTGATTCGCGAGCGCGGCGCCTACGTCGACGAGTGCGTGGCCGCCTTTCCCTCGGTGACGCCGGTATGCGCGGCCACGATCGCGACGGGACTCGGCCCCGCTCAGCACCACATCCCGAGCATGAACTGGTATCACCGGGAGGAGGAGCGCTATATCGAGTACGGATCGAGCTTCTCCGCCACGCGGCAGTTCGGCGTGCTCCGCTCCCTCACGGACACCGTCTACAGCATGAACGCCAACCATCTGGCGGCCGATGCCGAAACGGTCTTCGAAAGCCTTGACGACGCCGAGCTGCGGACCGCCGGAACTACTTACCTCATCTACCGCGGGCGCCATCACCACCGGGTCTCGAACGAGACCGCGCTCGCGCGGATCGTGACCTCGACCCTGTTCAGGCGCACGATCGATGGCCCCAAGGAGCTGTTCTATGCCGATCTCTATGCGAGCCGCAAGACCGGTTGCCGGGGACAGCTGGGGATGCCCGGCATCCGCGACCAGCACTCCGGCTGCGTCGGCGCCTTCCTGATCGAGCACGACCTGTTCGATTTCCTGCTGCTCTCACTGCCCGACAACGACGCCTTCTCCCACCGCAACGGACCGCACGCCCAAGTGACCTCGATCGCGGCCGCGGACCGTCAGCTCGAGCGCCTCATGCATGCCGCCGGCGGTCCGGAGGAGTTCTTCGATGAGCACGCCGTGATCGTCGTCTCCGATCACTCCCAGGCGCCGGTCGAGGAACGGATTCGGCTGGACCGGGCATTCGCCGAATTTGAGGTCGCGACGCCGGCCACGGAGCGCACGAGCTCACCCGAAGTGGCCACTTGTCCGGCGCAGCGCTCGGCGATGATCTATGCCCTCGACGACGATCACCGCGAGGGCCTCGTACGGCGGGCGATTGCCGTCGCGCGCACACTTCCCGGCGTAGACCTTGTCTTGTCGCTCGAAAAAGACGAGGCGGTGGCGCGAAGCGCGCGCGGTGAGCTTCGCTTCCGACCTGGGAGCGAGTACGTGGATGCGCGCGGCAACGAGTGGGACGTCGAGGGCGACCTCCCGGCGCTGGGAATCGAGGTGCAGGACGGCCGGCTCGAGACCACGGCCTACCCGAACGCGTGCGAGCGGATCTGGTCCGCGCTGCGCTGCCCCACGGCGGGCGACGTGCTGCTCTCGGCCGCCCCCGGATACGAATTCGTCGACTGGGGCGGCGTCGCCCACGTCGGAGGTGGCAGCCATGGCTCCCTGCACCGCTCGGACTCGCTCGGAGCGCTCATGTGGTCTGGCACCGGGCCCCCGGACCGGGGCGTGCGCGAGCAGTGGTCGCTGCGCGATGTGGCCCCGATGGTGCGAAACCATTTCGGGGTAGAAACTGCATCGGAGCGCAGCTTCAGCAAGGATTAGGAAGCCGTTAGCCGAAAAACGGACACGTAACGATTCGCCCCCCTGACGCTACATTGACTCGTATGCCGGAAGAGATGACCAGCGCCGTTGAGCTGCCCAAGACGGTCGAGTTTCCGTCGGTCAGGCTGCCTCTCCGCGTCCGCGCGCGCGCCGAGGTGGTCAAGCCAGCCAACTGGTTCCAGCTGCTGCGCTTCTTCGTCGTCGGCGTCTGCGGCTACCTGGTCAACCTGGGAGTGTTCGCGCTGTGCGTGCACGTGTTCGTGATCGATTATCGGCTCTCGTCGGCGATCGCTTTCGTAGTCTCAGTGATCAACAACTTCTGGTGGAACCGCCACTGGACATTCGAGGCCAAGCACGAGCACCCCATCTTCCAGGGGACGCGCTTCTTCATCGTGTCGCTGCTCGCGTACGGCCTCTCCTACATCATCCTGGTGACGCTGGTCTCAGACTTCGGGCTGGTCAAGGTGCTGGCACAGGCGATCGCGGTCGCCGCCGCCACGCCGTTCTCCTTCCTCGGCCAGAAGTTCTGGAGCTTCAAGGCTTAAGGCCTCCAGCCCGCCGGTTCAGCCAAGCTTGGCGGGTGCGGTCCCGCTGTCGGCGTCCTCGCTCGCGCGCCCCGCTTAGCCGGGCTCTGGTCCTTGCCGCCGCGCTCGCGAGCACCCTGCTGCTGGCCATGCCCGCCGCGACGGCGGCCTCCCAGCCGGCGCTCGTCACGCGCCAGCACACGTCGCCCCGCGGTTTTCGCCTGACCGCCGCGGAGGTCAGGCAAATCGCGCTCAAGAATCCGGTGATCCATGCCGAGGTGCGGCGTCACCCCGACGCCAACGCATACGAGTACACGCTCGGGCCCGGGCAGTGGCAGGTGAGCTGGTTCTCGGCGCCCCGCAATCGCAAGGAGCTCGCGTTGGCCTATGTCGACGATGCCACGGGCAAGGTGACGCAAGCGTGGACCGGCTTCCAGGTCGCCTGGAGCATGGCCCGCGGGTACCCGGGCGCATTCGGCCACCTCGTGAACGCGCTCTACATCTGGCTGCCGCTGTGTGCGTTGGTCCTGATCCCGTTCATCCCCTGGCGGCGGCTGCGCGACCGCGGATCCTGGTCGCTGTTGCACCTCGACCTGGCAATGCTGCTCGGCCTTTCGATCTCGCTCGCCTTCTTCAATCACGCGAAGATCGGCCTCTCGGTTCCCCTGGTCTATCCCTTCCTGCTCTACCTGCTGGTGCGCCTGCTGCTGCTGGCTTTTGGGCGCGGCCGCCCGCGGCGCAGCCTCGAGCTTTCGGTGCCCGTGCGCTGGCTGCTGGTGGCCACGCTCGCGCTGGTCGGCTTCCGGATCGCGCTGAACGTGATCAACTCGAACGTGATCGACGTGGGCTATGCCGGGGTCATCGGCAGCCACCGCCTTCTAGCCGGCCACACGCTCTATGGGACCTGGCCGTCGGGCAACGCGAACGGCAACACCTACGGCCCCGTCAGCTATTTCGCGTACGTGCCCTTCACCGCGATCTTTGGCTGGAGCGGCACCTGGGATTCGCTTCCCGCCGCTCACGCGGCGGCGATCACCTTCGACCTGCTGACGCTGCTCGGGCTCTATCTGCTAGGCCGGCGCCTGGGCCGCCCACGGCTGGGGATCGTGCTCGCCTACCTGTGGGCCGCATATCCCTTCACGCTCTTCACGCTCAGCTCGAACAGCAACGACGCCCTGGTCTCGCTGCTGGTGGTCGCGGCGCTCTTGGCGGCCGCCTCGCCTCCGGGGCGGGGCATCGCCGTGGCGCTGGCAGGTATGACCAAGTTCGCCCCCCTCGGGCTCGCGCCGCTGTTCCTGCGTGGCACCGACGCGCACTATTCGCGCCGGCGGGGGCTGCTGTATGTGGTGTTCTTCGCCGCCACGGTGCTCGCCACGCTGCTGCCCGTGTTGCTGGCGGGAGACCTGCGTGCGTTCTGGCACGAGAGCGTGGCCTACCAGGCGAACCGCCCGGCCCCGTTCTCCGTGTGGGGCCTGTGGGGCGGGCTCGGCAGCGAGCAGCACATCGTCCAGGGCTTGGCTGTCGCGCTCGCGCTCGTGGCCGCTCTCTTGCCGAGGCGCCGCACGCTACTCGAGCTGGCGGCGCTGGCCGCGGCGGTCCTGATCGCGATCCAGCTTGGCGTCACCTACTGGTTCTACATGTACATCGTCTGGTTCCTGCCGGCGGCGCTGCTGGCGCTCGTGGGCGCGGAACCGCGCACGGCCGTCCCGCCGGCAGGCGATGGTGCGATCGGGACCGGCGCGAAGGACGCCGCTACGTCACCCCCGTCGCCGGCTCCAGCACCGGCTCGATAGCGGAGGCGCGCATCGGACCGTCGGCAGTGATCAGCACGGCATTCAGCCACGGATCCTCGCCCGAGGTCTCGAACTTCACCGGCATACGCGTCACCAGCGACTCGAGCGCCTGCTCACGCTTGACCCCGATCACACCGCCGCGCGGGCCGGTCATGCCCACGTCGGTGATGTAGGCGGTCCCGCCTGGGAGGATGCGGGCATCGGCGGTGGGGATATGCGTGTGCGTGCCCACGACCGCCGTCACGCGGCCATCGAGGTGCCAGCCCATGCCCACCTTCTCGCTCGTGGCCTCGGCGTGCATGTCCACGAGGATGTGGTCGACCTTGCCCTTGAGGGCATGCAGCGCGGCGTCGGCCTCAGGGAAGACCGCCTTACCGGCGTTCATGAAAAGGTTGCCCGAGAGCGAGATCACGCCCAGTCGCGTGTCGCCCTGTTCCACGATGCACCAGCCGTGGCCCGGCTGGCTGCGGAGGTAGTTGGCCGGGCGGACGATCCGCTGCTCCTCGTCCAAGTAGCGGTAGACCTCGCGGTGACGGTAGGTGTGATTGCCGAGCGTGAGCGCATCGATCCCATTGGTGAGGAAGCGGGTCGCCAGCTTCGGCGTGATGCCGATGCCACCGGCCGCGTTCTCCCCATTGGCGACCACAAACGTGGGCTGGAACCGTTCTCGCAACGAGGGCAGGAGAGCCTCTACCGTTCGCCGTCCAATGCCACCAACGATGTCGCCGATGAAAAGGATCCGTACGGGTTCGCCTGCCATGCGCTCGGCGAAGGCTAGTGGGGCTACGAGTGCGCTCGGGCGCTAGCCCCGCCGCCGTGACCCCGGCGAACGGCGGGGAGGCGGTCGCGCTCAGGGCCAGCGGGCTGAGCAAGCGATTCGGCGCGAGCGTGGCGCTCTCCGGGGTCAGCCTCCAGCTCCGTGCGGGCGAAGTCGTGGCGGTGATCGGACCCAATGGCGCCGGCAAGACCACCCTGTTGGCGATCCTCGCGGGCGCGATGGCTCCCTCCGGCGGCGAGATCACGCGGCCGCGTCGGGATGTGGGATGGGTGCCCCAGCAGCCGGCTCTCTATTCGAAGCTGTCGGTGGCCGAGAACCTGCGTCTGTTCGCTCGGCTTGAGGGCGTCGCCGACCCGGAGGCGGGAGTGGCACGCATGCTCGAGCAGACGGGCCTGCAAGGACGGGCTGCTGATCCCGTCAGCCGGCTCTCGGGCGGCAACCAGCAGCGAGTCAACATCGCCATCGGCCTGCTGGCCGACCCCGCTGTGCTGCTCCTCGACGAGCCCTCCGCGGCCCTCGATCCTCGGCAGCGTGAGCGCTTGTGGGAGTTCATCTCCGGGCTCTCGGCGACCGTGATGTTCTCGACCCACGACGTCGCCGAGGCCGAGCGCTTCGGCGAGCGCGTGCTCGTGCTGGCCGACGGGGAGCTGCTGTTCGACGGCAACCCGTCCGAGCTCGAGCGCGCCGTGCCCGGCGACTCGCCGGACTTCGAGACGGCGTTCGTTCGCTTCCTGCGCGACCGGGGTCACTGATGAGCGCCCTTCGCCGGGAGCGCTCGTGCTTGCGCGCCCTTCGCCGCCGGCGCTCGTGCTGAGAAGTGCGCTGGCTGCTGCTCAAGGACCTCCAGATCCTGCGACGCTCGCCGTTGTTGGTGGGACTGCTGGTCGTCTATCCGATCGCGATCGCGCTGATGATCGGCTTTGCGCTGTCCAGCCCGCCCGGTAAGCCCAAGGTCGCCTTCTACACACAGGTGCCGCCGGGCAAGGGCAAGATCAGCTTCGGCAACCAGCAGATCAACGTCTCCAAGTACGCCAAGGAGCTGTTTCAGTCGGTCCAGCCGATCAAGGTTCACTCGCGCGCCGCCGCGATCGCCAAGGTGCGCGACGGGGAGGCGCTGGGCGCGCTGATCGTGCCCGCCGACATCACCTCCCAGCTCCAGAGCCTGATCACCACCGGCGTCGGCAGCCCCTCGGTGCAGCTGATCCTCAACTCCAATGACCCGCTCGAGCGCCAGCTCGTGCAGCAGGCGATCAGCACGCGCCTCAGCCACGTCGAGCAGGTGGTCTCCAAGGAGATTCTGCGCCTCGCCGTGGTCGATTTGCATAGGGTGCTGGACGGCGGCTCGATCAGCTTCCTGGGGCAGAGCTACGAGTTGCTTGGCCTGCGCAACTCGCGCACGATCCTGCGCGGCGCGATCGCCGCGCTGCCACCGCGCTCTCCGCTCCGCGTGGCGCTCGGCCAGGTGAGCTCGTTCGCCAGCCTCGCGATCGGCGGACTAGGCTTCGCCAGCCCGGTGCTGAGCTCGATCGGCCGCCCGCTGGCCGTGCAGGAGACCCAGCTTCAGGGCAAGACCACGCCCACCCAGTCCTACGCGATCGCGATCGCGGTGGTCATATCGCTGATGTTCGTGACCCTGCTGCTGGCCGCGGGGATGCTCGCGCTGGAGCGCTCCGAGCACGCCTACCCCAGGCTGGTGCGCGGGCTGGTGT
The DNA here is from genome assembly GCA_963808655.1 of uncultured Solirubrobacterales bacterium. Lineage (GTDB taxonomy): Bacteria > Actinomycetota > Thermoleophilia > Solirubrobacterales > Solirubrobacteraceae > Palsa-465. The sequence goes on from CAWEGZ010000009.1 coordinate 335,517, forward strand.
CGCCGAGCGGGCTGCTGGGCGAGAAGATCCTGCTCGCGGCCGCCTGCGCCTGCGCGCTCGCGCTGGCGATGGCGGCCTGCACGTCGGCCTTCGTCCACTTGGATTGGTCGCGCTTTGAGCTGTGGGTGGTGGCCCTCCTGTTTGGGGGGCTGGCCTTCGGGGCGCTGGGTGTGGCGATCGGCGCGCTAGCCCGCGAGGTCTCAGCGGCGTCGCTGTTCGCGTTCCTCGTCTCGCTGCCGATTGCCTTTGTGGCGCTGGTCCCCTCGCAGGCCGTGTCGGGCGGGGTGGGCACCGCGCTCAACGTGATCGCGTTCCTGTTCCCCTTCAAGGCGGCGCTCCAAGCGGCCAGCAACGCCTTCAGCGGCGCGGCGCCTGGGCTGGGGTTGCCGCTGGTGCACCTGGTCGTGCTCGCGCTGGTATTCGCGGGGCTGGCGCGGCTGGCGGCGCGGCGGCTCGCTTCGTGAGGGGTAGGGTCGGGGCGCTTCGAGCGAACCCGCGGCCACGGCTCCCCTCGCCGCGCCGAGCGACGGCTCGCCAAGACCACCCCGGTATCCTCAATCAGCGATGTCCTTTCCGCAGACCCGTCTGCGCCGGCTGCGCACGACTCGTGCCCTGCGGGGCCTCGTCCGCGAGACCTCGCTCGAGCCGGCAGACCTCGTGTACCCCGTGTTCGTCGCCCACGGCTCCGACCGCCGCGAGCCCATCCCGAGCATGCCGGGCGTCGATCGGCTGTCGATCCGGCACGCCGTCGCCGAGGCGGCCGAGGCCGCCGAGCTGGGGATCCCGGCCGTGCTGCTGTTCGGCATTCCCGCGACCAAGGACGAGGAGGGATCGGGTGCGTGGGATGCGGAGGGGGTCGTGCAGCTCGCGACCCGTGCGCTCAAGGAGGAGCTCCCCGAGCTGATCGTGATCGCCGACCTCTGCCTGTGTGAGTACACGAGCCATGGCCATTGCGGCATCCTGCACGAGGGGTCGGTCGACAACGACGCGACGCTCGAGCTGCTCTCACGGACCGCGGTCTCCCAGGCCGCCGCCGGCGCCGACCTGGTCGCGCCGAGCGACATGATGGACGGTCGTGTGGGCGTCATCCGCCAAGCGCTCGACGAGCACGGGTTTGCGGAGACGCCGATCCTCGCCTACTCCGCCAAGTTCGCCTCTGCCTTCTACGGGCCCTTCCGAGACGCAGCCGATTCGGTCCCCGCGTTCGGCGACCGCCGCGGCTACCAAATGGATCCGGCCAACGCCCACGAGGCGCTGCGCGAAGCGCGGCTCGATGTCGAGGAGGGGGCGGACATCGTGATGGTCAAGCCCGCCCTGCCCTATCTGGATGTGATCAGTGCGGTCAAGCGCGAGACGGGTATGCCGCTCGCGGCGTACAACGTCAGCGGTGAGTACGCAATGGTCAAGGCCGCCGCGGCCGCCGGCTATCTGGAAGAGCGCACCGCTGTGCTTGAGATGCTCACCGGCATCCGCCGCGCGGGCGCCGACATCGTCGTGACGTACCACGCCAAGGACGCGGCGCGATGGCTTCGGTAGATCAAGGAAGCGCGGCGCAGGCACCGACTGAGCGCGCCTCCGCCGCCCATGGCCCCAAGCTGCGCTCTCGCAAGGAGGGCGCTGCCGTGCCGCTCGACGAGCTCGATAAGCGGCTTCTCAACCTGATGCAGGCCCACTTCCCGCTCGCCCCGCGTCCCTACCAGCACGTCGCCTCAGAGGCAGGGATCAGCGAGGAGGAGGTCATGGCGCGGGTCGAGCGGCTGCTCGAGCAGCGCATCATCCGTCAGGTCACGCCCATCTTTGACACGCGGGCGCTGGGTTACTCCTCGATGCTGGTGGCGGCCAAGGTCGATCCCGAGCACCCATGGCGGGCCGCGAAGGTGATCAATGAGCATCCCGGCGTGTCTCACAACTACCTGCGCAACCACGAGTTCAACATCTGGTTCACGATCGCCACCGAGCCGGGCTCGCCGCTTGGCCTCGAGGGTACGCTCGAGGTCCTCGGCCGGCTGGCCGGCGCCGAGTCCATCCGCCAGCTGCCGACGCTGAAGCTGTTCAAGATCCGCATGGATCTCGAAATGGAGGCCGGCACCGACAAGCTGGCGAAGGCCGCGGAGGCGGTCGCGCCCGCCGAGACCGAGCCGCAGCCCTACGACGAGCTGGACATCGCAGTGATCCGGGCGCTGCAGGGGGACATGCCCGTGATCCCCGAGCCCTACGCTCCCGCTGCCGCTCAGGTGGGTCTCGCCCAAGAAGAGTTCCTGGCGCACTTGGAAGAGATGCGCCGACGCCGGTTGCTACGCCGGGTCGCGGCGATTCTCTACCACCGTCGTGCGGGCTTCAGTGCCAATGGGATGGGAGTGTGGAAGGTGCCCGAGGAGCGGATCATGGAGCTCGGCCCGCGCATGGCCTCCTTCCGCGGCATTTCACACTGCTATCAGCGGCCCACCTACGCGGACTGGCCCTACTCGGTCTTCACGATGGCGCACGGCCGCTCCAAGGAGGAGTGCGACGCCATTCTCGAGGCAATCGCCGCGGACACGGGCATCACCGAGCGCACCACCCTCTACTCCTCGACGGAATTCAAGAAGATCCGTCTCTTGTACTTCACCGAGGAGTACCGGGAGTGGGAGCGCCGGCACGCGGGCGTGTGAGCTCGCGCAACCCGTTGCGTCGATGAGCGAGGGGTGCGCATGAGCTCTCGCGAGCTCACCACCCGCTCGCAGGAGCTCTACGGCCGCGCGCGCGAGCTGCTGCCGGGCGGGGTCAATTCGCCCGTACGCGCGATGGGCTCGATCGGCCGCGACCCGATCTTCATCGCCCGTGGCGAGGGCTCCCGCGTGTGGGACGTCGATGGCAACGAGTACATCGACTGGGTCTCCTCGTGGGGCCCACTGATCGCCGGCCATGCCCATCCCGCGGTCGTCGACGCGGTCGCGAGCGTGGTCAGCGACGGCACCAGCTTCGGCGCGCCCACCGAGGGCGAGGTGGCGCTGGCGGGCGAGGTCGCGGCCCGGGTCCCCTCTGTGGAGATGATGCGCATGACCTGCTCGGGGACCGAGGCCACGATGAGCGCGATTCGCCTCGCGCGCGCAGCAACGGGTCGCGAGCAAGTGCTGAAGTTCGCGGGCGCCTACCACGGTCACGTTGACGGCCTGCTCGCACAGGCGGGGTCCGGGCTGGCGACGCAGGCAATTCCCGCCAGCCCCGGTGTCCCGGCGGCGGCCACCGCCGCCACCGTGGTGGTGCCCTTCAACGACCCCAAGGCCGTCCGGCAGGCGGTGGAGCGTCACGAGCTTGCCGCGATCCTCGTGGAGCCCGTGGCGGCCAACATGGGCGTGGTGCCCCCGGCCCCCGGCTTTCTCGAGTCGCTCCGCTCCTGCGCCGATAAGAGCGGCGCCCTGCTCATCTTCGACGAGGTGATCACGGGCTTCCGGCTCGCTCGCGGGGGCGCCCAGGAGGTCTTCGGCGTGCTGCCCGACCTGGCCGTGATGGGCAAAGTGCTCGGTGGTGGGCTTCCCGCTGCCGCCTACGGCGGCGCGGGTGTGCTGATGGAACGGGTGGCGCCCGCGGGGGACGTCTACCAGGCGGGGACGCTGTCGGGCAACCCACTCGCGGTCGCCGCCGGGCTGGCCACGCTGCACTTGCTCGACGAGCGCGCTTATCAGCGGCTCGAGATCACCACGGGCGAGCTCGCCAGAGGCCTGCGGGCTGCGGCGCAGGATGCCGGCTGCGAGGTGCAGGTGCAGGCAGCCACGGGCCTGCTCACCATCTTCTTCACCTCGGAGCCGGTGACCGACTATGCCTCTGCTCGCACGAGCGATTTGGAAGCGTTCGCGACCTTTGCGCGAGCGCTGCTCGAGCGGGGGGTGTACCCGCCGCCATCGCAGTTCGAGGCGTGGTTTCCTTCGCTAGTGCACAGCGGCCGGGACATCGAGCGCACGGTCGCGGCCGCCCGCGAGGCGTTTGTGGAGGTGACCGGCAGGTGAGGAGCGCACGGGATGGCGCCGAGGCGTTGATGCTCGCGCTTCGCGCTCACGGGGGCACGGTCGCGGAACTGGTCCCGGACGGCAGCAGGGACGGCAGCACGGATCTAGGTCTGCGGGCAGACGAGGGCGAGCGTCCCGGGGCCGCGCAGATCGCCGCCGCCGGCCCCCGCGCGGTGCAGGCACCTGACGAGTACGAGCTGCTCCTGGAGATGATCCTGGAAGGAGCTCGCCTTCACTACGGGCCCCCTCGGGTCGTCCGTACCGAAGACGCGGACCTCGCGTTGCTGGTGGGCGACCAGCTGTACGCGCTCGGCTTGGAGCGCCTCGCCGCGCTCGGCGATCTCGATGCGGTCGCCGAGCTGGCCGACGTGATCTCGCTCGTGGCGCAGGCGCACGCAGCGGGAGACCGGGAGCTAGCCGACGCCGTGTGGGACGCCGGAGTGAGCGCCGTGGGCTGGGGCTCAGGGGAGGAGTTCGAGGAGGCCAAGCAGCTTGCGAGGGCGGGCGATCCGCGTGCCCTAGCAGCGCTCGAGCAGTCTCGTGAGGCGCCGACCACGTGAGCGCGTGCCGGATGTCGGCTTCGCCAATTGCCGCCCGTCGGCCGTCGAAGTGTGAGATTGCGCACTCCCAGCCCGTACCGGGCTCGTGATCGTTGGATCGTTGTTGACGATAGCCTTGCCGGGGCGTTCAATTCGAGGCGCCGTCGGCGTTAGAACGAGCCCCTAGTTGCCCAACCGCCACTTCCAACACAAGTCCAAGTACACCGTCGATCGCGCCATGCCCGGCGCCTTCGAGGGCGAGACCGTCACCCGCCGACGGTTCATGACCGCGGTCACCCACGGCGCGGGCGGACTGGCCGCAGCCGCCTTCACACTGCCCGCGCTGGCGTTCGCCGTCGGGCCGGTCTTCAAGCACGAGCAGTGGACCTGGCAGCCGGTCGGTCCACCGTCCACCTTCCCGAAGAGCGCGGTGGACGGCAACGTCGAGTTCGTGACGCGCGTGGTCCAGGTGCAGCAGGGGCCGCTCGGCGCCGCCGGCGAGGTCAATAACTCGCTCGCGTACGTCCGCACGCGGATTGCCTCGATCGACACCGAGCCCGAGGACCAATACAACCATTGGATCGCGCTGTCCTCGCGGTGCATGCATCTCGGCTGCCCGGTCCGCTGGACCTTCCCGGCGCAGCGCTTCATTTGCCCGTGCCACGGCGGTGTCTACGACAACCGCGGCATGGTCACCGGTGGGCCGCCGGTGCGTCCGCTCGACCGCTTCTACACGCGGCTGAACCACTCCAGCGGCTTGGTCGAGATCGGACCGCGGTATTCGGTCAACTTCGAGCTGCAGCGGTTCTCGCCGCGGTACCCCGGCGAGCCACTCAACGGCATCGGGCAGTATCTTTACCCGCGGCAGTTCGCGCAGCCCAAGAAGCCTCCGGGGGCCTGATCGCAATGCCCCGCCTCCCCGCACCCCCGCTGCCGAAGGCGCTTCGGCCGCGTCCCCAGCGCCCCGGCGAGAACAACGGCGCCGGTCTGGCCGACGCGCTCGACCCCGTCGAGGCCGGCGTCACCGTCGTCGACTGGATCGACGAGCGCACCTCCCTGTCCCCCGGCATCCGCTGGATGATGTTCCGCAAGGTTCCGCGGGGGATCAACTGGTACTACACGCTCGGCTCAGCGACGCTGTTCGCGTTCCTGAATCAAGCCGTCACCGGCGTCTTTCTGGCCATGTACTACCGGCCCGACGCATCGGGCGGCGCATACGAGTCGGTGCGCTACATCACGACCGATGCCTTCCTTGGGCAGTTCGTGCGCGCCATGCACAAGTGGGGGGCCTCGGTGATGATCATCCTGATCTTCCTGCATATGGGCAGGGTGTTTTTCTTCGGGGCCTACAAGTACCCGCGCGAGCTCACCTGGATCATCGGCGTCGTGCTGCTGATCCTCACCCTGGCGATGGGCTTCACCGGGTACCTGCTACCTCTCGACCAACGCGCCTACTGGGCAACGATCGTGGGCGTCAACATCAACGCCGGCGGCCCCTTCATCGGACCCTACCTCTCGAACTTCCTGCTCGGGGGGGCCGACTTCGGGGCGACCACGCTGTCTCGTTTCTACGCAATCCACATGTTGATCATCCCCGGGGTGATCGCGGCGCTGATCGGTGCGCACCTCTATCTCGTGGCCAAGCTCGGCATCTCGGCGCCGCCGTGGCTCAAGGCTGAGCCCGAGAAGCAGCTTCAGCCGGAGACCGAGGTCTAGCGGACGATGGCGGCGGGATTCGTGGGACGCGGTAAAGCGCGTCGGAGACCTGGACGATGAACCAGGCCCAGAAGGAGGCCTACCTCCGCGAGTACTCGATTCTGAAGAACGAGGGCAAGCCGTTCTTCCCCTACGCCGTGGCCAAGGACTCGGTCATGGCGCTGATCGTGATGCTCGTGATCATATTCCTGGCGCTCTTCTTTGGCGCGGAGCTGGGGCCAAAGGCCAACCCGACCACGACCACCTACGTACCGCGGCCCGACTGGTACTTCTTCTTCCTGTTTGAGGTCCTGCGCGTGATGCGCAAGGTGCCGACCTTCACACCGATGGCGACCATCGGCGTGCCCACGATCTGCATGATCCTGCTGTTCCTGCTGCCGTTCTACGACCGCAGTCCGGAGCGCCGGATCGAGCGGCGGCCGATCGCGCTGGCAACCGCGATCTTCGTGATCGGGGCGATGGCGTATCTGACCTTCTCGGGCGCCAACACTGGATCGCCCAACTCGGTTGACCTCAAAGCGCCGTCCAGCTTCACCGCTCAGGAGAAGCACAGCTTCAGCGCGGGCGAGCTGGTGGTGGGGCAATCCGGTTGTCTCGCCTGCCACCAGATCGGCAACAACGGCAACAACGGTCCGGGTCCCGTGCTCACCCACATCGCGAGCAAGGTCCCCTACCAGCAGATCTCTTCGACGCTGCTCAACCCGACGCCACCGATGCCGTCGTTCAAGGGGCTCAAGAAGCAGTATCCCCAGAAGTTCCAGAACCTCGTCTCCTTCCTGTCGCTGCTGCGCTAGGCGGGACGTGTCCGCAGCCGCGCCACCTCAACTATGAGCGTGAGCCCACCCGACCTCGGCGCCGTGCCGTCGGCGCCCGCGCGTCCCATCGAGGGCAGGCTCGAAGAGGACCAAGTGCGGGCCATGTTCGATCGCATCTCCGGCCTGTATGACCGCATGAACTCAGTCATGACCGCCGGCCTTCACCGCAGCTGGCGCCGGCGGGCGGCCGAGCTTGCGGCGGTGGTGCCGGGCGACCGCGCGCTGGACGTGGCCACCGGGACGGGGGATCTGGCGCTCGAGCTGGCCGCACGGGTGGGCCCTGGGGGCGAGGTTGTGGGTATCGACTTCTCCGAGCGCATGCTCGAGCTGGCGCGGACCAAGTCCGCGGCGGCGCCGGCGACCCGCGACGTGGCGGTGCGCTTCGAGCGCGCCAACGCCCTCGCCCTCCCGTTTGCGGCGAACGAGTTCGCCGCGGCCACGGTCGGCTTCGGCGCCCGCAACTTCGCGGAGCTCGAGCGGGGCTTGGGAGAGATGGCCCGCGTCGTGCGGCCCGGGGGGCGCGTGGTGGTGCTCGAGATCACGACGCCTACGCGCCCACCGCTCTCCACCTTCTTGGAGGTATGGTTCGACCGTGTGGTTCCGCTTCTGGGGCGGCTCGCCGGCGATGCGCAGGCCTACAGCTACTTGCCCCGGTCCGTGAGACGCTTTCCCGGGCCGGAGCGGTTGGCGAGGCTGATGTGGCATAGCGGGCTGGATGACATCCGCTATCTACTTACTGCGGGTGGGATCGTTGGTCTACACGTTGGGATAGTGAGGAGATGACCATGGGTGGATGTGCAATGGGATACGTGCGCGCGGGCGCCCCGCCTCCATGAGCAGAGGCGGGACCGGAAACGGCGCTCACGCGGGCGCCGCGCTGAAGCCGGTCGAAGCCGTCCTCGACGCGGCGGGCGCCAGCGTGCCGCGAGTCATGGATCGTGTCGAGCGTCGGATGGCCGAGGTCAGCGTCGACCACGGCGCTGCCCTGGCGCGCCACGCGGGCGAGACGATCGCGGCGGGCGGCAAGCGGCTGCGTCCGTTGCTCGTCTGCCTCGCCGCGGGAGTTCCGCCGCCCGAGTCCCAGACGCTCGTGCACGCGGCCGTCGCGGTTGAGCTCGTGCATGGCGCCACGCTCGTGCACGACGACGTACTCGATTCCTCGTTGCTGCGACGCGGCCGGCCGACGGTGGTGGCGAGCGCAGGACGGCGCATGGCGACGGCGACCGGGGACCTCCTCTTCTCGCGCGCATTCGCGGAGCTGTCGTTGACCCGCGCGGCAGAGGCGGTGCGCGTCCTCTCGCGCGCCAGCTCGGAGCTCGCGCTGGGCGAGCTGATGCAGCGCTCCGACGCTTGGCGCGGCGATGTCACCGTTCAGCGCTACCTGGAGCGCTGCCGGCTGAAGACCGCGGTCCTGTTCCGGGCCGCGTGCGAGCTCGGTGCGATTGAGGGCGATGGTCCGATCGAGGCGCTTGGGATGTTCGGCGAGCAGATCGGACTCGCCTTTCAAATTCTCGACGACGTGCTCGACGTCTCAGGTCCGCCCGAGCGCACCGGCAAGCCGCAGGGAGCGGACCTGCTTGACGGCACGATCACCCTGCCGCTGATCGAGGCGCGCGGGCGAGATCCCGAGCTTGCGACGCTCGATGTGCGTGATTTGCGCACAACCGCCGACGCCAAGGGCGTATGCGAGCGCATCGTCGCGACAGGAGCACTCGAGACGACCCGTGCGCGAGCACTGGAGCTCGTGGCCCGGGCCAAGTCGATTCTGCCCACCCTCCCTGACCGTCAGCGGGCGGCGCTTGACCTGGTCGCCGACGGCGTGGTCGAGCGCTACAGCTAGAAGTCTTCGGGGAGCAGCAGATCCGTCTCGAGCGCGCCCGCGAAACGCTCGATCTCTTCGGTCATTCTGGCCTGAGTCAATTGCTTGAGGTCGCGCAGCAGCACCGCAAAGCCGCCGTCGAGCTGATCCTCAAGAGCCGTTAGTTGATGACCGCCGAAGGTGCCGCGTCGGCTCCAGCCACAATTGGGGCACTGGAGCCGCAGCTGCCAATGCCCCGCGTCGGCTTGGACCCACTCGCTCGGTTGCACCAAGTCCGAGTCGCAGCGGCTGCAGACATGCAGTTTGTCGAACGGGCGTGGAGGCTCGGTGAGGCTCATATCAAGGGGCAGCTCAGCGATGAGCCTCTTATCGGCGTGATGCAGGTTCAGCTTGAGTATCGCCACGTCTCGGCAGGCCCGCTACTCTTCGTTAGGCCAATCCACGGAAGGTGATCCCTTCCTGGAGTTCCTCCGTATAGAGGCTCAGCAATGTTCTACACCAAGCCCTGGCTCGACGGCCTGATCGTGATTCTCGTCATCCTGCTGTTCGTGGGACCCAAGCGCCTGCCTGCGTTGGGGCGTTCGCTCGGACACGGAATGCGCGAGTTCAAGGATGCGATCAGCGGCAAGTCCGAACCCACCGAGGCCGAACGGGCCGAGCTCGAGAGCCAAACCGGCACCGAGGCGGGCTCGACGGCCACCGTATCGCGCCCGGCGGGCTCCGCATCGCCCGGCGCTGAATCGCGCTAGCGACCCGGAGTAATGGCGCGGGTCCTCCGGCCCATCCAGCACGAAGAGCGGCTGAGCGTCGTCGACCATCTCGATGAGCTGCGCTCGCGGCTGATCGTCTGTGGGCTCGCCTTGGCGGCCGCATTCGGCGTGTGCTTCTGGCAGAACCACCGCCTACTGCGTCTGCTTAATCAGCCGCTGCCGAGATCCCACAGCTTTCTTGGTCAGCTGCCGAAGGCGACGAGCAAGCTCGGGCTAGATCTTCAGGGCGCCGCGAGGAATGCCGCCGCGCTTGCGCATTCCCACACCCAGTCTTTCAGCGACAAGGCGCATTTCGCCGCGATTGCGTCGTATCTCACGCACGCCGCCCATGTCCTGCCGCACGGATCCACGCAGCCGCAACCGATCACCATCGGGGTTGGCGAGCCGTTCACGACCACGCTCACGATCTCCTTCTACTTCGCCGTGCTGCTATCGCTGCCGGTGCTGCTGTACGAGGCCTACGCGTTCCTCTTGCCGGCCTTGACGCGGAACGAGCGGCGGGTGGCGATGCCGCTGATGGCGCTCGCCCCGGCGCTGTTCGTGATCGGCGTGGTGTTCACGTACGTGATCGTGCTGACGCCCGCGATCCATTTCCTGCAGGGCTACAACAGCCAGAACTTCGACGCGCTCGTACAGGCACGGCAGCTCTACGATTTCGAAATCATGGTGATGGGGATGCTCGGGCTCGCCTTCCAGTTACCGCTTGTGCTGCTCGGTCTCGATTATTTGGGCGTGCTGAACTCGCGCACGCTCATCAGGCAGTGGCGTTACGCGATCGTGTTGGTCGCGGTGATCGCCGCCGCGTTGCCCGGGCCCGATCCGGTCACGACCGCGCTCGAGACGGCCCCCTTGATCATTCTCTACCTGCTCAGCATCGTCATGCTCAAGATCGCCGACCGCCATATCGCGGCGCGTGAAATGGCGATGGACAGCTCCCTCGACGCGACCGGTTAGCGTCAGATGCTCTTCGACCTGCGAGCGCGCGGCCGGCGTCGAACCGTGCAAGCGGTTTATCTGGGGCTGGCCATCCTCATCGGCGGCGGTCTCGTGCTGTTCGGCGTGGGCACCGGCAGCGGCAACGGCGGGTTGCTGAATGCGTTCACCGGGGGGAACTCGAACTCGAGTACCCCCAGTGCGACGCAGGCCGAGAAGACAGCGTTGCGCCAGACCAAGCTGCACCCCACGAGTCCACAGGCCTGGGTGCAACTGATCAACGCCCGAGTTAGCGCTGGAGATCAGCAGTGCAGCGGCACGGCCTGCACCGCCGCGGGGCGTCGGGCGCTCCAACAGGCGGGCGCCGCGTGGCAGCGCTATACGAAGCTGGCTAAGAGCCCGGACGTGACCGTGGCACGCACGGCCGCAGCTGCCTATGAACAGATCGGCGATTTCAAGCAGGCGGCGGGGGCTTGGTTGATCGTGACCCAGCAGCAGCCCAACACTGCGACCAACTTCGAGTTCCTCGCCGCGGATGCCTACCGGGCCAAGGAGACTCGCATCGGCGACCTCGCGGCGCAGAAGGCGATCAGCCTCGTGCCGAAGTCCCAGCAGAAGCAGCTCAAGCTGCAGCTCGAGCAGTACAAGAGCGGCGCCGCGACGTCGAGTTCGGCCACCGGCGGCGCATCGAGCTCGACCACATCTCCGGGCGGCTGAGGGCCGTGTCCGGGCGGCCAGCCCGCCCTTCGACCACAGCCGTGAAGCGGCTAACATCGTCGGTCTTCACGGGCCGTTAGCTCAACTGGTAGAGCAGGGGACTCTTAATCCCAAGGTTGGAGGTTCGAGTCCTCCACGGCCCATCAGTTACGCGCGCGCTGAGCGAGGATCTCGTAGCGTCATGAGGCCGGAGTTGTTGCGCTGCTCCTGCCCAGCGCCGGCGACGACCGCGTCAATCGCGCTCACTCCGAGTCGTCGCTATTCGTAGAACGACTGCTTCCAGCGCCAGATGTTTTGCGGGTAGCGGTCGCGGAGCTTTTGCCAGCCGGCCATGAGGCCATCGGCCTGGCCGCTCTCGTTGTAGCGTGCCACCGCCGCCCAGTAGGCGGCCTCGGCCGCTACGTGGCTCGTGGGACGCTGGTCGCGGATACGCTCGAACCGCTCGGCGGCCGCGCTGAAGTCACGTCGCTTGAGACCGGCCTTGGCCAGGCCCAGCTCGAGCTCGGCCGCGAATGCTTCCGGCGGCAGGTAGCCGATGTGCTCGTGAGCGGAGCGACCGTCGTCCAGCAGCAGGTGGACCGTCGGGGTCCACACCTGGAGGTAGCGCGCCACGAGCTCGGCGTTCGCCTGGTCCTTGGCGTTGACATGGACTGGGACGGTGTGCTCTTCGATCAACCCGACGACCGCCGGGTCCCGGTAGCTGACCTCGGCCAGCTTCCTGCACCCGCCTCAGGTCGGCGAGAAGAAGTCGAGCAGCACGAGGCGCCCGTCGCGCCGTGCCTGCTCGCACGCCTCATCCAGCGAGTCGCTCCAGCGGACCGCCATCTCGGTCTGGGTCATAGCTGCTCCTCTTGATCGCCTGTGTGTTCAGGCTACCGCGCCGGTCCCGGCCGCGGCACACGCGCACCCCCAGGCATCACTTCACGGTTGCAATCAAGCGCTCGCGGTCGAATAGCGCCGAGACGACCCGCCAGCCTACGCGGTAGCCCACAAGCAGGGCCATCCCCAGGGCGAGCGCAAGGCCAAAGCTTGCATGGATCACACCCACAGCGATTAAAACGATCACGGCGAGCGACGGGAGATTGCCAAGCAGGCTGAGCTGTTGCGCGGCCCGAATGTCGACCGATAACGTGGAGATGGCGAGGCCGACCCAGATTGACCACGCGGCCAGCAGCGGCGTGAACACCACCTGGGCGATAACCACCGGTGCTTGGAGGAGTGCCGGCGCCACGCCCGTGTTTGCGAACACCTCCATGATCAGGACGAACAGTCCAAATACCGCGTACGCCACCACGACCGAGGGCAAGAGCGGTGCTAGCGCCTTGGCCAGCACGAACTCCTTGCGTCTCATGGGCGTCGTCAGCACCGGCTCGAGCGTTCCCTGCTGACGCTCGGAGACCACCGATGACGCGGCGATGAGCGCCGGTACGAGCGCGGGGATGGCCAGGAGGTAAAGCAGCTGATGCTGGCGGCTGGCCGGTAGCGCCGCGGCTGCGGGGAGGCTCAGCACATACACCAGCGGCTGGACGAGGAAGATCGCCGGGATGATCGCCATGGTGACGATCATGTAGCGGTTGCGCCGGTAGTCGCGCAGCTCCTTCAGGATCACGGCTCGCGTACGCCGGCCGCTCATGCTCGCTCCTGCACTTGCCCGGCGTCCTCGCTGATCAGCTCGAGGTAGACGTCCTCGAGCGAGTGATAGGCCTCGCCGATCGACAGCACGTCCGCGTCCGCTGCCACCAGCGCGCGCGTGAGAGCCGGAGCGGCGATCTCGGGATCCGAAACGGAGATCACATAAGCGTCGTCGTCGCGGCGCCAATCCTCAACTGCTGGCAGCCCGCCAAAGACGGTCTCCGGCTCTGCCAGCGAGGTTCGGGTCTTGACCGTGAGGGCCTTCGCGAACAGCCGGTCGCGAAGCTCAGTGGGCTCGCCGATTGTGCGCAGGGTCGTGTTCATGATCGCGACGCGATCGCAGAGGCGCTCGGCCTCCTCCAGACGGTGAGTGGTGAGGAAGATGGTCACGCCGCGGCGTCGCAGCTGCGAGATCAGCTCGTGAACCTCGCGGCTCGCCACGGGATCGAGACCCGCCGTGGGTTCGTCCAGGAACAGCACTTCGGGATCGGACAGCAGCGCCCGTGCAAGCGCGACCCGCTGGCGCAAACCCTTGGAGAGCGCCCCGCAGAGGTCGGTCCTGCGTTCGCGTAGACCGACTGCCTCAAGCGCGCCTTCGATCCTGGCCGAAGGCTCCGGCACCTCGTAGAGGTCGGCGAAGCACTCGAGATTCTCGGCCACGCTCAGCCGCTGATAGAGCCCTGGCGACTCGGGCATGATCGCGATCCGCCTGCGGATCTCGACTCCGTTCTCGGGCGCCAGCGGTATCCCCGCGACGGTCGCGGTTCCCGAGCTCGGCGCGATCAACGTCCCCAGCGTGCGCACCGTCGTGGTCTTGCCGGCGCCATTGGGTCCCAGGAAGCCGAAAACCTCCCCCTGGCCGATCTCGAAGGAGAGGTCCTCGAACGCGACCCTGGTTCCGAAGCACTTGGCCAGACCTTGCACGGAGAGCGCGGCCTGATTCGTCGAAGTCGCCCCGATGACCGTCATCGCGAAACCCCTCCGGCACCGGCCGCTGTCGGCGAATTGGGGGCGCCAGGGTCTGTGTCGCCGTCTTCCTCGGGCGGAATCGTTTCGGGAAGCTGACTTCCGCGTCGTCGGTGCGGTAGGCGGCCCGCACGGCGGGCCTGGTCGGAGAGCAGGTACTCGATCTGGGCGTTGATACTGCGCAGGTCGTCGGCGGCCCAGCGCCGGATCGCGTCGAACAGCCGGGGGTCCAGCCGCAGCAGGAAACGCTTGCTCTCTGCCATAGCCGCCCGCTTTCAGCTGTAGAGCGAACCGGTGTTGATCACCGGCGTGGGGGAGTGGTCGCCGGAGAGCACGACCATCAGGTTCGCGACCATCGTGGCCTTGCGCTCGGAGTCGAGCTCGACCAAGTCCGAGTCGGCCAACTGCGCCAGCGCCATCTGCACCAGTCCGACCGCGCCATGGACCATCGTCTTGCGCGCTGCCAAGAGCGCTTCGGCCTGCTGGCGCCGGAGCATCACCTCGGCGATCTCGCTCGCGTAGGCGAGATGCGTCAGGCGGGTCTCGAGCACGTCGATGCCAGCCGTCCGCAGGCGGCTCTGCAGCTCCGCCTGCAAGCCGGTGCGGACCTCATCGGCGTTGGCGCGCAACGACGCACGCTGCTGTGAATAGTCGTCATAGGGATACTCGTTCGCGAGGTGACGTATCGCGGTCTCGCTCTGCACAGTCACGAACTGCTCAAAGTCTTCGACGTCGAAGACGGCCTTGGCTGTGTCCACCACCCGCCACACCACAACGGCCGCGATCTCGATCGGATTGCCGCTCAAATCGTTGACCTTAATCCGCTCGCTCTGGAAGTTGCGCACCCGGAGCGAGACGCGCTCGCGCCAGAAGACTGTGAACGGGTTCACCCACCACAGGCGCGCCTCGGTCAGGGTGCCTATGTAGCGACCGAACAGGATCAGCACGCGCGACTCGTTCGGCTCAACGACGACAAACCCCGCGCCGATCACAACGGCGACGCCCGTCACCGCACCGCCGGCGATACGAGTGCCGGTGCTGAGGCTTCCGGCGCCCAAGGCGATCACGATCGCGGCGAGTCCGATCAGGGCGAGGGCGACGCTCAGTCCGGGGGGAGCGGGAAAACTCGGCGCGGGCCGCTGCTCGTGCGGCGCGCCGGCGGGAAGGGCGGGGATATCGAGGGAAGCAGTGATATCACGACCATATTACCGCAATAGCGCGATGTCAACAAAAGGCGTGGCTGCCACAAATGACCATGTCGCGTCCGATGGGTAGAAGCCGGGGAGTGCGCCGCGTCCGCGGGTAGAGGTTGCGCGTCCGGGGGGTAGAGCTTCCAAGGCGGGGAGTGCGCCAGCCCGGGGTAGAGATTCCGCATATGCAAGAAAATGAGAGAGGCAACGCGGTCGCTTTCGTCCTCGGTGGAGGAGGGATCGTGGGTGTCCACGAGGTGGGGATGCTGCGGGCGCTCGCGGAGAGCTCGATCGCGCCGGACATGATCCTCGGGACTTCGATCGGCGCGCTCAACGGTGCCTTCTTCGCGGCCGATCCCACCCCGGAGGGAGTCGAGCGCCTGATCGGGCTCTGGCGACAGGCGAATATGGGTCAGATGTCGGCGGGCGTGATCCTGCGCCGCGTGACCACGTTGGCTCGCAGTGGAACCCACCTCGAGTCCTTGGAGACGGTGCGTGCGCGGCTCGCGGAATCGCTGCCCGTGCGCCGCGTGGAGGACCTGCGTGTCCGCTTTCAGTGCGTTGCGGCCAGCATCGAGCGGGCTGCTGAACATTGGTTTGACCAGGGTCCGCTTGCAGACGTCGTGCTCGCCTCCTGCGCTGTCCCCGGAATCCTGCCGCCGGTGAAGATCGGCGAGGAGCACTACATCGACGGCGGGATCGTCAACTCCATCCCCGTCGCACGGGCGGTGGCGCTCGGGGCGAAGTCGATCTATGTGCTCCAGGTGGGCCGTCTCGAGAAGCCGCTCCAGCCGCCGCGCCGGCCATGGGAAGTTGGACTGGTCGCCTTCGAGGTGGCCCGCCGCCATCGCTTCGCCTACGACCTGCACGCCTTGCCCGAGGGGGTCGGCCTGCACCTGCTTCCCACCGGAGGCTCGGCCGCACCCGCCTACAACGATGTCTACGGGCAGATCGGGCTGCGCCGCATCGCGCGAAGCATCGACAGTCACATCGAGGCGTCCTACCAGGCCTCGCGCCGCTACCTGGCGAAACGGTGATTCCGCCCCCTCCGATCCGCCGGCCCCTCACCGTCACGACGTGGCTCGTCCTGTCGATCCTGGTGCTCTGCCTCAGCCCGGCGCTGGTCGCGATCGGAGCGATCCTCAGCCGAGTGCTGCGCCGCCCCCAGCCGTTGCTCTTTGCCCGGCTCCTGATCGCCTACTTCGCCCGCGAGCTTGGCGTGCTCATCGGCTGTGGAGCGCTGTGGACGGCCAGCGGGCTCGGAGCAGCAATCCGCACACCCCGGTTCCAGGACCTGCACGAGCGGTTGCTGCGCTGGTTCGTCCACGGCCTCACCGGGCGGGTCCGCGAGCTTCTGGGTGTAGAGATCGCTCCGCAGCCATCGGCAGATGCGACGGCCGCATTGGAGAAAGACGGGCCGGTGCTGTTCTTCAGCCGTCACGCGGGCCCGGGCGACACCCTGCTGCTAACGGACCAGCTCATGACGCGCTATCGCCGTACGCCGAGGGTCGTCTTCAAGGAGGCCCTCGCCCTTGACCCGAGCGTCGACCTGATCGCCCACCGGCTCCCCCACGCCGTGCTCGACACCTCCGACAAGGAGGAGTGCGAACGGCGGATCGAGCAGGTCACGGCCCGACTCGGCTCACGCGGCACCTTGCTGCTATTTCCCGAGGGCGCCAACTTCACCCCCGAGCGTCGCCGCAATGCCCTGGCCACCCTGCGGCGGAAAGGCCGCCGGCGAGAAGCGCGCGCGGGAGCGCAGCTTGAGCACGTGCTCCCACCACACCCGGGTGGAGCCCTGGCGGCGCTACGCGCAAATCCGGAGGCTGCGGTGATCTTTGCCGCTCACACCGGACTCGGCCTGGCGGCCTTCCCCGCCCAGATCTGGCGCCATCCACCGATCGATGCGAAGTTGAAGACGCGCATGTGGCTTGCACCGGCGACCGAGCGGCCGCGCGACCCCGACCAACAGGTCAAGTGGCTCTATGCCTGGTGGGAGCGGCTGGATTCCTGGCTCGAATCCGAAGGCGAGCGCGTGGAAGCGGGCGCTTAGCCTGCTGGCGGCGCCCGCGGTCCGCCCCAGTCCTGGTCTCGTTCGTTTGACGCTCTCGTTTCCCTCCCCCCGCCGCGGGGAAAACGAAAGCGAGAACCGCGCCGCGGCAGGATGCGGGGGCGCGAGCACGCAAAAGGAGACCAACCCATGAAGGCAGTCACGTTCCACGCACGCCGCGATGTACGCGTAGACGATGTCCCCGACCCGACGATCAGAGAGCCCACCGACGCGATCGTGCGCATCACATCGAGCGCAATCTGCGGGTCCGACCTTCATCTCTACGAGGTGCTTGCTCCCTTCATAGACGAGGGTGACGTACTCGGCCACGAGCCCATGGGCATCGTCGAGGAGGTGGGGTCGGAGGTCACTCACATCAAGCCCGGGGATCGCGTCGTGATCCCGTTCAACATCTCCTGCGGCCATTGCTACATGTGCGACCAGCAGCTGTTCGCTCAGTGCGAGACGACCCAGGTGCGGGAACTTGAGAAGGGCGCGGCGCTGTTCGGCTATACCAAGCTTTACGGCCAGGTGCCAGGGGGCCAAGCCGAGTTTCTGCGTGTGCCCCAGGCCCACTTCGGACCTGTCAAGGTGCCCGATAACAGCTTCCCCGACGAGCGTTTCCTGTATCTGTCGGACGTGCTGCCGACGGCCTGGCAGGCGGTCGCCTACGCGGCGGTTCCCAAAGGAGGAAGCGTCGCCGTGTACGGCCTGGGGCCGATCGGTCAGATGTGCACGAGGATCGCGCGCCACCTCGGGGCCGAGCGGGTGATAGGCGTGGACATCGTGCCTGAACGGCTGGAGATGGCGCGCCGGCACGGCATCGACGTCGTCGACGCTAGCCAGCACGCGGATGTCCCCGCGGTGATTCGCGACATGACCGAGGGCCGCGGTCCGGACGGCGTGATCGACGCGGTGGGTATGGAGTCGCACGGCGCTCCCGTGGGGGAGTTCGCGCAGAAGGCGACGGGGCTGTTGCCGAAGCGATGGGCTGCGTTCGTGTCCGAAAAGTACGCCATCGACCGCCTAGAGGCGCTCATGAACTGCATCGACACCGTGCGCCGGGGCGGGACACTCTCGATCTCGGGCGTCTACGGCGGCCAGCTCGATCCCATGCCGCTGATGCAGCTCTTCGACAAGGGCATCCAGATCCGCATGGGTCAGGCCCACGTAAAGCGCTGGATCGACGACATCATGCCATTGCTGACCAGCGACGAGGATCCGCTCGGCACGGACGATTTGGCCACGCACAAGCTGCCGCTCGACGAGGCACCGCACGCCTACGAGATCTTTCAGAAGAAGCAGGACGGCGCGATCAAGATCGTGCTGAAGCCGTAGCGCGCGGGATACCCGACCGCCGCCGGGTGCGCAAAACGGCCGGGAGGCGCTCGGCTTACGCCCGCGTCAAGCGCTTGTAGGTGAGGCGCTTGGGGCGCTCGGCATCGGCCCCGAGCTGTTCGCGGCGGAAGCTCTCGTAGGCCTCGAAGTTGCCCTCGAACCAGCGCACGCGCGAATCGCCCTCAAACGCGAGCACGTGTGTGGCGATGCGATCGAGAAACCAGCGGTCATGGGAAACGACTATCGCGCAGCCGGCGAACGCCAGTAGCGCCTCCTCGAGCGCCCGCAGCGTGTCGACGTCGAGATCGTTGGTGGGTTCGTCGAGCAGCAAGAGGTTGCCGCCCGAGCGCAACAGCTTCGCCAGGTGCAGACGGTTGCGCTCGCCGCCCGACAGCTTGCCCACCGGCTTCTGCTGGTCCGAGCCACGGAAGTTGAACGCGGCCACGTAGGCACGGCTAGCGATCGTGCGCTCCCCCAGCTGGAGCTGATCTACGCCGCCCGAGACCTCCTCCCACACCGTCTTTGAGCCGTCGAGCGCGGCTCGGGACTGATCGACGTATGCGAGGCGCACGGAGTCGCCGATGCGCATGGCGCCCGCGTCCGGCTGCTCCTCGCCCGTGATCATGCGCAGCAGGGTGGTTTTGCCCGCGCCGTTCGGACCGACTACGCCCACGATGCCCCCACGGGGTAGCGAGAACGACAGCCCCTCGATCAGCAGGCGCTCGCCGTAGGCCTTCTGTACGCCGTCGGCTTCCACGACGACGCCCCCCAGTCGCGGTCCCGCGGGGATGTGGATCTGGACCTGGTCGAGCTTCACACCCTGCTCCTGCGCAAGCAGCGCCTCGTAGGCGGTGAGTCGTGCCCGCGGCGCCTTGCGGCGGGCCCCGGTGTTCATCCGCACCCACTCGAGCTCTCGCTCGATCGTGCGCCGTCGGGCGGCCTCCTGCCTGGCCTCCTGCTCCAGCCGCGCCCGCTTCTGCTCCAGCCAGCCCGAATAATTGCCTCGGTACGGGATTCCCCGCCCGCGATCGAGCTCGAGGATCCATCCGGCCACGTTGTCGAGGAAGTAACGGTCGTGTGTGACCGCCACCACCGTGCCCGGGTAGTCGTGTAGATGCCGCTCGAGCCAGGCGACGGACTCGGCGTCGAGGTGGTTGGTGGGCTCGTCGAGCAGCAGCAGGTCCGGCTGGCGAAGGAGCAGCCGGCACAGCGCGACCCGCCTCGCCTCCCCGCCGGACAGGGTTGAGATGTCTGTCTCGGGCGGAGGGCAGCGCAGCGCGTCCATAGCGATCTCAAGCGTGGTCTCGAGGTTCCAGCCGTCGAGCGCGTCGATTCGCTCCTGGAGGCGGCCGAACTCCCCGGCGATCTCCTCGGAGTAGTTCATCGAGAGCTCGTTGAAGCGGTCGAGCAGCGCCTTGGTCTCGGCAATCCCCTCCTCGATATTGCCGCGCACGTCCTTGTCAGGGTCGAGCTTGGGCTCCTGCTCGAGCATGCCTACCGTCACGCCAGGCGCGAGCTGCGCGTGGCCGTCGAACTCGGTGTCGAGGCCCGCCATGATGCGCAGCAGCGTCGACTTGCCGGCGCCGTTGTAGCCCAGGACCCCGATCTTGGCTCCCGGCAGGAAGGCGAGCGAGATATCCGTGAGGACCTCGCGGTCGGGCGGGAATCGACGCGAGAGCCGCTGCGTCGTGAAGATGTATTGGGCGGGCACGTGCCTGATGGTAGGGGCGTAATTTGGCGGGCGTGCTCCACGCCCTCGCCATCGCTTTCGCTTTGCTGGCCGTCTGCTGCATGATCGTCGCGATCGCCCGCATGGCCACGGGCCGCGAAAGCGCGAGGGCGGGCTGGCTGGTGAGGCTGGCCGCGCTGGTGTTGTTCGTGGCGGCGGTGGTGCTGAACGTCGTCGCGCGCTCCCACTGACCGCCAGTCGTCCCGGGACCCGCCTCAAGACTAAATGAGTCTAAATGATGCAAATAAATTCCAAATGCCGGGGCGCTGCTACCGTAAAGCCCGGCGATGCCCCAGATCCTCGACGTCGAACAGGCCCTGTTGCTGCTTGAGCTGGAGGCGCCATTCGCGCAGCGCGATGTCCAGCTGGCGCGGCGTCGCATGGCCAAGCGTTGGCATCCGGACATCGCGCCGCCCTCGCGCCGGCACGAGCATCAGCGCCACCTGCAGGCGATCAACGAGGCCGCCGACCAGCTCGAGCAGCTGGCGGAGACGTCGCGCGGCGGCCGCGTCAGCCGCAACGCGGTCAAGGTCTCGGCGGCCGCGGCGCGCAAGGCGCGGGCAGAGGCCGGCCGCAGAGCCTACGAACAGGAACAGCGAGCGAGCGCGGCCGAGGAGGAGCGCGCCCGCCACGATCCGTTTGGCGCGCGCGTCCCTGACCACTCCGTCGTCCATCGCTACGCACGCTGCCTCTCTTATCCGGAGTGGGGCGTCGGCACGGTCAGCGGCATCTACTTCTCCGGTGATGGGGACGACGTCAAGCAGTGGGCGCGCATGAACTTCAACGTCGGGGTCCGGACCGTGCCGGCGGGCTCGCTGCAGTTCGTGGATTTCTCCAAGCCGGACGCGGCGGCAGACAGGGTCGAGCGATTCATGACCGCCGCCCAGCATGCGCTCGCGGAAGGGAACGCCACCCTCGCAGCGCAGAGGCTGATCTACGCGCGCGATGCGGACCCGGGCAATCCGGTTGTGTTGCGGCTCTTGACCGCCTCCTTCTGGCAGGCGGGCAACCTCGCCGCCGCCGCGCGGACGGTGCGCGATTGGGCGCGGGTCGAGTCCGAGCGGCCCACACCCGAGCGCTTCGCGGCGAGGATCTACGAGGACATGGGGGCGCTCGACCTGGCGGTCGAGGCGGCCACGCGCGTGATTCACCGCGCCCCGGGCGATGGTTCCGCGTGGGAGCGCCTTGGCAGACTGCGGCTGAAGCTGATGGACCGGTCGGGCGCGATCTCCGCGCTCGAGCGAGCCCGGGAGCTCGATCCCTCCGTGGAGGGACTGCTTGACCTCGCACTCGCGTATCAGCTGGCCGGCGACCTTGGTGGCGAGGTGTCCGCCAGCGAGGCTGCCACGCGACTGGGTCCCGAATCCATCGTCGCTTGGTCGCGCTACGCACACGCGCTCGCGCGTACCGACCGGGTGCGCGAATGCATCCGCACCTGCGAGCGGGCTCTCGAGCTCGGCGACGATGCGGAGGTCGAGCAGCTGCTCGAGCGCCTGCGGGCGATCGACGATCGAAGGTTGCCCGGGGCCGAAATGACCGAGCTGGCAGAGCAGACCGCCGCGTAGCGCCCCTGCGCGAGGGCCCGGCCGGCTGGTAGGGTGCCCCCGGAAACAGGTTAAACGGCACCCAATAAAAGGGGGGCGCAAATGCGCCGATTGCTGTGCAGTGTGATCGTGGCAGCGGGCGCGCTGCCATCGGCGTTGCTCGGTTCCAACCCGGCGGCCGCATCGAACGCGCCGTTGATCCCGGCACATCCCGGCCAGCCGCTGAGCCGTGCCGGCGGCACGACCCAGAGCACCAACTGGTCTGGCTACGTGGACACCGCGGCCAAGCAGAACATCACGGGCGTGCTGAGCACGTTCACCGTACCCGGCGTCAGCAGCCCACCGAAGGGATTTGCCTCCACGTGGGACGGGATCGGCGGCTACAACAGCTCGCACCTGATTCAGGCAGGCGTCTCCGAGACTGCGGAGCCGAAGGGTTCCTATCACGCGTGGTACGAGATGTTGCCGGCCGCCTCAAAGCCAATTCACAACTGCACCGGCGACTCGGCGTGCACGGTCTCTCCCGGCGACCGCGTGACGGTCCAAATCGACCGAGTTGGCAGCAACCAGTGGAAGTTCACGATCAAGGACGGCAGCGTGTGGAGCTGGACCAAGACGGTCAGCTACAGCGCATCGCAGAACTCGGCCGAGTGGATCCTCGAGTCGCCCACGGTCAATGGCTCGCAGAGCACGCTCCCGCACGTCAACACGGCCTATTTCGGGCCCAGGTCGACGTTCGTGAAGGGCGGCAAGTCACAGTCGATCTCTCAGGGCAATCCGGTCAAGGTCCTAATGGTCACGAAGAAGGGCAAGCGCGAAGCGACGCCCTCCGCGCTGACCGGGGGTGAGCAATTCAACGATTGCTCGTGGGTCTCGACCTGCGCCGCGCCATAGTCGTATTCCAGCCAGGCGTTTGAGCGCGAGCCCCGTTGGCCTTTGGGTCGGCGGGGCTCGCCGCTGCTTGCGGCGGTTCTTCTCCCGCCGACGTCTGCGAGGCGCCATAAACTGAAGAGCTCGTGCGAGCGCCACGGTCATCGGGGTCATTGACGGCGTGCGCCGCTGCCGCGCTTCTCTTCGCCGGGGGTGGCGGCGCGCACCTGCGCCCCGCCGTCAGGAGTTCGGCACGGCTCACCCGCTCAGGCGCGCTGATCCCCACCACGCGGGGCGAGTTGCTGCCATCCGCGGACAGCACGGTCCGAAGCACCAACTGGTCGGGGTATGCCGTCACCTCGAAGCGCCACCGCATCGCGGCCGTCTCGGGCACGTTCGTGGTGCCAGCGGCGAAATCCTCGCCCAGGCCGCGATTCGCCGCCACCTGGGCCGGCATCGGCGGCTATAAGAGCGGCGACCTGATCCAGGGCGGCACCGGAGAGGATTCCACCGGAGGCCCCTTCGGCCGTCGGTACTTCGCCTGGTATGAGCTCCTCCCGAAGTCCGAACAACCGGTCCAGCACTGCAGTGGCGACTCCGCCTGCACCGTCGAGCCGGGACAGCGGATCACCGTGACGATTCGCCGCCTCGGCACCAGCCGCTGGAGCATCTTCATCGCCGACCAGGGCCACTGGCGCTGGAGCAAGCAAGTGCGCTACAGCTCCGCGCGGTCTTCGGCAGAGTGGATCCTCGAGGCTCCCACGATCGTGAGCTCTCAGTCGATGCTCGCGCACGTGGGAACCGCACAGTTCGGTCCCACCTCCAAATTCACCCTGCAGGGCGCCCCGCGCGCGATCAGCGCCGGGCATCCGATCAAGATCCTTCTCCTAAACAGCGGCATGAGCAGGCGCGAGGCAACCCCCTCGGCGCTCGCCCCAGACGGGCAGTCGTTCAACGACTGCACATACAGGACGTCCTGCTCGCCGTCGTAGGCCGCTCCTGCCCGGTCGCTCAACCCTCGCGGCCGCAAACGGGGCAGGTCTCACGCCGCTCGAGCGCGCGTCCGGCGCACTCGGGGCAGTCCTCGACCCGCTCGAGTACCCCGAGCAGCTCGCCTACCCGGCACACCAGGAGCCGCTCCTCGTCGATCTCGGCCCAGGTGCCGGCGGCGGCAGGAAAGACCACGTGGTCGCCAGGTTTCACCGGCATCCGCACGCCCACGTGATCCCACCAGTCGAGCCCCGGGCCGACAGCCAGCACGATGCCCTGCTGGGGTGGCGGCTCGTCTGAGCCAGGGGGCACGAGCAGACCCGAGCGACGTACGCGGTCAGGGTCGAGCTCCTTGATCACGATGCGATCGAAGAGGGGGCGGAGCTGATGGCGCATTTCGCAGTAAGGGTAGGGAAACCCCCCGCCCCACCACCCGAGAGAAAAATAGGTTGTGCATGAGGGCGAAGTTTCCACGACGTTCGAAGCTAACGACCAGAGGGCGAGATGCACGCCGGTTGTTCGTGGTTGGGTTCGACTGATTCTCCGACCGGGGGGGCCCGGCCAGGGGATCGGGCGGCCTCGCGGGCCAGGTCGGCGGGTGAATTGGGAGGAGTGCGATGAGGGCTGCCCACAAACTTCTGCCATTGTCGGCGGCCGTCTTACTCGCGGCCGCGCTGGCGGCGCCCGTCGGGCGGGCCGGGGAGCCCATCAGCGGCCTGGTTTCCGACCATGCCAGCGACACTATGCCTTCGGTGCCGGGCGGCCAGTGTTATAGCGGGACTAACCCGGATCTATGCCGGCGCATCATGGTGCTCAAGCAGGTCGGCAACTGGATCTATGCCGGGGGCATCATCAGCAGCGTGACCGACCGCACCACCGGCCAGACCATCTCAGGTTTTCACAACATCTTCCGCTTCAACGCCACCACGGGCGCGGTGGACACTTCGTGGAAGCCTCAGCTCTACAAGTCGGGACAGACTGGCAGTGGTGCTTACATGGATTCAGCGGTTACCGGGCTCGCCAGCGCCGGGAACACCATATATGTGTCCGGCGAGTTCAGTCAGGTCGCGCCGTACCCGGGCGCCGCTGGGGTGGTTCGCGAGGGCGTGGCGGCGGTCAGCGCCACCAATGCCTCCGTGCTGCCGTTTAATGCCCAGATATGTGCGGGGGGCGGCAATTGCAGGGTCTACAACGTCGCCTATGTAGACGGTACGTTGTGGCTCGGCGGGCTGTTCGAATATGTGGCCGGGCACCCCGTCACCGCGCTGGCCTTCGTCAATCCTGTGACGGGCGCATTAACCGGTACGCAACTCCCTGTATCTGGCCAGGTCACCTCCACAGTAGGCACCAAGGTCTGGCAGTTCGCGATTAATCCCCAGCAGACCCAGGCGGTGATGATCGGCAACTTCACCTCGGTCGGTGGGGCGTCGCACTTGGAGGTGGCGGTGCTCGATATTAACTCGAGTGGCGCGGCCACCATCGACCCGTGGAACGATCCCACCAATCTGGAGGCCAGCAACTCCACCAACTGCAACAACCAGGACACCTGGGCCCGTGGGGTGGACTGGGATCCCACCGGCACATACTTCGACATCGCCTCCAGCGGCGGCCGCGGATTTGATGGCTACGGCGATCACCGCGACCTATGCGATGCCTTCTCCCGCTTCAAGAGCGACGGCAACCCGAACACACCGTACCCGCTGATCGTCAACGAGACTGGGTACGACTCGCTGTACACAGTCGATGACACCGGGCAGTACGTCTACACCGGCGGGCACAACAAATCACTTGACCACGCCGTATACGTCAACGGTGCGAAGGTCGACACCGCCGAGGAACACCACTACGGCATCGGCGCGATCGACGTCGATCCCTCCGATCCGGGATACGGCGAGGCGGTGGCGGGTTTCAATGCCAGTACCAGCACCGGTCGCGGGGCGGGCTGGGACGCGTCGCTGAGCATCACCGGCTACGGGGTTTTCATCGGCGGGGACTCATATACCGTGGGGAGCGACACCAGCATCAACAAGCTCGCCTTTTTCCGGGTCGGCAGCGGCTAGCTCGGACACCCCCCCGACAGAGCGCTGGGCGTATGCGCACCGTCCGGGGTGCGACCTAAGGTGCCATGCCTTGTGCGCCTGATCGTCGCCCGTTGTGAGGTCCGCTACAGCGGCCGGCTGGAGGCCTGGCTGAGGGAAGCCGTCAGGCTGATCATGGTGAAGGCCGACGGCTCGGTGCTGATCCACGCCGATGCGGGCGGATATAAGCCGCTCAACTGGATGACCCCGCCGACCGTGATCGAGGAGGGGCCTGGTCAAATCGTCGTCCGCAAGCGCGCAGGAAAGACTGAGGATCGCCTCGAGATCGACGTCGCCGAGATCCTGTCGGATCTCTCGTTGGCGATGCCCTCGCCCGCGGAAGGCGACGCAGTGAGCAAGGACGGAGTGGAGGCGCATCTGCAGGAGCTGCTGGCGGAGCGCCCTGAGCAGCTCGCGGAGGGCCTGCGACTCGTTCGCCGCGAGTGGCCCACGGACATCGGCCCGGTAGACCTTATGTGCTGCTGTGGCGAGGAGGAGTGGGTGGCTGTCGAGATCAAGCGCGTGGCCGGAATCGAGGCTGTCGAGCAGCTGAGCCGCTACCTCGAGCGAATCCGGCGCGACCCGGCCTTCGCCGCTTGCCGCGGCGTGCTCGCGGCCGAGCAGGTCAAGCCTCAGGCGCGGGTGCTGGCGCGCGCGCGGGACGTCGAGTGGGTCGAGGTCAACCTCGCCAGGTTGCGCGACGAGCGCAAACCGGACTTGAGATTGTTTGCGGCATGAGCGAGGAGGCGGTGCTCCGCGCGCGCCGAGGGCGAGTGCTCGTGATCACGATCAATCGCCCCGACCAGCGCAACGCGGTCAACGCCGCGGTCGCTCAAGGGATCGCTGCCGCGCTCGGTCGTCTCGACGACGAGCCGGAGCTCTCGGTCGGCGTCCTCACCGGAGCCGGCAAGGGGTTCAGCGCCGGGATGGACCTGAAGGCGTTTGCCGCCGGCGAGGTCCCGCACGTTGGCGACCGCGGCTTCGCGGGCATCACGCAACGCGCGGCGCGCAAGCCCTTGATCGCGGCAATCGAGGGATTCGCCGTCGCCGGCGGGCTGGAGGTCGCGCTCGCCTGTGATCTCATCGTGGCTGCGCGTGGGGCGAGGCTGGGGATACCGGAGGTGAAGCGCGCGTTGGTGGCGGCAGGGGGTGGGCTCTTGCGGCTGCCACAGATGCTGCCGCGCAATGTAGCCGTCGAGCTGGCCCTGACCGGCGACCCGATCAGCGCCGAGCGCGCCCACGAACTGGGGCTCGTGAATCGACTCGCGGCGCCCGGCGAGGCGCTCTTCGCGGCGCTTGAGCTGGCGGAGGCGATCGCGGTCAACGGGCCGCTCGCACTCGAGGCGACCAAGCGCATCCTGCTGGAGTCGGCCGACTGGCCCGAGCACGAGTTCTTCGCCCGGCAGAGCGAGATCTCGGGTCCGGTGTTCGGCTCCGAGGATGCGCGCGAAGGCGCCAGGGCGTTCTCCGAGAAGCGCCAGCCCGTGTGGAGGGGACGATAACCGACGATGGCCGGCGCGCATGTGCGCCAGCCCCCGCCGGCACATGTGCGGCCGGAACATGTTCCGGCCGGGACTTATAGATCGGACACGTCCTGCGCCTTCTCCAGCCGTTCGGAGAGCCGGTTCATCCCGTAGCTCCGGGCGGCCTTTGCCCCCTGCTCGAGGTCGGTTGGGCGGTTCGGCGGTCGCGCGAGCTCGACCGTGCGCAAGAGGGCGATCTCGCGGAAGGCCCGCAGCTCGTCGGCGTGCTCTGACAGCGCTGCCTGGACGCGCGGCCGCTCGGCGTCGGCGTGCGCGATTGCCTCCTCGAGCGAGCCGTGACCCTTAAGGAGCGCGGCGGCCGACTTGGGCCCGATCCCCGGAGCTCCTGGAAGCCCGTCCGACGGATCCCCGCGCAGGGCGATGAAGTCGGGCACGAGCGCGGGGGGAACGCCGTAGCGACTCTCGACCTCGGCCGGGCCGAGCTGCTCGAAGCCGCTCGTGCCCTGCTTGAGGTAGAGGACGGAAACCTGCGCGGAGACGCACTGGTACATGTCGCGATCGCCGGTGAGGATCAATGTCCGTCCCCCCGCCTCCGCCTCGACTTGTGCGAGCGACCCGAGGAGATCGTCGGCCTCCAGCTCGGCGGCGTTCTCGACCGCCCACCCGAAGTCCTGGAACAGCCTCGGGGCCCGCTCGAACTGCCAAGCGAGCGCCTCGGGCACCTCGGGCCGGTGTGCGTGGTAGGGGCGATAGAGCTCGACGCGGTAGGAGGCCGCCTCCGCCCCGAAGCAGATCACGATCGCGCGCGGGCGGTGGTCCGCGGCCACCCGGAGGAGCACGTTGACCGCCCCCAGCAGCGCGTTAATCGGGCGATCCTCGGTGCCTTTGATCGAATCAGGCAGCGCGAAGAAGGAGCGGTACAGCACGAAGGGGCCGTCGACGACGAGAAGGGGTCCGGGCATCCTGGCGGGGAGGCTAACTGTGGCGGCTAGTCGGCGGTCGGCCGGGCGCCGCTAGGGCAGGTTGCCCTGCGCCATCTTGCGCAGGTCCATGGCCCGGTCGTAGGTCTGCTCATCAACGCCTTGCTCGAGCGCCACCTCGCGCAGCATGCGCCCCGAGGTGGCCGCCTCCTTGACTATCTCCGTGGCCTTGTCGTACCCGATCGCCGGATTGAGCGCGGTGGCGGCAGCCAGCGTCGACTCGGCAGAGCGCCGGCATCCCTCCTCGTTGACCTCGATGCCGTCGACGCATTTCGCGGCGAACGCGCGCGCGGTGTTCGACAGCAGGCGAATCGAGTCGAGCAGGTTGCGCGCGATCAGCGGCACGCGCACGTTGAGCTCGAAATTGCCCTCCAGCCCGGCGATCGTGATCGCGGCGTCGTTGCCGATCACCTGCGCCGCGACCTGCATCACCACCTCGGGGATGACCGGGTTGACCTTGCCGGGCATGATCGACGAGCCCTTTTGCAACTCCGGCAGCAGCAGCTCGCCGATCCCGGCGCGCGGTCCCGAGGCCATCAGCGCGAGGTCGTTGGCGATCTTGGTCAGCGAGACGGCAAGGACCTTAAGCGCCCCCGAGAGCTCCACGAGCGCATCGCGGTTGCCCTGCGCCTCGAAGGGGTGCTCGGGCGGCCGAATCTCGAGCCCGCTCGACTCGCTGAGCAGCACGCGGACGCGGGCCGCGAACTCGGGGTGGGTGTTGAGACCGGTGCCGGTCGCGGTGCCACCGAGTGGGATCTGCGCGACCTGGGGTAGGGCGTTTCGCACGCGCCGCGCCCCGAGGCGCACCTGGGCCGCGTAGCCCGAGAACTCCTGGCCGAGCGTCACGGGCACGGCGTCCATCAGGTGGGTGCGCCCGGACTTGACGATGTCGCGGAACTCGACGGCCTTGGCCGCGAAGGAGTGCTCGAGTTGCTCGAGCGCGGGCACCAGCTGGCCGCTGGCCTCAGCCAACGCCGCGAGATGGACCGCCGACGGGAAAACGTCGTTCGAGGACTGCCCCATGTTGACGTGATCGTTGGCATGGAGGTCCTCGCCGGCGAGGGCGGCGATCACCTCGTTGGCGTTCATATTCGACGAGGTCCCGGAGCCGGTCTGGAAGACATCGATCGGGAACTGCTCGTCGAATTCGCCGTCGGCGACGCGGTCGGCGGCCTGCGCGATACGCTCGCCCAACTGGGGATCGAGCTTCCCGAGCTCGGCGTTGACGCGGGCGGCGGCAGCCTTGATGCGACCCAGCCAGCGCACGACGGTGACCGGTATCCCCTCGCCCGAGATGGGGAAGTTCTCGACCGCCTTGGCGGTCTCGCCACCCCAGAGGCGCTGTTGCTGCTCGACGCTCATGGCTGCCGTTAACGCTACTAACCCAGGAAAGCGATCAGCTCCCGCGCGACCCCAACCGGGTCGTCGTAGGCGAGCAGATAGCCGGTCCCGGGAAGGATCCTGAGTTGAGCGTCGGGCAACAGGTCGAGGGCTTCCTGGGCGGCCGCCAGCGGGTGGGCGCGATCCTCCTCGGCCCATAGCAGCAGCACTGGAGCGCGGATCTCCTCATAGGCATCGAGGAGCTGGCGCTGCGTCGCGACCGGCCAATGGCGGGCGAATCGCGACCATGCGCGGGCGCGGTTGCTGTTGCCGCCGACGTCGTCCATGGCGTGACGGACGAGGTCACGGGCGGCCGGGTTGCCCTGGGCCGAGAGGCGGTCTCCCGCCTCCGGGCGGAAGGCGAGCGTCGCGCCGTACGAGAGCAGCCAATCGGCCCCCGGGAGCGCCGCGGCTCGACACGCCGCCCGCCAGGCCCGCCGGCGCCCGCCGAGTTGCTCGGGACGATGCAGGCGGTTGGGCATCAAGATGAGCCGGGCCGGGTGGAGCTGGCCCGTGATTAGCGCGCGCAGCGCGAGCTCAGCGCCGACGTCGTGGCCGCCGAGCAGCGGCCGCGGTCCCGCCACCTCGCGGCAGAAGCCCGCGATCACCTCGGTCATCCAGCTCGGGGTGTAGGGGTGGCGCGGACGATCCTCCGAATCGCCATGGAGGGGCAGGTCGGGAAGGACCACTCGGAAGCGGCCGGAAAGTCCCTC
This sequence comes from uncultured Solirubrobacterales bacterium, assembly GCA_963808655.1. Lineage (GTDB taxonomy): Bacteria > Actinomycetota > Thermoleophilia > Solirubrobacterales > Solirubrobacteraceae > Palsa-465. The sequence continues at coordinate 365,756 of CAWEGZ010000009.1, forward strand.
GACCACCGGCTCCCACTCCCTGTGGGTCAGCCCGATCGAGTGGAGCAGCACGAGCGCCGGTCCGGCTCCGGCCTCGCGATAGGCGACGCGCGCGCCGTCCGTGTGGTGGTAGAGGCGTAAGCGCATGGCTGACAGCGGATGCTCCCACGTCGCGGCCACGACCCCCGCCTAGAATCGCGCTTCCGATGCAGCCCCGTCATCGCCAGGTCGACGCCAAGCCCTCCTTCCCAGCGCTCGAGCGTGAGGTGATTGAGCGCTGGCGCGAGCGAGACGTGTTCGCTCGCTCGCTCGAGCAGCGGCGGGGCGCGCCGAGTTGGGGCTTCTACGAGGGCCCCCCGACCGCCAACGGGCCGCCCGCGGCGCACCACGTGCTGAGCCGCGTTTTCAAGGATCTCTTCCCCCGCTACAAGACGATGTGCGGCTTCTATGTGGAGCGCAAGGGGGGGTGGGACTGCCACGGCCTGCCGGTAGAGCTCGCGCTCGAGGAGGAGCTCGGGTTCACCTCCAAGGACGACATCGAGCGCTTCGGGATCGCGGAGTTCAACGCTCGCTGCCGCGAGCGGGTGCTCAGCCACGTGGAGGACTGGAATCGCTTGACCGAGCGGATTGGCTTCTGGATCGACCTCGAGCACGCCTACCGGACGCTCGACCCCGGCTACATCGAGTCGGTGTGGTGGGCGCTGAAGTCGATCCACGACCGGGGCCTTCTGTACGAGAAGTTCAAGGTTGTCCCCTATTGCCCGCGCGACCAAGTGACGCTCTCCAGTCACGAGCTCGGCCAGCCCGACGTGTACCGCGAGGTCGAGGACCCCTCGGTCTACGTGCGCCTGCCGGTCAAGGCTGACCACGGCGCCGTCAAGCGCGGTGACGAGCTGATCGTGTGGACGACGACGCCATGGACGCTCGTTTCGAACGCGGCCGTGGCGGTCAATCCCGAGCTCCGGTACGTGCGCGCGCGCGACGGCGAGCACCCTGCAGCGGTGATCGTGGCGGAGGCGCTGCTCGAGCGGGCTCTCGGACCCGGAGCGAAGGTACTCGAGCGCGTGCCGGGCGCCGCGCTCGAGGGCGTCGCCTACGAGCCTCCGTTCGACTTCATCCCGGGGAGCACATATGGGCGGAGGGCCCATACCGTCCTGGCCGGCGACTTCGTCTCCGCCGAGGAGGGGACCGGACTGGTGCATACGGCTATTGCCTTCGGCGAGGACGACTTCCGGCTCGGCGAGCAATACGGTCTCGAGCCGATCAACCCCGTCCGCCCCGACGGCACATACGACGAGCGCATCGGTCCCTACGCGGGGCGCTGGGTCAAGGACGCGGACCCCGATCTGATCGAGGATCTACGCCGCCGCGGGCGGCTGCTGCGCGCGGAGACCTATAAGCACGCATATCCCCACTGTTGGCGCTGCGGGACCCCGCTGCTGTATTACGCCAAGCCTTCGTGGTACATCGCCACGAGCGAGATCAAGGCCGGCCTGCTCGCGTCCAATGAGACCGTGAACTGGCACCCCGAGCACATCAAGCACGGCCGCTTCGGTAACTGGCTTGAGAACAACGTGGACTGGGCCCTTTCGCGTGAGCGCTACTGGGGCACTCCGCTGCCCGTGTGGCGCTGTGGCGAGGGACACGTGCGCGTGATCGGGTCGCTCAGCGAGCTGAAGGAGCTCTCCGGCGCCGAGCTGCCTGACCCCCACCGCCCATACGTCGATGAAGTGCGCTTCTCCTGCCATGAGTGCGGCGGGGAGATGTCGCGCGTGCCCGAGGTGATCGACGTGTGGTTCGACTCCGGGTCGATGCCGTTTGCCCAGTACCACGCACCCCAGGCTGGGACAGAGCATTTCGAGCAGCGCTTCCCCGCCGACTTCATCTGCGAAGGGCTCGATCAAACCCGCGGTTGGTTCTACTCGCTGCTGGCGGTCTCCACGCTGCTGTTCGAGCGCTCGTCGTATCGGAACGTCCTGTGCCACGGGCTGCTGGTGGACGAGCAGGGGCGCAAGATGTCGAAGTCGCTGGGCAACATCGTCGAGCCGTGGCAGGTGATCGAGCGCTACGGGGCGGACGCGATGCGCTGGTACTTCTTCACCTCGAGGCAGCCCTGGGCGGGCTATCGCTTCACGCTGGGAGCGATCGAGGAGTCCGTCAAGCAGTTTCTGCTGCCGCTGTGGAACTCGTACTACTTCTTCCTCCTATATGCGGGTGCCAACGCCGTCGCCCCGGGCGCCCGCACGCGCGCCGAGCCCAGCGGCGAGCTTGACCGCTGGGCGCTCTCGCGGCTTGAGGCGACGATCGACGAGGTGCGCAAGGGACTCGAGGCATACGACGCCACGTCCGCAGGGCGCGCGATCGCGTCGTACGTCGAAGAGCTCTCCAAATGGTATGTGCGGCGCTCCCGGCGCAGGTTCTGGGACGGCGAGGAGGCCGCCTTCGCCACGCTCGAGCGCTGCCTGGTCGCCGTCGCCAAGCTGCTGGCGCCCTTCTGCCCGTTCGTAGCGGACGAGATCTACGACAACCTGGACGGAGCGCAGCCGAGCGTCCACCTAACGGACTTCCCGGTCGCGCAGGAGCGCGACATCGAGCTCGAGCACGCAATGGAGACCGCGCGGGAGACGGTTCGTTTGGGTCACGCCGCCAGGTCACAGGCGCGGCTCAAGCTGCGCCAGCCGCTGCGCGAGGCCGTGATCGTTGCGGCCGGGCGGGAGCGCGCGGCCATCGAGCGGCTCGCTCAGCTGGTGCGCGAAGAGCTGAACGTGCACGAGCTTCGCTTCGTCTCGGACGCCGACGAGCTCGCGACCGTCGAGGTGAAGCCCAACTACCGCACGCTCGGTCCGCGGTTCGGGTCGCAGATGCCGACCTTGGCCGCGGCCGTCGCCGGTCTCGACGGCGCTTCTGTGGCTAGTGCGGTACGCGAGGGACGCCCGATGGCCGTTTCCCTCGGTGGGCGCGAGCATGAACTGGAGGCCGGGGACCTGCTGCTGGCGATGCAGCCGCTCGAGGGCTACCAGGTCGAGCGGGAGGGATCGCACGCGGTCGCGCTCGAGCTGGCGCTGGACGATGAGCTGCGGGCCGAGGGATGGGCGCGCGAGATCGTCCACTCGGTTCAGGCAGCTCGTCGCGATGCCGGGCTCGAGGTCTCCGACCGCATCGCGCTGGCGTTCGGCGGCGACGCGGAGCTGCTCGCCGCCGTCCGGGCTCATGAACGCTACGTGGCGGGCGAGACGCTGGCGGTCGAGGTCGCGTATGGGGTGGGCGACAGTGCCGAGAACTCGGTCACCGTCTTCATCGACGGCCGTGAACTACAGCTGCGACTCGCGCCGGCGGTGCGCCGCTGATCTAAGCCAGCGCTGGCTCCAGCTCCGCTTCCAGCCTGCGCTTGGGATAGGCGCCCACGACCTTCTTGACCGGCTGGCCGTTGTTGAACACGATCAGCGTCGGGATCGACATCACGTCGTAGTTGACGGCCGTGTTCTGGTTCTCGTCGATGTTGAGCTTGACGACCTTGAGGTTGCCGGCGCGCTCGTTGGCGATCTCCTCCACCACAGGAGCCACCATGCGGCAGGGCCCGCACCACGGCGCCCAAAAATCGACCAGGACCGGCAGATCGGCCTCCAGCACCTCCGCTTGGAAGTTGTTGTCATTGACTTCGCTGACCGTGCCTGCCATCGGGGGCTCCTTTTCCGTTCTCGAGTACTTCATAAAGTATAGCCACGGCCGCGGCCGCCCGAAGTACGCTCTCTGAGTGGCGGATCCCACCAACACACAGATCGCCGCCGCCCTCGACGAGCTCGGCGACCTGTACGAGCTCGACGGAGCGGTGGTCCACCGCGTCGTCGCGTACCGCAACGCGGCGCGGGCCATCCGCGAGGCGCCGGTGTCGGTGACCGGGCTCGCGCGGGAGGGCCGGGCAACCGAGCTCCCCGGCGTCGGCCGCACGATCCAGGAGAAAGTGCTGGCGCTGGCCGCGGACGGGGCGATCCCGGCGGCGGTCAAGCTGCGCGCAAAGTTCCCGACGGGCTTGCTCGAGGTCACGCGTCTGCCGGGCCTCGGTCCAAAGCGGGCACGGCGACTGTTCGAGGAGCTGGGCATCGATTCGCTCGACGCGCTGCGGGAGGCGGCTGAGGGCCATCGCATCCAGGAGCTCCGGGGCTTTGGCGCCAAGGCAGAGGCGACCATCCTCGAGTCGCTCCAGGCCACGGTGGCCAATGGCCCACAGAGGCGCATGGTGCTCGACAGAGCGCTGGTGGCCGGCGAGCAGCTGGTCGCGGCGCTGCGCGAGCACCCTGCATCCGAGCGAGTTGAGATCGCGGGCTCGGCTCGCCGCATGACCGAGACGGTCAAGGACCTCGACGTGATCGCCACGGCCACGGATGCGCTGGAGTTGGCGCGCGCGGCGGCGACGCTGGAGCTGGTCGAGGCGGCTCAGACCCCCCGCGCCGCCGGGGTGCGCCTGCGCCTACATACGGGCGTTCAGGTGGACTTCCGGATCGTCGCCCCGGACCAGTTCGGCAACCTGCTTCAGCACCTCACGGGTTCCAAGCAGCACAACATGGCCCTGCGCGACGCGGCGGTCCGCAGAGGCCTGCACGTCTCCGAATACGGTGTGCTCGACGACAGGACCGGCCAGACTCACCGCTGCGCGACCGAGCGAGAGGTCTACGGCCTGCTCGGGCTCGAGTACATCGAGCCAGAGCTGCGCGAGGGCCGGGGCGAGCTCGAGGCGGCGGCCAACGGAGGGCTCCCCGACCTGATCGAGCTCTCGGACCTGAAGGGCGATCTGCACTGTCATACGAATGCCTCCGATGGCACCGCGTCGATCGCCGTGATGGCAGAGGCCGCGCGCGAGCGGGGGTACGACTACCTCGCGATCACGGACCACTCGGCCACCTTCGGCTTCGGCGACGAGGTCTCAGCGGCGCGCCTGCCGGAACAGATCGAGGCGATACACGACACGCGGGTGGACGGGATCGAGCTGCTCGCGGGCAGCGAGGTCAACATCCTTCCCGACGGGTCGCTCGACTATGAGGACGAGCTGCTGGCCCAGCTCGACTGGGTGATCGCCAGCGTGCACTCGTCCTTCCGCATGAGCCGCGCGGCGATGACCGAGCGGATGGTGCGCGCCATCGAGCATCCGCTGGTGGACGCGATCGGCCACCCATCGGGGCGCAAGATCGAGCGGCGGCAGGGTTATGAGTTCGACCTGGACGCCGTGATCGAGGCCGCCGGGCGCGCCGGAACGATGCTCGAGATCAACTCCAATCCCGATCGGCGCGACCTCTCGGAGCTGCACGCACGCGCCGCGGCCAACGCCGGCGTCATGCTCGTGCTCAACACCGACTCGCATCGAGTCGGCGGCTTCGGTGTCGCTCGTTACGGGATCGCGACCGCCCGGCGGGCCTGGTTGGGCGCGTCGCAGGTGGCGAACACCCGGCCGTGGCGTGAGCTACAGGTGCTGCGTAAACGGGCCCGCGTGGGTCGCCGCTAGCGAACGGAGTCCGGGCGGTACACGGGTAACCGGACTCAGCCCGGGGTCTGTGGGCGACGAGCCGGCCTCGTGGCGCCCGGGCGCGGAGCGCGGGCGCTGGCCGGCGGACGCGCGGGAGGGATGGAGGTTACGGCCGCGATCGGCTCCGGTCGCGGCGGCTGTTTTTTCTGGAGCCGATACCACGGATGCCATCCACGCTGGCTGCCGACGAACCACAACAGTGCGATCACGCACAGGATGGAGGCGATGAAGAAGTTCACGCGCATGCCGAGGAAGTAGTTCGAGTAGTCGATGCGCTGAGTCTCCTCGAAGATGCGAAAGCCGGAGTAGCCGGCGACATACAGCGCGAACAGCCCTGGCGGGCGGATGCGATCCCGGTAGCGGCGCTGCAGCCACACCAGCAAGCCCGCCACCAAGAGGTTCCAGATCAGCTCGTAGAGAAAGGTCGGCTCGAAGGTCGTGTAATTCCAGTACTTGGGCGCGAGCTGGGCCACCCGGTGCGCGCGCGAGATCTCGAGCGCCCAGGGGAGCTTGGAGGGCGCGCCGAACAGCTCCTGGTTGAAGTAGTTGCCGATCCGCCCGATCGCCTGCGCGACGAGCAGGGCCGGCGCCACGCAGTCCATCAGCAGTCGCATCTGCCAGCGCGGCAGACGTTTGCGGTGCACCCGCCAGAGCCCGCAGCCGACCCCCGCGGCGATCCCGCCCCAGATCCCAAGTCCGCCCTTCCAGATCGCGAATGGGCCCCACCAATGCGGCGGGATCTGGGAGGGGGTGGTGATCAGGAAATAGATCCGGCCCCCGATCAGCCCCGCGGGGAACGCCCATGCTGCGATCTCGTACATCAGCTCGCCCTCGCCGCCGACCCGCACCCACAGCCACCGGGTGACAAAGATCGCGGCGGCCACGGCCAGCACGTACATCAGTCCATAGGCATGGATGAACAGCGGCCCGAGATGGAGTCCGTTGCTCGATGGGCTGGGGATGTAGGCGAGGAGGGCGTGCATCAGATGCGCGGTTGGGTGACCCGGGGGACCGGCTCAGCGCCGTTCAGCTCGGACAGATTGGAGCGGAAGCCGGGGATGCGCACGAGTTTGATGGGCTTGATGGGCGAAGTCCTGTCAATGTAAAAGCGCGCGCCGTCCCGCTCTTCGATCGCGGCCACGGCCGCGGCTTGGCGCCTCCAGGCGAGCGCCCAAATGATTGCGAATCCGGCCGCCACGCCCGGTACCTGGGGTAAGAGGAAGGACAGCGCCGCGGCGCCCAGGGTCGATATGAACAGCGGCCACAGCCTGTTCAGCACCGTCCGCCAGGGGCGCACCTCGGGAAGCGTCTTGGGCATTCGCGCCCCCGCGAGCAGCGATGAGACCGACTCGGTCGCCTCCGGGCGCCTACCGATCCACATTCCGAGGAGCGCTGCGACGACCCACCATCCGGCCGCGACGGCCACCACTCCGTCCTGCTGGTTGCCGACCGAACCGGCGACGGTCACCGCCGCAAGCACGCTCGCCGCGCCGGCGCTGATCAGCACGGTCGTGCGGAGGAAGTCAGTGAAGCGCATCTCTCTGGCGGCAATAGCGCACGGCGCTAGACGTCGACGAGCGTCTGAAGCAGTTGCCTAACGCCCGCGGTGCCCTCCACGAGGAAGTCGGCCTCCTCGGCGATCTCGCTTGGGCCCTCCTCAGACGCGACGCCGACACGGATCGCATGCGCGATCGTGCCCGCTTGGGCGAGCTGCCCCAGGGCGCGAAAGGCGTCCACATCGGTGCGATCGTCGCCCACGTACACGGCCGCCTCGACGCCGGCATCCTCGATCAGCCTGGCAACGCCCGAGCCCTTGTCGAAGCGCACCGGAGGCCGCACCTCGAGGACCTTCCGGCCCCAGTGCGGGCGCAAGCCGGCCTCGTCGGCCTTGGCGGCGATCGCGTCGATTCCCCCGCGGGCCGCTGCTTCGTCCGGGGCCCCTCGCCAGTGGAAGGCGAGGATCGGGCCCTTCTCCTCGAGCCGCACGCGGCGACGACTCATGTCCGCTAGGTCGAGGTTGCGGGCGAAGGCTTGTATCTGCGGCAGCCAGGCCTCGACGTCGGGATCGAGCGCCGGCTCGAGCCACCCCGGGCGCAGCATCTCGGCGCCGTGAGAGCCGAGATAGGTGACCGTACCAACCGAGACCATGGCGCGCGCATCGGACGCTCGCCGGCCGCTGACGCACGCGACCAGAGCGTATTTCCTCGCGAGCTCAATCACGAGTTGACGGGTGGGCTCGGAGACGTGAGCCTCCCCCGCGCGGTCGACGATCGGCGCGAGCGTCCCGTCGATGTCCAACAGGACCGCAGCGTGTGCGGGGTCGGTGCGTAAGGGCGCCAGGGCCTCGGTCCGGAGGGCTGCGGACACGACTCCTAGTATGGCCCCTCGTGACGCCACTTTTGGGCCGCAGCGACCCGTTTAAGCTGACCCTTACCCGGGCTGCTGCCGTACCTGCACCCGGAGCGGTTGGCCGAGGCGATCGAGGGAGGCGAGCGCGTGGCCGCGGCGAGCTGAGCGCGCAACTCTAAGCGGCGCTCTCCAGCCGTTGCTTTACCCGCTGCATGTTTCCGGGCATTTCCCGCTCGGCCTGCCGGCGTACGAACAGCGGCACCAGGAGCTTGCCGATTCCGTGCCCCTCGAAGTCGACTGAGATCGTGAGACGGGAGCCACGAGCGCCCGCCAGCGGCTCGATGGTCACCCTGACCACGGCGCGGATCGGGCCGTCCATGCCGTGGTCCGCCCAGCGACGTGGAGGGTCGTACTCGGTGATTTCGGTGACCACCTCTCTGCTGGCACCTCCCACCTTGCGCGTGGTAACGCATCGCGACCCGACGCCCACGCCCTCGAGGCGACCGCTGCTGACCCCCTGCTGCCACTCGGGCATCCTCGACGGATCCGTGACATAAGAAAAGACGCCCTCAGGCGGCCTTGCGATCTCGACGGTGCTGATGATCGGTGCCATTTGATTCCTCCTGTCCTCGGGCCCCCGGCGAAGTGGCGAAGGCCGCGAAAGTATCTCGTCGCCCGCCGTCGGGAGCGACTCGGCGCGCTCGACGCTCGGACTGGCTCATCGTCTTGGCCGCGGTGGCGGAGGACGAAGGGCGCCGGGCGGCCGTGGCGGTGGGGGCCGCCGCGGTGGCGGGGCACCCGATAGGGCCGCCTCCAAGTGCGGTAGCGCGCGTGCGAGGGCGTCCACTTCTGGACGCGGGAGCTCGGCAAGCAGCGGCGTGAGCCGCCTTCGCAAGAGCGCCTGCGCGGAGCTCAGTGCCCCTTGCCCGCGCGTTGAGACCGTGAGCGTCTGGCGGCGACGGTCCTCGGCGTGCGCTTGGCGGTTGAGTAGGCCGGCATCGGCGAGGCCTGCGAGCAGTTGCGAGACGGCGGGGCCGGACACGCCGGCCCGCCGGGCGAGCTCGGAGCCCGACACCCCCTCGGTCGCAATCGCTCGCAGGGCCAGGAACTGCGTGACAGTGAGCGCGGGTTGATGACCGGCGAGGAGCCGTTCGATCCATCGATTGGCGAGCGGTGCAACAGCCACCAGCGCCTCGGCCGGCTCCGACAGAGGACGCCGCGGCGCAGGCAATTAGATAAGTATCCTTAACATCTAACGATGGTTATCGACCTCGCGATTTTTGCACCGGGCTCGGTCGGCGTGCCCTGGAGGAGTGGATGATCGGCTTCATCGAACGGTTCGGGGCGCTCGGGGTGTTCCTGCTGATGGTGCCTGAAAGCGCCTGCATACCGGTGCCAAGCGAGGCCACGCTGCTGTTCTCCGGGTTCGCCGTGCGCGAGGGGTGGATGAGCCTCCCGCTCGCCGTGCTCGCGGCGACCGCGGGCAACCTGGTTGGATCGTTGCTCGCCTACGCCGTGGGCGCCAGCGGGCTAATGGAGCGGCACGCCGTCGCGCGCAAGGTGATCGGCCGGGGGGAGGCCCTACTCGAGCGGCACGGCACGCGCGCGGTCCTCATCGCCCGCCTGTTGCCGCTGGCGCGTACCTTCGTATCCCTGCCTGCCGGCGCGCGCCGGGTGCCGCTGGTCCAGTTCATCGGGCTCACCACGCTCGGATGCGCGCTGTGGGCGGTCGCATTCGTGCTCCTAGGTGCGCTCGTCGGCAGTGCCTGGGCGACGATCGACTCCATAGCCGGGCGCGTGCTGCTGGCAAGCGGACTACTCGTGCTCGCCGCGACCCTGCTGCGCCGACGTCCGCACCGCTAAGTCCAACCCTTCATTCACACGAGCGACGCGGCGAAGGAATCGAACCTTCCAAGCGGGGGGCTGCCCCGCCCTGCCCGTTTTGAAGACGGGATGGGCCACCAGGCCCCTGCCGCGCCGAAGGTGATGCTAAGCCGAAGACCGCAAGCGCGGGGCTCGACACCCCCCATTCGCTACGGTGAGTTGATGCAACCACTGCGTTGGGAATACCGCCCGGACGGCCTGCGGGCGCCCGCGCTGATCTGCGCGTTCAAGGGCTGGAACGATGCCGCCGACGCCGCCTCGAGCGCGGTCTCCTTCATCGGCGGCGCCCTGGGCGCGCGTCGCTTCGCCACGATCGACCCGGAGGAGTTCTACGACTTTCAGGCCACCAGGCCTGAGGTCAAGCTGGTAGACGGCGAGACGCGCCAGATCGAGTGGCCCGCGGTCGAGCTGTTCGAGGTCAGGGTCCCACGAGCGCCACGCGACCTCGTGCTGCTGGGCGGATCCGAGCCCTCGTTCCATTGGCGCTCATTCACCGAAGTGATCATCGAGCTCGCCGAAGCGCTCGGCACCCAGATGGTGGTGACGCTCGGAGCGCTGCTCGCGGACGTTCCCCACACGCGCGCGATCGCGGTGACAGGCATGGCATCCGACCGTGGACTGGTCTCGCGCCTCGACCTCTCGCGCTCGAGCTACGAGGGGCCTACAGGCATCGTCGGCGTGCTCCATGCCGCGTGCCAGCACGCGGGCATGCCCACGGCGAGCCTGTGGGCGGCCGTGCCGCACTACATCGCGGCGACCCCGAACCCGAAAGCCGCGCTGGCGCTGGTGCGCAAGCTCGAGGGGCTGGTGGGCGTGGCGATCGACGCCTCTGCCCTGGAGACGGCCGCCGAGGACTACGAGCGCCAGGTCAACCTCGCCGTCCAGAGCGACCCGGATGTCCAGGCTTTTGTGGAGCGGCTCGAGCAGGCCATCGAAAGCAGTGAGGAGGCACTGCCGACCTCGCTGCCGTCAGGCGAGACGATCGCCCGCGACCTTCAGCGCTTCCTGCGCCAGCGGGACGGCGGCGCTAGCTGACGGTCAGCGAGCGCTCCCGCCGTCCGGACCGAGTCAGCTCTCGGCCGCCGGGCAGAGCAGGCGGTAGTCGCATACGGAGCATGCCGCGAACGAGGGCGTGGGCTCGAACTCCTGGGCCAGGACGCCGTCCGCCACCTCCTGCGCCGCCTCTCGCACCCAGTCGGCCCGCTCCCCGTCGGGCAGAGCCACCTTCTCGTCGTCGAGCAGGTAGTAGTAGGCCTGACGCGAGGACTCGAGTTCCCAGGCCTCACGGGCCCCCAACGCGTACAGCGAGAGCTGGACGTCGTCGGCGAGCTGGGCCGAGCTCTTGGGCCGGCCCGTCTTGTAGTCGATCAGCTCGTAACGGCCGCCCGGCAGGCGGTCGACGCGATCGACCCTGCCCCGCAGCAGATGTGGCCCGAGCCTGAACGTGAACGGCCGCTCGAACCACACGGGCTCCGTCTCCTCGGCCTGGAAGCGGGCGTGGTAGCGGGTCAGCGCCGAGGCCGCCTTGCCCCGCAGTTGGCGCTCCTCCTCGGACTCCGCAAACCCGGCCCGGTGCCAGCCGGAGTCCAGCAGCCCCAGCAGCTCCGCCAGCGTCCCCGTGGCCCCGGTGCGGGCGTGAAAGCGCTCGAGCACCTGATGCACGAGGATCCCGAAGCGCTGGTTGACCGACGGCTCCTGCGGGATGCGGAAGACCCGCGCGAACTTGTACCGCAGCGGGCAGGTGCGGTAAGTGTCGATATCGGAGGCCGAAAGCGTGATGCCCTCGCCGCGCCGCGGCAGGAAGGGCTCGAGCGAGGGCTCGTCGCGGGCCGCGAGCATCTGCGCCCGCCTGCGCGTGTCACGTTCGGAGTCGAGCAGGTACTCGTCGAGCGCGGAGGACGAGAGAATCTCCTTTTGCTCCGCAGTGGCGCCCTGCAGGATGCGGGCGTTGACGTCGCGCAGCGCCTCGGCCAGGCTCTGGCCCTCGGGCCGAGCGATCAGCGCCGCCACCTTGAGTAGCTCGAGGTAGCGCACCACCGCGTGCGAGATGTCCAGATCGGTGTCGAGGCGGAGCTCGCCGAGCCGGCCTCCCGCGCGCACCGTGGCGTCGAGCAACTCGTCGCGCAGCAGGCGGTAGGTCGAGTGGAGCGTCTCGGCCGGGCCGAAGAGCTCCTCGGGCTTGTGCTCCCACTCAGCTTGAAGTGCGCGCCGCGCATCCTCAACTGCCGTCGGCGCGACCGGGCCCGTCGCGTCACCCGCGCTCGCGGGACAACAGAGGACCACTCGCGCGCGTGCCCGGGTGACGGCGACGTACAGCGCCTGGCGCAAGGCAACGGCGCGCTGGCGCTCCGAGGCGGGGGGAAGCTCCTCCTGGAGCAGAGCGTCGGGCACCTGCTCTGGCGCCGGCGCGTGCAGCCCTCCCTGCAGGCCGAGCACATAGACGTGTTCCGCCTCGAGGCCTCCCACCGCAGTCATCGGGACGATCTGCACGGCGCGGGCGCCGGTGAGCTGGGGCTCCTCCTGCTCGGGCAGGCCGAACTGGGCCACGGCCGCGATCGAGCGGGCGAACTCGCGCGGCGTCGACTGCGGCGCGCGGGCGCCGTAGGCCGCCGCGAGCTCCCCGAAGCGGGCCAGCGCCTGGAGGCGCTCGACGACGTCGGCCTGGGCCGCGAAGAGCTGCTGGCGGCGCATGCCGAGGCGCTCGATCAGCTTGTGGACGAACACGTCCGGTCGCGCCGTGTCGAGCGCTGGCACCGAAGCCCGGTACAGCCTCAGGAAGTTGCGAATGCGCTCGCGCGCCTCGGGCGGCACCTGAGGAGACTCGGTCGCGGCGGCCAGCGCGGCGACCATGTCCAGCTTGCGCCGCCGCGCGATCTGGGTGCACCTGGCGATGTCGACTGAGCGCAGCTCGACCGGCGCACGCGCCAGCACGCGCACCACCGCAGCCGCATCCGTCGGGTCGGCCAGCAGCCTGAGCCACGCCAGCAGGTCGCGGATCTCGGCGCGCTGGAAGAACCCCTCTTCGTCCACCAGCCGCTGCGCGACAGCGCGCTCCTCGAGCGCTCCTGCAACGGCGCGCCCATCCTCTTCGCCCGGCGGCACGATCACCGCGACCTGGTCAGGAGAGACCGCCGCGCGCGCGAGCAGGCGCTCGATCTCCGCCGCCACGGCCTGAGCCTGCGCGCGGCGATTCTCACAGCGCCAGAACGAGACCTCGCCCCCCTCGGGTGTCCGCGCTCCCGGGGACGCCAGCAGCTCCGCTTCACCCGGGGGTGCCAAGAGCGCCTCGGCCGCGTCGAGAACCACCCGCGGGCAGCGGAAACTCTCGGTCATCTCAATCACGTGCGCCTCAGGGAGGGCGGCGAACGCACGCATCCGCGCGCGGCCGGCGGCACGCAGTCCCGTCAATCCGGCGGCCGGATCCCCGGCGGCGAACAGGCCAGGCGCAAGCCTCCGCGCAAGGCAAGCAGCCCCAAAGTCGAGCTCCTGTGCGTCATCGACCAGCACGTGCTCGAAAAGGACGCCGGCCCTCTCGCAGACCCCCAACGCAGCCCGTAAGAGGTCGCCGGCGTCGATCGCGCCGGCCTGCGCAAGCAGGCGCTCGTGAGCCTCATAGACGGCCGCGAACTCTCGCTCCATCGGACCCTCGGGGCCATCCAGTGCGCTAGCCCAAGCCGCGAATTCCTCGGCGCCGATCAACTCTGCCTTGAGGCGGTCGATCCGCCGGATGAGCTGCCCCATTAGCCGCGCGGGATTGCCAGCGAAATCGTGCCGCCGCAGCTCGAGCTCGTCGCGGCGCTCGAGCAGCATCGCGAGCCGGTCGCCCGGCCCCAGCCGCACGAGCGAGGAACGCGGCCCGACGCCGGCCCGGTCCAAGATCGCCGCGGCCAAATGCACCCCAGTGCCGACCTGCAGCTCCTCGTATCCGCGCCTGAGTGTGCTCTCGAGCCGCTCGCGCAGAGCCTCGGCGCGGCCGCGTGAAGGAGTGAGGACCGCGATCCGCGAGGGCTCCACACCCTCGTCGACCAGCCACACAAACCGCTCCACGATCAGTGTGGTCTTGCCGACGCCGGCGCCCCCCAGCACCACCAGCGGGCCGCCCCGGTGCCTAACCGCATCGCTCCACTTCGTCGCCTCGCTCACGTCGTCTGACAGCATAGGTTCGAGATGGCCGTTACCCGTTCAGCGCTCGACGTCGACTGGCTCGGAGTTTGCCGTCGCGCGGTCACCGGGCTCGAGCGCGTGCTGGCGGAGTCGCCGACCACCGAGCAGCGCGCCCGCGAGACCGGCGAGCGGGGCTCAGGTGGCGACCGCACGCTCGAGATCGACAGCCTGGCCGAGCGAGTGGTTCTGGCTGAGCTCGACCAGCTGCGGGAGGGGGGCTATGGATTCGTGGCCTTCTCCGAGGAGCGCGGCGAAGTCGACTACGGCGACGAGCGCGTGCGGGTGATCGTCGACCCGATCGACGGCTCGCTCAACGCCAAACGGCGCATCCCCCACTACGCGCTTTCAATCGCGGTCGCCGACGGCGACACAATGGCCGATGTGGAGTTCGCCTTCGTGCACGACTTCGGCGCCGGCGAAGAGTGGTGGGCGCGGCGCGGCGAGGGAGCGTGGTTGGGCGGCGCACAGCTTGATCCGGCTCTGCCCGAGCGCCGGACGCGGGCGGGCAAGCTCGAGGTGGTGGGCATCGAGTCGGCGGACCCACGCTGGCTCGAGGAGCGGCTCGAGCGACTGATCGCCACCGCCTACAGGCTGCGTGCGCTCGGCTCGATCGCGATCACCCTATGCCACGTGGCGAGCGCTCGCTTCGACGGGATGGTGTCGCTCAGACGCAGCCGCGGCGTCGACGCCGCCGCGGGACAGCTGATTGTGCGTGAGGCCGGCGGCCTGGTGTGCTTTCCTGGGCTCGGCGAGCCGCTCGCGGCTCCTCTTGACGCGGCGCCACGCGCGCCGGTGGTGGCCGCCAGGTCGGAGGCCGCTCTTCACGAGCTCGAGCAGGTGGCCCCATGATCGATTGGGTGCTCGCGGAGCGGATCGCGCGTCAGGTCGCGGGTAGCGGCAACGGCCGCCTCCCCAGCGCCGACCTCGACGCGCTGGCGCAGGAATCCGAGCGGCGCGTCACCGCCTACACGGGGCTCGCTCCGGAGCGTCCGCTGCCCAGCCCGGAGGGCATCGGCCGCCGCGAATGGGTGCAGACCAACCTCGGCTCGATGCGGCTGCTGCTCGATCCCGTGCTGAAGCGCGCGGACAGTCGGCTGGGGCCGCTGCGTCCGGCGGTTCAGATCAGCGTCGCGCTCGTGCTCTCCACCGAGGTGGGAGTGGTCGTGGGCTACCTCGCCCAGCGTGTGCTCGGACAGTACGAGCTGGTGCTGCTCGACGAAGCCGTGGAGGACCGGCCACCGCGGCTCTTGTTCGTGCTTCCAAATTTGGGCCAGGCGATGCAGGCGTTTGGCGCCGAGGAGAAGGAGTTCATGACGTGGGTGACGCTCCACGAGGTCACGCATGCCGTGCAGTTCGCCGGGGTGCCTTGGCTGCACGGGCACCTGTCCTCGCTGGTGCGCGAGTTGCTGCGCACCGCCGAGGTGCGGCTCGATAACCCGCGGCGGCTGCGAATCCCCAGCGGCGATGAGATCAAGCGCGTGGCCAACGCCCTGAGACGCGGCGATTTGATCTCGATCGTGGCGAGCTCCTCGGAGCGCGCCACGCTGGAGAGCGTGCAGGCAGTGATGGCGGTCGTCGAGGGTCACGCCGAGCACGTCATGGACGCTGTCGCACCCGATCTTTTGCCCTCGCTGCCCCGCTTGCGCGAGGCGCTCGACCGCCGCCGCCACTCACAGTCGATCCTGTCCCGGCTGGTCGGCCGGCTGCTGGGGCTCGACCTGAAGCTGCGTCAGTACGAGCAGGGCAAGCGCTTCTGCGACGCGATCGTGCGCGAACGGGGGACCGACGCGCTGCGCGCGCTGTTCACCAGCCCCGAGACGCTTCCCACGATCCGCGAACTCGACGATCCCTCAGCCTGGATCGCGCGGACGTTGTAACGCGCTCTACACGCCGGGGTACAAACACATGTTCGGTGGTTATGCCGCCGCCGCACCGTCTGGAGATGACCACTTAGGGAGCTTTTGACATGGCTACAAGCACTCAAAGCAGCGCCAGCAAGCGCGCCACCACACGAAAGACGACCCCCAATCGACGTCAGACGACTGGGTCGCTGCGTCGCCGCGCAACCTCGGTGCAGCCCCAGCCCAAGACGCGCGTGGAGCAGGCGCAGGTTCTCGCTGAGCGCGCCGTGCTCGTGCCGGTCGGCGCGAGCCTGGTCGCCCGCGACGGCCTGATCACCGGGGTGCGCGACCTCAGCTCGCGCTACAGCACGCGCACCGCCCTCGAGCGCGAGCTAAAGCGCTACGAGCGTCGCGGCATGACGGCCCGCAACCGTCTCGAGCGCCGCGTGCGCAAGACGCGGACTCTTGTCGAGCGGGAGCTGCGCCAGCGCCGCCGGAGCGTCGAGCGGACGTTCAAGCAGAACCGTCGCCGCCTCGAGCGTGAGGTACGCTTGGTACGCAGGGATCTCGAGAAGCAGTCCGGCACGCTGACGGGTCGCGTGGAGAAGGTCCTGGGTGACGCCCAGGGTCGCCTGGGCTCGATCGCCTGACAACGACTTCCCCCGCCTCCGCGTCGGAGAGCGCGCACGGCGGGAAAGGTTCGCCGGCCTCATATCTACGCCGGCGAATGCAGCACCCTCTCCTCCCTCAACCACCGGGGTCTCACTTCATGTGAGGCCCCGGTTGGTCTTTGAGGGCACATGACCCCCGGTCTCCTACTGCGCTTCACGCGAGGTCGCCCGGGCGTCATGTGCCATCAAAGACGGGCCCCACGCCCAAGGTTCGTCCTAGAGCGAGTTGCCACAAGCGGGCAGTTTGCCAGAATGGGCTTATGCCCACTCGCGAACAGGTTATGGACGCCCTGAGGGCGGTGATCGATCCCGAGCTGCGGCGCGACATCGTCGAGCTCGAGATGGTGCGCTCGCTCGACGTTCACGACAACGGCGTCGTGGACGTCATGGTCTCGCTGACCACTCCCGGGTGCCCGATCCGCAGCCACTTCCAGACGGGTGTCGATGAGGCCGTGCGCCGGCTCGAGGGCGTGAGCGGCGTCAACGTCTCCTTCGACGTGCTCTCCGAGCAGGAGCGGGCGGCGCTGGGCCACAAGCTCGGGCGTGGAGGGCTCCCCGAGGGGGCGCTCGCGCAGGTCCAGAACGTGGTCTGCATCGGCTCGGGCAAGGGCGGAGTCGGCAAGTCGAGCGTGACCGCGAACCTCGCCGCGGCGCTCGTCGCCGAGGGCAAGCAGGTGGGCGTGCTGGACGCAGATGTGTGGGGCTACTCCCAGCCGCGGATGCTGGGCCTGGGTGCGCAGAAGCCGGAGATTGAGCAGCGCAAGATCGTCCCGCTGCGCGCTTATGCCGATATTGGCGTGATGTCGATCGGCTTCTTCGTCAAGCAGGATGAGGCCGTGATCTGGCGCGGGCCGATGCTGCACAAGGCGCTGCAGCAGTTCCTCGAGGACGTGGAATGGGGGCAGCTCGACTACCTGCTGATCGATCTTCCGCCCGGTACCGGCGACGTCTCGATGACGCTCGCACAGCTGCTGCCCCAGGCCAAGTTCGTGATCGTGACGACTCCTCAGCCGGTGGCGCAGAAAGTGGCGCGGCGCTCCGCGCAGATGGCCGAGAAGCTGAAGCTCGAGATCGCAGGCGTGATCGAAAACATGTCTGGCTTCGTCACGCCGACGGGCGAGCGCTATGCGATCTTCGGCGAAGGTGGGGGGCAGCTCCTGGCGGAAGAGCTCGAGGTGCCACTACTCGCCCAGGTGCCGCTCACGCTGCCGCTACGCGAGCAGTCGGACAACGGCCTCCCGATCGTGTTCTCAAATCCGGACGACCCAGCCGCTCAGGCCATCCGCTATGCGGCCCAGGGCCTGATCGCGCTCTCCCCGGTGGAGTTGCCCGTGATGCAGGAGCCCGCTCCGGCCGCGGCGCCCAAGCCGGTGGGCATGTCGCTGCCGATGGCCTGAGCCGGCCCCCCGGCGGCGCATGCGCCGCCGGAACTACTTGGTGAAGTAGTCCGCGTTGATCTGGGTGTACTTCAGCCACTCCTCCGGGAGCTGGTCCTCGGCGAAGCAGGCATCCACGGGACAGGCCTCGACGCACGCGTCGCAGTCGATGCACTCCTCCGGATCGATGTAAAGCATCTCGACGTTGTCGTAGTCGGGCTCGTCGGGCGTCGGGTGGATGCAGTCGACCGGGCAGACCTCAACGCACGAATTGTCCTTCGTGCCGATGCAGGGCTCGGCGATCACGTAGGCCATGTCAGTTCAGAGTCCTATTCGGGTGTCCTAATCGGGCAGCGCTCGATTGTAAAGACGCCTGCTTGCTAGGCGGGCCCTCGGTGGCGGCCCTCGCGGGAGTCGTCCGGCTAGCCTGCTGGCGGTGCTGCTGCTCACCGGCGCCACGGGAACGATCGGCCGGCCTCTGCTCCGTCGCCTGCTGGAAGCCGAGATCCCGGTCCGCTGCATGGTGCGCGACCCCCGACGACTGGGACCCGACCGGGTGCGCGTGCAGATCGCCCTGGGCGACCTCGCCGACCCGTTTTCATTTCGCTATGCCCTGCGCGGCGTGGACACCGTCGTGCACCTCGCCGCCGCGATCCGCGACCAGCCCACGGGCTCAATCGAGGAGCTCGCGGGCATCGCGACCTGGAGGCTCGTGCGCGCGGCCGAGCGCGCGGGCGCCCGCCGCTTCGTGTTCTTCTCTGCGCTCGGTGCCTCGACCCGCAACCCGGCTCGTCTGCTGCGCGCCAAGGCGATCGCGGAGCGCGCGGTCGTCGCGGCCTCGTTTGAGCACACGATCTTTGCGCCCTCGATCGTGTACGCCCCCGGCGATCCCTTCCTGCGCCTGATCGGACGGCTTTCGCTACTGCCGGTGATGCCGCTTTCGGGCGCGGGCCGGGCGCCCTTTCAACCCATCTGGGCCCAGGACGTGGCCGACTGCGTGATGGCGACCCTCCCCTCCGCTCCCCGGGGTGCCGAGGCGGCGGGCGCGCGCTACGAGCTGGCGGGGCCGGAGACCCTCACCTACCGGGCGATCGTCGAGACGGTGATGCGCTCCCTGGGCAGGCGCCGGCCGCTGGTCGGCATTCCCACGCCGGTGATGCGACGGGCTCTGCGGCTGGTCGAGTTGCTCATGGGTCCAGCAGCGTTTGCGACCTGGGATGAGGCCGAGCTGCTCGAGGTGGCGATGATCTCGGAGCGCGGCTGCTCCGACGCCCGCCGCCTCGGCGTCAGGCCGCGGCCGATGCGGGCGGTACTCGCGGCGTCATAGCGGCGGGCGCCGCTCGGTCCACGGATGAGCCTCCTGTAGCTGGGCGGCGAGCGCCAGCAGCACCTCCTCGCGGGCCGGGGGCCCGACCAACTGCACGCCGAGGGGCAGCCCGTCGTCACCGTGGTAGAGCGGCACCGTGATCGCCGGCAGGCCGGTGACGTTGACCACCGCCGTGTAGGGGGTGAAGCTCGCCGAGCGGCGATACTCGGTCCACGGTTCATGGCCGAGGCCGTGGATCTCCCCGATGGATACCGGGCGCTGGCCGAGCGCCGGTGTGAGCAGCGCGTCATAGGGCGAAAGCGAGGCGACGATCGCACGCGCCACCGACTCGAGCCGGCCCTGGGCGGCGAGGTAGGCGAGGCTGGTCTGCTGGCGCGCCCGGGTCCACACCGCCCACGTGAGCGGCTCGATATCCGCTTCGGTCGCCTCCCGGCCGCTGACGCGCTCGCCCGCGGCGACTTCCATCGCCACCAGCGGTGTGAACAGGCGGGTGAAGTCTGCGAGCAGGTCCTGGCCCGACCACGGTGGGCTGACCGGCTCCACCGTGTGGCCGAGCGACTCGAGCAGAGCGGCCGCTTGGCGCGTGGCCCTCTCGCTCAGCGCCTCGAGGTCCGCCCCGTAGGGCGCCTCCAAGGTCATCCCGAGCTTCAGCCCACGTGGCTCCGCGCGGGCCAGCTCGGCGTAGGGTCCCGGCGGCGGCGGGGCCCAGCTGGCGTCGCCGGGCTCATAGCCGGCGATGGCATCCAGCGCCGCGGCCGTGTCGGCGACCGTCCGCGTGATAACCCCATCGATCGAGAGGAAGCTCTGTCCGCTGTCCGGACCGCGCGAGATGCGCCCTCGAGCGGCCTTCAGCCCCACGAGCCCGCAACACGCGGCGGGGATTCTGAGCGAGCCCCCGCCATCGTTGGCGTGCGCGATCGGGACCATGCCGGCCGCGACCGCGGCTGCCGCGCCGCCGCTCGAGCCACCGGGTGTCCGGTCGAGCTGCCAGGGATTATGGGTGGGTCCGAAGCGCCGCGATTCGGTGGTGGGCAGGATGCCCATCTCGGGAAGCGCCGTCTTACCCACAATCACGAAGCCCGCATCGCGCAGTCGCCGGATCAGGAAGGAGTCCCGCTCGGCGATGTAGTCGCCGAAGAGGTCGCTGCACAGGGTCAGCCGCATGCCGGCCACGGGCCGGTTGTCCTTGACCGCGATCGGCACGCCCGCGAACGGCCTGGGATCGCCCTTGCCGATCGCGTCAGCCGCTTCAAGCGCGGACTCGGGAGCGACCTGCGTGAAGGCGTTGAGCGTGGGCTCGAGTTGTTCGATGCGGCGCAGCGACGCCGCCACGAGCTCGCGGGCGCTGATCTGGCCCGCGCGTACCATCGCCGCCAGTTCCAGAGCCGGTCGAAACAGGAGCTCCTCCATGTCTCGCCGGAGCGTATCCGGGCCGCCGCATGGTGGGCCTCCTGGCGCGGGTTTATCCCCTGCGAGGGCTCGAGCGCTGTAGAGTAACGCCGACCAAAGAGGGGACGTGAATCAGGCAAAGGACCGGGCTGGGAGGCGGGCAGGCCAAGGACAAGGCGGTCCCGGGGAGGTGCGCCCGTTGCGCCTGCTCAAGGCATTCGCGCATCCCCTGCGTATGGCGATCCTGGCCCGGCTCGACGAGGCCGTGCTCAGCCCCAAGGAGCTGGCCAGCGAGCTCGGGTCCTCTTTGCCGGTTGTCAGCTATCACGTGCGCGAGCTCGAGCGCGCGGGGATGATCGAGCTGGTACGGACCGCCCCCCGGCGCGGAGCCCTGCAGCACTGGTACCGGGCCAGGCCGCGGGCCGCGCTCGGCGACGGCGAGGTTGCGGGCGTATCCGCCCGCACAGTGGCCCTCGACGAGCGTGGCTTCGGCGAGCTGGCAGCGGTGCTGCGGGACGTGGGCGGACGCCTCGAGCAGATCGTCCAAGCGGCGCAGGCGCGGCTGGCGGACGCGGGGTCCCCGCCCCTGCACGCGACCGTCTCGCTGATGCTGTTCGAAAGCCCGTACGACGGCGGGCGCGAATCCCGCCGCAACCAGGGAAGTCCGGCTCCGCTGCGCTCCGCATAACCCGGTTTCGCCGGGCGTGCCGCGGTTCGCTCCGCTAGGGTGCCGCCCCGACATGCGCGTCCTGCTGTTCTGCTGGGAATACCCACCGGTGATCGAGGGCGGCCTCGCGCGGCACGTGCGCAAGCTCTCGGAGCATCTCGTTACCGAGGGGGTGGAGGTCCACGTGGTGTCCCGCGGCGGAGGTCATCTACCCGCCGAGGAGGACCGCCACGGGGTGGTCGTCCATCGCGTGCGGGAGCCCGAGTTTCCGCGCGACGTGGACGCGTTCGTGCGCTGGGTGGACGGGATGAACGCCGACATGTACGAGCTCGCCCTGGCGGTGAGCGAGCGATTCGAGTTCGACCTCGTCCACTCTCACGATTGGCTTGTCGCGGACGTGGCGGAGCGCCTGGCTTCGCACATCGGCTGCCCGTGGCTGGTGACCGTCCACGCGACCGAATTCGGCCGCCACCAGGGCTGGGTGTCCAGTTACCCGCAGTCGCACATTCACGGCGTGGAGAAACGCATGGTAGCCGCGGCCGACCGGGTGATCACCTGCTCGCACTACATGCGCGGCCACGTGGCCACGGTCCTTGGAGCGCCGCTCGAGCGAACCACCGTGATCCAGAACGCGGTCGACCCGCGGGATCTCGAGGCGCCCGTCGATCTCGAGCGGCTGCGCGCCCGATTTGCCCAGCCGCACGAGCGCCTCGTGCTGCTGGTGGGCCGCTTGGTGTATGAGAAGGGCTTTCACCTGGCGCTCGACGCGCTCGCGCAGACAGTGAACCGACTTGGCGGGGTACGCTTCGTCGTCGCCGGCTCGGGAACAGCTGAGGCCGAGCTGCGGGCGCAGGCACAGCGGCTGGGACTGATGCGTCACGGGAGCTTCCTGGGGTGGGTCGGAGACGACATGCTCCACGCGCTGTACCGCGTGGCAGAGATCGCGATCGTGCCCTCGATCTACGAGCCCTTCGGGCTGGTGGCGCTGGAGGCGATGGCGTGCGGGTGCCTGTGCATCGTGGCCGACACCGGTGGACTGCGCGAGGTGGTGCCGGCTGACGGCACCGTGGGCCTGCGCTTCCGCTCCCGCGACGCCGACGCTCTGGGCGAGGTGCTCGCCCGGATCCTGAACGATGACCATGCGCGCGCGAGGCTCGTGGCCGAGGCACGCGAACACGTGCTGGGCTTCGATTGGCGCGAGGTCGCCCGTCGTACGCACGAGGTGTACCGCGCGGTGGTCGGCGCGGACGCGACCCTCGCGGTCGATCGGTAGGAGGGGATTGCGGGGAGTGCGCGGGCGTGCCGCACCCGACGCGCTTGGCCCCCAAAACGCGGAGGGCCCGGCTTTTCCGAGCCGGGCCCTCGCGAAGGACTACTCGCCTGTTGAGGCGATTACATCATCCCGCTCATGTCGGGCATGCCACCGCCGCCGGCGCCCGCGGCCTCCTTCTCGGGCATCTCGGCCACGATCGCCTCGGTGGTGAGGATGTTCTTGGCGATCGAAGCGGCGTTCTGGAGCGCCGACCGAGTCACCATCGCGGGATCGATGATCCCGGCGCCGACCAGGTCGACGATCTCGCCGGTGGCCGCGTTGAGGCCTTGCCCCTTCTTGGCCTTGCGCACGTCGTTGACCGTCACCGAACCCTCGAGGCCGGCGTTCTCGGCGATCTGGCGCAGCGGCTCCTCGAGCGCGCGACGCACGATCTTGGCGCCGGTGCCCTCGTCCGGGTCCTCGGCGAGCTCGGGCTTGATGGCGGCCTGAGCGGCGAGCAGTGCCACGCCGCCGCCGGGGACGATGCCCTCCTCGAGCGCGGCGCGCGTCGCCTGAAGCGCGTCCTCGACCCGGTGCTTCTTCTCCTTCATCTCGGTTTCGGTCGCGGCACCGACCTTGACGACCGCGACGCCACCGGAGAGCTTGGCCAGCCGCTCCTGGAGCTTCTCGCGATCGAAGTCGGAGTCGGTGTTGTCGATCTCGACCTTGATCTGGTTGATCCGGCCCTTGATCGCCTCGCTCTCGCCGTTGCCATCCACGATCGTGGTGGTGTCCTTGGCGACGACCACGCGCCGGGCGCGGCCGAGCTGCGTGAGCTGGGTGTTCTCGAGCTTGAGACCCATCTCCTCGGTGATGACCTCACCGCCGGTCAGGATCGCGATGTCCTCCAGCATCCGCTTGCGGCGATCGCCGAAGCCGGGGGCCTTGACCGCGACGCCGGTGAACGTGCCGCGGAGCTTGTTGACGACCAGGGTCGCCAGCGACTCACCCTCGACATCCTCGGCGATGATCAGCAGGGGCTTGCCCGACTGGATCGTCTGCTCGAGCACCGGCAGCAGGTCGCGGACCGAACCGATCTTCTGGTTGGCGATGAGGATGTAGGGATCCTCCAGCGTCGCCTCCATACGGTCCTGGTCGGTGACCATGTAGGGCGAGATGTAGCCCTTGTCGAACTGCATGCCCTCGGTGAACTCGAGGTCCATACCGAAGGTTTGGCCCTCCTCGACGTTCACGACGCCGTCCTTGCCGACCTTGTCGATCGCGTCAGCGATCACATCGCCGATCTCCTCGTCACCCGCCGAGATCGTCGCCACGCGGGCGATCTGGTCCTTGCCGGTGATCTCCTTGGACTGCGACTCGATCTGCTTGACAACGTCGTCGACGGCCTTCTCGATGCCGCGCTTGAGCGCCATCGGGTTGGCGCCGGCGGCAACGTTCTTGAGGCCCTCGCGCACGATCGACTGCGCCAGCACCGTCGCTGTGGTGGTGCCATCGCCGGCGACGTCGTTGGTGGCGGTGGCCACCTCACGTACCAGCTGGGCGCCCTGGTTCTGGAAAACGTCCTCGACATCAATCTCGCGCGCGATCGTGACACCGTCGTTGGTGATCGTGGGCGCGCCGAACTTCTTGTCGAGCACTACGTAGCGGCCCCTGGGGCCAAGTGTGACCTTGACCGCGTTTGCTACCGCGTCGACGCCCGCCTCAAGGGCCCTGCGGGCATCCGTGTCGTACTTCAGTTCCTTGTGTGCCATTTCTTCTCCTTGAGGGGTTCAGCCCTGGACCTTGGCGAGCACGTCCGACTCGCGCAGCACGAGCAGCTCCTCGCCGTCCACCTTGATTTCGGTGCCGCCGTACTTGCTGTAGAGCACCTCGTCGCCTTCGGCGACGTCGAGCGGCGTGCGCTTGCCCGTGTCTTCGTTGACCCTGCCGTCACCAACCGCCAGGACCTTGCCCTTTTGGGGCTTCTCCTTGGCGGTGTCAGGAAGGACGATCCCACTTGCGGTGGTCTCCTCCTCCTCGAGTGCCCGTACGATCAGACGATCGCTGAGGGGCTTCAGCTTCATTGATAGGACCTCCGGGATGAAGGGTTGATACGTCTTCAAGCTCTTCGCGTGCACCGGCTGCGGCCTGATCGGCCGACGGCCGCGCGGGCTCAAAGGGCCTGGCACTCACATCGTGAGAGTGCCAGCAGCGGTGACTATAGCTGATTTGTGAGGGGATTCAAGGGCTTTTTGGCACTCTCGGGCCGTGAGTGCCAGGCACTGAGCTCAGCTGTCCTCGCCGCTAGTTCCGTGCCCCGCCCAATCCATGCAGGCGGTCGCGGAATTCAGGCGGGTTCTCGACGATCTGGGAAAAGCGCACGACGGTCACGGTGTCGTCCATCGAGACCTGGCGCCCATAGATCTGCTCGAGGAAATTGATCATCTCGTCGACGCGCCGGAACTCGGGATTGTCGTGCTCGATGTCACGGGGCGAGAGGTCGCGCACGAGCTTGACCTCCACCTGATCGATGACCGCGTTGAAGATCTTCTCGCGCGGCGAGTGCTGGTAGCCGATCGTGACGAGCACGCACTCGTTTTTGCGGTACTTATGGGACTTGTCGCCCAGCCGGATCGTGGCCGTCTTACGCCCCCGGCGAAGCTGGTCGGCAAACACCGACGAGTAGAAGTTGAGCACGCGCACCGCGCCAGCCTACCGTCTTAGTTGCGCCGGAGAGGACTCAGTAAACGTAACGCCCGAGCGCCTCGGGATCGTGCACGGTCAGACGTCCGCGTCCCTGGGTGATGACCCCGGCGCGCTCGAGCACCGCGAGGAAGCGACTGGCGGACTCGCGCGAGGAGCCGGCGAGCTGTGCCAGGTCCGCCTGAGTCGAGGTGATGAGCACGTCGCCCTCGGCGCGGCCCTCGGCCTGCGCCGCCGTCACGAACTGGAGCAGCACCGCCGCCACACGGCTCTGCACCGTCTGGAACGACTGGCGCGCGAGTCGCTCGTTGGTCTGGCGCAGGCGCCGGCCGAGCGCGCTCAGGAGCTTGACGGAGATTTCGGGGTGCTGGCGCAGCAGCCGCCGCATGTCGCCGCCGAGGATCGCGATCGCCTCGGTCGCCTCGGTCGCCTCCACGGTCGCAGAGCGTCGCTCGTTGTCGAACATGGCGAGCTCGCCGAAGATGTCCCCGGGGCCGAAGTTCGCGAGCGTGATCGAGCGGCCGTGCGGGTGCTCGCGGACCGCGCGCGCCCCTCCGGAGCGCACGATGTAGCAGGTGTTGCTCTCATCGCCCTCTCGAAAGACCACCTCGCCCGCGTCGAAGCGGCGCGGAACCGCGACCTCGGCCACGTGCGCGAGCTCGTCCTCACCGAGCGCCGAGAACACGGGCACGCGGTGCAGCAGCGCCGTCGTCTCCCCGGTCCTCGCAGACACGAGGGAGATGTTATTTCGGCGCGCGGAGCCGGTGTTTCAGACCGGTGGTCTGGCTCAGGCGAGATCGAGCGCTCGGTCTCGCTGCCGGCGCCTGATCGCCTCGCGGAGCTGCCATGCGATGAAGCCCACGAGCACCAGGGGAACGAGGACGGCCAGCGCGATCAGCGCGATCCCGCCGATCACGGTCAGCACGTTGAGCGCGTCGTGAGCCGCCCCGGAGATCGTGAATCCGCTGTCATGGTGGTGGTGGGGCGCCGCGGAGGCGGGCGCGTCAGCCTGGATATCGAGCGAGATCTTGCTGTAGTCGATCCCGTGCTCGAGCGCCCGCACACGAGCCTTCTGGTGGTGGCGCTTGGCGTCCTGGAGCTGGCCGGTGACGTCCTCGATCTTGTCCGTGCGGGATAGGACCTGCGCGTAGGGAAGCTTCGACAGGTTGGTCATGGCCTGCGGGAGATTGGCGCTGGGCACGGTCAGCCGGAGGCGCGCATAGCCACCAGAGCCGCCGGTCGCATTGACGGTGGCGGAGTCGACGAAGCCGTTCTGGGCGCCGACCGCATCGAGTGCCTCCTGGGCGACGGTCTCGATCCGCCGCGGCGGTGCCCCGAGGGTGAGCTGCGAGGACTGGATCAGCTTGCGGCCGCCGGGCGGCTGGAGTCCGGGTGCGGGAGTCGCAGGAGAGTAGACGCCGCTCGAGCCTCTTGCCCCGAACGAGGGCTTCTCCGGGGGCGTCAGGTGGTTGGGCCCCGCGAGCGCCTTCGGCCTGTGGGCCGTGGCGCTTGACGAACTCACGGAGCTACCGCCGCTCGAGCCCCCCTCGCCGCCCGGCACCAGCACAAACAGGGCAATGAGGCCCGCGAGCGCGAGTCCCATGGCGGGCGCGATCGCCCACGACGCCTTCCGGCGCTTGCGCTTGGAGGGTGCCTGAACCCCAGCGGCAGCCTCCGCGACGAAGCGATTCGCCACCCTGCGATCGAGCTTCTCCGCGAACTCCCGGGCGGGCACGGGCCTATCAGCCGCGATCAGGAGCGCGAGCTCGGCTACATCGGCGTGCTCGGGATCGACCGGGTCCCCGGCCAGGGTGGCATCGATCGCCGTGAGCGCGGCGATTGCCTCCGGGGTGGGCGGCTGCTCAGCTCGTCTCATCACAATGCTTCCTCAGCTTCTCGATCGCACGGTGGAGCCGCGTTCCCACGGCGGACTCGCTGATGCCCAGCGCCCTCGCCAGCTCGCCGTTGCTGAGGCCCGCGTGGAACTTGAGCGCCACGAGGTCGCGATCGCGGGCGGACAGCTTCGACAGCGCGGCGCTGACCGCGGTGCGGCGCAATGCCACATCGACCCCGTCAACGACCTCATCCTGGGACACGGGTTCGACCGCCAGCCTGGCGAACCGGCGTTGTCTGCGGAGTTCATCGAGCGCCGCGTTGCGCGCGATCCCGAACAGCCACGACCGTTCGTCCCCCCGCCGGCGGTCGAAGGCGCGCCGCTTGCGATAGGCGCGCTCAAAGGTCGTGGCCACCACGTCTTCGGCGGCGGCTCGATCGCGTAAAAGAGTTGCGACGTAGGCATAAACATCATCCCGGGAGGAGCGATAGAGCGCCTCGAACCGCTCCCACGTCGACAGGGCCGTCGAGGCGTCGGTTGGTGGCTCGGCCACGCTGGCCATCTCGACGACACTACGCCGCAGCTGGTGTTCCGTCACCGCTTCCGCGCGTCTAGCTCAGCGCTCGACGGGGGGACGGTCCGCCCTACACCGCCAGCTTCGCGAACAGCCGCGGGTCGTTGGTGATCACACCCGTCACGCCCATGGCCTCCAGCTCGCGCAATCGCTGAATTTCGTCGACCGTCCAGACATATAGCTCTCCGCCCGCCGCGTCGACGGCCTCGACGAGTGCCTGGCTGACGAGTCGCCAGTGGACCATGAGCGCGTCGCAGCGGCCTGCCCGCAGAGCCGCCGATGCTCTTCTCGGCAGGCCGTTGCGCGCGATGCGCGCCAGCACCCGCGCCGGCAGCGTGAGCGCGCGCGAGCGGAAGGGATCGTGTCGCACCCGCGGCACCGACCAGCCCAGCCGAATGTGCGGGTCGGCGGCCCGGATCGTGGCCAGCGTGGAACCGAACTGGCTCGAGATCAGCGTGCGCTCCAGCATCCCGTAGGCGCGGAGCGCCTCAAGCACCTGCAGCTCGTAGCCCGGCAGCTTCAGGTCCACGTCGAGCTCGATGCCGGTGAAGGTGTCGGAGGCCAGGTGCGCGAGGCCCTCCTCGAGCGTGTGAGGCGTGCGCCCCGCGGAATCTTCATAATCGTGGGCTAATAGCAGGCGTCCCCCGTCACGCTCGGGCAGGACGTCGAACTCGATCATGTCGACGCCGGCGCCGAGCGCGGCGTCAAAGCTCCCATAGGTGTTTCCGGGAGCGATCAAGCCGGCACCCTTGTGCCCGACCCGGCGCAGCCGAGCCCTTCGCGCATGGGGATCAACGCCTGCAGAGCGCATCGATACGAGTATTGCGCGCTGCGCGGCGCGGCGAGCGGGGTAGCGACGCGCTTCTCAAGCGGCCTACGCGCTCAACGTCAAGCGCCGTGGCCCCTCCTGGAAGCCGAGTGCCAACAGCAGGGGAGCGAGCGGGCTCGCCATCGCGGGCGAGCCGTCGACCTGCTCGAGGGCGAGGCGCTTGATGCGCCGCTCGCGTACCTCCTCCACGATCGCTTCGAGCGCCGGCTCGAGGCGAGAATCGCCTGTGGCCACAAGCGTCTGGAGGCCGCGGCCGCCGCGCTCGAGGAAGAGCACAGGCTCGCCCGCGCTGAGCACCACATACGCGCCCGCCACCCGGGCCGGGCGGCGTCCGCCCGCTCGTTCGGGCCAGGGCAGCGCGGCGCCGTAGGGCTGGGCCGGGTCCACCGCGGCGAGCACGACAGGGTCGTCTGCCTGCGGGTCCAGGGCGCGCAGGCGCTCGACGGCACCGGGCAGGGCGAACTGTGCCCCGCCCAGGCCCTCTACGAAATATCCGCGCCGCGCGATCCCCAGCACCTCGAGCTGGGATAGCTCGGGATAGACGCCGGCGAAGCCGCCCGCCAGCCCCTCAGCACGAACCTGCTCGCGCGTGACGATGCCGTATCGCTCCAGCAGCAGCTCGGCGAGCGCCCGCCTTCGTGCCCCCGGCTCGACGCCGTCGCCGAAGAGCATCGCGGTCAGTGACCAGCGGCCCTGAAGCAGCGGCGCCGTGCCATCACGACGCGCTCTCACGAACCGCCTCCCCGACGCTCGCCGGCGCTCGGCGCTCGCCGCCGGGGCCGCCGAATGTGCCAGGGAAAGGCGCGGCGCGCGCAGCGGGGCGAAGGCGTCATTGGTCACCTCGCCGGCCCATACCAGATCCCAGAGCGCTTCCTGAAGCTCGGACGCGTGCAAGCCGGCGTCGCCCAGTAAATCGCTGAAGAAACAGGCGCCAGCCCGAAGGCGCGCTCTGATCGAGTCGTGATCGGCGCCCGCCGGCGGGTCCTGCCGCGCTGAGCTCGCCCGGGGACCCAGCACTGCCACGTCTTCGCGGAAGTAGAGCGCTACGCGGCCGGAATCTCGCCCGAGCGCCCCGGCGCCGATCCAGACGAGCTCGCCGCTGGCACAGAGCTCGTCCATCCATGCCGGGGAGTACGAGCGGGTGCGGCGCGGGAGCACATCCCGCTCCCAGACGGCCGCAGGCAGCGCGACCCCTTGGAGTGGCGCGAGCACCTCGCGCAGGCGGTCGGAGCCGGGACCACGCAGCGATGGGGCGTGGCGGCCGACCCCCTGCCAGGCCGACTCAAAGCGGGCTAGCCGGCGTTGCCCCACCGGCTCGATCTCCTTGCGCAGCGTCGCCAGCGAGGCGCGCCGCACGCGTCTCAAGACTTCTGGATCGCACCATTCACGCTCACTTCCCCCCGGGCGCAACTCGCCCCGCACAAGCTCGCCGGCGCGCTCGAGCTCGCGCAGCACCGGGCCCCAGTCGACCGCGTAGCGCGCGCGCAGCTCGGCGGCCGTAAACGGCCCGTGGGTCGCGGCGTAACGGCGAATCAGCCGGTTGGGCGCGTCGGGAACCTCGCGTAGGAAGGCGTCAGGCAACCCCTCCGGAGGAGTGACGGCGAGGGCGTCCCGGTACAGGCCGGCGTCGGCCGCGTCGATGAATCGCTCCTCGGCGCCGACCCGGACCCGCAGCGCGCGTCCCTCTGCCCCGAGCTCGTCGAGCATGCGTGCGCTGTCGAGCCCGGCGAGGACGCGGGCGCCCGCTTCCTCGGCGGTCAGATCTCCCACCTGGCGCAAGATGTCGTGCAAGCGATCGCGGCCCGTGGCCCGGCCCGAGTCGGTCAGGTGCTGGAGCTCGTCCTCCACCTGCGCCAGCGCGCCGGAATCGATCAGGTCACGGAGCTCCTCCTGGCCGAGCAGCTCACGCAGCAGGCTGCGATCGAGAGCCAGCGCCGTGGCGCGACGCTCGGCATTGGGCGTATCGCCCTCGTACATGTAGGTGGCCACGTAGTCGAACAAGAGGCTCGAGGCAAACGGCGAAGCCGACTGGCTCTCGACGTGGACCACTGCGATCTCCTGGCGCTGGACGCGGCCGAGCACCTCGACCAGCCCGGGGACGTCGAGCACCTCTCGCAGGCACTCGCGGTAGGTCTCGAGCACGATCGGGAAGTCGGGGTACTTGCGCGCCACCTCGAGCAGTGACCGCGCCTTCAACCGCTGTTGCCACAGAGGCGTGCGCTTGCCCGGCCGGGCGCGAGGGATAAGCAGCGCGCGCCCAGCGTTCTCCCGGAAGCGAGCCCCGAACAGCGCGCTCGAGCCGAGCTCGCCCACGATCAGATCCTCGACCTCGTCGCTCCCCAGCAGGATCAGACTGGCGTCAGGCGGCTCTTCGGCGTCTGGCAGATGGATCACGATGCCGTCGTCGGAGTGGATTGCATTGCACTCGAGCCCGAGCTGCTTGCGAACCTTGGCGCCGACCGCGAGCGCCCACGCGGCGTGCACACGGCCTCCGAAGGGTGTGAGCACGCAGAGGCGGAAGTCGCCGATCTCATCCCTGAAGTGCTCGACCACGATCGCGCGGTCGGAGGGCACCACCTGGGTCGCGGCCTGCTGCTCGAGCAGGAACTCGAGCAGGTTTGCCGCCGCGCGGGGGTCGAGTGCGTAGTCGCGCTCGAGCACCTCGACCGGCTGCTCGACCGCCCAGCGGGAGAACGCGCCGATGGCCTCCCCAAGCTCGAGCGTCCGCCCCACGCCGTCGCCCTTCCAGAAGGGAACGGCGGCGGGAAGGCCCGGCGCCGGGGTGACCACCACGCGGTCGTGGGTGATCTCTTCGATGCGCCAGGTGGCCGCTCCGAGCAGGAAGGTCTGCCCCGGGCGCGACTCGTACACCATCTCCTCGTCGAGCTCGCCCACGCGCCGCCCGTCGGCGAGCGTGACCGCATAGAGCCCTCGGTCGGGGATCGTGCCGGCGTTGATCACCGCGAGCTGGCGGGTTCCCGAGCGCGCGCGAATCGTGCCACGCACCCGGTCCCACACGAGGCGCGGGCGCAGCTCCGCGAACTCCGAGGAGGGATACCGGCCGTCGAGCATGTCGAGCACCCCCTCGAGCTGTGTCCGCGGCAACTCGGCATAGGTGTGCGTCGAGGTGATGAGCCGGTAGAGGTCCTCCACGGACACGGGCTCCTCCTCCGGCGCGGCGGCGGCGATCGCCGCGATCTGCTGGGCGAGCACATCGAGGGGGTTGCGGGGGACCACGGTCGCCTCTACCTGGTATTCGCGCATGCGCTTAGCGACGACCGCGCTCTCCAACAGGTCGGCGCGGAACTTAGGGAAGATCCGGCCCGTGCTGACTTCGGCCACAGAATGCCCCGCGCGGCCGATGCGCTGCAACCCGCGGCTGGCCGACTTGGGGGACTCCACCTGGATCACGAGGTCGACCGCGCCCATGTCGATCCCGAGCTCGAGACTCGAGGTCGCAACAAGGCATGGGAGCTCTCCGGCTTTGAGCAGCTCTTCGACGACGGCGCGCTCTTCGCGCGAGAGCGAGCCGTGGTGGGCGCGGGCCAGCTCGCGTACCGGCCGGCCGGCTGCCTCGTCCTCGGCCGCGCTCTGCTCATTTAGCCGTAGCGCGAGCCGTTCAGCGGCGCGGCGGGCATTGACGAACACGATCGTCGAGCGGTGCGAGCGGATGAGCTCGAGTAGCTCGGGATAGATCGCGGGCCAGATCGACCGGTTCGCTCCCTCCGTACCGGTCGTCAGCAGGTCGCCCGTGGCGGGCTCATCCGGCGCCGGCGCTCCCGGCTCGGTCATGGAATCGACCGGCACACGGATCTCGAGATCAAGCGGTTTGCGAACCCCGGTGTCGACCAACCGGCACGATCTGCGCGGCCCTACCAGGAAGCGGCCCACCTCCACGAGCGGACGCTGTGTCGCCGAGAGACCGATGCGCTGGACGTCGCGGCCGGCTGCCCCGACCAGGCGCTCGAGCGTCAGCGCCAGGTGCGCGCCGCGCTTGCTCGAGGCCACGGCGTGGATCTCGTCGACGATGCACCAGCGCGTGCCGCTGAAGAGTTCCTGGGCCCGGCTGGTGAGCATCAGATAGAGCGATTCGGGCGTCGTGATCAGGACGTCGGGCGGCGTCCGCAGCATCGCTCGCCGCGCCGCCTGCGGCGTGTCGCCGGTGCGCACGGCGACGCCAATATCTGCGCCGATGCCACGCACAGGCAGGCGCAGGTTGCGCTCGATGTCATAGGAGAGGGCCTTGAGCGGGGAGACGTAGACCAGGCTTATCCCGGCCGGTGGCGCCGTGTCTGAGCATGGCTCGACAGCGCTCGGCTCCTCGCGCTCGGCCAGCAGCCGGTCGATCCCCCACAGAAACGCCGCCAGCGTCTTGCCCGAGCCCGTCGGCGCGCAGATCAGCACGTGCTCGCCTGAAGCGATCGCCGGCCAGGCCTGGGCCTGGGCCGGCGTGGGCGCGGCGAAGGCGCCGCGAAACCATTCCCGCGTGCGGGTGGTGAACGCGTCGAGAGGATCGCCGGTGCCTCTATTTTCGGGAGAGGCCACTAAGGCGAGGCTAGCTCGCGTGCGCGCATGAAAACCTGGTCGAGCATCTCCTCGGTGAGGCGCCCCGTGAAGGTGTTCTGCTGGCTGGGGTGGTAGCAGCCCTGGAGCACATAGCGCCCCAGTTCCGCGGCGGCGCCGTGGCCGAAGCGCGGCAGCGGCCGTGGCAGGGCGACTCCGTGCGTGCGCAGCGCCCGGAGCGCAACGTCCCAGGCGAAGCCGCCGAGGCATACGATCACGCCCACCTGCGAGAGCAATTCCAGCTCGCGGACCAGGTATGGCAGGCAGTTCTCGCGCTCGGCGGGCAGTGGACGGTTCGCCGGTGGCGCGCATCGCACGGCGGCGGTCACGTAGCAGCCGCGCAGGCGCAGGCCGTCGTCGCGCGAGCGCGAGGTCGGCTGGTTGGCGAAGCCCGTCCGCCACAGCGCGGCGAACAGCCAGTCACCTGAGCGGTCGCCGGTGAAGATGCGCCCGGTGCGGTTGCCGCCATGGGCCGCGGGGGCCAGACCGAGCACGAGAACCCGCGAGGCGGGGTCGCCAAAGCCCGGCAGCGGCCTACCCCAGTAGTCCTCAGAGGCGTACGCCGCACGCTTCACCCGCGCGGTTTCCTCGCGCCACCGCACAAGCCGCGGACACTTTCGGCACGCGACGACCTCGCGCTCGAGCGCGGCGAGTTCCTTGCTCATGCCCCTAGCGTCCGCCCGTAGTGTCGCCGGTAGTAGTCGCGGTAGTCCGCGGAGCGCGCCCCCTCCCACCACCAGCGGTTCTGCCGATACCAGCGCACGGTGCGCTCGAGCCCCCGCTCCAGCGCAGTCCGGGGTGCCCAGCCGAGCGCTCTGAGCTTCTCGCTCGCGAGCGAGTAGCGCCTGTCGTGACCGGGCCGATCGGGCACGAGCTTGATCAGCGACGAGTCACCCCCGGTCAGACGGAGCAGCCTGTGCACGAGCTCCACGTTTTCGCACTGGTCGGGGCCGCCGCAGTTGTAGACCTCCCCCGCCGAGCCCCGCTGAAGGACAACCCCGACGCCGCGACAGAAGTCCTCCGCATAGAGCCATTCGCGCACGTTGCGGCCGTCGCCGTACACCGGAATCGAGTCGCCGCTGAGCGAGTTGAGGATCGTGAGAGGAATCAGCTTCTCCGGATGCTGGTAGGGGCCGTAGTTGTTGGACCCGCGGCAGATGACCGCGTCGAGGGCGTGCGTTTGGACGAAGCTCCACACGAGCAGATCGGCGGCAGCCTTGCTCGCGCTGTAGGGCGAGGAGGGACGCAGGGGAGACTCCTCCGTGCAGGAGCCCGACTCGATCGACCCGTAAACCTCGTCGGTGGAGATCTGGACGTACCTGAGTCCCCGCTTCCGCGCGGCCTCGAGCAGCACCTGCGTGCCTTCGACGTTCGTGGTGATGAACTCCCGCGGCGCCTCGATCGAACGATCGACGTGGCTCTCCGCGGCGAAGTTGACGATCGCCTCGCAGCCCTCGACGGCGTCTTGGACCGCGGCTGGGTCCTCGATCGCACCGTGCACGAAGCGCAGGCCATCGAGCACGTCGTGGAGGTTCTCGCGGCGGCCGGCGTATGTCAGCTTGTCCAGCACGGTGATCCGGTCCGCGTGCTCGCGCAGGCGAAGGCGCACGAACGTGGAGCCGATGAAACCGGCTCCTCCGCTCACGAGGATCTGCATCGCGCGAGAAGGCTAGTTGCGGTATTGGCCAGTCGGCGCTTTAGCTTCGTCGTGGCGCCAATCCGGTGTCCACGAGCAGGTCTCCAAAGCTGAACTTCGGCTTCTCGTGGGCGATCTTGACCAGGCTCGGATCCGGCCGGAAGCGCGTGTGCAGGATCGAGTGCGGCGTGGCCCAAAGCACGCGCACGAACACCTGCGCGATGATCTTCCTGCCCACGCACCCGAGCACCTGATGAGCCCTTTTGGCCTCGGCGAGCACGTAATAGAGCAGCGGTGTCCCGCTGTTGAAAACGGCGTCCTTGGTGGGATTGATGGACCGCGCGGAGATCACCGGGCAGCTGAGCGCTCGCGCTATTTGCTGCCCGGATGCCAAGCCGTAATGATTGCCTCGCGCGAGGTCCCGTGAGACCAGTTGGCCGGAGCCGTTACAGACCGGTGAGGCCTTATCGGTGCAGCCCGGGATCGCCTCTGCGGGAAGGTCAAAGAGCGCGGGGCTGATGGTCGGCTGCGTCTGGCGGGCGAAGTTGATTGTTCGATCACGCTGGTTGGAGTCCAGTTCCGGCACGAAGTATTTCCATTGGATCTGATGGCCGGCTGGATTGGGCTGAGTGCAGAGCGAGCGCGAGGTGCAAGTCGATGCGCCGGAGCGGTTCGGGCCCGGCAGCGGGCCGCCGCCGGACAGGTCACCCGTCTGGTAGTGCTTGAGATTGAAGATCGCGACGTTGTCCGCGATCAGAGCGGTCTGCGGCTTGATGTCATTGATGTGGTAGTCGTTGCGCACCAACGCGTGCCCGAAGCGGTAGGCGCCGACGGAGAACTCGATCGGCGTGGAGCCGGCGGCGGGGAAGTTCGGCGTCTGCACCTGCGCGGCGCCGCTCTTGCCGAAGTGGAGGTACTGGTTGATCGTGCTCTGGCCGACGAACGCCGGCAGCACATCGGTCAGCACGATCTCTTGGTAGTAGTCCTCAGTCAGCTGCCGAGCCCGGGCGTAGCTGTCGCCGTGATTCACGAAGTCGTTGTAGAAGGCGATGAACGCCGCCGTGATCTGGGAGACGATCTGATTTTCGTCGTTGCGTTGGTCAACCAAGTACGCCTGGTCGGTGCTGGGGTTGCGGACAAGGTCGAAGACGCCGCCGTTGCCGGTCACCGTCGGAAAGCCGTCCGAGTGGGGCTTACCGAGCGTCCCGGAGACGCGCAGGTGCTTGTGGTCCGAGGCGTATAGCAGGGGATCGACCGCAGGACCGCGGCCGAACACATCATTGAGGTCGAACCGGAAGCTCTCAAAGTTGGTCACCGAGCCGGGACGCACGGTCGCGGTCGGCTGAGGGGTCTCATCGAAATCAAGGTTGTGATCGATGAATTGCCCCAGGTACGTGTACTCCGAGGGCAGCGTCGCGCTGTCGTCGGAGGTTCCGCGGTCGGCCCCCGGCCGGTCCGGCGTGCGGTTCTCCATCGTCGCCGCGAGGTCTGCTGCCGCCCGGTCCGAGTAGTGGAACGAAGGCAGCTGCGGGAACATCCTCCCGAAGCACATCGCGGTCTTGGGAGCGGGTCCGTCAACGCTTCCGGCGGCGCAAGAGCGGGCCTTAGAAGCTGAAAGCGCCTTGCTAGCGCCCAGCAACAAAAATGCCGCGACGAGGAGTGTCGCCGCGGCTGACCATCGTGCCCGCAGCCAGGCGGTCATGCACGCCCGTATACAGGTATGGCGGCGCCACTGATCGGACTTGAGGCGGCCGAGAGCAGATGCGCGATCACCTCGGCGATCGCCGCCGGTTTGACCCAGCGGTCGTGATCGGCGTCCGGCATCGAGGCCCGGTTGGCCGGCGTGTCGATCGTGCTCGGGAGAATTGCGTTAGCACGAACGCCCTCCCCGAGGTACTCCGCCGAGAGCGCCTGCGCGAAAGCGATCACGGCGGCCTTGGACGCGATATAGCCCGCGGCGCCGGGAAAGGGCCGTACGGCGGCGCGCGAGCCCACGCACACGATCGCGCCTTCGCCCTGCTCGAGCAGGCTAGGCAGGGCCGCCTGCGTGACGAGATAGGTGGAGCGCAGGTTCAGGCGAAACTGGGTCTCGAAGCGCTCGAGCGGAGTCTCGTGGATGCGAGGCCCCATGTCGAACCCGCCCACCAGGTTGACGACCCCGCGCAGGGGAGACCCGGCCTCCGCGGTCGCCGCCGCGACGACCCGCGCGACGGACTGCTGATCGAACAGATCAGCTTGGAGCAGCTCCAGGTTCTCGCGCGGAGGCAGGCGCTCGAGCTCCGCTTCCACGACCCACGGCACCACCACGCGCCAGCCGTCGCCGAGCAGGCGCTCGACCACCGCGGAGCCGAGTCCGCCGGTCCCTCCAGTCACGATCGCGGTTGCGTCCATGGTGTCGTGGCGCAGTCTGAGCTGGCGTTTGTTCGGCCTCCACTGCCGTCCGGGACCCACTCTATCTTCGCTTGCGCAGTGGAGGTTCGCCAATTCACCGACGGTTGTGAGGTAGCCCAGGCGTTGCTGGTGCGGGAGGCGGAACTGCGCAAGCGACGCGACGGTTCGGACTACCTCAAGCTGCTGCTCGGAGACCGGACCGGCAGCGTCCCCGCGATGGTCTGGGAGGATGTCGAGCGCCTCCGCGAGTGCTGCATCGCCGGCGAGGTGGTGCATGTGACGGGCCGCTTCGCCATTCATCCACGCTATGGCCCGCAGCTCGGGGTCCAGCGGTTGCGCCCGGCCGTCGAGCACGAGTACGCGGCGGGCGCCCTCGTGGACGGACCCCCCCGCGCGGCCCAGCAGATGGAGGCCGACCTGCGCGAGCTGGCGCAGACTGTGCAGAACGCCCATCTGCGGAGACTCCTGAAAACGGTGTTCGGCGAAGACTCATCGCTGTGGTGCCGCTACCGCGACGCGCCCGCCGCCAAGCTCTACCACCAGGCCTACCGGCACGGCCTGCTGGAGCACTCGCTCACGGTCGCGCAGGCCGTGAGCGCCCTGTCACCAATCTTCGCGGGCATCGACCGCGACCTGGCGGTGAGCGGGGCGCTCCTGCACGACATCGGCAAGCTCGATGCGTATGAGCTCGACGGCGGAGCGGTCTCGATGTCGGATCACGGACGTCTGCAGGGCGAGATCCCACTCGGCTATTACCGCGTCAGGCGGCTGATCGACTCTTTAGAGGGCTTCCCGCCCGCCCTCGGAGAAGCGCTTCTACACATCATCCTCAGCCACCATGGCGCGCTCGAGCACGGTAGCCCAGTGGTTCCCTGTACGCGGGAGGCCACGCTCGTGCACATGGTGGACAACTTGGGCGGACGGCTGGGCAGCTTCGACCGCTTGGAGAAACAGCTGCCCGTCGGCGAACAGTGGTCGGCCTACGACAAGGCGCTCGGCGGCGGAGCGTTCTTCGCCCCGCGCGCTCCCGAGTCCGAGCGCATCGCCGCGTAGCGGGCGGTTCGGGCGCAAGCGAGGGCCGCAGCCGGGCCATCAGGCGCCGTTACTCCCCTGCCCGTCCGGGTAGCGCCCCGGTATGACTGCCATAGGGCCACCCACGCCATCGCCGCCGCCCGCGCCGGGCGGCCCAGACGTGCCAGACCCACGGCCGCCTGGACCCGCTCCGCCGGACCCGGCGCCGCCGACACCTACGCCGGATCCGAATCCGTTGCCGCCGGATCCCAGCCCCACCCCGATCTAGCGACTGAAGCGCCACCTCGGTGCGGGCGTGGGCCGCAAGTGCGCCAAATTTGTGCAAATACCGTGCTGAGGTATGGCCTTCGTGAGGCGGCCTTTGCCGCCCGACTACAGTTGCTCAAGCGATGGCCAAGGACACCGAGAAGCTCATCCGGCAGCTGTCGCTGATCTCTTTTTTGATGGCGGAACGGCGGCCCGTGACGGCCGCCGAGATTCGCAGCGATGTCGAGGGTTACAGCGCCATGAACGAGGATGCGTTCGCCCGGCGCTTCTACGCGGACCGCTCGGAGCTCGAGGCGCTTGGGATCGTGCTCGCGGTGGAGAAGCCAGTCGATGGCATGGTGGAGCAGGAGACCTACTCGCTCCCGGCCGAGAATTTCCACCTGCCGCCGATCTCCTTCACCGATGAGGAGCTCGCCGCGCTGCGCACGGCGCTCCAGCTGCTCGACGGCGAGTTCGCCTATGCCGAGCCGCTGCGGCTCGCGCTACAGCAGATCGCGTGGGGCCATCCCAGCCCGCTGAGCGCGCCCGAGCAGCGCACGGTCGCGCTCGGCATCACCGGCTCGGCCGGCGGTAGCGACGTCTCGCAGCGGCTGACGAAGATCGAGACGGCGATCTTTCGCCGCAAGACGATCGTCTTCGATTACTACACGATCGAGCGCGATGCCACCGGAGCACGCCGCGTCGATCCCTACCAGTTGCTGTATCAGGGCGGCCAGTTCTATCTCGTGGGACGCTCGCACGAGCGCGACGCTATTCGCGTCTTTCGCCTCTCCCGGATGCGGGGCAAGGTCGCATACGCGACCAAGGCCGAGCACGACTTTCAGCGCCCCCAGGGGTTCGACCCCCACGCGTACGCGAACCGCATCAAATGGCAGTTCGGCGATCCGGTAGGCACCGCAGAGGTCTTGGTCAAGGAGCGGATCGCTTGGCAGATCGAGCGCCTGTTCGGCAGCTACGGCGAGATGCGCGATTCCGGAACCAAACACGGGAAGGTCTTCGTCACCTCGTACGCAGACTCGCGGCAGCTGATCGCCTGGGTGCTCGGCCTGGGCGAGAACGCCCGCATCGTCGGCCCGCCCGAGCTCGAATCCGAGCTCCGGGAACGCCTCAGCCTGCTGATCGAGCGCCACGAAGGCGAGCCCCAGGTAGCGGCGGCCGAGCATCGGCAGGGGAGGGCCCCCGGCGGGCCCCCGGAGCCTCGAGCCCGGGAGGACGACCATGCCCCGGGGTCCGGTCTCGCGAGCGCAGAGGCCAGCAACGGCCACCACACCGAGGCCGCGATCCGGCCCGAGCGCTTCGCGCGCCTGGTGACGCTCGCGACCATGCTGATCGGTTCCGGACGGGCCGGCCGCAGGCTCTCGGCCGCCGAGCTCTGCCACGCCACCGGCGTCTCCGAGCAGGAGCTGCGCGAGGACATTGCCGTGCTCAACCTCGTCAATTTCGGCGCGGGGACGTACGTGCTCTATGCCGAGATCGACGACGAAGGCATGGTCGAGGTCGACCCCGAGCCTTACGGGGACTCGTTCGCGCGTCCCGCCCGCCTGCTGCCGGTCGAAGCCAAGGCGCTGATCGCGGCGATCGATTTGATCGGCGATCACATCCCCGCGGGCTCGCTGGCGTCCGTGCGGGAGAAGGTGATAGCGGCTCTCGGTGAGGATCCGGCGCGCGAGGGGTTACAGGTCGCGCCGCCAACCGGGGACGACGGCGAGCTCTCACAGCTGATCTCGCGCGCGATCGCCGAGCACGAGCTACTCGCGCTCGAGTACTACAAGGAGAACGAGGACGAGTTCTCACGCCGCGACATCGAGCCGTACGCGCTCATCAACGGCCGCGAGGGTTGGTACGTGATGAGTTACGACACATCACGGGACGCCGTGCGCCACTTCCGCCTCGACCGCATCAAGGCCGCCATGCCCACCGGCCAGCGCTTCGAACCGCGCCATGACATCGATCCCGTCGCCGACGTCGACGGCTGGCCGCGCACCGGCGAGGTGCCCGCCTCGCGCCAGGCGCTCGTGTGGATCTCCCCCGAGCGGGCGCGTTGGGTGCGGGAACAGCGTCCCGTCCAGTGGGAGCTCGAGGATGGCTCGGTGGTGGTCGCGTTCTCCTTCGCCGGGCTCGACTGGCTCGTGCGCGAGGTGCTCAAAGAGGCGGGCGATGCTGCCGTGCTCGAGCCTGCCGATGCCCGCGCCGCCGTGCACGCGGCCGCGGCGCAGGCCGCGAGCGTTTAGCGGACAGCTCGGCGCCGAGCAGGCCCATGCGCGCGAGCAGCCGTACCCGGACCTGCTCGGAAACGCGACCGCGCTGTCCCGCGTCATTGCGGGCGATGATCGCTGCGTTGATGACGAGACGTTCCGCGGCATCCCACCCGGCGAAGGGCCTCTCCGCGAACTCAGGCGAGTGCAGCACGTCCCGGGCGGCCGAGTAGGCGTCAAAGCCGCGATCGAGCCGCTGACGTACGGCGCCGGCGACGAACTCCCAATACGATCGCACCGCCACCACTCCGGAGGCCCCGGTGGTGGGGCCATGCCCGCCCAGCACCAGCCGAGGCTCGAGAGCGAGGATGCGATCGAGCCCCGCGATCCAATTCTCCACTGGCCCAACCCACATGATCGGGGTCAAGCCCGCGAACACGAGATCGCCCGCAAAGACGACCCGCTCGTCGGGCACGTGCAAGATCAGGTCGCCCGGGGTGTGCGCCGGCCCCACCTCGAAGAGCTCCACCCGGCGGCCTCCCACGGTGAGCTCGCGTCTCCCGGTGAAAGTGTTGGTGGGCGGCGTCAGCGCGATGCGGTCGAAGTCGTATGCGGCAAGCATGCGGGGGAAGGCACTGATGCCCACGAGCTGACGCGCTCCAGGCAGCGACACGCCCGCGGGCCCGCATGCCCTACCCAGGGCGTTCAGCCTCGCGCCGGCACGGCTCAGGAACCGCAGCCGCTGGGGGTCCTCGCGCATCATGTCCTGGGCAGCGGCCTCGGTGGCGATGATCGGCACCCCGTGCAGTAGCTGGTTGCCCCAGCAGTGGTCGCCGTCCGCATGCGTGTTGACCAGCAGCCTGATCGGCGCCGATCCGGTCAGCGGCGCCATCGCCGCGAGCATCGTCTCAGTCAGGCGCAGATCCCAGAGGGTGTCGATGAGCAGCGACTCGCCCGCGCCGACGACCAGGCCGGCGTTCGACTCTCCGAGGCCGCCATTGGGCTGAAGCCAGGCCCACAGACCGCCCCCGAGCTCCTCCAGACCGGTGGGATAGCGCGCCGGCGCCCCGAGCAGCGACCTTCCCACAGGCGGTGTGCCGGGCACGACTCACGATCCTGGCACGATGTGGCCATGGACGGCGCTCCGCTCCATGCCGACGCGTGCAACCGCCGGCCGAGCCACCCGATATTCGCTCGCTTCTTCAACCGGCTAAGTCGCTCCATGGAACGCGAGCTGGGCCCCCACCGCGAGCGGCTGCTCGTCGGCCTGGGCGGCCGGGTGCTGGAGGTGGGCGCCGGGAACGGAATGAACTTCTCCCACTACCCGCCCTCCGTGAAAGAGGTCGTCGCGCTCGAGCCCGAGCCGTACCTGCGCACGAAGGCAATTGAGGCGGCGGCGCGCGCGAGAGTCCCGGTGCGCGTACTCGACGGCGTCGCGGCGCCGTTGCCGTTCGGGCCGGCCACCTTCGACGCGGCCGTCGCCTCGCTGGTCCTCTGTACCGTGCCCGACCCCGCTGGGGCCCTCGCCGAACTGCAGCGCGTCGTCAAGCGGGACGGGGAGCTGCGCTTCCTGGAGCACGTCCGCGCACCGGGCCCTCTGAAGGCCGGCGTGCAGAAGCTGCTCGACTGCTCTCGGGTGTGGCCGCTGCTCGGCGGCGGGTGTCACTGCGCGCGTGATACGACAGCGACGATCGCATCCGCTGGTTTCAGAATCCACGAGCTCGAGACGCTCGTCTTCAGTCCCTCCTGGGACATCACCAACCCGCATGTGCGCGGAGCGGCCAGGGTAGCCTGAGCGCATGGCTGGCAGAGAAACGCGCAGGTAGCCTGAGGGGCATGGCTCCCCGCTCGCGCGCGCAGAGCACCGACGCGGCGGTGAGCGCGGAGGTGCGCGACCGGCTGTTGCAAGCCTGGCGAGGCGAGATCCTCGCCGGGGCGGTGTATGAGTTGATCGCGAAGCGCCTCAACGACCGCGACGGCTCCATTCTGCGCAAGATGGCAGCCGCCGAGAGCGGCCACCGCCAACGGCTCGAACAGCGGATGACAGAACTCGGCATCCCCCTGCCCGATCCCAGCTCCGTCAAGGTTCCGTGGCTGTTGCGTGTCCAGGCCCGGGTGGCGCCCGTGGATCGGCTGCTTGCGGCCCGCGAGGCCGCGGAGGACGACGAGGTTGGCGATCTCTACCGGCGCTCGACAGGAGACCCCGGCACTGATCGCCTCCTGCACGAGATCAGGCGCGAGGAACGAACGCACTCCCGCACGGTGCAGGAGATGCGCTCGGAGCGCACGGCCGGCTCGGAGGAGTCGCGGCCGGCCATCGCTGAGAGCCCCTCCGGCACTCCTGGCCCGGGCGACGGCGCCGCCGTCGAGGCCGCTGCGGCGGCCGGCGAGGGACCCCGGGCGCGCCTCGATCGCATCCTTGGGCGCGAGCGCTGGCACCGCAGCGGCGGAGGCTGGATCTCGGGCGCGATCTACGGCGCCAACGACGGCCTCGCGGCCGTGTTCGGGATCGTGGCGGGGGTCTCTGGGGCGACGGGTGGCTCAACGTTCGTGCTCACGGCGGGCATCGCCGGCGCGTTTGCCTCGGCGCTGTCGATGGCCACGGGAGCGTTCCTAGCCGAGCGCTCGGAGACGGAGGTGGGGGAGGCCAACCTGGCGCGCGAGCGCCAGGAGCTCGCGGAGCACCCCGAGGAGGAGAAGGAGGAGCTCTCGCTCTTCTACCAGCTCAAGGGCATCGATCGCGTCACGGCGGATTCGATGGCGGAGCAGCTCTCGCGCCGGCCCGATGCGATGCTGAAGGCGCTCGCGACCGAGGAGTTTGGCGGGGTTGGCGACCGCGGCAATCCGGCCGAGGCGGCCGTCGCCGCGGGCATCTCCACGGGCATCGGAGCGATCATCCCCGTGATCCCGTTCATCTTCACCACCGGCACGACCGCGATCGTCGCCGCCGCGATCATCTCGCTGATCGCCCACTTCCTCGTGGGCGCCGCCAAGTCGCTGGTCACGTTGCGGACCTGGTGGGCGGCCGGCCTCGAGATGACCGCGGCGGGCGTGCTCGTGGGCGGCGCGACGTATCTGGTGGGCTTGGCGCTCCCCACCTGATAGCGCCCGAGCCCGCTACGCCGACGGGCCGGTGACGACCGAATGCGGCTGAGCCGAGCCGTGGCCGTCGCCCGAGGCCGTGTGATGCTCTGGGTTCCACGAGTAGGCGTACTCGGGCTTGTCGTGCTCCTGCCACAGCGGCGTGAGCCCTAGGGGGCTGAACGTGTCCCACATGACCGCGAGCTCGTCGGTGCGCTGCGCCCCCAGCGCGCGCTCCACCGCGCCGGGCTGTGGCCCGTGCGGCAGGCCCGAGGGATGCAGCGTCACGCACCCAACCTCGACACCCTTGCGCGCCTTGTAATCGCCGTCGGCGTAGAACATCACCTCCTCGGACTGGATGTTCGAGTGGTGATAGGGGAGCGGCACCGCCTGGGGGTCGAAATCGAGCGGCCGCGGCGCGAACGTGCAGAGCACGAAGCCTTGGCCCTGAAATGTCTGGTGCGTCGGCGGCGGCAGGTGAAAGCGCCCCGCGCGGGGCTCGAAGTCCATCGCATTGAAGGCGTAGGGCCACACATAGCCGTCCCACCCGACCACGTCGAAGGGATGGCGGTCGAGCACGAACTCCTGCAAACCCATGCGCACGCGCACCGTGAGACGGTGCTCGCCGCGCTGGTCGCACGTCTCGAGCTCGGCCGGCGGCCGAAAGTCGCGCTGCGAGTAGGGCGCGTGCTCGAGCAGCTGACCGTAGCGGTTGCGGTAGCGCGAGGGCGTCTCGATCTCGCCCGGCGTGTGAAAGCAGAGCCAGAACTGCTCGTCGCCATCGAGCTCCCATGTGACGGTGGTCCCCCGCGGGATCACCAGGTAGTCGCGCTCGCGGAAGGGAACGCGGCCGAACACAGTGCGCAGCACGCCGCTGCCTCGATGGACGTAGATGACTTCGTCGCCGACCCCATTGCGGTAGAAGCCCTCGAGCGGCTCGAGGGGCTTGCACAGCGAGACCTCGAGGTCCTTGTTGAACATCAGCACCCGGCGTCCTGACACCGGGTCGCCGCCGGGCTCGACCCCGCGCAGGTCCGCCAGGCGGTGGACGTGCGCCTCGGGTCTCCACTCCTGCCATTCGAACCCCAGGAGCGGCCCAACCTCCGAGATCCGGCACGGCGAGCCCGTGTGATAGAGGATCGACTCGTTGCCCGAGAAGCCCTCGTAGCCCATGACCTCCTCGACGAGCAGGCTGCCGTTGGTGCGGAACTGCGAGTGGCGCTTGGAGGGGATGCTGCCAAGCTGTGCGTAGCGCATGAGCTAGATGGTAAGCCCCTGTGGGATTCCAGTCCCCATATGTGGAACTGTCATCCCACGCTCGGGGTCCGAGCGGCGGCGCTCACAGGTTTCCGCGCTTCTCCTGCTCGCGCTCGATCGCCTCGAACAGGGCCTTGAAATTGCCGTCCCCGAAGCCCCGGGCGCCGTGGCGCTCGATGATC
Source organism: uncultured Solirubrobacterales bacterium (assembly GCA_963808655.1). Lineage (GTDB taxonomy): Bacteria > Actinomycetota > Thermoleophilia > Solirubrobacterales > Solirubrobacteraceae > Palsa-465. Next base: position 410,717 of record CAWEGZ010000009.1, read on the forward strand.
TCGAGGAAGATCGTCGGGCGGTCGCCGAGCGGGGCGGTGAAGATCTGGAGCAAGTAGCCCTCGTCGTCGCGGTCGACGAGGATCCCCTCCCGGCGCAGGTCCTCCAGGCGCTCGTTGATTTCACCGACCCGCTCGGGCACCTCCTCGTAATAGGTCTCGGGCGTCTTCAGGAAGCGGATGCCACGCTTACGCAGCTCGCTCACGGTCGCCACGATGTCGGTCGTGGTCAGCGCGATGTGCTGCGCGCCGGGACCCTCGTAGAACTCGAGGTACTCGTCGATCTGCGACTTCTTCTTGCCCTCGGCGGGCTCGTTGATCGGAAACTTGACGCGGCCGTCGCCGTTGGTGACCACCTTCGACATCAGCGCCGAGTACTCGGTCGAGATCGCCTCGTCCGTGAAGTGGAGCATCTCGGTCATTCCGAAGACCTTCTCGTAGTAGGAGACCCACTCATCCATCGCTCCCAGCTCCACGTTGCCGACGATGTGGTCGATGCCCGCGACCAAATCAGCAGGACGTGAGCTGTCGCGCTCGGCGGGCGCGAACCCGGGCAAAAACGGTCCTTCGTAGGCCGAGCGGTCGACGAAGCGGTGCACGGTCTCGCCGTAGGCGGCGACATCGGCGATGCGTACGCGGCCGTGCTCATCGCTGGAGTCGTGAGGCTCCGCCAGGCCGGTGGCCCCGCGCTCGACGGCCTCCCGGTACGCATGGTCCACGTCCGGGACCGTCAGCGCGATCACCTTGACGCCGTCGCCGTGCTTCTCGTGATGGCGGGCGACGTCGGAGCCCGAGTGGAGCGTGCCCGTCAGCACGAGCAGGATCTCGCCCTGCTTGAGCACGCGCGAGACGCGGTCGCGCACGCCGGTCTCGAGGCCGCTGTAAGCGACCTCGGCGAACCCGAAGGCCTCCTGGAAGTAGAAGCTCGCCTGCGCGGCGTTGCCGACCCACAGCTCGACGTGATCGATGCCGTGCAGCGGCATGAAGTCATCGACCTGCGGGGTGGTGGCGGTTTCACTGGTCGTTGTCATCAAGCCCTCCCGAGCGCTCGGTCGCCAGCTCTTGGGCGGCGATCAGTGTGTTGGTGCCCGCCGCGGCGGCACGGGCATAGATCTCCTCGAGCGTGTCACCGATCCGCTCGATTGAATGCTCCACGCGCTCGGAGTCGAAGCCGTGGAGCTCGTCGGCGACAGCGATCAGGCCGCCGGCGTTGACGACGAAGTCCGGCGCCCACACGATGCCGCGCTTGCGCAGCGCGTCCGCCGCGGCATCCGAGGCAAGCTGGTTGTTGGCCGCGCCCGCGACCACGGAAACGCGCAGGTTCGCGACCGTGTCCTCGTCGAGCACGCCTCCGAGCGCGCAGGGGGCGAGCACGTCCCCCTCCGCGGTCATCGCCTGATGCGGCTCGAGCCAGCGTGCGTCGAGACGCTCGGCCAGCCTGCGCTTGCCGGGGTCGACGTCCGAGACGGTGAGCCTGGCGCCCGCCTCACGCAGGTGGAACGCAAGCTTTGAGCCGACATGGCCAAGCCCCACCACGATCACGTGCCGGCCCTCGAGCGCTCCACGCAACGAGGCCCGAATCGCGATGTCGACCCCGTGGGCCGTGTAGGGACTGGGATCACCCGAGCCGCCCTGGGCGCGAGGATGCCCCACGACGTGGTCGGTGAAGCGCGCCAAGTAGGCGATGTCGTCTTCGGAGGTGCCGGCGTCCTGGGCGGTGATGTACTGGCCGCCGAAGGAATCCACGAGCTCGGCGAAGTCGCGCAGCGCCAGGCGGCGGTGATAGGCGTCGGGTGGCGAGTCCGGCGCGGCCGCGATCACGCCCTTGCCGCCACCAAGCCGTAGGCCGGCGACGGCGGCCTTGAAGGTCATCGCGCGCGCGAGCCGCTTGACGTCGAGCAGGGCATCGTCTGCGGAGGCGTAGGGCTCGAAGCGCAGGCCGCCGAGCGAGCGGCCATCCACGGTCCGATGCACGGCGATGGCCATCGTCAACCCCGAGCGCTTGCCCTCCTGAAGCTTGATCTCGTGGTAGCCGCTGGAGAGGGGGCGGCCGGATGCCAGCGCGGTCACCGGGTCACCGCCGGCACCCCGGAGCGCAGCCCCTCGATGTATTCGTCAGTCGCCTGCTCGAAGAAGCCGCCAACCACTTCAATGACCTCCTGGATCGACTCTGCTCGGTACAGCACCGGCTGGTACGCGGTGATGTCGTAGTCCGCGCTACCCATCTCGACGAGGTCAAGCGGCCGGTGATCCATTGCTCTGAACTCCTCGATCTCCCCGTAGCTGGAGAGGATGCCGGCCCCGTAGGCGCGGAGCTCCCCGTCTTCGATGACCGAGCCGAACTCGAGCGAGAACCAAAACACCTTCGAGAGGAAGAGGATGTTTTCCTTCTCCTTCAAACGGCGGCTGGCGACTCCGGCCCGCCGGTGCAGCTCCCCGAAGGTGGGGGTCGCCAGTAGGTGGCCGTGGCCGAAGACCTCGTGGATGATGTCCGGCTCAGGCGTGTATAGCGGCACCGCGGGATGACGTACGTACTGGGTCGAGTAGAAGCGCTGGTCGGCCAGCGAGCCGTAGAACTGCTCGAGCGGCACCAGCCCCGCGGCGGGGAGATAGCGCCACCCGCTCACGGGCTCCAGGCGAGACGAGACTTCGTCCAGGGACGGAACATGGGTTGTGGGCAGGCCCACGCGCGCTTTGCCCTCGAGGAACTCGCGCACGGCGTAGCGCTCGTGCTTGCGCTCCAGCTCGCGGCACACGGTGCGCCAGACGTTCTGCTCGTCCTCGGTGTAGGAGATCGTCGGCGCCGGCTCGCCGGGGCGCCAGGCCAGGGCGGCGGCGGCGATCTCGCTGCGCCGCGCGCGGTACACCGGATCGTTGGCGCCCGGGTGATCATGGGCGAGATGAACGGTGACCTCACCGTGTTCATCCGTGGTCACCGGCGAGTAGAGCTGCGCTTCCTCGTACATCCTTGTCATGAGCGTGTAGCACTTCCGGCAGGGCGGTGCAACTCTGCACAGATCGGGCTGCCAAATTGTCCTTCTCGCGTACTCAAGGCGGTACGATCCTGTACAAGTTGCCCATTCGCTTTGACCAGCTGGACGCTCGCCTCGTCTCGACCCTGCGGCGCAACCCGCGTGTGGGGCTGCTCGAGGTGGCGCGCCAGCTTGGCGTCGCGCGCGGGACGGTGCAGGCCAGGCTGCAGAAGCTCGAAACGGGCGGGGTGATCACCGGCCATGGCCCCGAGGTCGACCCCCAAGCGCTCGGCTACACGATCGGTGCCTTCGTGCTGATCGAGCTGGCGCAAGGGCGCCTGGGGGAGGCTGTGGCGGTGATGGAGGCGATCCCCGAAGTGCTCGAGGCCGACGGCGTGAGCGGCCCCCACGACCTGATCTGTCGCGTCGTCGCGCGCGACACCGAGCATCTCCAGCAACTCATCAATGAGCTGCTCGCGACGCCCGCGATCGAGCGCTGCACGAGCTATATCGTGCTTTCGCGGCAGGTGCCGCCGCGAACTCTGCCGCTGGTGGAGGCGGCGGCAGGGTCGTCTTAGGTCGGCCGGCGCACATGTGCGCCGGCCCGAACAGCTAGTCCAGGCGCTGACGGTGGGCGACCGCGGCCGCCTGGGTGCGCGTGCGCACGCCGAGCTTGGAGAGGATCCGCGAGACGTGGACGCTGGCCGTCTTCTCGGCCATGTACAGGGCGTTGCCGATCTGGCGGTTGGTGGCGCCCTCCGCCAGCAGCGCGAGCACCTGGCGCTCGCGCGGAGTGAGGCCGAAGGCGTCCTCGTCCCCGCCGGCGGGACCTGCGTCGGTCCCGTCCGCCCCGTCGGCAGCCGCGGGCGGGAAGCCATCGCCGGAAAGGTCCAGGCGTGCCCGCCCTGAGAGCCCGATCAGCTCGGTCACGAGCCAGTTTGAGCCGAGCGCCCGCGATACCCCGAGGCCCTGTTGCACCAACTCGGCCGCGGCGGCGCGATCGCCGTGCTCGACGTGTGCCTCGGCCGCGCGCAGGCGGGCCAATGCCGCTCGGTAAGGACGGTGCAGGCGATCCCACGCATGCGCCGCCGCCGTCCACTTCTCCGGCTCGTAGCGTCCGTTGGCCCGGGCGTACTCGGCGATGCCTGAGGTCAGCCAGGCGCGCTCGACCGGACCGCCGGCCTCCGCGACCGCCTCGAGCCGCTCCATGTGGATCCGGGCCCGGGTCAGCGCGTCCTTCTCCTGGCCCTGCTCGCGCAGGTCGCGGGCCCGCTGCGCCATGTCGGCCTCGACCACGAGTCCGAGCGCGGTCACGCGCGCCACGCGCATCACGTCGTCGGTGCACAGCTCGATCCGGTCGAGCGCGTCCGCGACCGCCGCGCGGGCTCGCTCGAGGTCGCGCTCGCGGCGGCTGAGCTCGGCATGCAGGGCGCCGAAGGCGGCGATCCATTGCGGCTCCGAAGAGGCCGCGACGAGCGGCTCCGCTTCATCCAGGGCTCGCCGGGCGCCGTCCTCGTCGCCCTCGCCCAGGGCCAGGTCGGCGCCGCGCAGCAGGCGGGAGAGTTGCAGCCGAGCGTTCGGGCGCGAGGGCAGTGGGTTGAGCTCCTCGCGCGCAGTGCGCCAGTCCCCTAACTCGAAGGCGAACTCGGAGACCACCAGCCTGAGCCAATCGTGCAGGTCGCGCAGGCGCCTGGGAACCGCGGCGAGGCCCTCCCGGGCGGTCGCGAGCGCCTTCTCGGTGTGTCCGGCTATTCCCAGCATGTCCGCGAGGTTGGAATACGCGTAGCCGAGGTTCTCCAGATCCTCAGCGCGGCGCGCGAGCTCGATTGCCCGGTGCAGCTGAGCGACCCCCTCATCGACCTCCCCCAGCGCGATGTTGGCCATGCCCAGCGTGTTGAGCGCTTCGACCTCGGTCGATTCGTCGTCGAGGGCGACCGCGGCCGAGCGGGCCTCATCGGCGTCGCGCACCGCCTCCCGGAAGCGGCCGCGTAGGAACCGGGTTCGTGCGAGCCAAGAGAGGAGCGCAGCTCGCTCGCGGCTGGGGTCGCCGTCGGGTAGCAGCGAGAGCGCGCGTTCGGCTGTCTCGACGCCCTCGGGGCCGCGGTTGAGGTTCCACTGGGTCCGTGCCAAGCGCCCGAGCAATTCCGAGTACCGGCGGGAGTCCTTCTCGGGCTCGAGCTCCCGCAGGCCCTCCTGCAAGAGCACCTCGGTACGGCCGAGATCGCCGCTCAGCGAGTGGGCGCCGGCCGCCATCGAGATCAGCTCGACATGGTCGAGCTGCGTCAGCCTCTCGGGGCCGCTCACACGCGGCCACAGCTCGAGCGCGCGTTCGGACAGGTCGGCCTTCTCGCCGTAGGCATGCACGCGGCCGGCTGCGCGCGCGGCCTTGACCATCGCCTCAAGGGCCGCTGGCTGGTCGCCGGCCGCGGCATAGTGATAGGCGATCCGGGCCGTCAGCTCGGCCTCGGCGTCGCGGCCCGAGGCGGTTTCGGCCCCGAGCGTACGGGCCAGACTGAGGTGGAGCTCGGCGCGCTCTCCGGGGAGCAGGTCCTCGTAGAGCGCCTCCGCCAGCAGCGCGTGGCGGAAGACGAAGCGATCCTCGTCGTCGGTGAGCAGCACCTGGGCGGAGACGGCCTCGCGCAGGGCCGCATTGAGCTCGTCGCGCTCCATGCCGGTGATCGCGGCGATCGTGTCCTCGTCCATGCGCCGGGCGATCGCGATTGTGCGGACCACCCGCTGGGTGGGTTCGGGGAGGCGCTCGATCCGCAGCATGAAGGCGTCGCGCAATGTCTGCGGCGTGGCCCCGCGCCCGTCGAGGCCGGCAGCGAGCAGCTCCTCGGTGTAGAGCGGGTTGCCCTCGCTGCGGTCGAATACGCGCTCGAGCAGCTGCGCGTCGGGCTGCTTGCCGAGGATGTCGGCCAGCACCTCGCTCAGCTCGTGGCGGTCAAAGCGCCCGAGCTCGATCCGGCGTGTGCACTCGAGCCGCTCGAGCTCGGCCAGCAGAGGTCTGAGGGGGTGGCGGCGGTGGAGCTCGTCCGTGCGATAGGTGAGTGCCAGCAGGACGCGCTCGGTGCGGAGGTTGCGCGCCAGGTGCGCGGCAAGCGCCCGCGTGGAGCGGTCGGCCCAGTGCATGTCCTCGAGCAGGAAGACCACGGGGGTCTCGGCGACGATTAGGTCGAGCAGCTCGAGCAGCGCCTCAAACAGCCGCAGCTGGCTGCGCGGCTCTCCCCCGTCGCCGGTCGCGGAGGGCTCACCTCGCGCCAGCGCCGGCAGCAGCGTGGCGAGCTCCGCGCAGCTGGTGGCGCTCAGCTGATCGAGCGCCGGGTGGCGGTCTCGGGCCAGGGGCCTTAGCGCGCTCAGCACCGGCGCATAGGGAAGCTCTCCTTCGCGCTGCTCCACCGCCTCGCCCCGCAGCACCAGCGTGGGGTCGATCGTGTCTGGTTCCTGCACGCGGCGCACCAACTCGGATACGAGCCGCGTCTTGCCGATGCCGGACTCTCCTCCCAGGAGGACGATGCGCGGCCGGCCGTCTCGGACCTCACGCAGCGCGAGCTCGAGTTCGGCCAACTCTGAGACGCGACCCACGAAGCGGCTTGATGTGAGCCTTGCGTGCATGGCGAAAGTATGTTCCATGATGCGAGAGTCGCTGTGCCTCGTATTCCAGCTCTGCGCGTCGTGAGTCTGCGAGGGCGGCTGCGATGATGGGATGCATTGTGGGCTCCTGTCGTTTTGGGTTGTTGCCACGACATCCAGGATGGACTGAGAGCAGCTCCCTTACATCGGGAGGAAGGAGCCTGTTCGGCGTATAAGGCCCTTACGCCGCAGGGAAGCGGCCTTACCTGCGGCCGATCCTGGCGCCGGGCACGAACGGCCGCTGACTGATGACCCCAAGCTGCTGGAGCCGGTCGCGCAGGGACGCGGTCTGCGCTTGGAGCACCTCGTCGGTGCCCTCGTGAACGGTTCGGTCTGCGCGCTCCATCGCCAGCCCGTCGAGTTCGAGCAGGTCCTCGCGGGGATAGCCGCGCTCTTCGGCGAGCGAGTGCGGGTCGGGGCGGAAGTACCACACCTCGACGTGCACGCCGGTGGGAGATAAGCCGGGTTCCGCGGGCGCCACTTTGAAGAGGCGACGGGTCGCCAGCGGCTGCTCGTAGCGCGAACGCAGCGCGCGCGCAAGCGGGTATTGGAGCGGGTGGTAGAGCACCACCAGCCGCGGGACGCCCGGGAGACTCAGGCGCCTGGCCTGGCGCAGAGGGGCCGCATCACGGAGGAGTCTTGGCGTGCGCATGCGCCCCGGCTCGAGCGCCACGACGCGCGGGATCTGGAGCAGTCCGCGGGCATGCTGCCGGCGTTCGAAATGCTCGAGCTTGCTCGGCAGCAGCAGCAGGCCGAGCGGCTCATCTGGGGGCGCTGCGAGCGGCACTGCCGGCCTCGGCTAAGGAGGACTATCCGGGCGCGATGCGCTTGAGCCGCGCGCGCAGCCCGGTTGCGTTGCCATTGAGCTCGGCGTCGGGAACTGGCGCCTCCTTGCCGTTGGGCAGGAGGCCGGCTGAGCTGAGCGGCGAGAGCGGCGAGCGGCCGACCTTCTCGAGGTCGTCCGCCACAAGATTCTGCGGGTGATGGCAGGCGGCGAGATGGCCGCCGGGGTATTCGGCCAGCGGCGGCTCGACCTCCCTGCACACATCGGTGGCGTGCGGGCAACGGGTGTGGAACCGGCAGCCCGTCGGCGGGTCAATCGGGTTGGGCGGCTCGCCGCCCACCACGACGCGCTCGCGGGCGCGGTTCTCCTCCGGGTCGGGAAGCGGGATCGCCGCAAGCAGCGCCTCGGTGTACGGATGGATCGGCTTGGTGTAGAGCTCCTCGGCCGGCGAGAGCTCGACGATCTTGCCCAGGTACATGACCGCGATCCGGTCGGACACGTGGCGGACGACCGAAAGGTCGTGAGCGATGAAGACATAGGAAAGGCCGAAGTCGTCCTGGAGGTCGTCGAGCAGGTTGATGACCTGGGCCTGGATCGATACATCCAGCGCCGAGACCGGCTCATCCAGCACGATCAGCCGCGGGTCGACCGCCAGCGCGCGCGCCACCCCGATTCGCTGTCGCTGCCCTCCGGAGAACTCGTGCGGGAAGCGGTTGATGTGCTCGGGGTTGAGTCCCACGCGGCCGAGCAGATCGCGCACGCGGCCCTCCACTCCGTCTGAGCCGGTCTTGATCCCGTGCAGCTTGATCGGGGTGCCCACGATCTGTCCCACGCGCTTGCGCGGATTGAGCGAGGAGACGGGATCCTGGAACACCAGCTGCGCCTCGCGGCGCAGCAGCTCAAGCTTGCGGCGCCCGAGGTGCGTGATGTCGTTGCCCCGGAAGCGAAGTGTGCCTGCGGTCGGCTCGAGCAGGCGGACCATGCAGCGGGCAAACGTGCTCTTGCCGCACCCCGATTCGCCCACCACCCCGAGCGTCTCGCCCTCGCGCAAACCCACTGAGCAGTCGTCGACCGCGTGCACGTTGCCGATCGTGCGGTCGATCACCACCCCCGTCTTCACCGGGAAGTAGAGCTGCACGTGCTCGGCCTCGAGCAGTAGGTTGCCGGTGCCCGCCAGCGCGCGCTCCGCCTCGCGCAGGGCTTCTTCCTCGCGGCTGGCCTCGTCCCGCGTCGTGTCGCCCTGGGCCGTGTCGTCGCTCATACCTTGACCTCACCGCCCGCGCCCCTCACCAGCCCGATCCGTCCTTCGACCTCGCGGCGGCTGCGCTTGTCCTCGAGCTCGAGCCAGCAGCGGTCGAGGTGGCCGGGGACCCCCGATACCCGGGCCTCCAGCGGGGGGACCTCCGTGCAGTGCGCGAACTCGTGCGGGCAGCGAGGCCGAAAGTGGCACCCCTTCGGCGGATTGAGCAGCGAGGGCGGCAGCCCGGGGATCGAGGGGAGGCGTTTGGGAGGATCGCGATCCATGCGCGTGACCGAGCCGAGCAGGCCCCACGTGTACGGGTGCTGAGGGTCGTAGAAGATCTCGTCGAGCGTCCCCTGCTCGACCACGCGGCCCGCATACATGACGATCACGCGGTCGGCGATGTCGGCCACCACGCCAAGATCGTGCGTCACGAAGATGATGCCGCTGTCCGAGTGCTCCCGCAGTTCCTTGACCTCGTTGAGAATCTGTGCCTGGATCGTGACGTCGAGGGCCGTGGTGGGCTCGTCGGCGATCAGCACGGCGGGGGACAACGACAGGGCCATCGCGATCATCGCCCGCTGGCGCATCCCGCCCGAGAACTCATGCGGGAAGTTGCGCGCCCGTCCGCGCGCATTCGGGATACCTACGCGCTCCATCAACTCGACCGCCCGGTCGAGCGCCTCCGCCTTGGAGATCTTCCTGTCGTGGGCGCGGATCTGCTCCACGATCTGGTCGCCAATCCTCACGACGGGGCTGAGTGACGAGATCGGGTCCTGGAAGATCATCGCGATCTCAGCGCCGCGAATGTGCTCGAGGTCGTCCTCGCTGGCCGTCAAGAGCTCCTTGCCGTTGAGCTTGGCCGAGCCGCCGAAGTGCGCGTTGACCGAGCGAGTAAGGCCCATCAGTGTCATCGAGGTCACGGACTTGCCCGAGCCGGACTCGCCCACGATCGCCACCACCTCGCCCCGGTCGAGCGTGAAGGAGACGCCGTCGACGGCGCGCACGATGCCGTCCTCCGTCGCGAACGAGACCTGGAGACCCTCGACTTCGAGCAGGCGGTCGGCCATCAGGCGCTCAGCCTGATGCGCGGGTCGAGCATCGCGTACAGAATGTCCGCGAAGGCGCCGAACAGGACCACGAAGAAGGCGGTGAACAAGGCCCCGACCAGGATCGGCGGCACGTCGAGGTTCTGGATCGCCTGGGCCTCGTACTGGCCGATCCCAGGGAGGTTGAAGACCAGCTCGGTGACCAGCGCGCCGCCGCCGAGCAGGGTGGCGAAGTCCAGCCCGAACATCGTGAGAATCGGCATCATCGAGTTGCGCAGCACGTGCCGGGTGAACACCCGCCGGCGGGAGAGACCCTTTGCCTTGGCGGTGCGCACGAAGTCCTCGTTGACCATGTCGAGCAGGTTCGAGCGCAGCACGCGCGAGTAGAAGCCGATCGACAAGAGCGCGATCGAGAACCACGGCAGGATCAGGTGGTAGAACCACTGCAAGGGGTTCGGAGAGAGGCCTGCGTAGCCGCCGTTGGGGAAGATCGAGGTCTTGAACGCGAGCAGGTAGAGCAGCACCGCGGCCAGCAGGAAGATGGGGATCGAGACCCCCACGACCGCGAATATCATCAGGCCTCTGTCGGCTAACTTGCCCGCCTTCAGCGCCCCTACGGACCCGAGCGCGACCGCCGCCAGCAGCCAGATGATGCCAGCCGGTATCACCAGCGAGAGGGTGACCGGAAACTTGTCTCTGAACTGCTGGACGACGTTCAGATCGTCCTGGTAGTCGATGATCTGGCCGGTGAAGACCAGCCTCATCGTGTTGACGTATTGGTCGTAGAAGGGCTTGTCGAACCCGAACTTGCGCGCCACCGTGGCCACCGTGGTGGCGTTCGCGTTGCGCCCCGCGATCGCCCGCGCCGGGTTGTAGCTGGGGATGATCTCGAAGATCCCGAACACCACCACCGAGGTGGCGAACAGCAGCGCCACCGCGGACATCAGGCGCCGGACGACGAAGCGGGTCATCCGGTCTGGATCTTCACCTGCGCGCGTGGGTCGAGCGCGTCACGCAGTCCGTCGCCGAACATGTTGATGCTGAGCGTCGCCAGCACCAGCATCGCTCCCGGGATCAGAGCGAAAGTGGGAGTGGTCTCGATGTAGTTGATGCCGTCGGAGATCAACGAGCCCCAGGACGCGTTGGGCGGCTGCACGCCCGCCCCCAGGAACGAGAGGTAGGCCTCGAGCAGGATCGCATTGGCGAGCATCATCGGCGCGAACACGATGATCGTGGAGACGGCGTTGGGCAGGATCTCGGACAGCATGATCCGCCACGGCCCCATACCCTGGACGCGGGCGGCGTCGACGAAGTCCATCTCGCGCAGGCGCAGGACCTCGCCGCGGATCGGCTTGCCTAGGTACGGGATGTAGATCACTCCGATGATGAACGCGGGGATGAAGATCGAATTGCCCTTGATCGGCCCGATCCCGCCGAGCGCCAGCGCGGTCCCTACCGCCACGCCCAGGATCACCGGCGGGAAGGACCAGATCAGCTCCATCAGCGGGCGGAGCACCATGTCGACGATCCCGCGGAAGTAACCGGACAGCAGCCCCACCAGCGTCCCCACGACGAGGATGATCACGGTCGCGATCCCGCCGATGATGAGCGAGGTGCGCCCGCCGTAGAGCAGCCGCACTGCCAGGTCACGGCCCTCGCTGTCGGCGCCGAACAGGTAGTGGGCGCCGAACTGGGGCCCGATCGGAAGGCCTTGTGGGGTGACGACCTGTTTGCCGTTTACGGTCCCAGTCACATTCGGAGTGTTCGGACCGATCTTGGCGATGTCATGTGAGTAGACCGGCGCCAGGATGCACACGATCACCACCAGGGCGAAGAGCCCCAGAAAGACCAGCGCGAGCTTGTTGCGCCGCAGCCGGCGCCAGGCCAACCGGTAGGGGCCGACGCCGACGGTCGGCGCCTCCTCCGGCTCGCTCGGCGGCGGCCCGCCGGGCGCTAGCTCGGGCCGCCCGCCTACCGCCCCGGGCTGCGGCAGCTGCTCGACAGCGGGGTCTTCGCCTGTTTGGGCGGCGGCCGGGTCCTCCGTGGAAGTGCGACCGTTGCCGCGGCGAAAGCGTGGAACGTCAAGTGCCATGCGTCGATGCGGAGCTTACCGCCACTGGGAAGTCAAGGGGGCCGGTGTTTGAGACTTTCGTCTGAGAGGCCGGACAGATGGGGGGCGCCGCTTGGTGGACGCCCCCCAATTGCCGGTATTGCTTACTTCTTCAGCGCCAGGCTGGTCAGGTCGGTCTGGTACTCGACCGACATAACGCCCGTCGGGAACGAGAGGCGAGTCGAATAGAACTTCGGAAACTCCTCATGTCCATACGCGGCGTAGTAGCCCTTGTTGACGGCGTACTGGTCGAGCGCCTCCCACTGGCTGGCGACGGTCGACGGATCCTTCGTGTCGAGCGAGTTCACCGTTGAGTCGTAGTGCTTGTCGCATACGTAGCCGTAGTTGAGCGACGAGCCTGCGGTGCAGGTGAACAGCTGCATGAAGTCCCACGGGTTGGGGAAGTCCTGCACCCAGTCGCCGAAGCCGGCCGTCGGCTTCGTGCTGGGCGCCCCGATCGTGGTGAAGTACACGCCGGAGTTGATGATCTTCTCCGTCGCGTGGAACCCGAGCGTGTTCAGCACGTGGGTGAAGTAGTCCACGTACTGCAGGCGCGGGCTGCGCGACTCGCCCCAGACCACCACCGACTTGCCCTTCATACCCGACTTCGCCATCAGGCTCTTGGCGAGCGTCATGTTCGGCGCGGCGTCGGCCGCGTGGCCTGTCGCCGCCTTACATGTCGAGGCCGGATCGGATGTGTGACCTTCGATCCCGAACGGGATCAGGTGGCAGTCCTCCTTCAGGAAGCCGGAGTCGAGCCTTGACAGTGCCCGCAGGTCGAGCGCCGCCAGGACGGCCTTGCGGGCGTCCATGTTGTTGAACGGCGGCTTGTTGACCGCCATCCAGAAGTAGAACGTGGAGTTGGTCGGAACCGCCGCATAGCGACTCGCCGCCTTTGACTGGATCTGGCCGAGGATCGACGGCGGCAGCGTGTCGCCGGGGTCGAACACGTCAGCCGAGTTGTTGAGGACGTCCTCGGCGTCCGCCAGCACGTTGGAGTTGACGTTATAGACGATCTTGTCCGCGTGGCCCGCAGGCACATTCGGCGCCATGCTGGTGCTGTACTTGGTGTTCTTGACCAGCGTGTAGGTGTGACCGGGCGAGATCGAGCCCCACTTGTAGGGACCGACGCCGATCGTGCCGGTCGCGGCCAGGTTCTTCATCGGCGTGTCCGCGGGCACCGGCGCAGTGCCGGCCAGCGCGAAGATGTCGACGATTGGCGCGAACGGATGCATGAGCGTCACCTTGATCATGCCCGTCGAGTTGTTGGTCGTGATCCCGGAGATCGTGTGGGCCTTGTGGGTGGCGTAGGCCGCCGCGCCCTTGATGTTGGCGCTGATGAACGACGCCGCCTGCCACGGGATCACCAGGTCTCGCTCGAGCGCGTGGGTCTCATCGCTCGCCAGGACCGGTTGCCCGTTCGAGTACTTGAGCCCCTTGCGCAGATACCAGGTGTATGTCAGACCGCCGTTGGAGACGGTCGGCATGCCCTTGGCGAGTCCCGGCAGAATCTTGGTGCCAGCCACGCCCTGCACGCCGCGCTTGAACGTCATTAGGGGGGTGGTGACGACCGAGTACAGCTCGGTGCCCTGGGTCGTGAAGTCGAGACCCTGGTCGGCCGACAGCGGTGGCGTACCCGCGGCGATCGTGATCGTGCCGCCGTTTTTGGCCCCGCCGCCCGACGCGCTGCTTGGCGACGAGCTTCCGCACGCCGCGGCGGCTAGAGCCAGGATCACCGCGGCTCCTGCCGCAGCGACCTTTCTCATGTTTTTGTGCACCTGTCCTCCTCCTGTATGGATGGTGTGCTCGCGCAAATGTATTCGGCAGTTTGAACGGAATCCAGCCTTTGCGAACGACAGCTTGCGTTCCCTAATCAACCGCCAACACGATCGCAGCGAGCCATCTACGCCGTGGCTAGGCTTCGCCGCGTTCGCCACCCCAAGCTCACAACTTCCCGCTGCGGGCGATTCGCTCGCGCAGCGGTCGGTTGGGTAGCCTGAATAGTGCGGCCGGCAAACACCGTGCGCTTCGGAGGTAGACATGTCAGAGACACCCGACTTTCGTTTGGCTGGGCGGTGACCCGCGTGATCTTGAGCAGCCGTCGCTTCAGGCGGCACTGAGCAGCGGATCGGGGGGAGCGGGCCGCGTGCGATCGAGAGAGCCTCACTCGACAGTCTCCGAGTCCCCTGCCTCTCCGGTAGGGACTGAAGCGCACCACCCGCCGTCGGCCCCTCAAGCCGACGATCGCGACAGCGAGCCCACCAGCGTCCTGACCCGCCGCCGGCTCATCATCGGTGGGTTGTTCATCGCCCTGATGGTGGTCGGCCTCTATTTCCTTGTCCCCAAGCTTGCCGGCCTGAACCGCACCTGGGGCGAGCTCAAGCACGGAGATCCAATCTGGCTGGCGCTCGGCGCAGCGCTCGAGCTGTTCTCAGTCGCCGGCTATGCGGTGCTGTTCAACACGGTCTTCGGCCGCGACATGCCGCGCATCAACTGGCGCGCAAGCATCGAGATCCCACTGGCGGGAATCGCCGCCATCCGCCTGCTCGCGGCGGCTGGCGCGGGGGGCGTGGCGGTCACGGCCTGGGCACTGCGCACGGCGGGCATGTCGGGGCGCACGATCGCCTGTCGCATGGTCGCGAGCTACGCGCTCCAGTATTCGGTCTACCTCGGCGCGCTTGCGGTTTGCGGCTTTGGGCTGGCGATCGGCGTCTTCGCGGGCGGAGGCTCGGTCGCGCTCACGCTCTTGCCAGCCGTTCTCAGCGTCGCCGCGATCGGCCTGGTCGCGAGCATGGCGCTCGTCCCGGGAGATTTCGAGCGCCGCCTCGGCGCGATGGCGCGGCGTTCGGGATGGGCCGGGCGCCTCGCGGCTCGCCTGGCGACCGCCCCCGCCACGTTGGGGTCCGGGGTCCGGACTGCAATGGACCTGGTGCGCGAGCGCCGTCTCGGTCTGCTCGGGGCCGTCGCCTACTGGGGATTCGACATCGCCGTGCTCGGCATCTCGCTGAAGGCGTTCGGAAGCGACCTTCCCGTGGCGGTTCTGATCATGGGGTACTTCCTCGGCACGCTGGGGAGCCTCCTGCCGCTGCCGGGTGGGATCGGCGGCGTCGAGGGCGGCATGATCGGTGCCTTCGTGGCCTTCGGGCTACCCGCCGATCGGGCTCTCGTCGGGGTCCTGGCCTATCGCGCGATCTCTTTCTGGTTGCCGACCTTGCCCGGGATCGTCGGCTATCTGTCACTGCGCTCGACCGTCCGCGGATGGCGAGCGGACGAGGACCCGGTGACGGCCGAGGCCTCATCCGCGCACTAGCGCCGGTCAGCGCCGCGCTCAGGCGCACACGTCCGTGAATCATGCGAACATGCGTTCGCATGATTGTGTGCGTCCTCCTTCCCCGATTTGAACTGAACGTCGCCATGGGTGAGAGGGCCGGGCTGTTGAAGGAACCCGTGGCGCTCGCACCCGAGCCAGGCGCGGTGCAGCAGGTGGGCCAGGTGTCGCTCTCGGCAGAGGCGTTCGGCATCCATCCGGGCATGGGGATGGGTGAGGCGCTTGCCAGATGCCCGCGGTTGATGCTGGTCCCGCCCGATCCTGTGGGTGTGGCGGATATTTGGGAGCGGCTGTTGGTCCGCATGGAGTCGATCGGAGCCGAGGTGGAGCCCGAACGACCGGGGCTTCAGTGCTTCGAGGCCCGAGGGCTGGTGCGGCTCCACGGCGGGATCGACGGCGTGCTGGCGGCCGCGCGCAGGGCGCTGCACACCCCGGCCCGCTATGGGGTGGCGCCCTCGCGGTTCGCCGCGGTGGTCGCGGCGACGCGCGCCAGGGCCCGCCGGCCGTTGGTAGTCGCCGGCGGCGCCACGCCGGCTGCGGATCGCGAGCGGGCGCGCGCCTTCCTCGCGCCGATGTCGGTGAAGCTGTTGCGCGCCCAGCCCGGCCTGGCCGATGTGCCCGACACGCTCGAGCGACTCGGGATCGCGACGCTCGGTGAGCTTCACGCGCTTCCCGCGGCGATGCTCGCGGATCGCTTCGGCCGCGTGGGCCTGCTGGCCCACGAGCTGGCCAGTGGAGTGGATGTCGGGCTCCGGCCCCGGCCGGCGAGCGAGTTCGTGCGCGAGTCGCTGGAACTGCCCGAGGCCGCGACCGGACCCACGCTCGAGCATGCGCTCGAGCTCCTGATCGACCGCCTGCTCGCGCGTCCCGAGCGGCGGGGCAGGACGGTGCGCTCCGTCGTGCTCTCGGCGGTGCTGGTCGAACATGGCGGCGGCTGGCGTCAGCGGGTCAGCTTCCGCGAGGCGCTTGTCGACCCCGCGCGCATGAGGCTGGCGCTGGCCCCGCGCCTTCAATCGATGCCGGCCCCGGCGGAAGCGCTCCGGCTGGCCGTCGAGCGCTTTGGGCCCCCGGCGGGCGACCAGCGGCCGCTGCTGGAGGATCCTGCCGCGGCGCGAATGGCGCGCTTGCGGGAAGCGATCAGCCAGGCGCGCGCGACGGCCGGCCCCGACGCCGCCCTGCGCGTGCTCGAGGTCGATCCCGAGTCCCGCTTCCCCGAGCGCCGCGCGCTGCTGACGCCGTTCGAGTGAGCGTGACCAGCCCTCGCCGCCTCTTTGTCCCCCGTCGCATCGCGGTTCTCGCGGGGGCCGATGATCTCCCGCGGGTGGTCGATGGGCGGACGGTCGAGGCGATACGGGAGTCCTGGCTGGTGGAGGACCGCTGGTGGACCGATCGGCCCCTGCGCCGGCGCTACTGGGAGATCGTCACGAGCAGTGGGCGCAACGAGGTCGTCTTCTGCGACCTGATCAGCCGGCGTTGGTGGCGGCAGCGGGGGTAGGCGACGGGTAGGGCCCGCGAGGCCTCGCAATGGGGACCATGGCTCCCCGGCGGCCCCATGGCAAGCCCTAAACTCGCACTCTGATGTCCGCGCGTCAGCCGATCGATCCGGGGCCCACCGCGGTCGGCACCTGGAGCGGAGGGCGGTTCATGCACTTCGGCGAGGCGCTCGACGCTGAGCGGCTGTGCGCCCTCTTCGCGCCCGACGAGCGCATCCGCACCGTGATCACGGCCGACGTCTACGGCGCCGGCGAGGCCGACCGAATGCTCGGTCGCGCGCTCGCTGGCCGCGTCCGGGACGAGTTCTGTGCCGTCGGCGCGGTGGGCCATGACTTCTACGCGGGCCGCCGCGACGGCGCCAAGGGCTTCCCCCGCTTTACCGATTCCGCCTTGCGGGGCGAGAGCGACTACGCCGACTACCTGCGCATGGCAACCGAGCGCAGTCTGGAGCGCTGTGGTCTCGACCACTTCGACCTGCTCCTGCTCCATAACCCCGATCGCGTTGGCTACACAAGTGACGCCGTCTGGCAGGGAATGGCGGCGCTGCGCGACGACGGGCTCGCGCGCATGATCGGGGTCGCCCCGGGCCCGGCGAACGGCTTCACGCTCGACCTGATCGACTGCTTCGAGCGCTTCGGCGCGCTGCTCGACTGGGCCATGATCATTCTCGGGCCGCTCGAGCCTTGGCCCGGGGAGCTGTGTCTCGACGCGGCCGAGCGCGCGGATATAAAGCTCATCACCCGCGTGGTCGACTACGGCGGCCTGTTGTTCGACGATCTCGAGCCCGATCACAGCTTCGCGCCCGGCGACCACCGCGGCTTCCGTCCGCGAGGATGGGTTGGGGAGGGGCTGAGCCGCACGGAGCGGATGCGACCGATCGCACGCCGCGCGGGTCTGACGCTGCTCCAGCTGGCGTGCCAGTGGAACCTGGCGCACGAGGCGGTCGCGTGCGCCGCGCCCACGCTGATCCAGGAAAGCGGTCCCCGGGCGAGGCCCGTCGAAGACAAGCGTGAGGAGCTCGCCGCGCTGCCCGCGGCGCTCCGGCTTTCGGCCGAGGAGCTCGATGAGATCCGCGCGCTCGGCGACAACACCGGCTGCATGGCGCTCAAGGGCGCAAACCCCGGCCATTCCGGAGAGCTGCGCCCGGACCGCTGGCCCCTCGATGAGCGGCTCAAGCAGGTCGCGCGTCGCTGGCGGATCGCGCCCGAGCGAGACCTCGTACAGACCATGTAGCCGCCCCGCGGGGCCGGCCGGGCGCATGCGCCCGGCCGCGGGCCGGCTCATGAGCCGGCCCGTCCTACCTATTGACTTCCGCCCGTACCCACTCGCAGCCCGCCGAGAGGTCCTCGACTCCCATCGCAGCGGCCACGTTCATCCACATCCCATAGCGGAAGAACTCATCGATGCGTTCGGATGTCGGTGCGGGCTGGCCATGTCGCTGCGTGGCGTCGACGGCGAGCCGCTCGACGTGGGCCACGAGGCCCGCATAGAGCCCACGCACGCGCTCGGAGATCTCGGGGTCGTCGCAGGCGGCGTAAGCCTGGTGCTGCAGCATCAGGTAGTCGCGGTCAGAGCGCAGCAGCTCGACGTAGGAGGACCCCATCACGTGGAGGACGTCGCCGCCCTCGCGAACCATGCTCGGGTCGAAGTCGGCCGCCGCCCGCGTGAACGTCTCCGCCACGAGCTGGAAGTCGCGCTCGACCGCCGCCAGAAACAGCTCCTTCTTGGAGCCGAAGAGGCTGAACACGTACGGCTGGGCGACACCCACGCGGCGCGCAATTCGGTCCACGGGCGTCCCGTGTAGCCCCTCGTGGGCGAACTCGTGTACCGCTGCGGTGATGAGCGCGTCCCGGCGCTCGGCGGCCGGGACGCGCTGGCGGGTGCGGGTCT
Source organism: uncultured Solirubrobacterales bacterium (assembly GCA_963808655.1). Lineage (GTDB taxonomy): Bacteria > Actinomycetota > Thermoleophilia > Solirubrobacterales > Solirubrobacteraceae > Palsa-465. The sequence continues at coordinate 429,214 of CAWEGZ010000009.1, forward strand.
GTGTCGTTGCGCTGGCCATGGCTAGGAGGCGGGAGCGGGGGCAGGGACAGTATCCACCGCTGCGGCAGGCTCCTGAGCCTGTGCCTGGGCGGCTGCGTCCGCTCGGGTCGAGAACGGCAGCGCCGCCGCGACCGCTGCCCCGACGCCGAGCACCGCGACCCCGACCCACATGGCCGGCACGAGACCGTGGACGAAGGCCTGGGGGGTCGTATAGCCGCCGTGGCCGGTGAACACCGTGGCGAGCACCGCAATCCCCAGCACCCCGCCGAGCTCGCGGATCGCGTTGGTCGCGCCCGAGGCCTGGCCCGCGCGGCTGGCGCTCACGGAGGAGAGCACGGCGTTGGCCGCGGGAGCGAACACCAGCGACATGCCCGCGCCGGCAAGCACGAAGGGCACGATCAGGCTGGCATAGGTCTGGTGGACCGAAGCCAGCGTCGCCATCCACCCGAGCGCCAGTGCCTGCAGGGCGAGCCCGCTCACCATGAACGGGCGGCTGCCCCAGCGCTCGGAGAAGAAGCCCGCCAGGGGAGAGACCACCATCGTCGCGCCGGTCCACACGAGCAGCTTGACGCCGGCTTGGAGGGGGGTGTTGTGGAGCACGTCCTGGAGGTACTGGCTGAGGAAGAAGATCGAGCCGAACATGCCGAAGTACATCGCCAGCGAAACCGCGTTGGTGACCGCGAAGGAGCGCCGGGCGAAGAAGCGCATCGGCAGCATCGGCTCCTGCGCACGCAGCTCGTAGGCGATGAAGCCGGCCACCAGCACGGCCCCGGCGATCAGCGCGACCAGGACCTCGGAGCTGGTCCAGCCCAGGGACTGGGAGCGCACCAGCCCGTACACGATCCCGAACAGGCCGCTCGAGGCGAGCGCCAAGCCGCGCAGGTCGAGGCGCCGCGAGGGGCCATGGCTCTCGCTCAGCCGCGCGAGCGCCAGCGGCACCAGCACGAGTCCGATGGGAACATTGATCCAGAAGATCCAGTGCCAGGAGGCGGCCTGGACCACTGCGCCGCCGACCAGCGGCCCGAGCGCGACGGCGACGCCGCTGATCCCCGACCAAACGCCGAGTGCGACGCCGCGGCGCTGGGGGGGGAAGGAATCGGCTAGCAGGGTCAGGGTGAGCGGCGTGACGATCGCGGCCCCGAGGCCCTGCGCCGCCCGCGCGGCAATCAGCATCGCGGTCGTGGGCGCGAGCGCTGCGGCCGCCGAGGAGAGGGTGAAGAGCGCCAGCCCGCCGGTGAACATGCGCCTGCGGCCGAAACGGTCGCCGAGCGCGGCGCCCGTGAGCAGGAACACGGCGTAGGAGAGGACGTACGCGTTGACGGTCCACTCGAGCGCTTGGATCGAAGCGTGGAGGTCGCGGTGAATGCTGGGCAGCGCGACGTTCACCACGAGGTTGTCGAGCACGACCATGAACAGGCCGAGGGAAACGATCGCGAGTGTCCATCTGCTTGCTGAGCGTGTTGAGGGCATGAGGCTCCTGGCGGCGTTCGGAAGTTAGTGACTGCTAACTACGCATAGATTAGCAGCGACTAATAACTTGTCAAGGAATAAGCACGTGTCGACCACAGGTGCGAACATGTGTTCGCCTTGCCATACGCCGAGCTTCACTGTCATTCCGCCTTCTCCTTCCTCGATGGGGTCTCGTTGCCCGACGAGCTGGTGGCGCGGGCGCTGGAGCTCGGTTACGACACGCTCGCGCTGACCGACCACAACTCGGTCTCGGGCTCGATGGAGTTCGCGGTCGCCGCTCAGGCCTTGGGACTCCGCGCCGTACATGGGGCCGAGCTCGAGCTGGACGACCACCGCCATGTCACCCTGCTGGTGGAGAACGCCCGCGGGTGGTCCAGCCTCTGTCGAATGCTCACGCGCGCACACGCGTACACGCGCGAGGGACGACCGGGTGCGCCGCCTTCAGAGCCAATCACCCCTCTCCAGACCGTCCTCGACCACAACGAGGGCCTGGTGTGCCTCTCGGGTTGCGCCCTGCATGGCGTCCATGACGAGCGCACGTTGCGAAGGCTGCGCGAGGCCTTCGGCCCCGAGCGCCTGCGGATCGAGCTGCAGCGGCCGTTACTGCGCAACGACCGCGCGCGCAACCGCCGGCTCCAGACGCTCGCCCGGCGCATGGAGGTACCGTGCGTCGCCACCGGGGATGTCCACGCCCACGCGCGCTCGCGTGCGCCGCTGCAGGACGCGTTCGTAGCGGTGCGGCTGCACGCGACGCTGGACGGCTCGGAGCCTCAGCGGCGCGGAAACTTCAGCCATGTGCTGGCGGCGCCGGGAGAGATGGCCGCGCGCTTTGCCGAGTATCCGGAGGCGGTTGCAGAAACGGCCCGGCTGAGCGAACGTCTGCGCTTCGATCTGCGCTCGGACCTCGGCTACCGATATCCGGGCTCGGAGGATCCGGAGGCGATGCGCAAGCTCGCCGAGCTGTGCCGCACGCGGCTCGAGCAGCGCTTCGGGCAGTCGCTCGCCGACGTCCGCGCGCGGGCGTGGAGCCGCCTGGAGGAGGAGCTCCGGATCATCGACTCGCTGGGTCTGGCCGGGTTCTTCCTGCTCCACCACGACCTGCTCGAGCTCTCGCGTGAGGTAGCGGTCGAGGTGCGCGGGCCCGACAGCGCGCGTGCGCTGCTTCCTCCCGGTCGCGGCCGCGGCTCGAGCGTGTCCTCGATCGTCTGCTACCTGACCGGCCTCTCGCACGTCGACCCGATCGCCAACGAGCTGCTGATCGGCCGTTTCCTCAACGAGGAGCTGACCGCGCTGCCCGACATCGACCTTGATTTTCCGCGCGACATCCGCGAAGCGCTGATCCCACGCATCCACGACCGCTACGGCCGCGAGCGGTCGGCTCTGGTCGCGGCCTTCCCCACCTATCGGGCGCGCGGGGCGATCCGCGAGCTCGGCAAGGCGCTCGGTCTGCCCGCCGGCGAGATCGAGCGGGTCGCGCGCGGCAGTGAGGGCTGGGATGCGCGCGAGGTGGCTCGAGATATCGAATCCGCGCTTTTGCGCAAGCCCAGCGGGCGCTGGGCCTGGCTCGCGAGGCTGGCGGCCGAAGCGCACGGCCTACCCCGGCACCTAAGCCAGCACTCGGGCGGGATGATCGTCTCCACGCGGCCACTGATCGACTGCTGCGCGATCGTGCCCGCCGCCATGGAAGGCCGCCAGATCGTGCACTGGGACAAGGACTCGTGCGCCGACGCGGGCTTTCTCAAGATCGACCTGCTGGGGCTGGGCATGTTGTCCGCCGTCGAGCGCTGCGTTGAGCTGATCGCCTCACACCGCGGCGAGCGCATCGACCTCTCGACGATCCCCTACGACGACCCGCTCACATACGAGTGCATCCAGAGCGCCGACACCACCGGGGTCTTCCAGATCGAGAGCCGCGCACAGATGCAGTCGCTGCGGCGCACCAGGCCGGAGAGCCTCGAGGACCTCACGATCCAGGTCGCGATCGTCCGGCCTGGCCCGATCCAGGGCGGAGCGGTCAATCCCTACATCGCCCGCCGCCAGCGGTTGCGCGAGGACCCGGATTACCGCGTGCCCTTCGAGCATCCGTCGCTGGAGCCGGTGCTGCGAGAGACGCTTGGCACGATCATCTTCCAGGACCAGGTGCTCGAGGTCGCGATCGCGTTCGCCGGCTTCAGCCCAGGCGAGGCCGAGGGCCTGCGGCGGGCCATGAGTCGCAAGCGCTCGGAGGCCGCGATCAAGGCATACCACGAGCGGTTCATCTCGGGAGCAAGGCGGTTGCACGGCGTCGAGGAGGCGCTGGCCGAACGGGTCTTCGGGATGATCGCGGGCTTCTCCGGCTTCGGCTTCCCAAAAGCCCACGGCGCCGCCTTCGGCCTGCTCGCGTATCAGTCGACGTGGTTGCGCGTCCACTACGGGCCCGAGTTCCTGTGCTCGCTCTTGAACGAGCAGCCGATGGGCTTCTATCCCCCCGACGCGCTCGTGCACGAGGCCCAGCGTCGGGGAATCGAAGTGCGCGCGCCAGACATCAACATGAGCGGGGCGGAGTGCGAGCTCGAGGCGGACGGGGTGGTGCGGATCGGTCTCGGTTACGTCAAGGGAGTGCGCGAGCGGGAGGTCGAGAGCCTCGCCTCAAGCAGGGTCGAGGGCGGAGCGTTTCGCAGCCTCGCCGATCTCGCCTCGCGGGCCGGCGCGGGCGCTCCGTCGCTCGAGCTGCTCGCTTGGGCGGGTGCGTGCGACTCGCTGGCTGTTTTGGACGGGGCGCGTTTGGAAGCCGCGCGCCGCATCGCGCTGTGGCAGCTCGGCGTGGCTGCGCCGGGACGCACGGTCCCCGGAGGCGTTCAGCTCGCGCTGGCGCTGGAGGCGCCGGCGCCGCCGCGCCTGCGCGAGCTCTCCGGTTGGGAAGCGATGGCGGCGGACTACGCGACCAGCGGCCTTACGGTCAACGCTCATCCGCTGGCGCTGCTACGGGACCGCTTGCCGCAGGATGCGGTTTGCAGCCGCGATCTCGGACAGCTCGCGCACGGGACGCGCCTCAAGGTCGCCGGCTTGGTCGTCGCCCGGCAGCGTCCGGGAACCGCGGGCGGGATCGTGTTCGTGTTGCTCGAAGACGAGTACGGAACGATCAACCTGGTGATTCCCGCCCGCGTCTACGAACAGCACCGCCTCACGGTGAGGACCGAGCCGCTGATGATCATCGAGGGGAAGCTCGAGCGTCTCGCGGCGGCAGGAGGCTCGATCAACGTCCTGGTCGACAGCGTCGCTCCGATCTCGGTCCCCGACAAGCCGCTTGCGGAGGTCAAGGACTTCTCGCTGCTTGACGAGCAGGTTCGCCGGGGCTTGGCCGAGCAGCGGGGCGGCGGGCCGCCCCGGGAGCCGGCTAGGGAGGATCGTGAGAGCGACACCCCGCCGGCGCTCGACGACTTCCGGGCGGTGGCGCCCCCGGTGCTGAGCTTTGCCTCGGGAAGGAGGAGATAGGGGATCGGATAACGTCCCGCCCCCAATGCTTGCTGTCTGGCTGTTTGTCGCCTTCTGGGTCGTGCTGGGCGTCGGCTTGTTCTTCGTCGCCATCCGTGGCGGTGTCCGCGGCGCGCGCGACGTGTTTCAGTTCCAGGGGCCCGGGGCCAGCAGGTTCTTCGGCGTCTCCTTTGTCGTCATCTATCTCGGCTTCGGGCTCGTGCTGCCGGCCCTGTTCCTCACTGGCAACCACGCCAATGCGAACGCCCAGGTGGGGGGTCTGCGGTTGACCTCGGGCGAGAAGACCGGGCGCGAGCTCTTTGGACAGCACTGCGGCTTTTGCCACACGCTCGCGGCGGCCAACGCGATCGGCAAGATCGGGCCGAACCTCGACACCCTGCAGCGGGCAGAGTCGCTGATCGCGCACACGATCGCCAACGGATGCCTTCAGAGCCCGGGGCCGGGACAGTCCGCGCAGACCTGTCTCGGGTACGGGACGATGCCGGCCAACATCCTCCAGGGCCAGCAGGCCGCGGACGTGGCCAAGTTCGTGGCGCGGGTTGCCGGGAAGGAGTAGGCCGCATCCAGGAGTGATCCCGCAAACAGCGGGGTCATTTCAAAGCGGGAGACATAAAGTCGCCCCGCGTTGATAGCCTGCCGCGCCGAGTACCGCTGAGCCGTCGCTTGGTCCCAAACGACGGACGGGGAACCCATAGAAGTGTGGGGCGAATCACGCCCAGCGTGTAGCGCCAGCCTTTCGGCGCGAGCCCGTCAGCTAACCCCGCAAGCTGAAAGAGAGGACGCATATGCCGGAGGAAGCCGCCCGCCCACGCGCGGGCCGACGGGCCGCAGCGCAGGACCCCCGAGAGATCGATTACCTCAAGCGCCGCAGGCTCTCGCTCGTGGAGCAGGAGTCCGAGACGCGGTATGTCGGCCGCGCCAGGAGCGGTGCTCGCCGAGCGGACGACGAGCGGCGGACGGTGGTGATTCGGGGCCAGGTCGCTGACCGCTACGGGACCCGCGGACGCCCGGCGCGGAGCGGCTCGAGGGTCCGCTCGAGCTCCTACGGTCCGCTCAGCATGCAGCCCGACCGGGCGGCGCTGTGGGCCGTTTTGCTGGGAATCGCGCTCGTGATCGTGGCGCTCGCGAGCGCGCACATGTAATCGCTCTTACGCTCTTCCTACCGGGGCCTGAGACGCCGTTTATGGGTTTTCGTATAAGGGAAGTGCCGGCCTATCGCAGCATCAGCGCTTGCGCTAGGCGGGCAGGCGCATTACACTTATCAACCGTAAGCAAGTCTCGAAAATGAAGGGGTGATCGCCCGCGCCGCGAACACCCTCTTGGTGACCCATATGAAGACGCAGATGAGCAGATTTCAGATTCATGACGACCTAACAGCTCCGCAGGGTTCCGTGCCCGTGCTGCGCGGTGCGCTCGCCTCGGGCGGGCAGCTGCCCAACTTTCTCGGTGTGCTCGCCGGTTCCCCGGCCACGCTGCGGGCATACGCGAAGTTCCGCTCGGAGTTGCGACACGGTCGGCTGACGCTGCCGACGCTCGAGCGCATCTCGCTCGCAATCGCGGAGCACTACCAGTCGGCTCCCGGTATCGCCATGCACTCGCGCGCCGCGCGCAACGCCGGGCTGGCGCTCGACGAGGTCGCGGCGGCGCGGGACTTCAACTCGAAGGACCCCCGCCAAGCTGCGCTGTTGCGCTACCTCCGCGCGCTGGTGGAGGATCAGGGCCACGCGCCGATGCATCTCCACGAGGAGGCGCGGGAAGCGGGGTGGGGCGACGAGGAGATCCTCGAGGCCATCGCCGCGGTCTCGCTCGAGTCCTTCACGGCGATGGTGAACGTGGCCGGGGAGATACCGGTTGATGGCTCAAGCGAGGCCTCGCGCGCGTTGCAGGCCGCTTAGCCCACCGCGGGCGGCGTAGGCTTACAGGCGAGATGGGCGCCCGCGGACAGCCGATGGCCGACGGCGACGGAGAAGCGGCCGCAGCTCATTGCTGTCCCTTCTACCACGAGGCCGTGGAACTGGTTGGACGGCGATGGACCGGCGCCATCTTGCGCGTGATGATGGGCGGGGCCATGCGATTCTCGGAGATTGCCCAGGCCGTGCCCGAGCTCTCGGATCGGCTGTTGTCCGAGCGCATGAAGGAGCTCGAGGCGCGGGGGATCGTGGAACGGCGCGTGATCTCGGGTCCGCCTCTGCGGGTCGAATACGAGCTCTCGCGCATGGGTCGGGAGCTTGAGCCCGCCCTCGCCGAGCTTCAGCAGTGGGCCAATCGCTGGTTGCGGGGCCGCTCCTCATCCGCGCGTAAGCAGCGCGCCGGGAAGGCATAGCGCCAGCGCCGCTAAGTCCTCTAGGTGGCGCGTAGCCCGCCGTCGACGAGGATCGACTGATTGGTGATGTACGGGTTGCGGACGATCGCCGCGATCACGTCGGCGACCTCGTTGGGCCGGCCCAGGCGGCCGACCGGGATACGGCGAGCCAGCTGATCGAGCACCTCGTCGTCAGTCGGCATCATGTCGGTGGCGATCAGTGCGGGCGCGACCACGTTGGTGGTGACGCCGTGTCCGGACGCAAATTGCGACAGCGAATGAGCGAGCCCGTGCAGTGCGGCTTTCGAGGCGGCGTAGTGTGGCCCGATGATGCCGCCGGTATAGGCGGCGACCGAGGACAGCAGCACGATTCGCCCAAAACCGCGGTCGATCATCCCGCCGATCGCCGCTCGGGCAAGCAGGAACGGGGCTCGCAGGTTGATCGCCATCACGCGATCCCAGACAGCCGCGTCGAGCTTCCGGGGATCCTGCTCAAGTGGGTCGTTGATGCCGGCATTGGCGATCAGGATCTCGACAGCGCCAAGCTCGCGCTCAACGGCCGACACGAGCGCCGCCGGCGTCCCTGCATCGGACAGGTCGCCAGCGAAGGTGGCCGCTCTAGGACCCAGCTCACGAACCTCGGCGGCGATCCGCTCGGCCGCCTCAACGTTGGACCGATACGCGAGCGCGACATCGTGCCCATCCTCTGCCAGCCGCACTGCGGTCGCGGCGCCGATGCCACGCGAGCCGCCGGTGATCAGCGTAACGGCCATCGGCTTGACGATACCCACGCCGCCCCACCCGCAGTGGCCGCCGCCACCGCGGCCATGTTGGGAGCATAAGCGCCGCAGCGGGTCAGGTGCGGCGCGGCGCCCATTGGAAGCGCCGCAGCGCGACCGCGGCTGCCACCAAACCCCAGATCGCGACGACCAGCAGGTCTTGCCCGGACCACGGGGAGGTGCCGGGATGGTTGAAAGTCTTGAAAACTGCGGAGATGAAGTGTCGGATCGGGAAGAAGGCCGAGATCTGGGCCAGCGTCGAGCCCGATTTGAGCGGGAACCACAGGCCTGACAGGAACAGCAGCACGAAGAACACGGTGCTGGTCAGAGGCCCGGCGGCCTGCTGGTTGGGTATGAGCGTGCTCATCGCGATCCCGAGCGCGGCGAAGCTGAGCCCACCGAGTACGAGCACGACTATTAGGGCGCCGATTCCCGAAGCGCCCGCGGGCAGGTGAACCCCAAAGGCCCAGCGGCCCACGGCGAGCATCAGCACGACCTCTGCGAACGCGATCAGCAGCGTGCTGAGCAGGATCGAGGTCAAGAGCGTCCAAGTGGGCAACGGGCTCAGTCGAAGGCGTTTGAGCAGACCTGTTTCGCGGCGGACGACCAGGCTGATCGCCAGGCTGTTGAACGACGCCGCCATCACCCCGTAAGCGATGAAGCCCGGGACGTAGTACTGGACGAGCTTGATGTTGTGCAGATAGCTGATGCGTGAGGACCCCGCGCTGGCGCCCAGCATCAGCAGGAACAAGAGCGCGAACCCGACCGTGAAGATCGCTCCGACCGGGTTCAGCCAGAAGGACAGCTGCTCATAGCCGACCTGCCGGACCACCCGCCGCAGTCCGGCCAGCGGCGAGCGCTGGGGCAGGATCGATTCGCGCGTGCTCAATTTGGTACCGCTTCTCGGCGCACCGGATCGGACTGCAATCGGTCGGGGTCGGCGCCGGTCAACTGCAGGTACACGTCCTCGAGCGTGTTCCGGCTGACGGTCAGACCGGCCAACTGAAGTCCATGCTCGAGCGCCCACCTGGTCAGCTCGTAGAGCGCCTCGAGCTCACGATCGGTCCGCAGCTCCACCGAGCGTCCATCGGTGACTACCGGCACGGGCAGATCCGCAGGCACGAGGCCAGCGGGGAGCTGGAAGCGGATCGTGGCCGCGCCTCGATCGCGGCCTCCGAGCGACGCTGGCGAACCGTGCGCCACGATCTTGCCGGAGGCGATGATCGCCACCTGGTCAGCGAGGATCTCGGCCTCCTCCATGTAGTGCGTCGTGAGGATTACCGTGGTGCCCTCGCCCGCGAGTCGCCGCACCAACTCCCACGAGGTTCGTCGCCCTGCCGGATCAAGTCCGGTGGTCGGCTCGTCAAGAAACAAGAGCGCCGGGTTGCCGACAATCCCCAGGCCAAGGTCCAGCCGTCGCTGCTGACCGCCCGACAGCGTCTTGACCTTCGCGTCGGCCTTCTCCCTCAGGCCGATCAGCTCGATCACCTCGTCCACCGCCCGTGGTGCCGGGTAATAGCCGGCGTTGCGCTTGAGCACCTGGCGCACCGACAGAAACGGCTCCACCGCCAGCTCCTGCAATACGACCCCCAGCTGGCTGCGCAGGCGCTCTCCGGATCTGCGATCGCCGGGATCGATCCCTAGCACCCGCACCTCGCCCCCCTCGCGGTTTCGGAAACCCTCCAGGATTTCGATCGCCGTGGTCTTACCCGCTCCATTGGGACCAAGCAACGCGAATATCTCGCCGGCCTCGACCTCGAAGCTCACGCCGTCCACGGCACGGACGGGCCCGTACGACCTGACCAATTCACGGACGCTCACTGCCGGCATGCTTCACCTCGGCGCGGCCCCACGGTATTGCTGCGCGCTGGATCACTGGACACGAGCGGCATGCCACCTTACTGAGGCACTGAGCAGCTGTCCGCGTCGCGACACTTGAGCGGGCGCCCCGTCAGTGGCTCGCCCGACGCAACGCCCGGCTCCGGGTAACCTCGTGAGCCCGCAAATGGGAACCCTCGCACGCGGGCGCTGATGACCATGCTGAGCACGGACGATGTGATCTCGATAGTCGCCGAGCGCGACATCCGCTTCATTCGCCTGTGGTTCACGGACATCCTGGGGCAGCTGAAGGCGTTCTCGATCAACTCCTCCGAGCTCGCCGACGCCTTCGCCGGCGGCATGGGCTTTGACGGCTCCTCGATCACCGGCTTCAACCCGATCGAGGAATCGGACATGATCGCGATGCCCGACCCGAGCACGTTCGCGGTGCTCCCCTGGCGACCTACAGAGCAGGGAGTCGCGCGCATGTTCTGCGACATCGTCACCCCGGAACGGACACCCTACGAAGGCGATCCTCGCTACGTGCTGCGCCGCGCGCTCGAGCGGGCGAGCGCGATGGGCTTTGACCACTACTACGTCGGACCTGAGCTCGAGTACTTCTACTTCCGTGACTCGTCCTCCACCCAGGTACTCGACGAAGGCGGGTACTTCGACCTGACCGCACTCGACGCGGGCACGGACCTGCGCAGGGAGACAGTGTTGGCGCTCGAGCAGCTTGGCATCCACACCGAATACACACACCACGAGGTCGGTCCGAGCCAGCACGAGATCGATATGCGGTACGCCGACGCGCTCAAAATGGCGGACGACTGCATGACCTACCGGATCACGGTCAAGGAGTACGCGCTCAAGTACGGCCTCCACGCGACCTTCATGCCCAAGCCGCTGTTCGGCAAGAACGGTTCAGGCATGCACACGCATCAGTCCCTGTTCGCCGGCGAGGACAACGCCTTCTTCGACTCCGAGGACGAATACTTCCTCTCCACCGTGGGCAAGGCCTTCATGGCCGGTCAGCTCCGGCATGCTCGCGAGATCTCCTCGATCTTCGCCCAGTGGGTCAACTCGTACAAGCGCCTGGTGCCCGGCTATGAGGCGCCCGTATACGTGGCCTGGTCCCGGCGCAATCGCTCGGCGCTCGTGCGTGTGCCCCTCTACCACCCCGGGCGTGCACAGGCCATGCGCATGGAGCTCCGCTGCCCTGACCCGGCGTGTAATCCCTATCTGACCTTCGCCGCGCTTCTACAGGCGGGGCTCGAGGGAATCGAGCAGGGATACGAGCTCCCCGAGCCGATGGAGAAAAACCTCTACCACTTGTCGCCGGAGGAGCGGCGGCGGTTGGGCATCGAGCAGTTGCCCGGGACGCTCGGGGAGGCGATTGAGCTGACCGCGGAATCGGAGCTGGTGCTGAGGACCTTGGGCGAGCACGTCTTCAACCGCTACATCGAGATCAAGCGCCAGGAGTGGGACGACTATCGCGTGCAGGTCACTCCCTGGGAGCTCGAGCGGTACCTGCCGGTACTGTGAGAGGGGCGGATGCGCCGCTGATCACGGTCGTGGGTTCGGCCAACATCGACCTGGTCGCGCGCTGTAGGCGGTTGCCGCGGCCCGGCGAGACGATCACCGATGCCGAGTTCGCGCGCATCGCCGGCGGCAAGGGGGCGAATCAGGCTGTCGCGGCCGCGCGCCTTGGGGCCAGGGTTAGGTTCCTGGGCAGGATCGGTTCTGACCCCTTCACGCTCGACGCCCTGAACCGCGAGGGCGTGGACACGCGCTACGTCACGCGAGACGACGGCGACAGCGGGCAAGCGGTGATCCTGGTCGACGACGGCGGCGAGAACGTGATCGTGGTCGCGCCCGGCGCGAACCGGCGGCTGACCGCCGCCGACGTCGCGGCCGGAATGCGCGACGGGATCTCCGACGCCGTTATCTGCCAGCAGGAGATTTCACTTGAAGCCGTGACGGCGGCAGCGGAGGCCGGCAATGCCGCCCTCTTCTGTCTGAACGCGGCACCGGCACGCGGTCCGCTGCCGGCGGACCTCCACCCGGACCTGCTGGTCGTCAATCGCTATGAACACGATGTTGTAGGGGCGTTTGACGGGCTTGTTGCGCTCACGTTCGGTCCGGAAGGGGCCGTGCTTCTGGAGGCCGGCTCGGAGGTCGGCCGTGCCCGCCCACCTCAGGTCGAGACCGTCGACGGCACCGCCGCCGGGGATGCCTTCTGCGCCGCGCTGGTGCTGTCGTTGGTGGAGGGACGCACCCGCGAGCGCGCGCTTGAGCGTGCGTGCGCCGCGGGCGCGCTGGCCGCGTCGCGACCGGGAGCGCAGCCCTCGCTGCCCACCGCAGCGGAACTCGACTCGGTCCTGGGCGGGGTGGCATGACACGCGTGATCTACGACTGCGATCCCGGCCACGACGACGCAATCGCGCTGCTGCTGGCGCTCGCGAGCCCCGAGATCGAGCTGCTCGGCGTCACCACGGTCGCAGGCAACCAGACCCTTGAGCTGACCACCGCCAACGCGATCCGCGTGCTCGACCACGTGGGCCAGGCCGACGTGCCCGTGGCGGCGGGTGCCTCGCGGCCGCTCGTGCGCGAGCCGCAGGCCAGCGCCGACGTCCATGGTGACAGCGGACTGGACGGCCCTTCGTTGCCGCCGCCCTCGCGGAAGCCCGAGGGCGAGCACGCGGTGGACTGGATGGCGCGGACGATTCTGGAGACGGCGGAACCGATCACGCTCGTCGCGACCGGGCCGCTCACCAATCTCGCGCTGCTGTTGGCGCGCCATCCCGAGGTCGAGCGTGGATTGGAGCGCGTCGTGCTGATGGGCGGCTCGATCGGGGAGGGCAATGTCACGCCCGCGGCGGAGTTCAACATCTGGTGCGATCCCGAAGCGGCAGCCCGCTCGTTCGACAGCGGTCTCGAGAAGACGATGGTCGGGTTGGACGTGACCTACAAGGCGCTCATGCGGCCCGAGCACGCGGGCCGGTTGGCCGACGCGGGACGCGCCGGGCGACTTGCGGCCGACCTGTATGAGTTCTATTCGGGCTACCACCGTCGCACCCACGGCTGGGGCGGCGCGCCGGTGCACGACGCCGTGGCGATGGCCCATCTGGTCGATCCGACGCTGCTCGAGACCCGCCACTGCGGCGTCAGGATCGACACCGGGGGTGAGCTCTCCCGCGGGCGCACCAATGTGGACCGCTGGGGCCGCGCCGGGTGGGCCTCCAACTGCCACGTGGCCGTGGACATCGACGCGGAGCGGTTCCTCGAGCTTTTGGTCGAGCGAATCGGGCGGCTCGAGTGACAGCTTAGAGCGCCGCCGCCAGTCCTTCCGGCGTTGTCACCGGCGCCTGGCAGGCGAAGTGCTCGCACACGTACGCGGCCGCCTGACCGTCGACCGGCTCGCGACCCTGGAGCAGCGGAACCCCGTCGTCCGCGCCGCTGGCCAGTACGACGTGGGGGCGATATTCCGACTGCACGACTCGCAGCAGGGGCTCCGCCCCCGGCCCAACGATGGCCACCTCGCGTACCGGGGCGAGGTAGAAGTCGGCGGCTCCGAGCAGATGGCCGAAGGCGATTGGCTGACGGGCCGCCAGCGGTAGCAGGAGCCGCAGCACCCCCAGGGCGTAGCGCTCGTACTTGCCCTCGCCCGATAGCAGCGCCAGCCGCAGCAGGCCGAAGGCGGCGGCCGAGCTTCCGGATGGAACGGGAGAGTCATCGAGGTCCTTGCGCCGGGTCACCAGCGGCTGGCGGTCGCCCGGCGTGGTGAAGAAGCCGCCGCGCTCGGGATCGGCGAAGGACTCGATCAGGCGCTCGGCGAGCGTCACCGCATGCTCGTAAAAGCGCGGCTGGAAGGTCGCCTCGTACAGCGTCAGGAGCGCCTCGAGCAAAAAGGCGTGGTCATCGAGATAGGCCCCGATTCGGGCGTGACCGTCCTTCCAAGTCCGCTGCAAGCGCCCCTCATCGCTGCGCAGCTCCGAGACGAGGAATGAAGCGCAGGCCACGGCCGCCTCGAGGTAATCGGGGCGCTCCAGCGCGGCCCCGGCATCGGCGAGCGCCGAGATCATCAGCGCGTTCCACCCCGTGAGGCGCTTGTCGTCGAGGCCCGGTCGGACGCGCGCCATGCGGGCCTCGTACAGCCGCGCGCGGATCTCGTCCAGGCCGGCCGGCTCCGGCCCGGTGCCTTGAAGCACGTTCGCGCCGTGCTCGAAGTTGCCGTGTTCGCTCGCTCCGAAGAACTCGATCGCCTCATCGCTCAAGTCGCCCAGCGCGTCTCGCAGCTCAGCCACTGTCCAGACATAGAACTTGCCCTCGACGCCCTCAGAATCGGCGTCGAGCGCTGCGTAGAACCCTCCCTCGGGCCCGCGCATCTCGTTGAGCGCCCAGTCGAGCGTCTCGCAGCACACGCGGCGCAGCCTAGGATCGCGCGAGACCTGCCACCCGTGCAGGTAGGCCCGCGCGAGCAGGGCGTTGTCGTAGAGCATCTTTTCGAAGTGGGGGACCGTCCAGGCGGCGTCGACCGCGTAGCGGGCGAACCCGCCTCCGACCTGGTCGTAGATCCCACCCCGCGCCATGGCTCCCAGCGTGTGCAACGGCAACTGACGCTCGCCGCGCGCGAGCAGCAGCTCGATCAGCGAAGCCTGAGGAAACTTGGGCGCACCTCCCCAGCCACCGTGCTGGCGGTCGTAGCCCGACTGGAGCGTCTTGACGGCGTCTGTCAGGAGCTGTTGGCGGATCGGTTCCGAGGAGGGCGCGAGCCGTGCACTTGCGCTCAGTGAACGCGCGAGCTCACTACCCTGCGTTTCGACCTCCTCTCGACGGCTCTGCCACGCGTCCGAGACCGCCTCCAGCACCGCTCGCCAGCTGGGCATCCCGCCCCGCTGCTGAGGGGGGAAGTACGTCCCGGCATAGAAAGGAGTGAGCGCTGGGGTGAGGAAGGCGTTTAGCGGCCAGCCACCTTGACCCGTGATCGCCTGGCACACCTCCATGCAGACCGCGTCGACATCCGGTCGCTCCTCACGGTCGACCTTGACGCACACGAAGTGCTCGTTCATGAGCTCGGCCACGGCCGGGTCCTCGAAGGACTCACGCTCCATCACATGGCACCAATGACACGCCGAATACCCGATCGAGACGAGCAGGGGACGCTGCTCTTCACGGGCGCGGGCGTGGGCCTCCTCGCCCCAGGGGAACCAGTCAACGGGGTTGTCCTTGTGCTGCAGGAGGTACGGCGAGCTCTCATCTGCGAGCCGGTTGCTCACCGTTTGAGCGTACCCGGGCTTTCGTGCGGACAACCTTGGGCGATAGGGTTCGCCTGTCGAGCAAACTGCGACCAGAGGGGGGAAATTGCCTCCAAATCGTGAGTCCGTCACCGCTTCAGATGCACCGGCGGCGATTGGGCCCTACGTCCACGCGATCAGGACTGGGAACCTTCTTTTCTGCTCCGGTCAGATCGGCCTGGATCCGCGCACGGGGGAGCTTGCCGGCCGCAACGCTGCCGATCAGGCGGGACGCTGTCTGGAGAACCTGGCTGCCGTGTGCAATGCCGCCGGCGCCACACTTGGCAACGCGGTGCGCTTGACGATCTATTTGACGGACATGGATTCATTCGAGGCCGTCAACGAGGTATACGGATCGTTTTTCGAGTCCAACCCGCCCGCCCGTGTGACGCTGGGCGTGGCGGCATTGCCGCGCGGGGCCAAGGTCGAGATCGACGCGGTCGTGTCGCTGCAGTAGTGGAGCCTCATTCACATCCGCGCCTTTTCGGCTGGGAGCAGGAGTGAGCTCTGGCGTCGGCGTCCGGGGGCCCTCGGTGGAGGACATCGAGCAGGCTGCGGAAATGGTCAGGGAGGTGGTGCGCGAGACGCCCGTGTTGAGCTCGCGCACGCTCAGCGAGCGTGCCGGAGGCACCGTCGCGCTCAAGGCGGAGAACCTCCAGCGCACGGGGTCGTTCAAGCTCCGCGGCGCCCTCGCCAAGATCACCTCACTCGGTGAGCGCTGCGGCCGCGGGGTGATCACTGGCAGCGCCGGCAACCACGGCCAAGCCGTGGCCTACGCGGCTCGCTCGCGCGGCATCAGCTGTGAGGTGTTCATGCCGGAGGTGGCGCCGGTCGCCAAGGTCGACGCGGCCATCGCGCTGGGCGCGAACGTGCGCCTGGTGGGCACCACGGTCCAGGACTCTCTGGCGGCGGCGCACGAGCGCGCCCGGTCCGGACAGCTCGAGTTCGTGCACCCGTTCGACGATCCCGAGGTGATCGCCGGCCAGGGCACCATCGGCCTCGAGTTGCTCGCGCAGGTCCCGGACCTCACGCGCGTAGTGGTGCCTGTCGGAGGCGGCGGGCTGATCTCTGGCATCGCGATTGCGCTCAAGACGGCCCGACCGGAGATCGAGGTAACTGGAGTGCAGGTGGAGACATGCGCGCCCTTTCCCGCTTCGCTGGCCGCCGGCGAGGCGGTGGAGGCGCCCTCGGCGCTGACGATCGCCGATGGGATTGCGGTCAAGCGCCCCGGAGAGCTCACGCTCGAGCTCGTGCAGCGGTGGGTCGACCGGATCGTGGTGGTCCCCGAAGACGATGTGGCCGAGGCCATGGTGCTGCTGATGGAGCGGGCGAAGCTCGTGGTCGAAGGCGCCGGGGCGGTGGGCGTGGCGGGGGTGCTTGCCGGGCAGGTGCCCGTCAACGGTCCGGGGACCACCGTCGTGGTGCTCTCGGGCGGGAACGTGGACGGGGGCGATTTGGCGCAGATTGCGCGGCGCCACGAGTCGCTGGCGGGGCACAGGCTCGTACTGCTGGCCCGTATACCCGACAGGCCGGGCGCGCTTGCGCGCGTACTCTCACTGGTCGGCGCGCAAGGCGCCAACCTCGTGGACGTGCAGCACATCCGCGAGGGGTTCGATCTGCACGTGCGTGAGACCGTCATCCAGCTCGTGCTCGAGACGCGCGGGCAGGAGCACGCCGAGAGGGTCGCGAGCGCCGTGCGGGAGGCGGGTTACTCCGAGCCTCGGCTGCTGCAGTAGGTCTCCTCGAGCCGAGGGTTCGGCCTCGAAGGGGCGGCGCCGCTTCAGGTCCGAGCTAGCCGCGTGCCGCGCGCGGCCTCGACGAGCGCGCCGATCAGCTTGCTGCGCTCGTCCGCTTCGGGGTGCCACTGGACTCCCAGCACGAAGCGCCGCTCCGGCGCCTCGACTGCCTCGGGCAGGTCGTCGAGAGCCGAGATGCCGCTAACCGCAAGCCCATCTCCGATCTCCGCGACGCCCTGATGGTGGTGTGACTTGACCGCGTGGCGCTCCTCCCCGGCTGCGCGGGCGGCAAGCGAGCCGGCCTCGAGCAGCACGTCGTGATCGGAGTCGTCGAAGCTGCCCAGCTTCCGGCGGTGCTCGCCGTGGCCGAGGTCATCCGGGAGGTGCTGCCGCAGCGTGCCCCCGAGGGCGACGTTCAGCAGCTGCATCCCGCGGCAGATCCCGAGCACCGGCATGTCGCGGTCGACCGCAGCCCGGACCAGGGCCAACTCGCTGCGGTCGCGCTCGGGGACCGTGCGAGTTGTCTGCGGGTGCCGTTCGTGTCCGTAGACGCCGGGATCGATGTCATTGCCACCCGCGAGCATCAAGGCGTCGGCCACGTTGAGGACCTCGTCCGGGTCGCGCTCCAGCCGGGGATCGGGCGGTACCAGCAGTGCCAACGCGCCCGCCCTCTGCACGGCGGCGATGTATTCGTGTGCGAGCAGGACAGCCCGCCGCTCCCACGCCCCCCAGCGGGCGTCCACGAGCGCGGCACAGATGGCGATCGTGGGGCGCGGGGGGCATTCCGTCACCTGCAAGGCGCCGTCCGTCGTCACGGAACTCATGACTCCAGCGTAGCCGGGCACCGGCCCTTAGCCGTCTCGCGCTAGGGGATGCAGCCGTTCCGGCGCTCGCGGTCCCCGGGGGTTCGTGTCTGTCAGGATCGTCGGCCGTAATCGACTCAGCGTCTCCTGCCCCGGCGCCTCGACTATGACCGTCTGGAACTTTGTCATCTGGCTGCACCTGCTTGGAATGGCGTTTTTCGTGGGCGGTCAGCTGATGCTCGCCGCAGTCGTCGTTCCCGTGGTGCGCAGCGACCGGGATAGGCTGCTCGCCGCCGTGCGCCGCTTCGGCGTGGGCGCGTTGGTCGCCCTCCTGGTCCTGATCGGCACGGGTGTGGCGCTGGCTTCGCATGAGCACCGCTGGGGGAGCACGACCCTGCAGGTCAAGCTCGGCCTGATCGCGCTCGTCGTCGCCCTGATCGCGGCGCATGCTCGCTGGCCGGCCGTACGTGACGCCGACGGGCGCGCCGCCGCGAGAGCGCGGATGTGGCGACATCTGCTCGAGCTAACGATCTTCCTCGTCTCGCTGGCGGTCGTGTGGCTCGGCGTGGTCCTGGCGGGCTGACGTTGCGCCTGGTGCGCGTTGCTTGAGTGGACCCGTTAGCCTCGTTGCGCATGGGTCTCATGTATGGCACGGGGCCACTCGGTCCCCATCCCGCCGGGGCGTTCAACTTCGAGCCGCCCCCGCCCGGCTGGGCCATCTACCTCGAGCCGACGCCCAAGCGGATCCGGGCCGAGGTGGGCGGCGAGACGATCGCGGACAGCCGGCGCGCAATGGTGCTGCACGAGTCGGGCGTCCAGCCCGTCTATTACTTCCCTCCTGACGACGTCCGTCGCGATGTCCTCGAGCCCTCCGACCGTCATACCCACTGCCCCAAAAAGGGCGAGGCGTCCTACTTCACGCTCCGAGTCGGCGAGCGGGTGGTCAATGATGGCGCCTGGTACTACCCGGCGCCGCTTGAGGGCGCGCCTCCGATCAAGGACCTGATCGCGTTCTACTGGGATCGCATCGACCGCTGGCTGGAGGAGGCGGAAGAGGTCCTCGTCCATCCCCGTGACCCCTATCACCGAATCGACGTGATCCGCTCAGAGCGCCACGTGCGCGTCTCGCTCGACGGTCGCCTGCTGGCCGAGAGCCGCCGGCCGGTCGCGCTGTTCGAGTCGAACCTGCCCCCGCGCTGGTACCTCCCGCGCGAAGACGTGATCGCCGAGCTCGACCCAAGTGACACCACCACCCGCTGCCCCTACAAGGGCACGGCCGGCTACTACTCGGTCGCCGGGGCCAAGGACCTGGTCTGGTACTACGAGGAGCCCCGCCCGGAGGCCGAACGCATCAAGGGCCTGCTGTGCTTCTTCAACGAGAAGGTCGATATCGAGCTCGACGGCGAGCTCCAGGAGCGCCCGGAGACCCCCTTCAGTCGCGGCGTCCGCTCGGAGACGCGCAAGGCGGCTTAGTCCGGCGGGCTGCGCGGCTCCCGGCCCGCCCGTGAGCTGATCTCGGCGCCTCGCCCCGGAGGCTTCAGAGTTTTCCGGACTATGTCCGCATTAGTCCGAAACCTCCCGGAGAAGCCCGCTCCGGCCCGCCAGCTCGGCGCCAGTTTCAGCCTTTTGGCAAAGTCCCCCTGCGATGACGACCACGATTCCATACAGCGACAGGACCGATGAGCAGAAGGCGATCACCGAGATGGTGCGGCAGTTCGCCGATGAGCAGATCCTTCCCAACGCCGAGCACTACGACCACGAAGACGAGTTTCCGGAGCCGATCGTCGAACAGATGAAGGAGCTCGGTCTCTTCGGGGTCACCATCCCCGAGGAGTACGGCGGCATGGGGCTCGATCTGACGACCTACGCGATGATCGTCGAGGAGCTTTCGCGGGGTTGGATCAGCATCTCCGGGATCGTCAACACCCACTTCATCGGCTCCTACCTCTTAATGAAGTTCGGGACCGAGGAGCAGAAACAGCGCTATTTGCCGCGTATGGCCACGGGCGAGATCCGGGCGGCGTTCAGCCTGTCGGAGCCCGAGTGCGGCTCGGACGTGCAGGCGATCAAGACGAGCGCGCGCAAAACGTCCGAGGGCGAGGCCTACGAGATCAACGGCACCAAGATGTGGGTGACGAACGGGCTGCTGTCGAGCATCGTGTTCGTGCTCGTTAAGACCGATCCGCAGGCTGATCCGAAGTACCGGGGAATGACCTGCTTCATCGCCGAGAAGGAGCCGGGAGTCTCACAGAACACCGGCCCGTACGAGGGCTTCGATATCCCGCCGAAGATCAAGAAGCTCGGCTACAAGGGCGTGGAGTCAACCGAGCTGGTGTTCGATGGCTACCGGACTCCGGCGGACAGCGTGCTCGGCGGCGAAGACCAGGGCCTCGGCCAAGGGTTCGTGCAGATGATGGACGCGCTAGAGGTAGGACGCGTCAATGTCGCCGCCCGCGGAGTTGGGATCGCGCAGCGGGCACTCGAGCTGGCGCTCTCCTACAGCCAGGAACGAAAGACGTTCGGCAGGAATATCGCCCAGCATCAGGCGATTCAGTTCAAGCTCGCGGACATGGCGACACAGGTCGAGGCCGCGCGGCTTCTCACCCTGCGCGCCGCGCGATTGAAGGACGCTGGCGAGCGCTCGGATCTCGAGGCCGGAATGGCGAAGCTATTCGCCTCGGAAGCGGGTCGCTTCTGTGTCGAGGAGGCCTTCCGCATTCATGGCGGCTATGGCTACTCCAAGGAGTACGAGATTGAGCGCCTCTATCGCGACGCGCCGCTGCTGCTGATCGGAGAGGGCACCTCCGAGATCCAGCGCATGGTCATCGGCCGCAAGCTCCTGCAGCGCCACAAGATCTAACGTCGTCGGCCCCGGTGGTCTGAAACGGCCTCGGGATTAAACTGGATCATCTGACTGCTCCCACAGACACGAAGTCGCTGATCGAGACCGCGGTCACGCGCTTTCTCGACGAAGTTCCCGCTCTCCAGCGCCTCCCTATCGTCGCCGGCCTCGAGCTGCACGGCCGCGGAGATACGCAGCTCTACCGAGTCGAGCTTCCGGGGCCGAAAGTGACCAAGGACATCGCGGCTGACGCCAAGGTCAGGCTGTCGGTTCCGCGTTCCCAATTCAACACGCTTGCCACGAAGGGCCATGTGAGTGATTGGCGGGACGCCTTCGTCAGAGGGGAGGCGAAGGCGACGGGGATTGAGCAGCTGCTGAAGCTGGTGGTCAACGTGGTCGACCGACAGGAAGAGCGCAACCGGACGCGCAAGGCGCGCCAGTGAGCGGCCCCGCGCGCCGCGGTCGAACGGCCGGGGCCGGCCCCGCGCCACCTGACCCGAAAACCTAGACCCGCTCGGCCAGCCGTTCGGCGTCTGAGAGCTGCTCCTCAACCAGAGTCAGCCCCGCGTCCCAGAACCCCGGATCGGTCAGATCAATGCCCACGATCTCCGCCAGCCGCTCAGGGCTACGCGACCCGCCCGCCGCCAGCAGCTCGAGGTAGCGCGGGACAAACGACTCACCCTCATCGAGGTAGCGCCTGTACGCCGAGAGCGCGAACAGCTGCCCGTACGCGTACGCGTAGACATAGCCGGGCACGTTGATGAAGTGCGGGATGTAGGACCACCAGTTGCGGTAGTCGTCGGTCATCTGCACCGAGTCACCGAAGAGCTCGGCCTGCGACTCGATCCACAACTCCGCGAGCCGGTCCACCGAGAGCTCCCCCTCGTCGCGGCGCCGAGTGTGAACGAGATACTCGAACCGGTTCATCGCCATCTGGCGAAAGACGGTGGCCACCGCTCCATCCATGCGCTCCGCGAGCAGCCCCAGACGGGTCCGGTCGTCCCCCGAGGCCTCGAGCAGTCGGCCGAACACAAGCGCCTCGCCGAACACCGAGGCCGTCTCAGCGAGCGTCAGCGGGGTCGAGAAATGGAAGATGCCTCGAGGCCGTGCGAGCGCGGCGTGCAGCCCGTGGCCCAGCTCGTGCGCCATCGTCAGTACGTCCCGCCGTCGTGCGGTGAAGTTGAGCAGCACGTACGGGTGCACGCTCGGCACGGTGTATGAGCAGAACGCGCCCCCGCGCTTGTGCGGGCGCACCGGCGCATCCACCCAGTGCTCTTCGAAGAACTGCCGCGCGATCCGCCCGGCCTCGGGCGCAAACGACGCGTACGTGTCGAGGACCAGATCGCGGGCCTGGGCGAAGGAGAAAGAGATGTCCTCACCGCCCACCGGGGCCACACGGTCGTAGTCGGCGAGGCGGTCGAGACCGAGCAGCTTGGCCTTCAGCCGATACCAGCGCTGAGGCACGTCGTAGCGACCGCGCACCGCCTCGATCAGTGCCGCGACTGACTCGTCGGACGCCTCGTTGGCGAGGTTGCGAGCGGCCAGCCAGTGCGGGTACGAGCGCAGTCGATCCTCGACCGCCTTCTCATGGACCAGCGTGTTATAGATGAACGCCCGCGTGCGCAGCCCGGGCTCCAGCGTCTTCGAAACGGCCTCCGCGGAGGTGCGGCGCGCGTCCCGGTCGGGCGACTGCAGCTGGCTGAGCGCCACCTCGAGCGGCACCTCGTCGCCGTCGATCTCGGCGCGCAGCGCCGCCGTCAGCTCCCCGAAGAGACGGCCCCAGGCGCTCTGAGAAGAGATCGCCTTCTCGGCCAGCACCCTCTCTTCTGGCTCCGAGAGCAGATGCGGGCGGTAGCGACGGGCGCTCTTCAGGTAGTGGCGGCAGAACTCGAGCGCGGGCGAAGAGAGCAGCTCCTCGACGCGTTCGTCGTCGAGCGCGGCCCACTCGAGCTCGAAGAACAGGAGCTGGGTCTGGATTTCGGTCGCGCGCTCCTCGGTCTCCTGGAGCAACGCTCCCCGGGGCGGGTCGGCTGTATCGGTGCTGAAGTCGAGCGAGGCGTAGGAGCCGGCGCGACCGGCGAGCTCCTCGATCCGCTCGAGCTCGTGCATCGCCCGCGCCAAGCCATCGGCGTCGAGCGTGGCGATCCGCCCGGCATAGCGCTTGTTGAAGGCGGCGGCGAGCTCGTTGGCCTCGCCGAGCAGCTGCTCGGCGCCCGCGCGACCGAGCTCGTTCACCAGCGGCTCGAGGTTCCATGCGGTCCCCTGAAGCTCGGGGTCGGACAGGTGATCTACCGTTGTCGCCATGAAGAGGCGGAGCTTAGCTAGGCGAATGCTGCCGGCGCTCGGGCTGGGGCTGGCATGCGCAGTCCTGGTAGCGGCGTGCGGCGGCGCGATTCGGCGTCCGCGAGTCGCCTTGCTACCGCTGGTGCCCGGCGCGCACGTGGTGACCAACGTGCGCGTGTGCGACAAGGGGGCAAAGCCATATTGCGCCCTCGAGCTGGTTGTCGCGGATTCCCACTATCCGTCCTCCCGCCAGCTCGTCGTGGCCGAGCAAAGCCTCCTGCGGGCGCGCAAGTGGACAGCGTCCAGCGCGCAGACCGCGGACGAGCTCGCAAACGAGTCGCCCGGACACAAGTTGCGGGTCACTTATGCGACCGCCTTCGGCGACCTCAAAGGCATCGACCTCGGCTGGATCGGGCGCACGCAGCAGGTGCAGCAGTCTCTTTCGCACCAGATGTTCGCGGGCAACGCCGCCATGTCGGCTCAGCTCCAGGCCGGGTCGGAATAGGCGCGCAGGCGACTCCGGCACTCAGCGCGGCGCCTCCACCAGCCGCAGCCGCCCCTTACCGTCGACCGCGAGCCCCTTGTGGCCCGCCACCAGGTTGCGGAGCTCTACGCCGACCAGCTCCTCTTGCCATCCTGTGAGAGCCCTTACCGGCGGCTCGGGGTCGCCACGCCGCGCGGCGCCCACCACCGCCTCTAATTCGGCGCGCGAGGCCACCAGTTCGTATGCCAGCCCGGCATCGAGGGCACGGGCGCGCAGCCATGCCTCCGCGAGCGAGATCACCGGGGCATCGGCCGGCTCGGAGCGCGGCTGCGCGCGCTCGCGCGGGATCGGCGGATCCTCGAGACCTCGCGCCACCGCCGCGAGCACGTCCTTGCCGCGTCGTTTCAAGGTGGAGCCGTGGACGCCCCGGATGTGTCCCAACTCGTCCAGTGAGGATGGCCGCCGCCTGGCGGCCTCCACCACGATCTGGTCTGCAAGCACCGAATTGACGGGGCGGTCTTCGGCGGACGCGGTGCGCTCCCGCCAAGCCGCGAGCGCGCGAGCGACGGCGCGCGAACGCGGATCAAGCTGCGATATCCGCGGCAGCCGCTCCCACACGGCTTCGGGGTCGCGCTGCTCGGTCGCCGCCTCGATCCGCCGGCATTCCTCCGTCGCCCACCGAAGGCGCCCCCGCTCGTCCAGGCGCCGCTTGAGCTCGTCCGCCAGATCCAGCAGGTCGACCACATCCTCGGCGGCGTAGCGCAACTGCTCGCGCGAGAGCGGGCGAGTGTTCCAGCGCGTGTAAGAGGCAGTTTTGGCCAGCCGCCGGCCCAGGATTGCACCGATCAGGTTGCCGTAGCCGCTCTGAGCGCTCTGGCCGGCGAACCCCGCGGCGATCTGGGTGTCGAACACGTTGACGACGTCCGTCGTCCATGCCCTGCGCAGGATCGCCACGTCCTGCCGCCCGGCATGCAGCACGATCTCGACCCCCGGATCGGCTAG
The DNA here is from genome assembly GCA_963808655.1 of uncultured Solirubrobacterales bacterium. Classification (GTDB taxonomy): domain Bacteria; phylum Actinomycetota; class Thermoleophilia; order Solirubrobacterales; family Solirubrobacteraceae; genus Palsa-465. Next base: position 453,504 of record CAWEGZ010000009.1, read on the forward strand.
TAGCGCCGCGATTTGGGCGACCGGGGCCGCGTCCGCAAGCGGATCAATGAGAAGCACGCTGCCCGCGGGATCATCCACCACCACCTGCACCAGGCAAAGCAGTGGGCGGTAGCGCCCCTCGGAGATGAACTCGGTGTCGATACCCAGTCGCCCGGCCTCCTTTGCGCTCGCCGCGGCCCGCGCGATCTCGTCCGGGGTCGCCAGCCGCGGTTCTGCCATGGCCGGGATCATAAACCTACCGCCCTGGTAGGATTTAGAGCGGTGCCCTCCACATCGAAGGATTCAGAGCGATGATCTTCTCCTCCAAGGCCGAATACGGAGTACGGCTGATGGTCGAGCTCGGCCGTCAGTCTCCGGATGAGCCGACCAGCCTGAAGGCCCTGGCCGACGCGGAGGGGCTGCCGCTGGCCTATCTGGAGCAGGTGGTCGCGCGCCTCCGCAAGGCGGGCCTGGTGATGAGCGCGCGTGGCGCGCACGGCGGCTATTGGCTCGCGCGACCCGCTGAAGAGATCGCGATGGATGAGGTGGTCCACGCGCTCGAGGGCACGATCGCGCCGATGGAGTGCTTCGTTCATGACCACACCGAGCGCGTGCTCTGCTCGCACGAGCCCGACGCCGGGCGCGGCTGCGCCACCAAGCTGCTGTGGATGCGCGTGCAGGGAGGAGTCATCCGCTCGTTGCAGACAACCACGCTCGCGGAACTGGTCGAGTTCTCGCGCCGGCACGAGCGTGATCAGCCAGACCCCATACCTCCTCACGCATCCGGACCGCGGCCGGCCATTGCCGCCGCATGAACAACTACGACCAACCGACCTGACATGGCAGAACTTGAGATCCAGGACCTTTATGTACGCGCAGGCGAGAAGGAGATCCTGCGCGGAGTCGACCTGGTGGTGGGCCAAGGCGAGATCCACGCCCTGATGGGCCCCAACGGGTCTGGCAAGTCGACCCTCGCCAACGCGATCATGGGCCATCCGGGCCTCGAGGTGACCTCCGGCCGAATCCTTTGGGGCGGGCGGGACATCACCGCAGCCGAACCGGACGAGCGTGCGCGCATGGGCCTGTTCCTGGCCTTTCAGTATCCAGTTGCGGTTCCCGGCGTGACCGTCACGAAGTACCTGCGCACGATGCTGAACGCTCACCGCGACGCACGCGGGGAAGAGGCGATTCCCCTCAAGGAGTTCCGCGAGAGAGTGGAGGCGGCAATGGAGCTCACCCGCGTGCCCAGAGAGTTCTCCAGCCGCTACCTCAACGAGGGCTTCTCGGGTGGAGAGAAGAAGCGCATGGAGATCCTGCAACTCGCGCTCCAGCGGCCTGAGCTGGCCGTGCTCGACGAGACCGACTCAGGCCTCGATATCGATGCCCTGCGGGTGGTGGCGAATGGCGTCAACGCGGTGGCCGGGCCCGACATGGGCGTCCTGATCATCACCCACTATCAGCGCATCCTGCACCTCGTCCAGCCGAGCCACGTGCACGTCATGTTCCAGGGCCGGATCGTCAAGGGGGGCGGTCCCGAGCTGGTCGACGAACTCGAGGCGAAGGGCTATGGCTGGATCGCCGAGGAGGTTGCCGCGTGAGCAGCAACCGCTTAAGAGAGGCCGGAGGCCGAACCACGAAGTCGGAAACGCGGGGCTGGACGCCCCGCGGAGGAACCTCAGCGTGACCGCGGTCGCCGGCTCGGGCCCGCTCTCAGCAGAAGCGCTCGGCGAGATCGCGGCGCAGTTCCCCGTGCTTCGCCGCCGCATTGGCGGCCATCCCCTCACCTATCTCGACTCGGCCGCGACCTCCCAGACGCCGCAGCCGGTGATCGACGCGCTCAACCACTACTACACGCATTCCCGGGCCTCGATCCACCGCGGTGTCTACCCCCTGGCGGTCGAGGCGACCGAGCTCTACGAAGGCGCTCGGCAGCGGATCGCCTGCTGGCTCGGCTCCACCCCGGAGGAGACGATCTTCACCTCCAATGCGACCGCCGGCATCAATCTCGTCGCCTACACCTGGGGGCGCCTCAACGTCCACCGCGGCGATCTCGTCGTGCTGACCGAGATGGAGCACCACTCCAATATCGTCCCCTGGCAGCTGCTGTGCCAGGACCGCGACGCCGAGCTTGCCTACGTGCCGGTCGCGGATGACGGCGCGCTGGATCTCGACGCGCTCGACGGCCTCCTCGAGCGCCGCCCGAAGCTGCTCGGCGTGGTCCATGTCTCGAACGTCCTTGGCACGATCAACCCGGTCACCGAGATCACCCGGCGAGCCCACGCTGCCGGCGCGGCCGTGCTCATCGACGGCACGCAGGCGGTGCCGCAGCTTCCGGTCGACCTGCCCTCGATCGATGCTGACTTCTACGCCTGGACGGCGCACAAGGCCTACGGGCCCACCGGCGTCGGAGTCCTTCATGGCCGGCGCGAACTGCTCGAAGAGATGCCGCCGTTCATCGGGGGCGGCCACATGATCCGAACGGTCGCCGCCAACGAATCGACTTGGACGGACCTCCCGCACAAGTTCGAGGCGGGCACCTCCCAGATCGCCGAGGCAATCGGGCTCGGTGCGGCCGTCGATTGGATCAAGGGCATCTCGGTCGATCGCATCCGCTTCCACGAGGAGGAGCTAGTCGGCGAGGCGCTGGCGCGGCTGGCGGAGGTCCCCGGGCTCACCGTGCACGGACCGGCTGCGACGGTTGACCGTGGCGCGCTCGTCTCGTTCTCGCTCGCCGGGGCGCACCCGCATGACATCGGGGAGATCCTCGGGCGCGAGGGGGTATGTGTGCGCACGGGCCATCACTGCACCCAGCCGCTGATGCGCCGGCTCGGGGTCCCGGCCACGACACGGGCATCGTTCGCGATCCACAACTCACTGGATGATGTCGCGCGGCTGGTCGAAGGGCTGGGGACGGTCGCGCGCGTCTTGCAGCTCTAGGCTTGAAGCCGCGATGGACGACGCCCTCTACCGCGAGAACATCCTCGAGCATTACAAGCGTCCGCACAACTTCTCGCCGCCTGCCGAAGAGCTCGGGCGCGCCGATTTGGAGTTCTACGATCTGAACCCCCTGTGTGGGGACGAGTTGACGGTCAAGCTGACCCTCGGCGAGGGCGATCGCATCGAAGCGATTCGCTTCTCGGGACACGGCTGCGCGATCTCGCAGGCGGCGGCCTCGATGACGTCCGACGAGGTCAAGGGGATGAAGGTCTCGGATCTCCTCGGGCTGGATCGCTCGTTCGTGCTCGACCTGCTCGGGATAGATATCTCGGCCACGCGCATGAAATGCGCCCTGCTTTCGCTAAAGGTGCTGAAGGGCGCTTCGCTCGGCCACGAGGCAGCGTGGGAGCCCGAAACGCCGGGCAGCGGCTCGCCCGGCGAGGCGGAGACAAGCGGCCTCGGCTAATGCGCGGTACACGTGCTCGTCGCAGGGTTGCGCGAGCACGCGCACGGATTGGCGTCAATCGGCGGGGTCAACCGCCCGCTATCATTCGTCATAGAAATCCGATCCGCCCGCTAGGACTTAAAGAGACTCATTTGCCGCAAATCGTCGAGGTGTGCCGCATCAGCGAACTTCGGCCCGGCGAGGTGCGCCTGGTGGAGTGGGAGGACCTCGAGATTGGCGTCTTCAACTGTGCGGGCACGGTGTACGCGATCGAGGACCGCTGCTCGCATGACAATGGCCCGCTGGTCGAAGGAGACCTCGATCAGGAGGCGTGCACGATCGAGTGCCCGCGCCATGGATCTTTGTTTGACCTGAAGACCGGGCGCCCGAAGACCTTGCCCGCGTATGTTCCAGTGGAGACATTTCCGGTGATCATTGATGAGAACACGATCAAAGTGGAGGTGGAGTAGTGGCTACTCCCGAGACGATTCCCGCGCAGGTCCCGGCTCTGACCGGGAACGAAGGGCTCGCGCGGATCAACGCTGACTACGAGCAGCGCTACGGCTTCCACGACGCCGAGAACTATCTCTACAAGGCGCCCAAGGGCCTCAACCGGGAAATCGTCGAGAAGATCTCCGAGTTCAAGTCGGAGCCGCAGTGGATGCGTGACTTCCGGCTGAAGGCGTACGAGCATTTCCTCTCGCGCCCGCAGCCGACCTGGGGCTCGCCGCTGCTGGCCGAGGTCGACTACGACGACATCCGTTACTTCGTCCGCGCCTCCGAGAAGGCCGGCCGCTCCTGGGAAGATGTCCCCGCGGACGTCAAGAAGACCTTTGACCGGCTGGGCATTCCCGAGGCCGAGCGCAAGTTTCTCTCCGGCGTGGGCGCGCAGTACGAATCCGAGGTCGTCTACCACCAAGTACGCGAGGATCTCGAGAAGCAGGGCGTGATCTTCATGGACATGGACTCGGCGCTGCGTGAGCACGAGGACATCGTGCGCGAGTACTTCGCCACGGTGATCCCGCCCAATGACAACAAACTGGCGGCGCTCAACTCCTCCGTGTGGTCGGGTGGCTCGTTCGTCTACGTGCCCGAGGGCGTCCACGTGGAGATGCCGTTGCAGGCCTACTTCCGCATCAACACGGAGAACATGGGCCAGTTCGAGCGCACCCTGATCATCGCCGAGCCCGGGTCCTATGTGCACTATGTCGAGGGCTGCACGGCGCCCACCTACTCGAGCTCGAGCCTCCACTCGGCGGTGGTGGAGCTGATCGCCCTGCCCGGCGCGCGCATCCGCTACACCACCGTCCAGAACTGGTCCACGAACGTCTTCAACCTGGTGACCAAGCGCGCCGTGGCCCAGGAGGACGCGACCGTGGAGTGGGTGGACTGCAACCTTGGCTCGCGTTTGACGATGAAGTACCCGAGCGTTTACCTGCTCGGCGAACGTGCCCACGGCGAGATCCTCTCGATCGCCTTCGCGGGCGCCGGCCAGCACCAGGACGCCGGCGGCAAGATCATCCATGCCGCTCCGAACACCACCTCGAACATCTTCGCCAAGTCGATCTCCAAGGACGGCGGCCGCGGCTCCTACCGCGGCCTGCTGGAGGTGGCCAAGGGTGCCCACGGCGCGCACTCGAAGGTTGTTTGCGACGCGCTGCTACTGGACGAGCAATCCCGCTCGGACACCTATCCGACGATCCGGATCGGCGAGGACGACGTCAACGTCGGCCATGAGGCGACCGTGTCGAAGGTGGGTGAGGACCAGCTCTTCTACCTACGCTCACACGGCATTCCAGAGGACGAGGCCTCCAAGCTGATCGTCAACGGCTTCATTGAGCCGATCACCAAAGAGCTGCCGATGGAGTACGCGGTCGAGATGAACCGGCTGATCGAACTTCAGATGGAGGGCTCGATTGGCTAGCGCAGCTCGCGCCGCGGAGCCGCAGCTTCTGGCGGACCGGCGGGCGCGGGCGCGGGAGCGCTTGGTTGGCCTTGAGCTGCCCCAGTTCAAGGGTCGGCCGGGCTGGGAGTTCACCGACCTATCGGCGCTCGACCTGGGCGCATACGGGCCAGCCGTCAACGGCGACGGCGCGGGGCAGCCGTTGTTCGCACTTCAGGACGCGATCACCCCCGATGAGCCTGAACTCCCCGCGGGCGTGATCGTCAGCCCGCTCGAGCAGGCGGCTCGCGAGCACCCCGACTTGGTGGAGCACTACCTCGGCTCGCTCGTGAGCTCCGAGGAGGATCTTTTCGTGGCCCGCAATGAGGCCGGCCTCGACAGCGGCGACTTCGTGTATGTGCCGGCGGGCGTCGTGCTCGAGCGCCCCGTTCTGTTGAACGGGATCCAGAGCGCTCCGAAGACAGAGCTCCACAGGCGCACGGTGGTCGTGCTCGAGCAAGGTGCGCAGGCGGAGGTGTGGGAACAACAGCTCTCCTCCTCGCCCGAGCTGGACGGCCTCTTCAACACCGTGGTCGAGCTGAATGTGGGGGAGGGCGCGCGTCTGCGCTTCGTCTGCGGCCAGCATCTGGCGACGAGCAGCTGGATCTTCGGCAGCCACCGAGCCGAGGTGGGCCGCGACGGATCGCTGGATTGGGTTGCGCTCGGCTTTGGCTCGGGCCGCGGTCGCGTACGGATGGAGACGCGCCTCGATGGCCCCGGCGCCGAGGCGCGAGTGACAGGCGCCTACGCGGCGGCCGCGCGTCAGCACATCGACTTCGACACGACCCAGGAGCACGCGGCGCCGCACACCACGTCCGACCTCGCCTTCCGCGGCGTGCTGGGTGGGCGCGCGACGGCGGTGTGGAAGGGCAACATCATCGTCGATCCCGGCGCGCAGAAGACCGATGCCTTCCAGGAATCGCGCAACCTGCTGATCTCAAAGCGCGCTCACGCCGACGCCATCCCCGGGCTCGAGATCCAGGCCAACGACGTGCGCTGTACGCACGCGGCCGCGGTCGCCCAAGTCGACCCCGAGCAGCTCTTCTACTTGCGCTCGCACGGGCTCGCGGAGCCCCTCGCCAAGCGGCTCGTGATCGAGGGCTTCCTGGCCGCGCTTGTCGAGCGCTTCGAGCAGGGAGCGGTGCGCGAGGTGCTGGCAGGGGCGCTCGAGCAGCGCCTGCAAGAGATCCTCAACTAGGACGCCGTACTTACGGCTCGGTCGGCGTCGTCTGCGGGGCCCGCGGCAACACGCCGGTGAAGACCGCGAGCGCGCTCATCTGCGTAGCGCCGTCGACCTCCAGGGGACGGCTGGGACTGAGCGGCGAGCCCCAATAGAAGATGAACTGGCAGGAGCTCGACGAGTGACAATTGCCTGGGCGGCCCTTGCCGTCCGTGATCGCGTTGTTGACGATCGCGGTGGCCTGCCTGCGCAGGTAGGCCTTGTAATGGGAGGAGCCCGTTGACCACACGTAGTCGTCTAGCGCCTGCGCGACGATCCCCTTGTAGGTGAGTTGATCCAGGTAGCTCTCGCCGGGGGTGCCGGCAAGGCTCGAGCGGGGCTGGTACTTCGGCAGGCACAGCGACTTCTGGCTCTCACACGGCTCCTGCAGGATCCCCTGGGGGGTGTCCATGTTGCTCTTGTGCCGCGTGGTGATGAAGCTCAGGAAGGGCTCTGCCTGGCGATAGTAGGCGGGCTGGTGGAGCGCGTTCCCCATCTGGATGAGCGCCTCGGCAGTCTGCCCCTCGCTGTACGTGAGGGGGCCGCCGACCAGGTGGCAGGACCGAGTCAGGTGGTCGGAGACTCGGCCTCTCCGCATGTTGACGAGGCCCGAGTGTTCGAGCCAGTTGAGGTCCGAGCGCGCAGCGCGCAACCAGGTCTGTGCCTTGGCGGCGTCGTGGAACGGTCCCGGCGCGTTGCGGAAGGCATACAGCTCCGCCGCGAGCGAGATGAACTCGGCGTTGGTGACGGTGTTGGTGGGGAAGCCCTTCTCCCACACGTATCCCCCGCACGACTTCTTCATGCTCTGCATCCAGTGGGCGTCGTACTCCGCCGTCGAGAGGAAGGTCCGGGCGTCGCTCAGGTTGTGCATGTAGTGCAGCTCGTAGTTGGAGGCCTCGAGCCAGGCCAGACCCCACCACCCGGTGTCGTCGCCGAAGGCGTTGACGAAGTGGGGCAACGCGATCGCCCAGGGGTGTAGCACCTGGACTTTGTAGGTGCGCTCGAGCACCGTTTGGAAGAGCGGGCTAGTTGTGTCGGTGTGCTCGAGGTAGCGCATCAGCGTTCTGAGCACGATCGCCGACTGCCACCAGTGGGAGAGCTCGTTGCCGCCCCACAGGCCGCTGGTGTAGTTCCACTCCACGTGGCTCTTTCCACTCGTGTTCCAGCTCCCCGTTCCCCCGGGACCCGGCGTCCAACCGATCAGCTCGTACAGCCCCTCGTGGGCAGCTTTAGCGATCGACGGCACAGCCCCCGCCAGCAGCGTGGAGGAATTCGGATTCAGGGCGATCTCACTACAGTCGCGCTGGTCGGACGCGTCTTTGAACACCCGCTTGCACGCGCGCGCAGCGCTGAAGTACGCGCGGTCGGGCTTGGCGCCCAGCGAGACCCAGGGACGCTTGGAGGAACCCACCCCGAGGGCCCACAGCGCGAGTGCCACGAGGCCCAGGAGGGCGAGTGCGGCCGCCGACCAGCGGACTAGCGGACGCTTATGAACTGGCGATCTAAGCAGCTTGACTCTCTCGGTGGTGGATGCGATTGAAGGTGAATCGCGAACGTCAGCAGCGCCCCTGGACGCGAGGCCCAGATCCAAGCGTCGTGGCCAATCTTAGACGTAGCCGCGTACGATCTTGCTGTGTCGGTCCGTGGCACAGCCCCGATGGTCGCGCTCGGCTATGGCAAGTTCGTACGCGCCGATCGCGTTTACGCGCTGGTCCCTCTGGAGGGCACAGAGCGGGGCGACGGCCGCCGAACGCTCGTCTATATCGATGGTATCGAGCAGCCCCTGGTTGCGTCCCGGTCCGAGGGCGCGATCGCCTCGGACCTCGCCTCCTCGCTCGACCTGGAAGGCCCTCGTGCGCGCCGGCGCGGAGGGCCTGGCCCGGGCCAGGACCCCCTGTTCTGAGGGTCGGCAGGCTTGAGCGAAAAGTCACCTAGTGAGATACTGGGCGGGGAGCGATGGCCGAGCCCGCCCGCGTCCTGATCGTCGCACATCAAACCGCTACCAGCGAGCGTCTACTGGGAGCGATCCGGACCCGCGCCGAGCGGGGGCCCGCGCGGTTCCACCTACTCGTCCCGCGCCACCACCCACACGGCAAGCGCCGGCTGGTTGACGCCGTGGGCCTCGACGAGGACGAAGAGGCGCTGCGCACGTTGAACGAGGCGCTGCCGAAGCTCTCGGAGGCCGCCGGTCACGAGGTCACGGGCAGCCTCGGCGTGCCGGGGCCGATGACAGCCATCCAAACTGAGATCGCGGGCGGCGAGTACAACGAGATCATCGTCTCCACCCTTCCCAGACGGCTCTCGCGCTGGTTGAAGCTCGATTTGGTCTCGAAAATCAAGGGCGTCGGCCTGCCCGTGACGCACGTCGAGGCACCGGACAGTCTCGTCGGCGCGGCGGGGAGCTGAGCGACCACGCGGGCTGCGGCCGGGTAGGCTCCCGCGGGTGAAACTCGCGAACTTCACACCGCCCGGGAGCACGAGCCCGGTGGGCGGCGAGGTGGTGGATGGGAGCGTCACGGCGTTTGCCGATGGGCTCAGCGTGCTCGATGTTCTTCGCTCCGGCGCTACTCCGCAGCGCGGGAGCGAGTCGTGGCCGCTCGAGGAGGTGACGCTGCTTGCGCCGGTCCCCGCGCCCCGCACGATCTACGCCATCGGCCTCAACTACGCCGAGCACGCTCGCGAGACGGGCGCCGAGCAGCCGGAGCGCCCGATCGTGTTCGTCAAGGTCCCAGGCGCCATCGCTCCTCCTGGCGGTCCGATCCGCTGCCCCGAGGTCGTCCGGCGCCTTGATTACGAGGGCGAGCTGACGATCGTCATCGGTGCCGGCGGGGAGATCGGCGGCTACTGCATCGCCGATGATGTGACCGGACGCGATCTGCAGGGCCGCGAGCCGCAATGGACGCGCGCCAAGGGCGCGGACACCTTCTGCCCCTACGGTCCCTGGATCACGACCGCCGACGACGTCCCCGACCCCGGGGATCTGCGCCTGCGCACCTGGGTCAACGGCGAGCTGCGCCAGGACTCGAGCACCGCCGACATGATCTTCAGCTGCGGGGAGCTGGTCGGCTTCATCGCGGAGACCTGCACGCTCGTGCCGGGCGATCTGATCCTCACCGGAACCCCGTCTGGCGTCGGAATGGGGTTCGATCCGCCCCGCTTCCTCGCCTCAGGCGACGTGGTGCGAATCGAGATCGAGCGGCTGGGCGCGATCGAGCACTCGGTCTTATAGGTAGTCAGCCGCCGGCACATGTGCCGGCGGCCCGGCCCGGAACATGTTCAGGCCGGCGGGCGCGCGCATGCGCGCGCCCGAACATTTAGGACAGGGTCGCCTGCACGCTGATGTCGAGGCCGGCCAGCGCGCGCGAGACGGGGCACTGCTTGCCGGCGTTGGTGGCGGCCTGGGTGAAGCGCTCCTGGTCGATGCCGGGGACCCGGCCGGTGACGGTCAGCTCGGAGTTCGTCACCGTCGGCGCCCCGTCGCGCTCGTCGAGCGTCACGAGCGCGGTCACTTCGAGGCGCTCGGGCGGGTTGCCGGCCTGGGCGAGCTCGTGGGAGAGCGCCATCGAGAAGCACGAGGCGTGGGCCGCTGCGATCAGCTCCTCGGGGCTCGTCTGTCCGGCCGAGCGCTCGGTCCGGGACGCCCAGGTCACCGGCAGATCGGCGAGCGCCCCGCTGTTGCCATTGACCGTCCCCTTGCCGTGCGGGAGGTCGCCCTCCCAGGTGCACTGCGCGCTGCGCTCCGCCATTGCCATCTCGACCCTCCTCGTCAGTGGTGCTCGATCACGCGGTCGATGAGACCGTATTCGACGGCCTCGTCGGCCGTGAAGAACCTGTCGCGCTCCATGTCGTCATGGACCTGTTCGACCGACTGTCCGGTGTGGTGCGCGTAGATCGCGTCAATCCGTTCGCGCATGTTCAGGATCTCCCGCGCGTGAATTTCGATGTCGCTTGACTGCCCCTCGAAGCCCGCCGAGGGCTGGTGGATCAGGAGGCGGCTATTGGGGAGCGAGAACCGCTTGCCCGCCGCGCCACCGGTGAGCAGCAGGGACCCCATCGACATCGCGATTCCAACGCAGATCGTCTGGATCTCGGGCTTGATGAACTGCATCGTGTCGTAGATCGCGAGGCCGGAATAGATCGACCCGCCGGGACAGTTGATGTAGATCGAGATGTCCTTGTCGGGGTCATCGGATTCGAGGTGCAGGAGCTGCGCGACGATCAGGTTGGCGATCTGATCGTCGATCGGGGTGCCGAGGAAGATGATGCGCTCGTTCAGCAGGCGGCTATAGATGTCGAACTCGCGCTCCCCGCGCGCCGTCCGCTCGATCACCATGGGAATCAGTTGCATGCGCATGCCTCTAACCCTAACGACACGTTGGAAGATGGTCTCCCCGCGGCCGACGGGGTAGCGTTGAGAGGGCGATGGTCCCTCTCAACCTGCCAAACGTCCTCACGGTCGTGCGCATCCTGCTGGTCCCGGTGGTCGTCGTCGCGCTGCTTGGCAAGACCGCCGGGGGCGATCTGCTCGCTGCGATCGTGTTCGCGGTCGCGTCGCTGACGGACGCCCTCGACGGCTATCTGGCGCGCTCACGCAACTGGGTAACGACCTTCGGCAAGCTGATGGACCCCATCGCCGACAAGCTCTTGATCGTCGCGGCGCTGATCGCCCTGGTCTCGCGCTCGAGGCTTGAGGCATGGGTGGCGATGGTGATCATCTCGCGAGAGATCGCTGTCACTGTGCTGCGCGCGGCGGCGGGCGCACAGCAGGGGACGGTGATCGCCGCGAGCGCGCTCGGGAAGCTGAAGACGGCGCTGCAGGTGGCGATGGTGATCGTCCTGATCACGGTCGGCAGCGGACCGCTGGCGGTGAAGCTGTTGGTCTATGTCACGGTCGTCGTGACCGTGCTCTCGGGACTGGACTATTTTTTCGGGCTGCGCCGCCAAGAGCGCGTTCCCGCGGCGAGCTCCGCGCGACCGGTCGAGTAACGCCCGTCTACGGGACCTGGTCGAGCCATGCGCGCCGGCTCGTGTGCTGCGGCGCGGGGACTCCCGACGCGAGCTCGCGACGGATTTCGGTCAGCGTGCCGAACCGCTCGGCGACCACGTTGTGTTGGTGGATCGTCTCGAGATTCACCTGACGGGCGGAAACGAAGGCGCGGTCGTCGAGGCCCGGGAAGTGCTCCACCACCCCGCGCACCATCTCGCGCACGCAATCCTCGACGAAGCGCGGCTGACGGTGGGCCTTCTCGACCACCGAGACCTCATCCGAGCGCTTCATCAGTTCGTAGATCTCGGACGACATCGCACCCTCAACGATCTCGAGCAGCGTGGCCGCCTCGATCTCGTCTTCACACAGCTCGGTGCAGCCGATTAGCAACGTGCCGAGCCCGCGCTGGTTGTGGCTCGCGACGGGCACCGCCGCGAACACGCGCTCGATCTCTTCGTCGCTGAACCCGTCCTGCTCGAGCCGCTCCCGGGCGCGGGTGCTCAGCATTTCCTGCGCACACGGGCACACGGTCATGCCCTGCGCGGTTACGCCGATCAGGCGGCGAGTGCCGAGCTCCGACGCGACGGCAGAACCGTGCAGTGAGTAGAGCTCCTGCGTCTGGATGCCTGACATCGGCGCCGGCTTGTGCTCGGGGAAGCGCGCTTCGACGCTCACCTCGGCGCGGCGCGCGCCCTGGCGCTCGCGCACTCGCTCCGCGATGTGCTGTACGAGCGTCTCCGCTTTGAAGGTGGTCTCGTTGAGGACGACTTCGCCGACCACATCGTTGATGACCTCCTCAAACCGCGACATGTGCGCGCCCTTTTGCTCGGGTCCGAGGTCGACGACGCACTCGAAGCGAGCCGAGAACAGCTGCTCCACGCCGTTGTGCCGCAGGCGAATTACCTTCTCAACACCGGTGACGCCGGCGCGCGAGAGGCTGACCTGCACGGCGGGCCGCCGCGCCTGCACGTCTGCGACCGGCGACTCAGTTGCGCGAGTCGAGGTCATCGCCTTAAAGGTTAGAGGGGCCCGGTTTCTCGCTGCCCCACGTCGGCCACACCGAAATCGCCCAACTGCATCTTCCCCGCTTAGGTCGACAAATTCGATCTTTGTGGTATGACTTCCGGCCTCTGATCGGAGTGTCAGGAGGGAGCCGGATGGGTGGGGCGGTTTTGGGGCAGGTCGAGGAAGGGGGGTTCTAGGTGAGCGACGAGGAGATCGGGCTGCTTTCGGACGAGGTTCCGGTCGCCGAGCTCGATGAGTTCAGCGGACTTATTGCGGAGGGTCAGGAGAGGGGGTTTCTAACTTTTGAGCAGCTTGCCGCCTCGCTGGAGGAGGCCGAGGTATCGAAGGAGCAGATCCAGGAACTGCACGCCTACCTCGACGAGCAGGGCATTGAGATCGTCGATGCCGACGGGCACCCAGCGCGCTCAGACGGCGGCGGGATGGAGACGAGCAACTCGCAGAACGGGGCCTCTCGAGGCGAGCAGCCGCGCCGCCAGGAGATCGATCTCACCGTCGAGCCAAGTCTCGACTCGCTGCGGCTGTATTTGCGCGCGATCGGGCGCGTCGATCTGCTGACCGCCGAGCAGGAGGTGCTGCTGGCGCGGCGCATCGAGCGCGGCGACATGCGAGCGAAGCAGCAGATGATCGAGGCCAATCTCCGGCTGGTGGTCTCGATCGCCAAGAGCTACCTGGGGCGCGGCCTCACGTTCTTGGATCTGATCCAGGAGGGGTCCATGGGGCTGATTCGCGCGGTGGAGAAGTTCGATTACCGACGCGGGTACAAGTTCTCGACCTACGCGACTTGGTGGATCCGCCAGGCGGTCACGCGCGCGATCGCCGACAAGGGCCGCACGATCCGTATCCCCGTGCACATGGTCGAGCGGCTCAACAAGGTCATCCATGTCGAGCGCCAGCTCGTGCAACAGCTCGGCCGGGAGCCCACTCCTGACGAGATCGCCAACGAGCTGGATACGACTGTGCGCGAGGTGCGCGACGTGATGCGCATGGCCCAGCAGCCCATCTCGCTCGAGAAGCCGATCGGGGAGGAAGAGGACTCGGAGCTCGGCGACTTCGTCGAGGACCAGACGGCCGAGTCGCCCTTTGAGCTGGCGGCGGAGCGTCTGCGGCGCGAGAACCTGCGCCGCGCGCTTGCGGCCTTGCCCGAGCGGGAGCGCGAGGTGATCGAGATGCGCTTTGGGCTGGTGGGCGAGCGCGCCTACACGCTCGAGGAGGTGGGTCGCGCCTTCAACGTGACGCGCGAGCGCATCCGCCAGATCGAGAACCACACGCTCAAGAAGCTCGAAGCCCTGCCCGAGGCCCAGCGGCTCAGGGACGCGTCGTAGGGTCGATAATCGGTCGCGGTCCAGGAGGGCCGCCTCTCAGGCCGCGGACTAGACTCGGGAGCCCCCGGCGGGGTTCCCGAGCGGTCAAAGGGACCAGACTGTAAATCTGGCGGCTCAGCCTTCGCAGGTTCGAATCCTGCCCCCGCCATCTATCCGCGGGCGCGCCGTCAGTTCCGTAGCGGGAACATAACGGTCTTCCCGGTGTCGCAAGCGGTCTAAGATCCAGCGACGTCATCCGACGCCGACCAAGCGTCCGATGCTTGCCCTCTTAGCTCAGCTGGTAGAGCACTTCCATGGTAAGGAAGGGGTCGTCGGTTCGAGTCCGACAGAGGGCTTAGATGAAGGTGCTGCAAGTCGGCTAGTTCACTGTGCGGGCCGGCGCCGATTTGGTAGCCCCAGGCTGATGCAATTGGCCCCGAGCGGAAGCGCGGTCAGGTGGGCTTGTGGGCGCGGATGATCGCTGCCGTGGCGTGTTCGTGGACGCGGTGCGTCTCGCGGATCTCGACCTCCTCCAGGCCGGCGCCGGCGAGCGAGTGGCGGAACTCCTGCTGGGTCAATGCGCCGGCGATGCAGCCGGTCCAGGCGGCCATGTCGGCACGGGTTGCCTTGTCCATGTCCGGGTCGGCGATCACGTCTGAGACCGCGAGGCGCCCACCGGGGCGCAGCACACGCGCCGCCTCGCGGATCACCGCCGGCTTGTTCCCGGACAGGTTGATCACGCAGTTGGAGATCACCACGTCGACGCTCGCATCGGGCAGCGGCATGTCTTCGATGTACCCCTTTAGGAACTCGACGTTCTCCACGCCCGCCTCGGCGGCGTTAGCTCGGGCGAGCTCCAGCATCTCGTCGGTCATATCCAGGCCAATCGCCTTGCCCGTGGCGCCGACGCGCCTGGCGGAGATGAGCACGTCGGCGCCGGCACCGGAACCGAGGTCGAGCACGGTCTCGCCCTCATGCAGGTCGGCGACGGCGGTCGGGACCCCGCAACCAAGCGAGGCCCTGAGCGCTGGATCCGGAGCATCCTCGGCGTCGGCATATAGCGCGGAGCCGAACATGCCCACCTCATCGCCCGGGGTGCAGCACGTGGTCTCGGCGCCAGCAGCGGCGGTCCTGGCCGCGGTTGCGTACTTCTCGCGCACGGACTCTCGCACGGCCGTCGCGCTCGCTGTGGGCCGAGCGGTTTCGGTCGCGCCCGCAGAGCAGCCGCAGCCGGGTTCGTGCTCGGGTCCGCAGCAGGCGCGCTTCTCGACGGGCTCGCAGCAGCTCGCCTGGGCGTCCGGGGCGCAACAGGTGGTCTCTAGCTCAGCCACGCGGACAACTCTTTCAGTGCTTCGGGTTTGACGTAGTAGTAGGCCCATAGCCCTCGCCGCTCGGAATCAACGACGCCCGCATCCCTGAGCTTCTTGAGGTGGTGGGAGAGGGTGGGCTGGGAAATCTCGAACAACGGGACGAGCTCACAGACGCACACCTTGCCGGCGTGTTTTCGCAGAACATCGACGAGCTGAAGGCGGATGGGATCGCCGAGCGCCCTCGCGACCTCGGCCATGCGGGCGGCCTGCGCGCGCTCCACGTCGGGGTAGACGACCGGTTCGCAGCACCGCTCGCCGGCCGGTCGCTTTTGCTTGGGGGTGAGCTCCAAATCGACAGCCATCTATATAGGAATGTATCAATTAGAGCGACAACTCTCAATGCAATACTTCAGCGATGGCCGAACCCGGCAACCGGGCCAGCGCGACCGTCACGGATGCCGCCCCGGCGGAGCAGGGCCCAGTGATCGAGCGCCTCTCCACGCTCGACCGCTTCCTGCCGGTGTGGATCCTGGCCGCAATGGCCGCCGGTCTCGGGCTCGGGGCGCTTGTCCCTGGCCTCAACCACGGGCTGAGCTCAGTCAAGGTCACCGGCACCTCGCTGCCAATCGCGATCGGCCTTTTGCTGATGATGTATCCGGTGCTCGCCCGCGTGCGCTACGAGCGGCTCGGCCGCCTTCGCGCCCAGCGCGGCTTGTTTGTGTCCTCTCTGATCCTCAACTGGTTCGTCGGGCCGGCGCTGATGTTCGCGCTGGCCTGGCTGTTTTTGCCCGACCAGCCCGCGTACCGCACCGGGTTGATCATTGTGGGGCTGGCCAGGTGCATCGCGATGGTGCTGATCTGGTCAGAGCTGGCGTGCGCCGACCGGGAGGCTACCGCCGTGCTGGTGGCGATCAACTCGATCTTTCAGATCCTCGCCTACAGCCTGCTCGGCTACTTCTACATCACCCTCCTGCCCCGGTGGCTTGGCCTGCACGGCCAGACCTTCCATGTGGGCCTCTGGCCCGTCGCACGGACCGTGCTGATGTTCCTCGGCATCCCGCTCGCCGCCGGGTTTATCACCCGCCGCGTTGGGCTGAGGGTCCGGGGCCGGCGGTGGTATGAGCAGCGGTTCCTGCCGCGGGTCGGGCCGATCGCGCTCTACGGGCTCCTGTTCACGATCGTTTTGCTCTTTGCACTGCAGGGCCACCAGATCACCCACCACCCTCTCGACGTGATGCGGATAGCGCTTCCTCTGCTCGCGTACTTCGTGGTCATGTTCACGGCCAGCTTTGCTTGGGGCATCGCCACCGGCCTGGGTTATCGGCAGACCGCCACGCTCGCATTCACCGCCGCCTCCAACAACTTTGAGCTCGCGATCGCCGTCGCGATCGGCGTGTTCGGCGCCACCTCAGGACAGGCACTGGCCGGCGTCGTCGGCCCGCTGATCGAGGTGCCCGTGCTCGTCGGCCTGGTCTACCTCTCGCTCTGGGCCCGTCGGCGCTTCCCTGTCGCTCACCGTCCTGCCGACCGAGCTCCTGTCGACCTCGCCGCTGAGGGATACTGACGCTGGCCACCGTTCTCTTCATCTGCCGCCAGAACGCCGGCCGCTCGCAGATCAGCCAAGCCCTCTTTGAGCAGGCCGCCGGCAGCAGACACCGAGCCCTGTCCGCGGGAACCACCCCAGCGGTACATATTCATCCAACCGTGATCGAGATCATGCAAGAGATCGGTATCGACCTCACAAACCGAACCCCGAGGCTCCTGACCCGCAAGCTGGCCGACCAAGCAGACCTCATCATCACCATGGGCTGCGGCGACGAATGCCCGGTCATACCCGGCAAGCACCATCTCGACTGGGACCTGCGGGACCCGGCTGACCAGCCGATTGCCACCGTCCGCGCAATCCGAGACGACATCAACACCAGGGTGCGCGACCTCGTCGCGGGACTGGATCAACCGGTCAACGCGCCGTACTAGCTTGCGCTTTGATCGACCAGCAGCAGTCTCGCTTGTGTCGCTGGCTTTGAGGTCATGGAGCAGCGCCTTTGCGGGATCGCGTGGATGGGCGCGACCCTCAACGGAGGGAAAGTGGTTCGGCCGCCCGGGCCAGGGTAAAGCGGGTCTATGCCGCGCTTGGCCGACCCGCGTCGCGTTCTCGATCGAGCTGGGGGATCGAAGTCAAGCAGGGAGCCAACAGACCGGAATGCCGGCTCCATCGGCATCGGAGTGGCCGCCGGAGTAGCGAGTGCGGCCGGTGTGCTGCTCAGCCGCAAGGCCCTGGCCACCGCCAAGACCGGCAAGGGACATCCGCTGAAGCATCGCGTGCTCGACGCCGCATCCGGCGCGATGCAGCCGAAATACCCCCTGAGCGCGATGAGCACCTACCTCAATGGCTTTCACATGTATGCCGACGAAATGGGCCGACAGGTGGAGGCGTCGCACTTCTGCATTCACCTGCGCCATGACCTGCACCAATGCGTGATCTTCGACCGCAATGCGCCCGATGCTCGTCTGATCGGGATCGAGTACATCACCACCGAAGAGCACTTCCGGAGCCTCCCCGAGGACGAGAAGCGGCTGTGGCATAGCCATCACTACGAGGTGAAGTCCGGCATCCTGGTCGCCCCGGGGATCCCTGAGCTCGCGGAGCGCGCCTACTTCAAAGACCTGGTGACGACCTATGGCAAAACCTTCCATACCTGGCAGTACGACCGCGACGATTTTCCGTACGGAATCCCGCAGTTGATGATGGGGCTAACCGAGGACGGACAGGCAGACGAGGCCCTGGTCAACGACCGGGACGAGAGGCTGGGTGTCGCCACGGCGCAAAAGCGCCAGAAGCGGGCTGATATCCCAAACCCGACGTTGGTTCCAGGCGCCAACTTCTGGGAGAGCGGCCGGACCGTCCAGACGCGTTTGGAAGAGCTGGACTTCAAGCGCTAGCGGGGCCGGAGGTACTTCTCGACGGCGGCTGCCTCCGCTGCCAGGTCATCCGAGGTTGACCCGTTCGGCTCTCGCCACAGGCTGAGCTTCACCCGTCCGCCGGGCATCGTCCAGGTTCCCGCGGCGCGACCGTCAATGAGCACGATGGCTTTGATGATGCCGTTGGTGGTGATGACTTCCTGTTGCTCGCCGAGGAATGGATTACGGGAGCGCCAGCCGAGCAGGAGAGGGTCGAAGGGACCGAGAAGGCGAGGCGGAGGCCACCGCTGCGGCGGTGGGTCTCGCTTTTTCAGGTCCAGCAAACCATCCTGTCGCTGATTGAGGCTATGGCTGATCGCAGCGATACCGGCGCGAGCATCGCGCAGCGGCAGCCCCGCCCACTTCGCGAGGTCGCGCGCGTCTGCGGGCGCATGGCCCCTGAGGTAGCGGAGCGCGAGCTCCGCGAGCGCTCGATCGCGATCGATCGTCGGTCGCGGCCCTAGCCACTCGTTGGCGAGCACGAAGGCATGCTCGGCATCGACGATCGGTCCCCGCACGATCAGGCCCTCCAGAGTGGCGCGAAACAGGATATGAACGAGCGCCTGGCGGCGGGTCGGAACGCCAGCCCGGTCCAGGCTGGCGCGCAGCTGCGCGCGGGTCATCGGTCCGTCGTCGCCCAGTTCCCGTTCGATCGTCGTGATCCCGCGAGCAAGAGCGTTGGGGCTGACGCCTTCCTGGGTCAGCCGACGGTCGCTCGCGGCTCGCAGCTGCGGAGTGGTGAGAACGTGCAACAGCGGCTCATCCTCAGCAGCGATCAGATGCAGCGTTCCGCGGTTCACCCAGGTGATGATCAGAGACCGTTCCTCGCTAAGCGCGCGGTCGATATCGGAGGAGTGCGCGCCGCGGGTACGGGCGCGGATCGCCAAGCGTGCAGCACGCGGGTCCTGCGCCTGCACAGCCAACAAGTGGCGACAGATGTCGCCCGGGTCAGCGGCGGGTCGGCCCGACAGGCGCTGGGCCGCCAGCCGTGCAGCCGCAAGGCTCGCGTGCTTCTCTGAGGGTCCCGGCATCACGGCGCAGGTTGGCATAACGCATTGTCGATACTTCTCGCCTGCGCCGGCGTCTCGATAGGCAATCAGCCTCTTCAACCACAAGGAGCCGTGATGAGTGAAACACCAAGCCCTGCCCTCGAGGTGGCGCTCGCCTACTACCACGCGTGGACCAGCAAGGATTTCGAGCGAGCAATGAGCTACATCGCCGACGAGGTCGTGTGCGAAGCCCCGGCTGGGCGGATCGAAGGCGCCGACGCATATCGGGCATTCATGGGCCCGTTCGTGCAGATCCTCCGCAGCTCGAGCTTGATCGCGTCGTTCGGCGATGACGAAATCGCGGTCGTGATGTATGACGCCGAAACGATTCCGGTCAAGCGGGCACCCGGCGCCGAATGCGTCACCGTGCGCGACGGCAAGATCATCCATAGCCACTTCATATTCGACCGCGCGCCCTTCGAGGCCGCTCGCAGCGCCCAGGACTAGGCCCCGTTCCTCAGGCGCCCTCGAGCTCCGCCGCGGCGCGCGGGCCATCGGCGTCCGTGGTGCCCTGCAAGTCCGCTTCCGGGGAGGTCTCGATTGCCGCCGTCGCCGAGGCCTGACTTTGTGCAGCCTGACGTTCGCTCTCCGGCCGCGGTCCGTCCCAGTCCAGGTACCAGTGCCTGCTCATGTTCGCCAGCCACGTGTCGTGCGCCGGGATCAGCCCAAATCTGGTGATCGTCCGCTGCTGACCGACCTGGTCGGAGTAGAGCAGCTCCACCGTGAGCGGCTCCTGCGACTCGATCGCCTCCACGACATCCGCCCGCACGGAATCCTCAGGGTTGCGCAGCGCCCCTTGCCACATCCCGATGTCGCCGGCCGGGATGTACAAATCTCGTGACTGCAGGCGGAACTCGTTCAGGGCAGCGTGGGTCGGCTGTGCGCTCGTCGTTGCTTCGCCGCGTCTCACGCTCCAGCGCTGGCAGACGCCGATGCCGCTGCCGACATTCCTCAGACTGATGGCCAAATAGACGGTGCCGTCGACGTGCTCGACCGCGGCACGGCCGCCCTCGGCGTGCGCCCAACGGCCTTCCATGAACATGATCTTCTGCGCCGGATCCCCGAGCCGTGAGGGAGCGAGCACGGGACGTCGCTGCTCCTGAAGCGCCTCCCGGGCGACCTGCGCAGAGCGATTGGCGGACCGCACCGAGGCGAACGTGGCGATCGCCAAGACGAGCGTGCCGCCGGCGGTCGCCAGCGAGGAGATCGTGGCCCAATCGGTGCCAAGAGTGAGCATCCAGGCTCAGTTTGCCACCACGTCAGGGCGCTCTCGTCGCCGCTTAGAGCCAGATAGTTGACGAGGCAAGCATTTGCGCCTATTATGGTTGTTACCACAACTGTTAATTGGTCAATCAAGGAGATAAGGCAGATGAGCACCAGCACCATTCAAGAGGTCCCCGCTGGTACCTACACCGTCGATCCCGTGCACAGCACGTTCGGCTTCGCCATCAGGCACAACGGGATCTCGACCTTCCGCGGCCAGTTCGAGCAGGTCGACGCCAGGCTTGAAGATGGCGAGCTTGTCGGGACGGCGCAGGTCGAGAGCGTCAAGACCGCGATTCCGGATCTGAAGGGCCATCTGCTCTCGCCGGATTTCTTCAACGCGGCCGAGACGCCGACGATCACATTTCGCTCGAGCGAGATCAAGGTCGCGGAGGACGGCGCCGCCGACGTCGACGGCGAGCTCACCATTCGTGGGATCAGCAAGCCGGTGAAGGCAGCGGGAACGGTCGCCGTCGGCTCGAACCTGATGGGCTCGGACGCGGTGGGCTTCGACCTCGAGACGACGATCGATCGTCGTCATTTCGGCATCAACTGGCAGGCGCAGCTCCCCAAGGGAGGCGAGGTCCTCGCCTGGGAGGTCAAGCTGGAAGTCCACCTCGAGCTCGTCCAAGCCTGATCGATGCTGCGGATCCTCGGTATCTCGGGAAGCCTGCGCCGCGGATCCCACAACACGAACCTGCTCCGGGCGGCGGCCAGGAGGCTGCCGCCCGGCTTCGAGCTGGAGATCTACGAAGGCCTGGGGGATCTTCCTCCGTATGACGCCGATCGCGATCTCGAGCCCGCCCACCCCGCGGTCGCGAGCCTGCGTCAGGCGATCGCCTCGGCTGACGGCGTCCTGATCGCCACCCCGGAATACAACGGCTCGATTCCGGGGGTGCTCAAGAACGCGCTGGACTGGGCCTCCCGACCATTCGCTCAGAGCGTTCTGCGAGGCAAGCCGGTAGCGGTCGTAGGCGCCTCCACAGGCCTCTTCGGGGCGGTTTGGGCACAGGCCGAGGTGCGCAAGGTGCTCGGCGTCATCGGCGCCGACGTGATCGATGACGAGCTGCCGGTGGGTCAGGCCGATACAGCCTTCGCCGAAGACGGCGATCTGGCCGAGCACGAGCAGCGCGCGGTACTGGCCGACCTCGTTTCCGTGCTCAGCGCCCGTGCGGGTGCTGAGGAAGCCCAGGCGGCCTGACAGGGGACAGCTGGGCTGCGGGCGCCTCGCCGCCTGCGCCATCGTGCGCGGTGGCCGAGGCCCGGCGCCATTCCTCGAGCGACTTCCGCAGCCCGTCGCCCACCAGCTCCAGGTCGGGCATGCGGTCGTAGTCCCCGAGTAGTCCGAACGTCATCTTCCCGTGGTAGGAGAAGACCGCGATTGAGAGCGCGTGCCCGCTCGGCAAGAAGGCGACCGGCGCGATCGTCTCCAGCTCGCGGCCAAGCAGATAGAGCGGCAGCTGTGGCCCGGGCACGTTGGTCACGAGCAGGTTGAAGAGTCGCGTCGAGAAGTTCAGCCGCGACGCCTGGGCGAGGATCGTCGGCGGCGCGAAGTCGCCCATGCCGATGATGGTTTGCGCGGCCATAAGTTGTTGCGAGCGCTTGAGCTGCCGCATCTCGTCCCGCACCAGCAGCAGCCTCTGTTCGGGATCCTCTTCGAACACGGGCAGAGTGGCGCGCAACAGGGCGACCCGGTTGCCCAGCAGGCCCCGCTCCTGGTCGCTCCTCAGATTCACCGGCACCAGGGCCCGTAGCTCCACTCCCTCGGTAGCGAGCCCCCGGGCGAGCAGCCAGCGTCGGAGCGCCCCGGCCGCAGCCGCCAGCACGACATCGTTGATGGTCGCTTCGTACCGCTGCTTGATGTCGTGGACCTCGGCAAAGCTGAGATCCCTGAAGTCGTAGCGCCGATAGGGACCGGTCTGACCGTTGAGCGGTACTTCGGGCGCCGGCGCCAGCAGCTCTCGCCCGACGGAGGCCGCAGCGGCCCCCACCTTTGCGAGCGTGCGGGGGACGCGTTGGGGGTAAAGGAGGGAGCCCGCCGCGTACTGCCCGAGCGTCACGGGAAGCCTGGCCGCCTCAGCTGCGCTGCGCACGAGCAGCTCCGCGCGCGAGGGGGCGGGATGCCGCTCGAAGGCCGGCACTGCTCCGGTAACCGGGACCGGATCGGGAGCCGTGTCCATGATTACGCTGGCGAGATCGACGCCCGAGATCCCGTCGACAAGCGCGTGATGAGCCTTCGTGATCAAGGCAAAGCGCCCTTCCTCCAAGCCCTCCACGATCCACATCTCCCACAGCGGTTTGCCCCGGTCCAGACGCTGGGAGAAGACCCGGGCGACGAGCGCCTTCAGCTGGGTGCGGCCGCCCGGCGAAGGAAGTGCCGTGCGTCGCAGGTGATAGTCGAGGTTGAACTCGGGATCGTCAACCCACCACGGGCGCGTGAACGGGATCGGTGAGTCCGCCAAACGCTGTCGAAAGCGCGGCACCAGTCCCAAGCGCTCGTAGATGTGGTCGCGTAGTTCTTCGTGCTCGGGCACGGGTCCTTCGAACAGCGAGACCGCGCCTATGTGCATCTGGGCGCCCCGATCCTCCTGGAGCAGGAAGGAAGTGTCGGTGGGGCCCAGCTGCGTGGGCGACCGGGTTCCCCGGGAAGCGCGCTCGCTGAGCAAGGCGCGGACGTCTGCGGCTTCCACCGGCACCCGCGAAGAATAGGTCAAAGCTCCGATCGGGAATAGGGTATGAGCATCGCGCTTCCACCCTTTCCCGTGCCACCGGCGGTGTTCCGCGCCGGGCTGGCATTCCGGCAACGGGTGCTGGACTTCGCCGACCTTCCGCTGCCGGCGGAAGGAGCGCTGTGGGATTACGCCGCGGGGGCGCAGCGAACTCGCTTGGCCGGCGCGCTTGTCACCACCGGTCTGGCGGATGCGCTGGGCACGGACGCGCGTGATCCGGTGGCAGTCGCGCTCGAGCTTGGGCTCGATCCGGATGTGACTGCCAGGGTGCTCACTGCTGCGGCGGCCTCGCGGCTGGCGCGGGTCGACCGCGAAGGCCGCGTTCGGCTCTCGCGTTTGGGCGCTCCGCTGCGCATGGATCATCCCCATTCGATCGCCGCCTGGGTCGCCTACCAGGCGGCCCCAACCACCATCCGGGCCTACGACGAGTTGGGGCAGCAGTTGCGTGCAGGGGCCGTGCCCTCAGGCCACCACCGCGCCTTCGGCGATTCCGTATGGGAGTACTTCCGCCAGCACCCAGAGGAGGGGGCGAGGTTCGGCGAGGCGATGCGCCAGCTGACTGCGATCGATGCGACTGCCATCGCGTGGGCCTACCGGTGGCCGCGTCGCGGCGTGATCTGCGACGTCGCCGGCGGTATCGGCACTCTGCTGGCGGCGATCCTGCGCAGGCGTCCGCGTGCCCGCGGGATCCTGCTGGATGCGCCCGAGGTACTCGAGGGGGCACACACGTTTTTGTCGTCTTGCGGTCTGGATCAGCGGGTCGAGCGGCGCGCCGGAGATCTGTTCCGCGAACTGGATGTGCGCGCCGACGTCTACGTCCTCAAGTGGATCCTGCACGACTGGAGCGACGAGCACTGCCGTGAGATCCTCACGCGCGTGCGCGCGACCATGCCTCCACACGCGCGGATCGTCACCATCGACCAGCGGCGCGAGCCGGGCCGGCCGAGCCCGATCACCGCTCTGGTCGATCTACACATGCTTGTGGAATGCGAGGGGGGCCGCGAGCGCACCCCCGAAGAGGTTCACGCTTTGATGCGGCAGGTGGGGCTGGAGCCCGGAACGGTCAAGCACGCGGGGCTGCACATGCTGGTCGAGGGCCGGGCCTAGCGGCGCGCCGACCTACCGCGGCGGCGGCGCGGCGGGGGGCCTCAGCGCGGTCAGGGCGAAGCTCCACCGAACGGTCCGCACGCGATCGCCCGCCGGCGCCAGCGCAGCTGGGTTGGCCCGAGCACCTTCAGCCCGGCTGGGAGCAGAGGGTCGAGGGCCCGGGTGCTTGCGCCGAGGGCCCGGAACTGCCACTCCTCGTGCCGGCTCCAGGGAATCCCCAGTTGCTCACGCAGAGACACCCCCAGCAGCCCAACGCCGCCTAAGTAGGTCACCTTTGCCGCCGGCGGCCGAAACATCCTCCAGGCGATCGCGGCCGCCGTCGGCAACGGGGGCACAGCTGGCCTGCGCGCCGTCTGGAGCACGCGCGCTACCGTCTCGTTCGGGCCGAGTTCGCGCGCGACCGTTTGCTCGAAGTACTCCCTGAACCCATCCCAAGTCGGAGGGAGGTCTTCGGCCCGCACTCCGGCGAGTCTCCCGAGCCCCACGTACTCGCGGTAGAAGCGCTCGAGCTGGGCGCGTGTCATCGGTCGTCCGAAATGCGCATGCGCGCGCACGTATGTCTCGAGCAGCGTCGCGTGCACCCAGGCGTAGGCGCCGCGCTCGAGCGCGTAGTAGGGCTGCCCGTCGGCACGTGCACCTCTGAAGCGCTTGTGCAGCTCGCGCAGCGTTCGACCCACGGCCACAGCCTCGTGGCCGCCGTACTGGAGCAGGACCAGGTAATCGAGCGTGCGCAACAGCCGCTCCCAGGGCCGCCTGTCGAAGTCGGAGTAGTCGCGGACGCCCGCGGCAACGGTGGGATGAGCGACCTGCAGCACGAGCGCGCACAGCGGGGCAAACAGCAGCCGCACGTCCGAGGTGAACTGCCAGGTGATCGATTCCGGCCCGACGATCAGGCGATCGATCTCCTCCTCGCCGGGGAAGAGCTCACGCTCGCTCAGCTCCGCAGCGCCACCCACCTTCCGAAATTTAGTTGCTCGTGGTCGGAGCCCGGGCCACTCGGATGCGATCGCTGATGAGCACTAGTCGATCAGCCGCGCGCGAGTTCGCCAACTCGCCAAGCGCCAGCAGATCGCCGCAAACAGCAGCAGCGCCCCCACGTGCAAGAGGTCGGCAAGAGGATGGAGGCCGAATGCGCAGTGGCGCACGAGCGCGACGCAGTGGTAGAGCGGGTTGAATTGGGCACCGACTCTGAGCCAGTCCGGCATCCGGGAAAGCGGAAAGAAGGCTCCTGCAAGCAGGAACACGGGCGTGACCACGCCGCTGATCACGTAGCTCAGCCCGTCGAAGGTCGATGCACAGGCGGCGAACAGGATGCCCAAGGCCGCGAAGCCGATCCCCGTCAGGACCCCGACCAAGGGAACGAGCAGCATGGCCGGCGCCGGATGCAAACCGAAGGCGAACGCGACCAGCAGCGGGGCGATCCCGTAGATGCCACCGCGGATGCCGAGAAAGAGCGTCTCGCCGGTCACGATTTCCTCCACGTCGACCGGCGTGGCGAGCATGGCGTCGTACACCTTCTGGTAGCGGCGCTTGTACAGAGAGTCGAACATCGCCGAGAAGATCGCGCTGAACAGGACCGCGGTGGCGACCGTGCCGGTGGCCACGAACTGCAGGTAGGGGATGCCTGCGACCGTGGAGACGAGCTTGCCGAACCCGAAGCCGAACGCGAGCAAGGTGATCACCGGCTCGACCACGGCCGAGAAAGTGCGCGTGGTCCAGAAGCGCTTGAAGACCGTCCATTGACGCATGCACACGGCGGCCAGCGCGACCGGCTCGATGCGTCCTGGCCGCACTACGACGCCGTTCGGTCGCGCGCCCGCATGGAACGGCGCCAGGTCGGCGACAAGCCGATGACGGGCCTGGCTCATTCGACGTACTCCCCGGTCAACAGCACGAACACGTCCTCCAGCGTTGCCCGGCGACGTTCCCCGGGCGGCAACCGCCCGTCGAGCGAATCGGCATGTAAAAACGTGAGCGCGGGTCCCGAGCGACGCGTGGCGAGTCCGTCGCGGCGCGCGTCCGCCTCCAGCTGCTCCAACCGCGCGGGCGGGCCGTGCACGTCCACGACTGCGGCGCCCGCGTGCGCGTCGATCAATTCAGAAGGGCTTCCGTTCGCTACCACGCGTCCGTTGGCCACGATCGCGACCCGGTCCGCAAGGCGTTGCGCCTCCTCGATGTAGTGGGTCGACATCAGCACGGTCTGCCCGCGCTCTCTGAGCGCGAGGATCAACGACCACAGCTCCTGGCGCACCTGCGGATCGAGGCCGACGGTGGGCTCGTCCAAGAGCACGAGCTCGGGTTCGTGAATGAGGGCGCGGGCGAGCAGCAGGCGCCGCTGCATCCCACCGGAGAGCGCTCCGGTCCGCTCGTCGCTGCGAGCGCGAAGGCCGGCGAGCTCAAGCGCCGCCTCCACGGCTGCAGGACGGCTCGGCGGCGGAACGCGACAGAGGCGCGCGAAGACATCCAGTACCTCGCGCACCGTCAGATCCACGTCCAGATTGCTCTCCTGCGGACACACCCCTGTGCGAGCGCGGGCCAGCTTCGACTCTCGCGGCAGTCGGTAGCCGAGGACCTCGACCTCGCCCGAATCGGCGATCGCCTGGCCCGTCAGGAGCCGCATCGTCGTCGACTTGCCCGCACCGTTCGGTCCGAGCAGGCCAAAGCACGCTCCACGAGGCACCTCCAGGCTGAGGCCATCGAGCGCCGTCACTGGACCGAAGCGCTTGACTGCTTGGTCGATGCGCACCGCCATGCGTGGCCGAGCGCTGTCTGATGTCAACGGGACCTCCAGGGTCGATAGCGGGCGGGACACCGCCGGGGACACCGGCGATGGGGACAGCGAATCGAGCTATCGAACCCTGTTGATCATCTCGACGGCCAATGTAGCGCAGGTTCGGCTCTAAGTACGATCGCTCCGTGACCGAGGCGGTCCATGCGCCCGGGAAGCCCCGATGAGTGGCGCGACGCCCGCGCTGATCGCGGCCGCCGCTGGCGTCGGGTTCGGCCATGCGATCCTGCCGGATCACTGGGTTCCCGCTCGCGATGGTGAGCCGCGCCCGCCGCTATCCGCTCGGTCGCGTGGCGCGGCTGTCGGGACTGGCGGGCGCTACCCACGTGCTTGTCTCGTTGGTGCTCGGCGCGATCATCGTGGCGATCGGGCTGCAGTTCCGTTCAGTGGTGCTGCATGCTGAGGACGCGATCGTGGGCGGTCTGCTGATTGCCACCGGGGGCTTGTTCGCGGCGTTTGAGCTAGCGGGCGCTGGACACCGACACCTGGAGGGGGAAGGGTACGACGGGCATCACCATCACGGGGCCGCGCGTCACGATCATGAAGCCGATGCGCACGCTGACCATAAACACCGGGGCCTGGGCGGGCCGGCACGGGGAGCGGCGGCAATGATGGTGCCCTTCGGCGCGGCAGCCTCGCCCGACCTGACGATCCTGCCGGTATTCCTGGCGGCGACCGCGGCAGGTGCAGACGTTGCGATCGGCTCGCTCCTGGCATTCGCGCTGGTGACCGTCGGTACGTTCGTCGTGCTGACCGTCGCGGCGACTGCCGGCGGCTATCAGCTCCGCACGACCTGGCTCGATCGCTTCGCAGGCGCGATCACTGCAGCCGTGCTGGTGGTATTAGGGATTCTCGTCGCGGCTTCCGTGATCTGAGCGCTGCGCTCACGGGTGCAGCAGCCTGTGGCGGAGGCGCCGCGCGAGCTGGCCAAAGTGGCCATGGCCGAGCCCCGCTAGGCCGGTCACGCCGAGAAACATGACGAACAAGCCCGCGAGCAGAGCGACGACCGCGAGCACGGTGGGCCATCGCTGCTCGAGCGATTGTCGCGCGCGGGAGAGGAGGAGCGCCGCCCGCGGCCCGGCCAGCTCCAGCGTGAGAAAGATGCCGGCGAGCGGAAGCACGAAGAACACGTTGAAAAGGACCAGCAGCAGTATCTGGCGCAGCGGCCCCACGTCGGAGCCCACGATCGCCGCGATCGCCGCGAAGTACGGGAATGCCGTCGGCAGCTCGACCGCCATGATCGTGGCCCCGAGCCAGGCACTCGAGCGGCCGGGGGTTCGAGGGCTCGGCATGCGTCGGGTGGCAAGGCGGTCGCGGTAGCCCCAGACGAAGGCCGACGCGGTAAGCATCGCAACGCCGGCCACCACCTCAAGGACGAAGCCCACGTGGCGGTTGGGGCGCGGAATCAGCGAGAGGATCAGGTGGCCCGGCCCGAAGACGAGGATCAGCCCACCCACCAGATAGACGAAGAAGACCGCGACCGTGAACTCGAGCACGTCCCGGCGCGCGTGCCGTCCCGTCGCCAGATACAGGGCCGGGGCGATCGTGGACGGATTCAGCGAATCGGCGAAGCCGATCGAGATCATCACCGCCATCAGGCGCAGCACGCCGCAATTGTTCCTTAGCGCGCCGGTCTCCGGGGGCTTTACGAAAGCGAGCGCCTCGCTCACTCAGGCGAAATGCACTTCGCCGATCTCCTGGTCCTCGATGGGACGCTCACAGGCCGAACACCACCACCGGGCCTCGACATGAGAGCCACAGGCGTCATGGCGAGGCGTTCCCTCCTCCCGGTTGCGCGCCCCCCAGTGGGCGAGCAGCCGCAGCGCGCCCGCGAGCTCAAGGCCGGTGCCGGTCAACTCGTAGCTGACCCGCGGCGGCCTGCGCGAATACGGCCGCGCGACGAGCAGCCCGTGTCGCTCCAGATGCCGCAGCCGGTGGCTCAGCACGTTGGGAGCGATGCCCTCGACCTCGGCCTGGAGCTCGCCGAAACGACGAGGCCCGGACAACAAGGCGGCGACCACCAGCAAGCTCCAGCGGTCGCCCACGGCCTGAAGCGCCTCCGACAGCCCAGCGGTCATGGGGTCGTGCTCGGCGGGCGCGGGTGTCTCGAAGTCTTCCACTGCGGCGGATGGTAGATCGGGCATCGTCCTCTGATAAGGTAGTTACTAGTAAGTCGCAAGTTAGTCTCTCCTCCTCGATCAGGATCAAGCGCACTCAATGACGGCTTTGGAAGAACTTGAGCAGGGAATCCAACGCGTCGCCGAGCAGCTGGGCCCCTCGGTCGTGGGTTTGGGCTCCGGCTGGGCGAGGGGCTCGGGAGTGGTGATCGCGCCCGATCGCGTGCTTACGACCGCGCATAATCTGCGGGGCGGCCACCATCGCGAGGAGGACCTCGAGGTGGTGCTCGCCCCTGAGCAGCGGGTGCGCGGCCGGGTCCTCGGGACCGACCCGGACCTCGACCTCGCGGTGATCGAGGCCGCCACCTCTCAGGCTGAGGCGCCAACCTGGGCGGAGTCCGCCGGCCCGCCCCTCGGCCGGGCGGTCGTGGCGCTCGCCAACCCCGGCGGCAGGGGACTTCACGCGACGATGGGAACCGTCTCCTCGTCGGCGAGGAGCTTCCGCGGGCCACGGGGCCGGCGCATCAAGGGGGCGCTCGAACACACTGCGCGCCTCCCGCGGGGCTCGTCCGGCGGCCCGCTGGTGGACTTCGAGGGGCGCCTGCTGGGCATCAACGCGGTGCGCATCGACGGAGGACTGATCCTGGCGATCCCCGTTGAGCCTTCGCTGCGTGAGCGCGTCGAAGCGCTCTCGCGCGGCGAGCCCGCCGCGCGCGTACGGCTAGGCGTGGCCGTCGCCCCGCCGCGCATCGCCCGCCGGCTGCGCTCGGCGGTCGGGCTGCCCGAGCGCGATGGCGTGCTGGTGCGCGCGGTCGAGACGGGGAGCCCCGCCGACCGGGCGGGACTCGAGCGCGGGGACCTGATCGTGGCCGCCGGCGAGCGGTCGGTGGAGCGCGTCGACACGCTGTATGAGGCGCTGGACCGCGTCAGCCCGGGCGGTGAGCTCGTGTTCACGGTCGTCCGCGCGCTGGAGGAACGGCCGCTCACGGTTCAGTTCTGATGCAAAGCGCCACGGAGACAAACGGGCGCGCGACGACGAACGACGTGGCCGAGCGCGATGCCCTCGATGCGTACTCGCGCATCGTGGTCGAGGTGGCGGAGCGCCTGGCGCCGTCGGTGGCGAACCTCCGGTTGATGCGCCGGACTCGCGTGGGCAGGGTGCCCGCGGGCGCCGGGAGCGCAGTCGTCCTCACGCCGGACGGCTTTCTGCTCACCTCCGCCCACGTGGTGGCCGCCCGGGGCCCTACGGAGTACCGCGGAGCGGGGGGACGGGCGACCTTCCCAGATGGACGCGAGCTTGGGTTCACCGCGGTGGGTGCGGACCCCCTGTCCGATCTGGCTGTCCTGCGTGCGGACGGCGACTCGCTCAAACCTGCCGTACTGGGAGAGGCCGAACGCCTTCGGGTCGGTCAGCTCGTGGTGGCGATCGGCAACCCGAACGGCTTCGCCGGCTCGATCACCGCGGGCGTGGTTTCCGCGCTCGGCCGCTCGCTCCCGGCGCGGGCGGGTCGCACCGTCCGCTACATCGACAACGTGATCCAGACCGATGCGGCACTGAACCCCGGCAACTCCGGGGGCGCGCTCGTCGACAGCGGCGCTCGGGTGGTCGGTGTGAATACGGCGGTGGCGGGAGTCGGGCTGGGCCTGGCTGTGCCGATCAACGCCGCCACGCGCCAGATCGTCGCCTCGCTGATGCGCCACGGTCGCGTGCGGCGCGCTTATATCGGGCTCGCCGCGGGGCCGCGACCGCTGCCTCCGCATGCGCGGGCACAGCTAGGTCGCGCCGCCGGGGTCGAGGTGGTGGAAGTGGCCTCCGGAAGCCCGGCCGAGCGAGCCGGGTTGCGCGTCGAGGACCTGGTCGTCGAGCTCGACGGCAGTCCAGTCACGTCGGTCGACGACATCCAGCGCGCGATGACCGAGGTGGCGATAGGCAAGCCGATGGCGCTGCGGGTCCTGCGCGGCGAGCGCCTCATCACATTGACTCTGGCGCCGGTCGAGCTGAACCTCCGCTGAACGGCTGCGACGCCCTGCGCCCTCAGCAGCGGAGCCCGTTCCCGCTCGCGCCGCGGCGCTAAACTGGCACCTGCGTCGGGTGGGCGCGGTTAGGCGTGCCCACTACCGGTGCGGATTGATCCGACCACGACAAGGCTTGAGACTCGATGGCCCGCGGAGACATCCGGATCGCCGTGACCCTCGCTTGCGAGGACTGCCGGCGCCGGAATTATCAGACGAATAAGAGCAAGCGCAACAATCCGGAGCGAATCCAGCTGCGGAAGTACTGCCGCTGGTGCAAACGTCACACCGCGCATCGGGAGACGCGCTGAACCCACTGAATCGTGGCTCGTAATCGCAAACGCGCAAAGGAGAGGCGCCCTCGCCAAGGCCAGCCGGTCCCCAGCAGGGGCAGCTCCCGCGACCGCCGACTGGCGGACAACGGCGACGAGCGCCGTAGCGACGAGCTTGAGCCCCAGGCCCCGGACGCCGCGTCGGCGATGCTCTACGACGACTCGCCGGCCGGCGGCGCTGCGGAGCCGATCGGGCAGGCCGCGCCTGACGCCGAGGCGGCGCAGGCGCGTCTGGCGATCGCAAGCCGGC
Organism: uncultured Solirubrobacterales bacterium; assembly: GCA_963808655.1. Classification (GTDB taxonomy): domain Bacteria; phylum Actinomycetota; class Thermoleophilia; order Solirubrobacterales; family Solirubrobacteraceae; genus Palsa-465. The sequence goes on from CAWEGZ010000009.1 coordinate 485,259, forward strand.
TCGAGCCCACGGAACTGTCGCAGGAGGAGTTAGGCGAGAACGGGCAGGCGCTCGAGGAGCCGCCGCCTGTCGCCGATGAGGGGGGCCGAGTCGGCCCACCCGGGCTACCCGCTCCGCCCGAGGCATCGGAGCCGTCCGGCAGGGCCGTCTCAGTTCGTCGCCCCTGGCTGGGAGAGCGTCTGCTCGGCTTCCTCGAGGGAAGCTGGCGCGAACTTCAGCGCGTACAGTGGCCGGATCGCCGCCAGGTGATGCAGGCGACGGGAGTCGTCATAGGCTTCGTTATCGTCGCGGCCGCGTTGCTCGGCCTCGCCGACTTCGTCGCCCCCAAGGTCGTCCACTTCGTCATCTACGGAAACTAGCCCGCAGCAGACACGCGCGAGGCCCCGAACGGCGAGCGGTCGATCGCAGCTTTAGAGATATTTTCACGACAGGAAAGCCATGTTTCGCTGGTATGTAGTCAACACCTATTCAGGGCACGAACAGAAGGTCAAGCACAATCTCGAGCACCGCGTGGTCTCGCTCAATCAGAAGCGCGCGGTGCGTCAGATCGTGGTTCCCACGGAAACCGTGTCCGAGATGAAGGAGAACCAAAAGGTGATGGTGGAGAAGCGCACCATGCCCGGCTACGTGCTCGTGAACATGGACCTCAACGAGGATTCGTGGTCGCTGGTGAAGGGGACCCCGGGGGTGACAGGCTTCGTGGGCGCGTCCAATGAGCCCGTGCCTCTGACGCAGGACGAGGTCAACAGACTGCTGCACCGCGAGGCCGAGGTCCGACCACGCAGCCGTGCGCAGTTCGCGATCGGCGAGTCCGTCAAGGTTGTCTCGGGGCCGCTGTCAGACTTCTCCGGGGAGATCTCCGAGGTGAACGAAGACGCTCAGCGGCTCAAGGTGCTCGTCTCGATCTTCGGGCGGGAGACGCCCGTCGAGGTGGGCTTTGACCAGGTGAAAAAGGTATGAGAAAGGTACTCACGCAGATCAAGCTCCAGGCGGTGGGAGGACAGGCTTCGCCCGCGCCGCCTGTGGGCCCCGCGCTGGGCCAGCACGGGGTCAACATCATGGAGTTCGTCAAGGCCTTCAATGCCCAAACGCAGGCCGACGCCGGCACGGTTATCCCGGTCGTGATCACGGTCTATGAGGACCGCTCGTTCACATTCGTCACCAAGAGCCCGCCCGCGGCGGTGCTGATAAAGCAGGCGATATCGCTGGAGAAGGGCTCGGCCGAGCCGCATCGGGACAAGGTCGGGCGCATCAGCTCCGATCAACTCCGCCAGATTGCGGAGAAGAAGATGTCCGATTTGAACGCGAATGACGTCGACGCCGCGATGAAGATCATCGCCGGCACGGCGCGCTCGATGGGCGTGGAGGTCAGCTGATGAGCAACGGACACGGAAAGACCTACGTCGACGCCAAACAGCGCGTCGATCGCGAACGCGAATACTCGCCTGGGGATGCGATCGCGCTGGTCAAGGAGCTCAAGCGCGCGAAATTTGACGAGTCCGTCGAGGTGCACGTGCGCACCGGCCTCAACGTCCGCCACGCGGACGAGCAGTTGCGCGGCACGGTGGCGCTCCCCAATGGCTTGGGTAAGGAGGTCAAGATCGCCGTCTTCGCCCAGGGTGACAAGGCGCGTGAGGCCGAGGAGGCGGGCGCCGACGTGGTCGGCGCCGACGACCTCGCGGAGCGTATCCGCGAGGGCTTCGACGATTTCGACGTGGCGATCGCGACCCCGGACCTGATGCCCGTCGTCGGCCGCCTGGGACGGATCCTCGGCCCGGCAGGCAAGATGCCCAACCCCAAGGTCGGCACCGTGACCATGGACATCGACCGGGCGGTATCGGAGGCCAAGGCCGGCAAGGTCGAGTACCGCACCGACAGGCACGCGATCGTGCACCTCGTCATCGGCAAGACCGGCTTCGACGAGCGCCAGCTGCTCGAGAACTATGCCGCCGTGATCGACGAGCTGATCCGCGCCAAGCCGTCGGCCGCCAAGGGCCGCTACATCCGCTCCGTGACCTTTGCGAGCACGATGGGCCCGGGCATCAAGGTGGACCCGTCGCGTACGCGCGACATCGTCGAGGAGCTGGCCCCGGCCTAGACTCAGAGCAAGACTTCAAACGAGCGACGCCCCAGACCTCCGGCGAAAGGTAAGCCCGGAGCAGGCGGAGCCTCGAAGTGAGCGACTTTGATTGCTCGTCCTTCGACGCCCGCCATCATGCGGGCGTCACTGTGAGACGAGCGTGAACAAAGATCAGAAAGCAGCAGTTGTAGAGGACATCGCCCGCCAGCTCGAGGCTGCCGAAGCCGTCTTCGCGGTGGACTACCGGGGTCTCTCAGTAGCCCAGGCGGCGGAGCTCAGGACCAAGCTGAGGGACGCGGGCGCGGCCTTCCGCATCGTCAAGAACTCGCTCACCGAGCGCGCCTCGGAGCAGGCGGGTGCGGAGCAGTTGAAGCCGCTGCTGGAGGGGCCCACCGCGCTCGCGCTAGTCCATGGCGACGCCGCGCTCGCGGCCAAGGCGCTCAACGACACGGCGCGTGCGCTGCGCCTGCTCCAGTTCAAGGGTGGGGTCATGAACGGCACCGCCCTGAGCGCGGAACAGGTGGGCGCGCTCGCCCGCCTGCCCGCACGGGAAGTCCTGCACGGTCAGCTGGTCGGGGTGGTGGCCTCACCTATCGCGGGCCTCGGGCGGACGCTCAACGCGTTGATCGCGGGGGTCGCCATCCAGCTGCAGCAGATCGTCGAGCAGGGAGGCGGGAGCGAAGGAGGGCCCGCTGCGGAGAGCCCGGCCGAGAGTCCCGCGGACAGTGGGCCGGAGGGCGGCGACGCACAGGATCGTGAAACTGAGACTGGGCCGGACGAGGCTGAGTCCGGCGAATAAGGAGGAACTGATGACAACCACGCAGGAATGGATCGACGAGCTCAAGGGCATCTCGGTGCTCGAGCTCTCCGAGCGGATCAAGGCCCTGGAGGAGGCGTTCGGCGTCTCCGCCACGGCGGTCGCCGCCGCGGCTCCGGCCGCCGCTCCGTCAGGCGACGGCGCCGGCGAGGCCGCCGAGGAGCAGACCGCGTTCGACGTGCTTCTCCAGGGTGCGGGCGAGAAGAAGATTCAGGTCATCAAGGTGGTCCGTGCCGCCACGGGGCTTGGGCTCAAGGAGGCCAAGGCGCTCGTCGACGAGGCGCCCAAACCGGTCAAGGAGGGAATCGACCGGGAAGAGGCCGACCGGCTCAAGGGCGAGCTCGAGGAGGCCGGGGCCACCGTCGAGCTGAAGTAGTTCTGCCCGCGCGTCCGCGCGGCACCCCAATGGCACTCGATGTCTCGTTCCGTTCGGGGCGAACGGAACGGGGCATCGTCCGGTCTGCGGCCGGACTTGCCCTCCATCCGGAAACCCCCTACACTCCGCGCGTCGGCCAATAGCCGCAGCCGCCCAACGGCCGGCGCCGCGCCACATACGCGGTCGTCGCGGGCGGGGTCCGTGAGCGTCGACCGTCCTCCACAGGGCAGTGATGCGCTGTGCTATCTTAAGCGGTCGCGCTGTCGGAGCATCCTTCTTGGTGACCGGACCGCCCTCAACGGGGCGGCTCAACCGCGACCCGGATGGGTCCGCTCCAGTCGGCGCCCTCATCTCCCCTCTCGACCGCCCGAGGAGTCGCCACCTTGGCAACTGTGCATGCCCCCCGGACGCGCCGCAGCTTCGCGCGTCTGCAAAAGGTTCTTGAAGTCCCCCATCTGATCGATATCCAGCGCAAGTCCTTCGCCTGGCTGACCAATCCCGAGAAGGGTGGCCTGCGCGAAACGATCGACGATATCTCGCCGATCGAGGACTACACCGGCAACCTCGCCGTGCAGTTCGGCGAGTTCACCTTCGACGAGCCGGTCGCCAGCCTCGAGCAGTGCCGCGAGAAGGATCTGACCTACTCACGGCCGCTGACGATCACCGTCGCCTTCATCAACCGCGAGACCGGTGAGATCCGCGAGCAGTCGGTGTTCATGGGTGACTTCCCGTGGATGACCGAGCGCGGCACTTTCATCATCAACGGCACCGAGCGCGTCGTCGTCACACAGCTCGTGCGCTCGCCGGGCGCCTACGTGATGGAGCCTAAGGACCGCGAGAAGCAGGTCTTCACGGCCAATCTGATGCCCGCCCGCGGGTCGTGGCTGGAGCTCGAGATCGACAAGAAGGGCCGCGTCTACGTGCGCATCGACCGCAAGCGCAAGCTGCCCGTGACGGTGCTCTTGCGCGCGATGGGCTATGGCGACGACGAGATCCTGCGCCTGTTCGACAACTCGCTCTACATCCGGCTCACGCTCGAGTCAGACCCCGATGTCGTGCGCAGCGAGGAGGGCTCGCTGGTCGAGCTGTTCAAGAAGCAGCGCCCGGGCGAGCCGCCCTCGGTCGACGGCGCACGTGCCCTGCTGCACCAGCTCTTCTTCGACCCCAAGCGCTATGACCTGACCCGCGTAGGCCGCTACAAGCTGAACTCGCGGCTCGACCTGGACATCGACCTGGAGACGCGCACCCTCAGCCACGACGACATCATCGCTCTGGTCAAGGAGCTCGTCTCGCTGCCCAAGCTTCTCGGGATGCCCGAGGAGCCCGATGACGAGGTCAAGGACTTCGCCGCCGAGGCGGCGACGTTCCCGCGCGAACCGCTTCAGGACCACCTCGACGAGTACGAGCACTTCGGCAATCGTCGCCTGCGCACCGTCGGCGAGCTGATCCAGGAGGCGTTCCGGATCGGCCTCTACCGCATGGAGCGGGTAGTCCGCGAACGGCTGACCACCGAGGACGCCGACACGATCACGCCGCAGACGATCGTGAATATCCGTCCCGTCGTGGCGGCGCTGAAGGAGTTCTTCGGCTCGAGCCAGCTCTCGCAGTTCATGGACCAGACAAACTCCCTGGCGGGCCTCAGGCACCGCCGGCGGCTGTCCGCGCTCGGCGCCGGCGGCCTCACCCGGGAGCGCGCGCCGATCGAGGTGCGCGACGTGCACCCGACCCATTACGGGCGTATGTGCCCGATCGAGACCCCTGAGGGTCCGAACATCGGCCTGATCGGGTCCCTCTCCTCCTACGCCGAGATCTCCGAGCACGGCTTCGTGACGACGCCGTACCGGGTGGTCAGGAAGGGCAAGGTGACGGACGAGATCGTGCACCTCGACGCCACCCAGGAAGAGGAGCAGCTGATCGCCCAGGCGGACACGCCCGTGGACAAGAACGGCCGCCTGTGCGGTGAGGAGATCCTCTGCCGCACGCAGGCTGGCATCTATGTCAACGCCACCGCCGAGCAGGTGGATCTGATCGACGTCTCGCCCGAGCAGATCTGGTCGGTCACGACCGCGATGATCCCGTTCCTCGAGCACGACGACGCCAACCGCGCCCTGATGGGCTCGAACATGCAGGCTCAGGCCGTGCCGTTGCTGACCACCGACGCGCCGCTCGTCGGCACCGGCATGGAGCGCCGCGCGGCGATCGACACCGGCGACCTGGTCGTGGCCGACACGCCCGGCACCGTCTCCTTCGTCGACGCCGAGCAGATCGTGGTCGATCACAAGGACGGCGACAAGGACGAGTACTCGCTCCAGAAGTTCATGCGCTCGAACCAAGGCACGCTGATCCACAACAAACCGATCGTGGCCGTCGGGGACACCATCAAGCAGGGCGACGTGCTCGCCGACGGCGCTTCCACCGACAGCGGCGAGATGGCACTCGGCAAGAACCTGCTCGTCGCCTTCATGTCCTGGGAGGGCTACAACTTCGAGGACGCGATCATCATCTCCAAGCGGCTCGTGCAGGACGACGAGCTCTCCTCGATTCACATCGAGGAGTACGAGATCGACGCTAGAACGACCAAGCTCGGCGACGAGGAAATCACGCGCGACATCCCCAACCGCTCGGAGGAGTCGCTGCGCAACCTCGACGACCGCGGCATCGTGCGCATCGGCGCCGAGGTCGACTCCGGCGACCTGCTGGTCGGCAAGGTCACGCCCAAGGGCGAGACCGAGCTGACCGCCGAGGAGAAGCTGATCCGGGCGATCTTCAAGGAGAAGGCGCGCGAGGTCCGTGACACCTCCCTGAAGGTCCCCCACGGCGAAGGTGGCGTGGTCATCGATGTCAAGACCTTCGGCCGCGATGAGGGAGACGACCTGCCGCCAGGGGTCAACGAGCTGGTGCGCGTGTTCGTGGCCAAGAAGCGCAAGATCGCCGAGGGCGACAAGCTCGCCGGCCGGCACGGCAACAAGGGCGTGATCTCGAAGATCGTCGACATCGAGGACATGCCGTTCATGGAGGACGGCACCCCCGTTGACGTGATCCTCAATCCGCTCGGCGTGCCGAGCCGCATGAACCTCGGCCAGATCCTCGAGACCCACCTTGGCTGGGTCGCGGCCAACGGCTGGTACGGCGACGGCGCGGACGGCTCCGCCCGCAGCGACGGGGCGCGCCGCGACGGCGACGGCACCAACGGCAAGGTCTACGTGGCCACGCCCGTGTTCGACGGCGCCACGGTCGCCGATGTCGACCAGGCGCTGGTCCGCTGGCAGGACGAGCACCAGGGCCAGATCCACATGGAGATCGACAAGAGCCGCCGCGCGGGCGAACGAGCCTCCGGCAAGGTGACGCTCTTCAACGGCCGCAGCGGCGAGCCATTTGCGGAGCAGGTGACGGTGGGCTACATGTACATCTTGAAGCTCCTGCACCTGGTCGACGACAAGATCCACGCTCGCTCGACTGGTCCCTACTCCCTGGTCACCCAGCAGCCGCTGGGTGGCAAGGCGCAGTTCGGTGGCCAGCGCTTCGGCGAGATGGAGGTGTGGGCGCTGGAGGCCTACGGCGCCGCCTACACCCTCCAGGAGATGCTCACGATCAAGTCCGACGACACCGTCGGCCGGGTCAAGGCCTACGAGGCGATCGTCAAGGGCGAGAACATCGCTGAGCCCTCGATCCCCGAGTCGTTCAAGGTCCTGCTCAAGGAGATGCAGTCGTTGGCGCTCGACGTCAACGTGGTCTCCGAGGAGGGCGAGCGCGCGGAGATGCGCGAGGAGGACGACGACCTGCTCCGTGCCGCGGAAGAGCTCGGCATCGATCTCAGTGGCGTGCGCGCCGCCGATGGCGCGGCCGATGAGTCGACCGAGCACGAGGGCGAGACCGTCGAGGCGACAGCCGAGGAGGCCGAGGTGGAGGACCCGGACCTAGAGCCCGGTGAGGAGCTTGAGACCGAGGACTTCTCCTCCGACGAGGACCCGATGCTCGAATCGGCCGCCGAGCCGGGCGAGGCCGAGGGCGTGCTTGAAGAGAACGAGTGACCTCAGAGCAACCGATTTGAAACACAACGAGGAACTGAATTGATTGACATAAATAATTTCGACGCGATCGAGATCGGTCTGGCGTCCTCCAAGCAGATCCGCTCTTGGAGCTCGGGCGAGGTGACCAAGCCCGAAACCATCAACTACCGCACGCTCAAGCCCGAGAAGGACGGGCTCTTCTGCGAGCGCATCTTCGGCCCCACCAAGGACTGGGAGTGCTATTGCGGCAAGTACAAGCGCGTCCGTTACAAGGGGATCGTGTGCGAGCGCTGCGGCGTCGAGGTCACGCGCTCCAAGGTCCGGCGCGAGCGCATGGGCCACATCGACCTGGCCGCGCCTGTCTCGCACATCTGGTTCTTCAAGGGCGTTCCCAGCCGCATCGGCTACCTGCTCGACATGGCGCCCAAGGAGCTCGAAAAGGTCCTCTATTTCGCCGCCTCGATGGTCACCTCGGTCGACGACGAGGCCCGCGCGCGTGATCTCGACTCGCTTGAGGGCGAGGTCAACAAGGTGCTCGACGCCTACGCGGCAGAGAAGGAGGAGCGCATCCTCGAGCTCAAGGAGTCGCTCTCCCGGCGCGAGCAGTACCTGGAGTCGGCCCGCACCGGGCGCGATTTCTCCGACGAGGACCATCTGTGGTCCGACTCGCTCGAGGTCAACGTGGCGAAGCTCTCCGACGACGAGCGCGAGAAGCTGGTCAAGGAGCTGCGCAAGAGCTTCCAGGCGGACATCGATGACACCGAGGCCTACATCGAGGACGCCGCCGAGCGCATGCGTCAGGTGTGGGATCTGTTCAGGGCGATGAAGCCCAAGGACATCGTCAACGATGAGACTCTCTTCCGCGAGCTCAAGGACCGCTTCGGTTCCCCCTACGGCTTCGGCGAGTACTTCCGCGGGGGCATGGGTGCGGAGGCGGTGCGCGACCTGCTCGAGCAGGTCGACCTCGAGGCCGAGGCCGATGATCTACAGGAGCAGGTCAAGACCGCCAAGGGGCAGAAGCAGGCCCGCGCCGTCAAGCGGCTGAAGGTGGTCTCGGCCTTCCTCAACTCGGGCAACAAGCCCGAGATGATGATCCTCGAGGCGGTGCCGGTGATCCCGCCGGAGTTGCGGCCGATGGTCCAGCTCGACGGCGGCCGCTTCGCGACCTCGGACCTCAACGACCTCTACCGGCGGGTGATCAACCGCAACAACCGCCTCAAGCGTCTGCTCGACCTCGGCGCGCCCGAGATCATCATCAACAACGAGAAGCGGATGCTGCAGGAGGCGGTCGACGCCCTGTTCGACAACGGCCGCCGTGGCCGTCCAGTCACCGGCCCGGGCAACCGGCCGTTGAAGTCGCTCTCGGACATGCTCAAGGGCAAGCAGGGCCGCTTCCGCCAGAACCTGCTCGGCAAGCGCGTCGACTACTCGGGCCGATCGGTGATCGTGGCCGGCCCGTCGCTCAAGCTCCATCAGTGCGGGCTACCCAAGCTGATGGCGCTCGAGCTGTTCAAGCCGTTCATCATGGCCAGGCTGGTCGAGCGCAAGTCGGCTCAGAACATCAAGGCGGCCAAGAAGATGGTCGACTCGATGATCCCCGAGGTGTGGGACGTCCTCGACGAGGTCATCCACGAGCACCCGGTGCTGCTCAACCGGGCGCCGACGCTCCACCGCCTGGGGATCCAGGCCTTCGAGCCGGTGCTGGTGGAGGGCAAGGCGATTCAGGTCCATCCGCTCGTCTGCCACGCCTTCAACGCCGACTTCGACGGCGACCAGATGGCGGTGCACGTGCCGCTCTCCGCGGAGGCCCAGGCCGAGGCCCGCATCCTCATGCTGTCCTCGAACAACATCCTCTCGCCGGCCCACGGCGCGCCCCTGGCGACGCCTACCCAGGACATGGTGCTGGGCGCCTACTACCTCACTTACGGTCCGAGCCCCGAAGAGCTCGCGAAGATGGATCCGGCGAGTCGCGATCCTCGACCGCACGTGTTCCGCACCGCCCAGGAGGCGGAGTGGTTCTACGAGCATGGTGTGGTCGAGCTTCACGACCTGGCCGAGTACCGGCCGCTGGGCCGTGAGGGCGGGCACGTGCTCACGACCGTGGGAAGGATCCTGTGGAACGAAAGGATCGAGCGCGCCCTGATCACAGCGCTGGGCGACACCTTCGACCCCGGGGCCTTCGAGTTCATCAATCATTCGATGCGCAAGAAGGACACCGACAACCTGATCGACGCGCTCGTACAGCGCTACGGCGCTACTTCGATCGCTCAGGTGCTCGACGCGGTCAAGGATCTCGGATTCCACTACGCCACTCAGGCGGGGATCACGATCTCCAAGAACGACGTCCAGACCCCGGCTGCCAAGGCCGAGATTCTGAGCAACTACGAGGCCCAGCTTGAGACGATCGACGAGCACTACGACGCCGGTGAGATCAACCAGGAGGAGCGCCACGAGGCGGTCACGAGGCTGTGGGACAACGCCACCACCGAGGTTGGCCAAGCGCTCACCGCCTCCCTGGACGAGCTCAACCCCATCTTCATGATGGCCAACTCCGGCGCCCGCGGGTCGTTCTCGCAGATCCGCCAGCTGGCGGGGATGCGCGGCCTGATGGCCAACCCGAAGGGCGAGATCATCGAGCGCCCGATCAAGTCATCCTTCCAGGAGGGCCTGAGTGTGCTCGAGTACTTCATCTCGACCCACGGGGCGCGCAAGGGTCTCGCCGACACCGCGCTGCGCACTGCCGACTCGGGCTACCTCACGCGCCGGCTGGTCGACGTCGCCCAGGATGTGATCATCCGCAGCGAGGACTGCGGTACCGAGGAGTACATCGAGATGCCGGTCTCAACGCTCGAGCTCGACCCGGAGACCCGGCGCCTGCGGCCTACGGGTGAGCCCAACGACAACCTCATCGGGCGCATCGCCGCGCAGGACATAGTGACCAAGCGCGGTCGCGTGATGGTCAAGCGAGGCGAGGAGATCGATCGCGCGGAGCTCGCAGACATCGTCGCCGCCTGGCATGACGACACCGAGAAGAGCCAGGTGGTCGCCGTGCCCGTCCGCTCGGTGCTCAAGTGCCATGCGCCCACAGGGGTCTGCCAGCTGTGCTACGGGCGCTCGCTCGCATCGGCTCACACGGCCCAGATCGGGGACGCCGTGGGCATCATCGCGGCGCAGTCGATCGGTGAGCCCGGCACGCAGCTGACGATGCGGACGTTCCATACCGGCGGGGTCGCGGGCGCAGACATCACGCACGGACTGCCGCGCGTGGTGGAGCTGTTCGAGGCGCGCAAGCCCAAGGGCTTGGCGAAGATCGCCGAGGTCTCGGGCAAGGTTCTGGTCGAGGACTCCGACAAGGCGATCACGGTCGTGCTGACCGACGAGGGCGGCGACGAGCACCGTCATACGTTCCCGCGGCGCACCCGTCTGTTCGTCGATTCGGGTCAGAAGATCGAGGCCGGAACGCAGCTCAACGAGGGATCTTTGTATCCCGGCGAGCTGCTCGAGATCCGCGGACGCACCGAGACAGAGCTCTACCTCGTGCGCGAGGTGCAGGAGGTCTACAAGTCTCAGGGCGTCGACATCAACGACAAGCACATCGAGTTGATCGTGCGCCAGATGATGAAGAAGGTGCGGGTCGACCAGCGCGGAGACACCGGGCTCCTGCCTGGGCAGTTCATCGACCGGCACGAGTTCGCGCGCATCAACCAGGCGACGATCGACCAGGGTGGCGAGCCGGCGCAGGCCGAGGAGATCATCCTCGGGATCACGAAGGCGTCGCTGAACACCGACTCCTTCCTCTCAGCCGCCTCCTTCCAGGAGACGACGAAGGTCCTCACCGATGCGGCGCTCGAGGGTAAGACCGATCGCCTCAACGGGCTCAAGGAGAACGTGATCATCGGCAAGCTGATCCCGGCAGCCACTGGCCTGAAGCGCTATCGCCGAATCGAGATCGAGCCCACCGAGCCGCTGCCTCGCGGCATCGACGAGGCGGGCCTGCTCGATCACGACGAGCTCGCGGCCGAGCTTGGGCTCGGCGATGGCGACGGCCTGGCGGAGTTCGGCGGGGTGGAGCCGGGCTTCTCCGACCAGGACCTGAGCGACCTGGAGCAGATCGGGCGCGACACCTCTTCCGCCGGCTTCATCGAGGAGCTGGGCGATCTCGAGGTGCCGGCCGAGAGCGACGGCTCGGGCTCGGACGAGAAGTAATCAAGCGGAGGCCCGGCGCACATGTGCGCCGGGCCCGGTCGGAACATGTTCCGACCGGCGGGTGCGCGCATGCGCGCACCCGGATAGGATGTGAATCGCGATTCACATGACGATCGCGATCAACGAGCCTCTCGACCCCGCCCGCGCGGCGCTCAACCAGCCGCCGCCGCTACAGCCGGTCAACCTGTTCGAGGTCGACCTCGCTCTAAAAGAGGCGCTCGCGCGCGACGGCGGAGCGTGGGGGGTCGACCGCGCCCGCGAGGCCGGCGAGGTAGCCGGAAGCGCGGAAGCGCTCGAGCACGGCCGTCGCGCCGAGCGGAACCTGCCGGTGCTCCACACGCACGACCGCTACGGCAACCGGGTCGACCGCGTGGAACTCGACCCTTCCTGGCACTGGCTGCTGCGCGGCGCGATCGAGCGCGAGATCCCAAGTCTGCCGTGGCGCACCAGGGACCCAGGCGCGCACGTGGTCCGTGCGGCGCTCTTCATGCTCTGGAACAACACCAACGCCGGCGTCATGTGCCCTGTCTCGATGACCCATGCCGCCGTGCCCGCGTTGCGCGGCGCGGCGCCGGAGCAGGCTGGGGAGTGGGAGCCGCGCTTGACGCTACCCGACTACGAGCGCGGCGCCCTGGCGGGCATGGCGATGACAGAGCGCCAGGGAGGCTCCGATGTCCGCGCGAACATCACTCGCGCCGAGCCGTTCGGAGACGGCCTTTACGAGCTCCACGGGCACAAATGGTTCTGCTCTTACCCGCCATGCGACATCTTCCTCGTGCTCGCCCAGGCCCCCGGCGGGCTCTCCTGCTTTCTGGTCGAGCGCGGTCATGGCATGGAGTTCCAGCGCCTCAAGGACAAACTAGGGACGCGCTCCCTGCCCTCGTCCGAGGTCGAGTTCCACGGCGCGCTTGGCAGGCTGGTCGGCGAGGAGGGCCGCGGCGTGCGGGCGATCATCACGATGGTCAACCACACGCGCCTCGACTGCCTGCTCGGCAGTGCGGCGGGGATGCGCCGGGGCACGCTTGAAGCCATTCACCACGCTCGTCACCGCTCGGCGTTCGGTTCGCGCCTGGTCGAGCAGCCGGCGATGGTGAACGTGCTCGCGGATCTGGCGCTCTCCTCCGAGGCAGCCACGGTGGCTGCCATGCGGGTGGCGCGTAGCTACGACGCTGGGGAGGCCGACGCGCCGTTCCGGCGCATCGCCACGGCAGTCATGAAGTACTGGATCTGCAAGCGCGTCCCTGGGCACATAGGCGAGGCGCTCGAGTGCCTCGGCGGCAACGGTTTCGTCGAGGACTCGGGACTGCCGCTTCTCTACCGCGACGCGCCGCTTTCGTCGATCTGGGAGGGCTCCGGCAACGTCTCGGCACTGGACGTGCTGCGCGCGATGGTCACGGATCCGGAGGCGCTGCCCGCATTCCTCGCCGAGTGCGAGCTCGCCGCGGGCGGCGACGCGCGGCTCGATCGCCATCTGCGGGCGGTGCGCGAGCGGCTCGCGTCGCTTTTCTCAGACGCTTCGGAAGAGGGGCTTATGCGCCAAGCAGAGTTCGAGGCCCGGCGCATCGTCGAAGATCTGGCGGTCGCGCTCGAGGCCTCGCTGCTCGTGCGTCACGCGCCGCCGGCGGTTGCGGACGCGTTCTGCCGCGCGCGGCTCGGAGGCGAGGCGGGACGGGTCTACGGGACGCTGCCGTATGGGGTCGATGCGCCCGCGGTCATCGAGCGCGCGCTGCCGGCGTGAGTGCACTCCCTTGGCTCAGGGACGCGCGCCTGCCCGGAGGCGTCCACCCGCCTGCCGAGTGCCCGTCCGAAGGCGCCCACCCCACGCGCGAGCGACTGCTCCGAGCCGCTCGAGATCTGATCGAGGAGGGCGGCTATGGAGCCGCATCGGTAGTGGCGATCACCGCCCGCGCGGGCCTCGCCGCGGGGACGCTCTATCGCCACTTTGCCTCCAAGGAGGAACTGTTCGTGGACGTCTTCCGTTCGGCCTGCGATCGCGAGCTCCGGGCGATGGCACGTGCGGCGGAGGCCGCGGAGGGGCCGTACGCCGAGCGCCTCGGCAGCGTGCTTCAGACCTTCGCCGAACGCGCGCTGCGCCGGCCTCGGCTCGCCTGGGCCCTGCTGGCGGAGCCGGTCGATCCCCTGGTCGACGCGGAGCGGCTCACCTATCGCGCCTGTTACGCGGAGCTGGTCGCCGGCTGCCTCGAGGCGGCGATCCGGGAGGGGGAGCTACCGCGGCAAGATGTGGCTTTGACTGCCGCTGCACTCGTCGGCGCCTGCGGCGAAGCTCTGGTCGGCCCGCTCTCTCAGCGCGGCGAGGAGAGCGATGCGGACGCCGTGCTTCAGTCCTTGCGGATCTTTGCCCGCCGCGCCATAGGGGCAAACGGGTGAACGAGCCCGTGCGGGTCGAGCGCGCAGGGCCGGTCACCACGGTCCTGCTCTCGCGGTCCGAACGACGCAACGCCGTCGACGGTGCAACCGCGGCGGCGCTCCTCACCGCCTTCGAAGAGTTCGATCGGGACCCCCGCTCGTTTGTCGCCGTCCTCCATGGCGAGGGCGGGACGTTTTGCGCCGGTGCCGATCTGCACGCGGTCGGGACGGAGGCCGGGAACCGCGTCTCGGCGGCCGGAGCCGGTCCTATGGGGCCCACGCGCATGCAGCTGTCTAAGCCCGTGATTGCCGCCGTGTCCGGCCACGCCGTGGCGGGCGGGCTCGAGTTGGCATTGTGGTGCGATCTGCGCGTGGCCGATGAGACCGCGGTGTTCGGAGTCTTCTGCCGGCGCTGGGGTGTGCCACTAATAGACGGCGGCACGATTCGCCTGCCTCGGCTGATCGGGATGAGCCGGGCGATGGACATGGTGCTCACCGGGCGTGCGGTCGAAGCGGCCGAGGCGCACGCGATCGGTCTCGCCAACCGACTGGTTCCGGCCGGTGAGAGTCGGCCGTCGGCGGAAGCGCTGGCGCGTGAGCTGGCCGCATTCCCGCAGACGTGCATGCGCGAGGATCGTCTCTCCGTGCTCGAACAGGGGTGCATGGCCGAGTCAGTCGCACTCGCGAACGAGTTCGAGCACGGGGCGCGTTCGCTCGGCGAGGCGGCGGCTGGGATAGAGCGCTTCAGGGGCGGCGCCGGGCGCCGGGGGGAGTTAGGAGTGTGAGCCGAGGCCCGCTCGGCTGACACAACGTATAGCTCCGGCCGGCCTTTCAGCCGATGCGTCCGGTTGTTGCGTCAAATCAGGGGCGATACCGTTGGACGAAATGGAGTCTTAGGAGGCAGATATGACGCACACTGACGCGCCGGCTTCGGCCGGCGAGCGCGAGGCACCGACCTCGGCCGGCGAGCAGCAGAAGACCAACGGCGGAGAGGCGGCGGCCACCCGCGTCCCTGAGACTCCGGGCGCCGAAGGCAGGGATCTTCAGGAGCTGGCCCGGCGCCATCTCTGGATGCATTTCACGCGGCTGTCGGGGTACGAGCATCAAGAGGTGCCTATCATCGTCCGCGGCGAAGGCTGCTACGTCTACGACGAGCACGGCAACCGTTACCTCGATGGTCTGTCGGCGCTGTTCTGCGTCAACATCGGCCATGGACGCGGCGACATCGCTCAGGCCGGCGCGGATCAGGCCAAGGAACTCGGCTTCTTCACCAACTGGTCTTACGCCCATCCCCGGGCGATTGAGCTGGCGGCGCGGATCGCCTCGCTGGCGCCCGCGGACCTCAACCGCGTCTTCTTCACCAGCGGCGGCTCCGAGGCGGTGGAGACCGCGGTCAAGCTCGCGCGGCAGTACTTCAAGCTCACGGGCAAGCCGACCAAGACCAAGCTGATCGCGCGCGAGATCGCCTACCACGGCACCAGCCTGGGCGCCCTCTCAGCCACCGGTATTCCCGATCTGCGCGAGCCCTTCGAACCGCTCACGCCCGGGGCCTCGCACGTTCCCGCGACCAACACCTACCGCCTGCCCGAGGGCATGCACGAGAGCTACTTCGCCGAGGCGATCGCGCACCGCATCGAGTTCGAGGGACCCGACACTGTCGCGGCAGTCATTCTCGAGCCGGTCCAGAACGCCGGCGGCTGCTTCACGCCCCCGGAGGGCTATTTCAAGCGGGTGCGCGAGATCTGCGACGAGTACAACGTGCTTCTGATCTCCGACGAGGTGATCTGCGCCTGGGGCCGGCTCGGTGAGTGGTTCGGGGCCCACCGCTACGGCTACCAGCCAGACCTGATCACCACCGCGAAGGGGCTGACCAGCGCATACGCGCCGATGGGCGCGGTGATCGCCTCCGACCGCGTGGCGCAGCCATTCCTCGAAGGAACGAACAGCTTCCTGCACGGTTTCACGTTCGGCGGCCACCCGGTGTGCGCCGCGATCGCCATGGCCAACCTCGACGCCTTCGAGCGGGAGGGTGTGCTCGACAACGTGCGCGCAAACGAGCGCCTCTTCCAGGAGACCCTGGACTCGCTGAAGGACATTCCGATCGTCGGGGACGTACGCGGAGCGGGATACTTCAGGGCGATCGAGCTCGTCAAGGACAAGGAGACCAAGGAGTCGTTCGACGAGCAAGAGTCGGAAACCCTCCTGCGCAACTTCCTCTCAGCCGAGCTATTTCGGCGCGGCCTGATCTGCCGTGCCGACGATCGCGGCGACCCGGTCATTCAACTCTCGCCGCCGTTGATCGCCGGCCCCGAGCAGTTCGAGGAGATCGGGAGCACCCTCAGAGGGGTGCTCACCGAGGCCTCGGAACGCATGCTCTAGGGCCTGCGAGCCAAAAAGGGGCCGACAACCTGGCACATGCTGACGGTCAGGGATCTCGTCGCGGAGCTCGAGTGCCCGTGCGCGCGGGCGCCAACGGGCTCGAGCTGCCCGCCGTCTGGCCGGCCGACTATTGCAGTCGCCCGCCGGACTCACGCATGTCGCGGTGGGCCGGGCCGCGCCAACCGGACAGGCGCGCGCATCCGGCGCATCGAGGCGCTCACCGGCCGCAATCTCCACAGCGCGCGCGACCGGATCGAGTTCTGGCTGGCCCTCCGCGGCCGGGAGCTCGTCGGAGAGGCGCAAGCGGCATGATTTACCCACATCGCACCGAGGAGGTCTTTCGTGATAGTCGGCGTACCGACTGAGGTCAAGACAGACGAGTACCGGGTTGCACTCACGCCCGCGGGCGTGCGGGAGCTCGTTGATGCCGGCCACACGGTGCTAGTCCAGCGCGGGGCGGGTGTGGGCTCGGCCATCAGCGACGATGCTTATGCGGCTCAAGGGGCCACGATCGTTCCCGAGGCGGCCGAGGTGTTCGGTGGAGCGGAGCTGATCTTGGGCGTGAAGGAGCCCCAGCCCTCCGAGGTTGGGATGCTCGAGCCCCGCCACACCCTCTTCACCTACCTCCATCTGGCCGCTGACGCCGAGCTCACGCGCGCGCTGATGGCCACCGGGGCGACATGTATCGCGTATGAGACGGTCGAGGATGCGCGCGGTCGGCTCCCCCTGCTCGCGCCGATGTCGGAGGTGGCCGGGAAGATCGCCACGCAGGCGGGGGCCTTCTTTCTGGAGAAGCCGCTCGGCGGGAGGGGGGTGTTGCTCGGCGGCGTGGCAGGAGTAGCTGCCGCCAACGTGCTCGTCATCGGCGGCGGCGTGGTGGGCATGAATGCGGCCTTCATCGCGGTTGGCATGGAAGCGAACGTGTACGTGTTCGACCGCAACCTCGATCGTCTGCGTGAGCTCGATGTCGCCCTCGCGGGCCGTGCGTCGACCTGTTTTTCATCGACGCTGGAAATCGAGCAGCGGCTGCCGGATGCCGATCTCGTGATCGGAGCCGTCCTCCTCCATGGGGCGCGCGCCCCGCGGGTCATCACACGCGCCCAATTGCAGCTGATGAAGCGCCAGGCGGTGCTCGTCGATGTCTCGATCGACCAGGGCGGGTGCTTTGAAACCTCGCGGCCGACGACCCACTCAGACCCCGTCTACGAAGTCGACGGGATCACGCACTACTGCGTGACCAACATGCCCGGCGCGGTCCCGATCACCTCCACCTATGCGCTCACGAACGCGACGATGCCCTATGTGCTGCAGCTCGCCTCGGGTGTGCCAGAGGCCGTCACCGCCAGTCCGGGCCTGAAGCTCGGTGTGAATGTGGCCGGCGGCCAGACCACGTACGCGCCCGTCGCTGACGTGGTGGGCGTGCCCACCGTCCCGGTCGAAGAGGCGCTTGCGGCGTGCTCTGGGGCGGCGGGGTAGGCGTCTCGGTCGCCGGCCGCTCTCCCTGCTAGCCCGTCCGTGAGCGCCTGTTCTGGGCGCGAGCCCTGGCGCGCGCAAGCGCCAATGCCCGGACCGCGAGTGCGGGTCTCGCCGCGGCGGCGGTGGTGGTGGCCTTGGCCTGCACCGTGCGCTCAGCCTGGGCACGGGTGGAAGCGCGAGTGCGTGCGATCAGGGCCGGGAGGCCTGCGGATGCCTCGACCGGGGCCCGTTTCCGCGCCGCGGCCGAGGCCGAGCGGTAGGCGCGATTGAGCGCTGCGCTGTGCGCGCCCTGAGCCGTGGCGGCGTGAGCGCAGGCGCGCCGGGAGACCGTGGCGATCCGGCGCACCACGACCTTGCGGGTGACGATCTCACGCTCCACAACGCGCTGCGAGACCGTCGTGCTGACGGTCACTCGCCCAACCGTCGCATGCTCGGTCGCCGACACCGGCACCGAGGCCTTCACGGGGACTCTTACGGTGGCGGAGCGGCTGGCCTCGGCCTGCGCGCGCGCGGTCACGCAGGCGCGGGAGGGGCCTGAGCCGACGAACCTGGGGGTCAAAGGCCGCTTGGCGCCCGACGGTCCGCCACCCCCGGCTAGCAGGAACGCGCCGGCCATGGCGGCGGCGGCGGCGACCAGAACGAGCGCGAAGGGAGGCCGGCGTCGCAGGCGGCGGCGGACGGCGGCGAAGGACCGGTGGGGCATCGAAGACTGAATTATCGCCCCTGCTACGCTTGCGCACCGCATGCCTACCACCAGCCAACTGATTCGCAAGGGCCGAGTCGCGCCCAAGCGGAAGCTCGACACGCCTGGCCTCAAGTCGGGCAAGGGTCGCAAGAAGAAGGTCGCCGCCCCCCAGCGGCGCGGGGTATGCACGCGCGTGCAGACGACCACGCCGAAGAAGCCGAACTCTGCTCTGCGCAAGGTCGCACGCGTCCGCCTCACCAACGGGATGGAGGTCAATGCCTACATCCCGGGCGAAGGCCACAACCTTCAGGAGCACTCGGTCGTGCTCGTGCGCGGGGGCCGCGTCAAGGATCTCCCGGGCTACCGCTACAAGGTGATCCGGGGCACGCTCGACGCCGCCGGCGTCTCGGACCGCAAGAAGTCTCGCTCGCAGTACGGCGTGAAGGCCCGCTGAGTGCCGCGCCGCGCGCAAGCCCAGGTCAGGCCGATCGAGCCGGACGCTGTCCACCGCAGTCGGCTCGTTCAGCAGGTGATCAACAAGGTCATGCTCGACGGCAAGAAGTCGGTGGCGGAGAAGATCGTCTACGACGCCCTCGCCCTGCTCTCCGAGCGGAGCGGCAAGAATCCGGTTGAGCAGCTCGAAGCCGGGATCAAGGCCGTGACCCCCGTGCTCGAAGTCCGCTCAAGGCGCGTGGGCGGCGCGACCTATCAGGTTCCGGTCGAGGTCCCGGCGCGCCGTGCTCGCACCCTCGCCGTTCGCTGGCTGGTGCAGTTCGCGCGCGGGCGGCGCGAGAAGACCATGGCTCAGCGCCTTGCGTACGAGCTGCTGGATGCTCAGCAGCAGCAGGGCGGTGCCTACAAGCGCAAGGACGACATCTACCGCATGGCGCAGGCCAACAAGGCCTTCGCCCACTACCGCTGGTAGGCGGCAGGCCAAACCCTAGGGTGCCACCCTGGGGCGAACCGACGGGTGCCCTATACGGTTCCTGGCTGGTACATGTCCAATGTCTCGGCGGGGCCGGGAAACAAAGGGGGAAATCCGTTGAAGAGGATCCATAAATTCGCTGCGGTGGGCGTCTCGAGCCTCGTGGCCGCATGCGCGCTCACGCCGGCCGCGCTGGCGGCGGGTACGGCTCAGAGCCGGCAGCCAACGGCGCGCGGGCTGCTGCGCTTCCGAAGACCACAATCAAGGGCAAGCCAGCGAAGTTCTCGCCGTTCAAGCTGACGCCAAGGCCAGAGCAGACGGGCAACGACGTGCACGACGGCTCACGGCGTCGTTCGAGATGCTCAACAAGGAGAGCAAGAGACAGAAGGTCAACTTCACGGGCACGGCGAAGCAAGGACTACGGTGACCGTCCCCGCGAAGAAGGGCGAGTTCATCTGCGTCACCAAGGGCTACACCGGCACGCTTACCGGCAAGCTCTCCGACGAGAAGAAGCTGACCGTCAAGTTCTAGTCGCCGTCGGCGGCTCAACTAGGGCCATGACGGCCTGATCACGGCCGGGGGCAGGAGGGCGCTTCGCGCACGCGGGGCGCCCTTTTTATGCCCGCGGCCGGCGTGACCCTGCGCGCGGGTCCTTTCCGGGGTGTTAGCCTGCCTGACGCGCGAGCGGGGCCTTCACGGGCCTGGCCGCGGTACTGTCCATGCCTCGGCGAGGGCCGGGGGACAAAGGAGGTCCTCTCCGTGAATAGGATCCACAAACTGGCGGCCGTAGGCGTCTCCAGCCTCATGGTCGCTTTTGCATTCGCACCGTCGGCATTGGCGGCCGGCACGGCCAGCGGCGGCAGCTCGGCACTTACAGCCAAGGCGCTGCCGAACGCCAACATCAAGGGCAAGCCGGCGCACTGGTCCCCGTCCAAGCTGAGCGCCAAGGCGCGGTGGACGAAAGGCACTGCTTGCACGGCCTCGGCGGAGTCGTTCACGATCTCCAATTACGAGAAGAAGGCTGAGAAGGTGACCTTTACGGGTACCCATTTCAAGACCTTCTCTGGGACCGTCAAGGCCCGCACGCGCGCCGGCTTCTGCATCAGCAAGGGCTACACCGGCACGCTCACCGGCAAGCTCAAGGACGGGAAGAAGCTGAAGATTCACTTCTAGCGGTCTGCAACGACCTGACGGCTAGCTCATCCGGTCAGCAGGGCGTCTCGCGCACGCGGGGCGCCCTTTTCTATGCCGCCCGGCGGCTGGACCGGGGTGCCCACGGGTAGCCGAGGGTCTGGAGAGCATCTTGCTCCCGGCGAGGTGCCTCCGACCTTGGCGCGATCAGCCCCACAAATAAGCACGAGGGTGGCCCACCGCACGGGACCGGGGGCTGCGGTGGAACCGACCCTCGCCGTCACAAATGTAGCTCGCGGCGAGTGCCGCGGGTGGCGCCGGAGCAGGGGTGTCAGGATTCTGACGCTCGCGGGAGGTTCGAGCCATTTGGAGACTGCCTCACCCTCCGGTCCGGAGGGACGCGGCGCGCGACTACCCGCCCGCCCGATGCCCCAAGCGCCCTGCGAGCGGGGAGCGCCACGGCGGCGCGGTGAGTAGCAGCCCGCAGCCGGCCACGACCAGCAGCAGGACCGCCCCCAGCGTCTCCAGATAGAAGCCGGCGGCAGGGGAGGCGGTCGCTGACTGGTAGCGCCCCAGGAAGATGACCGTGCCCGTGGCCTGGGCGTCGGGAAGGTCGCCGATCAGCACGATCCCCAGGGTGACCAACGCCAGAGCCCCAAGTCCAACCAGCGCGAGCCGGCTGCCGAGCGGGCCGGCGCCGGCGGAGAGGATCGCCACGAGCAGGGCGATCGGGATCAGCGCGAAGAAATCGTGCGCGTGGGTGGAGACGGTATCGACTGCGAAGCCGCCATTTGTGGTGTGCACCGCGTAAAGGGTCGTGAACTCGGCCGCGATCAGCAAAAGGGCGCCCAAGAGGCCGCCTGCGAGGATGCCCGTACGCAGTGCGCGAGCCCAGGTTGAGGCGGCGGCGGGGCCGGCGAATGGAGCATCCTGAGACGCGCCGAAAGCCCCTGGCGCCCTGCTATATTTGATTCTCGCCCGGGGAGGCGTGGCGCTCACTTGTGCCCGCTCCACGGCATGCAGTACCTCAGCAATGGAAGCGCCGATCTGACCACCTGCCCGGACCCGACATCAGCGTCGTGACCGGGTCCTTTGGGCCCTTTTTTATGTCCGAAGACGGTGGTTGTGGGAAGCCAATGAGCGGCGCTTTTACATCCACTTCAATCGTCCCTTAGGCCCTTTCAAAAGACATGCCTCGCACGTTTCCGCTCGAAAAAATTCGCAACATCGGGATCATGGCGCACATCGACGCCGGCAAGACGACGACGACCGAGCGCATCCTCTATTACACAGGGCGGACCTACAAGATGGGGGAGGTTCACGAGGGCGCGGCCGTGATGGACTGGATGGCCCAGGAGCAGGAGCGGGGGATCACGATCACCTCAGCGGCCACCACCACCCAGTGGATGGGTCACCGCATCAACATCATTGACACGCCCGGGCACGTCGACTTCACCGTCGAGGTTGAGCGCTCGCTGCGCGTGCTCGACGGCGCGATCGCGCTCTTCGACTCCGTCGCCGGCGTCGAGCCCCAATCGGAGACGGTGTGGCGACAGGCCGACAAGTATCACGTGCCGCGGATCGCCTACATCAACAAGATGGATCGCATCGGGGCGGACTTCGGCCACGGCGTGCAGACGATGGTCGACCGTCTCGCCGCGCATCCCGTGCCGGTTCAGCTTCCCATCGGGGTGGAGGCCGCCTTCAACGGTGTGATCGACCTCGTGGAGATGAAAGCGATCATCTACAAGGACGAACTGGGCAAGGATCAGGACGTCACCGAGATCCCCGCCGAGCTGTTGGAAGAGGCGCAGGCCGCCCGCGAGCACCTGCTGGAGGAAGCCTCACGCCACGACGACGAGCTGCTCGAGATGATCCTTGAGGACCAGCAGATCCCGGTCGCCACGCTCAAGACCGCGATACGCAAGGCCACCCTCGCGATCCGGATGACCCCCGTGCTGTGCGGCTCAAGCTTCAAGAACAAGGGCGTTCAGCCACTGCTCGACGCCGTCATCGACTACCTACCGAGCCCGCTCGAAGTTCCTCCCGTCGAGGGCATCGAGCCGGCTAGGGGCTCCCGGAACGGCGACGAGCACGCCGCCCGGCGGCTGGCGTCTGACGACGAGCCCTTTGCCGCGCTGGCGTTCAAGATCATGGCCGATCCCTACGTCGGCAAGCTGACCTACTTCCGCGTGTACTCGGGGCGGCTCGAAGCCGGCTCGCGCGTGCTCAACGTCAATACCGGGCGCACCGAGCGGATCGGGCGGATCCTGATGATGCACGCCAATGACCGCGAGGAGGTCAAGGAGATCCACGCAGGTGACATCGCCGCGGCGGTCGGCATCAAGCAGGTCTCGACCGGCGACACGCTGGCCGCCCCGGACCGGCCGATTCGGCTGGAGACGATCGAGTTCCCGGAACCCGTGATCAAGGTCGCGATCGAGCCGAAGACCAAGGCTGACCAGGAGAAGATGGCCACGGCGCTGGCCCGGCTGGCAGAGGAGGACCCCACCTTCCAGGTGAGGACCAACGACGAGACCGGACAGACCGAGATCGCCGGCATGGGCGAGCTTCACCTCGAGGTGCTGGTCGACCGCATGCTGCGGGAGTTCAAGGTTCAGGCGAGCGTGGGGCGCCCCCAGGTGTCCTACCGCGAGACGGTGCGCGGAAGGGCGGACAAAGTCGAGGGCCGCTTCGTGCGCCAGACCGGTGGCGCGGGCCAGTACGGCATCGTCTACATCGATCTCGAGCCGGCGCCGGGCGAGGGGTTTGACTTCGTCAACAAGGTCCGGGGCGGCTCGGTTCCAACCGAGTTCATCCCGGCCGTCGAGAAGGGCGTCGAGGAGGCGATGGAGAACGGCCCCCGCGCGGGGTATCCGATGGTGGATCTCCGCGTCACCCTGACCGACGGCAAGTACCACGAGACCGACTCCTCGGAGATCGCGTTCAAGGTCGCCGGATCACTGGCGCTCAAGGCGGCGGCTCAGCGGGCCAGGCCGGTCCTGCTCGAGCCGATCTTCGCGGTCGAGGTGGTCACGCCAGAGGAGTTCATGGGCGACGTGATCGGCGATCTCAACCGCCGGCGCGGCCAAGTCTCCGGCATGCAGCAGCGCGGCAACGCCCAGGTGGTCTCGGCACATGTGCCCCTCGCCGAGATGTTTGGCTATGCGACCGATGTGCGCTCGATGACGCAAGGCAGGGCCACCTACACGATGCAGTTCGAGCGCTATGACGAGGTGCCGGCGAACGTCGCCGAGAAGGTGGTTGGGGAGCTACAGCCGGCCTAGCAGCGACGGCGCGCGGAACTAGGTATTTTTTCGAGGTTCGCCTTTAAACGGGTGGACGAAAACTAAGAAACACGAAGGAGCGAAATCAAAGTGGCGAAGGCCAAGTTCGAACGCGACAAGCCCCACGTCAACGTCGGGACCATCGGTCACATCGACCACGGCAAGACGACGCTGACCGCCGCCATCACGAAGGTGCTGAACGAGCGGTACGGCGGCGGCACCGAGGTGCGGTCGTTCGAGTCGATCGACAACGCTCCTGAGGAGAAGGCGCGGGGCATCACGATTGCGACCTCGCATGTCGAGTACGAGACCCCCAACCGGCATTACGCTCACGTCGACTGCCCCGGGCATGCCGACTACGTCAAGAACATGATCACCGGGGCCGCGCAGATGGACGGCGCGATCCTGGTCGTCTCGGCGGCGGACGGCGCCATGCCCCAGACCCGCGAGCACATTCTGCTCGCCCGTCAGGTGGGGGTGCCCTACATCGTCGTGTTCCTCAATAAGGCGGACATGGTCGATGACCCCGAGCTGCTGGAACTGGTCGAGGTCGAGATCCGCGATCTGCTCTCCGAGTACGAGTTCCCCGGCGACGACATCCCCTTCGTCACCGGCTCGGCGCTCAAGGCGCTCGAGGGTGACGAGGAGGCCGAGAAGAAGATTCTCGAGCTCGCCGAGACGCTCGACACGTACATCCCCGAGCCCGTCCGCGACCTCGACAGGCCCTTCCTGATGCCGGTCGAGGACGTCTTCTCGATCACCGGCCGCGGGACTGTCGCGACCGGCCGCATCGAGCAGGGGATCATCAAGACCGGCGACCAGGTCGAGATCGTGGGCATCAAGGACACGGACAAGACCGTGGTCACCGGGGTCGAGATGTTCAAGAAGATCCTCGACGAGGGCCGCGCCGGCGACAACGTCGGCTGTCTGCTGCGCGGCACCAAGCGCGAGGAGATCGAGCGCGGTCAGGTGCTCTGCAAGCCCGGCTCGATCACCCCGCACACGCAGTTCAAGTCCGAGGTGTACGTTCTCAAGAAGGAGGAGGGCGGTCGTCACACGCCGTTCTTCACGGGCTATCGGCCGCAGTTCTACTTCCGGACCACCGACGTCACGGGTGTGGCCAGGCTGCCGGAGGGGACCGAGATGGTCATGCCCGGCGACAACGTCCAGATGGAGATCGAGCTGATTCAGCCCATCGCGATGGATCAGGGCCTGCGGTTCGCGATCCGCGAGGGTGGCCGCACCGTCGGCTCGGGGGTTGTGACGGAAGTCGTCAAGTAGTCATGCGCGGCGGGTCTCACCGAGATCCGCCGGCACGTTTGGAAGCCATAAATACGACCAATTGGGGCGAGCCCCGGAACGGGGTTCGCCCTCACGCTGAGAGATGGCAACGCTCGCGCAGAACAAAATCAGAATTCGACTGAAGTCATATGACCACTCGGCGATCGAGACCGCGGCGCGGGAGATCGTCGAGACGGCCACACGCACCGGGGCGACCGTATCCGGGCCCGTTCCCCTGCCGACGGAGAAGAACGTCTACTGCGTGATCCGCTCCCCGTTCAAGGACAAGGACTCGCGCGAGCATTTCGAGATCCGTACGCACAAGCGGCTGATCGACATTCACCAGCCCACCCCCAAGACCGTCGATTCGCTGCAGCGGCTCGATCATCTGCCGGCGGGCGTCGACATCGAGATTCGACTCGCCTAAAGCGCGATGACGGCAATTCTGGCCAAGAAGCTCGGCATGACGCAGCGGTTCGGCGAGGGAGGGCGCGTCGAGCGCCTGACCGTGCTCGAGGCGGGCCCGTGTCCGGTGACGGCGATTCGCACGCACGAGCGGGACGGCTACGAGGCCGTGCAGCTCGCTTTCGATCGCTGCCGCGAGAAGTCGCTCACCAAGGCCCAGCTGGGTCACCTGCGGAAGGCCAATGCCCCGCCCCACCGCCACATCGCCGAGTTCCGCGACGAGGCCGGCGAGCTCAAGGTCGGCCAGACCGTGACCGTGGACGCGTTCGGCAGCGGCGAGAAGGTGAAGGTCTCCGGCCGCTCCAAGGGCAAGGGCTTTCAGGGCACGATCAAGCGGCACAACTTCAAGAGCGGCCCCAAGTCCCACGGATCGCACAACATTCGCGCGCCGGGCTCAATCGGCGCCTCTGCCACTCCCTCCCGTGTTTTCAAGGGCCTCCGCGGGCCCGGCCGCATGGGCGGCGGTCGGATCACTCAGCGCGGGCTGACCGTGGTTGAGGTGGTCCCCGAGCGCAACCTGATGCTCGTGCGTGGCGCGGTGCCCGGTCCCCGGGGCGGAACCGTCGAGGTGCGAAGCGATGCCTAGGTCCGCCTCAGTGCTCGGCGGTGGAACGTTGGAGCTCGACCCAATCGCGTTCGAGGCGCCCTTCAACATGGCGCTCGTCCACGAGACTGTGCGCGCCGAGCAGAACGCCCGCCGGCGCGGCACTGCCTCCACGCGGACGCGTGGGGAGGTCTCGGGCGGCGGCGCCAAGCCATGGCGGCAGAAGGGCACGGGGCGCGCTCGCGCCGGCTCATCGCGCTCCCCCCTGTGGGTGGGGGGTGCGATCACCTTTGGTCCCACGCCGCGTCGCTACACGGTGAAGGTCAACCGCAAGGCACGCCGCGTGGCTCTACGGGGCGCGCTCTCGGTCCACGCTGAGCGCGCCTCGATCGCGGTTTTCGACGGGGGCTTCGACGAGCCCTCGACCAAGCGCGCCGTCGCGCTGCTGTCCGACTGGGCGCCCCCTGAGCCGACGCTCGTGCTCCTGGGCGCCGAGGAGGCGGCGGCGGGCAAGTCGTTTCGGAATCTTCCTCGGGTCGAGGCCATGCCCGTCTCGGACGCGGGCGTCGCCGAGCTCATGTGGGCCGCCTCGCTGTTGGTATCGGAGGCAGCCATGCCTGCACTCGTGGGCAGGGCGTCTGCCCGCACCCGCGACGCCGAGACCAGCGGCGCAACCGCCGCCGAGGAGGCGTGATGGAGCCGGGCCAGGTGATCATCCGTCCGGTCGTCTCGGAGAAGACCTATGTGCTGGCGGAGGCCGGTAAGTACACCTTCCGCGTGCACGAGCGGGCGCACAAGACGCAGATCCGCCAGGCGGTCGAGCAGCTCTTCGACGTGAAGGTCGCCGAGGTGCGCACCGCGGCGGTGAGGAGTAAGCCCAAGCGCAGGGGTTATACCTCCGGTCAGACGCGGCGCTGGAAGAAGGCGATCGTGCAGGTTGCCCCCGGGGAGACGATCCCGATCTTCGGCGCCGGGCTCGAGGGAGGCGAGTGAGCGATGCCGCTGCGTAAGCCCAAGCCAACCTCGCCCGGTCGGCGGTTCGTCAGCTATCCCGACTTCGCCGATCTGACTCGCTCGGAGCCAGAGAAGTCACTCACGACCGGACTGAAGAAGTCCGGCGGGCGCAACGTGCACGGGCGCAAGACCGCGCGTCATCGGGGCGGCGGCGCCAAGCGGCTGTACCGCAAGATCGACTTCAAGCGGCGCAAGGACGGCGTGCCGGCGCGCGTGGCGGAGATCGAGTATGACCCCAACCGCTCCGCCTACATCGCGCTCCTGCACTATGCCGACGGGGAGAAGCGCTACATCCTGGCGCCACAACGGCTGCGCGTAGGGGCCACCGTCCAATCCGGGCCGGGGGCTGATGTGCGCGTGGGCAACTGCCTGCCGCTGCAGAACATGCCGGCGGGAACGGTTGTTCACAACGTGGAGCTAACCCCGGGTCGCGGGGGGCAGATGGCCAGAGCTGCGGGCGCCGGCGTGCAGGTGCTGGCCAAAGAGGGCGGCTATGTGACGTTGCGGCTGCCCTCGGGCGAGATGCGGATGGTGCGCGGCGAGTGCCGAGCGACCGTGGGCACGATCGGCAACACCGACCACCAGAACGTGGACGTGGGCAAAGCCGGCCGCAAACGTCACATGGGGGTTCGCCCGCAGACCCGCGGGACGGCAATGAACCCGGTGGACCACCCCCACGGCGGCGGCGAAGGCTCTACCACCGCTGGCCGCCACCCGGTCACGCCATGGGGAGTCCCGACGCTGGGTTATCGCACGCGCAAGAAGGGCAAGAAATCGGACCGCTACATCGTGCGCGGCAGAAGGAGAGGTAAGAAGCGTTGAGTAGGTCGAGCAAGAAGGGACCGTTCGTAGAGGCGCGGCTGTTGGAGCGGGTCGAGGCCATGAACCGCTCAGGAGAGAAGCGCATGGTGAGAACCTGGTCGCGGACGTCGACGATCTTCCCGGAGATGGTGGGCCACACGATCGCCGTCCACGATGGGCGGCGCCACGTGCCTGTGTTCATCTCGGAGTCGATGGTGGGCCACAAGCTCGGGGAGTTTGCGCCGACGCGGCTGTATCGCGGTCACGCAGGGACAGGGAGGAGGCGATGAGCGAAGAGACGCCCGAGATCGAGGGGACGGAGGAGAAGCCGAAGCGTCCGAGGCGGAGGCGGAAGGCTTCCGCTGAGACCAGCGGGGCCGAGGGTTCCTCGGCGACCGAGTCGGCGGCAGAAGCTTCGCCCCCCGCGGATTCAGAAGCTGAGGCCCCATCGGCGGAGAGTGAGCCTGTCGCTGAGGCGCTCGAAGCTGAATCTCCGGACTCCGAGAAAGCGAAAGAGCCATCCGCCACCGTCGCGCCCCAGGCTGAGGAGGAGCCGGAGGCCGAGCCCGATGAGGAGCCGGAGGCCGAGGCCGACGAGGGGCCGGAGGCCGAGGCCGATGAGGAGCCGGAGGCGACTGAGGAGCCCGAGCGGCCAGCGCGACGCCGGGGTGCTGCCGCCCAGCCCGCGCCCCGCCGCGGGCGGCGCCGGCGCGAGGTGCCCGACGTCACCGTGCGCGCGCAGGCCAAGTACGTCCGGTCCTCGGCGCGCAAAGCGCGACTGGTGTGCGACCACATTCGCGGAAAGAGCGTTAATGAGGCGCGAGCTATCCTCTCGCATACCCCCCGCGCGATCGCGCGCGACTGGAGCAAGTTGCTCGAGTCGGCTGTCGCTAACGCGGAGCACAATCACGAGCTCATCGGCGAGGACCTGTACGTCAAGGCGGTCCAGGCCGACGAGGGGCCGACAATCAAGCGCTACCGGCCGCGGGCGCTAGGACGAGCGACGCGGATTCGCAAGCGCACCAGCCATCTCACAATCTTGCTCAAGCCAAAGCAGCACTAATACGCCATGGGTCAAAAAGTTCATCCCGAATCACTCCGCGTCGGCTACATCCACGACTGGAAGTCGAACTGGTTCAACGAGCGCGCCTTCGCCGATTACCTCGACGAGGACTCGCGCATCCGCGACCACATCATCCGCCGTCTCTCGCACGCCGGGCTGTCAGACATCACGATCCGCAAGAACGCTTCGGAGGTGGAGATCAACATCCACACCGCGCGCCCGGGAATCGTGATCGGCAAGTCCGGCTCGGAGGTCGACCAGCTGCGGCGCAATCTGCACCGCATGACCGGCAAGGCGGTCAGGGTCAACATCCTCGAGATCAAGCGCCCCGAGCTCGACGCCCGCCTGGTGGCGCAGTCGATCGCCGAACAGCTTCAGAACCGGGTGGCATTCCGTCGGGCGATGAAGCGTGCGCTCACGAGCGCGATCCGCTCCGGCGCAAAGGGCGTCAAGGTCCAAGTCTCTGGTCGCCTGGGCGGCGCGGAGATGGCGCGTACGGAGGGCTACTCGGACGGCCGTGTGCCCTTGCACACGCTGCGAGCCGACATCGACTATGGCTTCCACGAGGCGCGCACCACGTTCGGCCGCATCGGCGTCAAGTGCTGGATCAACAAGGGCGAGATCATGCCCGAGGGCTACACCGGCACGGACCTCACGAGCATGGATGAACCAGCGCCCCAGGCCCCCGAGCGCGGCGGCCGGGGCGGCCGCGATGGTCGTGGCCGCGGTGGCACGGGACCGGCTGGAGGACGCGGGCGCTCTGGGTCGTATCCCGGTGGGCGTGGCGGCGGAGGCGGCGGACGGCGCGGCCAGGGACCCGGGTCGCCGGGCGGTGGCCCCCCCAGGGGCCGGGGCCGGCGCGGCGGCGGCGAGCAGCCCGGCCAGGGCGCGACGCCGCGTACCAACGGGGCCGAGGGCGGCACTCCTGAGGGCGGTCGGTAATGCTCTCGCCCAAGCGCGTAAAGCACCGCAAGCAGCACCGCGGTCGCCGCGCTGGCCTCTCCCGTGGGCAGGTGAAGGTGCAGTTCGGCGAATATGGACTGAAGGCGCTCGATTCGGGCTGGATCACCAACCGCCAAATCGAGGCCGCGCGGATCGCGATGACGCGCAAGATCAAGCGTGGCGGCAAGGTCTGGATTAACGTCTATCCGGACAAGCCCTTCACGAAGAAGCCCGCCGAGACGCGCATGGGCTCCGGTAAGGGAAACCCCGAAGGCTGGGTGGCGGTGGTCAAGCCCGGTCGCGTGATGTTCGAGCTCGCCGGAGTTCCGGAGCCGCTGGCCCGGGAGGCGATGCGGCTGGCCGGCCACAAACTGCCGGTTAGGACCAAGTTCGTGCTGCGGGAGGAGCTGTGAAAGCCGCCGAGCTGCGCGATCTGAGCGAGGCCGAGCTGCGCGAACACGTCGTGACCGCCCGCCGCGAGCTATTCGGGCTGCGCTTCCAGCATGCCACGGGCGAACTTGACAACACCTCCTCGCTGGGGCAGGCGAGGCGCGAGGTGGCGCGGGCAATGACTGTGGCAAAAGAGAGAGGGATTCAGATTCATGGCTGAGAACGAGACGCCGGAGCCGGAAGCCTCGCCGGGCGCGAGTGCCTCTGCCACGCCTCCTGAAACAGGTGAGCAGGCGGACGCGCAGACCGCGGCGCCCTCCGCTCCCTCCGCTCCCGCGGAGGTGCTGGCGCCCAAGGAGCGCAAGCGCAGAGCGCGGCAGGCCAAGGCGGGGACGAGGCGGCTCGGCACGCCCGAGGAGCGCGCGGCCGAGCGGGCCCGCAAGCGCGAGCTGCGCCGTCAGACGCGCGCGCGACTGCGCGAGAAGCGCCGCCGCGAGCCCTCGGCGGCCAGGGGCGAGTCCGGCGCCGCTCCGGAGACCGTCGCCCGTCCCAAGGGCGAGGGCCGGCAGAAGACGCGCCAGGGCGTGGTGGTCTCCGACCGTGCCGCGAAGACCATCACGGTCAGGATCGACGCCGCCCACCGGCATCGCCGCTACGAGAAGATCGTCCGCACCTCTCGCACGCTGCATGCTCACGACGAGCGCGATGAGGCGCACATCGGGGACACCGTGATCGTCCGCGAGTGCCGGCCGCTTTCGCGGAGCAAGCGCTGGCGACTCGAGCGGGTCGTGGAGCGTGCCGGGTGATCCAGAACGAGTCGCGCCTGCGCGTGGCCGACAACTCGGGCGCGCGCGAGATCCTCGTGATCCGAGTCAAGGGAGGCTCACGCCGCCGCTACGCCGGGATCGGCGACGTGGTCACGGCCACCGTCAAGCAGGCCAGCCCTCAGGGTTCGGTGCGCAAGGGTGACGTGGTCTCGGCCGTGGTGGTCCGCACCAAGAAGGCCTACGGACGCGAGGACGGCACCTACATCGCCTTCGACGAGAACGCTGCCGTGCTGATCGACAGCCAGAACAACCCGCGGGGAACCCGTATCTTCGGCCCGGTGGCGCGCGAGCTGCGGGAGCGCAATTTCATGAGGATCGTCTCGCTCGCCCCGGAGGTGCTCTGATCATGCCCGCGCGTATCAAGCGTGGCGACGAGGTGATCGTGATCTCGGGCAAAGACAGGGGCAAGCGTGGCACGGTTCTGCGCGTCGAGCCGCGGCGCAACCGTCTCTATGTCGAAGGTTTGAACATCATCAAGCGCCACCAACGGCCCCGTCAGGTGCCGGGAGCGCAGCGGGCCGAGCAGGTTGGCGGTGTGATCGAGAAGGAAGGACCGATCCACATCTCTAATGTGATGCTCGCCGACCCCGAGGACGGCCGGCCCACCCGGATCCGCATGGACACGGAGGAGGGCCGGCGCTTCCGCGTCGCGGCTCGCACTGGTACACGACTGGACTGACGCATGCCCCCGGCACGACTCAAACAGCGATATCTGGAAGAGATCCGTCCCCAGCTGGTGGAGCGCTTCGGCTACTCATCGCCGATGCGGGCGCCGCGCATCGAGAAGGTGACGGTGAACATGGGCGTGGGCGACGCCAAGCAGGACTCGGGCCTACTAGACGCGGCCTCGGAGCAACTGGCGACGATCACTGGCCAGCGTCCCAGCGTGCGCCGGGCGCGCAAGTCGATCGCCCAGTTCAAGGTTCGTGAAGGAATGCCGGTAGGGCTCGCGGTCACGCTGCGGGGTGAGCGCTCCTACGAATTCCTCGACCGGCTCATGGCCGTTGCGATCCCGCGCATCAGAGACTTCCGGGGACTCAGCCCGCGCGCCTTTGACGGCCGTGGCAACTATTCACTTGGGATTCGCGAGCAGATCATCTTCCCGGAGGTCGACTACGACAGCATCGACCAGGTTCGCGGACTCGACATCACGATCACCACGACCGCGCCGAGCGACGAGGAGTCCTTCGCGCTGCTCGAGGCGCTGGGAATGCCGTTCGCCCGCGACCGCAGCGCCGATGGCGCCAGGCAGAACTAGAGAAAGGAACCATGGCCAAGACCTCCCAGAGAGTGCGCCAACGGCGCCCGCCGAAGTTCAAGACGCGGGCTTATACGCGCTGCCGCCGGTGCGGCAGGGCCCGCGCCGTGTACCGCAAGTTCGGCGTGTGCCGCATCTGCCTGCGCGAGCTCGCTCATGAGGGTTACATCCCCGGCATGACGAAGTCGAGCTGGTAAGGGGGGGCCATGAGGCACGAGCTACGAGCGATGAGAAGAACCGAATTGATGGGCGGATATCGATGAGCATGACCGACCCCGTCGCAGACTTTCTGACGCGCGTGCGTAACGCGCTGCATGCCCAGCGCCAGGACGTGAACATCCCCGCCTCGAAGCTCAAGCGCGAGCTCGCTCGCATCCTCACCGACGAGGGCTACATCACCTCGTTTGAGGATCTTCCCCCCAGCGTCGGCCACCCCGGCGGCGAGATCCGCGTGACGCTCAAGTACACCGGCGAGCGCGTACCCGTGATCTCGGGCCTCGAACGCGTGTCGCGTCCCGGACGACGCACGTATGTCGACCATGCCCATATTCCTCGCGTGCATGGCGGGATGGGCACAACGATCATCTCGACCTCGAGAGGGGTCATGACCGGCCACGAGGCCCACCGGCGGCGGGTCGGCGGCGAGCTCGTGGCGCGCGTCTGGTAGGTCATGTCTCGCATCGGCAAGCAGCCCATTCCCGTGCCCGCCGGCGTGATGATCGCGATTGAGCCCGAGCGCGTGATGGTGAACGGCCCCCGCGGGGAGCTCTCCGAACGTGTCGCCCGCGACATCAAGGTCGAGCACGTCGACGATGAGGTGCGCGTCACGCGCCCCACTGACCGCGGCGAGCACCGCGCGCTGCACGGCCTGACGCGCACTCTGGTGGCGAACATGGTCAAGGGTGTGACCGAAGGCTTCGAAAAGCGCCTGGAGATCCAGGGCGTGGGCTTCCGCGCGCAGTTGCGGGGCCGCGATCTGGAGCTGGCGCTCGGCTACTCGCGCCCCGTGCAGGTCAAGGCACCGGATGGGATTGAGTTTGAGGTGCCCTCTCCGACCAGGATCGTTGTCCGCGGTGCCTCCAAGCAGCGTGTCGGCGAGGTCGCCGCTTACATCCGCAAGCAGCGCAAGCCAGAGCCGTACAAGGGCAAGGGCATCCGCTACGAAGGCGAATACGTCGCACGCAAGGTGGGCAAACGCGCATGAGCACGGCGACGAGAGAGCAACAGCGGCTCAAGCGCCGTCGCCGGGTGCGCGCGAAGGTGCACGGCACGGGGGAGCGCCCGCGCGTCTCGGTGTTTCGCTCCAATCGTGGCGTGTTCGCGCAGCTGATCGACGACGACACCGGCCGCACGGTGGCCTCGGTCAGCTGGACCGAGCCGGATCTTCGCTCGCTCGCGCCGCTCGAGCAAGCGCGGCGGGCCGGCATGGCCCTGGCCGAGCGCGCCAAGCAGGCCCAGGTGCAGCGGGCGGTGTTTGACCGCGGCGGCTACCGCTACCACGGTCGCGTCAAGGCCCTCGCCGACGGAGCCCGCGAAGGCGGGCTGGAGTTCTAGCTACTCTGGGCTGATGGCTAGGGATCGCAACGTTTCATCGACCGGTCTCGACCTCGCCGAGCGCGTGGTTGAGATCAACCGTGTCGCCAAGGTGGTCAAGGGCGGCCGCCGCTTCTCCTTCACCGCGCTCGTGGTAGTCGGAGACGAGCGCGACATCGTCGGCATCGGCTACGGCAAAGCCAACGAGGTTCCTGTGGCGATCCAAAAAGGCGTCGAGCGGGCGAAGAAGAATCTGTACCGGGTCCCCAAGCACGGCTCCACGATCACCCACGAGATCACCGGCATCTTCGGCTCGGGCCGGGTGCTGCTGAAGCCGGCCTCGCCCGGCACCGGTGTGATCGCGGGCGGCGGCGTCCGCGCGGTGCTCGAGCTAGCCGGGATCAACGACATCCTGTCCAAGAGCCTTGGGTCGCAGAACCCGATCAATCTGGTCAAGGCTACGATGGCGGGGCTCGAGGCGTTGCGCACTCCTGACGAGGTCGCCGAGCTGCGCGGGCTGACGATCAACCACGTGCTGGGCCTCGACGGCGACGCCGTAGAGACGGCTGCCGAGCAGGAGGCCCCCGCGTGACCCCGGTCAGAATCACTCAGCGCCGCTCGCGCAATGGCGCCTCGAAGCAGCAGCGAGACACGCTGCGCTCACTGGGCCTGCGCCGCATCGGCCACCACGTCGAGCGCGACGACAGCCCCCAGCTGCGCGGAATGATCCGCAAGGTCGCACACCTCGTGGAGGTCTCCGAGGATGGCTGACACCCCCGAGGACGAGCGGCTCGGACTACACAATTTGAAGCCCGCTCCTGGCTCCCGCCGGCCGCGCAAGCGGCTCGGCCGCGGAGAGGGGTCGGGCACTGGCAAGACCGCGGGCCGGGGCCAGAAAGGCTGGGGCTCCCGCTCAGGCGCCAAGCGGCGGGCACGCTTCGAGGGCGGCCAGAACCCGATCCACATGCGCATGCGCAAGCTGCGCGGCCCGCACATGAGGAAGTCGATGCCGTTCGAGCCCTTCCGAACCCACACCCAGCCGGTGAACCTGGCCGACCTCGAGGCGCGGTTCGAGGCCGGCGAGGCGGTCACGCTCGAGGCCATGCGCAAGCGGCGGCTGGTCACCAGGAAGGAGGTGCCCGTCAAGGTGCTCGCCAAGGGTGAGCTGAGCAAGGCTTTGACGGTGCACGCGCATGCCTTCAGCGCGAGCGCGCGAGCGCGGATTGAAGAAGCCGGGGGAACCTGCGTGGTCGAGGAGGCCAAGCGGACGTGATCGGCACGATCATGAGCGCCTTCCGGGTCCCCGAGATCCGCAACAAGCTTCTGTTCACCGCCGCGATCCTGGCGCTCTACCGCCTCGGCGCATACATCCCGGCCCCGGGAGTGAGCGCGAGCGCAATCAACTCGATCCAGAAGTCAAGTCTCGGCGGCAGCGGCATCTTCCAGCTCCTGAACCTCTTCTCGGGCGGCGGTCTCGGCCGCATCGCGCTGTTCGCGCTGGGGATCATGCCCTACATCACCGCCTCGATCATCCTCCAGCTGCTGACGGTGGTGGTGCCTTCGCTGGAGAAGCTCCAGAAGGAGGGGGAGGTCGGGCAGGCGCGGATCACCCAGTACACGCGCTATCTGACGGTGGGCCTCGCCTTCGCCCAGTCGATCGGCTACGTGTTCCTGTTTCGGAGCTTCGAGAGCACCTCCCACGCGAACCTGATCCCGAACTTCAATATCGCCAAGGTGTTCATGATCGTGATCACGCTGACCGCCGGGACCGTGTTGCTGATGTGGATGGGCGAGCTGATCACCCAGCGCGGCATCGGCAACGGCATCTCATTGCTGATCTTTGCCAGCATCGTGTCCCGCATTCCGAGCGGCCTCAATTCCTGGTGGAGCAACCCCAGCCAGGTGTTCAAGGTCGTGATGCCGTTCATCGCGCTGGGCGTGGTCGCCGCGGTCGTGTTCGTGCAGGAGGGACAGCGGCGCATCCCGATCCAGTACGCCAAGCGCGTCATCGGCCGCCGCATGAGCGGCGGCGGTCAGACCTACCTGCCGCTGCGCGTGAACATGGCCGGCGTCATCCCCGTGATCTTCGCCGTGAGCATCATGGCGATCCCGCCCACCATCGGGCAGCTGGTGGGCCAGAACCGCGCGGGCTTCGGTACGAACCTGGCGAACTTCTTCTCGCCCCAGGGGTGGCACTACCAAATCGGTCAGGCGATCCTGATCATCCTCTTCACCTACTTCTACACGGCGGTCACCTTCAACCCAGTTGACCAGGCGGACAACCTGAAGAAGTACGGCGGCTTTATTCCCGGCGTGCGGCCGGGACGACCAACCGCCGAGTTTCTCGACCGCATCCTGGCCCGCCTCACCTTCCCCGGCGCCCTGTTTCTGGCGGCGATCGCGGCGCTGCCGACGATCCTCATCAATCAGACCAGCGCCAACTTCTTCTTCGGCGGGACCTCGATCCTGATCGTGATCGGGGTGGCACTCGACACGATGAAGCAGCTCGAAGCGCAGTTGATGATGCGCAACTATGAGGGCTTCCTCAGGTAGAGCTGCGCGCGTTCGCGCCCGGCGGGTCTGACAGCGCTTAATCCTGGGGTACCTCCCCTGGTGCGAAGGCGCGCCGGCACGGGCATGCTGTGGAAGCGAAACGGCGTCCGCGCCGTCCAGCGAACGCATATCAGCCGGGCGAGAGAGAGCGGGGCCGAGGATGTGCCAAGGAACAGTCCATCTTGAGCTGTGGATCGACCCAGACTCCGAGCCGATCTCCGGCTGGGTCGCGGCCGGCGACGGCGAGCGCGAGGAGTTCGGCGGCTGGGTCGAGCTCACGGCGGTGATTGAGAGCGCGCGACAGGCGCTCACGCCCGCCGACGAGCCTTCGGCTAACGCCTACTGAGCCCGTCGGGACGGGCAAATACTGGGGTCCCACCCTGGGGCGAAGCGCTCCGAGTGGCGCAAGACTTATGAGCTAGCACCGGGCCGCCGCGGCCGATCGAGCATCCGGCATACCGCTCGATCAGCACGGGGCACGCGGCGGGCCCGGGATCTATCTCTGACCGGACGCGGCTTGTAAGCTGGCGCCGACATGCCTGAGCTCAACCTGATCGTGTTCGGCCCCCCGGGCGCCGGGAAGGGGACGCAGGCCGACCGGCTGCGGATCGACTTCGGGCTGCCATTCATCTCAACCGGCGACATGCTGCGCTCGAATGTGAGGGATGGCACCGAGCTCGGGTCGAGGGCCAAGGAGTACATGGATGCCGGCGAGCTGGTCCCCGATCAGCTCATCGTGGAGATGGCCGCGGAGCGGTTGCGAGAGGCGGACACCGAAGACGGCTTCATTCTCGATGGCTTCCCCCGCACCAACGAGCAGGCGGAAGCGCTCGACCGCCAGCTCTCCGAGCGTGGGCGGCGTATCACCGCCGCGATCCTGATCGACGTTCCTGACGAGGAGGTGGTGCGACGGCTCTCCGGCCGCCGCGTGTGCGTGAAGGCCGGCCACAACTACCACGTTGAGTTCGACCCGCCCATGCGCGAGGGGGTCTGCGACCAAGACGGCTCGCGCCTGGTCCAGCGCGATGACGACAAGCCGGAGGTGATCCGCAACCGCCTGGCCGTCTACCACCGCCAGACCGAGCCGGTGATCTCCTACTATGACCAGCAAGGCGTGATGAGGCGTATCGACGGCACCCGCAGCCCAGACGAGGTCCACGATCACATTCGCGCGGTGATCGCCACGCTTCGGCTCGAGGACGACGTTTGATCCTCAAGAAGAGCGCCGATGAAGTAGATCGCATCGCGGCTGCGGGCCTGATCCTGGTCAGGACCTTGAACCTGCTCCAGGCCAAGATCCGGCCGGGGGTTACAACCGGCGAGCTCGATCTCGCGGCGGAGAAGTTCATCCGTTCCCAGGGAGCTGAGCCCGCGTTCAAGGGCTACCGAGGCTTCCCCGGCTCGATCTGCACGTCTCCGAACTCGATGATTGTGCACGGCATCCCCGGCCCCTACAAGCTGGCCCGCGGTGACGTGCTCTCAGTAGACGTCGGCGTGATTCGCGACGGTTGGGTGGCCGACGCGGCGCGCACCTTCGCCGTCGGGCCGGTGACCCCGATCGCCACCAAACTGATGCGCACGACCGAGGAGGCGCTGTCCTTGGCGGTCGAGCAATGCCACCCCGGCAGGAGACTCGGCGACGTCTCGCATGCCGTGCAGCAGCATGTCGAGGACGCGGGCTTCTCGATCGTCAAGACGCTGGTAGGCCACGGCATCGGCCGCAGCATGCACGAGGATCCGCAGATCCCCAACTACGGCTCGCCGGGCACCGGCATCCGGCTCGAGGAGGGCATGGTGTTCGCGATCGAGCCGATGGTCACGGCGGGACGCCAGGCGGTGCGGGTCGGCGAGGATCAGTGGGCGATCTACTCACAGGATGGCTCGCTCGCGGCCCACTTCGAGTTCACGGTGGCGATAACCGCGGCGGGCCCGCGCATCCTCACGCCCTGGCACGAGGCCTCGGGCGGCAGAGCAGCGGCTTAGTGGGCCTGACGCCGCAGTCCGCAGCGGGCCAGTCCTGCTAGCATCAATCGTCTGCGCCGTGGCACGCCCTTTTGTGCTGCGCGCACGCCCGGTGTGAGTAGCGGCGGCCTCCGCGGTCGCCAGAGCTCGGCGCCGGGGACCATTGGAACCTCCCACCGAGAGCGAAGCGAGCGTGAAGGTCAGACCGTCGGTCAAACCCATGTGCGAGAAGTGCAAAGTAATCCGCCGCCAGGGCCGGGTCCTGGTGATCTGCTCGAACCCGCGGCACAAGCAGAGGCAAGGCTGATGGCGCGTATCTCAGGAATCAACATCCCTCTGAACAAGCGTGCCGAGATCGGGCTGACCTACATCTACGGGATCGGTCGTCCCACGGCCAACGAACTGCTCAAGGAGGCTGGGGTCAGCGCCGACACCTACGTGCGCGACCTGACCGAGGACGAGGTCGTGAGGCTGCGCGAGCTGATTGACGGCAGGCTGATGGTCGAGGGCGATCTGCGCCGCGACCGCCAGCAGAACATCAAGCGCCTGCAGGAGATCGGTAGCTACCGCGGGCTGCGTCATCGCCGGGGACTGCCGGTGCACGGGCAGAACACCAAGACCAACGCTCGCACGCGCAAGGGGCCGAAGCGGATGCAGATCGCCGGCAAGAAGAAGGCGGCCAAGAAATAGATGCCCGCACCCAAGCGACAGCGCGGTCGGCGTCGAGTACGCAAGAACATCCCCATCGGCCAGGCGCACATCAAGACTTCGTTCAACAACACGATCGTCTCGCTGACCGACCGCGAGGGCAACGTGATCGCCTGGGAGTCCGCCGGGGGCGCAGGCTTCAAGGGCTCCCGCAAGTCGACTCCGTTCGCTGCTCAGGTCACCGCCGACGCCGCCGCCCGTAAGGGAATCGAAAATGGACTCCAACGAGTGGAGGTGTTCGTCAAGGGCCCCGGTTCGGGACGCGAGACCGCGATCCGCTCTCTGCAGGCGGCGGGGCTCGAGGTCACCGGTGTCCGCGACGTCACTCCGCAGGCCCACAACGGCGTGCGCCCGCGCAAGCGCAGGAGGGTCTGAGGCTGATGGCGCGCGATACCGGCGCCCAGTGCAAGCAATGCCGTCGCGAGGGACAGAAGCTGTTCCTCAAGGGCGAGCGCTGTCTGACCGACAAGTGCGGCGTTGAGCGCCGCTCGTATCCGCCGGGCGAGCATGGCCGTGGACGCCAGCGCCAGAGCGAATACCGCCTTCAGCTGCGCGAGAAGCAGAAGGCCAAGCGCTACTACGGCGTGCTCGAGCGGCAGTTCAGGAACTACTACGAGAAAGCTTCCCGCCAGCCCGGCATCACGGGCGAGAACCTGCTGCGGATGCTCGAATGCCGCTTCGACAACGTGCTGGTGCGGCTCGGTTTCGCCGCTTCGCGCAGGCAGGCCAGGCAGCTGATCCTGCACGGCCATTGGATGGTCAACGGTCGACGCGTCAACATCCCGAGCTACCAGCTCCGCGACGGCGACGTGATCGCGATCGGCACCGATTCGGGCGCCACGCAGGTGATCCGCGACGCGACCGAGCTGACGGGGCAGGTCCCAGCGTGGCTCCAGGCGGACCATGACTCGCTGACCGCCAAGGTCCTGCGCAAGCCCGAGCGCCGGGAAATCGCGGCGCCAGTGCAAGAACAGCTCATCGTTGAGCTCTACTCCAAGTAAGACAAAGCTTCTGCGCCGCCGTGCCCAATCGGTGGCATGCGGCGCCTGACAACCGCTCACTCACTCCACTCCACACACGACATTAGGACCCCCAGATGCTCGACTTTCAAGTCCCCCGAATCTCATCCGAGTCCGTCGACGACAACCGCGGCTCCTTCACGATCGAGCCGCTCGATCGGGGCTTCGGCTACACGTTTGGCAACTCGCTGCGACGGGTGCTGCTCTCGTCGCTCACCGGCGCCGCGGTGACGAGCGTCCGGATCGAA
This sequence comes from uncultured Solirubrobacterales bacterium, assembly GCA_963808655.1. Lineage (GTDB taxonomy): Bacteria > Actinomycetota > Thermoleophilia > Solirubrobacterales > Solirubrobacteraceae > Palsa-465. The sequence goes on from CAWEGZ010000009.1 coordinate 525,606, forward strand.
GGCGTGGCGCATGAGTTCTCGACGATCAAGGGCGTCAAGGAGGACGTCACCGACATCGTGCTGAACCTCAAGGGCGTGGTCTGCCGGATGCACTCCGACGCCACCGAGATCGAAGCGCCGCTCGTCGTCACCGGGCCCGGGGAAATCACCGCCAAGGACATCGACCTGCCCTCGGGCGTCGAGATCCTGAACCCCGACACCCACATCGCGACGCTCGAGAAGAAGACCAAGTTGGAGGTCTACCTGACGGTGGGCCGCGGTCGGGGCTACCGCCCGGCGGAGGAGAACAAGTCCCCCGACCAGCCCATCGGCGTGATTCCCATCGACTCGATCTTCTCCCCGGTGAGGCGTGTCGCTTACAGCGTGGAGCAAGCGCGCGTCGGTCAGCGCACCGACTTCGACAAGCTGACCCTGGACATCGAGACCGACGGCTCCATCGACCCGCAGTCGGCCCTGCGCGAGGCGGCCGAGATCCTGATCTCGCAGCTCGCGATCTTCACCGACGCCGACCGCGTTGTCGAGTTGCGCGAGGGCGCCCCGGGTGCGCTCGAGGGCGTCTTCCCCGGTGCGCTCGGCGTTGGCCAGGGTGGCGGGCCCTCACGTCCGCCGAACGCGATGGACGACATCCTGATCGAAGAGCTCGAGCTCGGGGTGCGCTCCTACAACTGTCTCAAGCGTGCCGGCATCCAGACCGTCGGCGACCTGGTCTCGAAGACCGAGGGCGAGCTGAACGCGATCCCCAACTTCGGCAAGAAGTCGATCGACGAGGTCGTGGAGACGCTCGGCGCGCGGGGACTACATCTGCGACAGGACTGACCAACCCAGGACGATGCGTCACCAGCGCCAGCGATATCAGCTCAGCCGCAGCTCGGCACACCGCAAGGCTCTGATCATGAACCTCATGAAGGAGGTCATCGATCACGAGCGCGTCAAGACCACTGAGGCCAAGGCCAAGGCGGTCAAGCCCGAGCTCGAGCGGCTGATCACGCTCGCCAAGCAGGGCGATCTTCACGCTCGCCGGCAGGCGCTGCAGGCGCTCGGGCAGGATAAGTTCACCGTGTACAAGCTCTTCGAAGAGCTCGCGCCGCGCTACAGCGAGCGACCGGGGGGCTACGCTCGGATCATGAAGCTGGGCCCGCGCCGCTCCGATCAGACGGAGATGGTGCTGCTCGAGCTGGTGTAGCGCAGTGGCGGCGGCCACCTAAGGGTTGCAAAGCCGGCTGCTGCTCGAATACGACGGCGCGCATTTCGGCGGCTGGTCCAGGCAGCCTGGGCGCAGGACGGTCCAGGAGGAGGTCGAGCGGGCGCTCGCGGTCGTGCTGCGCGACCCGTCCGTGTCGCTGACGGTGGCCGGTCGTACGGATGCCGGAGTTCATGCGCTCGCTCAGGTGGCGAGCTACGCGGGCCCGCCGGCGAGTATCACCGGCCTCAACGCGCTCTTGCCGGAGGACGTCGCGGCGCTGGCGTGCGACCGCGCGCCGGACGGCTTCGACGCCCGCCGCGACGCGACCAGCAGGGCGTACATGTACCGCATCCTGGGCCGGCGGGGACGGTCGGCACTGGACCGGGGGCGCGTGCTTCATTGGCCGCACCAGATCGAGCGGGGGTCACTTGAGCGGTGTGCGGCGGCGCTCGTCGGGACGCACGACTTCACCGCCTTTACGCCGACCGAAAGTGAGCACGTGCGCTTCTCCCGCCGGGTGCTGGCATCGTCATGGCGGGAGTCGGCCGAGGGGCTGCTCGAATTCTTGATCGAGGCCGACGCGTTCATGCGCCACATGAACCGCGTGCTGGTGGGCACCATGCTGGAGGTCGCCTCCGGGCGGCGGACGGTCGAGGACTTCCGAGTCCTGCTGGAGGGGCGCCACCGCGCCGCGGCGGGGCCTACGGCGCCGGCTCATGGCCTCTATCTGGTTGGGGTCGGCTACGCCGGCGAGCCGGCGCTGGCGCGGGGAGGCGCGGACTAGGGGGCGCAGGCGGTGCTCTCCGATGAGCGGCCGCCGAACTTGCCACGACGCCGTCCGATAGCTCCTCGGCCAGCAGCCCGTAGAAGATGCCGTCCAGCCACTGATCACGGCGCCAGTACGCGCGGCGGCGCGAGCCCTCGCGCGCGAAGCCGGCGCGCTCGAAGAGCCGCTGGCCGGCGCCATTGTCGCCGTAGACCTGAGCCTCGATGCGGTGCAGGCCATGGTTTACGATCGCGGTGCGCGTCGCGAGCCGGACGGCCGCAAGCGCGGCGCCCGAGCGACGAGCCGCCGGTGCCACCATCACGCGGCCGAGGTCGCAAATGCGATTGCGGCGGTTGACGACCGTCAGCGCCAGACCGCCCAGCGGCCGTCCACCACAAGACTCGATCACGTACAGCCCCGTTGGCGGTGCCCCGTTCCCAGGATCACGCTCGAGCCAGGCACTCAAGGAGGGGCGCTCCCACGCCCCTGGTGCCAGATACGGCTCAACCGCGGGGTCGCGGGCGAGCGCGCCGAGCAGCTCGATGTCCTCATCGATCGCAGGGCGAAGGGCTACCGGGCCGGCCATTTGACCACCGTAGCGGCCACTAGGATCAACTGCGCGTGCGCGTGCTTTTGACCAACGACGACGGCATCGAGGCCGATGGCCTCCAAGCCCTGCGGCGTGCGCTGCTCGAGCTACCGGCGATCGAGCTGGCGGTGATCGCGCCTGACGGCAACCGCTCGGCGATGGCCCGCTCCATCACCACGCGCCGGCCGTTGTGGGTGCAGGAGGTCGACTTCGACGACGGCACCGTGGGGTACGCCACCGACGGCACACCCGTTGATTGCGTACGCCTGGCGCGGCTGGGGCTGATCGAAAGTTTCGAGGCCGAGCTGGTGGTTGCGGGCATCAACCACGGCTCGAATCTGGGCGACGACATCACCTACTCGGGAACGGTCGCGGCTGCGCTCGAGGCGATCGTCCTGGGACTCCCCGGGATCGCCGTCTCGCAGCAATCGAGCGCGCGCGAGCTCGACTTTCGCGCCGATGCGGCGTTCGACTTTGCCGCCGCCGCGCGCTTCGCCGCGCGGCTCGTGGCAGAGCTCCAGAACGTCCCTCTTCCGGGCGGCACGCTGCTCAACGTGAATGTCCCCGGCGGTGGGGCCGCCGGGGTCGAGGTGACCCGGCTCGGCAAGCGGGTGTACAAGGACGAGCTTTCCCTCATCTCCGAGGACGAGGCCGGGAAGCGCCAGTACCGGATCTACGGCGAGGCGAGCTACGAAGAGGACGAGCCGGGGACCGATCTGGCCGCTGTGTCTCAGGGCAGGATCGCGGTGACCCCGATCCACTTCGACCTCACCGACCGCAGCGGGCTGACCGCGCTGCGGCGCTATGACCTCGAGCGGCTGGTCGCGCCGGCCGCGAGCGAGGTGCAGACGTGAGCGCCGCCTCACGCTGGGGCGACCGGTCAGCGGAGCTGCGCCGGGCGCTCGAGCGCCACAACTACCGCTACTACGTCCTCGACGACCCCGAGATCGGCGACGACGAGTACGACGCGCTGATGGACGAGCTGCGGGCCCTGGAGCGAGAGCACCCGGAGCTGATCAGCCCGGACTCGCCCACGCAGCGGGTTGGGGCGGAGCCGGTGTCCGAGCTGCTCAAGGTCCGCCACCTGCAGGCGATGCTCTCGCTCGGCAACGTCCGCTCGGAGGAGGAGTTACGGGCCTGGATCCAGCGCATGCGCAATTTCCTTGCGCGAGAGGGGATCGCCGACCCTGCCTTCGAGTTCGTGGCCGAGCCCAAGATCGACGGCCTCGCGATCTCCCTGACGTACCGCGATGGCACGTTGGAGCGGGGCGCCACCCGTGGCAATGGCGAGGTGGGGGAGGACGTGACCCACAACCTGCGCACGATTCCCTCGATCCCGCTAAGGCTGGACGGTCCTGATGTGCCCACACTGATCGAGGTCCGGGGTGAGGCCTACATGTCGCTCCCCGACTTCGCCGCGCTCAACGAGCGCCAGGCGGCCGCGGGACTGTCGACGTTCCGCAACCCGCGCAACTCGGCCGCCGGCACCATCCGCCAACTCGATCCCAAACTCTCCGCCCAACGCCCGCTGTCGTTCTGGGCCTACGGCGTAGGAGCCAAGGAGGGGGCCTCGTTCGCGAGCCAGTGGGAGACGCTCGAGTGGCTGCGCGGGCATCGCTTCCCGGTGCACCCAGACGTGGAGCTGATCGAGACCGAGGAGAAGGTGGTGGAGCGCTGCCGCGAGTGGGAGGCGCGCCGGGGCTCACTGGAGTTCGAGATCGACGGCGTCGTGATCAAGGTCAACGACGCCGAGCTGCAGCGGCGGCTGGGGGTGGTGGGGCGCGAGCCACGGTGGTCGATGGCATGGAAATTCGCCCCGGTGACCGCGGTCACCGCCTTGAAGGAGATCGGCTGGAACCCGGGCAAGTTCGGGGATTTGCACCCGTACGCGATGCTTCAGCCGGTGACGGTGGCAGGGGTGATCGTCAAGCTCGCCACGCTTCACAACGAGGAGGATCTCGAGCGCAAAGACATCAGGCCGGGCGAGGATGTGATCGTGCTGCGCGCGGGCGACGTGATCCCGCAGGTGCTCTCGCCCGCGCCGCACATGGCCGAACGCACGGATCGCCCGCCACGACCGCGGCCGCCCGCGCACTGCCCGGTGTGCGGCACTGAGACGATCAAGCCCGAAGGGTCGGTGTTCACCAAGTGTCCGAACCGCAACTGCCCGGGCCGGCGCTGGCAGCTGCTCAAGCACTTCGTTGGCGCCATGGACATCGACGGCCTGGGCGAGAAGCAGGTCAGTCTCTTCATGGAGCTTGGATGGGTGCAGACGGCCGCCGACTTCTACCGGCTGGAGGCAGAGCGGATCGCGGAGCGGACCGGCTTCGGCGAGGTCTCGGCGCGCAAACTGGTGGGGGCGATCGAGGGATCCAAGCGCCAACCGTTCGGGCGCGTGCTGTACGCGCTGGGCATCGAGGAGGTGGGCGAGGTGACCGGGCGCAATCTCGCCAATCACTTCCGCACGATCGACGCGCTGCTCGGCGCGGACGTGGAGGAGATCGAGCAGACCCAGGGCGTTGGCCCCAAGATGGCGCTTCTGATCCATCAACAGCTGGAGGATCCACAGATGCGGGAGCTGATCGGCGATCTGCGCGCGCTGGGACTGCGCTTCGAGCAGGAGGGGCCGCCGCCGGGAGAAGGTCCGCTGGCCGAGAAGACGTTTGTGCTCACGGGCTCGCTGCCGTCCTTGACCCGGGAAGAGGCCACCGAGTTGATCATGGGCGCCGGGGGGAAGGTGACCGGCTCGGTGTCGCGCAAGACCGCTTACGTGGTCGCAGGCGCGAGCCCGGGCTCAAAGCTGGCTCAGGCCGAGCGGATGGGGGTCGAAGTGATTGACGAAGAGGGGTTGCGCGGGTTGCTGAACGGGGGCGGCTGACCCTCGCTCAGTCGCGGACGCGCCGGCCCGCCCGCTCCATAGATGAAGAACTCCCCCGTCTGCTCGACGCGGATCCGCCAGCCGAGTCGCGCGAGGCGGGATTCCAGCTCTCGCGGGTCGAAGAAGCGCTTCACGATCCGGAACTCGCGTCCGTCGTCGAGGCGTCGGAGCATCGTTTCCTGCTCGGCCTCGGGCAGCTGGTGGTCGGCCGCGGTCGAGCGCTCGCTGCGGACGGAGTCGACGAAGAAGACCCGCCCTCCCGGGCGCAGCGCGCTGGCCACCATCTCCCAGAATGCTGCGAAGCGCCTCTCGGGCACATGCGATAGCCAGAAGCCAAAAAAGCAGACGTCGTAGCCGCCCGCCCGTGGTCGCCAATCGAACAAATCGGCCTGGAGATACTCCACCGGCGCCTCGCCTACGCGCTCGCAGGCGAGTGCGAGCATCTCCGGAGCGGCGTCTACCGCCGTCAGCCGCCGGGCGCGGCGCGCGAGTGCGCTGGTCCAGAGGCCGGTTCCGCAGGCGAGCTCAAGAATCTCGCCGCTCGGGCCGAAGCGCTCGAGCGCGCGCTCAAGCGCTGCGACCTCGGCGAACCAGCGCGCATTTGCGTCCGCGCCGCGGTCATAGCGTCCGCGGCGCTGCCACCATGCGTCATATTCGGCGGCCCGAGCCTCGTAATATCGCCGCTGCTCAGAGAGCAGCTCGGGCTCGGCCACGTGGAGCGCTGGGCCCTCAGGCCTGAGCCGGCGCCGGCTGTGGGTCCTTGGCGGCGGGGTCCGCCCGGAGGCTGCAGAGGAAGAGGCTTTTGTCGATCCGACCGTTGAAGATCGGGACGCCCAACTCGATGCACTTGGCGATCACATCCTTGCGCTCAAGTCCCGCCTCTCGGGCGAGCTCGGTGGGCGTCAGGTGGTTTGCCATCGGTTCTGCTCCTCCTTTGCCGCTAGCTACATGCACCCAGTATGCCTGGCTCGACGGATGGTCTCAACTCGCCAGGCCGACTTTGGCGCGATTTCGCCGGCGGATGGTTTGCCAGCAACATGGTCGGGTAATCCCTCCAAGCTGGCCAAAACGGTCCTCTGCCGGTAGAGTGCACGTCACGCAGGGGTAACTTCGACCGAGCTTGCAAGGAATGTCAGCGGTAGGAGCGTCGCACCCAGAGCCAGAACGCACGGAAGCGGAGCTTGTCGGTGCCGTTAGACGGGGCGACGAGCGGGCATTCGGCGAGCTGTACGGACGTTACGGACGGCGGATCTTCGCCTACGTCCTGCGGATGGTCAGCGACTACGGCCGCGCGGAGGACATCACTCAGGAGGTCTTCATCTCCGCTCTGCGGCGCATGCGCGAGAGCGAGCGCCCGATCTCGGTCAAGCCGTGGCTGTACGAGATCGCCAAGAACGCGTGTATCGACGAGGCCCGTCGCCGGCAGCGCTCCCAGGAGATTCCCCTCGAGCCCGAGGCCCCGACCTATCGCCTGGTGCCCGGCGAGCCGACACCGGATGCCTGTTTCGAGCACGGTCAGCGGCTGGCCGCCCTGAACGGCGCGTTCCAGGGTCTCTCCGAGCAGCAGCACCGCGTGCTCGCACTGCGCGAGCTCGGAGGCCACTCGTACGAGGAGATCGCGCGCCAGCTGGGCATCAGCGTGGCGATGGTGGAGAGCACGCTGTTGCGCGCTCGGCGCCGACTGGGCCAGGAATACGACGACATCGCGAGCGGCCGCCGGTGTGAGCAGGTCCATGCGGTGATCGCCGAGGGCGGCCAGCGCACGGTGGATGCGCTCGGTGTGCGCGAGCAGCGCCGGTTCGCCCGCCACATAGCCCAGTGCCAGCCGTGCGCCCGCTACGCCTGGGCGGCTGGAATTGCGGTACCGGGCCCGCGGGTGCCGGGCCTCGCCAAGAAGCTCGCGGGCTTGCTGCCCCTGCCGGTCACGCGCTGGCCCTGGGGCGGTCGGTCAGCGCACGGATCGAGCGCGCTTCGCGGTGCCCGCAGGGCAGCGCAGTTCCTGCACCCGAGCGCCTCCGCGGGAGTCGCTCCAGCTGCGGCCGCGACCGTGGCCGCAGTCGTGATCGCCGGCGGTGGGGCGGCGCTTGAGCTCCTGCCGCCAGGGGCGGCGCCAACGCACGCTAACCGAGCTGTTCCCGTGGCTCAGGTGGCGCGCGGCGGTAAGTCCTGTGAGCACCTCTCACAGTACTTCGCGTACCCAGCCCGGGCGGCATGGTGCTCAGACCGGGACCGGGGCACGGCCGAGTCGCTCGAGGAGCACAGGACCCGCTGCCAAGAGCACGGGCGGCGGCGCTCACGGGTCCCGCCCATCCTCGCCGGCCAAGAGCAACCCGAGCCCTTCCAACCCCGGGTCGCCAAGCCTGCCGAGCAGCCAGCCATCGGTCCCCGGCGTCCACACCCCCGCGCTCCCGCCGCCGCCGCACCTACCCGGCGTGCCCCAGACCAGGCGGCTCGTGCGCCAGGTAACCAGCCCGGTGAAGAAGCTCGTCAAGAAGGTGCTGCCGCCACTCGGCAAGCTCCCCCAGCTGCCGAGCCAGGTCTCGCCGCTGCTGAAGCGCACCAAGTCGCTGCTCAACCGCCTCTGAGCAGACAGTCGCAGCCGCGCACGCTATGGGATACTGGACCGATCGGGGCGTGGCGCAGCCTGGTAGCGCGCACCGTTCGGGTCGGTGAGGTCCCCGGTTCAAATCCGGGCGCCCCGATAACAGAAAGCCCGCTGTTTCGGCAGCGCTAGGATCGCGCCGGCATAGTCCCTCACCCGGCCTTGCATATAGAGTGCCCTACTCGCGATGAGAGACCTAGGCGCCGGAAGGATCGGTCGGGACCGCCGATGACGTCGCGTGCAAGCACAGTGAGTCGCTACCTGGTGGCCGGAGTGTGGCCAGCGGCAGAAAGTGCAGTGGCTGCGGCGACGGTCGTCGCCGCACGCCGGGCATCCGGCCGCAAGGCCCGTCGCGGCCTCTCGCGCCTCCGGGCCCGGGGCCGTTCTGCCGACCCGGTCGGCCCGGTGCATGGGGCAGCGGAACTGGCGGGTTTCAGCGCCCTCGCCGGGCTGATGCCCTACGGGGTGATGACGCTGATCGGTCCGACCGTCGTCGGCCACGGACCAGCCCTTGACGAACCACTGCTGTGCTGGCTCGACCAACACCGCGTCGGCTGGTGGGCAGCGATCATGACGCGGCTCGGAAAGATCGGAGACACCTGGACCACGTGGGGAGCGGCAGGCACCGCCGGCGTCTGCCTCGCGGTGACGTGGCCGCGACAGAAGTGGTTGCCGCCTGCGGTCCTGGCCGCTGCGCTGCTTGTGGACCACTACACGACGATCGCCCTGCGCCGCCGGTTCGGCCGTCCGGGACCGCCGAGCAGCCCACTGGGCACCTACCCGTCCGGGGGGTGCGACCGCGTCGTGCTTTTCTACGGCCTCATCGGCTACCTGCTGTGGCGTGAGTTCAGCGGCAGTGATCCGGCGAAGGCGTGGACGGTCGGCACGGTGGCCGCCCTGTCAGTCAACGAGGTTTACAGTCGCACGTACCTCGGCAAGCACTGGTTCACCGACAGCGTGACCGGCGTCCTCTACGGCGGGCTGCTGCTGGCGCCGTTCGTCGCGGCGGTCCGCCGGATCGCGGGCCCCCCGGTCGCTCCCCGACAGGTCCTGTAGTTCAGCGGGGCCACCGCCGCCCACGCGCGCGGGCGAACCAGCCAACGCCCCCGGTAGCTCAGCTTGACGGTTGAGACTCGCGAGGCCTGCTGCTTGGCTCGTGCGTCACGACTGACTGCGGTACGGCCGGGTCGCATCGGTGACCCTCACGACGTAGAAACGCAACCTCGTCGAGGTCTCAGTTCATGAGTACAGTCCCCCCGATTTCGGAAGGACCGCACGTGGGGGTATAGAAGTGACATTCGCTGACGTTGACGTGGCCCGGTTGTTGGTCGCGCTAGCCGTTCTCTTGATTGCCGCCCATGGCATCGGCGGCCTATTCGCCCGGTTCAAGCAGCCGCGCGCGATCGGGGAGATCGTGGGGGGTATCCTCCTCGGCCCGACGGCGCTGGCCGCGATATCGCCGAGTGTTCAGCATTGGATCTTCCCGGCCTCGGGTATGTCGGCCGCCGCGCTGGGCGCGCTCTATCAGCTCGGCCTGCTTTTTTTGATGTTCGCGGCCGGTGCGGAGATGCGCAGGCTGCTGCAGCGCAACGCGTTGCGCACGGTGGGGCTGATCGCCGGGTTCGGCATGATGCTGCCGTTCGCGGCGGGCCTGGGATTGGTCGCGGCGCTGGGTACCAAGCAGTTCCTCGGTCCGGACAGAAACCACGCCGCGCTGATCTTGGTATTCGGCTTGGCGATAGCGGTCACCAGCATCCCGGTCATCTCCCGGATCATGTACGACCTCAAGCTGCTGTCCACGCGGTTCGCACGCATCGTGCTCTCGGTTGCGGTCGCCGAGGACATCGTGCTGTACGTGGTCTTGGCCGTGGCGCTGGGCTTGGTGCAGACCTCCGGCAGCGCGGCATTTGGCGTACCTGCCGCCTTGCACATTCACACGCTCGGGCAGAGTGGCGTTTACCACACGCTCGTGGCTCTGATCTTTCTGGCACTGGCGCTTGCCTTCGGCGGTCGGGTTTACAAGGGGCTGGCCGGGATGCGCGTCAACGTGCTGGCTCGACGCAGTCCGGTCGCCTTTCAGCTGCTGTGGATGCTCCTCCTGTCGGCCGCCGCGCTGTCGTTGGGTCTGGTCCCGCTGTACGGTGCGTTCACCGCTGGGCTCGCGGTCGCGGTCGCCGACGACAGCCTCGCAGGGCGGACCGACCGCAACGCCCTCACCGGCATCTCGTTCGGGTTCTTCATCCCGGTCTACTTCGCGCTCATCGGCATACAGCTGGACCTGCTGCACCACTTCAATGTGCTGTTCTTCCTCGGGTTCCTCGGCTTCGGCTGCGCCGCCAAGGCGGCCAGCGTGTACCTGGGAGCGCGGCTGTCACGCGAGAACAGATTCATGGCCTGGAGCCTGGCGGTCGCCCTCAATGCACGGGGTGGACCGGGGATTGTGCTCGCCGCAACCGCCTACGCCGCGGGCATCGTCAACGAGTCGTTCTTCGTCAGCCTGGTCATGCTGGCCGTCGTGACATCACTGCTGGCCGGATCCTGGCTGGAGCGCGTTGCCGTCAAACTCGGCGCCCCCACGCGCCAGGACGAGCAAACCAGCGACCAAATTCCTGGTCAGGTCGATTCCACCTGAATCCAGCCGCGGGCATACAGCAAATCACGCCGATGAGCAGCCGATCTGCCGGCGCTGAGAGCCCCGCAGGCGTGTGACGTCTAGCCGCCCGAGAAGGTGTCGCAGGCGTCTGGGCTGCCCGATTCGAAGCCGGTCCTCAGCCAGCGTTGGCGCTGCTCGGAAGATCCATGCGTGAACAGCCCGGGGTCGACCGGCTTGCCGGTGGCTCGCGCCTGAAAGTCATCGCCGATCAAGGCCGCTGTCCTGAGCTTCTCTTCGAGGTCGCTGACGGTCAGCTCGTTGCGGGTGTAGGCGGAATGGGCCCAGACGCCGGCGAGGCAGTCGGCTTGCAGCTCGACTCGCACCGAACGTGCATTCCTGCCGGCTGGGTTCGCTTCGTTGGCGGTCGCCACGCGCCGTTGATGCCCAGCAATTGCTGGATGTGGTGGCCGAATTCGTGCCCGATGACATAGGCCTGCGCAGAAGATCTCAAGCCTCGCGGGCTCGTACGTCACGTCGTCGAGCTATGCGTCGTGGCCGGAGTCGACGACGTGGAGTGGTGAGACGACCCGCAGCCGACGGCGATCAGAGCGAAGCTGATCAGCACTGTCGCCAGCGCGCTTCTGTAGCGCCCCAAGCGGATGCGAGCTCTCTCAGGGCCATTGGGCAGTCCGGACGACTCGGACGCCACGATAACTACCCTGCGATGCTACTCCGCGCGGCCGCCGGTTTTCGCTAAGACTGCGTGAGTCGCGGCCGCCCTGAACTCACATCGGCCGAGCCGGGGTCGCGACGCGCGTATCCACTGCTCAACGCCGCCGCGCGCGCGCCGGCTCGCAGCCCGCTCTCGATCGCTCCGTCAATGAAGCCGGCCCAGCCGTTGGCGATATCAGAGCCGGCGAATACAAGCTTTCCCTCGGGCAGCTGCATCGCGGCATGATGGTGCTCGTACCAGCCGGGTCGATGAATGGCCCAAGTGCCGCGCGAGAACTCGTCGGCCAGCCAATCGTGCGCGGTGGCCGCAATGGCTTCATACCCCGGCAGGAGATCGTCGAGCGAGCGCTGCACCCAGTTCAGGTTGTCCGCGTCGCACAAACTCGCGTCCCGCCCGAACCCGATCATCAGCTGCGTTCCGTCCTCGAACAGCGCATCGCTCGCGAGGTATCCGAACGGATGACCCGGCCGGACCGAGTTGTTGAGCACAGGCTGACCACGAGCATGGATGAAGAGCTTGAGGCCCTTCGACGCCTGGCCCGAGGCGATGCCCGCGAGTTTTGTCTTGGAGAGCTCCGGCGAGAACTCGATCGTGCCGAGCGCGTTGACGGGCACCGCCACCACGGCCGCCCGAGCCCTCAGGGTCTCGCCCGCGCGGGTCCGTACCTCGACCCCGTGGGGATCTTGGGCGATCGAGGCGACCGCCACCCCGACGCGCTGCTCAAAGGGCGCGGCCCCCGCGATCGAATCGAGCAGCGCGCGGGTTCCCTGCGCGATCGTCACGCGGCCCCCGGTGAACTGGGTCAGCGCCAGGCTGTAACCCGAGAGCGCATGCCAGCGCAAAACCGAGACCGCGCCGGCCTCATCCAGCGGGGCATTGGCCAGCGACTCGAGCTCGGCGACCAGCACATTCCGTTCTTCTTCGTCGAGCTCCAGCTGATCAAGTCGCTCGGCGATCGTGAGCCGGTCAAAGCGCGTCAACTTGTCGATCGCGTACAGAGGATCGTGGGGCATCGGCAAGGCTTCGTCGACCCCTTCGACGAAGCGGTCCCAGCCGCGCTTTGCGATTGCGTCGCGCTCGTCCAGCGTCGCCGCTCGGCGTTGTCCGTCCACGTACCAGCCGGCCCGCATGGTGTCCTCGCCGATGCTCAGGCGTAGCCCGGCTCGCGTGATTTCCGAGAACGTATGCGGCTGATGCCAGTGGACCCAGGCCCCGCCGTACTCGATCTCTGTCCCGTTCCAAGGAGCCGTCCAGGTGCGGCCTCCGAGCCGGTCGCGGGCCTCGAGTAGGAGCACGGAGCGTCCACGAAGCGCAGCTTCGCGTGCGGCCGTGACGCCGGCGAAGCCGCCGCCAATGACAATTACGTCGCGGATCGAACCATCTCCCGCTCGCCGGTAACGGCGGCCGGCGGGCCGTGACGGTGGACGACAGCATCCACCGCCACGGCGCCGTGGTCTGAGGCCAGCACCGGGTTGAGCTCGACGAGCTCGAGACCTGCCTCGTGCAACAGCTCGCCGGCCCGCTGTGCCAGCCTGCAGACGGCCCCCACGTCGATCGGCCGCTGCCCCCTTCCGCCGAATAGAAGCGGCGCGCCCTTCAAAGTCCTCAAAGCATCCTGTATGCGTGCGGCGTCGGCGGGCAGGGGGATGATCGCCACATCGGACAGGATCTCGGTCCACACCCCACCCAGGCCGATGACCACAGCCGGCACCACGGCGTCGGCTGTCGCCGCGACCAGCAGCTCGAGCCCCGGCGGCAGCATCCGTTCAGCCAGCACGGTGCCTCCATATTCGCACGCCAGCGATGCCAGGCGATCGTATGCGGCGAGCGCGCCCTCACTCGAGACGAGACCCAGCGCCAGTGCGCCGCGCTCGGACTTGTGGCGCAGATCGGCCGCGCTCACCTTGAGCGCGATGTCCCCGCCGAGTGCGCCGAAGGCTGCCACCACGTCCTGCTCATCGCGCACAACAACGCTCTCCGCGACGGCGATGCCGGCGTCCTTGAGCAGCTGCTTGGCCTCGTGTTCGGGCATCGACGTGACGAGCGCCGAGTCCACGGCCATGCGCCGCGCCGCAGCAGCGATTTCTCTCAGCCTGCGAGGATCGCCCGCCTCTTTGGCGATCGCGGCGACGCACCGAAGGCCGGTCCTGAGGCCGGCCACAGCGGGAATGCCCGCCTGAAGAAACTGCCACGCGGCCTCGTCGTCGAGCAACTCGGGCAAGGTGGAGCAGACCATCGTAGAGGTGGGCGAGCGGTTCGCTCCGGCCGTGATTCCCTCCCGCACGGTCCTCCAGGAGAGCTCCACTGCGCCGGTCAGCCCGGATGGCTGGTCGTAGAACACGAGCACCTGGTCGATCGCAGGGTCGTCGCCCACGATTGCCACCAGCTCGCTCAAGGAGTCGCTCTCCCCCCAAATCATCGCGGTGTAATCGAGCGGATTGCCGATCGTCGCCGCCGCGGGCAGCCGCTCCGCGAGAGCCTCACGAGTGGAGCGAGCAAGCTCCGGCAGTCGCAACCGCTGTCGTTGCGCCTCGTCGGCGCCCTGAGCCGAGTCGCCCCCTGAGCAGGTCATGATCGCGAGCCCAGGGTCGCGAGACAGCCGCGGACCCGCCGCCAGTGCTTTGGCCATCTCCAACAGCTCGTGGATGTCTTCTGCCCAAGCGGCTCCCGTCTCTTCGACCACGGCGCGGAAAACGCGCTGATCGCCGGCGAGCGCGTCAGTGTGCGCGGCCGCGCTGGCCGCCCCGGCCTGGGATGAGCCGACCTTGAGCACGGCCACACGGATGCTCGCCTCGGCACACGTCGCCAATGCGTCGCAGAGGGCAGGACCGCCGTCATCCTCGAGGTAGAGCGCGATCGCGGAGACGCCCTCTTCGCCGGCCAAATACTCGAGGTAGTCGGCCGCCGACAGGACCGCGTGGTTGCCGCCGGCAATCACCGTGTGGAATCGGAGTCCCCGCCGGGACGCGAGCGCATTGACCGCGACGTTGCCGCTCTGGGACACCAATGCGACCTGGCCGGCCTCGCGCGGCTCCAGCGCATCGCCCCACAGCGCTGCGCGGGCGGGCATGGAGACGATCCCGTTGCCGTTGGGTCCACACAGCGGTAGCCCGTGACGACGCGCGACCTCGGCGAGCTCCGCCTGCAAGCATTCCCCACCCGCCACCTCCCCGAAGCCGGCGCTGAAGACCACAGCCCCTCCGCATCCACGCGCCCCCGCCTGCTCGATCACCTCGGGTACCGCGACGGCGGGAATTGCTACCACCACCGCGTCGACCGCGACTGGCAGCTCCGCCACCGTCGGAACGCAGGCCCGTCCCAGCACCGTGTCACGGTTGGGATTGACGCCCCAGACCTCTCCAGGAAATCCGATCATGTCCAGATTCACCAGCGTCTGGTGCCCGTAGCTTCCCGGTCGCTCACTGGCGCCGACCACCGCGATCGTGGCGGGGCGGATGAGCCGCTCGAGGTCTGCTCGCATCAGTGGATCGTCGCCTCTACGCCCCGGCGCTCCAGGGCACGGGCGATGATCAGCCGCTGGATCTCGCTGGTGCCTTCCCAGATTCGATCCACGCGGAGCTCACGCTGGAATCGCTCGGCGACGTTGCTGCGCATGTAGCCACGGCCGCCGAAGATCTGGACCGCGCGGTCCGCGCAGCGCCCCGCCGCCTCGCTCACGAACAGCTTGGCCATAGACGCCTTGGCGTGAATCAGCTTCGGGTCAGCGCCGGCGTCGACCATCCGCGCGACCTGTATCGCGAGCAAACGCCCGAGCGCCGCGTCCGTAGCCGAGTCCGCGAGCGGGAACGAGACCCCCTGATAATCGATGATCCGGTGACCGCCCTGCTCGCGGGTCAGCGCCCAGTCGGTCGTCTCATCGAGCAGCCGCCACATTGCCCCGAGGCCGTGGGTGGCGATCCCTAGCCGTTCTTCGGTGAACCACGCCCGCTGGAGCGCCTCCCCATTGCCAATGCCTCCGATCACGGCCTCGGGACCCACGCCGACTTCCTTGAAGCGGATCGTCGGATGGCCGTGGGGGTAGTTGTGCGTGAACTTCGGGTCCGCGATGTAGTCCACCCCGGGAGCGCTCGGTTCGACCAGGAATAGAGTCGGTAACCGGCCTTGCCCGTCGACCACGTTCGCCATCACGATCAGTACCCGGGCCACGTCCCCCGAGGTCACGAACCACTTTTCGCCGTTGATCGACCAGCCTTCATCCGTGGGCACGGCGGTCGTCGCGATGCCCCCCGGATCGGAACCCGCCTCCGCTTCGGTCACCGCGTAGGCATCGCCGCCCGCGCCCAGCAATGCCGGCACAAGGAAGCGCTCGATCTGCTCATCCGTCCCCTGCATGAGCACGTTGTAAGCGTTGGGGACATGCCAGTGCAGCCCATTGGTGACCCGGCCGAACTGCTCGTTGACGAGGAACCACTCGAGCATCGACCAGCCTTGACCGCCGACCTCGCGCGCGAACCGGCCCCCGTTCAAGCGCGCCGCGATCGCCTCAGCTTTGATCTCATCGATCGTGCTCTGGGGCAGGGCGCCGCCTCGCTCCTCGGCCTCGAGCTCGAGCGGGATCAGCACTTTCTCGACGAAAGCACGGGCGCGTTGCTGTAGATCGAGCAACTCGGGAGCGAGCTCTTCGGAGGGATGCGGTGCGATCACGGTGGTGGCCATTGGTGCCCCTTCACTGGGTGTTGTCGACGACAAGTCGCGTCAGGTGTGCGCGGTCGGAAGCGGTGAGCTCCGCGGCACGTCCGCGCAGGCCGAGGAGCAGGTTGTGGTGGTTTGAGATCACGGCGGCGGCGCACGTCCGGGCGCGCCGCACGGCGGCGTCCGGGTGATCGGCGCGTCCGTCGATCAATTCCACGACGCCATGCAGGTAGCCCAACCACGCCCGTTCGCTGCCCCGGAGGATCAGGTGCTCGATCCGCTGCGCCTCGGCAGCGACCGCCCCCTGAGGGGCCGTGGCGCCGCGGGTGAGCGTAGCCACGGCCGCGGGAAGCTCGCGCTCGGGCTCGGGAGTGATCGACAGCCAGGTGGCGGGCCGGGCCATGGCCCGGTAGACTAACAGCAACTGATCACAAAGTCAGGATGGCCGGCGCACATGTGCGCCGACCCCGGCCGGGCCGCGCATGCGCGGCCCGGAGCTGCATTTCCGAGGAAGCGAGGAGAGATGTCCACTTCGGCCGCGCCCACTCAGAGCATCTTGGCGGCGCCAGCACCGCATGCGGCGCTATCCCGGCGCCTGTACACCGATCCCAGCCTGCTCGAGCATGAGCAGCAGCTCATCTTCGAGCGCACCTGGCAGCTTGCCGGTCACGTGTCTAGCCTGCCTAGGGCGGGCAGCTACATGACCGCCAGCGCGGGGTCGCAGCCCGTGCTCGTCGTGCGCGACGAGCAGCACGCCTTGCGGGCGTACCGCAATGTCTGCCGGCACCGCGGTTCGCGCCTGCTGAGCGGCTCCGGTCAATGCAAGGCCGCGATCCGGTGCCGCTACCACGGTTGGACCTACCGCTTCGACGGCAGCTTGATCGGGGTCCCCGAGGCGCGCGCGTTCGGAGAGCGTCTGGACAAGGGGGCCCTGGGACTTCTGCCGGCGCGGGTGGAGGAGCTATGTGGCCTTGTGTTCGTCAACCTGGACATGGAGGCGCCGCCACTTGCCGAGCTGCTCGGAGATCTTCCCGCGCGCCTGGCGCCGTATCGGATCCCATCGCTCGAGTCTTTTGGCCCCGGCGGGGACACGCAGCCCGCGAACTGGAAGGTGATCGCGGACAACTACCTCGAGGGCTACCACATCCCGATCGCCCATCCCGGCCTCATGCGCCTCCTCGATTACAAGCGCTACGAGGTCGAGTGCCATGAGCACTACGTTTGCTTCGACGCCCCGCTGCGCACCAAGCGCAGCAGCAATTGGGTGGAGCGGCTGTACGCGCAGGCGGTGACGCCGATGCCGGGTCTGAGCGAGGCCGACCGCCGGGTGTGGCGCTACATCTTCATCTATCCCAACACGGCGATCGATCTCTACCCGGATCAGGTCACGACGTGGCAGATCGTGCCCGACGGGATAGATCGAATCCGGAGCGTGTACGGCGCCTACCGATCACAGAACAGCGGACCGCAGACGCGGCTGGTGCAGTGGCTCAACTGGCGGCTGAACGAGGTGGTCACCGATGAGGACGTCGACCTGGTCGCCAACGTCCAGGAGGGATTGCAGACGCGCGGCTACGAGTGCGGTCCGCTGTCGCGGCGCGAGCATGCCGTCGCCTGGTTCGCCGAGAAGGTGCGTACGGACCTGGCGCCGGTACTCCACCCAGATGCCCGAGCCGAGCGCTGAGCGGAGGCCAGGAGGCGCGGAGCAGACCGCCTCCCGGCCCAGTGCCCGCGACCGCATCCTCGCCGCCGCGGTCCGCCGCATTGCGGGCGAGGGAATCGATGACGTACGAATCGCCCGGATCGCGATGGACGCGGGCGTATCGACGTCGCTGGTGCACTATCACTTCGAGACCCGCGAGGCGCTGTTGGCCGAGGCACTCGAGTACTCATATGCGCGCGCGGGCGACGTCCGCATCTCAAGCGGGGAGCTCCCCGCGGCTTCACATGCAGAGCGGCTGGGATTGATGATCGACCAGTGCCTACCCACCACGCCGTCGCTGAAAGAGGACTGGGTGCTGTGGGTGGAGCTGTGGCTGCGCGCGGTGCGGCATGGCGATCTCCGTCCGGTGGCCGAACGGCTCTACGGGAGGCTTCGCGAGTGGTTCGCCGCCGAGATTGACGCGGGTCTGCGCGACGGCGAATTCAGTCCCTGCGACGCGGATGCGGTCGCTGACCGAACCCTGGCCATGCTCGACGGCTTCGGCATCAGAACGCTGATCGGTGACCGACACATCCCGCTGGAGCGGGCCCGGGAAGCGGTCCGAGCTGCGCTCGCCCGCGAGCTGGGCTTGGGCGAGCCGCCGCCCTGAGCGCCCAGCGGGTTGCCGTTATCCGGCCCGCTGCATCGCGGTGACTTGACAGGAGCGACACGACGGCGGTAGTTTTTTGAATCGCCGTTCAGTATTCGCATGCACCAGGGGCAGGTAATCGGGATCGAGGATGAGTCCGCGACCAAAGGTCGACCATCTGCGCAAACCGCAGATCATTGCTGCCGCCGCGGAGGTGATCTACCAGCGCGGCTTGTTGGAGACGCGCATCGGAGACATCGCCGAACATGCCGGCACGAGCGCCCCCACCATCCTCTACTACTTCAAGTCCAAGGACAGGCTGTTCGAGGCGGTAGTGGACCAGTCGGACCGGGACTTCTATGGTCGCCTCACAGACGGCCAGGCGCGGCATGAGCGCGCCAGCGAAAAGCTCGTCCATCTCATCGAGGAGACCAGCCGCGGCCCCGGCGGGATCAACGATTACACGCTGTGGATGGAGCTGTGGGTGCGGGCACGACGGGATCGCACAGTGCGGCGGAACTACTTCCGGCTCAACAGCCGTGAGCGCAGCTTGATCGCAGACATCGTGCGTGCGGGACAGGAGAGCGGGGAATTCCGCCGCGAAGCGGACCCGGACGAATTTGCCCTGGCACTGAGCGCTCTGCTGGACGGCCTGGGGGTCCAGGTGACCTTGGGCCAACCCGACGTGACCACAGATCGCATGGTGGCGCGCTGCCTGGCCTTTGCATCCGGCGAGCTCGGCTGTGAGCTCCGAGCCACCCACAGCGTCGACGGCACCGGTTGGCATGCATCCACGTGAAGGATGGTCTGAAGGAGGGATTCGGCGCCGAGCTGAGCCGTGGGCGGGTGCGATCTCCCGCCGAGACCTGCTTGGGATAGGGGCCGGGTTAGCGCTGGGGGGAATGCTGGCCGGCTGCAGCTCGACCAATCCCGCCGGCGCTAGCAGCGGTCCCCCGCTGCCGCGCCAGGACCGTCCGGTCAAGTGGCCTGTGTACTCGGACAACAAGCCGATCCGGTCCGGCATGAAACCCGAAAAGGGCGCGACTCTGCAGCTCTACAACTGGGTCGCCTACATCAACGAGTCAGTACTGAAGAACTTCTGCAAGAGGTACAACTGCAACTACTCGCTGACCACGTATAACACGATGGAGGAGGCGATCTCCAAGCTGGGCAGTGGCCAGCTGAAGTTCGATGTGTTCTTCCCCACCGTACCCGTGCTGGGCCAGCTGATCGCGGCCAAGCTGATCCGGCCGCTGAACCACAGCTACATCCCCAACATGGCCAACGTCTGGGCGGATTACCGCAATCCGTTCTACGACCAGGCCTGGCAGTACACGACGCCGTACTCGATCTACACCACCGGCATGGCGTGGCGCAAAGACAAGGTGGACCTCGCTCCGTCGTGGAACATGCCGTGGCAGGGGGCGCGCTACAAGGGCAAGGTCGCGGTACTTGACGATTACCGCGAGGCCATCAGCCTGGCGCTGCTGCGGGCCGGGAACGGCAACGTCAACACGACGAGCGGATCGCAGATCCGTGCCGCCGGCAAGGCGCTTTCGCAGCTCTCCGCCCTGACCCACGTGCGCATCGACAACAACGACTGGAGCGACGTTCCGAGCGGGAAGACCTGGATTCACCAGGCCTGGTCCGGAGACATGGCGACCGCGGCGCAGTATCTGCCCAAGGGCACATCGATCGACACCGTCGGCTACTGGTTTCCGCCCAACCACCGGGGCCCGGTCGCCAATGATCTGATGGTCAATCCCTCAAGCGGAGCAAATCCCGTGCTGGCGCATCTGTTAATTGACTATCTCCTGGACGTGAGCAATGCGCTTGAGAACTACACCTATTTCGGTTACATGCAGCCGCTGACGGATGTCACCCCGCAGCGTCTGGTGTCCGAGAAACTGCTCCCTCAGCAGCTGGTGTCCACTGCGGTGCTGCCGGACTACTTCCGCCACGGTCTGTTCGAGCTGGAACTGCCTCCGGCCGCCAATGCGGCCTGGGAATCCACCTGGAACTCGTTCTCCAAGGGGTTGTAGTGACGGCGGTGAGGCGCTCACAGGGGTCGGACGCGCGGCGAAACCGCTGGTTGTGGATCGGGCTCGCGGCACCGGGCGCGATCTGGCTGCTGATTCTCTTCGTGGCGCCGTTCTACGTCATGCTGTCGGTGGCCGGCGGGGGCATAAACGAGTTCTTTCAGACAGTTGTTCCAGTCTGGAATCCCCTGCGCTGGTCGAGCTTCAACCTGTCGGCGGTGTGGCATGACATCGTCGGCAGCGGCGCGTTCATCGGCCCCGCGGCGCTCAGGACGCTGATCTACACCGCGATCGCGACCGTGATCGCGCTGGCGATCGCATACCCGGTGGCCTACTTCGTCTCCCGCTACGCCGGCCGGCGCAAAGCGCTTTTCTTGGTGCTGCTGATCGCCCCGTTCTGGGTCAGCTACATGATGCGCATGCTGGCCTGGATCGATCTGCTTCAGCAGGGCGGGTTCTTCAACAGCGCGCTGTCCTTTGTCGGCCTGCCCGGCAACACCGATTGGCTCGGCGGCAAGTCGGTAACGGTGATCATGGGGCTCGTTTATGGATACATCCCGTACCTGATCCTGGTGCTGTATGCATTTTTGGACCGGATTGATCAAAGCCTGCTGGAGGCCGCCAGAGATCTCGGACTGAGCAAATGGCGGACTTTCTGGCGGGTGACCATTCCTTTGAGCAAGCCGGCGATCGTCGCGGGGGTGTTCATAACTGCCTTGCCCATGTTGGGCGACTACTTCACCAATCAGCTCCTGTCGGCAGCGCCCGGGACGACGATGATCGGTAATGCGATTGAAGGGCAACTCGAATCGCCTGGACAGACGGGACAGGGGGCGGTACTGGCGCTGATGCTGCTTGTCGTCTTGCTGATTCCGATGCTCTATTACGTGATCAGTACTGCGCGCGCCTCGAGGACGTTCGCCTGATGGCCAGCGCGGTCGGCCAGCCAGCGACTGCCTCGCCCCGCCGCCAGACCTTCGCCTGGCGTGGCCGCCCCCGGGGCAACCCATGGCGGCGCCCCTGGGCAATGGAGGGCTTCACCTGGCTGTACATCGTCTGGTCGATCGTGCCGATCGGGATCGCCGTCCTGTTTTCGTTCAACAAGGGAGCGTCACAGGCCACATGGCAGGGGTTCTCAACCAAGTGGTACATCGGCAAGTCGGTCAATTCAGTGCTGCACAACCCCAGCCTGCATCAGGCCGTGGTCCAGACGCTCGTGCTCGCCGCGCTGACCACGCTGATCTGCATTCCGATCGGAACTGCTTTTGCGATCGGTGTCGATCGTTGGCGCAGCCGGACCTCGAACGGTCTCAACTTCGTGATGATCTTCTCGTTCGTGATCCCGGAGCTGCTGCTCGCGGTTGCGCTGTTCCTGCTCGTCACCCAGGCGCTCACGTTCATCCGGCTTGGAACGCCGGCCGAGGTGGCCGGGCTCGTGGTCTGGAATTTGAGCTGGCCCGCGATCATCGTGCGGGCGCGGCTGGTGACGATCGGGCACGACTACGAAGAGGCGGCCGCCGACCTTGGCGCCTCCCGACTGGGGACGATCCGTCGGGTGCTGCTTCCGCTGCTCATGCCGGCCATCTTCGCGAGCGCGGTACTCGTCTTTGCCAGCACCGTGGACGACTTCGTGATCGTCGAGCAGCTGTCCTCGACCGCGGCCACACAACCGATGTCGGTGCTGATCTATTCCAACGTCCACGGCGGGCTCAGCGGACCCGCGCTCAACGCCCTGGCCACGATCATGCTGCTCGTCTCGCTCATCGCCGCCGTGATCGGCTTTTTCGCCTACCGCATGATGACCCGGGGCGAACGCACCAAGGGGAGCACAGAAGCGCTAACCAGCGTCGCTGGGATATGAGGGGGACTGAAATGGGTGGAGGCAACGTCAAACTTGAATCGCTGACCAAACGGTTCGACGATTTCATCGCGGTCGACGATGTGACGGTCACGATCAAGGCCGGCGAGTTCTTCTCGCTGCTCGGACCCAGCGGCTGCGGGAAAACGACCACGCTGCGCATGGTGGCGGGGTTCGAGCAGCCAACCAGCGGCCAAATCATGCTTGACGGCACAGACGTCGGCAACTGGCCTCCCCACCGCCGCAACGTCAACACGGTGTTCCAGAGCTATGCCCTGTTTCCGTTCCTGACCGTCGCCGAGAACGTTGCCTTTGGCATGAAGTACAAGGCGCTTTCGAAGTCCGAGGCCACCGCGCGGGTGGCGGAGGCGCTCGAACTAGTTCAGCTGGCCGGGTTCGAGAAGCGACGCCCCAACCAGCTCTCAGGTGGCCAGCAGCAACGCGTCGCGCTGGCCCGGGCGCTGGTGCTACGTCCGTCCGTACTGCTGCTCGATGAACCGCTTGGCGCGCTGGACGCCAAGCTCCGCCGCACGCTGCAGGTTGAGCTGGGCGCGCTGCAAAAGCAGGTGGGAATCACCTTCCTCTACGTGACGCATGATCAAGAGGAGGCGCTCACGATGTCCGATCGCGTGGCCCTGATGAACCACGGCCGAATCGTTCAGCTCGGCACTCCGGAGGAGGTCTACAACGAGCCCATCGATGCGTACGTGGCCGACTTCCTGGGCGTCTCCAATTTGATGGAGGCTCGGGTGGAGCCGGGCCGTCACGACAAGGGGCCCTGCCGCCTGCGCTTGGGCGACTTCATGCTCGAGGCAGAGTCGGGCCGGCTTGACGCCACGGGCGCGGTGAAGGTCGCCATTCGGCCCGAGCGCGTTCATCTGCACCCGTATGACAGTGCTGGTTCCAACTGCGTGCCAGGAATGGTCGAGCGCCTCGTCTTCCTCGGCTCGACGACCCAAGTTTTCCTCCGTCTTGCCACCGGCGCGGCGCTGCAGACGCTCATGCGCAACGACGGTGCCGAGCTGCCATTCAGCCAGGGAACGCCAGTCAGCGTAGGGCTGCCGGCGAGCGCCCTGCGGGTGCTGCCGGACCCCGGCGTCAGCGTCGCCGAGATCCGCGATGAGACGCTTGGCGATCAGCTGCTCGATGTGACCAACACGACCACGCGCTGACCCGTTCACATCGCCCCGCCGGGCAGCGGCGGCGCCGCCGGCGACGTCGACGTCGCGTCCGGCGTTTGCCGTGAGCGCTTATGATGGCCTCGCGCGGCGACCGGCGTGGTTGCGTCACGCGCAGAGCTGGATCGGCGTACAGGACCGGCTGTACGGATGTGCGGCTGCATGTGCGCTTGCACCTCATTTGCGTGTAGTGGGGTGGATATGTACCCTACGGACCCAATTCCTCGGGCATGGGGGTGAGACGAGCCGTGATCGGAAGAGCTAATCGTCGTGCAGCACCAAAGGGCGGAAGGGCCAGACGCGTGTTCCGTCTTTTGACGGCGCTTGCGTTGGTGGCGCTCGCCGGAGCCGCGGTTGCCGCACATGGCGGCGCGGTCGGCAGGACCCGTATCGTTGACGCAGCTGCTGTAGGCGGAGCAAAGAATCATCATTTCCTGAGGCCTTCCCGGCCGGCACAGTTCGTCGGCGCATACGCGGCCGACTGGCGTAGTGCCAACCGCGTGCTCGGTCCGATGCGGTCCGACAAGATCTTCTATCCGCCTTGGGAGCCGCTACCGCGGCAGTGGCCGAAGAACTCATACGGTCTAACCCGAGGGACGCTCGCGGTCGTGGCCTACAAGTACCCAACGAAACACGTGCTGTCGTTCGTTCGCTCCATCCCGCGCACGCGTGAGGTGGTGATGGTCTTCTGGCAGGAGCCCGAGGCCCATCTGTCGGCCTCGCAGTTCCTGTCCGAGTTCAAAGCGCAGTCTCGGCTGATCCGCTCTGCCCACCGCTCGAACGTCGCCGTTGCGTTCGACGCGAGCACCTACCGCTACCAGAGCTGGGATCGGTCGGCATTCAACTGCGGGTACGTTCCCCCAAGGCGCTACGTCGACTATTACTTCGGCGACGTCTACGAGGCCAACGATCAGTCGCTTCAGCAGCTGCCGTATTTCCAGCGCTGGGTTCACTGCACCGCCCATCGCGGTCGGGCGCGCGGGCTCGCCGAGTACGGCCTGGGCGACTGTCAGGGGGCCGCTTTCCGCGCCAAGACGATCGTCGCTGACACCGAGTACATGAGCCGGAATTTTCCTCATCTGCACGTGCTCTCGTACTGGTGGAGCGACACCTCCCCGAACTCGGGCACGAGCTGCCACACCGACTGGCAGTTCACCGACCGCACGACGATCTCCGCGTGGAGGACGATCGAGTCGGCACGGAGGCGCTCGACGCACCGGGGGCATCGAAGGCACCGACGGCACCGATAGCGGCTCGGGGCATAGCTCTGCCGTTCCTGGCCGGAAGGGTCCCGCTCTAGAGGCGCGACGCTAGCCACTAGGGACCGCGACCGCCCGCGCGAGCAGGCGACCGGCAAAACGTCGCTTGCGTGTGCGTTAGGGTCGCCGGATTGCTGAAGCTGATTGCCCGCATTTCGATGGGGTCGTGATGAAGCCAGGTAAGCAGCGACTTCTCCGCGCTGTCCGGGTCCTATCGATCCAGATTGCCGTCGTTTTGGCGATCGTTCTCGTGGTTCCCAGCGGCGCCCGTGGCGCCGCAATCGAGGCGACATCGTGGGGCGGAGCAAACCTCATCTCGTACGCAGACTCCGACTTTGAGAGTGGGGTCGGAAACTGGGTCGCGCGCGCGAACACGACGATCGCTCAGGACAGGATGACCGCGTTCGCCCATGACGCCAGTCTGAAGCTGACGGCGGCCAGAGCGGGAAGCCAAGCCGTGCAGCTAGGGGCCGGCGACACGGCACCGAGGATCGACGTGATAGGGGGAGAGACCTACCGGGAGTCGGGCTGGTTCAAAGCGGCCACTGCGGCCGGGCGCACGATCAGGTTCGACGGCGACTTCTACGACCGTGCCGGCAGTTGGCTGGGCTCCGTCGCCGGCGCCCCCGTGTCGCTGAGTGGCTCGGGGAGGTGGCAGTACGCCAGTGACCTCATCATGGCGCCCGCCGGTGCCGCGTACATGCGCGCCTCGCCTCGCATCACCGAGAGCGGCGTCCACGCCGGCGAGACGCTGAACGTCGACGAGGTGCTCGTCGAGCCCTTCCGCGCCGCGACCCTGATCGGGGCTAAGGATCCGAGCACCAATGGCGGCGAATTCGGCTATGCCAACAGCATGATTGGTCCATTGCAGGCGGACAAGCTCTTCTACAGCGCGTCGAGGGCGCTTCCGCGCAATTACTCGGCCAGCACATGCAACAACCTGCCGGCGGACGTGACATGCGTACTCGCATACAAACTGCCGACCGTAGACGTGGCGTCATTCGTGTCATCTATCCCGGTGGGCAGGAACACGATTTTGATCTGGCATCAGGAACCCGAACACGACCCCATCTCGGGCCGCTGCGGTAGCAGCGGCGCCAACTTCGTGTGCGAGTTCAAAAAGCAGGCCAGGTTGATTCGCTCGAGCACAACCCGCTCCAATAGGGCGAACGTATGGGTGGCCGACGACGCCGCGACCTACCAATACGACCCGGGCACCAGTCACGACGCCGGCGGCGCGGGCGGATCTTGCGCCTACACGGTTCCGCGCAAGTACGTCGATTTCTACCTCGCGGATACCTACGACGACACACTCCCTGACGTCAGCGCCACCCTGGCAAATTCGCCCATGTGGAGCGGCTGGTTGAGCTGTGTGCTGCCCCAGAATCGGCCGATCGGTCTGGCGGAGTACGGGGTCAACTGCGAGACCACGGCAAACGCTTCGAGCACGCACGAGGTGTTGGCCGCCGACGACCAATATCTGAGAGGGCAGTCGTTCGTCCCCGGCGCATCAACCAGGGCGTATACCCGCCCGGTCATCCTGTGGGAGTACTGGTGGTACGACAACGCGGGCTTGAATTGCGCATTCACCCCTGGTGGTCGTCCGGAGGGCGCGCAGGCAGTAAGGCAGTGGCGGGCGATTGAGGCCGAGGAGGGCGGCGAGGGATTGTTTGCGGCGCTGGCGAGCGGCCGGGCGTTCGGCTGACCCCTAGCGCCGCCAGCTGGGATCGCGGCCGAGCCACTCGGCGAGCCGCTCGTCGAACGGCAGAAAGTGGTCGTCCAAAGCCACACGCACCGATTCCGGCATGGGCGTGCGGGGCCGGGCGTTCTGAGCCTCGAACGAGGGGTAACCTTGGTTGGGAAGCTCCAGGAACTCGAGCAGCGCGTCGTAGACCCGTTTCGGCTCCACGAAGAAGTCGCCGCTGTCGACCACATGGATGCGATCGCGGCCGAACAGGGCCTCAAGCCGCTCGAGCTGCTCGATGTACTGTCCGCGCGTCCGGTAGGCGTGGTGCCGGTGGCTGTGGCTCTGATAGTGAGGATTGCCGATGATCCGCTCGACCTCACCCTTGAGCCGCGTCTCCTCTAGCTCCAAGGCGATCTCGAAATCCTGGTCCTCGTAACCTCGCGCAAACTCGTGGGTGTAGGCGGAGTACGCGCGCGACACGGGGTCACGCACGAGGACGAGCAATTTCACACCAGGGAGGTCGCGAGCGATCCGCTCGCCCGCCAGCGGGTGGAACATGTAGTAGGGGCTCGACTCATAGGTGAGCGGTGAGGCGCCATGGGCGCGCCCGATCCAGCGTGCCCGCGCCTTCAGGGGGAAGTGCGCCTGGTACCAGTCCATCCCGCGGTCGTACGCCACGTCAAAGTAGTGCACGCCCTTGTGGAGCACTGCCTTGAGCACGTAGGGATGCTGGCTCAGCGCCCGATACATGGTCGTCGTGCCACAGCGCTGAGCGCCGACGATCAAGAAGCCGGGAAGCATCCGCGCGCGCGCGGTGATCCTTCCTGCGACGTTTGTGACGTCTTGCGCCAGGCGGGTTGCGCCTGAGGAGCCCGAGATGGAGTTCATTGCCCCAGCTCCGTGGTGATTGCGGGCGTCAGCCAGCTGCCAGGATTGCCCAGCCTGGCACCGGCGTCTTCCTGGCGATCCTCCAGGTAGCGGACGGCTAGCTCGGCGAGGTACAGGAGCGTTGTGAAGCGAGCTTCCCGGGGGGGCACGCCGAACGGGTCGAGCAGCGCGGCGCCGTTCCTCACCAGCTCCGAGGCCGCGCGGGCGGGGGAGCTCCCTCCGGCCCAGACCTCGACCTGCAGCTGGTGGTGGAGGATGTCGAAACCGAGCGGCACTCCGACCTCGAAGCGCTCCCAATCCCAGACCCAGAGACCCTCGCGCGCAACCCCCATGTTCCACGGACTCCAGTCACCGTGCCAGGCGCCGTACGAGAGCAGCGTCTCGCCGGCATGTTCGCCGAGCAGACCGAGCGCTGAGGAGAGCGCCACCTGCTCGGCTCCCGCGGGGGCCGAGGACAGCCGTTGGAGCAACCGCCGCCAATGCGCGGAGCTGCCGACCTGTTCTTGGCTGACGCCGGCCATCTGCGCGAGCTCTCGCATCGCTGCGATCAGCGGCGCACGTGCCTCCGCCCGGTGATGAAGCCGGGTGGGCAGCGGCGCGAGCACCAGCACCTCCAACCCGTTCCAGCGACCCCGATGCTGCACGCCCGGGACCGCGAACTGGACGAGCCCGACGCCGGCGAGGCGCATCAGGGCCTCGCCTTCGCTTCGCACCAACCGCCGTGTGAGCGCGTCGGTGCCGATCTTCGCGAAGCCCGCCACGGCTCCATCGGGACGGAGCAGTTGTAGAAGCGGCTTGCGGTTGGCACGGGCCCCGGTCACTTGAAGGGTCAGGTGAAGCTCGCATCCCAGGGCCGCCTGGAGATACGAGTCGAGCGTCGCCTCGTCGTCCGTCGTCGCCACCAGCAGGCGGTCGCGGAACAGCAGCGGTCCAGCGCCCGCACTGAGCGCAAGCGCCACCAG
Organism: uncultured Solirubrobacterales bacterium; assembly: GCA_963808655.1. Classification (GTDB taxonomy): domain Bacteria; phylum Actinomycetota; class Thermoleophilia; order Solirubrobacterales; family Solirubrobacteraceae; genus Palsa-465. Next base: position 553,765 of record CAWEGZ010000009.1, read on the forward strand.
GCCTTTGCGCATCCGCGCCGCGGGTGTCCCCGATCCGCGGTGCCGCCCGACGGCAGCGGCGGCGAGACGGCGTTGCACGGGCAGCACCAGTCGTGGCTCCGCGTGGCTGGGAACGACCATGAACTGCCGGCTGGTCGCGCGCCGTCGCTCTCCGCTACTCGGGCCGGGCCGTGCCCGGCCCGCCCGTGCGAGCTCGATCCGGGCCGGCTCCGGCCACAGGAGCCGACTCACATCGCCGAGATAGGCGGCACGATCGCCGAGCTGAGGCGCCGGTCGCTGATGAGCTTCGGTGACGCTCCCCACGGCGCTCATCCAGCCGCGTAGCCTGTCCGCTGATCGAGCGCCTCACCCGAGCTTCTGGCACCCTCGGCCCACCCCGGCGCCGTCTCGGCGCTCGGCAGCGGGGTCTCGACGACTCGCAGGGCGATGATGAAGACTGCCAGCAGCAGGGCGCCGTACAGCAAGCCGCTAAGAACGTCGGTGAACCAGTGCAGGGTGAGGTACGCACGGCTGTAGGCCTCGTTGAAGGCGAGCGCGGCGACTCCGGCCGCAGCCCAGATGGCGGTAACACGGCGGCCGCTGAAGTCCTTCCAGAGGAAGTAGAAGATCACGCCGTAGAACTCGATTACGCGATCACACCCCCCAGATGGGTATGTGCCCAGAGGGCTGTCGGGGGGCCCGGGGCGGTGGAACGTGTCCCGCAGGGCCTTGGTCGTGTAGTGGTCGACCACGATCACGGCGATGAAGACGATCACCGGCAGCCACTTGCGCTCCTTGCGCACGACCGCCAGGCAGACAGCCGCCGCGCCGGCCGCGCCCCATGTGGTCCAGGTATCGCCGATCTTCGTCAGGCGCTTCATCAGCGAGCTCCAGAAACCCACTCGGTGATGGATGGTCCAGTGATAGATCGGCCGGTCGATCGACCCGCCATGGGGGACCACCAGCTGGCCAAGGAGCAACATCACGCCGTAGACGAGCAGCGCGCCGACAGCCACGATTGCCGCCAGCTCGACGATCCTGCCACCGCGCGGGCTCGCGCGGCGCAAGGCACGCTGGCCCGCCCGGAGGGCGGAGGGCACGGGCAATGATCGGCCCGTGCGCGGAGCTCGCGCGGCCCTCGGTTCGGACCGAGCCAGCAGCGCCGCGACGCAAACGATCACGGCGAGGCCCGCGGGCCAGATGAGAACCACTAGATATTCCATGATCCTCCGGTCATCAGGACTTTTGCGAAAGAAGTGCCGGCGAGAAAGCGCCGCGGGACAGGCGTAGCTTCGGCAGCAGGGATAGCTGGAATGCATCGCGCCAGCACCAGAGGCCGGCGGCGAGGACAGCGCAACCACCTACAACCGCCACCAGCACCGCCGCCGACCCACGTCCGAGAAACACACGTGTCAACGCCGGAACCAGGCCGAAGCTGGTCGCGGTGAGCGCGCACGCAAGGAAGGTGGCCTTCCCAAAGGGGTGTAGGCGGATCATTCGACTGATCTGAAGCAACGGGATCACGTTTGCGGCAAGAAGCGCGGCCGCCCACCCGATCGCGGCGCCAGTGATGCCGTAGCGCGGGATCAGCGCGAGGTCGATGCCCACGTTGACGGTCAGTGCGACCAACCCATTGGCGAAGCTCAAAGCGCTCCGCCCGGTGCTGATCAGGAGGACGTCGATGTTCCCACAGGCGCTCGCCAGCAACATCGAACCTCCCAGGATCACCATCACCCCGGAGCCCGTGCGGTAGGAGTTGCCGAACACGCTCAGAATGGTCGGTCCATAAATGATCGCCAGCAGGCAGAGCGGCCATATCACCAGCACGACCCACGCGGTCGTGGCCTTGTAGACGGCACTAGCGCCAAGGCGATCGCGCAGCGCGAAGAGTCGGCTGAAGTGCGGTTGTGAGGCCATGCCGATCGCCTGGTTGCCGAACTGGCAGACGACGAGAAAGCGAGTTGCGGCCGTGTAGATAGCCGCGTCCACGGGGCCGCGCATGATGCCGACGAGCACGATGTCGAGGCGCTGGATGATCACCTGGGCCCCCATGGCGAGGGCGCGCGGCGCAGTGAACCTCCAGAACCGGCCCCGGGGAGCGGGTTGCTCCGCGCCCGGGCGCTCGAAGCCTTCATCGATGGACGCTGATCGGCGGCGAATACGGCGCAGCACCAACCAGGCGGCAACCGCCGCGGGCACGTATGCCAGCGCCCACAGCGGTGCAAGCAGCGCAACGGCTCCGGTGAGGGCGGCGATCAGGGCCGCCAACAACTGCAGGCAAGACCGAGCTGTCCGGTCGATCACGACGGTGGGGCGCATGTCTCGGTAGCCGCGCGTCGCGCCCAGCAGAATGTCCGTCAGGGCCGCGAAGGGAAGCGCCAGCGCCAGCACCCGCAGGGCATCGGCGACCGCGCCGAGCGAGGTGCCCCCGCGCGCCCGGCCCGCGAGTATGGCGGATGCCAGCGGGTGAGCGAATACGATCAGGACGGCGGCGGCCAGGCTCGCGGCGATCGCCACGGGCACGAGCGCGCTGCGCAGCATCTGGCGGATCTGATGACCTTCGCCCGTCGAGCGCAAGCGGGCGATGAAGTACACGAGACCGGTATCCGCCCCCAGTCCGGAAATCGATTCGAGGATCAAAAACAGCGACGTGGCGGTGAAGAACGCGCCGGCCACCGCGCGGCTGAACTCGCGCGTCACCAACACGGTGAGGCCCAGGGTGCTCGCCACGAGCACGACGGTGCCCACGAGATTCAGGGTGCTTCCGCGCGCGATCTCTCCGATCGCGGCGCCTTCCGGCGGGGCAGCGGTCGGCAGGGGGTCGCGGGGGACCGTAGCGCCGGCGGAAAGCGATCCGGTGCCGGTCATACGAGCGCCTCGTGGGTGGGCGCCGAGCGTGCGAGCCGCCAGCGGCGAGGGAGCGAGGAGACCGCTCTTCGGGCGCGAGCCTCGACATCACTCCGCCACAGCAGCGCATACGCGAGCATCGTGAAGCCCAGCGGAGCGGGCAGCGCGTCGTAAGCGATCGTGTAGAAGAGCGACAGCACCAATATCAACAGGCCGGCGTGACCGTAGGGCGTGCGATCGCGGCGAAAGCGCCAGATGCCCGCCACGAAGAAGCCCAGGTAAAGGATCGTGCCGACGATCCCGTTGCAGACCAGCAGCAGCCAGAGCTGGCCGGTGCTCCCCACCTCCTGCTGCCCGCAGATCGCGCACTTGGCGGTGGGTCCCCTGGAGATCCCATTGTGGCTGCCGATCTGCTTGCGCGTGTCTCCATAGCCGAGCACCGGTGAGGCCAACGCGTCCTTCACCGAGAGGGAATCCAGGCTCGCTCTGAGGTTGTTGCTCGCGCCGTGCTGGACGCGCCCGGAGATCAGGCTGGACACCGGCGTGGCGAAGGCGAGAACCGCGATCACCGTAAGCGCGATACCGAGCGTGCCGATCAACCGCGCCGGGCGCTTGACCGCGTGCCGCACCACCAAGGCGGCAATGAGCAGGGCGGCCCCTATCCACGCGCCGCGGTTCAACGAGTAAAGCAGGGTCACCGCGGCGAGAACGACGACTGCGGCGACTAGCAGTTGCCTGCCCCTGTCCCGGGCCACCCACCAGCCGACAAGCAGCCACGGGATCAGCAGGGTCAGGCATTCCGCCCAGGTATTGGTGTAGTCGAAGAGCGCCTTCGGTCGCGCGTTTGCGCCTCCGAGCACGTTCTGCAACTGCGCCAGACCGGGATGGGTTACCGCATGGATGAACGCGTTCGACTGCAGGCTGCGCGGCAGCAGGAACTGAGCCGGGGAGCTGAACTGGAAATGGGGGTCGGCAATTGCCGCCAGTCCTCCGACTGTGGTGTAGATCGCGAGCAATCCCAGCATCCAGGCGAGGCGCCGCCGCGGCAATTCGCGCTCGGTGAGGTTCCCCGCGTACAGCAGCAGAATGGTGATTCCGACGTAGGTCACGGTTCTGTCGGCGTAGGAGAAGAAGCGATGAGAGATCGAGCTCGCCGCCGTATCCGGAGCGGTGAGGCCGAGCGTCGCCGCTCCGATCACCGTGCAGATCAGGAACAGGAGCCACAGCCCGAACGCGGGTGGTACCCGCAGGCGGCGACCGTGCCGAACCCACTGGATCATGCGCACCGCCATCGGGGCTGCCAGGATGATCCACATGAAGTCGGCCAGTCCCAGCGCCCACCACAGCGGGTAGCCGATCAGCAGCCAGCTGATCGGCCAGGCTGGGGTTGCCCGGCGTATCAACGCAGCGGCGAGATGGTCACGGAGCCCCCTGAGTCTCGGCCGTTGCGCTCGCCTCCCGCGGCGATCGGAACCGCCGGTGCCGGGCTGGGAGCGCGTCGCCGAACAATCCGACCGCGTCGCGGCGGCTGCTTCGACCGCGTGCGCGCCGCGCGGTCCAGGCGCGGCACTATCACTGCCCCCAGCACGGCGACACGAAGTCGCTCGAGCTGGCCGAGCCAGCCTTTGAGCTCGCTGCGCTTGGTCCTCGTGGTCTCGACCACGAGAATCGCCGCGTCGGCGAACTCCGCCAAACTGAAGGCGGGAGATGCACCGCCACCCAGCGGCGCCTCGAGGATCACGATGCGCGCCTGCGACCGCAGGTCAGCCACGAGGTCGTGGCGGGCGTCAAAGGTGTTGCGCAGCGCCGCGCCGGCGCGCGCTCGGCCCGGACCGATCACCCGCAGATCAGCGAAGTCGCGCGGACTGCGTGCAGCCTTGTCGATGGTGGTGGTGCCCGCGAGCAGCTGGGCAAGACCGGTGCGATTCTCAACCCCCAACAGCTGAGGTACGCGGGTCGCCTCCGGTCCTCCGGAGACAAGAAAGACATCCGAGCGCAGCTTGGACAGTGCGGCGGCGAGATTGACGGCCACCAGGCTGGTCCCCGACTCGGGCGTGGCTCCCGCCACCAGCACCACGAAGCAACGGTCCTCCGCGGGGATGTTGGCCACGTACTCCGCGAGCTCGAAGGCCTTTAGCGGCTCCGACCCCGACGGCACGAGATCACGACCGCTCTTCGCGCGCTTGCCCGTGAGATCGAGCAGCGTGGGCACGGCGCACGCGAGCTCCACGTCCCGCGCTCCGTGTAGGCGCTCGTCGCGAAGCTCGAGCCCGAACGCGAGCAGGAGACCCACAACTAGACCGACGGCCAGGCCGCTCGGAAGGATGAGCGTCTTCCTCGGCGAGCTGGCCGAGGAGGGCGTGCGGGCCGCAGCAGTGATGCTGCCGGCCGACGCGTTGTTAGGGCCCTGGAGGCTCGCCAGCTCGCTGGTGAGGTAGTTGATACGGCTCAGCAGGGCATCCAGCTGCGTATTCGCGGACTTGAGCTGGAAGTGATGCGCGATCTTGGCCGTCTGCTTGGTCGGATATCCGGACGCGTTCAGCTGCACCACTTGCGGCAAGATCTTGTTCGCCTTCTGCTTCACCGCGGTCAGCTGGCCCTGGACCGCGGTTGCGGTTTGGGCGAGCCGGGTCGTGAGGTATGCCGAGGCAAACGCATTCGCGCAGTCCGCGGCGTGGCTTGCATTTGAAGCCTTACACGCGATTTGAAGAAAGGTCGTATTCGCCGGCACCGTGACCGTGACTTCGCTGCTCAGCGCCGATGGAGAAGTCGGATAATGGAGACTCTTGGCCGCTAGCCGCGCGACCGCCCGCGACTGCACCAGCTGGGCCTCGTTGTCCATGTCGAGCGTGCCCCCCGCCGGGAGTGCGCGAGTGTCGAGCGGGAGCGCATTGACGGACACCGTGGCGTAGGCCGTATAGGACTTCGGCAGGACCTTCACCGCGGCCGCGGCGATCGCCAGCCCCACGCACGCAAGTAGGACTACAGCCCACCATCTGCGGCGCAGCACGCGCCAGTAGTCAGCCAGCTCCCAAGCTTCCGGTTGTCCGGACGAGTTCATTTCTGCATCCCCGCGTTCCGCTCGTTTATGTCGTCCTGTGTGCCCCGACGTCGGTTGGAGTTACCCACTCGCGTTACTGACATCGCCCCAATAGCGAGCAACCCAACCTCCTCAGGATGAGACAGTCAGACTCGCAGATCCACGGCGACTTGCTGCGGTATTTATGCCACCCGGAGCGGCAGGCATCACCCTCTGGGATTCGGCTTCTGAGTGCCGCGCAGGGGTTGTAATCAACCCTTTAACGCGATGTAGGGGCTTGTCATCCTCGTTCAGGTGAGACGGGGGCGCTCTGTTGGGGTGATCTATATCGGGGGCATGACCCGAAGCGGCAGCACGCTGCTCGATCGCTTGCTGGGCGAGTTGCCAGGGGTGTGCTCGATCGGCGAGCTGATGAACATCTGGCAGCGAGGTATAGCCGAGGGGAATGGCTGCGGGTGCGGGGAGCCATTCCACGCGTGCCCTTTCTGGAAGGAGGTCCTCACGCTCGCCTTCGGTGGCCCGGACAAGGTCGACGTCCACCGCGTCGCGCAGCTTCGGGCGTCCGTCGATCGCACCCGCTTCATTCCGGCGCTGCTCGCGCCTTCGCTGCGGCCGTCGTTCAAGCGAGAACTCGACGAGTACCTCAGCTACTGCACCAAGCTCTACGAGGCGGTCTCGACGGTCAGCGGATGCGCAACCGTCGCCGACTCCAGCAAGAACGCCTCGTTCGCCTTCTGCCTTCGCTCCTCCGAGGCAGTCGATCTCAAGGTCCTGCATGTCGTCCGCGACAGCCGGGCGGTGGCGCATTCCTGGACCCGGCCGATTGCGAGGGGTGACGAGCCGACCGGCTCTCGCCAGATGCCGACGGTCCCCCCGACGCGGAGCGCATGGCGATGGAGCTATGAGAATTCCGCCTTCCAGCTGCTGAAGGCGGCGGGCACCCCGATGCTCACGATCAGGTATGAGGACCTGGTCAGCGCGCCCAGGGAGACGCTGGTCAAGGTCGCGGAGTTTTCCGGCCTCGAGCTCCGCGGCGAAGAGCTGAATTTCATTCACCCGGGCGAGAGCGATTACTGCGCTCATCTGGGGATCGCGCACACGGGTTCGGGCAACCCGATGCGCTTTGACCACGGCGGCATCAGGATCCGCCTGGACGACGAATGGCGGACGGTCATGCCGGCTACCGACCGCCGCACCGTCACGGCGCTGACGGCGCCTTTGCTCAATCACTACGGCTATCTCGCGCGGGAGCCCCAGCCGTGAGCGGCCATCCGTCGGTGGGCATGGCCCCGACCGTGAACGGATATCGGTCGGGGACGCCGGCCCTGGCCAAGAGGCGGTATCCGTCGGTGGGCGTGGTGGTGCCCACCCGAGGGCGTGACCAGGAACTTCGGGCCGCGGTTGCCGGCGTTCTGAACCAGGACTACCCGGGTGAGGTGCGCCTTGCGGTCGTCGCAGATGGCGTCGAGCCGCCGCTCGAGCTCGGCGCTGACCACCGAGTCGAGTTGCTCGTCAACACCCGCACTCCCGGGCTCGCGGGCACGCGTAACACGGGCACCCTGGCGCTTGAAACCGACCTGATCGCGTTCTGCGACGACGACGACGTTTGGGAACGAGGCAAGCTGCGCGCGCAGGTCGCGGCTCTCGGACGAGCGCCCGCGGCGGAGATGGCGAGCTGCGGCATCGCCGTGCAGTACGGCGACCGCTCCAGGGAGAGGCTCATCGGCCGCGATGCCGTGACCTATGAGGAGCTCCTGCGCTTGCGGATGGTGATGGTCCATTCGTCCACCTACCTGTTCAAGCGAGACGCCCTGCTCGCCGGGATCGGATTGTCGGACGAGACCATCCCGCACGGTCAGAACGAGGACTGGGACCTCGCGCTACGCGCCGCCCGGCGCGGCCCGATCGCATTCGTGGACCAGCCCTTGGTGCAGGTGTGCTGGGGCAGAAGCTCCTACTTCGCCCATGAATGGCAGAGCCGGGCCGACGGGCTCTTGTGGATGCTCCGACAGCACCCCGAAATCGTGGCATCGCGCGCCGCTGCCGGGCGCGTCTACGGTCAGCTCGCCTTCGCCTACGCCTGCCTGGGCCAGCGCGGCGAGGCATGGCGCTGGATCCGGCGCGCGGTCCGACGCAACTGGCACGAGCGTCGCGTTCCCTTCGCGCTTGCGGTGGCATGTGGGCTGCTCTCGGGCGACGCCGTTCTCCATGTTCTGCATTCGATGGGCCATGGCATCTGACATGAGCTGTCCTGTGGTCAATTTGGGGGGCTTCAGAATTGATGCCCTGACCGAGGCCGAGGTCATCGCGCACGTGCTGAATGAGCTCAGCGTGGGCCGAGGCGGGAAGGTCGTGACGCTCAACGTGGACATCTTCCGCGCGGCGAGCATGGACCCCGCCCTGAGGCGGCTCGTGTGCGATGCGTCCCTGTTGGTGGCCGACGGGATGCCGGTGGTCTGGGCCAGCAAGATGAACCGCACGCCGGTACCCGAGCGCGTGACCGGCGCCTCATTGATCCACACCCTGACCAAGGCCGCGGCCGAGGAGGGCCGGTCGGTGTATCTGCTCGGAGGGGCACCGGGTGTGCCGCAGCAGGCCCGCGTCGCACTGTGTCGCGACTATCCCGACCTTGCCGTCGTCGGCACAGACGCGCCACCGTTCGGTTTCGACGCTACCCCGGACGGACTCGACGAGGTGTGCGATCGGGTCATCGCCGCGGAGCCGGACATTGCCTATGTTGGCCTTGGGTTTCCCAAGCAGGAGCAGCTGATCGCCAGGCTTGCCCCCAAGTTGCCGTCCTGCTGGTTCGTGGGCTGCGGCGCCGCGATCTCGTTCGCGGCCGGGACGCTGCATCGGGCGCCGCACTGGGTTCAGGAAGCCGGCCTTGAGTGGCTCTTCCGCCTGGTGAGCGAACCGCGCCGGCTTGCCCATCGCTACCTCGTCGATGACCTGCCCTTCGCGGCGTCGCTGATGTTCTCCACCGTGGCGCAACGGTTCGCTAGCGTCAACGGCGAGCAGCCAGAGCTACCGGTTACCGCGGCGACGGTTGCGGAGCCGGCGCCAGCGGTCGCCAGCATCACGGTTCGAGGACCCCTGACGCGTCCGGCGATCGACGAGCGGCAAGGCGTGGGGGTCGGGTGACCGAGGCGCTCGGCATGAGCACGATGCTCACCAGAGAGGATCTGACCTGGGAGCCGCCCGCGGCACGTCTGCGACCGATCGCTTGCCGCCGCTGGACGGAGCTTCTGATCCGCGCTCTGGACGTCATCGTGGCGCTGTCGGTGATCGTGCTGCTGGGCTGGCTGTTTCTCCTGATCGGACTGGCTGTACGGGCCACCTCGCCTGGCCCTGGGATTTTTCGCCAGCGCCGCGTTGGTAGGGACGGCCGGGTGTTCACCGTCTACAAGTTCCGGACGATGCGCCGCGACGCGGACGAGAAAGTTCACGCGACCTACATACGCGCGTTCGTGGGTACCGGCGTATGCCACAACGGGGACGGTCGGCTCTACAAGCTGATCGACGATCGGATCACGCGCGTGGGCCGATTTCTGCGCGGGACGAGTCTCGACGAGCTTCCACAATTGTGGAACGTAATGCGCGGCGACATGTCGCTAGTGGGGCCGCGGCCAGTGGTGATCTACGAGGTCGACCTGTATCCCGACTGGTACCGCGAGCGCTTCCGGGTGAAGCCGGGCTTGACCGGCCTCTGGCAGGTGAGCGGTCGCGGCCGCCTCACTTACGAGGAGATGGTGACGCTCGATCTCGACTATGTCGCGCGCCGGTCGCTGTGGCTCAACCTGACGATTCTCGCGCGGACTGCGCCAGCACTTCTGTTTCGCAGAGAGACCGCGTGAGCCAGCGTATCGGTCGCTAGCGCGCTCGCAGCGGGGGCCCTACCGGCGACGGCGGCAGCGACGTACTTGGGGCTCGTAGCGGGGATGTCCGGGCCGCCATTCACGTAGAGTGCTGCCGCCATGCTCCTGAACGCCGACACGCGAGGCGCACCTGTCCGGGACTCCCTGGGTGTGGTCGACGATGCGCTCGCACGTGCCGAGCAGGCCCTGGACCTGGCCGCATCTCACCTCGATTCCTCGCTAGTCGATGTGCTTCGGATTTTGGGATTCGATCGGGATTACATCTCGGCCCGAGGTTCCTACCTCTACGACGCTGCGGGCCGTGCGTATCTGGACTTCCACACCGGGGAGGGCTTCGCGAGTCTCGGACACAACCACCCCGAGGTGCGTGAGGTGCTGCACGCAGCGCTCGACGCGGACCTCGTCGACGGCGTGCAGATCCACTATTCGGCCCTGGCGGGCATGCTCGCGGAGGCAATCTCCGAGCACTTGCCAGGCGGCCTCGACGCGGTTTTCTTCACCAGCAGCGGGGCCGAGGCGGTGGACTCGGCGATGAAGTTCGCTCGCGCGGCGACGGGGCGGCCGCGATTGGTCTCGTGTGACTCGAGCTTCCACGGCACCACGCTCGGCCCGCTCTCGCTTGTCGGCGATGACTTCTTCAAGCACGGCTTCGGGCCGCTGCTGCCAGGCTGCGAACGCATCCCGTTCGGGGACCTCTCCGTCCTCGAGGAAAAGCTGCGCTCGCGTGACGTTGCCGCCTTCATCGTCGAGCCGGTGCAGGGCCGGATGGTGAGCCTCCCGCCCCCGGGCTATCTGCGAGCCGCCCAATCCCTCTGTCGCCGGTACGGCACGCTGTTCGTGGTCGATGAGATCCAGACCGGCCTGGGCCGTACGGGCAAGTGGTTCGCGCTCGACCACGATCGGCTCGAGCCGGACTTCGTGCTGCTCGGAAAGGCACTCAGCGGCGGCTACATGCCGGTCGCCGCGATGGTGACAGACCGTGGCATCTACAACAAGGCGGTGGGCACGCTCGAGCGCTGCTACGTCCACCAATCGACGTTCGGGCGCAACCGCCTGTCGATGGCGGCAGGACTCGCGGCGCTGCGCATCATCGAGCGCGACGGCTTGGTCGAGCATGCGGCGCGGATGAGCACGTTACTGCTCGACGGGTTGAACGAGTTGCAGAAGCGCCACGAGATCATCAAGGAGGTGCGCGCCAGCGGACTGATGATCGGTATCGAGCTGGGTGCGCCGGCCGCCCGTGCGGCCAGATTGACCTGGCGACTGACCCATATCGCCAGCGAGGGCTTGTTTCCTCAACTTGTAATTATTCCGCTGCACCGGGATCACGGGGTGATCACGATGGCGGCCGGGAAGAACGATGTCATCAAGCTGCTTCCGCCGCTCACGGTGACCGAGGACGAGGCATACGCCTTCCTCGATGCGCTCGATGCCGTACTCGCGGAAGCCGGCAACGCCGGAGGCAAGAACTGGTCGGTCGTACGCGGAATCGCCACTGCCACGATTCGGCGCAGGGCTGTGCAGCTCTCTGAGTGACCCCGGAGCGCCGTCAAGCCAGGGCCTTTCAAATGCCGGGTGAAGGCACCTGCTTGGTCACGGGCGCGAGCGGATTCATCGGCGGTCATCTGGTGGAGCGACTGGTCGCTGATGGTCACGACGTGCGCTGCCTCGTACGACCAAGCAGCGACAGATCAGTGCTCGACCACCTCGGCGTCGAGATCGCGCTCGGCGACTTGACTAATGCCGCCTCCCTCGCCGACGCCGCGAAAGGATGTCGCTATGCCTTCCACTGCGGAGCGCTCGTGTCCGATTGGGGGACGGTGGAGGAGATCACCCGGATCAACGTGGACGGGACGCGCCACCTACTTCGAGCTGCGATCGCCTCGGGGGTCGAGCGGTTCATCCACTTCAGCACCACGGATGTCTACGGCTATCCCGGCCGCGAGTCGATCGGGGAGGACTACACCGCCATCAGCTTCGGGAACTGGTACGCGCAGACCAAACGTGCGGCCGAGGCAGAGGTTCGCCGCGCCGCTGAGGAGCGCGGGATCGAGATCGTGATCCTTCGCCCGGCGACCGTGTACGGGCCTCGCTCGACCGAGGTCGTCGGCGAGATCGCGCGGGCAATCCGGAATCGCGCGATGGTCCTGATCAACGGGGGCCGCGCAGTGGCCGGCTTGGCCTACATCGAGAACGTGGTCGATGCCGCCGTGCTCGCGCTCGCCCACGATGCGGCGCCGGGGCAAGCGTTCAATGTCACCGACGGTGTGGAGGTGACCTGGAGACAGTTCACGAACGACTTGGCCAAGGGCCTTGGCTGCTCGCGCGTCCGGTGGAGCATGCCCTACTGGCTTGCCAGTGGCGTTGGCTTCTCGCTTGAGAGTGGCTATCGGCTTCTGCGCCGGGCCACCGGTCTCACCACGCCGGCCTTGCTCTCGCGCCAGGCAGTAAACGTGATGGGAAACGACCAGAGCTTCAGCAACCGCAAGGCGCGCGAGCTCCTCGGCTGGCAGCCGCGGATCGACTATGGGGCGGGTCTTGAGGCGACCCTTCGCTGGCTGCGCGAGCTCTTCGATCGCAGTTAGCGCTGGGCAGATTCACCACCACTTGCCCTCGCGTGCCCGGTCGCTGCCGCCGGTCTGGTCGAGTTCATCGAGTGCCGCTCGGTCCTGGGCCGGGAGGGAGAAGTCGAAGATCTGCGCGTTCTCCGCGATGCGCTCGCGGTGTGTCGACTTGGGGATGACCGGGATCTCGCGCTCGAGGCACCAGCGAAGCAGCACCTGTGCCGGTGAGCGCCCCAGCTCTTCGGCGATGCGCTTGACCGTCGGATGTGCGAGATGACGACCTGTCCCCAGCGGGCTGTACGCCACCAGCGCGATGCCGCTGCGCTCACACGCCCGCAGCAGCGAGCGGCGATACTCAAAGGGGCTGAACTGCACCTGGTTTGCGACGGGGAGGGTGTTGCCAGCCGTGCTCACCTGTGTGAGCTCGTCAACCTCGAAATTTGAGACGCCGATCGAACGGGTGTAGCCAAGCTCACGCGCACGCTCCATCCCAGGCCAGGCCCACGTGGGCCCGCCCGCGGGCCAGTGGATGATGTACAGGTCGACCTGGTCCACTCTCAGTCGGCGTAGGCTTCGCTCCGCCTCGCCGGAGGGATCGCGATGCCCCGGATAGAACTTCGTGGTGATGAACACCTCCTCCCGCGGCACGCCGCTCTCGCGCAGGGCCTGACCAACACTCTCCTCGTTTCCGTACGCCTGGGCGGTATCGATATGCCGATACCCGAGCTCGAGCGCCCAGCGAACCGCGTTTACGCAGTCCGGCCCATTGGCCACCTGCCACACGCCGAGGCCCAACAGCGGAATTGCATTTCCATCCGCGAGCCCGCGCGTGCGCTGCTCCGGCGTCTCCTGGTCGTTCGACATCGATCCTTCTCCTAGTCCGTGAATCCCTTTTGAGTTTGACCCTTGACCTTGACACGGTGTGAAGCCGTATCACTCCGAGTGCAATGTTGAACATCGGAGAGTTCGCCCGTCTCGGTCAGGTATCGCCCCGGATGCTTCGCCATTACGATCGGCTCGGACTGCTGAGGCCTGATCGCGTCGATCCCGACACGGGGTACCGCTCGTACGGCGTGCAGCAGCTGGCCCCGCTGCACCGTCTGCTTGCTCTGCGCGACCTCGGCTTCACGCTCGAGCAAATCGGCGGCCTGCTGGAAGGGGAAGCGACCGTGAAGGAGCTGCGCGGCATGCTGCGCCTGCGGCGGGGCGAGCTGGAGCAAAGCGTCGTGGACGAGCAGAACCGGCTGCGCCGAGTGGAAGCGCATCTCCGAGCGATCGAAGGGAGCAGCGCCGTGAACACGCAGGACGTTGTCGTAAAGCACACCCAGCCGCTACGCATCGCCGAGCTGCGCGGCACCGCCGCCGCCCTCAACCCTGAGCACATCGGTCCGGTCTTCGGTCAGCTCGCGCCGAGGCTGGCGGCGCACGTCATGCACGCCGGCGGACGGCCAGGGATGCTCGTCGGCTATTACGACGATCCTCGGGAGGACGGGAGCGTCGATGTCCACGTCGGTTTCGAGATCGGAGCGCAGGACGTGCCGTCGGACGGGGAGATCGAGGTCCTGAATCTGCCGGTAATCGAGGTCGCGTCTCTGGTGCACCGCGGCAGCATGGAAGGGGTCGTGTCCGTCTACGAGGCGCTCATCCGCTGGATCGAAGACAGCGGCCTCCGGCTAGCCGGACACAGTCGCGAGCTCTATCACGAGATGGGCGAAGGCGGACCGCAGGTGACCGAGCTGCAGGTCCCCATCGCTCGGTAGAGCGCGACGCCGTCGGGGCGCTCCCCGCTTCCCCTCGGCTGCTCGAGACGGTGCCCCGCTTCGCCTCACCTGATCGAGACGAAGCGGGGTGGCCCCTCTGGGCGTCAGCGGAACAGAACCGCGGGCAGCCCTAGCCGCCCCAGCTCCAGTGGCGCCACCCCGTGGATCCCAAGCTGGCGCGTCCCTCCGCGCGTCGGCACGGGCTTCGGCAGCGGCTTGCAGGTCTTGTCCCACTTCGCGCCCCGCTTGCGCTTCGGCAAGGTGCCATTGGCGAGGTAGCGGGCGATCGTGCTGTCCACGCAGCGGTCGCCAGAGAGCGAGTCGGCGTGTGTGGTTCCACCTGGCTCTGCAAGCAGGACCGTGTGGGGGAAGAGCTTGCGCACGTACTCGCTGCCCTCAAATGGAGTCGCTGCATCGAGCGTCTCATCGATCAAGAGTCCGTTCTTGATCTTGCTGCCGTTGATCTTGACCGGATGCGACGCCGGTGCCGGCCAGTAGATGCACGGCGCGTTGAACCAGGCATTGCCCCAGGTCTCAAACGGCGCCTTCCTGTAGATCCGCCAATTGTCCTTGGACCACCGGCTCCAGGCATGCGGCCAATGCGCGTCGGTGCATTCGACACCGAGATAGACGGCAAAGCCATTGTCGTTGCCGGGAGTGTCCTCCGACTTGTAGGCCGCGATCAACGGCTTGGCGTTGTGCTTGTGGATCCAGGAGGAGAGCACTTGCGCCAGGCTCACCCAGGTCTGCTCGTAGTAGCCCGCAGGCAGGAACGCGTCCACCCATTCATCGGGACCGACCTTGCCGCCGGCGGGGTGTTTGCGGAGCTTCTGCTCTTGCTTGTAGAAGAGGTTGTGCACGGCCTTTTCCGTGCGTCCCAGCCGGTAGGCCTTGTGGTACTTCGCCAGCCAACGGAACCAGATGTTCACATTGCGGTTGAAGGGCGCGTCCTGATCCAGGTTTGCCTGATACCAGACATGGCGGGGGTCGATGTTGCTATCGAGGATCAGCCGGCGTACGTGCGACGGGAATAGCGTCGAATAGACCTGACCCAGGTAGGTGCCGTACGAAAAGCCGTAGTAGGTCAGCTTCTTCTGGCCAAGCGCCTGGCGGATTCGATCCATGTCCATGGCCGAGTCGGGCGTGGTCATGTTGTGCAGCAGGGCCGTCTGCGCGGATCCCTTCGTCGCACACGCGTGCGCGTACGACTTCGAATTCGACAGCCAGTAGTTGAGCAGCTGCTTGGTCTGCGGCACGTAGTAGCGCCGATCGGGATGAAAGTAGTTGGGCTCGCAGCTCAGCGCGGGCCGGCTGGAGCCGACCCCCCGCGGGTCGAATCCAATCCAGTCATAGTCCGCTGCCGCTTTGGTGAACCCCTCGTTCTCGAGCGCCAGGACCAGGAAGTAGTTGAGGTTCAAGCCCGAGCCACCGGGCCCCCCCGGGTTCGTCAGGATGATCCCCTGGTAATGCTTCTTCGATGTGTGACGAATGCGGGAGACCGCGATCTTGATTTGGCGGCCCCCGGGCTTGCTGTAGTCGAGCGGGACAGAGAGGTAGCCGCACTGCGCGCCAATCGACTTCAGGTAGGGGTCAGAGCACTTCCCCCACTTGATTGAAGAAACTGCCCGCCCGCCACGAGGACTTGCGCCGGCGCTCGTCACGGCGGTCGCGCACAGCGCCAGTGCCCCCATCACTGCCAAGCTCCCCAGAAGCCGTCGTCGCATCGAACCTCCCCATCAGTCGCGCCGTGCCGAGACTCGGGAGTCTTGCATATGGGTGTCCGAGGAGGCGGCCGGCGAACCTAGCTCCGTACGGTTGGCTCTCCTTTATGCCGAGATGTGATCATTTTGTTAATGGACTGGTCGATGGTTCATTCGCTGAATCACTTTCTCGTGGGCAACGACGGGGTCGAGGATCCGCTCAAGTCATACGTTGCGATCGCGGAGGTTCTCTTCCTGGGGATCCTCGTCGTCGTCTGCGTGCTCGCACGTCACGAGCGGGGGCGCCCCTGGCGTCGCGCGGCGGTCGCGGCGGGGTTGAGCGCCGCTCTGGGGCTGCTCGTGACCGCGATCGTCGCCCACCTGGTCTACCGTGCTCGCCCATTCGTCGCGCATCCTCACGCCGTCAATGTGTTCCTTTCGCATGCGCGCGACTCGAGCTTCCCATCCGACCATGCCACCGCAGGCGCTGCGATCGCCGTCGCCCTGCTCTTGCGCCGCAGGTGGGGATGGGGAACGCTGATGCTCGTCCTCGCTGCGATCCTCGATTTCGGACGGATCGCACTCGGATTGCACTACCTCACCGACATCTTGGCCGGTTCGGCGATTGGCGCGGGCGCGGCGATCGTGCTGTGGCTCTCGCCGTTGCGGGCAATCATCGACCGGGTCTCGGACAAGGTGGGGGATTTCGGCGACGGACTCGTCGATGCCGTGCTGGGACGGGTGTTGCCCCGGTCACAGGGACCGCGTCCGGCTCGTGTGCCGGAGCACGCGCGGGAATAGCGCCGGCGAGTTGAGGCGTGCGACCGGTCGGCCGAATCGCCGTCACCGGCCAGGACGTCGTCGGCATCCGCGCCGCCAATCCTGGACCGTTCACGCTGTGCGGCACCAACTCGTGGCTGATCGATCGCGCTCCAACCTGGTTGATCGACCCCGGACCGTCACTGGCCGACCACATCGAGGCGTTGGGAGCGGAAATAGAGCGCCGTGGAGGCCTGGGAGGTATCGCGCTCACACACGACCATCCCGACCACGCCGAGGGCGTACCAGCCATGCGCGCGAAGTATCCCGGAGCACCGGTCGCGGCGGCCCGGGGAGACGTAGATGTGCTGCTCGCGGGAGGAAGCGTGTTCGGGCCGCTGGAAGCGATCTTCACTCCCGGACACGCCCGCGACCACCTGGCGTTCACCGTCGGGGACGCGGCGTTCACCGGTGACGCGGTCCTGGGCGAGGGGAGCGTCTTTGTCGCCCCGTACCAGGGGGCGCTGCGGGCCTACCTGGACGGGCTCGAGCGTCTGCGCCGGCGACAACTCCAGGTGATCTGCCCTGGTCATGGTCCCCCGGTGCGCGATCCTGCCCGGAAGCTCGACCAGTACCGCGCACACCGGCTCGAGCGCGAAGCGCGGCTCGTTGCCGCACTGGCGACCGGCAAGCGCGGCGTCCGGGAGATTCTCGACGATGTCTGGGAGGACGCTCCTTCCGAGCTCCGCTTTGCCGCCACGCTGACCCTCGCCGCCCATCTCGACAAGCTTGAGGAAGAGGGCAGACTGCCGCCTGACGTGGAGCGTCCACGCTTCGAGGGGCTCAGCTGGGTCTAGCGTCAACGCTTCAGAGGCTCGGACGCGACGCCGAACAACTCCGAGCCCAAAGGGGGCTTAGGGCGTCCTAACGTGATACCTTCTGGCCTGCTTAGGGCAACCTAAGCCGCGACTCAATGTCCCTACCGCACACCATCCTGCTGGGAGCCCTTGCCGGCTTCACCATCTATCTGGGTCTGCCCGTGGGACGCATGGCGCTGCTCTCCGGCCGCGCGCGAGTGGCGCTCGCCATGTTCTCGGTCGGCGTGCTGTCGTTCATCTTCGTCGACGTCCTCTCGAACGGGATCTCGATCGTCGATTCCGCCCTGACCGCGGTCAAGCACCACAACGGATCGGTCGGCCATCTCGTGCTTCTGTTTGTGTTGCTGGCGGCCGGTTTCGCGGCGGGCAGCGCCGGGCTGGGGCTGGTCGAGAAGGCGATCCGGCCGCTGGGGGCGCGCAAACCACCGATCGCCGGCGGCTCCGCGGCTGGAGCCCTGAGCAGCGCGGAGGCTGCCTCGATCTCTCGTGAACGCGAGGCCGCGCGACGCCGGGCCTTGCGCACGGGCCTGACGATCGCCGCGGCGATCGGCATGCACAACTTCGCCGAAGGCCTGGCGATCGGCGTCTCTGCGCGCGCGGGGGCAATCAGCCTCGCCACCGTCCTGATCGTCGGCTTCGCCCTGCACAACGCCACGGAAGGCTTCGGGATCGTGGGCCCACTAGGGGATGTCAAGCCGTCATGGCGCTGGCTCGCGCTGGCCGGTTTGATCGCCGGCGGCCCGACCTTTCTCGGTTCGATCGTGGGCTTCGGCGTCACCAGCCATCCCCTTGAGCTCGCCTTCTACGCGATGGCGGGGGGAGCGATCCTGTACGTGATCGGAGAGGTCTGGACCAGCGTGCGCCGGCACGGCTATCGCGAGCTCGGCCTGCTCATGATCAGCGCCGGCTTCCTCGTGGGTGTGCTCACCGATCTGATCGTGACCTACGGTGGCGCGTAGTCACCGGCGAGAAGTGGCACGCGCCTGCTGGACCGCTTGACACATATATCGGCCGCCGCTATATTGGCGGCCGATATATGTCACCGCGGGACACAAACAAGCTCGATCTCGGCCGTTGGACCGAACCTGCGATGCTGGTTCTCTCAAGCCTCGCCGGTGGTCCGAAACACGGTTACGCGATCATTCAGGACGTCCGAGAGATCGCGGCCTTCAGCCTGGGACCGGGAACTCTCTACGGGACGCTGTCGCGGCTCGAGGAGAGGGGGCTGATCGAGGCGCTACCCGCGGAAGCTCGCCGCCGTCCCTACCGCTTGACCGCGGCCGGCGCCAGCGCTCTCGAGCGGCAGCTGAGCGCGCTTGAGCGGGTCGCCCAGGTGGGGCTGAGCCGCCTTCAGGGGGCGGTCGCATGAAGCCTGAGCGCCCGCGTCCGATCTTGTTCGCGATGGCGTCTGTCCTGCTCGAGCTCTACCCGCAGGCGCATAGGGCCCGCTACGGCGACGAGCTGCGGGCTGTGCTCGAGCAGAGCCCCGTCACCATCGCCACGCTCTTCGACCTGCTCTGCGGTGCGCTCGACGCCCAGCTGCATCCCGGCACGCTGGTCGCCTCCCCCGCCAGGCGCATGCGAGGCACGGTCTCGGCGTCGCTTGCACTGTGGATCGCCCTCGTCGTCGTCGGCGCGAGCTTCGCCAAGACGACGGAGGATTCCCCCTTCCGGGCGGCTGAGGCTGCGCATCCGCTGCTCGGTGGCGCGCACATCGCGATTGTGGTGCTCGCGCTCGTAGCGGCCGCCGTCGTGGCGGTCGCGGGCGCGCCGCTGGCGCTCTCGGTCCTGCGACAGGCCTGGAGCGCTCGGTCGGGGTCTCTGCGGTGGGCGCTCCTCGTGCCGCTGATGGCGCTCGCCTGCGTCGTCGCGGCGTTCCTGGTGCTGAAGGCCGTTCTGCCAGCCGCCGTCTCCGGCAATGGGACCACCCTCGGGCACGCCGCGGGGGTCTTCCTCTTTGCTCTCGTCCTCGTCGTGGCCGGCACCTTTGCGCTTGGCGGCCGGTGGGCGATCCACCACGCGCGCCTGCACCGGGTGCAGCTCGCGCTGGCAGCGGGTGGGTCCTGGCTCCTGGCGCGGCTGATGACCGCCATCGCGCTCGCCACGGCGCTGTACACGGTGCTGCTTGCCGTCTACGCACCAAACATTGAGGGGATGCCCAACAGCCCGCTGATGATCGCGACGAGTGCGTGCCTGCTGGTGGAGGTGGGGGCGATGGTGCTGATCAGCGCTCTTGCTCTCCTCACGGCTCGGCGCGGTCTGGCGTCGTCCTGATCAGCTGCTCGTCCGGCGCCTAGCGCCCGTCGTTAGGCGTACCCCGGCTCGCCCGGAAGCACGATCCGAGCCGTCTCCCCTGATCCGAGCACGCGCGGCTGCACCACCCGGATCTTCCGGCCGCGCGCGTACTCCAGCAGCTCGTCGGCACTGCAAAAGGGCGCCAGCTGCTCGAGATGCTTGATCGTGGGGAAGACCAGCAGGATCTTGCCGGCTCGGGCGTCCTCGAGCGCTTGGCGCGGTTCGTACCAGCGCCAGTCCACCACCTCACCGCCGTCGACGTGTACCTCCGCCCCGGTTGGCGCGCCCGCCAGGTAGAACCAAGTGTCGAATCGGATCGTGACCTCGGCGGGCGTGATCCAGCGTGAGAACGGGACAAGGGCACGCGCGCCGACGAGCTCGATTCCGGCCTCCTCTTCCAGCTCACGCAGCGCCGCGTTCCGGAGCGCTTGCTCGCCCCGTCCCTCGGCCTGCTCGACGGCTCCCCCGGGGAAGACCCAGGCTCCGCCCATAAAGCGCGCCGCGGGATTGCGCTTGACCAGCAGGAGCTCGAGCCCCTCGCTCGCTCCTCGAAGCAGGATCACGCTCGCAGCGAGGCGGGGCGCAACCGCTGGCCCGCGGTTGATCTCCTCGCCGGGTCCGGGCCGCTCTGCCTCCACCGCCCTGACCGTACCCGTGATGGCCTGCCGTGGTGCTGCGAGCCGACGCTACGCTTGCGGTGAGTGAAGTACATGTGCCAGTCGTGCGGCTTCCTCTACGACCCCGAAGAAGGCGATCCCGATGGCGGCATCCCCCCTGGCACGCCGTTTGAGGAGATCCCCGACGACTGGTTCTGTCCGGTCTGCGGGGCGCGCAAAGAGGACTTCGAGCCGTACGACGAGTAGCAGCTTGATTGCACGGCGTTAGTCGGTTAGGCCTGTGGCGCCGCTTCGCGACGGCGCCGGGCGAGCTCGGCGTTGACCTCAGCTCCCAGGAACAGCGCGATGTTGGTGAGCCACAGCCACACGAGCAGCACGACGACAGCGGCAAACGAGCCGTAGGTGGCGTTGAGATTCGAGAACCCGGCCAGGAACGCCGAGAATCCCGCTGAGGCGGCAACCCAGATGGCCACGCCGACAGCGGCGCCGGGAGCGATTGAGCCCACATCGCGACGCCGGGCGTCGGGGGTCACGCAGTAGAGGAAAGAGAACACGCCTAACGCCGTCACCAGTGCCAGCGGCCAGCGCCCGTAGAGCCACGCGACCGCGATATCCGCGCCGACCAGGCCGCGAACCACATGTTCGGGCGCGAACATCAGGACGACGGTGCAGATCACGAGCACCAGGAGGACGACTGTCGAACAGATGTCGGTCAACTTGCGGCGCACGAAGGAGCGACCATGTTTGACCTTGAACACCGCGTTGAACGACCGGCGAGCAGCTTCCAGGTAACCGGTCGCTCCGTAGAAGGCGCTGACCACACCGAGAACGAATGTCGCGAGCGCGGTCCCTCGGTCCCTGAGTGCCTCCTTCAGCCCATCGTTCACGGTGGACACCGCCCTGGCTGGAACGATCGTCCGCAGCTGATGGATGATCGCGTTGTAGGTGCCCGGGTAATCGCCCATCAGTCCCAGCAGCGAGACCGCAAGCAGCAAAATCGGGAACAGCGACATCAGCGCGTAATAGGTCAAAGCGCCCGCATGGTGGGTACCTTGGTCCCGATAGAACGCGATCAGCGCTCGCTTTGCGATGGAAGCCGCTCCCCTCACTCCGCCCACCTGCCGACGCCCGGCCCTCGCCGCCCGTGTCCGGTCCTCCGCCCCCGGTGGGCGACCTAGAAGATCACTGGACGCCGCTCGATCTGGCACCGCAAAACGAATGATCTCAGTCCCACCGGCCTGCCGGCCAAGGTTTTCCCCAGGCTTCCCCACCTCCCGGAAAAGCGTTCGCCTCTCTACGTCCCGCCGACAGGGGATCATGGTCGTATGAGCCTTCGTGGGAGCGAGGATGTTTGAGCGCATCACGCCTGGCGTGATCTACCGGGCGATCCTGCTCGCCTTCGGGCTGGTGGTCGTGATCATGATCTTCCCGACCCTGGTCACGCTCATCCTGGCCGTGCTGATCATGGTGATCATCGCGATTCCCATGGCGGCGTTGGCGGATCTGCTGAAGAGGTGGCGGATCCCCAGGGTCATCGGGGCCTTTCTTGCCCTGCTCATAGGGCTGGGTGCGCTGGCCGGATTGTTGTTTCTGATCATTCCGGTGTTCAGCCAGGAGGTGAACAAATTCATCACCGACCTGCCCTCGATCTCGAGCGACTTTCTGCACCGGATCGCGCGTCTCACCGGGACCTCGGCGACCCACATCAGTCACCAGATCTCGCACTTCATCGACAACTACAAGAACCATCCCTCCACGCTGCTGGGGCCGGTCGCCTCCGTGGGCGCGACTGCGCTCGGCGTCATTGTGGTGATGGTGGTGATTCTCCTAACCGCGCTCTACACCGCGATTCATCCCGACCCGCTGGTGAGCGGGATTGCGCGCCTGTTTCCGGCCCGCAACCGCCCCCATGCGCGCCACGTGCTGAGCCGCCTGCGGACGGCATACCTCGGCTGGCTGGTGGGCCTGATCATTGGCATGGTGATCCTTGGCGGCCTGACCTACCTGGGTCTGACGCTGGTGGGCCTGAACTTCGCCGCCTTCTTTGCGATCTTTACGGCGATTGCGATGATCGTCCCCTACTTCGGCGCGCTCGCCTCCTCGATCGTGCCGATTCTGTACGCGCTCACGTTCTCGACCGGCAAGGCGATCCTGGTGGCGATCGTGTACATCGTCGCCCACCAGGTCGAGAGCAACATGATCGAGCCGCTGGTGGTCGCGCGGGCGGTCAAGCTGCATCCCGCGGTGGTGGCCATCGGCGTGATCGCGGTCGAGCGACTATTCGGCTTCGTGGGCCTGATCGTGGCCGTCCCGATCATCTCGACCTTCATGATCCTGGTCGAGGAGCTGTGGGTGAACCGGATCGCGCCGCGCGTCCCCGAGGGCCCGGCCGCGTCCGCGGAGGACCAGGGCGACGAGTTGGGCCCTCCGGTCGAGGCGGTGTCACTCCCGGGGGCGCGAGACCGGGGCGGGTAGGAGGCTGGGCGGCGCGCCGCGGTCGGCCGGCTCTTGCAGCGACTCGCTGCGGGTGAAGCTAGGCCGCCGTCCGCATTCGGCCGGCCGCGGTGCATTCCGCGATCGAGGCGGCCGTGATCGCCACCAGCCGTCGCAGGTCGGCTTCGGAGATCGTGAGGGGCGGCATCAGGACTACGACGTCGCCGAGCGGACGGATGATGACTCCCCGCCGGCGGGCCGCGAGTGTCACCGCGTGCCCTAGCCGCTCACTCGGTGGCCGTTGAATCAGCTCGATTCCCACCATGAAGCCGCGCTGGCGCACCTCGACCACGCCCGGCAGGAGCGCGATCCGCTGCGCGAGTAAGCGTTTGAGCATCTCGATCTTCGGCGCGAGCGTCTCCAACGTCCGCTCGCGCGCGAATGTCTCGAGCGAGGCGATCCCCGCTGCACAGGCCAAAGGGTTCCCCGTGTAGGTGTGTCCATGAAAGAACGTGCGTGCCTCCTCGGCGGCTCCAAGAAAGCCTTCGTAGATGCGCTCGGTGGTGAGCGTCGCGGCGAGCGGGAGATAGCCCCCCGTAATGCCCTTACCCAGGCACATCAGGTCCGGGGTGACAGCTTCCTGCTGGCAGGCGAACATCGTGCCCGTGCGGCCGAATCCGGTCGCTACCTCGTCACAGATGAGGAGCACGTCGTGCTCATCACAGAGCCGCCGGACGGCGGCCAGATAGCCATCGGGTTGCATCAGCATGCCGGCGGCCCCCTGCACCAGCGGCTCGACAATCACCGCCGCCACGCGGCCGGCATTCGCGCGCAGGAGCGCGGCCAGGTGGCGGTGGTCCCCGGCTCGCGCGTGCAACGTGTCGAAGAGCAGGGGGCGATAGCAGGCATGGAACAGGTCGATGCCGCCGACGGACACGGCGCCGAGCGTGTCGCCGTGGTACGAGTTCTCCAGGCAGACGAAGGTGGTGCGGTCCGTCTCACCGCGCTGCGACCACCACTGAAAGGCCATCTTCAACGCCACCTCGACCGCCGTCGCACCGCTGTCGGAGTAGAACGCGCGGCTCAATCCGGCGGGCGCGCACTCCAGCAGGCGGGTTGCGAGCTCGATGCCCGGTGGATGCGAGAGACCCAGCATCGTGGAGTGGGCCATGCGACCGAGCTGATCGATGATTGCTTCATCCAGGGCTGCGTGCCGATGGCCGTGGACGTTGCACCACAATGAGGCCACGCCATCGATGTAGGCGTTGCCCTCGCGGTCGTACAAGTTGGTCCCCTCCGCACGCTCGATTATCAGCGGCGGCTCCTCCTCGCACCAGGCGCGTTGCTGCGTGAACGGGTGCCACAGATGCAGCCGGTCGACGGCCTCGAGCTCGGCGGTCATGCGCACGCGGAAGAAGCTATTCCTCCGGGCGGTCGGAACCGCCCCATCGCGAGAGCCATTGCCGCAGGGGGAGGCTCTTAGCCGCGTCGCCCAGGAGGCCCGGCTCGGCACGCGCGATCTCCGGAAGCGTCTCAACGCTGACAGCGCCCAGCCTCTCGATCGTCGCGCGATTGGAGCGCTCGAGCGGCCCCGGCGACTCCGGCCAAGGGGTCAGCACCACCGCGGTCACATCCAGCCCCGCTGCGCGGGCGGCCTCAAGGGTGAGCAATGTGTGGTTGATCGTTCCCAGTCCGGGACGCGCTGCGACCAGCAGCGGGAGATCGAGCGCAACGGCAAGGTGCCGGACGTCGTACTGGCCGGCCAGCGGCACGAGCAGTCCCCCGACCCCCTCGACCACGACCAGCTCGGCTCCGCCGCCGGCCTCGTGGATCCAGTCCTCGAGCGAGTGGGGGTCAATTGGCGACCCCGCCAGCTCGGCGGCCAAGTGGGGCGAGACGGGAGGATCAAAGCCGATCGCCGTCACCCGAGCGGCGCTTGTGCCCGCGGCCCGCGCCAGCAATTCGTGGTCGGCCGGCCACGCGGGGTCGGCCGGCTCACCGAGGCCGGTGATCACCGGCTTCAGTGCGGTGACCTGAATGCCCTGCGCCCGGGCAGCCGCCACCAGGGAGGCCGCGAGTACGGTCTTGCCGGCCCCGGTGTCGGTGCCCGTAACGAAGCAGCCGCGCACTTAGGCAGCGCGCGCGAGGGGTTCGTCGTCCTCGAGTCCCGGCTCAGCGTAACCCTGCTCGGCGTTCAGCCGCAGTGGTTCGAATCCGACCTGGCGTGCGGCCTGCGCGAATGTGCGGGCGGCCGCCAGCATCTCCCGCCGGCTGTGCGAGGACATGGCGCTCAGCCGCAGCCGCGAGGTTTGCGGGGGAACCGTCGGCGGCCGGATCGCCTGTGCAAAGACGCCGCGTTCGAGCGCCGCTCCACACATCTCGACCGCGAGCGCCGCGTCGCCAACAATCAGCGGCATGATGTGGGTGCGCGAGGCGCCCACATCGAACCCCTCGCGCTCGAGCGCCGACCTCAGCACGGCCGCGTTTGCCTGCAGCTTGGCGACCCGATGGGGCCGCTCCTCGAGCAGCTCCAGCGCCGCCAGCGCTGCCGCAACCGAGCTCGGTGCGGGTGCGGTGGAGAAGATGAACGTGCGGGCGCTGTTGACCAGATAGCGTGCCATCTCGCGCTCGCAGGCCACGAATGCTCCGTACGACCCGAGCGCCTTGCCGAGCGTTCCTACGATCACGTCCACCTGGTCCTCGACTCCGGCCTCCACCAGCGCGCCTCGCCCGCTGGGGCCGAGCGTTCCGGTCGAGTGCGCCTCGTCTACGACCAGCCTCAGGCGATGGCGCTGCGCGAGCTCGACTAGCGCGGTAAGCGGTGCCAGGTCGCCATCCATGGAGAAGAGGGCGTCGGTCGCGATCAGCGCACCTCGATCCTCGGCCTGCGCGATGCCCCACTCCAGGTGGTCCAGGTCGCAGTGGTCGTAGACGAAGGTCTCCGCCCGCGACATGCGGCAGCCGTCCACGATCGAAGCGTGGTTGAGCGCGTCGGAGAAGACGACGTCGCCCGGCCGCGCCAACGCGGCGATCACGCCCGTGTTCGCGAGATAGCCTGAGCCGAACAGCAGCGCTGAGTCCCGGCCTTTGAAGGCGGCGAGCCGCTCCTCGAGCCGCCCGTGGGGGGTCATGGTTCCGCTCACGAGGCGGGAGGCGCCGGTCCCTGCGCCCCAGCGCATGGCCGCCTCCGCCGCGGCCGCCCGCACTTGGGGATGATCGGCGAGGCCGAGGTAGTTGTTGGAGCACAAGAGCAGTACGGGCTTGCCGTCCAGAACCACCCGCGGCCCCTGAGGCCCCGAGACCAGACGCGTGGCCCGCCGCAGTCCCATGCTTTCGAGCTCGGAGAGGCGGGCCTCGATCTCGATCATCGCCCCACTGCTCTCGCTCCCTTGCGTGCGTAACGCAGCTGCTTTGAGGGATCCCACAGCCGCACGTCGAGACCTCGCTCGGCCGGCCCCGCGATTGCGTCGGAAATCACGTCCGGGGTCTCGCCCTCCAGCCAGCCCGAGCGGTTGTCCGGGCGTGGATTGGCCCCATTGTCGGAGTAGCGCGCGATGTTCAGCCCCAGCTCCTCGAACATCGCCCGATCGGCTTCGGGCGCATTCCCCAGCGTGGTCAGGAAGTTCCCCATCATCACCCCGTTCAGACCCGCCTTCACGGCCATGGCCTGCAGCTCACGGAGATTCTCGACCCGGCCGCCGCAGAGTCGGAAAAGCGCGTCGGGCAGAATCAGACGGAAGATCGCGATCCATTTCACCGCCTCCCATGGATCCATCAGCTCCCGCTCGCCGAACTTGGTACCACGACGCGGGTTCAGCAGATTGATGGGGACGCTGGTGGGGTTGATACGCGCCAGCTCGAACGCCATCTCCACTCGTTGCTCGCGCGTCTCGCCCAGATTGAGGATGCCGCCGACGCAGGTCTCGAGTCCCGCCTCGCGCACCGCGTCGATAGTCCTCAGCCTGCCCTCGTACCGGATCGTGCTGGAGACCTCGGGGTAGTACGAGGGCGCCGTCTCCACGTTGTGGTGGACCCGCTGCACGCCGGCCTCCCTCAGCGCACGTGCTCGCTCCGCCGAGAGATGACCGATCGACACGCAGCGCTTCAGGTTCGTGTGCTCGGCCACCAGCCGGGCACCCGTCAGCACCTTGTCGAATTCTCGCCGCGAGAGACCCTGCCCCTGGGTGACCATGCAGAACCGGTGGGCGCCGGCGGCTTGCGCGGCGCGCGCATGTTCGAGGATCTGCTCGGGCTCCATCATCGCGTGCAGCGGCGTCTCCGCCTCCGCGTAGCGCGACTGAGCGCAGAAGCCGCAGTCCTCCGCGCAGCCGCCAGACTTCGCGTTGACCAGCGAGCACATGTCGGTCGCGTCGGCGAAGTGCTCGACGCGGGCCCGCCACGCCCGCTCGACCAGCTTCTCGATCGCCGCGCGATCTTCAAGCTCGCCTAGCCGGAGCGCCTCTTCCGGGGTGATCAGCGGCGGCATTGGCCCCGGACTGTAGGCGCGAAGCCGGACGGAACATCGCGACTTAGGTACGCCCGGGCTGCGCGCTTATGTGGGCGCCTGCTGGGTCAGATAGTCGGTGTGATAGTCGCCCCGTCGGAAGCCATCGTCCTCGAGCATCTGCAAATGAAAGGGAATCGTGGTTTCGATTCCCTGGATCGCGAATTCCTCGAGCGCTCGGCGTCCGCGCGCGATCGCCTCCCTCCGGTCAGCTCCCCAGACGATCAGCTTTGCCACGAGGGAGTCGTAGTACGGAGGAACCGTGTAGCCGTCGTATAGCGCCGTGTCGACCCGGACTCCCGGGCCTCCCGGGAGCTCCAGAGACGTGATCTGTCCGGGCGACGGGCGGAAGTCCGCCTTGGGGTCCTCGGCGGTCACGCGAAACTCGATCGCGGCTCCACGCTGTTCGACATCGCCCTGATCCACCTTGAGCGGCTCGCCGCCCGCCACGAGCAACTGCTGCTTGACGAGGTCGAACCCCGTGATCATCTCGGTCACCGGGTGCTCCACTTGGATGCGAGTGTTCATCTCGATGAAGTAGAAGCTCCCGTCTGGACCGAGGAGGAACTCCACTGTGCCCGCATTCACGTAGTCGGCGGCCTCTGCGAGGCGCACCGCGGCGGCTGCCATCCCCTCTCGCGTGCTCTGCTCGAGCACGGGGCAGGGCGACTCCTCGAGCAGCTTCTGGCGCCGCCGCTGAAGAGAGCACTCCCGCTCGTAGAGATGGATCACCTTCCCGTGGCCGTCGGCGAGTATCTGTACCTCGACGTGGCGGGCGGGGGTGATCAGCTTCTCCAGGTACAGCTCGGCATTGCCGAAGGCCGCCTGGGCCTCGCGCGCAGCCTCGCCGATCCGCTGATCGAGCTCGTCGGCGTCGCGAGCGAGGCGGATACCCGTTCCGCCACCACCACCTGCCGCCTTGATCATCACGGGATAGCCGACATCGTCCGCCGCCGAGATCGCCTCTTGCGGACTAACCGTGCCCTCGGTACCGGGCACGACCGGCACGCCGGCCGAGGTGGCGAGCGTCCTCGCCGCCGCCTTGTCGCCCATATGTTCGATCGCCTGCGGAGGCGGCCCCACCCAGGTCAGCCCGGCGTCCTCGCAAAGCCGCGCAAACTGCGCATTCTCCGATAGGAAGCCATAGCCTGGGTGGATCGCGTCCGCGCCCATGTCGCGGGCCGCGTCCACGAGTGCCTCGGAGTTGAGATAGCTCTGGCGTGCCGCTGGCTTGCCTATGCACACTGCCTTATCGGCCTTGCGCACGTGGAGGGCAGCCTCGTCAGCCGTCGAGTAGACAGCCACGGTTTCGAGGCGCAGTTCGCGACAGGCGCGGATCACTCGGAGCGCAATCTCGCCGCGGTTGGCGATCAGCACGCGTTTCATCGGCCGTCCTACTGTTCGAGCACGGCGAGCGCCTGTCCAGCTTCGACAGCGTCCTCGTTCTCTACTAGGAAGCGCTGCACCACGCCGGGCTGCTGGGCCTTCACCTCGTGGAAGCTCTTCATGATTTCCACGACCCCGACGACATCGCCCGCCTGCACCGAGTCGCCCTCGGCGACAAACGGCTCAGAATCGGGATTGGGTCGCCGGTAGAACGTGCCCGGCAGGGGAGAGTCGATCGTCCGGTCGCTC
Organism: uncultured Solirubrobacterales bacterium; assembly: GCA_963808655.1. Lineage (GTDB taxonomy): Bacteria > Actinomycetota > Thermoleophilia > Solirubrobacterales > Solirubrobacteraceae > Palsa-465. The sequence continues at coordinate 582,651 of CAWEGZ010000009.1, forward strand.
ATAGCTTCTCTCGGTTCTTCTGAATGCTCACACTGACCCCTCCTCGAGGCTCTCATGACTCAGCTGAGAGGTAAGTGTCGCTTCCAGCTCGGCGGCCTCGTCGGCGGTGACCTCCCGGAAGCTGACGTGGTCGCCGATTGGCCGCAGCTGTCCGAGCTTCCAGCGCGCCGCGTGCACCACGGTTGCGGCGACGACAAAGCCGCCGGCAGTGGGTCCGTCGGGCCCCAAGATCACGGGGAGGTCGCCGTTGATGTTCACCGCGCCGACCGGATAAGGGTTATCCAGGATGTTCGACGGATGACCGCCGGCCACGCCGCCGCCGCTGCGTGCCCATTCGAATTGGTGGGACTCAAGCCTGACGCCACTGCGATCGGAGTTTCGGTCAACCGCCCATGACCGACCCAATAGCTCGTCCATGTCGTGCTCGGTGAGGTAGTCAGGGCTGGCCTGCGGTCCTCGCATCACTTCGATCTCCCACTCGCGCTCGTAATGCGGGCGCCTCGAATCCCGGAAGCGGCGCACGGGAGCGTCCGGCGCGGCAGCGCCGAGCGGCAAGCGATCCCCGGCGACGAGGGGGCGACCCTCGAGCCCTCCTAGCCCGCCCATCGTGTAGGTGGAGCGGGAACCAAACAACTCCGGCACGTCAACACCACCCGAGATCGCGACGTAGAATCGAAAACCTGGGCCCGGCGAAATCGCAATTCGGAGCTCCGAGCCGGCGTCCGCCCCCCGGCTCTCCCAGCGGGGCAGGGGCTCTCCGTCGAGCGTCACTTCTGCTTCGGCCCCGCACACAGCGACGAGGGCCTCGCCCCCTAGCCGAAGCGCGAAGCCGCCAAGCGTGACCTCGACACCCGCCGCGTTCTGGGGGTTCCCGACCAAGAGGTTCGCGGCCCGCAGCGCCAGGAAGTCCATGGCACCCGCGGGGAAGAAACCCTGATGCTGCATGCCGGTGCGTCCCGGATAGTCCTGCACCGTCGCCTGTAGGCCCGGTTCAAGTATCTCGATCGTTCGCTGGTCGCCGTTCATGGTTGCCTCTGATCTCGATCACTCACGGCACGGGCGTCGCAGCCGCCGCCTCCTCGCGATGCCGGCGGTGCTCCTCGGCCTCCTCCGAAACGCTCGAGCGGAACTCCAGGTAGGCGCCCACGTCGAACGGCTGCTCTTCGATCCGATAGCGATAGCGGTTCGCATGCACGTCCTCCCAACTCGCCAGGAGCTCTTCTTCCTCGACGCGGTGAAAGCGAACACGGTCGCCTGGACGCAGCAGCAGGGGGTTGCCGCGAAACGCCTCGTTGCGTTCCTTGAGGTCATACACCGGCAGGCTGCGGCCAAAGAGCTGATACCCACCCGCCGATTCGACCGGGTAGATCGCATAGCACGGGCCCCCCAGGCCCGCCGCACCCTCGGCTGTCCATGTCCGGGTGGGGTTGTACTTCGGCACCACCACCGTATGGCGCGGATCGAGCGGGAACATGAAAGGCAGTCCGGGGAAGAACCCGATGAACGCGGTCCAATGCTCGGTCGCTAGCGCCGCATCGTAAAACTGCTCTCGATCGTCGAAGCCGTTGTAGCGGACGATGTAGTCGATGTTGTTACCGCCCTCGCAGTTCGGCGCGTCGGCGCGAATGCTTCCCATGTAGCGCTCGACTGCGGCCGTTGACTGCGCGTCGTCGAAGGCGATCGGCAGCTGGATAACGCGGCTCGGGATCTCGATCTCTCCTTCGGCCGGCAGGTCATCGTGCACAGCCGCGAGATGGGTCACGAGTTCTCCCGTGGGCAAAGTGAGTGGGTCGTAATTGACACACATCGAGCGAAAGCCCGGAGCCGTCTCGATCAGTCCGTCGAGCGATCGCTCGCGGAGCGCGGAATCGACGGCAAGCACGAAGAAGTTGAGCGTGAGATCGAAGTCCATCTCCCCATACTCCACGAGCAGGGCTCGGTCTCCCGCTTGGCGATAGGTGATCGCGGGATGTCCTCCGACCGCTTCCCGTCGCTCGAGGATGGGCGGGGTCACCGCACTCATTGCTTTGTGCCCACGGGTCGCTCGTCGGTGGTGGGTGTCTCGCCGGCGAGCATCGTTCGTAACTGCTGCACTTGGACTCCGGCCTCGCCCAACCGGAGCTTCACGGTCCGCGCGATCTCGACCGCGTTTGGAGCGTCTCCATGGATGCATGCCGTCGGCGCGCGTACATCGAGATCACTTCCGTCGTTGGCGTCTATCACGCCTTCACGCGCGAGGCGCACCGCTCGCTCCGCCACCCGCTCTGGGTCCCAGGCGCGCTTCACGGCCTCGATCAGGAGCGTGCCGTCTGGTGCGTACTCGAGGTCGGGGAACGCCTCGCTCACGAGCCGCACGCCGTGCTCCCGGACGGCAGACGCCACGCCTTCGTTGAGCAGCAGCAGCAGTAGTCCCCGGTCAACTTCCGCGGTGGCCTCCGCCACCGCGCTGGCGAGCTCGGGGTCGGATGAGCACATCGCATACAGCGCGCCGTGGGGCTTGACATGGCCGAGCCGCCCGCCTTCCGCCTCGACAAATCCCCTGAGCGCTCCGATCTGATAGAGGGCGTAGTCGCGCAGCTCGTCGGGAGAAATTGCCATCCGGCGTCGGCCAAATCCAAGCAAGTCCGGAAGCGAAACGTGCGCGCCGATCTGGACGTGGTGCTCCACTGCGGCCCTCACCGTCTGGCGAATGGTGCGCGGATCGCCTGCGTGAAATCCGCACGCGATGCTCACCGACGAAACGTGCGGCATGATCCCGGCGTCGTCGCCGAGCTGCCAGCGCCCGAAGCTCTCGCCCATGTCGACGTTGATGTCGAGCGTTCCGGGCGGCACGATCACATTCTCTGCGATCTCAGCTCGCCGTGCGGCTTAGGCTGCTCAGGACGACACAGCTCCTGTCGTGGGTGCCGACTCGGTCCGGCGCTGGTGAGCCTCGCGTCGCGCGGCCCCGTAGAACTCCATCCCGGTCGCGCACTCGGCGCAGATCGCCTCATGGCCCGAGGTCGGGTCGCGGTCGGTCTCCTGAGCCAAGAAGAAGCGTTTGCAGCGGTGGCACCGGATCCGCACCGCCCAGGGATCATCGACTTCGAGGACGGGGTCGCCGGGACGCTCCAGCGTGAACCAGGTGGAGCGGGCGAGCAGCAGCGATGCGCCGTAGATGACGAAGGCGATCCCGAACGTGATCGGCAGGCCCCAAGTCGCGAACAGCTGGTTGGTGCTGGCCAAGCCGACCTTCAGATAGACGCCAATGCCCGTGGCGACCGCCCAGGCGATGAGCCCGCCGGGGTTGATGGCCGGCACCCGGCCGGGACGAAACTCCTGCTGCCCCGGTCGCTTCCCATTCAGACGCATCCAGCCGATGTGAGCTAGCGCGATCGCCACCCAAGCGACGATCGCGATTCCCTGGTACGCCAGCGCATCGTTGACGTAGCTGAAGATGTTGGTGAGCATCAGGATGAAGCCGATCACCCCGGCCACTACGAGCCAGAACACGCGGGGGAGATGCAGCCGGAACATCCGCGAGAAGAAGCTCTGGAGGTTCGTGGAGGCAAGGTAGGCATTGGCCACGTTGATACGAAACTGGGTGATCGCGATCAGCAGGACTCCCAGCAGTCCGGTCACGCCGACGATGTCCACCGGCAATGCGCTCTCCTTACCGGCGAGTCCAGCAAAGGAGATTCCGAACGCTGAGACCAGCAAGATCCCGATCAGGCCGTTGATGAGGAATGTCATGACGTAGTACGCCAGGCCGAAGGTCACGCCCACGTGGAACTTCTCGTCCTTCGGACGCGCCAGGCGCGCGAAGTCGAAGGTGAACATCATGAGGATCCAGACCCCCATGTAGGCGGAGAAGACCTGCAGCCACGGCAGCGTGGTGCCGGGGAGGGCCTTCGCGTTCGGCAGGAAGCCGTGATAGCCGTGGTCGAGCAGCGACCAGGTGATCACCGCCGTCATCCCGATCACGAACAGAGGCAGCATCCAGCCGTTGAAGCGGTCCATCCACTTGCGCACGCCGCGCCAGATGAGCGGAATTGTGGCCGCGATCACGATCGCATACCACAGCTTCAGCGGGCCTCCGAAATAGCTCTGGGCAGCCACCGAGACGACAGAACCCTCGAACACCCAGTAGTAGATGCACGTTGCCCCGAAGATCAGCGTCGCGATCGAGGCGCCCACGTAGCCGAACATGCTCCGCGAGAACAGCGCCACGGTCAGTCCGCTTCGCGACGCGGCGCGGACCAGGACCCAGTTGATCAGCGTGTAGCAGATCACGGTCATGCCGAGCCCAATCAGGGTGTTGACCGTTCCGTAGGCAAGCGCTGAGAACGCAGCGAAGTAGATGTAGAAGAAGGCAGTCGCTACTCCCCACCACGCGAACATCAACCTGCTGCGGTCCATGCGCCAGGTGCTCGGTACGACGTGGAGCGAGAAGTCCTCACTCGCCGCCTCAGCAAGAGCCTTGGGGTCGTCGTGCGGCGAGGTCTCAAGCGGGGGATACGTTGTCGCTGTGGTGGCCACTCTCCTCAGAACCTCCTCGTGTGGGTGCCTCCCGTGCGCGACCCTTCTTACTCCGTCGGCAGGCCGAGACCTATCGTAAGAAGTCCGAATCGGGGCGCATTCGGCTTGGAAATCCTCCTACGTCCGCGCGTGCTCTGCAACTGACGGATCTCCGCCGGCGGCGGAAGTGGCCGGGCCATCTGCGCCGCCTGCTCCACTCCAGTGAGGCACCATGCGGCGCCGGAGCATCGCCCGGAACTGCGCGGTGCTCTTCGGCAACAGCTCTCCCGGCCCCCAGTCGAGGATGACGCCGTAGCGGCGAACGAGATCGAGCACATCCAACTCACCGGACCGATACTGGGCGGCGATTTGTTCAGGATCCTCCTGTAGCCATCGCTCACGCTGTTCTCGTATCGCGGCGCGTTCGCGCTCGGTGGCGGCCATGTCCAGTTCGTAAGCAGTCAGCTCCGGGTCGACTTCTCTTACGACCACGCCGTAATCCAGGCGGGCGCGCTCGATCGAGACATACCCATCGGCCACATCCTCGCGGACCTGTACTGGGTCTCTTTCGAGGGGGTCACCAAACCCACCGCCGCCGGCCGAGGGACGCCAGAACTCATCCCCGGTAGCCACCGACACGTTCGAGAACGCGGCGCCCAGGAAGCTGTCTTCGCCGTCGTGTCGCAGCCATACCCCGTGCGGTATCGAGGGCAGCCCGCCATTGATTCCCCAGGTCACTGACCGGGCTCGGTCGCAGCAATACGACATCACGGTTCCCTCGACCGCGGTGAGGCGTCCCCCCTTGCGGACGCCGCAGCCGCCGCGAAAACGGCCTGGTCCTGCCGAGTCGGTGAGGATTTCGTGCGAGGTGGTCAGCACCGGCGTAAGGCGTTCCTGGCCCTCGCAGGGCTGGACAGTGAGGCCCGCGCCAAACACCGGCGCCGTGCCGTTCTCCCCATCTTTGCCGTTGCGGCCGCCCCAGCCACCCGCCATCCAGTCGTACCACATGAAGATCGGCCGCTCGGGGAGGCGGGCATCGTGGCCGCCGACCAGCAGGTACTCGAGGTTGAATGAACAGGCCATGGCGCGCTCGGGCATGATCCGCGACCACAGCTCGAACAGAGCGTTCATGATCTTCTCGTACGGGCCGGAGCAGAAACCGGTCACGGCCAGGGGCCAGGGCGCGTTTACCACGCTCCCCTCGGGCCCGAGCTCGACCTCCATCGGCCGGTAGAAGCCCGAATTCAGCGGAACATCGGGGAAGAAGGTCTTGGTGCCGCCGACGATCCCGGAGAACGCGGTCCCGAAGCCGGCGTTGAGGAAGCTGCCGACGGCCTTATGCGACCCCGAGAGGTCGTATTTGATCTGCTCGCCATCGATCTGAAGCTTGACCTTGATGGGGACAAGTCCCTCTCCTTCGTTGGGATCCAGGTCGATGTAGTCCTCGGTCTCCCACGTTCCGTCCGGCAACTCCGCCACGCGTTGGCGCGTCAAGCGCTCCACGTAGTCCTGGACCTCGTCGAACGCAATCAAGACGGTGTCCTTGCCGTATTTATCGATCAAGCGGCAGACTTCGCGCTGGGCCACCAGCGTAGCCTCGATTTGCGCCTCGCAGTCACCCTCGACATCGCTCGGAGCGCGGGTGTTCGAGCTGATCATGTGGATGAGATCGCGGCGCACCCTGCCCTCGTCGATGATCCTCACCGGAGGGATCCGCAAGCCCTCGCCGAAGTGCTCCCGGGCACTTACATCGAACGAGCCCGGGACGGTGCCACCGACGTCCGCCCAGTGACCGTTGGACTGGGCGAGGGCGATCAGCTCCTCCCCGACGAAGATCGGGCGAACGATGCGGACGTCGTTGAAGTGCGTGCCGCCCACATAGGGATCGTTGACCGCGAATACATCGCCCGGTCGCATGTCGTCCTCGAAGTAATCGAGGATTGCCCGTGCCGTGAGGTGAAGAGTGCCGACGTGGACGGCGATGTCCTGGCTGCCCTGCATGATTGTGTGACCATGCCGATCACACAGTGCCGAGGAGAAGTCGCGCGCATAGATCACAAACGAGTGACAGGTGCGCAGAATCTGTTCTGCCATTTCGTCGACGATCGTGATGAAGGCGTTCTTCAGGACTTCGAAGGTGACCGGATCAAGGCGTGTGCGCGTGGACATCGCTGACTAGCTCCTCACGTTGACGGCAGAGTCATCCGGATGTTCAGCCACTCGTCGATGGCTGCCGTGACGCCTGGCGGAACGACCGTCGTCGAGTCCAGCTGCTCGATCACCGCCGGCCCCTCGAACTCCGCCCCGGCGGGAAGATCGGCCCGGTGGTAGACGGGCGTCTCGATCGCTTCATCCCCCTGGTCGAAGAACACCATCCGGCGCTCGCGCTCTGTCGGGGGCTCAGCGCCGTCCAGCGGATAGCGCGGGAGCTGCGCTTTCTCCACCGACCCGATCGCGCGGAGGTTGAGGCGATAGATCTCGACCGGTGAGCCGTCCCGGCGGAAGTTGTGTACGCGCTCGTGCTCAGCGTGAAACGTATTCACGGCGGGCTCCAGCGAAGTCACCGGCGAACCCGCCGGGATCGTCAGCGAGCGCCACTGGCCGAGATAGCGCATGTCAAGCGAGCGCTCAAGCGCCATCGCGTCCTCCGACACTCCCTCGGCGCGCAGCAGTTCGCGCCCCTGGGCCTCAAGATCGGCGAACTGCCTCTCCACCTCCTCGGGGTCAGCCTCGCTCGCCGACCCCAGCAGCATGACCGACAGATCGTGCCGAATGTCGACCTGGAGGCAGCCCAGGGCCGACCAGATCCCGGGACTCGGAGGAACGACGACCGTGGGGATCGATAGCTCCCGCGCCAGATCCGCTCCGTGCAATGGTCCCGCGCCTCCGAAGACGACCAGCGCGAACTCGCGCGGATCGTAGCCTCGCCGGAGCGAGATGAGGCGCACAGCATCGGACATGTTCGCGTTGGCCACGCGGATGATTGCGCGCGCTGCGTCCCGCACGTCGAGTTCGAGCGGCTCGGCGATCTTGGACCGAATCGCCGTCTCGGCGGCGACTTTGTCGAGGCTCATCGTGCCGCCGACGAGCGCTTCCCCTAGGCGACCGAGCAGCAGGTTCGCGTCCGTATTCGTTGGATCGTCGACCTGGTTGCCGTAGGCCGCCGGGCCGGGGGAGGCGCCGGCAGACTGAGGTCCGTTCCGCAGCGAGCCGGCCTCATCGATCCACGCGACGGAGCCGCCGCCGGCGCCGATGGTGAGCACCTCGATGCTCGGGAAGCGCAGCGGGTAACCGAACTCCACATACCAATCGGTGGTCACGCGGGCTTCCCCGCGGTACACGAGGGAGATGTCAGCGCTCGTGCCGCCCATGTCGAGGCCGATGGCGTTCTCATAGCCGCACAGCGTGGCCACCTCTCGGCTGGCAATGGCGCCGGCCGCGATTCCTGAGGCTGCTAGGCGCGCGGCCAGGCGAGACGCGGCCTCATCAGTCATCACGCCGCCGCCCGAGTGCAGGATCAGGACATCGCCCCGATAGCCCGCGTCGCGCAGGCGCCCACCGAGTCGGCGCACGTAACTCCCCACGAGCGGCCCGAGGATGGCGTTGGCGACTGTCGTCGAGAACCGCTCGTGCTCAAAGATCTCGGGCAGCACATCGCTGGAAGCAGATACGGCGGCGTCAGGCAGCTCCTCGGCCAGGATCTCGCACATATGCTGCTCGTTGGCTGGATTGGCGTAGGAGTTCATGAAGCACACTGCCACAGCCTTAACACCACGGCGTTTGAGGATCCGTGCGACCTCGCGCGCCTGCTGTTCGTCGAGTGGCTCGAGGACGTTGCCGGCATAGTCGACTCGCTCCCGCACCTCCAGACGATCGCGCCGGCGAATATATGGCGGCGCCACGTCTTTGTAGGCGTCCCATAGATCGGCGCGATTGCTGCGCCGAATCTCAATCACATCGCGGAACCCAGCGGTGGTGACCATCGCCGAGGCAGGGAGCCGGCGAGTGATAAGCGCGTTCGTCGCGACGGTCGTTCCGTGGCAAAACAGAGCCGTCCGCGCCAGGTCCACCTCTGCCTCCGCGAGTCCACTCAACACGGCGTCGATCGGGTCGGTGGTGGATGCCACCTTGGCGACCCGCAAGCGGCCGGTGGAGCGCTCGAACACGCACACGTCGGTGAACGTCCCGCCGACGTCGACGGCCGCGATGGTGTCTGTCGCCGTTGTCGATGTCATCTCCCAAGCTTCCCTTCGAGCGTCAGACATCGCCTCTGGCCGAGGCGCTGAAGTGCGCGGCCGCCGAGCCCGAAGCATCTCAAGTCGCGTCGCGACTCAACCACAGTTCGCACTTCGGGTCAACGGCACACGCAACGGAGGCGCAAACGACGGCCGCTTTCGCCATCGGGGTTTTTGCATAAAGCGGCATTTCCGACGCAGAAAAGGGGGCAGGTTTGGCCTCGATGGACGTAGTCGGAGACTCAGCTGGTCATGCCGTCCGGCTGAGCTTGACCGGCTGGAGAGTCGCTTGGGGCGCTTGGAAGCCGACGGTCGAGCAGCGCCATGTGCAGCAGCGCGATGGTGTGCGGCGACGACATCTCCATACCGAGAGCATCCTCGATCCGGCTCAAGCGGTAACGCAGCGAGTTGGGGTGGACACCGAGAAGGCGCGCGGCCCGGGGAACCGCGAGCCCCGCCTCAAAATAGCTTTCAAGCGTCGTCAGCATCTGCGGCCTGTCCGCCAATGGCGCCAGGTATGTCGCCAGCCGCGATCGGGCAGGCGAGCCCCCGGGAGCACCCAGCAAGAGAGTCAGTGGATCGAGCGATTCGTAGCGAAGGACGCGAAGCTCGTCGGGGTTTCTCTCGAGCGCGCTCAGCGCTATGCGGGCGCCCCACAGCGACCGCGGCACATCCTGTAGGTCTGCGACGGGCTCACCGACCGCGGCACGCAGCCCCGCGCCAGCGGTGCTCGTTTCCTCGAGCCATGTCTCAAGCGAGTCGAGGTCGTCCTGGACGAGTGCAAACACCGTGCTCTCGAACTGCTCGCTCACATGTGCAACCTCGTGTTGGTCCAGGAGATCCTCGACGCATTCCAAGAGCTCACCGCCTGACAGTTGCGTGTGTCCTCCATCGGGGCTGCTCGCCAACAGGGCCACCCGGCAGGGCATGGCCAAATCGAGCCCGGCATCGGCGAGCGCCTGGTGAAACCGTGCACCGCGCGCACCGCCTGGAGCGTCATAGAGGATCGCCGCGAGGCGCCGGCGACGACGGCGACGCCAAGCTGCGCTGTTGCGAGCGAGACTGGGAACTCCGAGCAGACGCGCCGCCGCGCGCGTGACCGGCTTTATCAGCTGCCTAGACCCCTCCTCGCCGCCGGTCAGCACGAGCAGCCAAGCGGCGGGCTGGCTCGCCCTGTCCACTCGGGCCGCCACGCCCCAGCGACCGGCGTGCTCCAGTTCGTGAAGGCGGCTCTCCCTGCGCACTTTCCTCCATGCGTCTGCGGCGTCTCGGCCCGTTGCAGTGATGACTGTGCCGTCGGATTCGATGAGCGCCACTTCAGCGCCTCGCAGCACGGAGGCGAGGCGCTTCAGCAGCACGGGCTCGGGCGGATCCTCGTTGAAGGCATCTATCAAGTAGTCCTGCATCGAGACGATCCGCTGCAGCACGTATAGGTCGGTGCTCAGCAGCGAGCGGTTCACGAACAGTTCGATGTCGCGAAACGCGACTTCCAAGGGGACGGTGAAGACCGGAAAGGATCGCCGTTCGGCTTCTTCGAGCAGTGACCTCGGCACTTGTTTGGCGATCACTCCGACGCCGAAGCCGAGCGCGGCGATGCCCCCCTCGACCAGATCCGCGATCAGACGTCGCTGTTCCGCGGGGCGCGCACGGAGCCGGACTCCAGTGGTGAGCATGACCCAGTGCTCCGGAAGCCACCGCGCGGGACCCGAGATCTCCATGCTGTGCGCGCCCTGAACGGGGATGCGGCGAGCGCTTGGCCCGACGGTGAGCAACTTGAGGCCAAAGCCGGGCTGATCGAGCAGCTCGCCCAGCATCAACTGGTTGTCGAGCGGATTCGTCAACTGTCTAAAAAGCATCGCATGCTGCCGGACTTTTTCCAATTGCCTGGCGGTGGCCGCGCCGCCATCTTGGATCCATGTCTGAAGCAGAAGGTGCCGCGTATATCGATGGCGAGGTGGTGCCGATCGACCAGGCGCGCATTCCCATCACGGATACCGGTTTTCTGCGCTCGGACGCGACGTACGACGTGCTTGCGGTCTGGAATGGCAGCTTTTTCCGCTTGCAGGACCACCTCGAGCGATTCGAGCGCGGCTGTCGCGAACTTCGGCTCAGCCTGCCAGTCGACCGCGAGCGAATTGTCGCCATTCTCCACCGGCTGGTCGCGCACTCGGGCCTGCGTGATTCCTATGTCGAGATGATCTGCACCCGTGGAGTTGCCGAGCACGGAATCCGAGATCCCCGGCGGTTTGCCAACCGTTTCTATGCGTATGTAGTTCCTTACGTCTGGTTGCTGCGAGCGGACGAGGGCGAGCGTGGCATGGATGCGGTGGTTGCCCGAACCGTGCGCCGTATCCCGGGAGCCGCGTTTGATCAGCGCGTAAAAAACTTTATGTGGGGGGACCTCACCCGGGGCCTCTACGAGGCCTACGACCGCGGTGCGCGTTATCCGCTCCTGCTGGATGACGCGGATAACGTCACGGAGGGCCCCGGCTACAACGTCTTCGCGCTCGTGGGGGGCCGCCTGATGACTCCGGCCACTGGCGTACTGGAAGGGATCACGCGGCGCACGGTCATAGAGATCGCCGCGGAGCGCGGCATCTCCACGGTCGTCGGGCCGCTCCCCGGGAGCCTGGTGTACGAGGCTGAGGAGCTATTCGCCACGTCGACGGCCGGCGGTGTGATGCCGATCACGACGCTCGACGGCGCAGCCGTCGGCACGGGATCGGTCGGGCAGATCACCAGAGAACTTCGCGAGCTGTACTGGAGCGCCCACGATGACCCTCGCTACATCACACCCGTGGACTACCGAGCGGCCATGGCTGCCGGTTGAGGACTCCGGCGTGTCCGCCTGATCCGGTCGCGCGCTCGCCGGCCTATCGCCCTCGCCACTCAGCCGCTCGCTTCTCGGCGAAGGCACGCACGCCTTCGCGGAAGTCCGCGGAGGCGAAGCTTGCTCGGCGCAGATGGAGCAGCTCCTCCTCCTCCCGCGCAGGGAGCCGCCCATGCGACTCGAGCAACGCGGCGATCACGCGTTTGTTGCCGCGCTGCGCCAGGGGGGCCCCACGCGCGAGCTCGCGTGCCAGCTCGAGCGCATCGTCGGCCAGCCGATCTTCCTCTGTGACGGTATTGACCAAGCCCCACTCATGCGCGGTGCGAGCGTCGATGCGCCTGGCGACGAGAAACAGCTCACGCGTCCGCGGTGCCCCAATGGTCTCGATGAACTTCCGAATGCCGGTGTGCGAGTAGACGAGGCCGAGCCGCGCCGGTGGCATCGCCACGGTTGCCGACGCCGCCGCGATGCGCAGATCGCATGCGATCGCCAGCTCCAGGCCACCGCCGATCGCGTGCCCGTTGAGTGCGGCAAGCGTCGGAAAGGGGTAGGCCTCGAGCGCATCTATCGCGGCGGCAAAGGGATGCGCGATCAGCTGCTCCGCCTCATCCGCAAGCAACTCCGCCGGTAGGTCGCCGATGTCATAGCCCGCCGAGAACGTCGAGGCCTCCCCGGTCACGACCACGCAATGTGCCTCGAGACTCGGAAGCGTGCGGGCCAGGGCGTCGAGGATCGCGTGATCAAGGGCCCCCCGCTTGGCCGGGTTGGAGATGGTCAGCCGCGCCACGCCGGGCGCCGGCTCGTCCACCAGCAGGCGCCCGGGATCTGCGTGGGAGGGGCTACTCGAGGACAACGAGCGTGTCGCCTTCCGAGACCGACTGCCCCTCCTCGCAGCGAATCTCCTTGACGACCCCGGGATCCTCGCTCTCCACCGGCATCTCCATCTTCATCGACTCGAGAATCACCACCGTGTCGCCCTCATCGACCGTGTCACCCACGGCGACCTCGATCTTCCACACAGTTCCCGTGATGTGCGCCAGGACGTCGGGCAAGTCGGCCTCCTCTGCTCGCGGTTGGCGGCCGGATTGTGATGCACCCCCCGGCGATTGTGCGGGCCGGGCGAACGCGCGCAGGTCGGCCGCCGCGAGCTAGCCGAACTGCGCCGGGTCTGGACCGATCCGCTGCTGGCGATCGAGCCCGGCGATCGCGTCCATCTGTTCGTCACTGAGCTCGAAGTCGAAGATCTGGGCGTTCTCCTCGATCCGGGCCGATCGGACCGAGCGCGGAATTACCACGCACCCCAGTTGAACGTTCCATCGCAGTAGTACCTGCGCCGCCGTGCGTCCCGTCGCTGCGGCGATCTCGGCGACCACCTGGTCGTCGAGCAGCGCCCCCCGCCCGAGTGGACTCCACGACTCGGTCACGATCCCCAGCTCGCGGTGGAACTCGCGCAGCTCGGCCTGCTGCATGAGGGGATGCAACTCGACCTGGTTGACCGCGGGCACCACGCCGGTGGCATCTGCGATGCGTTCGATGTGCTCGGGCAGGAAGTTCGAGACTCCGATTGAGCGCGCCCGGCCCTCATTCCTCAGTTCGCACATGGCTCGCCAGCTCTCGACGTACTTGTCCTGCGAAGGAGCCGGCCAGTGGATCAGGTACAGGTCGATCCATTCGGAGGCGAGCAGCTCGAGGCTGCGTTCGAAAGCGCGCAGTGTCGCCTCGTGTCCGTGGTCGTCGTTCCACACCTTGGTGGTCACAAACACCTCGCTGCGGTCGAGCTCACTGCCCTCGATCGCCTGCGCGACCTGCTCCTCGTTGCCGTACATCGCGGCGGTGTCAATCAACCTATAGCCGGTGCCCAAGGCCTGCACCACCGCCGCCGCGGTCTCATCTGGATCCACCTGAAACACCCCGAAACCCAACTGAGGGATGCTGTTGCCGTCGTTTAGCTCTAGATCTGGGATTGGAATGGTCTTCTGCATGTCACTAATCCTTCCCCAAATCCGGCTGGGGATACATTGCCTGCGGTGATCTTGGCAATTGATCAGGGGACCACGGGCACGACCTGCCTCGTCTTCGATGACCGAGCGGAGGTGATCGGCCGTGCATATAAGGAGCTTGCGCAGCATTTCCCGCGCCCGGGGTGGGTCGAGCACGACGCCGCCGAGATTTGGGAGGTGACGCGGGCGGTCGCCGGCGAGGCGCTGGACGACGCGGGCCTGCGACCAGGGGAGCTCGAGGCCGTCGGCATCACCAACCAACGTGAGACCGTGTGCGTCTGGGATCCGGCCAGTGGCGAGCCGCTTCACAGCGCGATCGTCTGGCAGGATCGACGCACCGCGTCGCGCTGCGCTGAGCTGCGCGCCCAGGGTCTCGAGCAGCTGGTCCGCGCGCGCACCGGTCTGGTGCTCGACCCCTACTTCTCCGCGACCAAGATCGAGTGGCTCCTGCGAAACCTTCCGGGGCTGCGCGAGCGCGCGGCTGCCGGGCAGGCCTTGTTCGGGACCGTCGACGCGTGGCTGATGTTCAACCTCTGCGGCGAGGCCGTCACCGATCCCTCAAACGCCTCCCGCACGATGCTTTTCAACACCGCGGAGGGCCGGTGGGACCCTGAGCTGCTCGAACTGTTCGGCGTGCCCGAGCGGGCTCTGCCCACGGTCGGACGGAGCTGCGGCGGCGTTGGAACGACACGCCCCGAGGCGCTTCACGGACACGCCGTGCCTGTGACTGGCATGGCGGGCGACCAACAGGCGGCGCTGTTTGGGCAGGCGTGCGTCTACGCGGGCAACGGCAAGAACACATATGGCACGGGCTCGTTCGTGCTCCAGAACGCGGGCGCGACCTCACCTTCCCCCGTGCCAGGGCTTTTGTCCACGGTCGCCTGGAAGCTGGGCGAGCAGCTGACGTATGCGCTCGAGGCCTCGATCTTCGCCACCGGCGCAGCCGTGCAGTGGCTGCGCGACGGCCTTGGGATTCTCACGTCCGCCGCCGAGTCCGAGCCTCTCGCGCGCTCGCTCGCGGGCAACGACGGTGTCTACTTCGTGCCCGCACTCACCGGGCTTGGTTCGCCCCACTGGGATCCTTATGCGCGGGGCACGATCGTCGGCCTCACGCGCGGCACATCCAAGGCCCATCTGGCCCGTGCTGCGCTCGAGTCGATCGCATATCAGACCGTCGACGCTGTCAGGGCGATCGAGCGCGCCAGCGCCAGGCCAATGGAGACCCTCCGAGCGGACGGCGGCGCCACCGCCAACACCTGGCTGATGCAGTTTCAGGCTGATGCACTCGGCGTCCCCGTGCTCGTCCCCGAGGTCGCGGAGACGACGGCTCAGGGCGCAGCCTTTCTTGCCGGCGTCGGCGCGAGTCTGTGGACGATTGACCAGCTGGCGTCCGCCTGGCACCCGCGAGTCGCCTACGAGCCAGCCATGACGGCGCAACAACGGGAGGAATTGCTCAGTTGCTGGCATCGTGCGCTCGAGCGGGCGCGGGGGTGGGCCAGCGAGTAGCCGATTGAGAAGTCGCGACGGGGCCACCGGCTAGCGCGTAGGCTGGGCGCGGCCATGGCGTCCGATGTCGAGCTGAAGCCTCAGGTCTACCGCGATCCACGTCCGGCTGAGCACTTCGCGCCCTTCCACGAGCGCGTCCGTAACCACGAGCCCGAGTGGAAGGTTTACGAGGTGACCCGCGTTCTGACGGTGCTCAATGCGCTCTTCGCCTACCGCGCGCGGGCCTTCGGTTCGGAGAACGTCCCCACCGGGCCGGTCATCCTCGCGCCCAACCACGCCTCGTTCATGGATCACTTCTTCGTGGCGGGCTTCATCCGCCGGCGCGTTCAATTCATGGCCAAGTCGCAGCTTTTCAAGGGGGTGGGGGAGTGGATCTTCAGCCATGGAGGCGTTTTTCCGGTGCGGCGCGGGCATCACGATGAGGAGGCGTTCATCACCGCCTTCACAATCCTCGGCCGCGGCGGCGCGGTGGTCATGTACTGCGAGGGCGGGAGATCGCGCACCGGCGCCGTGGGACACCAGGCGCGCCCGGGGATCGGCCGCTTGGCGCTGGAGTCGGGGGCGCCCGTGGTCCCGATCGCGATCGTGGGATCACATCAGGTCCGCAACTGGCGCCGGCTTGAGTTCCCGCGCATCCGCATCCAGTACGGCATCCCCTTCCGCTTCACTCGCGTCGAGTCCCCCACGCGCGAGCAACAGCAGCGCGCCGCGGAGCTGATCCTCGAGCGCATCCGCGCGCTGCACGGCGAGCTGGCGGCCCTCGCCGCACGGTAATCCCTGCGCGGTCACGACCGCGGCGACCGCTTTACGCCGTCGCGACCGCGGCGGCCTTCTCCAACCCGAGCTCCTGCACCGCCAGCTCGCGCATCTTGAACTTCTGCACCTTGCCCGTGACCGTCATCGGGAACGAGTCGACGAACTTCATGTAGCGGGGGACCTTGAAGCGGGCAATCCGGCCATGACAGAACTCGCGCACCTCCTCGGCCGTCAAGGAGGCGCCGGGGCGCAAGATGATCCAGGCCATCAGTTCTTCGCCGTAGCGCTCGTCCGGGACTCCGATCACCTGCACGTCGGCGATGCTCGTATGGGTGTAGAGGAACTCCTCGATCTCGCGCGGGTAGACGTTCTCACCGCCCCGGATCACCATGTCCTTGATCCGGCCGACGACCCGGATGTAACCCTCGTCATCCATCGTGGCCAGGTCGCCCGAGTGCATCCAGCGCGCATCGTCGATCACCTCGGCGGTGCGCTCGGGCTCGTTCCAGTAGCCGCGCATGACCAGGTAGCCCCGCGCGCAGAACTCGCCCGCTTCCCCGCGCGGCACAACTCGGCCCGTCCCGGGGTCGACGATCTTGATCTCGGTGTGGGGCATCACCTGGCCCACGGTCTCGCAGCGGTGCTCGAGCGTGTCGTCGATCCGCACCTGCGTGGAGACGGGAGAGGTCTCGGTCATTCCAAAAGCGATTCCGATCTGGCGGATGCCCATCTCGTCGTTCACCCGCTTCATCACCTCGATCGGGCATGGCGAGCCGGCCATGATCCCGGTCCGCAGCGAGCCCAGGTCGAACTCATTGAAGCGCTCGTGGCCGAGCTGAGCGATGAACATCGTGGGCACCCCATAGAGACTCGTGCAGTGCTCCGCCGTGCAGCACGCGAGCGTCGCCTCGGGCTCGAATACCGGCGCTGGATAGACGATGCAGGCGCCGGTGCAGGTACATGCCAGGTTCCCCAGCACCATGCCGAAGCAGTGGTACAGGGGCACCGGGATGCACACGCGGTCCTCGGGCGTGTAGCGCAGCAGCTCCGCGGCCCAGCGGGCGTTGTTGAGGATGTTGTGGTGGGTGAGTGTCGCCCCCTTGGGAGCGCCGGTTGTGCCGCTCGTGTACTGGATGTTGATCGGATCGTCGAAGTCGAGGTCCGAGCCGCGCTCGAACAGCAGCTCTAGGTCGGCATCCTCGGAAGCGAGCTCGGCCCACTCCTCGGTGTCGAAAAAGACCGCCCGCTCCAGCTCGGGAAGCTCGCCCAAGACCTCCGCGAGCATTGAGCGGAAGTCCGCGCCGCGGCATTCCTGGGCCGCAAGAAGCCACCTGCAGGCCGAGTGCGCGAGTGCGTACTGGAGCTCCGAGGTGCGGTAGGCCGGATTGATGTTGACGAGGATCACGCCGAGCTTGGCGCTCGCGTACTGAGCGAGCGCCCATTCGGCCACGTTCGGGCCCCACACGCCGAGGCGGTCGCCTTTTCGCAGTCCGGCGCGGGCCATGGCCGAGGCCAGCCGGTCGATCGCCGCGACGAACTCCGCGTAGGTGTAACGGACGTTCTGGTGGCGCGAGACGAGCGCGGCCGCACCGGAATGTTGGGCAGCGATGCGGTCGAGGTTCTGCCCAATCGTCTCGCCCAGCAGCGGTTTCTCGCATACGCCGTGTGCGTAGGACAGCATGGCTTCGGGGCGATCCTACTCGCAATCAGTACCTTCACGCGACTCATGCGGATCTTTCGTGAAGCCCTGCTGAAGGGCCACTCGATCGCCGTTTGCGGCCCGGTACCCGAAGCGATCCGCGGGCTGCTCGGGTCACTCGGCGCCAACGTGCAGGACCGCGCCGCCACGCCGCTCGACGCGTTGGTGTGCGCGCACCGCAGTGACGACGAGCTCCTGGCCGATACCTGGAGCACCGTGCACGCGGTTGCCGCCGAGGTATTCATCCCTGCCCAGGCGGGGCAGATACTGCTGCTGGCTCCCACAGGCCGGGGTGAGAGTGCGCGCGCCGGCCTCGAGAACCTCGCCCGCACGCTCTCGGTCGAGTGGGCACGGTTCGGCGTTACGACCGCCGCGATCGCCCCCGGCGCAACCACCGGCGAGGACGACCTGGCCGCGCTGGTCGCGTTCCTCTGCTCCGAGGCGGGGGCCTACTACTCCGGCTGCTGCTTCGAGCTCCGCTAGGCGATGAGATCGCGCTGGCGGATTTGCTCTCGCAGCCACGCGTGCAGCTCGCTGAACACATGGTGCTGCTCGGGCTCGTTGAAGATCTCGTGGTAGAGGCCGTCGAACACACGCATCGTCTTGTCGCGGGCGCCGATCCGGTCGTGCAACATGATGCTTCCGGCCGGCGGGCACAGACAGTCGGCGCTGCCGTACATGATCAACGTGGGCACGGTGATCGCCTGGACGCGTCGCGGCAGCACGCTCACACCGCGCTCGAGCTCGGAGACTGTCCGCGCCGGCAGCTTGCCGTGAAACACGAGCGGGTCCTCTCGATAGGCCCTCACCACCTCCGGATCACGGCTGATCAGCGCTGAATCGATCCCGATCACTCCCAACCGCGGAGCCAGCGCCGAAAGCATGTGCGCCGCCAACCTGTTCAGCGGAGAGGCCGCCTCCAGCGCGGCCAGTGGCCCAGAAAGGATCAGGCCGCTCAACCACTGCTGGTGCGCGAGCGCGTGGTGGCATGCGACCAGGCCGCCCATGCTGTGGCCGAGTAGGAACACGGGGACGCCGTCATGGGTGGCGCTCGCCGCCGCTAGCAACGCTTGCAGGTCCGCCACGACATTGCCGAGGCCGTCCACGAAGGCGCGAGAACCCTCCGAGCGCCCGTGCCCGCGGTGATCGAGCGCATGCACCGCGTATCCCTCGGCCGCGAGCGGGGCGGCCACGTGGTGGTAGCGGCCGCTGTGCTCGCTGACTCCGTGGGCGATCACGACGACGGCGCGCACGTCGCCGTCGGGGAGCCAGGCCTGGCGATAGAGCTGTAGCTCACCGACGCCGGTGAGCTCGCCCTCTGCCCAGTTCACGGCGCTACGTCAGACGGCTGCTCCGCCCAGGGGACGACGACCGCGTCCTCCTGTGGCGCGTCACGCGCGACCACATACTCGGCGGGGTCGCTTTCGGACAGGTTCTCGAGCACGTGCGTCTCGCGCGGGGGGACGTACACGAGGTCACCGGGCTCAAGCCCAACCTCGCTTTCCAGATGCTCGCCCCAGCGCACCTGCAGCCGGCCCGCGATCATGTATACGACGCTCTCGCAGCGCTCGTGGTAATGCGGTCGCGACTGGGACCGCGGTGGCACGCGGAAGACGCCCATATAGATGTTCCGGGCGCCGGCGGTGGTCTGCGAGATCTCGGCGCCGCCGAGCACGCCGCGGGGCACCTCGCGGTCGCCCCCGGGCTTGATCACCTTCATGGGGCGAGTCTACCTTCGCCCTGGGGTGCCACCTCGATCTGCAGCGGCCGCTGCTCCGCGGCGGCGTGGTCGACCTGGAGCGTGGTGTGCGCGATCGCGAAGCGCTCCTCGAGCATGCGCTGCAAGGCGCGGCGGAGCTCGTGGCAGTCCTGCCCCGCCCGCACGAGCACGTGCGCCGAGAGCGCGGGAAAGCCCGAGGTCACTTCCCACACGTGCAGGTCGTGGACCTCCACCACCCCCGGCTGGGCAGCCAGCGCCACCCCGATCTCCGCGGGCGCCATGCCCGTGGGCGCCGCCTCCATGAATACTCGCCCAGAAGCCTTGAGCAGGCCGTAGGCGGCGTACAGCATGATCGCCGCGACCACCAGCGATGCGATCGCGTCGGCGCGCTGGAACCCGGTCGCGAGTATCACTCCGCCGGCCAGCGCGGTGGCGATGAAGCCGTAGAGGTCGGTGAGCACGTGGCGGTAGGACCCCTCGACGTTGAGGCTCCGCCGCGGGCTCGGCGCGCGCTCGGCATCCGGCCTCGCTGCTTCGCGCGCCGGCCGCCTCGTCCAGCTGCCCTCTCCGGCGAGGATCCCCGCGGCCACTAGGTTGACTGCGATCCCCGCGCAGGCGACCGCGACCACGGCCACTCCGCCGACGTGGGGAGGCGAGATCAGGCGTCGGATCGCCTCGTAGACGATCACCAGCGCGAGCACCAGCAGGGTGGCCCCATTGCCCTGCGCGCTCAAGATCTCCACTCGTCCGAGCCCGTAGGTGAGGGCTCCCCCGGCGGGCCTGCGCGCCACTTTCGAGGCAACGAGGGCGAGCGCGAGGGCCGCCGCGTCGGTGACCATGTGGGCGGCGTCGGAGAGCAGCGCGAGGGAGGAGGCGATGATGGCCATGGTCACCTCGGCCGCCATGAAGGCCAGGATCAGGACCAGCGCCTGCTTCAGCGCCCGCGGCTCCCGCGCGCGGGAGAGGCCGTGCGCGTGATCGTGGTGCCCGGGCGCCATGGCGCTCAGTTCCAGGAGGGGTCGGGCGGCATCCTCGCGACCAGCGCGTAGCTGCCTCCCTTGCGCGTCAGAACCGACGACCACAACTCACGGGGCGAGTCGGTGAAGACATCGCCGCACGCGGCCTGTTCGAGGATCCAGTCACCGCGCTCGAGCTCGGAGTCGAGCTGGCCCTCGCCCCAGCCCGCGTGTCCCACGAACGCGCGCGCCTCGATTACGCCCGTGGCCTCGGGAGCCTCCGTCCCGCCCAAGACGCCGACGTCGTCGAAGGCCACCAGCATCGAGTCGCCGGGGTCCTCGAAGCGCGCCAACACCACAACGGCGGCCGGTTGGACGGGGCCGCCGATATACAGCAGATCATCGCCGTCGATCGTCTCCCCCAGCTCAGGGACCGCTTCGGAGACGGCGGTCTCAGAAGGCCGGTTGAGTACCAGCCCGAGCGCCCCTTCGTCGGTGTGCTCGACCACGAGCACCACCGTGCGCCAGAAATTTGCGTCAACCAGCATTGGTCCTGCGATCAGGAGCTGTCCCCGTACGGACTCCATCGATGCTGACGGTACCCGCGGGCGACGCCGCTAGGAACAGCCCAGCTTCGTGCGGCTGAGAGCGGCGGAGGCCAGCGGCGTGGCGTCGTAGACCTCGCTTGCGGGCGGGATCCGAGGCTTGGGCTGCGGCCCGTAGTCGTAAAGGTCGGTCGTCAGATCGATCGATTCGTGCAGCTGGCCGACGCACTCGGTGAAAGCAAAGTGCTCTCGGCGTACCCGGTGGTTGCTGTCGATCCAAACCTCCATCGGCATCGAGTTGCTCCCGATCGTGGCCTCGAGTGTCTTGATCGTACGCCTCACCCCGTTGCGCTGCGCTGGCGCGACCAGGCTTGGGTAGCGGTTGAGATCGACGACTACGCGGTAGCCGGTGGTGCGCACCCCGTGGATCGTTGCGGTCCCAAGCTTGGTGGTGTGTGTGCTGACCGCCTTGAGGTATTCAACGAACTGGGCGGGGTCGCTGGTGGTCGGGAGCGAGCTCAGGCCTCCGCCGGGGATCGCGCTACTGATGTTCAGCTCGATCCACGGCTTGCCGTCTGTAACCGTGCTCAAGGTCGGCAGCGCGGCGGAGCCCATATACAGCGTGAAGTGAGAGATCAGCTCCCGGATGCGGATCTGGCGGCCGGCTGCGTGGACCAGAGCCGTGAGCGAGCCCTGCCGGTCGCGGCGATTGAAGCTCCCTGCCATCGACATCCCGACCGTGACGCGCTGCGCCCCGCTCACTGTGACCGTGCCTGAGCCACTGAGCTTGAAGCCGGGAGCCTGACTGGTGACGTCCGCCGCCCGGCGGATCACCGGCCCCGCCGACGGCGTGGAGGGCTGGTTACTACTAGAGCCACAGCCAGCGACCGTCAACGCAATCGCAATCGCCGCGAGCCCCAAGCGTGAGAGCGGCGTCCTCACAGTGCCCGAGTGTAGTGGCCGTCAGACGGGCGGGGTCCTCGCGGCGGACGATTGAGAGAGAAGTCGCGGATCGATGCCCTCTTTACGCGCTCGGAGCTCCACGTAGATGACAGCGGTCAGAGCCGCGAGGATCGGATATGCGAGCAGGGCTGAGATTGCGCGGCTGATCCCGGCGAGCGCGAGGACCAAGTCCACGCTTCCCGACGATGCAATCGCGCTCAGGATGACCCCGATGACATAGCTGAGCGCGATGATCAAGAGGATTCCGACCAGGAGCACGGCGAATGTCGCCCACCAGCGACTGCGGATGAGTTGCTGGGAGCGGCCGAGGGCGGCAAACGGGCCGATGCGCTCAAAGACCAGTGCCGGAACTGCGACACACCACACCACTGTGAAGTAGATACCGGGAATCAGAAACAGTGCGAAGGCGATCGCCAGGAGCACTCCGGTGACGATCGAGAGCACCGCCAAGGGCCCCCAATGCTCGCTTGCGAAGCTGACCGAGTGGCGCCAGTTAGTGGGATGTCCGGTGTACGCGTCGACCACGCATTTCGAGAGCGCACCGATCGCGATCACGGCGGATAGGAAGCCGAGCACGGCCACGGCCAGAGCCGGCACAAGCGTCGATGAGTTGGTGTAGACGGTGCCGTTGCGCGCGAACGGGTGCGATAGCGAGACGCGAACGAGGACCCACTCCAGCACCTGAACTGGCACCACGATCAGCAGGACGATCGTCCAGAGGCTTACCGCCTGTTGGCGATAAACGTCGAAGGCCCCCTGCAGGATCCCCGACACGCCGAGTCCCTCGCCGCCACCGGCCGGGGGTACATAGCGGCTGGGAGGTAGGTCGTCGGCGCCGCCCGCGGGGGGTTCATAGCGGCTGGGAGGTAGGTCTTCGCCGCCGCCCTGTGAGGATGGTGCCCCTTCCATCTCGCACGACCATATCCGCTGGCGCGGTAGAAATCTAAAGTCCGTACGAGCGGCCGATCACCTCGAGCATGATCTCGTCGGTGCCCGCGCCGATCCGGTTGAGGCGCAGATCGCGCCATACGCGCTCGATCCCGTACTCCTTCATGTAGCCGTTGCCGCCGTGGATCTGGATGCACTCGTCGGCGACCTCGACAGCAATGCGGGACGCATACAGCTTTGTCATCGAGATCTCGCGCACAGGGTATTGGCCATTCTGGAAGCGCCAGGCCGTCGTATAGACCAGTTGCCGGGCGGTTTCGATCTTGGTCGCCATCTCCGCGAACTTGTGGCGGGTCACCTGAAAGCGGCCGATCGGCCGGCCGAAGGCGGTCCGCTCCTGGGCGTATTCGAGCGTACGATCGAACACCGCCTGCGCGCCCGCGACCGCGCCGGCCGCTCCGATCAGACGCTCGCCCTGGAGCTCCCACATGATGTGGTAGAAGCCCTTGCCGGCCTCGCCGAGCACCGCGGTCTGAGGCACGCGTACGTCCTGGAATGCTAGGAGCGCCGTATCGGAGGCGTGCATGCCGAGTTTGGAGAGCTTCTGCTCACGGACCACGCCCGGGGCGTCCATGGGAACCAGAAACAGGGTAAAACCGTCGTACCCCGCCTCGGGGTCGGTCTTCGTCACCAGCACGATCATGTCGGCGCGGTGGCCGTTGGTGATGAACGTCTTCGAGCCATTGATGACGTGGTCGTCGCCGTCGGGCTGAGCTCGCGTCTTGATGCCTGACACGTCGGACCCCGCGTCGGGCTCGGTGATCCCGAGGCAGAGGATCTTCTCGCCTCTGATCGCCGGCACCACCCACTGCTGCTTCTGCTCCTCGGTGCCGAACGCCAAGATCGGGGGCATCGCCATGTCCGTGTGCACCGCAACTCCCATCGCCAGCCCACCGCAGCGCGCGTGCACTATCTCCTCGGCCAGCACCAGGCTCGTGTAGTAATCGCCGCCCTGGCCGCCGTATTGCTCCGGCTTGTCGAGGCCGAGAAAGCCGAGCTCGCCCATGCGCTGGAAGACCCAATCGGGAAAGGTCGTCTCCTCCCACTCCTCGGCGTGGGGCTGAAGCTCCTTGGTCACGAACCGGCGGATCGACTCGCGCAGCGCTTCGTGCTCCTCGGAGAAGATGAAATGCTTGCGGTGGTTCTGGAAGTCCGGCTTGAGGACGTGACTCTCCGTACTGGTCATGCGCTTGGACAGTATCCGTTCACGGCAGGAGAAGTAAACAGTAGGACTTCCTACTTTCTGCATCCAGCGGACCGCGTAGGCTTTGCCGCCATGGCCTACGAAAGCATCCGCTATGACGTCTCTGAAACGGGCGTGGCGACGATCGCGCTCGATCAGCCCGAGACGCGCAACGCACTCTCCGACGAGCTGCTGAGGGAGCTGATCCAGGCGCTGTCCGCCGTCCGGAACGACGATCAGGTCCGCTGCGTGGTTTTGACCTCGACCCACGAGCGGGTGTTCTCGAGCGGAGCCAACCTGGCCGGCTTCGCCGCTGACGTTCCGCTGGTGCGCAAGTACATCGGCACCGAGCGCTTCCCGGCGCTCTTCCGCCTGCTGGGCGAGTTGGGGAAACCGTCGCTGTGTGCCGCGAACGGCCACGTGCTGGCGGGGGCATTGGGACTGGCGCTGGCGTGCGATCTGGTGATCGCCCGCGAGGGCGTGCGCTTCGGCACCCCCGAGATCAACGTGGGCGCCTTCCCGTTCATGATCACGGCCCTGATCTACCGCAACATCCCGCGCAAGAAGGTGAATGAAATGCTGCTCCTGGGCGAGCAGCTCTCGGCCGCCGAAGCGGAGCGCATCGGGATCGTCAATCGAGTGGTGCCCGATGATCTGTTCGAGGCGACCGTGCGGGAGTGGGCGGAGAAGCTGGCCTCGAAGTCGCCGCTGATCATGCGGTTGGGTAAGGACGCGATCTTCCGTGCACAGGACATGGCCTTCGTCGAGGCACTCGAGTATCTCCGTGCGCAGCTCGCCCTGGCGCTCTCGACCGAGGACATCGAGGAGGGCGTGCGCGCCTTCTTTGAGAAGCGCGAGCCGGTGTGGAAGGGACGGTGAGGATGTCTTCGACGGATGCCCTCTCGGCCAGCCTGCTGCGCCCGCTCGCCGAGGATCTCGCGGCCCGCCGGAAGCAGATCAAACAGGGCGGAGGCGCGGCAAAGATCGACACGCAACACGAGGCCGGCAAGCTGACCGCACGCGAGCGCCTCGAGCTGCTGATCGACGAGGGAACGTTCGTCGAGCTCGGCATTCACGGTCGCCCACATTTTTCGCAGCGCGCAATGGAGGGCAAGGAGGCCCCCGCCGACGGCGTGATCACCGGGTACGGGAAGGTCGATGGCCGTCTCTGCGCGGTCGCGGCCTATGACTTCACCGTGATGGCCGGCTCCATGGGAATGACCGGCGAGCTGAAGGTGGGGCGCCTGCGAGAGCTCGCGCTGACGCAACGGATCCCCATGATCTGGTTGCTCGACTCGGCCGGGGCGCGGATTCAGGAGGCGGTGGGCTCGCTATTCGCGGGCACCGGCCACCTGTTTCGCGAAGAGGTGGTGATGAGCGGCGTGGTGCCCCAGGTGGCGGCATTGATGGGCCCGTGCGCCGCGGGCACCGCGTACATCCCCGGGCTCGCCGACTTCGTGCCGATGGTCAAGGGCCGGGGCTCGATGGCGCTCGCCGGACCCCACCTGGTCCGCGCCGCGGTAGGGGAGGACGTGACGCAGGAGGAGCTCGGGGGTTCACGCGTGCACTGCCGCCGGTCCGGCGTAGCCGACCTCGAGGTGGCCGACGACCCCGAGTGCATCGAGGCGATCAAGCTCTACCTGAGCTATTTCCCTTCGCATTGCGAACAGGGGCCGCCGCTCCGCGCCTCCGAGGACCCGGTCGAGCGCGGCGATGAGGAGCTGCTCGATGTCCTGCCCGACTCGAACCGCAAGCCGTATGACATGTACGAGGTGATCCGCCGGATCGTTGACGGCGGCATCTACTTCGACCTGAAGCCACAGTGGGCCAAGACGATCATCACCTGCCTGGCGCGCTTCGGCGGCCGCCCGGCCGGCATCG
Organism: uncultured Solirubrobacterales bacterium; assembly: GCA_963808655.1. GTDB lineage: Bacteria > Actinomycetota > Thermoleophilia > Solirubrobacterales > Solirubrobacteraceae > Palsa-465. The sequence goes on from CAWEGZ010000009.1 coordinate 608,370, forward strand.
TCGCAAACCAGCCCCGGCAGCTCGGCGGCATTCTCGATAACGACTCCGCCGACAAGGCCGCCCGGTTCATCAACCTCCTCAACGCGTTCGGGATCCCGCTGGTGTACCTCGTCGATGTGCCCGGCTTCATGGTCGGGACCAAGGTGGAGGAGCACGGGATCATCCGCCACGGCGCGAAGATGCTCTACGCGACTGCCAACGCGACCGTGCCCAAAATCACGGTCGTGCTGCGCAAGGCCTACGGCGCCGGCTACTACGTGATGTGCGGCCGGGCGTATGAGCCCGACCTGATCGTGACCTGGCCCTCGGCCGAGATCAGCGTCATGGGGCCCGAAGGGGCGGTGGAGATCATCTTCCGCAAGCAGGTCGAGGAAGCCGAAGATCCCGCGGCAAAGCGAAGGGAGCTGATCGACACCTTTAGCTCGATCATCGACGTCTACATCGCCGCCGGCAACGACCTCATCGACGACGTGATCGACCCGCGGGAGACCCGGGCGACGATCTGCCGGGCGCTCGAGCTGAGCGCCACCAAGCGCGTGCAGCGGCCATGGAAGAAGGGCGGGGTGGTGCCCGTCTGAGCCTGAGCCTGGAAGAGCCCGTTGTTCTGACCTGTGCGATCTCTGGCGTGATCGCGGGGCGCGACCAGTGCCCGGCGATCCCCTACACGCCGCAGGAGTACGCCGCTGAGGCCCGGCGGATCGTCGACGAGGGCGGCGTGCACATCCACATCCATGCGCGCAACCCTGACGGCGCGCCCTCCTATGAGGCCGAGGACTTTGTGGCGATCCGGGACGCGATCCGCGCGGAGGTGGGCGCCGGGGCGATCGTCAACTTCTCTACGGGCACGGTTGGCGTGCCCGTCGGGAAACGCGTTGCCTACCTCGAGGCGGGGCGGCCCGAGGTGGCCGCCCTCAACATGGGATCGATGAACTACGCCAAGTACTCGCGCAAGCGCAAGGAATTCGTGTTCAAGTTCGTGTTCGCGAACCCGTTCGAGGAGATCGTCGAACTGCTCGAGGCGATGCACCGCCTGGGCATCAAGCCAGAGCACGAATGCTTCGACCTCGGCCACGTCGGCGCGCTCGAGCCGCTGCTCGACATGGGGCTCTTGGAGCCGCCCCTGCATGCGAACTTCGTCATGGGGATCGTCGGCGGCGTCCCGCCAAGCGCCCGCAACGTGGCGGCAATGGCCGACAACCTCCCTGAAGGCTCCCATCACTGGAGTGTCATCGGCGTTGGCCGTGAGCAGTGGACGCTGATCGCCTCGGGCCTCACGTTGGGGGGCTCGGTGCGCGTGGGGCTCGAGGACAACTTCTACCTGCCGGACGGCAGCATGGCCCGCTCGAACGGGGATCTCGTCGCCAAGGCGCGGGAGATGACGATCGACGCAGGCCGTCGGCTTGCGAGCGTCGAGGAAGCGCGCTCGCTGATGGGCGTCGAGCCGCGATCGTGAGCGCATCGGCGCTCGAGGGGCTGCGCGTGCTCGACCTCTCGCGGCTGCTGCCGGGGGGCTACTGCTCGCTCTTGCTAGCCGACTTCGGCGCCGACGTGATCAAGGTGGAGGACACCGCCGCCGGCGATTACGTGCGCTGGGCGCCGCCGTCTTACGGGGGCGCCCAGCCGTCCGCGAGCGGGGCACTCTTCCTGGCCCTGAATCGGGGTAAGCGCTCGATCCGCATCGATCTGAAAACGAGGCGCGGGAAGGAGGTGCTGATAGCGCTGGCGCGCGAGGCCGACGTGCTGCTGGAGTCGTTTCGCCCGGGCGTGCTCGAGCGGCTCGGGGTCGGCTACGAGCGGCTGCGCGCCGTCAACCCGCGCCTTGTGTATTGCGCGATCACCGGCTACGGCCAGGACGGACCGCTGCGCGGGCGCTCCGGTCATGACCTCAATTACCTCGCCCTCAACGGGCTGCTGGCACTCTCGGGCGAGTCAGACGGGCCGCCGGTACAGGCCGCCGGCCAGATCGCCGATCTCGGGGGCGGGGCGCTGATGGCGCTGGTCGGAATCCTGTGCGCGCTACGCGAGCGCGAGTGCTCCGGCGAGGGCCAGTTCGTAGATAGCTCCATGTTCGACGGCTCGCTGTCTTGGCTCGTCCTGGCCGCGGCGCAGGCCTTCGCCGCTGGACGGGCCCCGCGCCGGGGCGAGCTGCCGCTGGCCGGTGGCGTGATCTGTTACCGGCCATATCGCTGCGCCGACGGCTGGGTCACGCTGGCGGCGCTCGAGCCCAAGTTCTGGAGCGCGTTCTGTAGCGGCGTCGGGCGGGAGGATCTGCTGGAGCGCGCCTTCGAGCGACCGGGCTCCGAGCCCCACCGAGCTCTGTGCGAGCTGTTTTTGACCCGGACCCGCGAGCAGTGGCGAGAGTTCGCATCCGCGCACGACTGCTGCCTCGAGCCCATGCTCGAGCTCGACGAGGCGCTCGCGTCCGAGCTGGTGGCGGCGCGGGGCATGATCGCGGAGCTCGAGCAGCCCGGCGTGGGTGCGCCCGTCAAGCTGCTGGGCACGCCGGTCAAGCTCTCACGCACCCCGGCTCAACCCGGCCGGAAGCCCGGACCTGCGCTCGGGGAGCACACCGACGAGGTCCTGCGGGAGGCCGGGTTCTCGCTTGACGAGATCGCTTCGCTCCATCAAAGCGGCGCCGTTGCGGGGACCCACGACACCGCCCAGAAGTCGTTCCTCGCTCCCTGATGGGCGCGAGCGATGGCATGCTCAAGATGTCCGAGCTCGCCGAGCGCTCCGGCGTGAGCTCGGGCACGATCAAGCATTACCTGCGCGAGGGCCTGCTTGGAGACCGCGCCGAAGTGGTCCGAACCTCGCGCAACATGGCCTACTACCCGGAGCTGTTCGTCGAGCGAGTGCGGCTGATCAAACGACTTCAGGAAGAGCGCTTCATGCCGCTCCGGGTGATCCGTGACCTGATCGGGGAGGACCCCGAGCGGGCCGCGCGGTTGATCGAGCTCGAGGATCGCATCCTTGAGCGCGCGACCGAAGCCGGCGAGCGCGGCCGCGTCTCGCGCACGCGCGTGCGCGCCACCTACAAGCTGCCCCACCTTGTGCTCGAGCGCCTCGAGCAGCTCCAAATCCTCACCCCCAACGGCCGCGGCTATGACGCCGACGACGTGGCGATCATCGAGGCGATCTCACGCTTCCGCGCCGGCGGCTACGAGGAGGCGCTCGGGTTCACCGTGTACGACACCCTGCGCTACCGCGACGCCTTGGGGCCCCTCGTCGAGGAAGAGGTAGACGTGCTGCTGGGTCGCCTTGCGGGGACCGTCGAGGCGGAGCGCGCGCTGGAGATCATCGCGTCGGGCGCGGAGCCCCTGCGCGAGCTGATCGGGGCGATCCACTCGAAGCTGCTGCTGCGAGCGCTGCGAAGATTGCGCGGCACTCATCGGACAAGCGGCGGGACGGCACAAGCGCGGGTATCCTGACTGACTGACGCGTCAATCAGAACGAAGGAGCGAGACGTGTACGTGGGCGCCGTTCAGCTTAATTCCACCGCCGACACCGAGCGCAATCTGGAGCACGCCGATCGACTGGTGCGCGAGGCGGTCGACCGCGGGGCCCAGGTGGTCCTGCTGCCGGAGAAATGGACCGCGCTCGGCACCCCCGCGGATATCGCCGCCGGCGCCCAAGATTTCGACGGCCCGGCGTTCAACTGGGCGTGCTCCATCGCACGCGAGCTCCACATCGACCTCGTCGCCGGGTCGATCGCCGAGCGGGTCCGCGATCGCGAGAAAACTCAGAACACGAGCGTCCACGTCGGCCCGGACGGGGAGCCACGGGCGATCTACCGCAAGCTGCACATGTTCGACGTTGAGGTCGGCGGCACCACCTATGCCGAATCGGCGCACGAGGATCCGGGGGGCGAGCTGGTGGTATCGCAGCTCGACGGTGGCATCGGTCTGGGAATGACGATCTGCTACGACCTACGCTTCCCCGAGCTCTACCGCACGCTGGCGACTCGCGGCGCCCAGATCCTGGCGGTGCCGAGTGCGTTCACGGAGCCGACGACGCGTGACCACTGGGAGATCCTGCTGCGCGCGCGGGCGATCGAAAACCAGTGCTTCGTAATAGCCGCCAACCAGGTAGGCAGCCATGGGGGCGGCTACCGCTCCGGCGGCCGCTCCATGATCATCGACCCATGGGGGCTGGTTCTCGCGACCGCGCCCGATTGCGAGACCGTGATCGTCGCCAAGCTTGACTTCGAGGCGCTGTATGCCATTCGGCGGCGGTTCCCGACGCTCACCCACCTGCGCCACGACGTGTACGGCGCCCCCCCAGACGTGGCCGGAGCGCATAGCTGATGGCCTCGCCGTCCACGGCCGCCAGCGAGAAACGACGGGTGATCCTCGATGCCGCCGTACGGGTGTTCGCGCGCCAGGGATTCCACACCTCCCGCGTGTCGGACATCGCCGACCAGGCCAGCGTGGCCTACGGGCTCGTGTATCACTACTTCCCTTCCAAAGAAGCCATTCTCGACACGCTCTTCCTGGAGCGGTGGGATGTGATGCTCGAGGCGATCGTGGAGGCGGACGCGGCCCATGGTGCAGCTCGCCAGAAGCTCGAGGCGATCGCGGCGTTCATCGTCGACTCTTACCGATACGACCCCGAGCTGATGAAGGTGATCGTGGTCGAGGTCACACGCGCTGCGAACACCTTCGGACGCACTCATCTGGAGAAGATCCGCGATGCCTATCGCCTGATCGCCACGATCGTTGCGCAAGCCCAGCGCGACGGGGCGTTCAGGAAGGAGATCACGCCCGAGTTCGCCGCGCTCGCGTTCTATGGCCTCGTCGAGCAGGTGCTCACGGGTTGGATCTTCGACTCGGCGCCGGTGGGCGAGGACCAGTTCGAGCAGGCCAAGCGCATGATCGCGGAGACGATCTGCTGCGGGCTGGAGGTTTAGGTGGGCCCGCCGCCCAGTCTGCTTGAATCCGCCCGGATGACAGAGAGTCCAGTTGTCAAGCGGCTTCTCTGGTCGGGTCTTGTGGCCGGGGTGGGTGCGCTAGCCACCGTTGCCACTACACGCCTGTCCGCGCTGATCTGGAAGCGCGTTTTCGGCGAAGAGCCGCCCGAGTGAGCGATCAGCCCCCAGCACCGGCCGCGCCCGGCCCACCGCCCAATCCGGTTCCCGGGCAGCCCGTCGCCGGGTCGGGGGCGGCTGAGGCGCAGTCGGCTACAACCGAGGTGCAGTCGACGCCGTCGGGGACATCTGACGCCCCGTCGGGGGCTGGAGCGCTGCCGGCGCTTATAGAAGGGCCGCGAGCAAGCGGCGCAGCGATGGTGGAAGAGCGCCCCGAGGTGGCCGCCGGTGCCGCTTTCGCAGCCGGCTTCGTGTGTGCGATGATCCTCCGGCGCATAGCCCGCTGAGCCGCCCATGTTTCTCAAGACGACTCCGACCTCCACCTCGACCACCAGTCAGGGCAACGAGAACTTCGCCGCCGCCGTGACCGAAGTGTCCGAGCGCGTCACGGTGCTGGTGCGCGAGGAAATCGAGCTGGCCAAGGCGGAGACGATCGCGAAGGTCTCGAGTCTCGCGCGGGGCCTGATCGCGGTCGCGGTCGGCGCCGTGTTCGGGGTATTCGCCTTGGTGCTCGCCCTGGAGACGCTCGGCTGGGGACTGGCCAGCGCCATCGAGGGCGTCGAGAACATCTGGGTTGGCTTCATCATCGTCACCGGCGTGCTCGTGGTGTTGACGCTCGTCGCGTTCCTGTTCGCGTGGCGCAAGCTCAAGGTGGGGGCCCCAACGCCCAAGATGGCGATCGACGAAGCCAAGAAGATCACCGCGACGGTGCGCAACGGCGGGCCCGCGCGTAGTCGGGAGAGCTGATGCCGGCTCGCTCCCCTGAAGAGATCCGCGCCTCGATCGAGCAGAACCGGCAGCAGCTGGGGACCTCGCTCGAGAAGTTGCGCCACGAGGTGGTGCGCATCACCGACTGGCGCGCGCAGCTGCGGCGGCATCGTTCGCAGGTGGTCATCGGCGCAGTCGTGGCCGGCTTTGTGGTCGGCGGCGGTGTCGCCGCGCTCGGATCACTGGCGACCGGCGGCCGCCGGCGGGCCCGCAAGCGCTGAGCATCGTCCTCTCAGGGCTAGATGGCGACGCTGTACCGGTGCAGCACCCCCACCAACAGGCTGTGTGCGTGCGGCAAGGTGGCGCGGGTCCTCGGCCGCGAGGGCATCGGCTTCGACCAGGTGGTGGTCCCGCAGCGCCGCTCGCGCCGGCCCGAGGTTGAGGCGCTGAGCGGCCAGCAGCGCGTGCCGGTCCTGGTCGTCGACGGCGAGGTGATCTGCGATTCGCGCCGGATCCTCGAATACCTCGAGTTCAGGCGCGGCTGGGAGCGGTGAGCTTGGCGCTCGGCGGGCTCCTCGAGCTGCCGCCACTCCGCGACCAGCACGCGGCGAGCATCAAGCCAAGGCCCTCATCGGCCTGCGCCGGCTCCGTCCCGATGGGGCTCCACTACCGCCTTTAGCGCCTCGCCGCGCCGCTGGAGCGAGAGCGCGCGGTCAGTCTCCTCGAGGCCGAGCCGGTGGGTGATCAGCGGCTCCGGGTCAACCCTGCGCTCGAGCAGCAGGCGGAGCGCCGCACGCATGTCGCCGGGTCCCGCGGAGTAGCTTGCGGTGACCGTGAACTCGCGCATGAACAGCGCGGTGCCGTCCACGGCGAGCGGCGCCCCGGGCGGCGGGGGCGCATACAGGCAAAGTGTGCCTCCGGGCGCGAGCGCCTCGCTCGCGGCGGCGATCGCCTCCGGCTTCGGCGTGCATACGATCGCCACATCGACAAGTTCGTTGCCGTGATGCTCGGCGCCCCACATCTGCGCCAGCGCGCGGCGGTCAGGGCGCGGCTCGCGTACCCACACCACCTCGACTCCGCGCGCGTGCGCGGCGGCGACATTGAGCAGGCCGTTGCAACCCGCTCCGACCACGAGCAGGCTGTCTCCCGGGCGCAGCGACGCCCGCTCCTGGGCGCGCAGCACGCAGGCCAGCGGCTCGATCAGCGTAGCGCTCGCATCGTCGAGCTCGTCGGGCAGCACGAGCAGCTCGTCGACGAGGTCTCCGGGCACGCGCACGCGCTCGGCAAACCCGCCCGGCTCGAGGTGCGTCGCCCGGAAGCGTTCGCAGAGGGTCTCGTGGCCCCGCCGGCAGCGCCTGCATTCGCCGCATGGCGCGTGGTGGTGAATCGCCACGCGGTCTCCCGCCGCCACCGTCTCGACGCCGTCGCCCACCGCGACCACGCGGCCCGCCGGCTCGTGGCCAAGGACCGCCGGCAGCTTGGCCTGGACGTACCAGTCGGTCACGTCGGAGGCGCAAACCCCGCAGGCGAGCACGTCGCACACGACCTCGCCCGGGCCTGGAATGGGATCCGGAAGCTCGTCGATCCGCACCTCGTCGAGCGCGACGGAGCGGGCGACTCTCACGTTCGCTCGAGCAGGCGCACGACCGTTTCGCCGCTCACCGGCTGCGCGACGCCCCGCTCGGTGACGAGCGCGGAGATCAGTTTCGCCGGGGTGACGTCGAAGGCAGGATTGCGGCACCGCGTTCCGGGGATGGTGAGCTGGGTCGCACCCGTGCGCCTGACCTCGTCGGGATCGCGCTCCTCGACCGCGATTGCGCTGCCCGACGGGCACTCGGGGTCGATCGTAGAAGTGGGGCCCGCGACCACGAATGGGATTCCGGCCTCGTGCGTCGCAAGCGCCAGGCCGTAGGTCCCAACCTTGTTCGCCACGTCGCCGTTGGCGGCGACGCGATCGCAGCCGACGACCACGGCCTCGACCTCGCCCGCGGCGATCAGTCCGGCCGCGGCGGAGTCCACGACGAGCGCGTGCGGAAGGCCCAGCCGACGCAGCTCGTACACGGTCAGGCGCGCTCCCTGCAACAAGGGCCGGGACTCGGTGGCGAAAATCTGATCCACGCCCTCGCGCGCGGCCAGCTCGGCAATCACCGCGAGCGCGGTTCCCCGCCCGGGTGCGGCAAGCGCGCCCGTGTTGCAGTGGGTGAGAACACGGCGAGAACCGGCGAGCAGCTCAGCCCCAGCCGCCGCCATGCTGTCGCTAGCAGCGAGCTCCTCGGCCTCGATCGCGCGCGCCTCGGCCACCGCGGCGCCGGCGAGATCATCCCGGCCGGTGGCCGCTGCGCGCACGCGGTCCACGGCGTAGGCGAGGTTGACGGCCGTGGGACGCGTCCCGCGGAGCGTGACACACGCCCGTTCCAGCGCGTCCTCGGTCGGTTCGTACTGGACCTCGACTGCCACCCCATAGGCGGCTGCCACCCCGATCAGCGGCGCGCCGCGGATCGCGAGGCGCCGAATCGCCTCTGCGACCGCGGTCGCGCGCTCGAGCACCAGCTCGCGCTCCTGGAAGGGCAGTAGCGTCTGGTCGAGCGCCCACAGCGCGCGGCCGTCGAAGCGGAGGGCGGCGACGGGCGCGGCGGCGACGGGACTCATCGCCCGATTATCACGCTGTCAACCCGAACGATGCGGATCCTCATCCACCCCTTGGAAGAGAATCCGCAAAGCCCCCGTGCTCGGCCCGGACCGGCGCGGGGCCGCTAAAGCCTGTTCTCGATCGAGAGCGGCGGGGGCTCCGGCGCGGCCGGCTCCTCGACGGGCTCAGCGCCAGCGCCCTCCACGCCGAGCGCCTGCCGCAGCTCGCCGGTCTCGAACATCTCCATGACGATGTCGCAGCCGCCGACCAGCTCGCCGTCCACGAACAGCTGAGGGATCGTCGGCCAGTTGGAGAGGGCCGAGAGCTCCTGGCGGATGCGGGGATCGGGGAGCACGTCCACGGCCGCGAACGGGCGACCGACGTTCTGGAGAATCGCGACAGTGCGCGCCGAGAAGCCGCACATCGGCTGATCGGGCGTCCCCTTCATGAACAGGATCACCGGATTCTCGGTGATCGCCTGCTGGATTGAGTCGCGCATGGGGTTGGACTGCTCTGTCATCGGGAATCTCCTTCTCTGGTCTGAATCGAGAGGGCGTGGATGCGGCCGCCGAGCTCGTCCCCGAAGACGTCGTACACGAGCCGGTGCCGGGCGATGCGGCTGAGCCCCTGGAACGCGTCCGCCACGATCTCCGCGTTGAAGTGGTGCCCGTCGCCGGAGACGGTCGCCTGCGCGCCGGGGATCGCGCTTTCGATGCGGCTCTTCAGCTCCTCCGGGGTGGCGGGACCATTCGTGGCCATGTCCACAGGCTAGCGATGCCCGACTGCGGCCCTTAGGCCGCTCGCAGGCCCGCGAGCCCACGGCTATACTTCCTGAAGCATGATCAGTCTCACCGACAATGGTGCCGAGAAGGTTCGCGAGTTCCTGGCCACCCAGGCCACGGTTGCCGAGACCGCGGGACTGCGCGTCGGCGTCCGCGGCGGCGGCTGCTCGGGCTTCCAGTACGCGCTCGCCTTCGACGAGCAGCGCGACGGCGACAGCGTGTTCGAGGACAAGGGCATCCGCGTGTTGGTCGATCGGCCGAGCCTTCCGTACGTCAGCGGCTCCACGATCGATTTCGTTGACGGCCTCCAGGGTGCCGGCTTCAGGGTCGACAACCCGAACGTGGTCGCTGCGTGCGGCTGCGGCTCCTCGTTTCGCGTCGCGGACGAAGAAGAAGTCTCCGCCGTCTAGCCCGGCCGATCGCCCGAGAAGCCGGAAGCTGCCTCTACGCGGGCACAGCGTCGAGTGCCCGCCACAGGAAGCGGCAGGCGATCGTGCGGTAGGGACGCCAGGGCTCCGCGATCGCCTCAAGCACCGCAGGTGCAGGCAATTCGTCGAGGCTGTAGCGCTGCATCACGGCGCGACGGATCCCCAGGTCGCCAACCGGCAGCACGTCGGGGCGTCGGAGATGGAACATCAGGAACATGTGGGCGGTCCACTCGCCGAGTCCGCGGACCGCCACCAGCTCCGCGATCACCTCCTCGTCGGGCAGCTCGTCGAGGCTCTCAAGCTCCAGGGAGCCTTCGAGCACGTGCTCCGCGAGCGAGCGCAGGAAGGAGACTTTCGCGCGCGAGAGGCCGGCCGCAGCGCGGAGCTCATCGGGATCATCGGCGAGAACTTCGGCCGGGGTCGGCGTGCGGCCGCCGAAGCGGTCCGTCAAGCGGTTGTAAATGGAGAGCGCCGCCTTGGTCGAGAGCTGCTGTCCCACGATCGAGCGGACCAGCGCGCCGTAGTGGTCCGCGGGCCGGCCGGCCCGGTCATGAAGGCCGTCGGGCCCGAGTTCATCGATCAGCGCTCGTAGCACCGGGTCCGCCTCGCGAAGGTGGGCGACGGCGGTGCTCAGATCGACCTGGGCCCGCGGATCGCCCCAGACGCCAGGCTCACCTCCCGCGGTCGCGCGCTCGGCGGTCGCCCGGCCACTGGCTCTAGGGCTGCCCGGCAACGGCCCCCGGCACGCCCGTGTTGGTCGAGTACTTGGGCTGGATTCTCATCTCCGGCCGGAGCTCGTGCACGGCCTGAGCGACCGCGACCGCGGACTCCGCGAATCCCGTGGCGATCAACTTGAGCTTGCCGTCGAAGGTGGTGATGTCGCCGCAGGCCCACACGCGCTCCAGTGATGTCTTCATCACCTGGTCAACGACGATCGAGCCCTTGCTGATCTCGAAGCCCCAGTCCTTCAGAGGGCCAAGCGCGGTCTTGAACCCGAGCTGCAGCAGGATTGCGTCGACCTCGACCTCGACCTCGTGCGCCTCGTCCTCGGAGTTGAAGAGCCGCACCCGTTCGATCGTGCCGTCGCCGTAGACCTCCTTGATCTGGTAGGGGACAAGGAGAGTGACCCGGCCTCTCTCGGCAGCCTCGTGCACCTGGCCCACGGTCAGCTCGTGGGCGCGGAAACCCTCACGTCGGTGGACGAGGTTGATTTCCGCAGCGGTGTCAAGCAGGTTAATCGTCCAGTCGCAGGCCGAGTCCCCGCCTCCCACGATCATCACCCGCTTGTCCTCGAACACCGCCTTGGAGCCGACGATGTAGTGCGCGCCGCGCCCCTCCCAGGGGGTCATGTCGTAGCCCGGCAGCTTCTTGGGCTCGAATGCGCCGTGACCGCCCGCCACGATCACCGTGCGGGAGCGCAGCTCGCCGCGATCCGTGTGAAGGACGACGTGGCGATCCTCGCCCTCGCCCTCCCAGGAGATCGTCGAGGCAGTTGTCTCGAGATGCACGGGCACGTCGAACTGCTCGAGCGCTTGCACGCGCAGCATCTCGACGAGGTCCTTGGACAGCACCCTGGGGTGTCCGGGGACATCGAAGATCCACTTCTCGGGATAGAGCGTGGTGAGCTGGCCGCCCAGCTCCGGCAGCGAGTCGATGATGCGCGAGGAGGACTCGCGCATGCCTGCCCAAAATGCGGTCGCGAGGCCCACCGGGCCCGCCCCGATCACGGTGATGTCGCGGACCTGGTCGAAGTCCGTTGCGAGCTCGGCGGTGTTCATGGCACCGGCGCCTGAATCGTGAGCGGGGCGCCGTCGAGCGCTCCGAGCGCGCGCTCGACAGAGCACGAGATGCAGGTGAAGGTCGGCGTGTCACGCAGGGTGAAGGCGCTGGACTCGGTGGTGCGTAGACGCTGCACGAGATCGAGGAAGTCGGCTGGATTGTCGGTCTCGAAGGCGACCACGAATTCCTGATCGTCGAGGCCAAAGGAGTAGCTCGTGTTGAGATCGACAGAGGGGTACTCGCGGCCGATGCGGATGTGCTCTTGCATGATCCTGTAGCGCTCTTCGCCGGGCAGCGCGTACCAGTCGCGCGTCTTCACGAACGGATAGACGAACAGGTACTTGCCGTGCGCCGGCCGCACCTCGAGCCGCGACTCCTGCGAGTACTCGGACGGCTTAGTCATCGCAAGCAGCGAATACGGCACGAAAGACCACTTCATCAGGCCGCTCTGGGCGAGGACCACGTGGAACTCATGAATCCGCTCCAGGTTCTCCGCCTGGCTCAGGAGCATTAGGTCGGCGTCGCCGCGGGTGCCGACAAGCGAGAACGCCCGCAGCAGGCGACCGTCGGCGAAGTCCTCGCAGGCGGCGATGAACTCGCGCTTGTCCTGTGCTCGCTGCTCCTCGTCGAGCCGCCGCCACTCCGGATCGACCTTCAGGAAGGTGTACTTGACGAAATGGCGAACGGGCACGGGAAATGATGATAGGGGCCGGCGTATACGCCGACCCCTCACGGACGGCGCATGCCCCGCGACCTAAACCAGGAATAAAGGCAGGCTCGACAACTATTAGCATTCGACCTATGCGCATCGCCCTGGTGTCACCCTATTCGTGGAGCTATCCGGGGGGAGTGACGCGGCACATCGAGGCACTGGCCGAGCGCTTCATCGAGGGCGGACATCACGTACGCGTGCTGGCGCCGTTTGACCCCCACGATCGTCTGGCCGGCACTCTGCACCGCGGCGCCTGGCCCCAACCCCTCGAGCAGCCCGACTACCTCGTGCCGTTGGGCCGCACCGTCGGCTTGAAGGCGAACGGCGCGGTCTCCAACGTCTGCCTCACTCCCTACGGGGTGGCCACCATGCTCCAAACGCTGCGCGGCGGAGGCTTCGACGTCGTCCACATTCATGAGCCGATCGCGCCGGTGCTGTGTTGGATTGGCACGGATCACACGCGCCTGCCGATGGTGGGCACCTTCCACACGTATTCCACCAGCCACGCTCTCAACGGGATGGCCAACGCGCTCGGCGCCCGGCGCATGCTCAATCGCCTGCACGTGCGCGTTGCGGTCTCCGAGGCGGCGGCTTGGACCAACCGGCGCTTCTTCGGCGGCCACTATCGGTTGATCCCCAACGGCGTGCACGTGGACGCCGAGGCCGCCCTCGCCGCTGCGTCGCGGCCGCTGGGTGAGCGGCTGCGGCTCGTTTTCGTGGGACAGGCGGTGGAGCGCAAAGGGTTGCCCATATTGCTGCGCGCCTTCGAGGCGCTGCGCGACCACATCCCCTGCGAGCTGACCCTGATCGGTCCGACCAGAGCCGAGCTCGAGCCACTGTTGCTCGATGGCCGCGGGGTGCGTGCGCTCGGCAAGGTCGATGAAGCCACCAAACGCCTTGAGCTCGAGCGGGCCGACCTGCTGTGCGCTCCCTCGCTGGGCGGCGAGAGCTTCGGCATGGTGCTGACCGAGGCGTTCGCGGCCGGCACGCCGGTCGTCAGCTCGGACATCGCGGGCTACCGCGACGTGGTCACCGACGGCGCCGACGGCGCGCTGGTCCCCAGAGGCGATGCGCAGGCTCTGGCTGAGACGGTGCGGGACCTGTGGCAGGACCCCGCGCGCATGCGGGAGATGGCGCTGGCCGCGGCCCGCAGCGCGGAGCGCTTCGCCTGGCCCCGAGTGGCGGAGCAGGTGCTCGAGGCTTATGAGGACGCGATCGCGACCCCGGTGCCCGAGGGTCGCCTGGAGCGTGCCGCGGTTCGCGTCGGGGCACGCTCCGCGGATCTGAAGCCGCGGGTGCCCGCCCGTCGTCTGAAGAGCCTCGAGCCGGCGACGGTCGGCTCGCGCAAGCCGATACCCGCGGTAGCCCGCCGCCTGGCTACGGTGGCAGTCTCGCTCGGCGCAGCGGCGCTGGCCGTGTTCGCGCTGCAGAAGATCGGACTTCAGAACATCGGCTCGGCCCTGGTCTCGTCGTCGCCGTCGTTCGTGGTGATGGCGCTGGCGGTGATGTGCGCCGCCATGGCCCTGCGGGCGGTCTCCTGGCTCGCGATCCTGCGAGCTGCGCTTCCCGACGCGCGCGTGCGCCTGGCCGACTCGATGCAGGGAACGTTCATCGGGGTGCTGATGTCGTCGACGCTGCCCGCGCGGCTGGGCGAGCCTTCGCGGGCGCTTGTCGTGGCGCGCCGCACGGGGCGGCCGCGCGAGCATCTACCGGTCGTGCTGGGGACGATCGTCTCCCAAACGATCCTCAACGTCGTGGCGCTGATGATCCTCGCCGGGATCATGTTCTCCGCGGTGTCAGTGTTCGCGGGGCACGAAGATGCGCTGGTGGCCGCTGCCGCCGCGCCTGCGGCGCTGCTCGCGGCCGTGCTCGCGGCGCCCGCCCTGCTGCGGGGATGGGGGCTCTCGAAGCGAGTGTCGTTCGGACCTCTGCGGACACTGCTGACCCAGGTGCGCGGCGCGCTCCAGCGCGTGCGTGTAGGACTGGCCATCTTCAGGCATCCGCGTCTAGGTCTGATGGCGGCGGCGGGACAGCTGGGAGCGTGGGCCCTCCAATGCGTGTCCTGCTACCTGCTGCTGATCGCCCTGGGGCTCGACCATCGCACCGGCATCGCCGCAGCTGCCGGGGTGTTGTTCGCGGTCAACATCACCGCCGTGGTGCCCGCCACGCCGGCGAACCTCGGCGTCTTCCAAGCGGCATGTGCGGCCGTCCTGCACGCGGGATGGCACGTCAGCTACGGCGACGGCGTCGCGTACGGCGTGATTCTTCAGGCCGTGGAGGTCGCCACGGCCGTCCTCATGGGTGGTCCCGCGCTGCTCAAGGAGGGCATGTCCTGGCGCGAGATCCGGCTGCGCGCCATGCACACCACGCCGGTCAAGCTCTCGCCGTTGCCGCGACGGGGCGCCGCGCGCGAGGCGCTCGAGAGCGAGAGCTGAAACTAGGACTCGAGCGCGAGCTCGGCTGCCCGGGCGGGGTCCTTGTCGGTGCCGGCGATGACCTCGTCGGCCGCCTGCCGATGGGACCTCGGCAGGTGTCCCGACTTCATCCCGAAGTAGACCGCCTGGGGGTGGTGAGCGGCGATCGCGAGCGTCGACTGCTCGGGGTCGAGCGCGTACCCGCCGGAAAGCCGCAGCCCGATGCGGGGAGCATCGAGCACGCGAAAGACCTTTTCGTGCTCCGACTGCTCGGGGCAGGCAGGGTAGCCCCAGGAGTAGCGACGCCCCTGCCTCTCGGGTATGCCGAGCTCACTTCTGACGCGCGCATGAAGCCACTCGGCCATGCCCTCGGCGGACTGCACACCAAGACCGTGGACGAACAGCTGCTCGGCGAATTCGCCCTCGGCTTCGAGGCGCTCGCACGTCTCGGTGACCTCGTTTCCAGCCGTCACCGCCTGGATCGCGCACACGTCGATCTGACCGCTTCCCACGCCTCTGAAGAAATCAGCTAGGCAGATGCGATCGTGCCGCGGTTGGCGCGGGAACACGAGTCGCTCGAGCTCGCCCTCGCCAGGGGCCTCGGGATCCCACAAGATGAGCTCGTTGCCCTCGGCGTTGCAGGGGAAGTAGCCGAGCAGCGCGCGCGGATGCAAGTAGGTCTGCTCTCGCCACATGCGCTCGAGCCGTGGTCCAAAGTCCTCTTGCACGAGCCGCTGCCATTCCTCCCCTTTCACGCCGCGCCCGCCCCAGTGGAGCTTGAACAGAACGTGGGTGTCGAGGTGGTGGTAGACCTCGTCGAGGTCGACCTCGACCTCGCGCGCGCCCCACCAGGGCGGCGTGGGGATGGGGTTGTCGGTAGCCACGGCGCTGCGCACGGAGGCGTCGGTCGTCGGCGGCGACTGATCCTCGACGGCGGGCTGCTCGCGCAGGTTGCGGGCCGCCGCGCGCGTCTCATCGACCAAGGCTCGGTGGCCCTCGGGCTCGACCAGCCGATCCATCTTGGCGAGTCCCTCGAAGGCGTCCTTGCAGTAGAACACGCCCGGCGCGTAGGTCGCCTCGGAGTCCGGTCCCTCCGGGTAGAGCGCCCGCAGGGCAAAGTTGCGGTTGATCGCCGCACCACCCACGAGCACGGGAAACTCGAGTCCCTGCGCATGCAGCTCGGAGATGCATGCCGGCATCTGCTTAGAGGTCGAGACGAGCAGGGCGGAGAGCCCGATCGCCGTCGCGTCGTGCTCAAGAGCCGCCTCGATGATCGTCTGGATCGGGACCTGCTTGCCGAGATCGACGACCGAGTAGCCGTTGTTGGTGAGGATCGTGTTGACCAGTGACTTACCGATGTCGTGGACGTCGCCGAAGACCGTGGCGATGACCACGGTGCCCTTGGTGTAGCCCTCGATGCGATCGAGGTAGCGCTCGAGCTGCGCGACCGCGCGTTTCATCACCTCGGCGGACTGGAGCACGAAGGGCAGGATCAGCTCGCCCGCGCCGAACTTGTCGCCCACCTCCTTCATCGCTGGCAGCAGCACCTGGTTGAGGGTCGGCACCGCGCCAATCTTCTCGACGCTTGCGTCGATCCAATCCTCGACGCCCTCCTTGCGCCGGCGCAGGATCTGGAAGTGGAGTGCCTGCTCTGGCTCCATCCCGTCGGTTGGATCCCCGCCCGTCGTCTCCTGGCCGTCGGAGCCCTTGGCCTCGAAGTGGCCGATGAAGCGCTCCAGCGCGTCCTCGCGGCGGTCGAAGACGAGGTCATCGGCGAGCTCGCGCTCCTCCGGGGGGATCTCGGCGTAGGGGGTTATGTGATTGGGGTTGACCATCGCGAGGTCGAGTCCCGCCTCTACGCAGTAGTGGAGGAAAACACTGTTGAGCGCGCTACGGGCGGCGAGGCCGACGCCGAAGCTCACGTTCGATACGCCAAGCGATGTTTTGACTCCTGGGAGGGCAGCCTTGACGCGTCGGATCCCCTCGATTGTCTCGACCGCGGAGTGGCGCCATTCCTCGTCCCCGGTCGTGAGCGTGAACGTGAGGCAGTCGAAGATCAAGAGCTCGGGATCAAGACCATGCTCCTCGCAGCAGATGTTCGCGATGCGGCGCGCGAGCTCGACCTTGCGCTCCGCCGTCTTGGCCATTCCCACTTCGTCGATGGTGAGCGCGATCACCGCGGCGCCATGGGCGCGCACGAGCGGCACGACGCGATCCAGCTTCGCCCGCCCGGCTTCGAGGTTGACGGAGTTGACGATCGCGCGGCCGGGAATCTGCTCGAGCGCCGCCTCGACGACTTCGGGCTCGGTGGTGTCGATCTGGATCGGAGCGGGCTGCGTGAGCGAGATGCGCTTGACCAGCGCCCGCATTTGCTCGGCCTCGTCCTGGCGCTCGGTCAGGGCCACGCACAGGTCCAGCACGTGGGCGCCGCCGGATACTTGGTCCTCGGCGACGGTGACGAGCCCGTCGTAGTCGTCGGCCAACAGCAGCTCCTTGGCCCTGCGGGACCCCTGTGCGTTCACCCGCTCGCCCACCAGCGAGGGGCGCGGCTCCTGCGCCAGCGCGGTGGCGGTCTGCATGCTGGAGAGCCGGGGCGGCCGTGGTCCGGGGCGCTCTCCCGGCACGCGGCCGCGTACGCGCTCCGCGAGCACGCGGATGTGGTCGGGCGTGCTGCCACAGCACCCGCCCACGACCGAGATGCCGTAGCGCTCGACGAATTCGCCCAGCAGCTCGGCGAACGGCTCCGGCTGCTCGGGAAAGATCGTCTCGCCGCGGGGACCCTGGTGGGGTATGCCCGCATTGGGGATGCAGTGAACGGGAACCGTGCAGTGCTCGCCGAGGAAGCGGATGGCGTCGCGCATGTCCTCGGGTCCCGTCGAGCAATTGAGCCCGATCGCGTCGACGTCCAGCGCCTCGAGCGTGGTCAGCACCGAATCGATGTCAGTGCCCAGAAGCATCTTGCCGTTCTGGGGCAGGAGCGAGACGCTGCATTGGATGGGGAGTGTGCGGCCCGCCTCGCGGCAGGCCTCGCGCACGCCGAAGACAGCCGCCTTGACCTCGAGGATGTCCTGAGCGGTCTCGATGATCACGATGTCGACGCCGCCGGCGATCAGCCCGCGAGCCTGTTCGGCGAAGACCTCGAGCAACTCCCGGAACGTGATCTGCCCCAGCGTCGGGTCGTCGCTCGCGGGGAGGAACCCGGTGGGGCCGATGGAACCGGCGACGAAGCGGTGCTCGCCGGCCGCTCGCCGGGCGATTTCGGCTGCCTTGTGGTTGATCTCCGCGGCGCGATCCGCGAGGCCCCACTCCGCGAGCTTCAGTCTCGAGCCCTGGAAGGTGTCGGTCTCGAGCACAATCGCGCCCGCATCGAGCATCGCCGTGTGAACGCCCTCGATCACGTCGGGCCGGTTCAGCACCAGCGCCTCGTGACAGCGTCCGGGGAGCTGGTAGTCGCGCTCGAGGCTCAGGTCCAGTTGTTCGAGCGTCGCCCCCATGCCCCCGTCAAAGACGACGACCTGCTCGCGCATGGTGGCCAGGAGATCTCGCATTCGCTCGATGCTACCAACGTTTTGGCGAACCTTGACATAGCTGTGGCAAGGTTGCCTCGGGAGCTGCTAGTCCTCGCCCGTCGGGCCGGGGTCGCTCGTGTCCGCCGCGGCCGCGGCGGCGCGCTGTCGGCGCGTACGCCAGACGCGCCTGCCCACCCAGGCCAGGATCAGGAGCACTATGCCGATCGCGACGTACAGCGTGTAATGGGTAATCGTGTTGTAGATCGAGGTGATGTCGCTGCCGGCGAAGTAGCCCACCGTCGTCCACACCCCCACCCACAGCGCCGCGCCGACCGCGTTGAAGGCGAGGAATCTCGCCCAGTGCATGCCGCTGATGCCGGCGATGATCCCGTTCGCCTGTCGGAGGCCCTCGATAAAGCGGGCAACCATCACGATCCAGCTCCCCTGACGGTCGAAGAAGTTGGCGGCCTTGTCGAGCCGTTCCGGCGTGAGGAAGACATAGCGCCCAAACCGTTCGACGAGCGCCCGGCCGCCAAAGTGACCGATCGCGAAGCCGATGTTGTCTCCGAGCACGGCGGCGAGAAAGGCGAGCAGTCCCACTAGCCAGATCTGCAGGCGACCCGTACCGGCATACACCGCCCCGAGGATCAGGATCGTCTCGCCCGGGACCGGGATGCCGAAGTCCTCCAGCAGGACGAAGCCCGCTACGGCCAGGTAGCCGTACTGCTGCAGCGTCGGCTGGAGGGCGTGCAGGAAACCGGGCAGCTGGACGGTATGGCTCGGGTCCATCAGGTGGGCATTGTCGCCTGCGCGCGGAGCGGTCGCGGGCTAGCTACCCGCTGAGGAGATTCCCGGCGCCTCCCGGGGATCTTCGATGCCGCCCCAGGCGCCGCGGCGCAGCTCGCTCCACTGGAGCCCCTCGCGTAGCAGCGCCGGGCCGCCGAGGATCAGCGCGTCGAAGATCTCGACCCCCTGCAGGACCAAGCCGTAGGCGAGGGCACGGCTCGCGTCCACCCCGAAGGGATGCAGCACGGCGATGCAGGCCGCCTGAAAGACGCCCACGTTGGAGGGCGTGAGCGGCACGATCGCGGTCAGGTTCACGGCCAGGAGCACGGCTGCCGCGGCCGCCAGATTGGCGTGTTGCTGCAGACCTAGCGCGAGGATGACCGCATAGCACGACGCGAGCTGGAGCGCCCAGGCGGCCAGCTGGGCGGTGGTCGCGTGGATCGCAGCCAACGGCACCCGGAACACCGCCAACCCCTCCCGACCGCGCACGAGCTGAGCCTCGAGCCACGCGGCTGCCTTGCGGGCGGCGCGCCACCTCATGGAGCACGCTCGGCGCAGCAGCGGGGGGGCGATGAAGATCAGCGCGATCAAGGCCACCGGTAGGACGACCGCCGCCGCGATCGCCTCGACGCGCCCCTTGGCGAGTGCCGAGTCGAGCACGGCGACCACGGCGAGGATGCCGAGCGCCAGGAGATTGAGGAACACCTGCGAGACCACGGTGCCCAGCACCAGCGCGAAGCTGCGCGAGGGCTGGCCGAGCCTTCGGGCCACCACCCACGCCCGCGCGGCCTCGCCCAGTCGCCCTGGGGCGACGGATGAGCCGGCCATGCCGATCAACAGCGCCCTGGTGACGGTGCCGCGGTCGAGGTTTTCTCCCAGGTCCGCGTCCCGGCCGCGCTTGCTTCTGATCGCGGCCAGCAGCACGGCGTGCCACGACTCTGCGCGCGCCAGGAACGCGGCCGCCATCAGCCCGAGCGCGAGCAGCGTCCAGCCGCCGTTGACGTGCGCAAGCGCATGACCGATGACCTTAGGGTCGAGCTTCGTGATCGCCAGGACCACCAGGCCCACCAGGATCGCCACCGCGATGAGCACGGCGAGCCAACCGCGTCCGCGATGGCCGCCTCGACGGCGGCGGCCGCCGGCGTGAAGATCGGCGCGCGCGGCGTTCACGGGATCACCGTCGCCGAGGCGGCGGGCGAAACGGTCGCTTCGGTAAAGGGCCGGTGTCCGTCGGCGAGCGGCTGCGTGCCCGTAACGGCGAAGTAGTTCGCGCGCAAAGCCTCGGTGGCCTCTCGCCAGCTCGCCCCCGCAACAGCGTCGGGGGCGGCTGTGGCCATGGCCTGGCGAAGCTGTCGGTCCTGGGCCAGCCTTCGCACCGCGCCGGTCAGCGCGTCGGTGTCCTTGGCGTCGTAGCGCAGCCCGTCGATGCCGTCGTGGACGAGCTCTCTCGCGGCCGGGGTGTCCGCCGCGACAACGGGCAGCCCGGCCGCGTGGGCCTCGAGGATCACCATGCCGAGTGTCTCCGAGTCTGACGGAAACAGGAACGCGTCGGCGGACGCGTACGCGCGCGAGAGCTCCTCGCCCGATAGCAGGCCCAAAAATGTCGTCGTGGTCCCGGCGAACGCCCGCTCCAGCGCGGCGCGCTCGGGGCCATCCCCTACGATCGCCAGCGAGATCCCCTCCACGCGGCGGACGACCGGCTCCAGGCGGTGGAGCGACTTCTCCTTGGCAAGCCGCCCGACGCAGAGGACGATGACGCGCTCCGGATGGCCGCCACTCAGGCGCTCCCGCCATTCGTGCGTAGCCCAGCGCGGCGAGAAACGGTCGCTCTCAATGCCGTACGGCCACAGCGCGAGCCGCTGGATGCCGCGCGCACGCAGCGCCTCCAGCGTCGCTGCCGAGGTGCACAGGTTGACGTCGGCGTGATTGTGCACCCAGATGACGTAGCGCCAGCCGAGCGCCTCGAGCGCGCCCAGACCGTAGTACTGGGAATAGGCCGCGATGTTGGCGTGATAGGAGGCGACCAGCGGGATGCGACGGCGATGTGCGTAGCGCACCGCGCCCGCACCGAGCAGGAAGGGGTTGATCGCGTGGACCACCTCGGGGCCGAATGCGTCGAGTGCCGTGCGCAGCTGAGGGATCGGCAGCGAGACGCGCTTCTCGGGGTAACCGCTGCCATCCGGGTAAAAGGGGACGCGCAGCCCGGGAATGCCGACGACTCTCGCCCCGGCGTAGAAGTCAGGACCGCCTGCCGGCGCCACCACCAGCACCTCATCGCCATGGCGCTGGAGCTCCTCGAGCGTACGGCGCAACCGCGTTACGACGCCGTCGACCGCCGGCAGGAAGACCTCGGTTATAAGCGCGATCCGCATAGGCGCCGTTTGCGGGAGACCCGCCTCACCCCCCGGCCCGGGTCTGGGAGAACTCGCGCATGATGATCTTCTATCCGACCCGGCTCAGCGGTATCTCAAGACGAACGTGAGCGGTTTCTTAGAAGTTTGTGCTTCCTTATCGGCTGACCAAGCGGGAGAGCACTACCTGGGAGCGCGTCCGCTGCACGTGCCCGTCACGCTGGAGGTCCATGATCAGGCGCTCGAGGTCCGCATTGTCCTGCGTGCGCACGCGCGCGATCGCATCGGCCTCACCCGTCACGCTCCATGCCTCGACCACCTCCGGATGCTCGTGCAGGGTGGCGGCAACCCCGCTCAGCAGGGTCCCGGGCGCGAAGAACAGCTCGATCAGCGCCTCGGTGCGCTCGCCTAACGCGGCATGGTCCACGACGGCGGTGAAACCGCGCAGCGCGCCGCGGACGCGCAGCTTGTCGACGCGGCGTTTGACGGCCGGCGCGGAGAGCGCCACGTGCCCCGCGATGTCGTCGTATGTTCGCCGACCATCTTCGAGCAATAGCGCAATTATCTTGCGATCTGACGCGTCC
This sequence comes from uncultured Solirubrobacterales bacterium, assembly GCA_963808655.1. Classification (GTDB taxonomy): domain Bacteria; phylum Actinomycetota; class Thermoleophilia; order Solirubrobacterales; family Solirubrobacteraceae; genus Palsa-465. Next base: position 630,135 of record CAWEGZ010000009.1, read on the forward strand.
ATTGTTTGTTCTCTTGCGGAAGATACATGCAAATCGGCATCGACAACCGAGCGGCGGACGTTTAACCTGGATGCACATGACCCCTTTATTTGCCCGTGTGCTGTTCGACGAGGCACACAGCGAAGCCTGGACCATCCGGCCCCAGCTGGCGGCCGCGATGCAGCCTGCTCATCCGGGCGACGCCTCGCTCGAGCGAGCAGCCATCGCACTGCGCCGGAGCGAGTTCGTCGTGTCCGCCAATGAGGACCAACCGCTCGCCCCCGAGCTGTTGGGCGCCCACGACGTGCTCGTGATCGCGCATCCGTCCGACTCGGAGTGGGAGCGGACCACCGGAGCGGGCTCGCCCCGGCTCACCGCGGAGGAGATCGAGTCGATCGAGCACTTCGTGCGCGGGGGCGGCGGCCTGCTCCTGCTCGGTGAGACCGAGCAGGACAAGTACGGCAGCAACGTCAACGAGCTGCTTGGCCGCTTCGGGATCGCGCTCGAGAACAGCACCGTCCAGGATTACGAACACTTCGTCTCGGCTCCCAGCTGGATCCTGGCCGAGCTCCACAAAGGAGCCGGGGGGAGTGGCGGCGACGTCCTGGCCGGCGTGGGGTCCGCCTGTCTGTACCGCGCCACCACGATCTCTGCAAATGGCGCGCGCGTACTGGCCCGCGCCCACTCGAGCGCCTCGTCTCCTGGCGCACCCCTGATCGTGGCGGCCGAGCATGGCGAGGGCAGGATCGTCGTGGTCGGCGACTCGGACCTCTTTGGCGATGACTGCATCGGTCAGCTCGACCATCGCACCCTGTGGGTCAATATCGTCTACTGGCTGGCGGGCGGCGCTGCGCTCGAGAGCGCGTCGGCGCGCCAAGGCGGCGTCAGCGCCAAGGACGACCTCTCCTGGGCCCGGCTGCGTGAGGAGACCAATGCCCTGGCGGGCCTGCAGGCCGCCGACGGCTCGCTCGCCGGAGATCCGCAAGCGGCGGGGCACCACGTCGATCAGATCGTCGCGGCGCTCGAGCGGCTGAAGCGGCGCCTCTCGCACCAGCGGGCGTACATCGAGGCGGCCATCTCGGATCTGCGCGCCTGGGCGAGCGGCGGGTTCGGCAGGCCCGACTTCACGCGCGCGCTGGAGGAGTTTCGCCCGGAGCGCGATCGCAGGGACGGCATCGAGAATTTGGCCTTCTTCCCGATGTACAAGCAGAACGGACCGCGGGAGACGACGTTCGAAGCGCTGATCGTGCGCGTTCCCTGGCCGGAGTGGATCGCCGAGCTCGAGCGCGCGCGCTATGACAACGAGAAGTTCGTGCCCGTGGAACTCGTCGAAGGCACGCGCGGGTACGACAGCGAGTGCGCGGTGCTCTTCCCGGAGATGATCTCCACCGCGGAGCGGCCGCCCAACAACTTCGGGGCGATCTTTTGCGACCGCGAGGCGGAGCGACTGCGGCGTGTAGCCGGGGCAGCGTCGAAACTACTGCGGCTCAACCTCCCTCCGGCCGCCGCCTGCCTCCTCGCCAGTCCGGTGCTCTCGCAGCAGGCATACATCCTCTGGGATTTGATCCACGACCGCAATCACAGCCACGGGGATCTTCCCTTTGACCCCTTCATGATCCGCCAGCGGGCGCCGTACTGGATGTATTCCTTGGAGGAGCTGCGCTGCGATCTGGGCGCGTTCGCCCAGGCGGTCGAGCTCGAGCCCGAGCTCGGTTTTGCCCGGCATGTGCAGTACGCGATCCTCCTGGACCGCCTGCTGCGCTTCCCCATCACGGGCTCGCGGGTCCGCAATTACGACGGGCTCGGCGGCCAGCTGCTGTTCGCCTATCTGCATCGCCATGGCTACCTGCACTGGACGGATAATCGGCTGACTATCGACTGGCCGCATGTCGCGGATGGGGTACGCGAGCTGGGCCGTGAGATCGGCGAGCTCTATCGCGCCGGCATCGATCGCTCAAAGCTTGCTCATTGGGCTGCCGCCCACGATCTCGTCGCGGCTAACGTCACCCCTGCCGCGGGCTCCGGCTGGACCGCCGCTGCGCGGGACTTCGAGGAGACCGAGGATCCCCGGGCCTACATCGATCTCGTGCTCGAGGACGAGTTCCCGCTCTCGCTGTTCTACTCGCAGCTCAAGGCGAAGCTGGCCGGGGTGAGCAGCCGGACCAGCAAGCTCGCGGCGTGAGCGCTGCGCAGCGCGCAAGCGCGCGGGGCTTCGCCTCCGACAACGCCGCCGGCGTGCACCCCGCTGTGCTGGAAGCGATCCGCGCGGCCAACACCGGTCACGCCTTCGGTTACGGCCACGACCCGTACACGGAACATGTGGAGTCGCTTTTGCGAGCGCAGTTCGGTGCCGATGCGCGCCCGTTTCTCGTTTGGGGTGGCTCCGCCGCGAACGTGCTCTCGCTGCGGGCCTGCTGCCGTCCGTGGGAGGCGGCCATCTGCGCCTCGAGCGCCCATCTGAACGTGGATGAGGCCGGCGCGCCGGAGGCGATCGCTGGGATCAAGCTGTTGAGCGCGCCGGGTGCGCATGGAAAGCTCGATCCCGTGAGCGTGGAGCGCCTGATCGTGCGCCTCGGCGACGAGCACGCGGTCCAGCCGCGTGTCGTCTCGATCTCGCAATCGACCGAGCTCGGCACCCTGTACGCGCCGAGGGAGGTCGCGGCGATCGCGGATTTGGCCCACGCCCGCGGGCTGCTCCTGCATATGGACGGGGCGCGGCTCGGCAACGCTGCCGCGGCGCTCGGCTCGACGCTGGCCGAGGCGAGTAGCGCGCTGGGCGTCGACGTGCTCTCGTTCGGCGGGACAAAGAACGGCCTGCTGGGCGCCGAGGCGGTCGTGTTCATGCGCGAGGAGCTCGCTCTGGGATTCGAGTACCTGCGCAAGCAGTCGCTTCAGCTCGCCTCCAAGATGCGCTTCCTGGCGGCTCAGTTCGAAGCGCTGCTCGAGGATGAGCTGTGGCGCTCGCTCGCCTCGCACGCGAACGCCATGGCGCTCCGCTTGGCGGCGGGGATCAGGGACGTTCCGGGGGTCGAGCTGACCCACCCAGTGGAGGCGAACGCGATCTTCGCGACCATGCCCGAGGGGGCGGTCGCGCGCCTACAGGAGCAATTCGACTTCTATACCTGGGACGAGCGGCTGAGCGAGGTCCGCTTCATGTGCTCCTGGGACACGACGGCAGACGACGTCAAACGGCTCGCGGAAGCCGTGGCGGCGACGGCGTCCTAGGCGCGATAACGGCGGCCACTCAGTCGCGGCGGGCCACGGCCTACTCAGTCGCGCCCGTAGGCCACGAAGTGGGGATTCTCGAACCCCGGCTTGCCGTAGCGCAGGACGCTCCCCGAGAGGTTGGTGACCCTTCCTCCGGCGGCCCGCAGGACCGCGTCCCCCGCGGCGGTATCCCACTCCATCGTCCTGCCGAACCGCGGGTAAAGGTCCGCCTGCCCAGCGGCCAGGAGGCAGAACTTGAGCGAGGAGCCCGCGCTCACCCGGGCCGCGATCTGGCGGCCGTCGGCGAAGCGCTCGAGCGCCTTAGGGTCTCCGTGGGAACGGCTCGAGACGATGGTTGCGCCCTCGGCGGGCGTCGCACGCGCCGCCACCGGCCGTCGACCGGCGACGTCCTCGACGATCGCCCCGAACTGCTCGCTGGCCGCGAACAGCCGCTCGACCGCGGGCGCCAGGACCACCCCCAGCACGGGCGCGTCGTCTTCGATCAGCGCCACGTTGATCGTGAACTCGCCATTGCGCGAGACGAACTCCTTTGTCCCGTCGAGGGGGTCCACGAGCCAGAACGCTGGCGGCCGCCCCTGGCCGTTCCACGAAAGCGCCCCGTCCGCATGCTCGGCCGCCTCCTCGGAGATAACCTGCAGCCCCGGGGAGAGGCGATCGAGCCCTGCGAGGATGATCTCTTCCGCGCGCCTGTCCGCCTCGGTCACGGGTGAGCCGTCGCCCTTGCGGTCAACTGTGAAGGACCCCGCGTACACCTCCATCACGGCTTGCCCGGCGGCGCGCACCAGCGCGCAGAGCTCCTCTAGCGAGACGGGGTCCACGCTCACTCCGGATCGGGTGGACATACTCACTCCGGATCGAGGACGCGGCGCTGCCGCAGCTCCTCCACAAGCCGCTCGGCGGCCTCCTCCGCGGTCCCCTCGGTGGTCTCGATGTGGACCTCGGGCGACTCCGGGGGCTCGTATGGCGAGTCGATGCCGGTGAAGTTGACGATCTCGCCGCGGCGCGCCTTGGCGTAAAGGTTCTTGGGATCCCTGGCCTCCGCGACCTTGAGCGGCGCGTCCACGAACACCTCGATGAACTCGTCTTCCTCGAGCAGCTCGCGCGCGGTGCGGCGCTCTGAGCGGAAGGGTGAGATGAACGAGGTGATCACGATCAGTCCGGCGTCAACCATGAGCTTTGCCACCTCGGCGATGCGCCGGATGTTCTCGACGCGGTCGGTATCGGTGAAGCCGAGGTCCTTGTTGAGTCCATGGCGGACGTTGTCGCCGTCGAGCAGGTAGGTGTGGCAGCCGAGGCTGTGCAGCCGGCGCTCGACCAGGTTCGCGATCGTCGACTTGCCCGCGCCCGAGAGCCCTGTCATCCACACGACGCACGGACGGTGCCCCTTCAGACGGGTATGCGCCGCCTTGTCCACGTCGATGCTCTGCCATTGCACGTTGTGCGAGCGGCGCAGCGCGAAGTTGAGCATCCCCGCGCCTACGGTCTGGCTGGTGATGCGGTCGATCAGCACGAAACCACCCATGTCGCGGTTCTCGCTGTAGGGATCGAAGGCGATCGGGCGGTCGAGCTCCAGCTCGCCCACGCCGATCTCGTTGAGATCCAGCTTTTCGGCGGCGATCCGCTTGAGCGAATGAACATCGATGCGGTACTTGAGGGGCGCGATCGTCGCTCCGACCGCGCTCGTGCCCACGCGCATCAGGTAGTTGCGTCCGGGCAGCAGCGGCTGCTCCGCCATCCATACGAGGGTGGCCTCAAACTGGTCCGCGACGCGCGGCGCCTCGTCGACGTCGGCGATGACCTCGCCGCGGCTGATGTCGATCTCGTCGGCGAGCGTGAGCGTGACCGACTGGCCCGCCACCGCCCGCTCCAGGTCGCCGTCGTAGGTGACCACCCGCTCCACGGTGGTCTCGCGCCGCGAGGGCAGGGCCACGATCCGGTCGCCGGCCGCGACGATGCCGCCCGCGATCATGCCCGAGAATCCGCGGAAGGAGTGGCTGGGCCGGTTTACCCACTGCACCGGCATGCGAAATGGACGGCGCTGCAGGCGGTCCTCGTCGACTTCGACGTTCTCCAGGTAGTCGAGCAGGGTGGGGCCCTCGTACCAAGGCGTGTTCGGGCTTCGGCTGACGATGTTGTCCCCGTGCAGCGCCGAGACGGGGATGCAGGTGACCTCCGCCAGGCCGACGCGATCTGCGAAGTCACGGCACTCCGCCTCCAGTTCGCTGAAGCGGCTCTCCGAGTAGCCGACCAGATCGAGCTTGTTGATCGCCACCGCGACGTGGCGCACACCGAGCAGCGAGACGATGTACGTGTGCCGGCGGGTCTGGGTCAGCGTGCCCTTGCGCGCGTCCAGCAGCAGGACGGCGCAGTCGGCGTTCGAGGCGCCCGTGACCATGTTGCGCGTGTACTGCTCGTGCCCCGGCGTGTCGGCGACGATGAACTTCCGCCGCTCGGTTTGAAAGTAGCGGTAGGCCACGTCGATGGTGATCCCCTGCTCGCGCTCCGCCGCGAGCCCGTCCAGCAACAGGGCGTAATCGAGCGCCCCGCCCTGGGTGCCTATACGGCGGGAATCTGACTCGAGCACCTGGCGCTGGTCTTCGAACAGCAGACCCGCCTCGTACAGCAGGCGGCCGATCATGGTGCTCTTGCCGTCATCGACGCTGCCGCAGGTGACGAAGCGCAGCAGGTCTCCCTGCTGCTCGGCGTTGACGTGCGCCGTGAGATCCTTGGGACGCGGCTCGGTGAGTGCCATCAGAAGTACCCCTCCTGCTTCTTGCGCTCCATCGAGGCGTCCTGATCGTGGTCGATGACGCGCCCCTGCCGCTCCGAGGTACGCGCGATCATCATCTCCCACACGATCGCCTCGAGCGTCTCCGCGTCGCTATCGACGGCGCCGGTGAGCGGATAGCAGCCGAGCGTCCGGAAGCGAACCCTCCGCATCGCCGGCTGCTCATCGGGCTCCAGCGGCATGCGGTCGTCGTCGACCATGATCAGCGCGCCGTCGCGCTCCACGATGGGGCGCTCCTTGGCGTAGTAGAGGGGCACGATCGGGATCCGCTCCAGCAGGATGTACTGCCACACATCGAGCTCGGTCCAGTTAGAGAGCGGAAAGACGCGGATCGACTCGCCCTTGCGCTTGCGCGCGTTATAGAGGCGCCACAGCTCGGGCCGCTGGTTCTTCGGATCCCAGCGATGTTGTGCGGAACGGAAGGAGAAAACCCGCTCCTTGGCCCGCGAGCGCTCCTCGTCGCGCCGCGCCCCGCCGAAGGCCGCGTCGAATGCGTACTTCTCGAGGGCCTGCTTGAGGGACTGCGTCTTCATCACGTCGGTGTGCACGGCGGATCCGTGCGTGAAGGGGTTGATCCCCTGCGACACCCCTTCCTGGTTGATGTGGACGATCAGGTCGAGGCCGTGCTCCTGCGCGATCCAATCCCTGAACTGGTACATCTCCCGGAACTTCCAGGTCGTATCGACGTGCAGGAAGGGGAAGGGGGGCTTGCCGGGATGGAAGGCCTTCAGCGCAAGGTGCAGCATGACCGAGCTGTCCTTGCCGATCGAATACAGCATCACCGGGTTCTCAGCCTGCGCGACGACTTCGCGCATGATGTAGATGCTCTCCGCCTCCAGTCGTTGGAGGTGGGTGAGGCGCGCGGCCGGCAACGTTCCATTGGATTCCGGTGCCGAGTAGGAGGAAGGCATCGCGAGCGCCTGCCCGCCCCCAGGAGCGCGCGATTGCGGCTCAGGCGAGGTGCTTCTCATTTCCACTCCAGATCTCACTTCCATTAGTGACTACTTTCTCCTATGGGCCTCAGGATTGCTGGGTCGCAGATTTCACCCGGCCGCCCTGAACTGCTTGGAAGTCCCAATCACCCGCCCGTGGCCGTCGAGCGCCTCGACCCGGAAGGTGGTGTCGCTAGAAGGCACCGTGATCCGGGTCTCGAACCCTCGCTTCGCAACGGCTGCGACCGGGCGAAGGCTCCCAGCGCCAGAACCGCCCAGGACTTTCCAGGATAGGACGCGCGTGGCGCCGTTCCAGCTCGCATAGACGGTGGTCTTGCCGTTCCTGCGCAGGGCGGCGCCCGCGGGCGGATAGAGGGGCAGGCCCACCCATGGCTCGACCGTCGCGCGGTAGGTGATGTCCGGGAAGGGCAGGTACGCGTCGAGAACCATGTGTCCCGAGGCGGTGTATTCGGTGAAATTCTGCTCGGAGCCCCAGCCGACGAACTCGTCGCCGCCCGGAAGCGGTTCCAGGTCGCCCATGTACTGAGCATCGAAATTCTTGCCGTGGCTGTACTGGGTCACGAGTGAGGCCGTGTGCGTGCTCGTGTTGAGCTTCAGCACCAGTCCACGCGAGGGCGCGGATGGCGAGACGTATGTGCCACCGCCCGTCTCCTGACAGCAGTGGTCGTCGAACATCGTGACCAGCGAGGTCCCAGGATAGGCGCGCACATCGTGCTGCCAGGAGAAGAACGCACTGGGGCCGAACTTGAAGCTCGAGTGAGGGCCGCCGAGCGTCCAGATGATGCGCCCGGTCTTGATGTCCACCTTGTAGACGGCCCAGACATCCCGCATCGACACCAGCAATTGGCCTTGGCCAAGTAGCTGAATCGAATTGATGTGGTAGGCGTCCCAGGGGAAGCCGTTGGTGGGCAGGGTCGCCTGCGAGTCACTCAGCGGAATGTGCTTGAGCGCGTCCCAGGTGTAGAGCAGCTTGCCGGTCTTGAGGTTGTACTCCTGGACCGCGGAGTCGATCATCGAGCCGTTGTAAGCGCCGCCGTACTTGGACAGGTCCATGGGCAGGTTTTTGTTCACGGTCACCCAGGCGTCGTTGCCGCGGATGATCATCTCGTGGACCGTCGGCACCCAGCCGTCCTTGCCCACCAGGGTGGCGACGCGCTGGTAGTGCTGGTTGACGACCACGTCCTCGCCGGTGAGCGTTTCGCCGGTGTTGGTGATCGTGCCCTGCCACCAGCTCAGCGCCGGCTTGCCGTGGTAGGTCTCGAGGCTCAAGTTCGAGGACACGTCCTTCTGCGACACCGCCTTGAACCACACCGGCTGCAGGTGATCGTCGAGGATCAGCGGCCCGCTCTGGCCGATCATCGGCGGGTAGGTGGTGTTGTAGAAGTTGCCGAGGAAGATGTACCCGGGAGCCAGCTCCGAGGTATGGAGCGGGGTGACATCCGCTATGGCCTTCGGCGGATGGAGCCTCGGCGCGGAAACGAACGTGTAAGCGCCCTGTTTCGTGTAGGCGCCGAGCGGGGCGCCGTGCGAGCCGCCGACGCCGAAGTCCAGCGCGACGAAGCCGCCGATCACCACGGCCACGCCGATTCCCAGCGCCGAGCGGACCACCAGCGGCGCGGCAGACGCTGCAGCTCTGATCCTGGGAACGAAGACGAGCGTCGCGAGCGCGGCCGCCGCGGTCAGCCCCGCGCTGATGTAGAAGCCGACGCGGAATCCGTCGGTCAGCGCCTGCGGGACGGGGTGACCGTTCCCGATCAGGTTGCTCGAGATCGACGTCGCCAGCGTGATCAGGACCGCGATTCCCAGCCCGGCACCGATCTGGCGCGAGGTGTTGACCAGTCCCGAGGCCAGTCCGGCCTGACCCTGCTTGACGCCTTGGGTGGCGAGGATCGTGGAGGGCACGATCGAGAGGGCAATGCCCGCCGCCGTCAGCAGCCCGGGCACTATCACGTACACGATCGCGCTTCCGCTGGCGGCGATTTTCGTGAATAGCAGCAGCCCGGCGGTCATCATCACGAGGCCGCTGCAGAGCACCGCGCGCACACCGAACCGGCCGACGAGCTTGCCGGCTCGCGAAGCGACCAGCATGATCATGAGCGCCATCGGCAGGAAGGTCAGCCCCGCATGCAGCGGCGAAAGGCCTAGCACCTGCTGTAGGTACAGCGAGCTCAGGTACCACATCACGAACAGCGCGCCGCTGAACAGGAGCACGATCGCGTTCGCGGTCCGCAGCGGCCGGGTGAATTCCTTGAAGGGGATCAAGGGCTCGGAGGCCAGGCGGGACTCGATCACGCCGAAGAGCATCAGCAGGGCGAGGCCGCCAATGATTGGGCCGATCGCCAGCGGCGCGTGCCAGCTGCGCAGCCCGGCCTCGACCACGCCATACACCAACACCATCTGGCCGATGGTCAGCGTGAGCGCCCCCGCGAGGTCAAAGCTGCCCTCGCGACGGCGGCGAATGTCCGACACCAGCCGCCAGCCAATGAGTGCGGCGGCAATACCGATCGGAGGATTGATCAGGAGGATCCAGCGCCAGCTGAGCTCCTGGGTGATGATTCCGCCGAACAGCGTCCCGGCGGCTCCGCCGGCGCCGTTCATGGCGGCCCACAGTCCGATCGCGCGGTGGAGTTTCGGCCCCGGCGGGAACGAGGAGGTGATGATCGCCAGCGAAGAGGCGGCCATGAACGCGCAGCTGAACCCCTGGACCGCGCGTGCGGCGATCAGCATCTGCTTGTCGACCGACGCGCCACCGACAAGCGATGTGGCGGCGAACAGCACCAGCGCCGCGACGAACACCCGCCGCTGGCCGAGCTGGTCCGCCGCCCTCCCACCCAGCAGCAGGAAGCCTGCGAAGGCAATCGTGTAGGCGTCGATCACCCACTGCAGCTCGCCCGAGGAGAAGTTCAGGGCGGATTGGATCGACGGCAACGCCACGTTGACGATGCTGAGATCCAGGATGACCATGAACTGGGCGACGCAGCAGACGCCCAGCAACCAGAGCTCGCGCGATCCGAACCGCACATCGCTGCCCCCACCCCCGGAGCGGCGGCGCAGCCAGCGCCGCCTGCCGGGCGGCTCGAGCTCGGCGTCCATGCTGTCGCCGGGGCGGATCGCGTCGGCAACCGCGCCGCCGGCCTCCGCGATTCCGTCCAGCGGCCCCTCTGCCTCGTCCCCGGCCCGCTGCGCGACCTCATCCCGCTGGTGCATCAACCATCCCTTTCAGCTAGCTGCAGGTGCAAGGGCAAAGGTAGGCCCCGGCCTGACCCCTCGCCCTCGCCACAAGCTCCCCAGATTACGTGCATGTTGACGACTCACGAGGCGACGCGTGCGCCTCGTATGAGAGCAGGGTAGCCTGCGAACAGTCGAAGCGGTCTGCTGTAATATCGCTCGACCGGAGTAAACGTCCTCAAGCGACCAAAGGGGGGCTATGAAGCGAGCACTCGTAACCATGGTTGCTGCGGCGGTGGCGGTGGCCGGCTGTGGCGGCTCTTCGAGCACGCACAAGGCCAAGCAGCATCTCGCCGCCGACACGCACAAGGCGACCACACACCACAAGGCGAAGAAAAAGGTGCACAAGAAGAAGGTGCACCACCACAAGAAGGCACACAAGGCTTCGACGGCGGTCGCAGTGAGTCCGACCACGACCGCCACGCCGACGACGAGCAACGCGCCTGCCACTCCGACGCCGACCACTAGCTCGCCTGCGCCGGCCACACCGACCACGACGACGCCTGCGCCGCCTCCGACCACGACGACGTCACCGCCGCCGCCCACAACGGGCTCTCACCACAACCATAAGCCGCCCCCGCAGGGCTACTAGCCCTCGCCGGAGGAGGCCCCCACGGGTTCCTCGCCCTTACCTGAGGGCGCGGCGCCCGTGGGCTCTTCGCGGGTCGTGGCCCGCCACTGCTGTAGCGTGAGCAGCGCGCCGTCGACGACGCGATCGCCGAACTCCTTCGCATCGTTTAGATGCGGGAAGGGCATCTCGGGGACGGATGTCCCGAGAAACTCGCACAGCGGCTCCCAGCCGTCCTTCACGGACCAGACGAGTAGTCGGTCGGAGGGCACGGTTGCCTTGACCTCCTCGTGGTAGCGCTCCATCGCGTCGGCCATGAACTGTTCGCTGGTGTCGACGCCTTCCATGAGGCCACTGCGCTCCCACATCTCCTTCATCAGGTCGATGTAGCCGCGCCATTTGGCGTCGACCTCGCAGCGGGCGTCCGACAGGTAGCGAACTACGTTTTCGCCGTAGATGACTCCCCAGATCGTCTCGCGCATGCTGCGCGCCCAGCTTGTGCTCTCGCGAACGCTCAGCAGCACCTTCGCGTCGGGGTAGGTTTCCATCAGCTCGCGGTAGCAGAACGAGGCCGGCCAATCGACCGTCGACTCGAACCCCTCGAAGATCTGATCCCACTGCCCATCACCGTCGACCGCCTGTCGCCACTGGTCGCAGAGGTCCAGGTTGGCGAGGACGTTGACCATGTGGTAACAGGGCCCGTAGCCCAGGATCTCCAGCCCGACCTTCTGCGACAGCGTCCCCGTCCGCGGAAGTCCGGCTCCGATCAGTTTCATGTGTTCTCTCTCCTGATGGTTTGCGGCCCGGCCTCAGCCGGACACTTTCTTGATGCCTGACTTACCAACGACCTTGCCCTTGGCGTTCAGGGCCTCCACCTGGAAGTAGGGGCCATGGGCCTTGGTACGGATTGCCGTCTCGAAGCCCGACCGCTTTGCCGCCGCCGCGCGCATGAGCTTGCTCTTGGACTTGCCGGCAAGCACGCGCCACTTCGAGACGCCGGTCGCCCCGTTCCAGGACACGTAGACCTTGCCCTTGCGCACGACGAATGCGGGGCCGTAGCTCGGCGTCCCCGTCCACTGCGCCTTGAAGGCCCGGTAGGACATGTCAGGTTTGGGCATGGCGGCGTCGTAGACCATCGACTTGGGTCCTGCGTACTCGGAGTAGAACCACGACTGGCCCCAGCCGATGAAGGTGTGTCCCTTGGGCAGGAACTGGACGTTGCCGCCCGTTGGGACCTCGCTCGTGCTCGGATGGTGGTACTGCTTCGAGACCGAGGCGCGCCCCTTGCTGAGGCTGAGGACCAGGCCGCGGGCGGCATGCTCGGGACCGCTCACGCCCAGGTTGCAGCAGCCGTCGTCAAACATGCTGATTTTGTTCTTGCCTGCGAAGCGCACATCGTGCTGCCAGTAAAAGCGCGCCTTGCCGGAGACCTTGTACTTGGAGCCCTTGCCGTTGATCAGCTTCCAGCGGATCGCGCCCGACGAGGGGTTGACGTCGTAGGCGCCCCAGGTGTTGCGCAGCGAGACCAGCAAGTCACCGGGCGACGCCAGGCTGTCACCGCTGCTCGCGATGCTGATCGAGTTGGCATGGTAGGCGTCCCACACGCCCTTTCTGGGCGCACGCACGCGCGATGCACTCAGCGGCACGTGCTTGGCGACATCCCAGGTGAGGATGAGCTTGTTCGTCGCCAAATCGAGCTCCTGCACCTCTTGGTCCTCGTAGGAGTGCTTGGCGTGAACCTTCTTGGCTGCGAAGAAGATCGCCGTGCCCTGCTTGTGCTGCGCGGTGGGCTTCGTGAGGATCAGCTCGTGGAAGTCGGTGATCCAGCCCTTCCCCTGGGCCTTGATCGTCCTGACCTGCTTGTAGTGGTCGTTGTAGACGAGGAAGGAACCTTTGATCGGCGAACCCGGGGGCAGTTTCGTCGCCGGGACCTTGGGCGGGATCGCGATTTCGCCCTGCCAGAAGGTCAGCGCCGGCTGGTGGCTCGAGCCGTAAGGCTGGATCTCAACATTTGAAGCCTGCTCGTTCTTCGGCGCAGGGTGGAACCACACCGGGTTGCCGCCCTGGTCAACCATCAGCGCGCCCGCTTGACCGACCAAGCCGCCGAATTGCGCATTGTGGAAGGGGCCGAGCAGGACCACGCCGGGAGCGGTGCCGTGCTTGCGCGTGCAGACGTGAATGCGGGCGGGGCGAATCTTGGTGGAGGCAAACTTCCACGCGCTCTTCGGAGCGCTGCATTTCTTGCCGCCTTTCGCGCCGGCCACGGCCGGAGTGATCGCCAGCAGGCACGCCAATATGCCCGTGCATAGGAGCAGCGCGCCGCCCAGGCGCTTGATGGATGCAGGCATCGAGATCGTCACGACTGCCCCTTTCTGAGGTTGAGTGCTCGGCCACCCCGCGCGAGCGCGCAGAGCGCCCCCAAGAGGCTGGGGATCATAGCGCCCCCCGGCGGGTTGGAAAGCCAGTCATCGTGCAGCGCGGATTCGGTGAAATCGGTCATGGAACAGCCCACAACGCTCCCTTCGACTGGGTGGAAGCCTGCGGAGTTAGCTGACGGGCTAGCGCTCTAGCGCTACGCCGCGAGCTGCGACGCTTCGCCCCATGCGATCTGTGCCGATCGCTGTTGGTTCCCCCGCTCCCCGGCCACGGATGACCGGTGATTCGGCTGGTATGTCGGCGGCGCCAGCGTACCAGCAATGAGACATCGCATGCCGCCAGAAGGCAGATGTTCGTGCCTCTCGTCGGGCGATGTCTCATCTAGCCCGCTTCTGATAGTCCCTGCTGGATCAACCGGAGGGTCAGGGAAGGCTGGTTTAGATATATGAGGTGGCCGCTCTTGCGGGCGATCACCATCCGACTCCGCGGTGACAGGCGCAGCCACGCACGCTGACCTTCTGACCAGATCTTCTGCAGTTGGCGCCCATACCCGCTCACCCCCGTGAAGATCGGGCGGCCATGCTGCACCACGATCAGGGGGACGTCCCCGATCGGCGGTATGGGTGCGCTCTTCAGCACAAGTCGTTCTTGATCCTCACCTGAGCGGAAGGCCGCCGTCGCCCTCCGATACTGGCCCGCGGGTCCCCGAGCCCCGGGCGGTATCAAGCGCAAAGCGCTCGCCGGCAGACCGGGCGGAGTCGCATCGAGCAAAACCAGTGCTTTCACCTGGTGGGTTCCGCGATATTGAGAGGCGTACTTGGCCGCGATCAGACCACCGAGAGAGTGGCCAACCAGAACGACTCCGTGAGCCGACACCTCGAGCCTGGCCAGCAGCTGGTGCAGGATGGCGGCGCTGCCGGCAAGGGTTTGGTTGGTCCGAGGCTCCGAGCTCGTGCCCTCGCCGGGCCGATCAATTGAGCACACCCTGGTGCGCCTGCTGAGTTGGGTCTGGATGAAGGTGAACGTGGTCAACGGCGTCGTTAGGCCAGGCAGCAGAACGACCGTGGGCCTGGTCGCGCTCACAGGACCGCTGCATGCAGCGGTCACGGAATAGCCGGAGACACGAACGGTTCTGGGAAGCCCTGCCGGGTTGCTCGTCGAGCTCTGGACTGCGGACTGCGACCGGGTCGCTGAACCGCACCCCGCCTGGCACGCGGTTGCGGCCAGAAGGACGGCACCTATGCAGATTGCCCGGGCCGACTGGCGGCCTGCCACTGTTTTGGAGATCATCGGCGGGGATAAGTGGCCTCCCATGAGTCCCAGGCAGCGACCTTGGAGACGTCGGGGCCGGACTAAAGCTTACGAGCGCAGTCCACGCGCCAGCCGGCTCATTGATCCGCTACACATGCGGCGATGCGAGCGCGATCCTTTCGCCGGTTCGGCAGGCTCTTGATGTGGTCCCTGATCGGATCTGGGCTGGTAGGAGCTGGAGCGGCATGCGGCGGGGGAAATGCCACCGCCACCGTCCTTTACGTCTCTCCCGGAGGCTCCAACAGCCATCGATGCACGCGCTCCGAACCGTGTCGGACGATCGGACGCGCGGTGGCGCTGGGCCAGTCGGGAGCCGTGGTCAAAGTCGAGCGCGGCACCTATCGGGAGCAGGTGATTCTCACCAAGCGCCTGACGATCCAAGGCGAGCACTCGCCGGTGATCGACGCCAGCGGCTATGGGCGCGGCATCCTGATCTCGGGGCCGCGTGCGGCGGGCTCGATGGTGCTGGGCGTCGAAGTGAAAAACGCCACATACGAGGGGATCCTTGCGCTGCGCACGAGCGGCATCACGATCGCCGGCAATGAGGTGAGCCACAACGACCGTGGCTACTTCGACAAGCACTTCACAGGAGAGTGCTCACCAAAGGGCGGACCGCCCGGGTCCCACCAGGTTGACCTGCAAAGTGGGCCACCGGCCACATACTTTGTCGACCTGCGCGCAGGCGGCTGCGGCGAGGCGATCCATCTGGCCTCCACCTCGTACTCCCGCGTGACGGGGAATCTCGTCACCGATAACACCGGCGGGATTTATCTCACCGACGAGTCGAGTCCGGCCGCCCACAACTTCATCACGCACAACCAGGTGACCTGGAACCTCTACGACTGCGGGATAACCCTGGCCAGCCACAGCCGGGCTGCCGTCTCTGTCAGCGGGCGGGTGCAACCACGGGTGGGCGGCGTCTACGACAACACGATCGCCCAGAACGTCGCCGAGTCCAATGGGGTCCAGCTACCCGGAGCAGGGATCCTGGTGGCCGCGGCGTTCTCGGGCTCGGCCGCATACGCCAACCGGATCAGCGACAACGTTGTCAGCGGCAATGGGCTCCCGGGCGTGGCGTTGCACAGCCACGAAAGCCGCCAAGACCTGAACGGCAATGTGATCGTGGACAACGTGGTGGGGCAAAACGCGATTGGCGGCATCACCGGCGGACCCGGGGACGGCGATGGCGGCGTCCACCAAACTGTCGGCATCCTGGTCTGGAGCGCCGTCACAAAGATCTCTCACCTCCGGGTTTCCGGCAACCTGATCAGCGACAACTACTTCGGCATCTGGACCAATCACGCGCCGCACGTCAGCAGGTCGGACAACAGCTACCAGCACGTGCTGGTGCCACTGAAGCAGCGGAACGCCCGCGCCAAGCCAGCGGCAGGGTCCTCGACCAGTACTTAGGGCGCTGCGACGATTCGTTGTATTGCCGGATACAGCGCGCGGTAGCGCTCCCGCTGCTCGTCGTAGATCTCGACCCACTCGCTCACGGGATCGATCGTCTCACCCGCCTCGAAGGCGGCCGCAATCCCTTCTGTCACTTCGCTCCACACGCCCGCCGCGACCCCGCCCAGGATCGCCGCGCCGAGTGCGGCCCCCTCGTCGACGGCGACCCGCTGGAGCGGGAGCTCGAGCGCCGAGGCGATGATCTCGAGCCACAGTCTGCTGCGTGAGCCGCCGCCTGAGATCCTCCCCAGTGCCGGCCTTCCGCCGAGCTCACCGATCAGGTCGAGCGAGTCACGCAGACCGAACGCGACCCCCTCAAGCACCGCCCGCACCAGGGCGCCGCGGTCGTGGCGCACGCTCAACCCCACGAAGGCCCCGCGCGCGTTGGGGTCCGGGTGGGGAGTGCGCTCGCCCGCCAAATAGGGGAGAAACAAGAGCCCCTCGGTGCCGGGCGGCCAAGATGCTGCCTCGCCTACCAGCTGGTCATAGGTGCGCTCAGGCGCGCTCGCGGCGCGAAGCCACTGCAGCGAGCCGGCGGCTGAGAGCATCACGCCCATGGCGTGCCATGTGCCGGGGACGGCGTGACAGAAGGCATGCACTCTGCCCTGCGGGTCGTGAGCGTATTCGGGCAACGCGCTGAAGACCACGCCCGAGGTCCCGAGGACAACCGACGCCGGCCCGGGCCGCTCGACCCCGACGCCCAGGGCGCCCGCCGCCTGATCGCCGGCGCCCGCGGCCACCGGCACGCCCTCATCAGTGCGACCGGCGCACGCGGGGCTCTCAAGCACCGGAGGGAGCCAGTCGCCCGGCAGGCCGAGCGCGCCGAGCACCTCGTCGGACCATCGCCGCTTCGCCACGTCCAGCAGTAGCGTCCCGGAGGCGTCGGAGACGTCGGTCGCACACTCACCGCACAAGCGCAACCGCACGTAATCCTTGGGAAGCATCACGCGCGCGATGGCGGCGTAGGTTTCCGGCTCGTGTCGGCGCAGCCAGAGCAGCTTGGGGGCCGTAAACCCCGGAAGTGCGCGGTTCCCGGTCAGCTCGATGAGGCGCTCCAGGCCGAGAATGCCCTCGATCTCAGCGGATTCCCGGGCGGTGCGCTGGTCGTTCCAGAGGATCGCGGGGCGCAGCACTCGGTCATTGCGATCCAGGGCCACCAGCCCGTGCATCTGTCCCGATAACCCCACTCCCGCGGGCTTTCCCGCCCGATCGCGCAGCTTCGTCAGTACCAGCGTGGCCGCCTGCCACCACGTCTCTGGATCCTGTTCCGAGAATCCTGGGCGGGGCGTTGAGACCGGATATGACGATTCGGCGCGCGCCAGCACGTGCCCGCGCTCGTCGATCGCCAGGCCCTTGACGCCGGAGGTGCCGACGTCGATTCCCATAGCAGGCCCCGACACGCTCGCCTCCTACAACTGCCGGCTCACGCCCCGAGCGCCGCATACACGATTTCGTAGGCGCGCAGGGCGTCCTTGCGCTGCTGCGCCTCACGCAGGGCGGCTTCGTCGATCCGCTCCGCCACCGACTCGATGAAGCGCCACTGCAGCACCGAGCGACGCACGGCTGAAACCTCGTCCTCGGTGTACGGATACAGGTCGAAGCCGAGCCGCTCGCCCTCGGAGCCGTAGCCGCACCGCCGCAGCTCGAGCGCGAGTTCGACTGTCTCTAGGAAAGCAGTCGCACCAACAATGTTGTCGTCGTCGAATGTTCCCCACCCCGAGTTGGCGTGAAGGTGCCCGAGGAGGCCCTCAGCGCTGAGCAGCGCCGCGTATTCGGGCAGGTGCTCGCCGTTCATGATCAGGTGCTGCCAGTCCATGTTCACCTTGACGTTCTCGACCCCCTGGCCGCGCAGCTTGTGGATTACGTGCAGGGTCATGCCCATGTTCCGCATCAGGACCTTCATCGCCGGCTCGGAGTTCTTGTGCTCGAGCAGCAGGGTCGACCCGTGTCGGGCGCACCTCTCGGCGGCCTCGCCGATGCCCTCGATCAGCCAACCCCAGGAGTCGGCATACGGCGTTTGGAAGGGGTAGTTGTAGCCCTCGCCACCGGGCCAGACGATGAGGTTCACGCCGAGCGAGCCGGCAAAGTCCGCCGCCTCGTCCAGGATCCGCCGTGCTTCCCGGCGAACGGCGGGGTCGGGGTTCACCAGCCCCCCGCGACCGAAGCGGGCGTCCAGGTGTAGACCGCTCGCGATGCAGAAGATGTCGTGCGAGCCGAGCGCCGCCTGTACCTCGTCCAGGTTCGCGGGTGAGAGCTCGTTGGGGTAGTGGAACTCGTACCCGTCCATCAAATCCCCCAGTCCCTCGACCGCGCGGTGCACCTTCTCGGCGACGGGCTCGGAGTCATAGCCGTGCTCGGGCTGATAACCCCCCGGCACAAAGCGGGTGATCATCGGTCCGAGGGCCCAGATGCCGAGACTGGTCTTCATTGCTCCTCCTTGTCGTGGTTCAGGTCGCGGTCGTGATGGGGCGGGGTCGCAAGTTTCACGTTCGTTCGCGTCCTCAGCCGCCTACGGCTTCGAGCTGCTGAGCCGAGGCATTGACCATCGCCAGTGCGGCCGCCCCAAGCGCCTCGGCCTTGTCCGAAAGCGCGCCGGCAATGACCTCATAGCGATGGCCCGTCGCGGCGGACGTCCGCTGCTCGATATGTTCACGGACGGCGGCGAGCAGTACATCGCCAGCCGCTGCGAGCTCTCCGCCGAGGATCACCAGGCCGGGATCGAGCACGCTGCACATTGCGGCTAGAGCTTGGCCCAGCGCGCGCCCGGCGTCGGCGATCAGCCGCAGCGCGCCAACGTCGCCGGCTGTGCACAGCTCGAGCAGCTTCTCGATCGTGGCGCCGGACCCGTAGCTGTGCTCCAGCGCCTGGCACAGTGCGCTGACCCCCGCAACCGTCTCCAAACAGCCCCGGTTGCCGCAACGACAGACCGAGCCGCCGGGGTCGACCACAACATGCCCGAGCTCGCCGGCGGTGCCCGTGTTCCCTTCATAGAGTTGGCCGTCGAGAACAATCCCGGCGCCGACGCCCGCTGAGAGCATCACGTAGAGGATGTTCCGCTGGCCGCGGCCGGCGCCGAAAGTGGCCTCAGCCAGCGCGCCCAGGTTCGCGTCGTTGCCCACCTGGACCGGAATGCGGAGGCGGGCGGCGAGCGCGCCGCACACATCGACGTCGCCCCAGCCAGGGAAGATGTGGGGGGAGGCAAACGCGTTTCGCGTCGAGCTGAGGGGAGCGGAGACGGCCGCCCCCACGCCCAGGAGCCGCTCGCTCGGCACGCCGGCCCGGTCGCGCAGGCGATCCACCAGCTGCGCCGCCAGCTCCAGCGCGCGCCCCGCTTGGTGGTCCACGTCGAGCTCCTCGCGGGCGTCCGCCAGCAGATCACCCGCCCGGTCCACGATCACGACGCGCACGCTGTCGTGTCCGAAGTCGATGCCGGCGAAGCCCCCGGAGGAGGGATCGAGCGCCAGCAGGGTCGCCGGTCGCCCACCGTTCGGGGAGGACGGTGGCCCGATCCCGTCTGCCTGCTCGACCACGACGCCGTCGGCGAGGAGGTCGGCGACGAGGCTCGAGACGGTCGTCCGGGAAAGGCCGGTGGCCCTCACGATGTCCGCCCGGCTGGCGCGGCCGCGCTGCTGGAGCGCCGCGAGCACTCGTGAGCGGTTCACGAGGCGAAGCGACTCCAGCGAGCCCGGTGCTCTGTTCATCGCAGGGGAGCATAGCTTTCTCCGAACTCCGGAGAAAGCCAGCGTGTTACGGGGAAAGTTCATCCTTGACACGGAGAAACCTCGGGAGTAGGGTGCGGCGCCTCAGCCGAACGTCCAGACAACTGGCCGTGGACCTCGGGACCACCACGACCGAGGCAGGAGAGGTGGAGCATGAAACGAGTCAGCGTGCGGTGGCTGCCGCCAGCCGTGGTCATCGGCCTCCTCGCGATGGTGATGGCACTCCCCGTATCCGTGTCGGCAGCGTCGCGCAGACGCGCTCCGGCCCGATCGGCGGTCTCGACCACGCGGCGGTCCTCGCACACCGCTGGGGTGACCGCAGCGCGCCGCAGCTCGGGCGCGGCCAGGGCCTCCGCGGCGCGGCACGCCTCGACGTCCAAAGCCTCCTACGAGTGCAGGGGTAAGCATCCCATCTATCTGAACACCCGCTACACGTTCGCCGAGCGGGCCGCCGACCTCGTCTCCTGCATGTCGCTCTCCCAGGAGGTGCTGCAGCTCCACACCAACAACGCCCCCGCGATTCCCAGCCTGCACATGCAGCCCTACTGGTATTGGAACGAGGGCCAGCACGGCGTCAACACGATGTTCGGCGACACCAACCCCGGCACCGCCACGGGCGGGGTTCACGCGACCAGCTTCCCCACCAACTTCGCCTCGACGATGACCTGGGATCCCCAGCTCGTCTACAAGGAGACCACGGCGATCTCCGACGAGGCCCGCGGCTTCCTCGATCCTTCCCTGTGGAACAAAGCACAGAACGACCTCGGCCCTTCGCCCAAGGACTACGGCAACCTGACCTACTGGGCGCCGACGGTGAACATGGATCGCGATCCGCGTTGGGGACGCACGGATGAGTCCTTCGGCGAGGACCCGTACCTGATGGGCCGCGTGGCCGGCGCCTTCGTGGACGGTTATCAGGGCCAGACGATGTCCGGCAAGCCGCTGACCAAGTACCTCAAGGTCGCCTCGACCGCCAAGCACTACGCGCTCAACAACGTCGAAGACGACCGCCAGGCGGACGACTCGGTGACCAATGACGCCAACATCCGCGACTACTACACGGCTCAGTTCAAGGACCTGTTCGAGCACGCCCACGTCTCGGGCTTCATGACTTCCTATAACGCCGTCAACGGCACTCCGGCGGTGGCGGATACCTACACGGTCAACGAGCTGGCCCAGCGCACCTACGGCCAGAACGGCTACACCACGTCCGACTGCGGCGCGGTGGGCACCACCTATCAGAACCCGCCCTCGGGCCACGACTGGGCACCGCCCGGGTGGGCCACGAACGGCGGCGGCACGAGCGCCATCTGGACCAACCGCCATACCGGCAAGCAGGTCTCGGGAGCCGCCGGCGGGCAGGCCTACGCCGCGCGCGCCGGGACCGATCTCAACTGCACGGGTGCCGAGTACACACCGCAGAACATCGAGCAGGCCATCCACGCCGGCATCCTCGACAAGGGCGTGATCGACAACGCGCTGACCCATGTGCTCACCACGCGCATGCAGACGGGCGAGTTCGATCCTCGCAAGGCCGTTCCCTGGACGCGGATCAAGGCGGACGTGATCCAGAGCAAGGCCCACCAGGCGCTCGCGCGCAAGGTCGCCGACAACGCCTTGGTGCTGCTCAAAAACGACAACGTGTCGGGCACGAGCACGCCGCTGTTGCCGGCGGATCCCTCAAAGCTCAACAACGTGGTTGTGCTCGGCAATCTGGCGGACACCACCACGCTCGGGGACTACTCGGGCGATCCCACGCTGCAGGTGAGCCCGCTACAGGGCATCACACAGGAGATCAAGAGAGCCAACCCCAACGCCAACATCACCTACGACTCCTGCGGAACCTCGACCACGGCGACCACGCCCGCCAGCTGCTCAACCCAGACCTTGAGTGACGTCATCGGCGCGGACCTGGTGGTGGTGTTCGTCGGCACGGATCTCAACGTCGCCACCGAGGGACACGATCGCAACACGATCGCGATGCCGGGCAACTACGACTCGCTTATCAACCAGGTGGCGGCGCTCGGAAACCCCCGCATGCTGCTGGCGATCCAGTCCAACGGGCCGGTGACGGTCTCGAACGTCAAGAAGGACTTCCCGGCGATCCTCTTTAGCGGCTACAACGGCGAGAGCCAGGGCTCCGCGCTCGCGGACGTCATGTTCGGCAAGCACAACCCCACCGGTCATCTCGACTTCACTTGGTTCAAAAACGACTCACAGCTGCCGCCGATGGAGGATTACGGGCTCACCCCGAGCCAGACCGGGGGGCTGGGCCGCACCTACATGTACTTCACCGGCAAGCCCACCTACCCCTTCGGGTACGGGCTCAGCTACAGCGCCTTCAAGTACTCGGGCGTTCAAGTGGGCCCGAGCAGTACGACGCCCGACGGTACCGTCACGGTCAGCTTCAACATCACCAACACGGGCACCACACCGGGCGCAACCGTGGGCCAGCTGTACGTCACGCCGCCCAACGACCCCGCGCTCGAGACCCCGAAGGAGCAGCTGGCCGGCTTCCAGAGAACAAAGGTGCTGGCGCCCGGTCAGAGCCAACACATAACGCTCAAGGTGAAGATGAGCACGCTTTCGCGTTGGGACGAGAAGCTGCTCAAGCAGGTCGTCATCGACGGCTCGTATCGCTTCAATGTCGCGGCCAACGCGGCGAAGACCGAGGGCTCCGGTCAGGTGGCCGTGCACGGCACGCTTACACCGCACGTGCAATACGTGACCGTGCAGCCCGACCAGGTGGTCTTCCGCCCCGGACAGAGCCTCAATCTGACCGGGAAAAACCCCTGGATCAAACCCGACACCGATCCCTCCCTCGAGCAGCGCCACGCGTCCGCGGACAACATCGTCGAGGCCGTCAACAACGACGAGTCGTTCGTGAACCTGGCCACTGCGAAGGTTGGCTACAGCAGCACCAATCCGAGCGTGGCCAAGGTCAGCCCGAGCGGGAAGCTGACCGCGGTCTCGGTCGGGGTGACGACGTTGAAGGTGACGGTTGACGGCGTGACGGGGTCCACCCCGATCGTCGTCAAGCAGCCCCTCTCAATATCGGGCAGGGCGAACAACGGGGTCGCCGGAATCCTGCGGCTGATCTCGCCAGGCCGTACGCCCGGCAGGCGCCCGCCGCGTCAGGGAGCGCCGAACAAGCTCTCCGCGCACGCGCGCGCGGAGAGCAAGCGCTCGACCCCCAAGCCGTCGCCGAGCAAGCGCTCGGCCCCCAAGACCAGGACGAGCAAGCACCCGGCCGGCAAGCGCTCGACGAGCGTGCGCCCGGCGCACGCGCGCGCGACGGTGGCGCTTGGCGTCCTCCAGTCGCGCTCAGCGGCGGGGATGAGGACCAGCCGCAGCGCCGCGACGGCCAGCCCGCAGCCCAAGTTGGTCGCGCCGGGCTCGACCTTCACGGCGACCGCCACGCTGCGCGACCCGCGCGGGGCCGCGCCGCTTCGCGACGTGCAGATGAAGCTCGTCGCGCCCAAGCACTGGGGGGTCGAGCCGGCCTCGCCGACGCACTTCGCGCGCGTGGGCCCGGGACAATCCGTGCACACGCGCTGGCACATCTCGGTGCCGAGCAATGCGCACGGCGGTACCAAGACGCTCACTGCCGTGGCCAACTTCCGCACCGTCAGCGGTCGGGGAGACGCCACCGCCCAGACTCAGGTCTCGGTGCCGTTCGCATCGCTGGCCCAGGCTTTCGACAACCCGGGCATCACAGATGACTCCGACACCACCCCGGGCAATTTCGACGGCGGTGGCCAGAGCTATTCCGCCCAGACACTCGCGACTGACGGACTGACGCCAGGGGCCACCGTAACGCACGACGGCCAGACGTTCACCTGGCCAGACGCCCAGCCGGGAGCCAACGACAACGTCGTGGCCGGGGGGCAGACGATCGCTCTCTCCGGCTCCGGCTCCACGCTGGGCTTCCTTGGCTCCGGCGCGTATGGGACCGCCACCGGCACCGGGACGATCGTCTATAGCGACGGCACCCGACAGTCGTTCACCCTCTCGCTCTCCGACTGGTACAGCAACGCGGCGCAGCCGGGCGGTGATGTTCTGGACACCTTCCCGTACCACAACAGCCAGACCGGGCGTGCCAGCAACCAGGTCAGCATTTACTACGCATCGGTGCCGCTGAAGGCAAGCAAGACCGTCAAGTACGTGACGCTCCCCGACATCAGCCAGGGCGTCGCCTCCAGCGAGAACACGATGCACATCTTTGCCATGTCGATTGGTTCATGAGGAGGCGCCGGCCGCTTCAAGCAGGCGGCGCGCGCGGGGGCCGATTTCGCCATGTCGGACAGCGCGTTAGCGGTAACATCCCGCAGCGGTCCCGCAGAGGTCCAGGTGTGGTGAAGCTGGAGGAAGAGCTCCCCGCAGGGCATCGCCGGAGGTCGGCCGAGGCGCCTCCGACTCGCCGTCGCGCGGTCATGGCCGACGTCGGTCGCCTGGCGGGCGTCTCGCACCAGACCGTCTCGCGTGTAATCAACGGCAGCCCCCACGTGCGCGCCCAGACACGTCAGCGAGTGCTGGAGGCCATGCTGGAGCTCGGCTACCGCCCAAACTCGGCCGCCCGCGCCCTCGCCACGGGACGCTCGTCCACCCTGGGGGTGGTCAGCTTTGACACGACCCTCTACGGCCCCGCCTCGACGCTGTGCGGTATCGAGCGGGCGGCCCACGAGGCGGGGTACTTCATCATCGTCGCCAGCCTCAAGCTGCTCGACCGCCCCTCCGTGGCCGACGCAGTCGAGCGCCTCTGCCGCCACGGAGTGGACGGAATCCTGGCTATCACGCCGCACGAGCAGGCAGCCGAGGCGCTGCTGCACGCGCCCGGCGACGTCCCGCTGGTGGCGGTCGAGGCGGGACCGGACCACGCCGTGCCACTCGCCGCGATCGACCAGTTCGCGGGCGCCGCCGAGGCCACCAGGCACCTGTTGGAGCTCGGTCACCAGTCCGTATGTCACATCGCAGGGCCGCCGAACTTCCTGGAAGCGCATCAGCGGGTGGCGGGCTGGCGCCAGACGCTCGAGGCCGCCGGCGCCGAGGTCCCGGCCATGCTGACCGGCGACTGGAGCGCGCGCTCGGGTTACGAGTTGGGTTGGCAGCTCAGCGCGGAGAAGCGCGTGAGCGCCGTGTTCGTCGCCAATGACCAGATGGCCTTGGGCGTGCTCCGAGCGCTGCACGAGCGCGGCCGGGCGATTCCGCAGGAGGTGAGCATCGTCGGCTTTGACGACATCCCCGAGGCGCCGTACTTCCTGCCCCCGCTGACCACCGTGCGCCAGGACTTCGACAGGATGGGCAGCCACGGGGTGCGGATGCTGCTTGAGGTGATCGAGAACGGCACGGCGCCCAGGGAGCCGCCGGGTCTGCCACCCGAGCTCGTGGTGCGCGCCAGTACGGCGCCGTTTGCGAGCCGCCGCGGTCGGGCACATTCCGCCCGAAAGGACCGTTGAAGTCCGTGCATGTGACCGTTAACATCTGCTCTTCCTCCCAGCGCGAAAAGACCGTTTTCCCGCGGATTGGAGGGGATCAGAGGAGAGCCCCCGTAAACCCTTTGAGCCGAAGTTCAGACCGACTTGACAAAGGCCATTCGATGGCAAGCTGCTTCGGCTACAGCCACCCTGCGTCCCGGACCAGATAGGAGACGAGATGTCTGAGCACGACGTTTTGGGCGACGCAATCGAGCGCCTTGAGTGGGACGAGCGTGGTCAGGAGGACACGCCCGCCAAGAAGTGGCACCAGGTGACCCGCAGGACGGCGCTGACCGGAGGCGCCGCCGGGCATCGCCGCTCTGGCCCTGGAGGCCTGCGGCAGCTCTAACTCGGCCTCCGCCAAGTCGAGCGCCGCATCCTCCATCTTCGGCACGAGCAAGAGCTACCACTTCGTGTTGGTCAACCACGTGACCACCAACATCTTCTTCACGCCCACCCAGAGCGGCGCCGCGGACGCCTGCAAGCTGCTCGGCTGCTCGTACACGTGGACCGGCTCGGCGACCAGCAACGACGGCGAGATGGTCAACGCGATCAACAGCGCGGTCACGTCGAAGGCGGACGGCATCGCGACCTCGCTGATCTCGCCAACCGCGTTCACCAAGCCCGTGCAGTCAGCGCTGCACGCCGGTATCCCGGTGCTGGCTTATAACGCCGACGAGCCCGCCACGGGGCGGCTGGCGTACATCGGCCAGGACCTCTACCTCTCCGGTCAGCAGATGGGCCAGCACATCGTCTCGCTCGTGCCCTCGGGTGAGATCGCGCTGTTCATCGCCACCCCGGGCGCGGCCAACATCCAGCCGCGCATCAACGGCGCGATCGCCACGCTCAAGAGCCATCCGTCGATCAAGTACCACGTGGTGACCACCGGCGCCGCGGTGCCCGCCGAGCTCACAGTGATCAACTCGTGGGCCTCCGCCCACTCGAGCGCCAAGGGCATGTTCGCGGTGGACGCGGGGTCGACTCAGGGCGTGGCGCAGACGATCGAGAAGCAGGGGCTGCGCGCCAAGGGCTGGAAGGGCGGCGGCTATGACCTCACGCCGATCACCGAGCAGCTGCTCGCCAAGGGCGTGATCGACTTCACGATCGACCAGCAGCCCTACCTCCAAGGGTTCCTGCCCATTCTCGAGCTGTTCCTGTTCAACGCCTCGGACCACCTCACCGGCATCGCCAACGTCGACACCGGGCTGAAGTTCCTGAGTAAGTCGACGGTTGGGCCCTACAGCAGCACCAAGAGCAGGTACGAAGGCACGAGCAACTCGCCCGGCGTGAAAAAGTCCTGAAGCCGGATCGTCGCTAAGAGAAAATAAATTTCGTTAGCGATGGCTGTCGCCCCGGAAAAGGCCCCAGAGCAGGCACCGGCCCAGCGCCCCTCCCCTGCCCGCAACGCCGGGGCGGTGGCCTTCGATTGGATGAAGAAGGGCCTCGCGCTGCGCGAGAGCAGCATCATCGTCGTGATCGTGGCCTCGCTGATCTACTTCGGCTCGACCACGACCGGCTTCTTCACGGGCAGCAACTTCAAGCAGCTGCTGCCGTACTTCTGTTTCCTGGCGATCATGGCGGCCGGCCAGGTGTTCGTCATGACCCTGGGGGAGATCGACCTCTCGATCGGCGCGCTGTACCTGTTCACGCCCTTCGTCTACTGGAAGCTCACGCAGGCGGGCATCCCGCTTGTCCCCAGTGTGGTTTTGTCGCTCGTTGTCGCGGCGCTGGCAGGCAGCGTGAACGGCTTCTTCACCGCGTACGTCGGCATTCCGTCGTTTGTGGTGACGCTGGCGATGCTGTTCTTCTTAGACGGCTTAACGCTGATCATCTCGCACTCCGAGCAGATCTCCACTCCGGGCACCTCGGTCGTGCACACGAGCACGTTCGCCAGTGTGTTTGGCGCCGGCACCTACTCCGAGCTGATCTGGGCGCTTGTGATCGTCGGCATCCTCCAGATCGTTCTGTCGTTCACGCGCTGGGGGATCTACACGGTCGCCACCGGCGGCAACAGGCTGGGGGCGGCGGAGGCGGGAGTCAGGACCAGGCTGGTGCTGGTCCGCAACTTCATGCTGTGCGCCACCACCGCCGGTCTCGCCGGCATCCTCGAGGCGGTGCGCACCTCCAGCATGACCCCCGACCCGTCGGGCTCCAACCAGTTCCTGCTCTACGCGATCGCCGGGGTGATCATCGGCGGCACGCTGATGACAGGCGGCGAGGGCACGGTCGTTGGGGCGTTGCTCGGCGCCTTGTTCATCGGCATTCTCCAGGATGGGCTGAACCTGAAGAACGTCAACGCCACGTACCTGTACTTCTACCTGGGGATCGCCGTGATCATCGCGATGATCATCTACGTGCTCGTGCGGCGGATACGCAGGGGGTCGGGCCGTGGCTGACGAGCTGCTCGCCGGCCAGTCCGTGATCGGCCCGGTCACGGCCGAAGACGATGTGCTGCGGATCGAGCACGCCTCCAAGCGCTTCGGCCCGGTCACCGCTCTGCGCGACATCAGCCTGCACCTGCGCAAGGGCGAGGTCCTCGGCCTGCTGGGCGACAACGGCGCGGGCAAGTCCACGCTGGTGAAGATCATCTGCGGGTTCCAGCGGGCCGACTCGGGCAGCATGTGGCTGAAGGGCGAGCAGTACGCGCCCAAGAGCGTGCTGGACGCGCGCGGGCGCGGCGTGGACACCGTCTACCAGGACCTGGCGCTGGTGGACGAGCTTTCCGTCTACCAGAACCTGTTCCTGCGCCGCGAGCGCACCATGCGCCCGCTGCCCTTCGTCTCCAACCGGGCGATGAAACGCGAGGCGCGCAAGGCGCTCGATGACATCGGCATCAACATCCCGCGCATCGACCTGCCGGTGGCCCGGCTCTCGGGCGGTCAGCGCCAGGCGATCGCAGTGGCGCGCGCGATCCACGACCAGTCCGAGATCCTGCTGCTGGACGAGCCGCTGGCGGCGATGGGGGCCAAGGAGGGGGCGATGATCCTCGACCTGATCGCGCGCCTGAAGGAGCGGGGCGACGTGTCGATCGTCATGATCGTCCACAACTACGTGCAGGTCTTCCAGGCCTGCGACCGCGCCAACCTGATCCAGGACGGCGTGATCACGTTCGATAAGCCCACCGCCGAGAGCTCCGTCGAGGAGCTCAACGAGATCGTGGTGGAGGAATACCGGCGCGCGCGGCAGGCGCAAATGACGGGCAACGGCGGGGCTCCCGGGCCGAACGCCGCATGAGGCGCCGTTTCGGCACACGGTGAACGGGCCCGGCTGCGCGGTTGGTGTCGACTTCGGCACGGAGTCGGCGCGCGCGCTCATCCTTGACCTCGTGACGGGGACCGAGCTCGGTAGCGCGGTGACCCGCTACCCCCATGGCGTGATCGACCGCGCGCTTCCGGACACCGGCGAGGAGCTGCCGGGCGACTGGGCGCTTCAGGACCCCCATGACTGGCTACTCGCTCTGGGGCAAACCGTCTCAGCCGCTGTCAGCGAGGCCGGCATCGAGCCGCGGGCGATCGGCGGCCTCGGGATCGACTTCACCTCGTGCACGGTCCTGCCCGTGAGCACCGAGGGGGCGCCGCTTTGCACCATGCCCCGTTGGCGGGGGCGCAAGCACGCCTGGCCCAAGCTGTGGAAGCACCATTCCGCTCAAGCCGTCGCCGACCGCCTCACCGAGGTTGCCCTGGAACGCGGCGATACGTTCATCGCGCGCTACGGCGGGCGCATCTCCTCGGAGTGGTACTTCCCGAAGCTGATCGAGCTTTGGCTGGAGGACCACGAGCTCTACGACGCGAGCTACGGCTTCATCGAGGCCGCCGACTGGGTCGTCTGGCAGCTCACCGGCCATGAGCGCAGACAGACCTGCACGGCCGGTTACAAGGCGCTCTGGTCGCCCGACTGCGGGCTGCCCTCACTCGATTACTTCGAAGCTGCCTATCCCGGCTTCACGCGTCCCGCCGAGAAGCTCGGCGACGCCTTCCTACCTCTCGGCGCACGTGCGGGTGGCATCCTCCCCGAGCCAGCCGCTCGGCTCGGCCTCGAGCCGGGGACCCCGGTCGCCGTCGGCAACGTGGACTCGTTTGCCTCGGTTCCCGGCGCAGGGGTGAGCGAGCCGGGAGCGTTTGTCTCCGCCATCGGCACCTCAATTTGCGACATGGTGGTCTACCCGGAAGAGATCCGGCTCCCCGGCATCACGGGCGTGGTCAGGGACGGGATCCTGCCGAGGTCCTACGGTTACGAGGCGGGGCAGGCGGCGGTCGGCGACATGCTGGGCTGGTTCGTGCGCAGGATCGCGCCTGTGGAGGCCACCCACGAATCGCTCGAGCGCGAGGCGGCCGAGCTCTCACCCGGGGAAAGCGGTCTGGTCGCGCTCGACTGGTGGAACGGCAATCGCACCGTGCTGGCAGACGCCGATCTCACGGGGGTGATCGCGGGACTGACGCTCCAGAGCACCCACGAGCATCTCTATCGAGCCCTGCTCGAGGCGATCGCCTTCGGCAACCGGCGGATCGTCGAGAACTTCACTCAGCACGGCGTCCCCGTGACGCACATCGTGGCGTGCGGCGGCATCTCGCGCTCGAGTCCGCTGCTGATGCAGCTGTTCGCGGACATCAGCGGGCTCGAGGTGCGAGTGCCGGCGCCCAGCGAGGTCGCCGCCCGGGGCGCCGCCCTGTTTGCGGGCGTGGCCGCCGGGGCCTTCCCTGACATTCAGGCGGCGGTGGCGGCCACCCGACCGGAGCTGGCTCGCACATATGTCCCCGACGCGGCGAGCAGGCTGCTGTACGACGAGCTCTACTCGATCTACCGCAGCCTGCACGATCTCCTCGGTCGCTCGCACGTGGAAGTGCTGCATCGTCTGAAGCGCATTCGGGCAGAGGCGGCTCCCGCATGACGAACGCACGACGGCCACGCATCGGGCTACTCGGGATCATGCAGGAGCTCTACGACGACATGATCCCCGGGATCACCGAGCACCAGGCGGATTACGCGCGTGCGGTCGCCGAGCGCTTGCACTCAGTTGCTGACGTGGCCTTTCCCGGGCCGGCGCGCTGCCGCGAGGACGTCGAGACACGCCTCCACGAGCTGACCGCGGCCGGCGTCGACGGGATCGCGATCGTGATGCTCACTTACGGACCCGCGCTGCGCACCGTGCGGGCCCTGCTCGAGGTCCCCGTGCCGCTGCTGCTGGCGAACATCCAGCCCGAGCGAGCGGTCACCGCGGACTGGGACATGGCCGACTTGACATACAACCAGGGCATCCACGGCGCCCAGGACCAAGCCAACGCGCTGGTCCGAGCCGGTCTTCCGTTCTCGGTCATCACCGGCGACTGGCGCTCGCGGCGGTTCGAGGGCGCCTTCGCCGACTGGGCCAGCGCCGCCAGGGCAGTGAGCGAGCTTCGCCGCACCCGTATTGCGCTGCTCGGCTATCCCATGAACGGCATGGGCGACATCCTCTACGACCCGCCAACGCTCCTGCGGGTGCTCGGCCCCATGGTCGTGAATGAGGACCTGGGAGAGCTGATCGAGCGTGTGGACAAGGTCGCCGGCGACGCGGCGCAAGAGCTCATGAGTCTTCACCACGAGCGCTTCGCGGTCGCCCCCGAGCTCTCGCCCGAGCGTCACACCTACGCCGCCCGCCTCGAGCTTGCGATCCGGTCGCTCCTAGAGCAGAAGGGCTACGCGGGCTTCTCCTTCCACTTTGACTCCTTCGGTGGCGACGGGCGCTTCCGGCAGCTACCGCTGCTCGCCGCCTCAGACCTGATGGCCGACGGCTATGGCTTTGCCGCCGAAGGCGACACAAGCACCGCTTCGCTGATGTGCGCCGCCCAGACGCTGATCGGAGAGGCCCACTTCTCCGAGATGTACGCGATGGATTGGGAGCGCGACTCGATCCTGATCAGCCACATGGGCGAGGGCAACTGGCGCATCGCTCGCGATGACCGCCCCATCAGGCTGATCGACCGCGAGCTCGGCATCGGCGGGCTCGACAACCCGCCCACGCCGGTGTTCTCCGCCCGGCCGGGTCCGGCCACGACGGCTGCGCTCGTGCCGCGTGCGGGCGGCCGCTTCCGGCTCGTCGCCGGGCGCGGCGAGGTGCTCGACGCGCCCGAGCTGCCCAAGGCCGAGATGCACCATTTCCACTTCAGGCCGAGGGCAGGCATGGAGCCCTTCATGGACGCGTGGCTGCGTCACGGCGCTCCGCATCACTTCGTGCTCAACCTGGGTGAGCACGCCGCGCGCTGGCGGCGGCTTGCTGAGCTGCTCGCGCTGGAATATTTCGAGCTCTGATGCTGGAAGAGCTCCGTGAGGAGGTGCTTCAGGCGAACCTCGCCCTCCCGGCACACGGGCTCGCCAAGCTCACCTGGGGCAATGCCAGCGGCATCGATCGCGCCCGCGGGCTGGTCGCGATCAAGCCGAGCGGCGTGCCGTACAAACAGCTGAGTGCCGACGACATCGTGGTCGTCAATCTCCACGGCGAAGTGGTCGAGGGCGCCCGGCGGCCCTCGAGCGACACCCCCACGCATCTGCTCCTCTACGAGGCCTTCGAGGAGATCGGCGGCATCGTTCACGTGCACTCTCGATCGGCCACCGCCTGGGCTCAGGCCCGGCGCGAGATACCTCTGCTGGGAACGACCCATGCCGACTTCTCGCCTCACCCGGTCCCGCTCACGCGCGAGCTGACCGAGGACGAGATCGCCTCGGGCTACGAGCGGGCCACCGGCACGGCGCTGGTCGAAGCAGTTTCCGCGCACGGGCCGGTCGAGCTGCCGGCCGCGCTGGCCCGGGCGCACGCCCCTTTCTGCTGGGGAGCCAACCCGGCGGCCGCGGTCGAGCACGCGGTCACGCTGGAGGAGGTGGCGCACACGGCGCTTCTGACGCTCTCGCTCGACGCGGAGGCGGCGCTATTGCCTGCGGTCATGCGCGACAAGCACTACGAGCGCAAGCACGGCCCGGGCGCCTACTACGGACAGCGCTGAAAGCTTCAGCGCAGCGTGCGTCTCCGGGCGCGCCCGCACCCGACCGTGCCTACGCCCGCGCGGGATCCCAGGCCAACCCTGTTAGCGCTAACATGCCTCACCACCGGTCGTGCACATGCTCACGGATCAACCGGTCGTAGACGTCCGCCACCCCCTCGAGCTGCTCGTCTCGCAGGGGCTCGAGCGAGGCCGCGGCGATGTTGCCCGCCACCTGTTCGGCGTTGCGGGCGCCGGGGATGACCGTGCTCACGCCGGGCTGATCAATGACCCAGCGCAGCGCAAACTGCGCCAGCGTGGTGCCTGGGTCGACCAGACCTTTCAGCTCTCGGGCGGCCCTGACCCCGACGTCATAGGGCACGCCCGCGAAGGTCTCGCCGACGTCGAAGGCCTCGCCGTGGCGGTTAAAGTTGCGGTGGTCATCGGCTGCGAAGGTCGTGTGCTCGTCATAGCGGCCGGACAGCAACCCGGAGGCCAGCGGCACCCGCGCGATGATGCCCACGCCATGCTCCCGGGCCGCGGGCAGCACCTCGTCGAGCGGTTTGAGCCGGAAGCAGTTGAGGATGATCTGCACCGTGGCCACGTGCGGGCGCGCGATCGCGCGCAGGGCCTGGGCGCTGGTCTCCACCGAGACTCCGTAGGCCCGCATCCGGCCCTCGTGCACCAGCTCATCGAGGGCCGCAAAGACGCGGTCATCGTCGTACACCTCGTCCGGAGGACAGTGCAGCTGCACCAGATCGAGCGTCTCCATGCCCAGGTTGGCGCGCGAGCGGTCGTTCCAGGCGCGGAAGTTCTCGGCGCTGTAGTGCTCGGGCAGCTGCTCGACGCGCCGCCCCATCTTCGTGGCGACGAACACCTCTGGGTGCTCGCGATGGAGCTCCGCACAGAAGCGCTCGCTGCGTCCGTCCCCATAGACGTCCGCGGTATCGAAGAAGGTCACGCCCCGCTCGACCGCCGCGCGCAGCACACCGCTGGCCTGCTGCTCGGTGACCGTGCCCCACTCGGCACCGAGCTGCCAGGTACCGAGGCCAACCACGCTCACGGTGCGCCCGAGCCGCTCGATCGTGCGCTGCTCCACGGGCGCATCCTCGCAGGTCTTCGCATGCACGCGGGGCGCACACCGAAACGTCCATCCATCAAACCGGCTCCCGCCCTGGATGCGGGAACCCTCGACCACAGAGGAGGTCACGATGTACGCATTGCGTCATCCGAGGGGGCTGCTGGCGCTGCTGTGCGCCGGCGCCGCGGCCGTGCTGGCGGTCGCGCTGTTGGGGCAAGGCGGTGCCGCCCGCGCCGCCGCTTCGTCCAGCAAGCCAACCATCTCGCGGCAGCAATGGGGCCGCGTGGACGGCAGGACCGTATACCTGTACACGCTGCGCTCGGGCCGCGGCATGATCGTCAAGATCTCGACGTTCGGGGGCGTCGTACAGTCGATCTGGGTCCCGGACAAGAGCGGCCACAGCAAGGACGTGGTGCTCGGGTTCCCGAAGCTGTCCGACTACGTCAACGACTTCCTGCAAGGCGCCAGGGGCAAGCCCTGGCCGCTGCCCGGCGGGTCTGGTGACACCTACTTCGGGGCGATCATCGGCCGCTACGCGAACCGCATCGCGAACCACTCCTTCACGATGAGGTGCTCGGGCTGCTCCAACAACGGCGTGACCTACAAACTGCCGGACAACAACAACGGCAACACGCTGCACGGCGGCTTCTTGGGCTGGAACACCAAGGTGTGGACGCCATCCACGAGCAGCACCACGAGCTCGGTGTCGCTGCGGCTGGGCGTCTTCAGCCCGAACAACGACTCGGGTTTCCCGGCCCCGGTGCTGGCGCACGTCACCTACACCGTGACGAGTGGAAACGCGCTGCGCATCCACTACAACGCCGCTAACGAGTCAAAGACCCGCGAAGCCACGGTCATCAACATGACCAACCACAGCTATTTCAACCTGGCCGGTGAGGGGTCGGGGCCGGTGTATGACCAGCTCATGCAGATCAACGCCGATCGCTACCAGCCAACCAACACGAGCCAGGATCCTGTGAAGTTCGCCTCGGTGGCCGGCACGCCGTTTGACTTCCGCAGGCTGCACGCGATCGGGCGCTACATCCGCGATGCGAACATGCCCGACCACGGCGGCCAGCCCTATCCCCAGCTCGTCATCGCCCACGGCTACGACCACAACTGGGTACTGAACGGCTCGGGCTACCGGTTGGCTGCGACCGCCAAGGATCCCGGTGACGGCATCATGCTGAGGGCCTACACGGATCAGCCCGGCGTGCAGCTGTACACCGGGAATTTCCTCGTTGGGGACCTGGTGGGCACGA
Source organism: uncultured Solirubrobacterales bacterium (assembly GCA_963808655.1). Classification (GTDB taxonomy): domain Bacteria; phylum Actinomycetota; class Thermoleophilia; order Solirubrobacterales; family Solirubrobacteraceae; genus Palsa-465. The sequence goes on from CAWEGZ010000009.1 coordinate 664,504, forward strand.
GCGGTCACACCTACCGCCAGACGGACGCGTTCACGCTCGAGACGCAGCACTTCCCCGACACCCCCCACCACATCGGCCAGCCCGGTTGGCCTTCCGTGGTGCTGCTGGCGGGGCACAGGTTCACCTCGACGACCACCTTCGCGTTCTCGAGGTAGTCGCGGACTCGGTGGGCCGGGCTCTGCATGGAGCTCGGCCCATCGGCCACAATCAATCGCGATGAGCACCACCGCGATTCAGGCTGCCGAGCAGAAGATGCGCGCCGCCGGCCAGCACGAGGAGGCAATCGCCGGCTTCCGCCGCGCCTTCGAGCGCCTCGTGGAGGGCGACTCCGGCCTGCTCAAGAGCGCCGAACTCGAGCCCGTCAGAGATGTCCCCACGCTTCAGGAGCTGCCCGCCGCCGACGGTCGCGCGCTCGAGCGCGTGGCGGCGATCAGGCTCAACGGTGGCCTCGCCACCACGATGGGCCTGCGCGAGCCGAAGTCGCTCGTCCAGGTGCGCGAGGGTCGCTCGTTCCTCGACATCATCATCGGCCAGACGACGAGCTTGCGCAAGCAATACGGCATCGAGCTGCCGCTGCTGCTGATGAACAGCGAGGTCACGCGCGAACAGACAGATCGGGCGCTGCGCTCGAGCTCGCAGGGCACCGTTGCCGAGGACTTCCTGCAGGGGATCGAGCCGAAGCTCGACGCCGAGACGCTCGAGCCCATGACCTGGTCGGCGCGACCCTCGCTCGAGTGGTGCCCGCCCGGTCACGGTGACGTCTACGGCGCGCTGCGCCGTTCGGGCATGCTGGCACGGCTGCTCGAGCGGGGCACCGAGTACGCGATGATCTCGAACTCCGACAACCTCGGCGCGACCGTCGATCCCCGGATAGCCGCCTACCTGGAGCGGGAACAGGCACCGTTTTTGATGGAGGTTGTGGAGGGCACCAAGGCCGAGCGCAAAGGCGGGCATATCGCCCGGCGCCGCGACGACGGCCGGCTCGTCCTGCGCGAGTCCGCCCAGGTCCCGCCGGAGGACAGCCACTCCTTCGGCGACTATCGCCACTGGCACTACTTCAACACGAACAACCTGTGGGTGAGCCTCCGCGCCCTCGACGAGCTGCTGGAGCGCCAGGACGGGGTGCTCGAGCTGCCGCTGATCTCAAACTCAAAGACGGTCGACCCACGCGATCCCGACACGCCTCCGGTCATCCAGCTCGAAAGCGCGATGGGAGCGGCAATTGGCGTGTTCGACGGCGCCCGGGTGCTGTGCGTGCCGCGCACGCGCTTCGCCCCCGTCAAGACCACCGACGATTTACTCGTGGTCCGCTCCGACGTCTATACGCTCACGGACGATTGGCAGATGCAGCCGGTACCCGAGCGCGCCGGCTCGCTCCCGTTCGTGGAGCTCGACTCGTGCTACTACAAGCTACTCGACCAGTTCGAGGCTCACTTCCCGGAAGGGCCACCTTCGCTGCGGGAGGCCGAGCGACTGGTGGTGGAGGGCGACGTCACGTTTGGGAACAACGTGATCGTCCGCGGCTCGGTCGCGCTGAAGGCCGACGAGCCAAAGCGCATCGAGGGCGGCTCCGTGCTCGAGGGCTAGCGGCGGCCCTCGCGCCACCAGTCACCGAGCACGCGGCGCCAGTTGCCCCAGGCGAGCGCTTCGAGCCCGGAGTCGCTGAAGCCGGCGGCGCGAATCACCTCCAGCAACGCCGGCATGCGGCTCGCGTCGGCGATCTCTCGCGGCACGGTGGCGCCGTCGAAATCGGAGCCGAGCGCCACGTGCTCGACGCCGATCCGCTCGGCCACATAGCGGGCGTGTTTCGCGATCAGTTCGACTGGCGTGTCCTCGTCATCGGCGAAGTCGCCCCGCAGGAAAGGGCTCGCGAACACGATCCCGACCAATCCGCGGGAGGCTTTGATCGCGTCGAGCTGGGCGTCGGTCAGGTTGCGCGAGGCCGCACACAGGGAATGTGCGGCCGAGTGGCTGGCCACCAGCGGGCCCGGTTCGAGTCGGGCCACGTCCCAGAACCCCGCCTCGTTGAGATGGCTCAGGTCGACCAGCACGCCGAGCTCGGAGCAGCGCTTGAGGAGCGCACGCCCGGCGTCGGTCAACCCTGGCCCGATGTCGGGCGTGGAGGGCGAGACGAACGGCACCCCGTGGGCGAAGGCATTCCGCCGGCTCCACACCGGGCCGAGCGAGCGCAGACCGGCCGCGTACCACAGCTCGAGCGCCTCCAAGCCGGGGTCGAGCGCCTCGGCCCCCTCGAGGTGGAGCACCGCGGCCGGCGGACCCCCTTCTGCCGCCGCTGAGTCGAGGTCGGCGACACCGCGCGCGAGGCGCAGGTGGCCGTCGCGCTCGAGCGCCGCGAGCCGGCCGGCTGCGGCGCTGGCATGTGCCGCCGCGCGCGCGTGACTCACGGGGCGCGCATATTCGAACTCGATGACGCCGTCGCGACGGGGTACGGGGCGGTGGCTCTCGCCCCGTGAGGGCGTGAAGATCGAGAAGATCGCACCGCGGATGCCGCCCGCCCGCATCTTGGGCAGGTCCAGATGCCCGTGCGGGCGCCCCTCGGCGAACAGCGCGTGATCCGTGCGCGTGAGCGCGTCGTTGTGTCCGTCGAAGACCGGGAGCATCTAGGCGACGCTAGCGCTCAATTCTGTTGAGGGCAGCTCCGCGCGCTCAAAACGCCCCACAAGACCCCAAGCACGCCCGGCCAGTGTGCGTTTTGATTATCCAGCGGGCCCTCACGACCCAGAGTGAGAGCATCCGTGCTCGAGTGGGGCCTTTTTCGCTGATCTGGTGGAGAAGGAGGGCGCGGGCTCGACCTCTAAAGGCCGGCGCACGTGCGCCGCCCGACCCGCACATGTGCGGGTCGGGCGGGCGGAACATGTTCCGGCCGGAACAACTACTTGATGAACAAAATCTCCGAGTACTTCGGCAGGGGCCAGAGGTCGTCGGCCACCACCTTCTCCATCCGGTCGGCCGCCCCGCGCACGCCAGCCATCGCGGGGATGACCGAGTCGCGCATGTAGATCGCGTGCGCGAGCACGTCATCGTGGGGCTGGTTCTCGGCCAGATTGGCTTCCTCGAGGCGCTTGATCGCCTCGACGAAGGATGCGATCAGCTCCTCGAGCTCGCGCGTCAGCTCGGGCAGCTGTGCTTCGATCAGCATCGCCTGGTGCCTGGCCGCCGCGGGCAGCAGCATCGTGCGCGCGATCGAAGCAGCCGTCTCGGCCTCGATGTTGAGCTTGGTCACATACTGCTCGAGGAAGACCTCGTAGCGTGAGTGCAGCTCGCGCTCGGAGAGCACGCCGTCCTTGGCGAACAGAGCAACGGTCTGCTCGGAGACGAGATAGGGAAGGGCGTCGGGTGTCGCGCGCAGGTTGAGCAGCCCTCGCCGCTCGGCCTCGGCATGCCATCCGGGGGAATAGTTGTCGCCGCCGAAGACGATCTGCTTGCTGTCCGCATAGCTGCGCTGGAGGATCGGGCGCAGCGCCGCTTCGAGATCGGTACCGCCGTCAAGCTGCGCCTCGAGCTCGTCGGCGAGTTGGTCAATCGCCTCCGCGACGATCGTGTTCAGCACGGTGTTGGGCAGCGAGGGCGACATGCTCGAGCCGAGGGCCCGGAACTCGAACTTGTTGCCGGTGAAGGCGAAGGGGCTCGTGCGGTTGCGATCGCCGCCGTGCATCGGCAGCGGCGGCAGCACCGGCGTGCCCAGCCCCAGGATCGAGCCGGGAGTGGTCTCGCCGGCCTCGCTGCGTTCAATCGTGCCGAAGACCCGCTCGAGCTCGGTCCCCAGGAAGATCGAGATGATCGCCGGCGGCGCCTCGTTGGCGCCCAGACGATGGTCCTGGCCGGCCGAAGCGACCGAGGCCCGCAGCAATCCCTGATGCTTGTTGACCGCCTGCATCACCGCCGCACAGAAGAACAGGAACTGCAGGTTGTCCTGCGGCGTGTCGCCCGGCTCGAACAGGTTGTTGCCCGTGTCGGTGGCCATCGACCAGTTGTTGTGCTTGCCCGATCCGTTCACCCCCGCGAAGGGCTTCTCGTGCAGCAGGCAGATGAGCCGGTAGCGGCGGGCCACGTTCTGCAGGATCTGCATGGTCAGCTGCTGGTGGTCCGAGCCGACGTTCGAGTTTTCGAACACGGGGGCGATCTCGTACTGGTTAGGGGCGACCTCGTTGTGGCGCGTCTTGACCGGCACGCCCAGTTTCGAGAGCTCCCGCTCGGTGTCGAGCATGCAAGCGAGGATCCGCTCGGGGATCGAGCCGAAGTAGTGGTCGTCGAGTTCGTGTCCCTTGGGCGGCTTGGCCCCGAACAGGGTGCGGCCGGTGGTGACCAAGTCGGGCCGCTCGAAGTAGAACTGCTCGTCGATCAGGAAGTACTCCTGCTCAGGACCAACCGTGGTGAAGACGCGCTGGGCAAACGAGTCGCCGAACAGTCGCAGGGCTCGGATCGCCGACTTCGAGAGGGCGTCCATCGAACGCAACAGGGGGATCTTGTGGTCGAGCGCCTCGCCCGTCCACGAGGCGAACGCCGTGGGAATGCAGAGCACGGCACCGTTAGGGTTCTCCAGGATGAACGCCGGCGAGGTGGGATCCCAGGCCGTGTAGCCGCGCGCCTCAAAGGTCGCGCGAATGCCGCCCGTGGGGAAGGAAGACGCGTCCGGCTCGCCCTGGATCAGCTCCTTGCCTGAGAACTCCGCCAGCGCCGTCCCCTCGCCCGTGGGTGCCCAGAAGCTGTCGTGCTTCTCCGCCGTCGAACCCGTGAGCGGCTGGAACCAGTGGGTGTAGTGGGTGGCGCCGCGCTCGAGCGCCCACGCCTTCATCGCCTGCGCGACCGCGTCCGCGAGCGAAGTGTCGAGCGCCTGGCCACGCGCCAGGGTCTGCTGAAGCCGGCGGAAGATCTCCTTGGGCAGCCGCTGCCGCTGCACCGCGACGGAAAACACGTTGGCCCCGAAAATCTGATTGTCCGGGGAGGTGAGATCGGGTGCCCCGATGGCTCCCCCGTTGGGCGTCCACTGGGCTGCCAGGACGTTCTGCTGTCGGATTCGAGGCATGCGTGTAGGGACTCCTTCTGTCGGCGGCGGTGAGCAAGCGTAGGCGATTGAAATCGCGGCGCCATGGCCAAATGTCCAAAGTCCGGGAAGTTCGCCGCTCCGCGCGTCGAAGCTGCCCCGAGGCGGCCGGCTGCGCCTTCGAGACGGCGTCAGCGGTCGCCCTTACGGCTGGCCGTTGGCGGTCGTGACGATCTTGCCGCTGTTGTTCACGTACGACTGCGCCGGGACCTGACTGACGTGGATCGTGAAGGAGCCGCGGGGGATGCTCCCCGCGGGTGTCACCGCCTTGGCGTTGCCGTACAAGCCCGCGGCCACGCGCCAGTTGACGACCCAGGCACCCGGCTGGACCGGCATCAGGTGCCAGGCGAAGACGGCCGTCTTGTGCGGCTTCAGCGGCCCCAGTGCCCAGGTGTTCGAGAAGGCGCTCACGGCGCCCCCGGGACCGCCGTTGTGACAGCTGTACTGACAGGGACCGGGCGCCTGATCGACGACCCACACGGGTCGCGAGTGGCTGGCCACATTGCTCTGGTTCAACTTGTAGTTGAAGGCTTGGATCTGGGTTCCCCAGTTGGGGTGGCTCGGGATCCCATCGGTGATCGTGACGGCAACGTCGGGGACGGTCTTGCGCCCAGCGTTCGTGACCCTCACCACCAGCCGAGTGCCCGCCGAGATGTGTTGAGCGGCGGGGAACGAGGCGCTCGTGGTTACGGGGAACTTCCCCTTGGGTTCGCTCGCGGCTTGGGTCTGGGATCCGCAGGCCGCAACCAGCATCCCCGCAAGCCCCGCGAGCATCAGCCAGCACCACGTTTTGCTCCTGCTCACGGCACGCGCGAACATACCACGAGGGGCGCCGTTCCCGCGACGGTTAGCGCTGGCTTTTGGAGTAATGGTGTCGTAGGCTTATCCGCAGCCGAGGCCCCCACTCGGGCGACCAGATCCGGGAGGAAGAGTTACTTGATCCGCGCAGTCGCCGATCGGGCGTTCTTGCCTACCAAGGGCGTACTCGAAGAGGTCGGGAACATGGTGATTCTCACCGGCAAGACGATCGTCGGCGCCGTCCGGCCGCCCTACTCCTACGGAAGCGAGTTCACGAGCCAGTTCTTGTTTGCACTGAAGCTGTGCTGGTTCCCGCTGCTGATCTCAACGATCGCCTTCGGCTACGAGGCGCCCGGCCTGCAGGCGGCCAACTTCCTGGTGCTGTTCGGAGCGCTCGACCGGCTGGGCGGGTTCTTCGTGCTGTCTTCGATCAGGGAGTTTGCGCCCTTCGTGACCGCCATCGTGCTCGCCGGGGTGGCCGGAACCGCGATCACCGCCGACCTCGGTGCGCGAAAGATCCGCGAGGAGCTCGATGCGCTTCAGGTGCTTGGGGTCGATCCGGTCAAGAACCTGGTGGTCCCGCGCTTCCTGGCGCTGATGATCGTGACCGGGCTGTTCGACATCTACGCGCTGCTGTTCGGCATCTTCGGCGGCATCCTGGCCACGTTCGTCAACCACGCGCCGCTAGGCCCATTCTTCGCCACGTTCTTCAACAACGCCGAGACCACGGACTTATGGGGCTCCGTGCTGAAGACGACGCTCTTCGGCGCGATCATCGCGGTGGTCTGCTGCTACAAGGGCATGACGGCCTCGGGGGGCGCCGAAGGGGTGGGCCGAGCCGTCAACCAGGCCGTCGTGATCGCGTTCCTCGGCATCTTCGCGTTCAACTACGCGTTCACGCAGACGCTGCTCGCGACGCATCCTGAGATCACGACCATCACTCGGTGATCTGACTCAAGTTCCCATGGAGCAGCTGATCGCCACACCTCGCGGCTGGATCGAGTCGTTCGGCGAAATCGTCCAGTTCTGCTCGCAGGTCGTCGGCGACGTCGTGCGGCTGCGGGTGCTCAAGTTCTTCGGGGAAACGCTTCGCCAGGCCGGGATCCTGGTGCTCGGCTCGACGCTTGTGATCTGGGGGCTGGTGTTCATCGTGGGCGCGGAATGCGGGCTCGAGGGCGCGTACTTCAGCAACGCCAACGGCACGCCCGCCTACTCGGGCGTGTTTGCCGCCTGGTGCGATCTCCGCGAGCTCGTCCCTTACGCCTTTGGCTACATGATGGCCGCCAAGGTGGGCACGGGGATCGTGGCCGAACTCGGCTCGATGAGGATCTCCGATGAGATCGACGCGCTCGAGGTGATGGGCATCAGCGGCATCACCTTCCTGTGTGCAACGCGGCTGCTCGCCGCGATGCTGGTGCTCCCCTTCATTTACCTCGTCTCGATCGGTGCTGGATTCTTCGCCAGCTATCTGGTGGTAGTGCAGGAGATCCGGGACGTCTCCCAAGGAGGCTTCTTCTTAATCTTCTGGGAGTTTCAGAACCCACCTGACGTCTTATTCAGCTTGATAAAGGCGATGGCGATGGCATTTGTCATCGTGCTCGTCGGTGCCTATTACGGCTACAACGCCAGTGGCGGACCCGTGGGCGTGGGGACGGCTACGGCGAAATCGATGGTCCTGAACATCATCTCCGTGCACATCATCGGCATGCTTGGCACCCAGCTCTTCTGGGGCGCCAACCCTCGCGCACCGATCGGAGGCTGAGAGACATGAGGAGCCCCTTGAGAAAGCTGCGTGGGGTCGGCAACGCGCCCGACGAGCAGCGGCCCGGCTCCGGCCCGGCGCCTTCGGTGCAACCGCCGCCGGCCGGGCCGCAGAGCACCGACCAGCCCCCGGCCCCGGCGCGGTCGGCCGGACAGCCACCAGCTGAGCCTCCGCTCGCTTCGTCATCCCAAGGGCCCGAGGATGCTTTTGCCTGGCCGGCGTCAACGCCCGCGTCGGCCGCGGGCCAGGCCGACCTCGTCTCGAACGTCCCGCCGGCCCAGCGGTCCGCAGGGGGAACCGAAGGCGAGGGCGGCACCGGCGAGCACCCCGGCGTGAGCAATCGAGGCCCAGCCGAAGCGGCGAGGGAGCGTGGCTCCCGTGTCTCGGTGATCGACGAGCAGGACTCCCGCCCTTCGCCTCCCCCCGGCGCGGATGAGGAGGAGTACCAGTGGCATACATATGTCCATTACCCCTCGGGGCGCCCCGACGCGGTCGAGTTCATCGACACCTACAAGTCCTTCGGCCGCAACCACATCTTGCGCGGACTGAACATGGGCCTGCCGGAGGGGATGGTGTCGATGATCCTGGGGCCCTCGGGGACCGGGAAATCCGTGTGCATCAAGCACATGGTGGGGCTGCTCTATCCAGATGATGGCGACATCATCGTCCACGGGGAGTCGGTGCCGAACATGCCCGATGACGATCTCTTCGAGATGCGCAAGAAGTTCGGGCTCCTGTTCCAGGACGGGGCACTCTTCGGCTCGATGAACATCTTCGACAACGTGGCCTTTCCCCTGCGGCAGCACACCGAGAAAGGCGAGGACGAGGTCTCGGACATCGTTACCCGACGGCTCAACGAGGTGGGCCTTGGCGCCCACGGCGACAAGCTGCCCAACGAGCTCTCGGGCGGGATGCGCAAGCGCGCCGGCTTCGCCCGGGCGCTGGTGCTGGAGCCGGACATCGTGCTCTTCGACGAGCCCGACTCAGGCCTCGACCCGGTGCGCACGGCGCTGCTGGGCGAGCTGATCCTCGAGATCCACCGCGACATGATGGATGAAGCAAAGGAAAAGCAAAAGCAGCATCTGCCCACCTTCGCGGTGATCACCCACGACATCATGAGCGCCCGCCGCGTCGCCGACTACATCAACGTGCTGTGGAGGGGGCGGATCGTGGAGGCGGGGCCTGCGGAGGACATGCTCAACTCCGAGAACCCGTTCATCCGGCAGTTCCTGGCGGGAGAGTCGCAGGGACCGCTGAGCATGGACTAGGCCTCCGGGGCACGCCGCAACTTGCGCCTGTGGGCTTGGCCGCCGATAGCCTGATCGAGCGATGGCGGTGATTTTCGAGCGGGTCGTCAGGGCCGCCGCGCGGCGGCCGCTACTGACCCTGCTCGCGGTCGCTGCCCTGGCGGTCGCCGGCGCGGTGCTGGCGCTGCGCCTGCAGCCCTCGACCGGCATCGGCAACTTCGTCGGCAGTGGCTCGGCGAGCTACCAGGCGAGCGTGAATGACGAGCGGCACTTCGGCTCGGACGCCGTCGTCGTGTTGATCCGCGAGCCGGTAAGAGACCTCGTCGAGACCAAGGACCTGGGCACGCTCAGCTTCCTCGAGGCGTGCCTGGCGGGCCGCGTGGTCGTCCAAAACAAGCAGCTCGCGGCGTATACGGAGGCGCCCAGCTACGACCCCCCATACGGAGGCTCGAGTAGCCCCTGCGGCCAGCTGATGCGCCATCGGCCGGTCAAGGCGGTTTACGGGCCCGCCACCTTCCTCAACCAGGCCGTGATCGCGATCAACGAGATGATCGGTGTGGTCACCCAGGGCGCCCAGCAGTCGATCCGGACAGCCGAGAGCGAGGCCTACACGCTCGCGCGCGGTGAGCACAAGAGCCCCCAGCAGGCACACAAGATGGCGCAGGCGGCCGGCACGCTCGCACGTCAGGACGACCTGCAGCAGGCGGAGACCTTGGCCTTTCAATCGGGACTGACTTCGACGCCGGCGATCGACAACCAGCAATTCATCTCCGAGGTCGTCTTCGATTCGACCCGCGGCGCGAATCAGCCCAAGGCGCGGTTCTCCTACCTGTTCCCCAATTCCAACGCGGCGTTGATCCAGGTACGCCTGAAGGCGTCGCTGACGCCCGCGCAGCAGTCACAAGCGATCTCTTGGATCCGCCGCGCGGTCAGGATGCCGATCTTCCACCTGGGGTACGGCGGCTCCTACACAGTCTCGGGGGCGCCGGTCGTGCTCTCCGACCTGTCGAGCACCCTCACGGGCTCGATCGCGGAGCTGCTGGTCGTGGTGTTCGCGGTGATGGCGCTGGTGCTGCTGCTGGTCTTCCGCTCGAGCTTGCGCCTCCTGCCGCTGGCGATCGCGCTGATGGCGGCCGGCATCACCTTCGGGGGGATCGAGCTGGCCGGAGGCTCGCTCACGCTGGGATCGCTGGCCGTGCTCCCGATCATGATCGGGCTCGCCGTCGATTACGCGATCCAATTCCAGTCGCGCGTGCAGGAGGCCAGACGCCGCGCGGGCGGGGCCTCCTCGAGCGCGGACGCGGTGGCGGCGGCGGCTCGCGCCGGCGCTCCCGCGATTGCGGCGGCTGCGCTCGCCACCGTGACCGGCTTCCTCGTGCTGCTGCTCTCGCCCGTGCCGCTGATGCGCTCCTTCGGCCTGCTGCTCGTGGTCGGTATCGCCGTGGCGTTCGTGTGCGCGCTCGTCACCTGTACCGCGGCCCTGGTGCTGCCCGGTCACGAGGGAGGGGTTTTCGGAGCGTCGCTGCGTGGCGCGACCGAGATCCTCGCCGCTCCCGTCCGTCCCGCGCGCGCGACTCTGGCCCGCGGAACGCGTGCAGTGCGCAACGCATGGAGCGGGGCGGCGCGAGCGGGCCTCACGCGGGCCGCGCAGGCGGGTCGCTCGGCGATTTCCCGCCCCGTCCCCGCGGGACATCGCGCATGGGCATGCGCAGCCTCGCTGCGGCGGCCGGGTGTGGTGCTCTCGCTGGCGATCGGATTTGCGTGCATCGGATGGGTCGCGGATACGCAGACGGCCGTGCAGTCGGACGTCACCAAGCTCGTTCCGTCCTCGATGCCGGCCCTGCGCGACCTGCACACGCTCGAGCGGGTCTCGGGGGTGTCAGGCGAGATCGATGTCACGGTCCGGGCGCGCGACGTCGCCAATCCCGCGGTGGTGCGCTGGATGACCGGCTACGAGCAGGGCCTGCTAACGCACTTCGGCTACCAGGAGGAGAGGGGTTGCGCTCGCGCCACCTTGTGCCCCGCGCTTTCCTTGCCCGATCTCTTCTCCACCGGCGCCACCACCTCCGGTACATCGCTGTCCGCGGCCTCGATCAACAGCCTGCTTGCGGCAGTGCCGGCGTACTTCAAGCAGGCGGTCATCACGCCGGACAGGCATGAAGCCGCGCTCGCGTTCGGGATCCGGCTGATGCCCCTGGCCCGCCAGCAACGCGTGGTCGACTACATGCAGTCGCGGCTGCACCCGCCCGCCGGGGTAAGCGCCCACCTGGCCGGCATCCCGGTGCTCGCGGCGGAGGCGAATGCGGCGCTGTCCTCCTCCGCGCGCCGCCTGCTCACGCTGCTGGCGGGTCTGCTCGCGGTCGCAGCGGTGCTGTTCGCGGTCTTCAGGCGGGCCCATCGGGTGCTGCTCCCGCTTGCGCCGATCGCGCTGGCAACCGGTTGGTCGGCGCTGATCGTGTTCCTGCTTGGCATCCCGCTCAATCCCATGTCGGCAAGCCTGGGCACGCTCGTGATCGCGATCTCCACCGAGTTCAGCGTGCTGCTCTCGGAGCGTTTTCGCCAGGAGCGTGAGGCGGGCCTGGGCCTCGAGCAGGCTCTGCGGCGCACCTACCGCTCCACGGGCACCGCCGTGCTCGCGTCGGGCATCACAGCGATCGCGGGCTTCGGCGTGCTGATGCTGTCGAGCATCCCCATGCTCCGAGACTTCGGCCTGGTGACCGTGATCGATCTCGCCGTGTCCCTGGCTGGCGTGCTGGTTGTCCTGCCGGCGGCCCTACGGGCGGCCGAGGGCGGGGCGCTCGTGGGGCCGGCAGGGGCGGTCGCGCGCCGCCTCGGCAGTCGCGGCCAGCGCTTGCGCCGGCGCCCCAGCGTGGTGTGAGCGACGGCGAGAGCAACGCGCCTGGCGGCGGTGTGGGCGGCGAGGAGCCTGAACCGTCCGCGGGGAGCAACCCCCTCCAGAGCCTCGGCCCCGAGAGGGCGCAGGGCGATAGGAGACACCGTCTCGACCCCGATCGGGCTGCGCGTGCGGCCAGCGACACGCGCACTGGGACCGCCTCCGCGGCGAGCAGCGCGCGCCCCAGGACGGCCTCGTCGGCGATCGACACACGCCCGTTTCGCTGGGTGATTGGAGCCTTCGGGGTCGCCGTGGTGGTCGTGATCTCCATCGTGCTCTTCCTGTCGGGAAGGAGCGGGACCGTGGGTGTGCCCCCGGGCCAGCGCTTGCACAACTTCGCCGCGCCGCTGGCTACCTCGAACCTGGTGGGCAACGCCAACTTCGCCAAGCCATGCCGGCTCGGCTATTTGCGCGGGCGGAGCGTCAATACCTGCCTGCTCAGCCGGCGCGCGCCGCTCGTGCTGGCCTTCTTCGTGACCGACTCGAGCGCTTGCGTACGCGAGGTCGACACGTTGCAGAGGGTCTCGCGCCAGCTCGCGCGCACGCCGGTGCAGTTCGCGGCCGTGGCCGTGCGCGCCTCGAGGAGCGCGACCGCCAAGCTCGTCCGCGGCCATCACTGGACCTTGCCGGTCGCGTACGACCTCGATGGCGAGGTCGGCGCCGTCTACGGCGTCGAGATCTGTCCGTTGCTGGAGCTCGCGTATCGTGGCGGCGTGGTGAAGTACCGGTTGATCGGCGACCGCTGGCTGGACGTCGAGGCGCTTGCGGCCAAGGTCAGGACGCTCGCGGGTTAGGTGGTGGAGGAGGTCGAGCTCCATCCGGCGCAAGGCTCGATTGCGCGCGAGCTCGAGGCCGAGTTCCCCGGGCTGCGGCTGCTGTGGGTCACGCTCCCGGCGCGCCTGCGCCCGAGCCCACCCGAGCTGAGGCTGCGGCTCGCCGAGCTCTCCAGCCGCTATCGCGGTGAGAACGTGATCGCCATGCGCACGCGGCCCATCCCGCACGCATATCGGGCCTTTTTTCGCCAGATCGGGCTCGATCCGGACGTGTCACGTATCCCTGCCGAGGCGGCGGCGGTGCAGCGGCTGATGCACGGCGCCTTCCGCTCCCGCAACGTGGTCGACGATGCGCGCCTAATTGCCTTGATCGAGACGGGCGTCCCGGTGTGGACGCTCGACGCGGATCTCGTCGCGGCTGGCGGACTGGGCATCCGGGTGACGGTCCCGGGGGATCAGCTCGGTGCGGGCAACAACGCGCGCCAGCTAGCCCCGGGCAGACTCGCGGTCGCCGATGCGCGGATCGTGCACGCTCTCGTCTTCGAGGAGGTCGCCGTCGGGCACGAGGTGAACCGACGCACCGAGCGCGTGGCGCTGTTCGCGATCGGCGTCGAGGGGGTGCCGTCGATCCACATCGAGGAGGCGCTATGGATCGGCGTCGAAGCGCTGCGCCTGGACTAGAAAACGGCTTGTCGGCGGGCCTTACGGTGCTAAGCTCGCACCGCCCCCGGGAAGGAGGAAGTGATGGCGGTTCTTGACCAGGGCGTCCACCCAGCGCAGCATCCGCTCGCGGGGTCACCGGCGGTCCGGGAGCTCGACGAACGAGCGGCGCGCCGCTCGCTGCGGCGCCAGATCGCCCGCCTCGAGCGTGAGCTGGCCGACGCCTTCGTGACCGCTTACCGCATGGGAGGCATCGAGGTGCCGGCAGCGCACCATGCCCAGCCGCGGTTGCTCGATCTCGGGGCGCTGGAGTGCGTGCGAGATGACCTTGCCGAGCGCGTGCATGAGGCGCGGCGCACGATCGCCGCACGCGCGGACGCGCAGGCTGCCAATCGCGTGCTGCTCGAACGGATGCTGCTCGAGCCCCGCAAGCACCGGTTCACGCGCATCGGAGCCAAGGACCTGGGAGAGCCGGGGTGCGGGGTATGGCAGGTCAGGCCGCGCCTGGGCCTTATCGGGATGCTGATGAATTGGTGGGAGGTAAAGCTCTCCTCCGGCTGTCCGTTAGGCCGGGGCCGCGGCTAGGTGCCGGCGGCCCGCAGCATCGGAAATCATCGTCGCCAGCGCCCTGAGCGCGCCGGGCAGAAGGCCTACGGCCCCGCCGGCCGGCTCTATCCTCAGCCGCATGCGGGGCGTGCTCAGGACTGGCGCGAGTGGAATGCTGGTCGTGCTGATCATGCTCCTTGGCAGCTTCGGGCTATGGATCGGCACGCCGCTGTTGTGGCTGTGGGTTGGGTCGCAGGTCCAGGGCGCCACGCAGTCGCTGGGCACAGCGCTCGCCGTTGCGTTGATCGGGGCGGTGATCTCGGTGGTGGTGCTCGCCTCTGTGCTGGCCAAGCTGAGCGACGTCTACCGCTCCAATCGTGCTGCCCGCGGGCTCGATGACAGCGGCCATGTGGTGCTCGAGGGCGTGCTTGTCGTAAGCGCCGGCCTCACCGTCGCGGCGTTCGTGGTGTGGTTCTTCCTGCTGTCCGGGGCCAACCCGATCCCGCTCGACCTGAACTTGTAGGCCCTTCCCTGGCGGGAACCCTCAGACCAGTTGCAGCGCGCGGGCCTCGCGCGACCCAAGCCGCTCGGCCAGGAGACGGCGCTGGCGCTCGGTCAGCATCCCCAGGTGGCGCGTTTCCGAGATCTGGAGCCCGGAGAGCAGCTTGCGCGTGCGGTTGGTACCCCAGCGGCGCTGGCTCATCAGGAGCTCTCCGACGGACCAGCTGCGCACCTCCGCAGGAAGCTCCAGGATGACCTCGGCCGCAGATCGATGACCGTGCGCGATCTGGCGCTTGAGCTCGGCACGGGCAAGTCGCACGGCGTTGGCTCGCTCGAGCGCTCGCATCCGCTGAGGCGCATCTGTCCTCGGGAGCTCCGGCGTGATCATCGCGATATCGGTCATTCGCTGCCCTCTCCTCACTGAATGCCGCCTGGCGGCGGTCTTGTCGACGTTTTCCCCCGCGGACACGAACGGTCCTCGCGACCGGCAGGTTCACTGCTCTCTCTCCGCTGGATTCCGGGCTATTGCATAAGCCCTGCTAGCCCTAACGATCTTCCAGGACTTTGCGGACCCGTTCCAGCCGCTCACCAACAAGCCAAAAAGTATGTGAGAAGGCCGCCGGCGGCAACCTCTCGCCCGCACCGGCTTGTGCTTAGAGCGGGATTTTTCTACCCACGAGCATTTGTGCGCGATCGGACAAGCGTGCGGCTCTTCTCGCGCCGTTCCGGAGAAGGGTCAGGCGCGCGATTGGACCCCGCGTTACTCGGGCGCCGGTAGTGGGCCGTGCTCGCGTTCGTAGCGCTCCTTGGCATGCGCAAACACGGCCAGGGCCTGGTCGAGGATGGCGTGATCGTGGGTCGCCATCACGCTCATGCGCAGCAGCGCCCCAGCAGGGGGCACGGCGGGATGGACCATGAGGTTGACGTAGACGCCGCGCTCGTAAAGCTCGCGCCACAGGAACAGGGCCTTGAAGTCGTCGCCCACCACGATCGGCACGACGGGCGTGACCACCTCGGTGCCGTCCTTTAGTCGCGTCGGTCTGACGACGCGGAAGCCCAGCTCGGTCAAGCCCTCGTGCAGGTAGCGGGCGTTGGCGAGCACCCGTGCGAAGAGCTCTCTGCCCTCCGGCGAGCGGCAGATGCGCACGGCCGCAAGCGTGGCGCCGACCGCCGCCGGTACCGCGGAGGCGGTGAAGATGAATGGGCGCGACTGGATCCGCAGGTACTCGATCACCTCGAGCGGTCCCGCGATCACCCCGCCGCAGGAGGCGAGCGATTTGGAGAAAGTCGCCATGCGCAGGTCGACCCGGTCCTCGACCCCCAGGAGCTCGGACGCCCCAGCCCCGCGCGCCCCCAGCACGCCGAGAGCGTGGGCCTCGTCGACCATCAAGCGGGCGCCAAAGCGGGCACAAAGGTCGGCGATCTCAGGCAGCGGCGCGACATCGCCCTCCGTGGAGAAAACGCCGTCGACGACCACCATGACGCCACCGCCATCGCCGGCGGCCTTCTCCAAGGTGCGCTCGAGCCGGTCCAGGCGGTTGTGGCGGAAGGCACGCAGCTTCGCGCGCGAGAGGATGCAGCCGTCGAGAATCGAGGCGTGGTCGCCTGAGTCGACCACGACCGTGTCGGCGGGGCCGAGGATCGTTCCGAGCGTGCCCACATTGGTCTGGTGGCCGGTGGTGAACACCAGCGCCGCCTCGGTACCGAGCCAGTCGGCGAGCTCCTGCTCGAGCTCCACGTGGAGGTCGAGCGTGCCGTTCAGGAACCGGGAGCCCGTGATCCCGGTGCCATAGCGGTGCAGCGCGTCGAGGGCGCCCTGCTTGACGCGCTCGTCACCTGTGAGGCCCAGGTAGTTGTTCGAGCCCAGCATGATCCGCCGGGCGCCTTCCATCTCCACAACCGGGAGCGTGGGGCCCTCGAGCACGCGGAAGTAGGGCAGCGCGTCGAGCTCTCGGACCGCGGCGAGCTGCTGTATGCGCTCGCTCTCGCGGGCCTTGGCGAAGACGTCGACGATCGTGGGCATATCGGCCTGCAAGCGTAACGAGCCTTTGAAGACAGCTGGTTGCGCTGTCACCATGTGCACATGGAGGACGAGTTCGAAGAGGTCATCGAGGTTGATGCTGTGGAGATCACCGAGCCCGGGGAGGAGTCAGGATCGCCGCCCGAGGAGGCGCCGGTCATGGCCGGCGTTCGGGCGCTGCAGCGACCCAGCGCGCATGCTCTGCCCGCGGTGCGGGCGGCCGCGGTAGCCGCTACCGGCTTTGCCGCGGGCGCGGCCGCGGCGGTGCTTGTGAGGCGCCGCAGCGCGCGCAGGCTGAGCCATTCCCGCCGTGATGAGCGCGGCGAGGGCCTGGCGCTCCTAAGCACCCACACGTACCTGATCCGCGTACACGTCCTCGGCCGCCCGGCCGAGTAGGCCCTACTACGTGCCTTGCCCCGCGAGGACCTCGTTGGTCGACGCGCCGTCTACGGCGGTGGGGCGGGAGATGAGGTGGTTCTGGCGCATCCAGCGACCGTAGGCCGCCCACTGCGCCTGGTTGAGCCAGCCCCAGGGCTTGCCGGCGTCGGCCCCCGAGGGGAAGAAGGCCGGCAGCGTTGCGCGCACGGAGGCGCTCTGCAACCGCTCGCTTAGGCTTGGGTTAGCGGCTAGCAGGCTCTTCACCCCCGCGGACGGATCGCGGCGCACCGACTCGTACCCGCGGGCCAGGGCCTGCACGAAGCGCCGCACGAGATCGATGTGGGTGGTCAGCGTGCTCTCACGCACCACGACCACGAGCTCGTCGTAGGTGGGCACCCCGAGCTGGTCCATGCGCAGCACGTGGGGCCGCTTATGCAGCTGCTGGAGCTGGATTGCCTCGTAGTTCCAGTATCCGCCGAGGATCGCGTCGACGCGACCGGAGAGCAGCGCCGGCACCAGGTTGGAGCCCACGTTGACCTCCTTGACGCTTGACGCGGGCACGTGCGTGTGTGCGAGGATCGTCCTCAGATACGCATGCTGGTAGGGGATGCCGGCATCGCCCACGGTCTTGCCGCGCAGCTGTGCAGGTCTCGAGATGTGCCTGTGCCCGAGCGAGATCAGCGAGGTCAAGGGCTGCTGCACGACCGCGGCGACGGCCACCAGCGGCTCGCCACGATCGCGAGCCAGCATCACCTCGGGCTCGTAGGAGAGCGCGAAGTCGACTCGTCCCGCGGCCAGGAGCCGCAGCGGCGCCGAGGGATCCGAGGGCACCTGCACGTGCACGTCCAGCCCGGCGCGCGTGAAATCGCCCTCGGCCAGCGCGCGGTAGACGCCGACGTGGTCCGCGTTCGGGAACCAGTCGAGCATCAAGGTTGCCTGCTGAGAGCTCGTCGGGTTGATCTGCTCTCGCTTCTCGCCGCAGGCGGCGAGCGCCAGCGCGGCAAGTCCCGCCGCGAGCAACACGAGCGGTCGCTTTACCACGGCACGTCTCCTCGTCGGTCGTAGGCCCACGGCAGCGCCAGCCGTTCGGCCACCGTCAGGAGTGCGAACAGCAGGATTGCGAACAGTGACAGGATGACGACGGCGGCATAGGCGCGGGCGGTCAGGATCTGCGCGACCGACTGCTGAAAGAGATAGCCCAGCCCGGAACTGGCCCCTGCCTGCTCCGCGAACACCGCGCCGATCACCGCCACCACCACGGCGATCTTGGCGCCCGTGAGCAGCCCCGGAAGCGCCGTGGGCAGCTCGACATGGCGGAAGATGCGAAGGCGGGAGGCATCGAAGGTGCGCATCAGCTTCATCAGGCCCTGCTCGACGCCCGCAAAACCGGCCAGCGTGGTGATCACGATCGGGAAGAACGAAACCAGCGCGATCACCACCAGCTTGGGCAGGATCGAGAAGCCGAGCCAAAGCACGAGCACCGGGGCGATGATCGGGATCGGGATCGTCTGCGAGGCCACCAGCAGCGGGTACACCGCGCGGCGCAGTGTGAGGAAGAAATGGATCGCCACGGCGCACACGAAGCCGGCCGCCGCTGCCAGCAGGATCCCGAGCAGCACCTCCTCGGCGGTCACCAGGAAGTTCGACCACAAGAGCGAGCGGTCGTCGTAGAGGGCAGTCGCGATCGCGTGGGGCGCGGGAAGAATCAGCGGGTCGGCGCCGCCGAGATCGACGAACAGCTCCCAGGCACCGAGCAGCGCCGCAAGCAGCAGCGCGGCGCCCCAGCCTCCCCGCACCCAAGCGAGCGCCCGCACGCCCATGATCCTGGGCCACCCAGCGGCATCCCGCTTCTCGAGCGCGGTCACGCCGGCACCCCCAGCGCGGCCAGGGCGCGCTCGCGCAGCGCCATGAGCTCCGGATCCGTGCGGTGGCGCGGCCGCGCCAGCGACACCTCGATCTCGGCCACGGCGTGGCCGGGGCGCGGCGACATGACCACCACGCGATCGGCCAGCATCACCGCCTCCTCGACGTCGTGGGTGACCAGCACGACCGTGCGCGGCTCGCGCTCGAGCACGTGGCCGAGCCACCCCTGCATCTGGAGCCGGGTGATCGCGTCGAGGGCCGCGAACGGCTCGTCCAGCGCCAGCACCGGCTTGCCGGCGAGCAGCGAGCGCAGGAACGAGACCCGCTGGCGCATGCCACCCGAGAGCTCGCCGGGCCGAGTGCGCTCGAAGCCGGAGAGGCCGAAGCGCTCCAGCCATGGAGCGGCGACTGCGCGCGCCTCAGCACGCGAGCGGCCGCGGGCGCGCAAAGCCAGCCCCGCATTGTCGAGTGCGCCCAGCCACGGCAGCAACAGGTCGTGCTGAGGCATCAAGGCGGCCGGCTCGGACGAGACCGTCCCAGCGTCGGGCTGCTGCAGGGCGCAGATCAACTCGAGCAGCGTGCTCTTGCCACAGCCGGAAGGCCCGACGACGGAGACGATCTCGTGCCTGCGCGCCTCCAGCGACATGTCCTCGAGCGCGCGGATCGTCCCGCGCCTGGTCCTGAACGCGCGGCTCACTGCCAGGACCCGGACGGCTGCCTGTCTGTGGCCATCGCCAGGGCGCCTGGGCCGGGCCTCGATGGATGTCGCTGTCACTCCCTTCGCGGGCATTACCCCACAGGTTCTAAGGGTCAGCGCCGGGGTCTGGTGTGCGCTATCTCAGCCGGCTTTCCCGCCAGCCCCCCCGATTGGAACTTTCGCTTTCAGATGCTACTGCTTCCCGAGAACGGTCCTCCGGAACCATGCGGCCCGCACGCCCTCAGCCGCGCGCCAGTGCCTTCACGAATGTCTCGAGCTGGTCCGCGCGCCAGCACTCATATGCCGTGCAGTGGCGCTCGTAGCGGGCGATCACCGAGTCGCCGTAGTTCCAGTAGAGCCGCGGCTCGGGGTTGAGCCAGAAGGTCCGGCCCGCCAGCGCGGTGACCTGAGCGAACACGTCCTCGCGCGGCTCGCGCCCGTTGGTGCGAGCGTCGCCGAGCACGATCACGGTCGCGCGCGGGTGGAGCTCCGCTTCGACCAGCGCCAGAAACTCGCTCCACACTCGGCCGTAGTCGGTGTAGCCCGAGACATCGGCGACGCCGGCGGTGCGCGAGACGGCCTCGCTGGCGGCACGGAAATCGCGCTGGCGCTCGAACACGTCGGTCACCTCGGAGATGCGCTCGATGAACACGAACGAGCGCAGCTTGCGAAAGGCGTCGTGGAGTGCGTGCAGGACCGAAAGGAAGAAGGTGCTGGCCGAGGTCACGCTGGTGGAGACGTCGCACAGCACCAAGATCTCGGGCCGCCGGGGCCGGCGGGGCCGGTATTTGAGCTCGACCGGGACACCACCGGTCTGCAGCGAGGCGCGCATCGTGCGGCGCACGTCGACATGCGCGTGGCGCCGGCGGCCGCGCAGCTCTTTGCCCTCCGTCGCGAGCGCTCGCTTGAGCTGCGCCACCACGCGGTGGACAGCGGCCAGGTCCTGGACCGGGCCCGACGGGAGCGCCCGGTCGAGCTCGGAGAGCGGGCGCTTCGGAGGCAGCGTCGCCGTGCGCGCGATCGCCTCACGCTCGAGCTCGCGGCGCAGATGGCGCTCGAAGCGTCGCAGCTGCTCGCGGGAGAGGCCGGCCCGCCGGGGATCGTCCTCGGGGAGCTCCGGCTGAGGTTCGGTCCTCAGGCCGAGCGCGCGGCGGATGCGCTGTACGTCCACGCCGATGACCCCCGAGCCCTCGCCCGCGAACGCCGCCAGCGCCAGCTGGGCCAAGTCACGCATGGCCGCATCCGAGCCGTCCGCGAGCGCTGCGGCGATCTGCTTGCGCAAGGAGTCCAGGTCGAGCCGGGCGGCGTCCCCTTGGGCGGGCCGCGGGCCGGGCTCGAGCCTGGATGCCTGCGCTTCCGTCGCACGGAAGAAGAAGCGCTCGAACACCACCTCGAAGATGCGCAGATCCTCGGGCGACTTGGCGAGCGTGGCCGCGAGCGTCCCTTTGAAGTCCCCCTGACGCCGCCAGGAGACCCACCGGAGGGCGGCGAAGGCGTCAAGCAGCTCAGAGGTGCCGACCGCGACGCCCTCCTCTCTTAGGCCCTCGGCGAACGCCAGCAGTTGCGCGTCGAAGCCAGGGGGCGCAGCGGGGAGCTCGCCGAAGATCGCCGCGCTCACGCGGACCGCTCGAGCACGACCCCCACCCGCTCGGCGACCGTGTCGAGGTCCATGCGGTGCTTGACGATCACGCTCATCGTCTCGCGCAGAAGGCGCTCGTCGATCTCGCCCGCCCCCAGCAGGATCAGCGAGCGCGCCCAGTCGATCGACTCGGCGATGCTCGGAGGCTTTTTGAGATCGAGCTCGCGCACGTGCTGGACGATTTCGACCAGCCGGCGCGCCACGACCTCCTCCAGGTCGGGGCAATGGAGGCGCACGATCTCGAGCTCGTGCTCGAGCGAGGGATAGTCGAGCCACAGGTACAGGCAGCGCCGCTTGAGCGCTTCCGTCAGCTCGCGCGTGTTATTCGAGGTCAGGACCACGACCGGACGGGTGCGTGCCTCGATGCGGCCCAGCTCCGGGATCGAAATCTGGAAATCCGACAGCAGCTCCAGCAGCATCGCCTCGAATTCCTGATCGGTTTTGTCGATCTCGTCGATCAGCAGCACCACCCCGCGCTGCGCCACGATCGCTGTCATCAGCGGGCGCTCGAGCAGGAACTCCTCGCCGAAGATGTCCGCCTGCACCTCCTCCCAGCCCGCCCCGTCGGATTCCGCCTGGATGCGCAACAGCTGCTTGCGGTAGTTCCACTCGTACAGGGCCTTGGCCTCGTCGAGTCCCTCGTAGCACTGCAGGCGAACCAGCTCGCGCCCGAGGTAGCGCGCGAGCGCTTTGGCCAGCTCGGTCTTGCCCACCCCTGCCGGCCCCTCCACTAGCACCGGTTTGCCGAGCTGGGTGGCGAGGAACGAGGTGAGCGCCGTGCCGGGCTCCGCGAGGTAGCCGGCCGCGCGCAGCCCCGCAGCCACGTCCTCGACGGACGCCGGCAGCGGCGCTGAAGATGAGGAGACCGCGTGCACTTGAACGGCCAAATATAGGCCGCGGGCGCGGCCGGTCCGCGGGGCGTCAGGGCCCGGCCCTCGATCACGCCGCCGATGGCCTGAGATACCGTTAGCCGCTGATCGCCGCCGGTTACCGTGTGCGGCGCGCAACATCTGGGGGACGCTTCAAAGCCGATGCGCCGTTGGCTTTTGATCTCGATCGTGGCTGGGGTCGCGGCCGCCCTCGTGTCTTCCAAGGCCGCGTTCCCGTCCGCCGCCCACGCGCGAGTGCCGAGTGCGGGCAGTGCAACCGCGGCGCAGGGCATCCACAAGATCAAGCACGTGATCATCATCATGCAGGAGAACCGCTCGTTCGATTCCTACTTCGGCACCTTCCCCGGAGCCGATGGCATTCCCGGACTCGCCGGCAACCCGGGTCGTCTGCCGTGCGTTCCGGATCCCGCGGGCGGTCGTTGCCAGCGGCCCTTCCATGACCCGTCGGACAAGAACTACGGGGGCCCGCACGGTGCCGCGGCCGCGCGCCATGACATGAGCTGCCGCAAGCTGCGCGCCCGCGTTGGCTGCACGATGCGCGGCTTCGTGGAACAAGCGCGCCGCGGCAGCACCTGCACCAGCCACCGTCCCAGCTGCAGCCTGTGCAAGAGGGCGAAGGCGTCTGCATGCCTGGACCCCATGGGCTACCACGACGGACAGGACATCGAGAACTACTGGGGCTACGCCCGCGATTTTGTGCTTCAGGACCACATGTTTGCCTCGAACTCGTCGTGGAGCCTGCCGGCACACCTGTTCATGGTGTCCGAGTGGTCGGCGAAGTGCGCGAACCCGAGGCGGCCGTTGTCGTGCACAAATGCGCTCGAGAACCCGCCTCACCCCCATGGCCTCGATTACGGCTGGACGGACCTCACGTATCTCCTGCACCGCCACCACGTGAGCTGGGCTTACTACATCGCCCCCGGTCAACAGCCGGACTGCGCCGGTGGGGAGATGGTTTGCCGGCAGGCCCTCCAGGCGCCCGGCACGCCGGGCATCTGGAATCCGCTGCGCTCATTCGCCGACGTAAAACACGACAAGCAGCGCGGAGACATCCGGTCGGTCCACTCGTTCTACCGTGCGGCGAAGGCGGGGAGCCTGCCCGCAGTCGCCTGGATCGTGCCGAACGGGCTTGAGTCAGAGCATCCCCCCGCGCTGATCAGCCGCGGCCAGTCCTATGTCACGGGTCTCGTCAACGCCGTCATGCAGAGTCCCCAATGGCGCAGCACGGCCATCTTCCTTGCATGGGATGACTGGGGCGGGTTCTACGACCACGTCGTGCCGCCGCGCGTCGATGAGAACGGCTACGGGTTACGAGTG
This sequence comes from uncultured Solirubrobacterales bacterium, assembly GCA_963808655.1. Classification (GTDB taxonomy): domain Bacteria; phylum Actinomycetota; class Thermoleophilia; order Solirubrobacterales; family Solirubrobacteraceae; genus Palsa-465. The sequence continues at coordinate 687,553 of CAWEGZ010000009.1, forward strand.
CCGGCAATGGTGATCAGCGCATACGCCCGGCGTGGCTACATCGATCACCAAACGCTCAGCTTCGATGCGTATAACAGGTTCATCGAGAACGACTTCCTGGGAGGCCGGCGGTTGAACCCGCGCACAGATGGTCGTCCGGACCGCAGACCCGACGTGCGGGAGTCGCTGCCGATCCTGGGCAACCTGCTCCGGGATTTCAATTTCAGGCGGCCACCGCGGCGGCCCGTGATCCTGCCGGTGTGTCCGGCCAGTGACCTCCAACCGACGCCGAGCTGCTGACGGCGCCGCCAACCGCGGTCAAAGTTAGGGTTTCTCCTCACCTTGCTCGCCGCAGCCGCACAGGCCCCGCCCGTTACCCTGTTCACGGTCGCGATCGTGGTCGGCCTCGTGGTGGGCGTGCTCGGGCATGTGACCCACTCGCGCTCGCTCATCCTCTTCGGGATCGTGGTGGTGGGCGCGATCTGCGGCTACGTCGTCGTCTCGAGCTACGCCGGGGCGTTCCTGTAGCAGGCCGCCGTTTACGGTCAAGCCGCCCACTTGCACCGGCGTGCGGCCGCAGGGCCACTGCTAGATTCGCGGCGGATGCGGAACACCAAACGCCTCCTGTGCTCGGCTTTGATCGCTGTCCTGGCGGGGCTGCTGGTGGGTGCATGCGGTGGCAGCGGCGGCAGCGGCGGCAGTCCTCAGCAGGCGAACGCGGTACTGCGGGAAGCTTTCAAGGGCGCCCAACCGATCAACAGCGGCAAGCTCGCCGTCAAGCTCGCGCTGACGCCCTCGGGCTCGAAGACACTCAGCAGTCCCCTCGGCCTCGAGTTCGGCGGACCCTTCCAGTCTCTCGGCGCAGGCAAGGTCCCGAAGTCGGACTTCACGATCGATCTGAACGCGCTCGGCAGGTCAGGCTCGATGAGCGTGATCTCGACCGGGACGAAGGGCTATGTCTCTCTCCAGGGCTCGAATTACCAGCTCCCTGCCTCCGAGTTCCGCCAATTGGGAGCGAGCCTCGCGCAGGTGACCTCCTCCGGCGGGGGATCCCACCACGGTCTGCTCGGCCGGCTCGGCATCGACCCGCTCGGCTGGGTGCGCAATGCGACGATCGCGGGGAGCGCGAACGTTGGGGGCGCCCAGACGACACACGTGCACGGCGACGTCAACGTGCGCAGGTTCCTCCAGGACATAAACACGGTCGTGCACAAGGCACCCTCGTTGGGCTCCACCCGACTCGGCTCCGGGGTCTCGAGTGCGGCACTCGGGCGGATCACGGGCGAGGTACGCAACCCCACGCTCGACGTGTGGGTCGGCAAGAGCGACCACCTCCTCCGCCGGCTCGAAATCAACTTCGGCCTCCCGGTCAGCAGCACCTACTCGACCGCACTCGGCGGACTGCACTCGGCGCACGTGCAGCTGATGCTCGCCTACAGCGACCTCAACCAGCCGCAGACGATCACCGCGCCGGCTTCCGCGAAGCCGTTTACCCAGTTCACCGCCAAGGTCCGGGGGCTGCTCCAAGGGCTCATCTCGGCATCGCCCGGCGCGTCGCAGGGCAGCTCCAGCACTCCCTCCAGCGGGAAGCTCCAGCGCTACAGCAACTGCATCCAGCAGGCGGGCAGCGACGTCGGCAAGATGCAGCGCTGCGCGTCGATTCTCAATAAATAGGGTCGGCCGGCATGCGCGCGCCCGACTTAGATCTCTTCGAGCCTGGTCAACTCGCCGATCTCGCGGGCGACCTCGGCGTCCACATCCAGTGGCGGCTTGCCCGCGCGCGCCCGGCGGTGGTTGCGCGCGATCACGAGCTCGCGAATCTCGGCGCGTAGAGCGCCGTCCACCTGGAGCGCGGTCAGCCGCGAGAGCTCGCGCTCGACGTCCAGCGGTGGCTCGCCGCGGCGCCGACGGCGCTGATTGCGCGCCTCGAGCAGCTGTCGGATCTCGGTGTCGCGCTCGAGCAGCGCGGGCGCCGAACCCGAGCTGGGGCCCGTCGCCGGGTCGCGATCCATCAACAGGCGGCTTTTGCCGTATTCCTTCCAGGTCCTGCTGGCGGTCACGAGCGCGAAGATCGCGCCCAGAATCCCCAAGCCGCAGACAACGAACAGCACGGGCTCAAACGCGTCCTGCATCGTTCTAAGTATTGCGCGAAAGCTATTGCGCGAAACCGAGGCACCGCTAACCTGTATATAGGTTGACTGACTAGTCAATCGGCAAGCGTTCGCTTTTAAGGAGAACAGTCCCAGTGGTTGATTTCACGCTCACAGACGAGCAGCAGAGCATCCGCGAGATGGCGCACGAGTTCGCCGCAAACAAGATCCGACCGGTCGCTTGGGAGTACGACCGCGACGGAACCTGGCCGCAGGAGATCGTCGAGAAGGCGTGGGAGCTCGGCCTGGTCAACAGCTTCCTGCCGCCGGAGTACGGCGGCCCCGGCCTAGGGGTCTTCGATGGGGTGCTGATCGGCGAGGAGATCGCCTGGGGCTGCTCCGGCATTGGCACTTCGCTCTCCTGCAACAAGCTCGCGACCACGCCCGTCATGTTGGCGGCCTCCGAGCGACTGAAGAAGGATTATCTCGGCCGCCTCTCCGAAGCCCCGCTGCTGGCGTCTTTCTGCCTGACCGAGCCCGATGCGGGCTCGGATGTCTCGGGAATGAAGACGACGGCTGTGCGTAAGGGCGATAAATGGGTGCTGAACGGCACCAAGACCTTCATCACCAACGGCGAGTACGCCAACTGGTACACGGTTTATGCGAAGACCGACAAGGAAGCCGGTCACCGCGGCATCTCGTGCTTCATCGTGCCGCGCGACGCGGGCGTGACCGTCGACAAGCACGAGGACAAGATGGGCCAGCGGGCGTCGAACACGGCCACGATCAGCTTCAACGACGTCGAGATTCCCCTCGACCACCTCGTCGGTGAGGAGAACAAGGGGTTCAAGATCGCGATGATGACCCTCGATCACACCCGACCTGGCGTGGCGGGGATGGCCACCGGCGTGGCCCAGGCCGCGCTCGAGTTCGCGGTCGATTACTCCAAGGAGCGCGTCCAGTTCGGCGTTCCCATCGCCATGCATCAGGCGATTCAGTTCATCATCGCGGACATGGCCACCAAGGTGCACCTCGCGCGGCTCGCGACCTGGCAATCGGCCGTGCTGATCGACCAGGGCAGGCGCAACACGATCGAGTCCTCACACGCCAAGCGCTTCGCCGCGGACATCGCCATGGAGGTGACCACGGACGCCGTCCAGGTATACGGTGGCTACGGCTTCATCAAGGACTATCCGGTCGAGAAGCTGATGCGCGACGCCAAGATCCTGCAGCTCTACGAGGGGACCGCGCAGATTCAGCGGCTCGTTATCGCGCGTGAGACGCTGCTGCCGCGGCGAGTGGAGGAGCGAGCGCCCGCGACCGTGTAGGGTCGCATCGATGATGAGACGTGCGCGCGCGGTCCGTGCGCTGTACCAGAAGCACTTCGGCGACTATCGCAAGGAGCGCCAGCTCCTCAGCTCGGTCTCGTTCTTCACCACCTTCGCGATCGTGCGTGCGATCACGCACGCGATCAGGGCGAACATCGGGCCGTTCCGCAACGTAACCCCCGGTGGCCGCCACATCCACCACATGACCTTTGGCATCTTGGGCCTGCTCCTCGTGGGATACCTGTGGATGCTGGAGATCGGGACCGCCACCAACGATCGGCGTAGCTCGCGGCTGACCTCCGCCTCCTACGGTGCGGGCGCCGCGCTGACGCTGGATGAGTTCGCGTTGTGGCTGAACCTGCAGGACGTCTACTGGGCCAAGCAGGGCCGAGAGTCGATCGACGCGGTGATGATGTTCGGCTCGCTGCTCTCGATGGGCCTGGTCGGCAAGGACTTCCTGCGCGAGCTGGCGACGCTGGGTCGTGACCTGGAGGATGGGGATGAGGATCAGCGGGTCGGCGATCGCGTCAATGGCGCGGGCGCCACTACTCGGTCACGCTGAACTCCCAAATCGCGACGCCGAGCATCGCCACGCCAAGGACCACGATCACGGCGACTTCTACGCCGGAGGGCACGCGCCATCCCCACCAGGTGATGCCGGGGTCGAGGGCGGCGCGGGCCTGGGCCGAGATGTTCAGATGGCCGAAGATCAGGCGACGCATGGGGTCCACCGCGTAGGAGATCGGGTCGATGCGGTTGAGCACGGTCAGCCAGCCGGGCAGCCCGGAGGGCGGGAACAGGGCACCCGAGATGAAGAACATCGGGGTCACGATCATCTGCATCACGCCCATGAACGACTGCATTTGCTTGATGCGGATCGCGATCATGACGCCGAAGGCGGTGATCGTGAAGGCGAGCAAGAGCTGCAGCCCGAGCACGCCCAGGATCAGCACCACGTTGTAGGGGACGTGCACGACCCCTGCAAGCGCCAGCACGATCACGCCCTGGAGGCTGGCCACGGTGGCACCGCCCAGGCACTTGCCGATCACGATCGAGGAACGGCGGACGGGCGCGACCATCATCTCCCGCAGGAAGCCGAACTCTCTGTCCCAGACGATCGAGGCCGCCTGGAACATCGCGATGAACATCACCGAGATGCACAGGATTCCGGGGTAGAGGAAGGTCTTCAGGTTGACGCCGTGCGTGCCCGCGCTGGCCAGGCGCTGCAGGCCAGACCCCAGCACGAACAGAAACAGCAGCGGCTGCACGAGCGAGGTGATGATGCGGAGGCGATCGTTTGCGAAGCGGATCACTTCGCGCTGCCATACGACCCGGATCGCGCGCAGCTCCGAGCCGAGGGTGCGGCGAGGGACGGTGACCTTGACGATCTCATCGCCCGGCGGCGCGCCCGCCCGTCCAGGCGCTGTCCTGGTCGTGGCGCTCATCGGCGCATCATCATCTGCATCATCACGCGATTGCGGTGCTTGGCACCCTCCTCTTCCGCGTCGCGGATCGACGTGCCGGTGTAGGACATGAAGACGTCGTCGAGCGTGGGGCGGGAGACGCTCACCGCCCGGATCGGAATGAGCAATTCTTCAAACAACCGCGGCACGAACTGCTCGCCGGCCGGCACGCCGAAAGTGACCGCTCCCTCCACCACGCGTGCGTCGAGGTCGAAGCGCTCCTTGAGTGCGGCGATCGCCGCCTCGTCGTCGTCAGTGTGAATCATCACCCTGTCGACTCCCACCTCGGCCTTGAGCGTCTCCGGAGAGTCCAAGGCCACGATTTGGCCGTGGTCCATGATCGCGATCCGGTCACACCATTCCGCCTCGTCCATGTAATGGGTGGTCATGAAGATCGTGATCTCCTCCCGCTCCTTGAGCTCACGGATGTAGCTCCAGATTGAGCGGCGAGTCTGGGGATCCAGTCCGATCGTGGGCTCGTCGAGGAACAGCACGCGCGGGGAATGCATGAGACCACGCGCGATCTCGAGGCGGCGGCGCATACCGCCCGAGAAGGTCATCACCTTGGTGTCGCGACGCTCCCACAGCCCGACCATCCTCAGCACCTGCTCCGAGCGGGGCTTGACCAGGTCCGACTGCACGCCGTAGAGCTCGGCGTGGAGCTTCAGGTTCTGGGCCCCCGTGAGGTAACCGTCCAAGGTCGGGTCCTGGAAGACCAGGCCGATGTTGCGACGCACCTCGTCGCGCTCGCGCACGACGTCGTGACCCGCGACCTTCGCCGATCCGCTGGTTGGCCTGGCCAATGTGCAGAGCATGTTGATCGTGGTGGTCTTGCCCGCGCCATTGGGGCCGAGAAAACCGAAAACTTCGCCCGGCGCAACCTCGAAGTCGACGCCGCGGACGGCCTTCACCTCATCGAAGTGCTTCTCCAGTCCGCGCACGACGATCGCGGCGTGGCCGTTAGTCGCGGGCCGAGGTGAGGGAGAGACGCTGAGGGTGTCGTGAGCTTCCATCAGTCGTGCGGGTCGAGATTATTCGCGCACCTAATAGTACGCGTCCGACACCCTCCGCAGCCGGTGGTCGCTGCTCAGGCGTCTTCTTCCTCGGCGAGGATTCGATACAGGGTACGCCGAGCGTCCTTTAGTGTTTCGAGCGCCTTTGCGCGCTGGTGCTGATCGCCGGCGCGGTCAACCTGCATGGCGGCAGCCGCCACCTGTCCGATCAGCCGCCGCAGCTCGCGGAAGTCGTCCGCGTCGTCGTCTTGGGCGACGGACCACGGCGGGTTGGCGTCGTCGGCCTGGGCGGCCGTGTCGCGTCCCGCGTCGGTCAGCTCGAAGAGCTTTGCACCATCACGCTCCGTGGCGCGGACCAGCCCCTCGTCTTCGAGTTGCGAGAGCACGGGGTAGACCGAACCGGGGCTCGGCCGCCACTCTCCCTCGCTGCGCTCCTCGATCACCTGCATGAGCTGGTAGCCGTTGCGAGGCTCCTCGGCGAGTAGCAGCAGGATCGCCATGCGGACGTCGCCGCGGCGCCGCCGCCCTCTGCCGCGCCGATGGGGCGGCCCGAATAGCGGCCCACCTCCGAGGCGCCCTCCACCCAGCTCGCGCAACAGCGCGAGCCGTTCGAGCTCCTCGTGTCGATGGCGGCGGCCGTGTCCGCCCCCTCGCTTTGCCGAAGCGGCCATGGCGCGACGCGCGAACAGCGGCCACTGCTCTGTGAATTCTGTGCTTCCCATCGTTCTTCCTCCAGTTCGGATAAGTATCACGATGTATAACGATATATCGTCGCGCCAAGCATGTCAAGGCCACACGGGGACAAGCCCTTCGACAACGGGGTCGCGGAGACGACGCACGTCGGAGCGACGTGCGTCGACCTCGGGTCCTACGTGGTCAGCTCTCGCCCGGGCCGCCGCCGCGGCCACGGATCCAGGTGGCGGCCTGCTCCGCCAGGTCGCCCATCTGGGACCCGAGCTTGGCGATGTTGTCGCCAGTCTCCTGGAGCATGGTGCGGAAGCGCTCGGCGTAGTAATCGAAGGCGTCGCCCGCCTCCGCCCGGACGTCCGTCTCCTCATCGCGGGTGCGGTACTCGCCGCGGACGATCCGGTCGTACTCGCCTCCCTGGACCCACTTCATCACCTCGGAGACGCGCCTGACCGCGTAGGAATGGGTCTGACCGATCTCATTGAAGAAGCGCCGCACGCGGTCGGAGGGGTCGTCCCAGCTTTCGTACTCCATGGCCTGCGCCATGAACGCGTCGAGGTTCAGCTGCTCAACCGGCATCCCGCCGGCGGTCACCATCAGGGTGCTGCAGACGATGCGCGGGTCGCGAACGGCCAGCGTCGCCGCCCGATCGCAGCTGAGCTCCGTCGCGCGGTACCACTCCAGCAGCACCGCGCGCACCGCGCGGAAGGGGATTCCCAGGAAGAACGGCGTGCTGCTGCCCACGCTCAGCAGGATGTTGAGCGTGGTCAGGTAGACGACGTGGTCGGAAAGGATGTGGCTGAGCTCGTGAGCGATCACCACGCGCCGCTCCCCTGGGCCGAGGCGCTGCACCAGGTCCGAGTCGATCACGATCATCGGCTTGCCCGCGCCGACGGCCTGGGCGCCACCGAGCACACCCGAGCTCACGTACAGGTCGTAGAGCTCGGGCATGTCGAGGATTGTCGTGACGCCTCGATGGGCGCTCCACAGCTCCGGCAGCTGGTGCTCCGAGACCTTGATCGAGTTGCCCAGATAGAGCTGGCGCAGCGCGCGCTCGTACTGCCACTCGATCAGCTTGCGCACCACGGTGTCGAGCAGCGGGATGGCCCTCAGCGCCGCGGTCGCCGCACGGTCGGCCGGATGCTCGTAGGCCTTTGCGGAGATGTTCGGGTACGGCTTGAGGTTCTCGGGCAGGTTGGCGGACAAAGGCAGACTGAGGCTAGCGCCGCGGCGCCGTCAAAGCCAGCGATAATCGCGCCGGATGCGAGTCGCGGAGACGTCGCGGGTGTTCGAGGGCTCGGTCCAGGAGGCCGAAGGCGTCTGGTATGACACCGCCGGCTGGCAGCGCTGGGTGGACGGCCTGGGTGACGTGGGGAGCGTTGGAGCAGGGTGGCCCGCGGTCGGCGCGCACGTCCGTTGGGTGTCCGTACCCGCCGGGCGCGGCTCGGTATCGGAGCGTGTGGTCGCCCACGAGCCGCTCGGCGGGCAGACCGTCGCGGTAGAGGACGACTCGATCCGAGGCACTCAGTCCGTCTCGTTCTCGGCCCATAGCGGCGGCGTCGCGGTGACGCTGCGGCTCGCCTACGAGCTCAAGCGGCGCTCGCCACTGATGGCGCTCGTCGACCTGCTCTTCATCCGCCGCGCGATCACCCGCTCGCTCGAGCACACGCTCGCGCGCTTCGGCGCGGAGCTCGACGCGGCACGGCGGCCGGACGAGGGGTAGCGTACGGGTCGGTGTTTGTCTTCAAGGCCGCGGTCGTCGGCGCCGGCACGATGGGAGGTGAGATCGCCCACACGATCGCCGACGCCGGCGTGCCGGTACTGCTCAAGGACATCGAGCAGCGTTTCGTCGACCAGGGGATGGAGAGGGCGCGGTCGCTGTGGCAGGGGCGCGTCGAGGCTGGCAAGCTCGAGTCGGCTGCGGCCGAGCACAAGCTGGCCCTGATCGCTCCCACGACGTCATACGAGGGCTTCGGTGACGTCGACTTCGTGGTCGAGGCGGTGCCCGAACGAATTGAGCTCAAGCGCGAGGTGTTCGCGCAATTGGATGAGGTCACTCCCGGGAGGGCGATCCTCGCCTCCAACACCTCCTCGCTCTCAATCACGGAGATGGGTCTCTGCACCAGCCGCCCGGAGCGCGTAGTCGGCTTCCACTTCTTCTACCCCGCCTCGGTGATGCGCCTGGTGGAGGTGATCGAGGGCGACGACACCACCCCCGAGACCGTGCAGGAGGCGGCCAGCTTCGCCCAGGCGATCCGCAAGACGCCGATCCGTTGCGCTGAGGCCCCGGGGTTCGTGGTCAATCGCATCCTCAACTCGAGCGTCGCCGAGCTTTGGCGCCACCAAGAGGAGACCGGGCTCGAGGTCGAGCAGCTCGATCGCATCGTGGCCGAGTCCAACGCCGCCCCGGTGGGCCCCTTCTATCTCTCGGACATCCTGGGTCTCGACACGGTGCTGCACGTCGCCGAACACCTCGAGGGCTGCTACGGCGAGCGCTTTTACGTGCACCAGCGGATGCGTGAGCTGGTCGCGGCCGGGCAGCTGGGTAGGAAGACCGGCAAGGGCTTCTACGAGCACGGCGAGGGCGGTCAGTGAGCACCCGCGCGGAAGAGCAGCTTGGGTCGGGCGACGAGGCCGCGGCGCTCGTCGAGCGTTTCACGCTCAAGGCGCTCGTCGAAAGTTGCCTCGTGCTCGAAGAGGGGGTTGCCTCACTGCGCGAGATCGACCTCGGCATGATGGCCGGCGCGGGCATCGTGCCGCCACCGCTCGCGCGCGCGGATCAGCAGGGGCTGGACGATGTGCTCGCGCGCCTAGAGCGTGCGGCGCAGGAGTGGGGCGAGCGCTTCGCGCCGCCCGTGATCATGCGCCGCCTGGTCGCTCAGGGTCGTCTCGGCGTGAAGAGCGGCCAAGGTTTCTACCCGTATGCGCGCCCCGACCCAGGTTGGGACGCGGGCCCCGTCAAGCTCGAGCGCCGCGGGGAGCTGGCGATTGCCTGGCTCGACCGACCCCCCGCCAACTCGATCTCTCCAGAGGTGGTCGAGGCGCTCGAGCGCGTGTGGACGTCGGTCGCCGACTCGGGCGATCTCCGTGCGCTCGTGTTCGCCTCCGCCAACCCCATGCTGTTTTGCGCCGGGGCCGACATAAAAGCCTTCACCACCATGGACCCCGCTGGGGCACGGGAGCTGATCGAGCGCATGCACAGCCTGCTGCGCACGATGGAGCGCTCACCGGTGGTCACGATTGCCGCGGTCAACGGGGCCGCCCTGGGCGGCGGCTGCGAGCTGGCGATGGCCTGCGACTTCCGGATCGCCGCCGAGTCGGCAAGCTTCGGCCAGCCCGAGATCAACCTCGGCATCATCCCCGGCTTCGGTGGCACCCAGCGGCTGCCGCGACTCGTGGGCGAGGCGCGCGCACTCGAGATGAACCTGGGTGGCGACTCGATCTCGGCTGGGGCCGCGTACGAGCTCGGACTGGCGCACAGCGTGGTGGATGACCACGAGCTGTTCGATACCGCGCTTGCGTGGGGTCGTAGGCTCGCCGGGGCTCCGCCCATCGCGGTCGAGCAGATCAAGCGCGTCTCCGCCGCGGGCGACCTGGACGCGGGTATCGAGGGCGAGAAGGCGGCCTTCGAGCGCGTTTTTGGATCCGAAGACGCGCGGGAGGGAATTGCGGCGTTCCTGCAGAAGCGCACCCCGCGCTTTCAGGGCAAGTGATGGCGCCTGGGGCGCGCCGGCTCGCCGAGTTGATGCTCGGCGCGAGGGGGACTGTCGCACTGACCGGCGCGGGCATCTCCGTTCCCTCGGGCATCCCCGACTTCCGCTCCCCAGGCACGGGTTTGTGGGAGCGCGTCGACCCCATGGAGGTTGCGCACATCGACGTCTTCCGGCGCGAACCCGAGCGCTTCTGGGCGTTCTACGGCACCCGTTTCCAAGCGCTCGAGCACAAGCGGCCGAATCGCGCCCACGAGCTGCTCGCGCTGCTCGAGCATGCCGGGCTGCTGCGGGCGGTGATCACCCAGAACATCGACGGCCTCCACGGCCGCGCCGGCACACGCGATCTGGTGGAGGTGCACGGGACGATCGCCCACTCCTCGTGCCCTGTGTGCGGCGCGTCATATGCGCTGCCGGAGGTGCGCGGGCGGCAAGTTGCGGATGCCCGCGGCGTGCCGCGCTGCGACTGCGGGGCGGCGGTCAAGCCTGACGTGGTGCTGTTCGGCGAGTATCTATCGGCGGGCGCTCTGGCGCGCGCACAGAGGCTGGCTGAGGGAGCGGAGCTGATGGTCTGCATCGGCTCCTCGCTCGAGGTCTACCCCGTGGCAGAGCTGCCCCTGCGCACGCTCGCCGCCGGGGGGCGGCTCGCCATCATCACGCGAGGGGCGACACCGCTGGACGCGCGCGCAACAGTGCGGCTCGACGGCGACGTGGTCGACGAATTGGAAGAGGTGGTGGCGGCGCTGGACCTGCGCCTAGGCGCCTACTCGACCACCGGCGGCGGGTAGACCTCCTCGACGTATTCGTCGACCTTCGACTCGGGCAGGCGCAGGCGGATTGCCCAGAAATAGATGATGAGGCTCCAACCCGCGATGGCGACCATGTCCCAGTAAAAGGGGATGTCGAACTGAGGGCCAGTCAGGACGGTCTTGAAGACCCCCACGCCGTCGAGGATTCCGCCGGCGGTGGTGGGGAACTGGCCGAGATAGGAGATCACGCCCATGCCGATCAGGTAGGGCAGGATCCAAACGGCCGCCTGCCAGTCGATCGTGGGCTTATGGGGATTCAGGTTCAGCCAATAGGAGAGCGCCATCAGGGCATAGCCGATCAGCAGCGCGATCATCAGCGTCGAGAAGATCTGCCACCCAGTCCAATAGACGACGAGGTTTGCCAGGACGAAGCCCACCGGCGCGAGCACGCCCCCCCAGGGCAATCGGTAGACGCGGGGCAGGTCCGGCTTCTGCCTCCGCAAGGCCCCCAGCGCCAGCGGCGCGCCCGCGTACATCAGCACTGAGGCATCGGTAACCACGCCCACGAGCTTGACCCAGCTCGGGAACGGGAGCAGGAACAGCAGCCCCAGGATCGTGCACACGATCACGCCGAAGACGGGCACACGCGTGCCCTTGGAGACCTTCTCGAACGCATGTGGGATGTAGCCGTTCTTACTGAGGCCGAAGCTCAGTCTCGAGGAGGAGGTCAAGTAGATCAGTCCCGTCCCGCCGGGCGAGATCACCGCGTCGATTCGCAGAACTGTGGCGAGCCACGCTACGCCGGCCAGCGTGGCGACTTGCCAGAACGGGCCCTGGTTCAGCTTGCTCACCGCGGCGTTGGTGTTGGTCGGGCCCATGTTGAGCCAGCCATGCTGGGCCGACAACAGCGTCGGGCTCATCGCGCCGATGAACGCCACTTGGAGCAGGATGTAGATGATCCCGCCGATGATCATCGAAAGGATCACGGCTCGTGCCAAGTCGCGCGCGGGGTTGGCGGCTTCGCCGCCCAACTGGACCGCCTGTTCGAAGCCAAGCAATGAGAACACGATCCCGGCCGGGAGCGTGAGCAGAATGTCCTTGACCGCGCTGCTGCTGTTGCCGGGGAAGAATCCGCCGGCCGCATGCCCGAAGTTCTGGCTGTGGAAATGGCCCACCAGCAGCACGATGATCGTCAGGACGGGGATGAAAACCTTCCACGTCGTGGCGGCGTTGTTCACTCGCGCCAGCCAGCGGATGCCGATCAGGTTGAGGACGACGAAGATCGCCATCAGGACGATGGCGGCGATGATGCCAGTGCCGCTGAGCGTGCCCTTGGCGGCGTTGTACCAGCCATGTGCAAAGCTCGCCAGCGAGAGGTACTGGATCGCCGCGAGCACTTCGATCGGCGCGACCGTGACGGCCTGGAGGTAAGACATCCAGCCGAATGTCGCCCCGGCGAAGCTCCCAAACGCATAGTGGGGGAAGCGGCTGGTGCCGCCGGAGACGGGGAACAACGGACCGAGCTCGGCGTGGATCAGCGCCAGCAGCAGGATGATCACCGACCCGAGCACCCAGCCGATGATCGCGGAGGGCCCCGCCACCGTGGCCGCGGTCAGCGCGCCGAAGAGCCAACCGGAGCCGATGACCGACCCCTCGGAAGCCCACAGCAACCCGAGAAAACCGACCCCTCGATGAAGCTGATCGGCTTCGAGAACAGGTTCGGGTGCCTGCTTCGGAGTCGACACTGCGGACATGAGGCCCTCCTCCTCGAGACGGCTTTGTCGAGGCGCGGATCATATCCCCTCGGGAGGCGGCGCGTGACGATTGCTGCAAGCTTCTTTTCAGCCACGCCCGACGGTCGGCGGCCGCGGGCGTCGGTGGGCGCCTCGCGGCACCTCAGCGGCTCACCTGCCCCGTCAGTTCCGACGAGCGCGTGCGTCGAGCCAGTAGGCGGGCTCGAGCTCGTCGGAACGCTGGTGGGACGGGCGCCGCGACGCCTGCGGCGGGAGCTCGGAGTTCAGCTCGATCAGCCGCCTCTGCGCGTAATCCATGTCATCCCAGGCCTGCTTGAGGGAGTTGAGGGTCCGGCGGGTGTGGGTCTTGATCTTGCTCATGCGTGCCTCCCTTTAGTTTGGAGTTGGCCCCGGGGCTCGCTTCTGGGGCTGTCACACAGGGTGGGCTAAGCCGGCATGAGGCACATCGGCATATCGGACAGAATTTGCGCCTGCGGCCACTTACTTCGAAGGAGGCGGGGACTTAGGTACGGGCGCCGACCGGCGCTTCATTTGTGGGGTCGCGTCTCGCGGAACGAGTGTTGCGGGGAGGCGAGCCGAATAGATCGACCGTCGCTCGAACAGGCGCGCGGTCAGCATTGCCCCAGCCAGCGCGACCAGCATCGCCAGGATCACGGGGTTGACCGAGTTCGTCAGCTCGATCGTGAACGCGAGCGCAGCGACCGGGGTGCGCATGCCTGCGGCGAGCATCGCGGCTGCGCCCACGATTGCGTAGCTCGCGCCGGGGGTGCCCGGCCACAGCAAGGTCCAGGCATGGCCTAAGAACGCACCCAGTACCGCTCCCGTACTCATGGTCGGCGTCAGCAGACCGCCCTGAGCCCCGCACCGTAGGCACAGCGCGGTCACCAGCGGCTTCAGCAGACCCAGCGCCAGCAGCGTGAGCAGCGCCCCGCCACCGGTGAACGCGAACTGGGCGAGGTCGCGACCGTTGCCGAGCAGCAACGGATACTGAATCGCGATCAGCCCCAGGGCGGTGAACGCCAGCGGCGGCTGCAACAGCTGGGCGGAACCTCGAGGGCGGCGACGGTTGGCCCAGGCGACGAGCTTCACCCAGGCCGCTGCCCCCACGCCGATGAGGGGGCCGGCCAGCAGCGCCCACACCAGCAGCGAGACCGATGGATAGCCCAGCTGGGGAAGGTGGTAGACCGGCCGGATCGGGAGCACGATCCAGCTCACTGCGGTGGCGATCCCCGCGGTCACGAATGCCGGCACGATGGTGCGTAGCGTGATCGAGCCGACGTACAGCTCGGCGGCGAATATCGCGCCGGCGAAGGGCACGTTGTAGACCGCGCCCACGCCGGCGCCCGCGCCGCAGGCGATCAGGAGGAGCCGCTGATCTACGGACAGCGCGCCGCGCCGGCTGACCCAGTCGCCGAAGGCGGCGCCCACATGCTGCGGCGCATTCTCACGCCCGATCGAGGCCCCCAGCGCAATCACCACTTCGGAGAGGGCGCCGCTCAGGGCGGTCAAAGGCAGCGACAACCTCCCGCGCCGCGACCACACGACGGCGGTGGGCTGGCCGCCGGTGCCGCCCAGGAATCGGCGCATCGCCCACAACCCCACGCCCGCGACCACGCCCCCGATCACCAGCACGACGACGCGCCTCAGGTCGCTGTGGTTCGCGACCGCGGTGGAGTACTCGCCACTGTGGTAGCCGAAGGCCGCGTGCTGGACGGCATGAAGGATGGCCATCAGCGCGATCGCGGCGACACCCGCCGCGATCCCGGTGAGCACCGTCAGCACCCAGAATCGTGGCGAAAGTCCGCGCAGCGTGCCCGTGTTGGCCTGTTGGCGCGCCGCGCGATCCTCGTCCACGCCTGGGATCTTTACGCGCCAGCCTTTGCCGGAGCGCTAGACCGCCGTCATCCGCCCCTACGCGTTGCCCAGCGCCCGCGCCCTGAGCGCTGCTTCGATCCTTCCGAGGGTCCCCTCCACCGACTCTCGCTGGTCGGCGTTCAACGGCCCGGCAAGCGCAGACTGGGCTGCCTGAGCGGTCAGCTCGCGCTGCAGCCGGAGCTCCTCGAGCCGGGGAGCAAGGGCGTCGGCGGCGGGGTCGGTCTGGAGCTCTGCGATCGCGGCGTCGAGCGCCACCAGAAGCTGCAAGGCGGCTTCTCGGTGCCGCCCCTGGTCGAGGTCGAGACGGGTGCGCAACGCGAGCTCCTCGCACACGAGCAAGGCCTCGCGCCCACCGAGCGCGGCCGCCAGGCGGGCTTGAGGCGCGAGCACCTTGGCACGACGCTGACGCGACCCCTTCAGCACCAGCTCGCGGGCGTCGGTCCAGTCGCCGTCGGCCACCTGCTCGCCGTGGCCATAGCCGAGCCTCGCAACCAGCGCCTGCCTTCGCGCCACAGGGCCGAGATATGGATCGGCAGTGGCCAGGCGGAACGCGTGCAGCGCGCGATTGAGCACGGCCACACTCGCTTCGAGCTCCTCCTCACCCGCCGCCGCCAGCCAGCGTGCCGCGGCGTCCCGGTCGGCCAGCGGCGTGGCCACGTCGATCACCGTAGCCCTTCCCGTGGCAACCGGCGCTGGTGCAGGGTCGGGGGCGGCCCGGCGGCGCGATCTGCTGCGCGCCAGGGTGTGTCGTTGCGGCGCCCCCAGCGTGGCAAGAACGAGCACGTGCTGGGGAGGTTCGGTCTGCTCGGAAGTTCCGGGAACGGGAGGTTCGGTCTGCTCGGAAGTTCCGGGAACCCGGAGCAGGTAGCGGCCGTCCGTGGGACCGAGCGGCCAGGGATATTCCAGCTGTGCGAAGAGAAAGAGGGGGCGCGCTGCGCTCACCGCGGGCCTCCAGCCCCGGGAGAGGGGTGCCCCGTTCAGCCCGGTCGCTTGATCGCGTACTTGCTGGGGTTGATCGGGACGGTCGGCTCGGGAATCTGGCCAAGGCGCTGGATCAGCTGGATCCACTGCCCGGGCTTAAGGATGCTCGTGAGCGCCTGGGAGAGCTTGCTGTTGGGGCCGAACATGTCTGTGTAGGCGACCTGGATGCGGTTCGCGTGATCGGAGAGCGACACGGTGTTCGACTGGTTCTTGTAGCTCATCGTCGAGACGATCTCGGTGGGTTTGAAGACTCCCTGGAGGGTGAGCAGCCGGCGGATCGTGAGGTCGGTGATCGAGCCCTGACCCTGGTGGCCCTTGATCGGGATGTTGTTGATCTTCGAGATGTCCATGCTCGCGCCCGTTTGTCCCGCCGCGTCGATGCCGTTTGAGCCGTTCGAGGTCCAGCCGCATTTGAGCCCGGAGACGGAAGGCTTCAATCCGGACGCGGAGAGGAACTCGATGGCCCCGAGGATGCGGCGGTCGATCTGACCGGTAGCGATGTCGCGCCGCCCGCAAGCGTAAATCTGTACGCGCGGGTCGGACAAAACCCGCTCCTCGAGCTGGCTCTTTGACATCAGCAGGATCTGGCCGATCGACGGGTCTTTGCCCTTGAACGGATCGAGCCCTGAAGCGCGATAGATCGAGGTGGCCTGCAAGAGCTCCCAGCCGTCGAGAATCGGCTTGGGGTCGACGTACGGTGCCTTCTTGCCCCCCGGATGGATCATGAACTCCAGGTGCGATGCATGCTGCTTCGTCCCGGAGTTGACTCGGCCGAGGATTGTGCCGGCGACCAGCACCGCCCCAGGCTTGAGGGGCTTGAGCGTGTACTGGTCCTTGGCCAGGTGAAGCACGCCCGAGAAGTAGTTCTCGAAGTTCTGAACCTGGTTGCCTTGGGTCTCCGAGCGCATCTGGATATCTCCACCCGCGGCGTAGGAGGCCGCGCGCGAGGGATAGGCGAACAGCCTTTGCTTTACCTGGGGAGCGGGCTGGGCGAGGCTCGCGGGGAGCAAGCCCTGGTGCTGGCCGTAGGCCGGGGTGGCGGTCGTATCGCTCGAGCTACTGCTCTGCGGCGCGACCTGCACGCTCGGGAGCTGAAGCTGGGACTCTTTGCTGGGGTTCGAGTGCGAGCTCGAGCGCGCCGGCTGGCCGGACGAGCCGGAGCCGCCATGCGAGCCGGCTGTGGCGTGGGAACCCACCTGGTTCTGCGAACCCGCGCTCGCCGCCTGAGTCGGTTTCTTGGGCGCGCTCGGCGTCACCAGCGCTTTGACGATGCCCGCCGAGGAGATCGGCACCGGCTTGGGCACCGGGTACTGCTTGGGGATCGAGCCCAGGTTCGCGTACACGTACACGTTTCCGTTCGCGTCCTGCAGCTCCAGGTAGCGGCCCCACTGCTTGTTCTTGCCCATGCCGATCACCTTGCCGTCGTTGACGGCGATCACCGGCGAGCCCTGCTTGGCATAGATCGCGATCGCCTTCTGCTTGGGGTTGGAATCGATCGGGATCGCGGCGTTGCCCTTCTTGACGTGTTTCTGCGCCAGCTGCTCGACGTAGTCGTCGGCGTAGCGGGCCGGCGCCGCGACCGGGAAGTGGCCCTCCACCAGTCCCGTCAGCGCGGACACCAGCGAGTTGGGCATGCCACCGATCAGCTTGGCGCGCAGCAGTACCGATTGGACATACCACCATGCGTGGTTGTACGCGTAGATCGCGTGCGCCAGGTTCTTCGAGGCGCCCGCGGCGTTCAGGTAGCGGGCCGCCGCGAAAATCGCATCCACAGGGTTGTACGGATCCGCATAGCCGTTGCCGGTGGCGTCGACCCCCCACTGCTTCCAGGTAGAGGGGAGGAACTGCATCCAGCCGACCGCACCGGCCGACGAGACCGAGAGGTTGCGCCCGTAATCCGTCTCGATCTCATTGATCGCGGCCAGCACCTGCCATGGAACGTTGTACTGGATGCCCGCCGCTTGATAGATCGGCAGCAAGAACGGCGGGATTTGGAAGTTGTCGATGAAGAAGTTCGGCACGCCCAGAGGGGACGGGTTGGGCAACGCATAGCTGTAGGACGGGTTTGTGGGCGAGGGCACGCCGCCAGGAGAGCGCGGTGCCGGTGGCTTCTTATTGGGGACCGCTGGATGCTTTCCACCTGGACCGGAGCCGTGCGGCGAGCCGCCGGAGTGGTGGTGCGACGAGCCCGGGGAGGAGTGATGGCTCGAGCCCGGCGACTTCGAATGGCCGCCGCCGGAGCTCTTGGGCGGGGGCTTCTTGGGCGGAGGGCCAGTGTGTTTCTTGGGTGGAGGGTTGGGGTTCGTCTTCGGCGACGTCGTGGGCGTTTTAGGGGTGGTGGGCGTGGTCGGCGTCGTGCGCGGCGGCGGCGTCTGCGGGCACGTCTCCTTGATGCTGGCCACACCCACGGGCAGCTTGAGGGTCTTCGGGGAGACGCCCGGCGGCAGGTGGAAGTAGAGCTTCTGGCCGGTGATGAGTGTGACCACGACCAAGCACTCCGTCGCCGACGCGACGGGGATCGCGGCCATGCCGAGCACCCCAAACGTGCAGGCAAGGGTCACCGCTCCCACCGCGAGCTTGGGGCTCCTCCACAGAATGGAGGTCCGTCTCCTGGCGCCGTTGGCTCTCAGCAACTTTTCTCGAGTCCTCCGTCTTCCCGCCCGCCAGCCTGGATAATCGCTGCCCAGGCGCGAATACTCACCACAGAGCGGCGTCTGATCAGAAGCTACTCGCTGCATCGATGCTTTGCAACGAGGAACCGGTGCGTTGGAGCTCCCAACGGCGGGCGCCAGGCTGAGTCGGGGCCGGCGCGAGCCCTCGTGAGGGTCCCACGCAGGCCCTTTTCGAGATACTCAGCCTCAACTTGAGCCTGAGGTTTGCCTTTTGCCGTCCGTGAGTGAGCCAGGGCTTCGCTAAGGCGAGCCGGGCGCTCGCTACAGTTCCCGCGATGGACGGCGAGAAGCCATTGCACGAACGGGTCGTGAATCAGGGGGAGGAGACGATCGGGCGGCTTGCGCAGGAGTTGCTCGAAAGCTCGGTGGTGAGCGGCGCGCTGTCGGCAGCGTTCGAGACCAGGGAGCGGGCAATGCGCGCGCAGGAGATGGCGCTCGCCGCGCTCAATCTTCCTTCGGCGAGCGATCTCGAGCGACTGACCCGGCGCCTCCGTAACGTCTCCCAGCGCCTCGAAGGGATCGAGGACGGCCTCGATCGCCTCGATCAGCGAGTCGAGGATCTGGCCGCCGGAAGCGGGCGCGAGGGCAGCGACACCGCACTCGAAGTGCGTCTCGACGCGCTGGAGGCGACGCTCGCGCGGCTTGAGGCGGCGCTCCCCGCGGGCAAGTCAGAAGGCTAGGCGGCTCAGGCACTCGCCGGGCCCGGCTCAGGGCGCCAGCGCCCGCAGCGCGAGTTCGCCCATGCGGCGCTCGGCCGCGCGCAGCGGCTCGGGCTCGATCCGTTTACGCGTATTGCTCAGCAGGTCGGAGACCAGTAGCACCGCCGCCGCGCCCAGGCGGAGGTTCGCCGCCAGGGTGAAAATCGCCGCGCACTCCATCTCCACCGCCGCCGCGCCGGCGGCCCTCCATCGAGACCGCTGGGCCTCGCAGTCGTCATAGAAGAGATCGGTCGAGACGACGGTTCTCGGAGGATCCGCCGCGACGGCCACCAAGTCGCTGGTCAGCGCCGGGTCCGCCGCGGCGCGCTCGCGCGCGCCCAGCGCACGACTCGTGCCATCGGCGACCAGCGCGTCACGCGCGACGAGCAACGCGCCCAGCTCCAACGATGCCTCGAGCCCTCCGCAGGTCCCCACCCGAATGACTCGCCGGGCGCCGAGCCCGGCCAGCTCGAAAAGTACGATCGCGGCGCTTGGGCCGCCCATGCCGGTGCTCTGGATGGTGAGCGGCGCGCCATCGGCCGCGGTGCCCGAGTAGCCCCACAGCCCGCGGTTGTGATTGAACATCCGCGGCCGCTCGAGCAGCGCCTGAGCGAGCATCAGCGCTCGTCCCGGGTCGCCGGGCATGAGCACCCGCTCGGCCAGGGGGGCGGTGGGAACGATGTGGATGGCTTCGGTCACGTGTTCAAGGCCCGGCGACCACGCTCGCAGAGCGCCAATCGTCGCCGAGACGGGGATAGACTGCCCGCCCCATGCTCAGCGACAGGGATGCTGCGCCGGTCGCGTTCAAGTCGGTTGCCGAGTTCCGTGAGGTGATCGACAGGACCTTCAAAATCATGCGCGACGACCGGGAGATGGGTCCAAAACTGCGTGAAGCCGACATCTCGCAACGGTTCGAATTCCCTGACATACGTCTGGTAGTGAACTTACGAGCGGGTCGTCCCGAGGAGCCGAACCTGCTCTGGGAGTGGAACGACGATGTCAACTGGGAGCCGAAGGTGCGGATGGCCATGACCTCGGAGATTGCCAACCGCTATTTCCAAGGCAAGGAGAATGTCGCGATCGCGATCGCGCGCCGGCGCATCAAGGCATCGGGCGACCTCAAGGTCGCGCTGGCGATCCTGCCACTGACGAAGCCGGTTTTCGCCCGCTATCAGGAGATGATCGCGAGCGATTACCCACACCTGCGCGCTTGAGTGGCCATCCCCCGAGCGACGGCAAGCGGGGAGCGGACAAGTGGCATTGACACGGCCCGTCCTCAGGAGTAGACCTAGGCGCATCACATGGCAACAGGCCGGAGCGTGTGCGCACGGCCGGCCGCGCTGGTCCCTTCAGCGCGATCACGCCGGACTTGCGCTCGCGAGGCGCCGCTGCGTGGCGACGAGCGCCTACGGCCGACGACGCGGGCCGTGACGCCCGCGGGGCGGCGGGGCCCTTCTTGGACCCCGCCGCTGCATTGATCCGGCCGCTGCGGCAGGGCCCCCGGAGCGCCGGCGGTGACTGTTACGGTCGATTCGAGCGTATGTCCACCAGCCCCACCCAGGCGACCGCCAGCATCGAGTCCCAGGGCGATCAGCGGTTTTCCCAGCGCGATGCGGCCGAGCTGGTCGGCACGAGCCCCGCGACCCTGCGCCGGTGGGTGCGCGCGGGCCTCGTGCCCGACTTCGACGGGCACGGGTGGTCGCCCGGGGCCGTCAGATGTGCGCGCGTGGTGGAGCGCATGCGCGCACGGGGGCATTCCTTCGATCAGATTCGCCGAGCCGCCCAGGAGGGCAAGCTCGCCTACGCCTACACGGAGGAGCTGCTCGCCGACTCAGGG
Source organism: uncultured Solirubrobacterales bacterium (assembly GCA_963808655.1). GTDB lineage: Bacteria > Actinomycetota > Thermoleophilia > Solirubrobacterales > Solirubrobacteraceae > Palsa-465. The sequence goes on from CAWEGZ010000009.1 coordinate 708,389, forward strand.
CGCGAGTACAAACTGGCCGAGGCCGCCCGCGAGGTGGGCCTGGGGCCGGCGCTGGCCCAGCGGATCGTGGCGGCCGCTGGGTTCAACGCCAACGGAGACTCCCTCCACGAGGAGGACGTGCAGTTGCTGCGCTATGCCGCCACCGGTCTCGACGCGGGGTTGCCGCTGGTAGCGCTGCTTCAGCTGGTGCGCGTCTACGCACAGGCGATCGCCCACATTGCCGACGCGGAGGTGCGCCTCTTCCATCTGTACGTGCACGAGCCACTGATGCGCTCGGGCGCGACCGGCGTGGAAGTGGCCGACGAGATGCACGACCTCGCGCAGGTGCTCCTTCCTCTCTCCTCGCCAGCGATGGACCAGATCCACGAGCGCTATCTCAGGCATTTCCTCGAGCAGGACGTGGTGGGGCACATGGAGGTCGAGCTCGACGGCGCCTCGAGCGACCCGGGGCGCATGCGCATCGCGCTCGCCTTCGCCGACCTCACCGGCTACACGCGCCTGACCGAGGAGGCCGGCGAACTTGAGGCGCTCGATGTGCTCGAGCGGTTCGTGCAGGCGGTTGCGGTGACCCTTCCGGACGAGGCTCGCGTCGTCAAGACCATCGGCGACGAGGTCATGATCGCGAGCGCGGACCCGAGCGCGTTGACGGACTGGGCGGTCGGCTTTCAGCAGCTGCACACCGAGCGTCCCCTGCCGCGCATCGGCATCCACTTCGGGAGCGCCCTCTACCGCGACGGGGACTACTTCGGCCGCGACGTGAACATCGCGGCGCGCGTGGCCGCACGCTCGGCCGGCGGGGAGGTGCTGGTCACGCGGCCCGTGGTCGAGCGAGCTGGTGCGCACCTCTCCTTCGAGAGCATCGGCGAGATCAAGCTGAAGGGCTTCAGCGTCCCGACGGAGATGTTCCTCGCGCGCGTTGCGGATGAGGAAGTGTGAGAGCAGGCGTGTCCTCGCTGGCGGACGACGAGTGACTCAGCCGGAGGCGGCCGATGAGGCCGAGCGGCTGCTCGGCTCGGTCGCGGAGGGAGGCCTGCTGGCCCCCGGCCGGCCGGTGCTGGTAATGCTCTCCGGGGGCCGGGACTCCGTCTGCCTGCTCGATCTCGCGCTGCGCATCAGCGGCCCCCACGCGGTCAGCGCGATGCACTTCAACTACGGTCTGCGCCCGGACAGCGACGCCGATCAGGGCCACTGCGAGGCGCTGTGCCAGCGGCTCGAGGTGAGTCTGTCCACGCGGCGGGCGCCCGCGCCGCCCACCGGCAATCTCCAGGCGTGGGCGCGCGACCTCCGCTACCAAGCCGCCGCCGAGCTCGCCAGCGTCACCGGCGCGGACGTCGCTGCGGGCCATACGGCGAGCGACCAGGTGGAGACGGTCCTGTACCGACTCGCGTCCTCGCCGAGCCGCCGCGCCGTTCTGGGGATGCGGCCGCGTGAGCCGCTCGAATTGCGACCCCGGCAGTGGCTGGTGAGGCCGCTGCTCGGGCTCACCCGCGATCAGACGGCCGCGTATTGCAGGGCGCGCAAACTGCCCTGGCGAGAGGACGAGACCAACGAGCAGCACAGGTTCACGCGCTCGCGCGTACGCGCGAGCCTCGTGCCCGCGCTGCGTTCCATCCATCCGGCGGCGGAGCGCAACGTGCTCGTGCTCGCCGACATTCTGCGCGACGAGGCCGAGGTGCTCGACGCGCTCGTCGGCGACGTCCTGGCCGGTGCGAGCGAGGTGCCGCTCGGGCGGCTGCGCGCGCTCCAGCCTGCGCTCGCGCGCCTGGTCGTCCAGCGTCTCGCTGACGAAGCGGCCGGCGCGCCGGCACCCGGCACCGCCCGCCGGCTGCCGGAATTGCTGGCCCTGCCGGATAGGGGCCGGGCCGCGCTCGACCTCCCACACGGGGTGAGGGCGATCGCGAACGGCGGGGCGCTGCGATTCGAGCGCCGTCGGTAGTTATTGGGGCACCGCCCAGCGCGGCGCTTTTTGCGGTGGGAGGTTGCACATCCCTAGCGGGATAGACCCTTAGACTGGCGCCCGCCATGGATGCCGACCACGCGATCGGGGAGATCCTCGTCCCCGCTGAGGATCTGGAGCGCCGCGTAGGCGAGCTGGCGGCTGAGATCTCGTGCGATTACGCGGGCCGGGATCTGGTCCTGGTGGGCGTGCTGAAGGGGGCGATGTTCTTCCTGGCCGATCTGATGAGGGCCCTGGAGGTCCCGGTCGAGGTCGACTTCATGGCCGTCGCGTCCTATGGATCCGCGACCAAGTCGAGCGGCGTAGTGCGCATCCTCAAGGACCTCGATGCGGCCATCGAGGGACGCGACGTGCTGATCGTGGAGGACATCGTGGATTCCGGGCTCACGCTGCAGTACCTCCTGCGCAACCTGGGCGCCCGCGACCCCCGTTCGCTCGAGGTGTGCGCGCTGCTGATCAAGCCCGAGCGACGCAAGGTCGAATTGCGCACCCGGTACGTGGGCTTTGAGATCCCCAACCGCTTCGCGATCGGATACGGCCTAGATCACTTGGAGCGATACCGCAACTTGCCCTTTGTAGCCGCGTTGAAGCAGTGAGATCACCCGTGCTATTCAGGCAATCCAGACTGCTACGCTTGGCGTTTCCAGGGTTTCTATTTAGTGCGCGCCGGAGGCGCGATTTGCCGCTATGAGCAGGTTCTTTAAGAGCGCCGCCTTCCCGATCCTGATTGTCGTGGTGCTCGCCTTCTTCGCGCAGAAGCTGATCGGTTCCTCGACCCATCAGCCGCGCTACACGTACGGCGACCTGATCCAAGGGCTGAACGCGGGACAGGTCCAGAGCCTCTCGGTCCACGAGGCGGACAACATCGTCAACCTCACCACCAAGCAGGGCCAGCACTTCACAGTGGGTTATGCGGACGCCGCGCCGCTCCTGACGGCGATCCAGAGGTCCATCGATCAGCGTGGTCTCCGTGCCAGCGCATTCGACGTCCAGGGCAAGTCGTCGAGCGCGTGGCTCGGGATCCTCACCTACATCCTGCCGGTGCTGATCTTCATCGGCTTCTGGATCTTCCTCATGAACCAGGTTCAGGGCGGGGGCTCCAAGGTCATGTCGTTCGGCAAGTCACGTGCCAAGCGACTGTCGGTGGACTCGCCCAAGATCACCTTCCGCGACGTCGCCGGCGTCGACGAAGCGGTCGAAGAGCTGCACGAGATCAAGGAGTTCTTAGAGAACCCCAAGAAGTTCCAGGCGCTCGGGGCGCGCATCCCTAAGGGGGTCCTGCTGTACGGCCCGCCGGGCACCGGTAAGACCCTGCTGGCCCGCGCCGTGGCGGGCGAGGCCGGCGTGCCCTTTTTCTCGATCTCGGGTTCCGACTTCGTGGAAATGTTCGTTGGCGTGGGCGCCTCGCGAGTGCGCGACCTGTTCGAGCAGGCCAAGCAGAACTCTCCCTGCATCATCTTCATGGACGAGATCGACGCGGTCGGCCGCCACCGGGGCGCTGGGTTGGGCGGCGGCCACGACGAGCGCGAGCAGACCCTGAACCAGCTGCTGGTGGAGATGGACGGCTTCGAGATGAAGGACAACATCATCCTCATCGCCGCCACAAATCGTCCCGACATCCTCGATCCGGCGTTGCTGCGACCGGGGCGCTTCGACCGCCAGATCGTGGTGGACCGCCCGGACCGCACCGGCCGGCGCAAGATCCTGGACGTGCACACGCGGGGCAAGCCACTGTCGCGCGAGATCGACGTCGACGCGCTGGCCGGGCAGACCCCCGGCTTCACCGGCGCCGACCTGTCAAACCTAGTGAACGAGGCCGCCCTGCTCGCGGCACGCAATGGCAAGCGGGAGATCACCCAGGACGAGCTTGAAGAGGGCATCATGCGGGTGATCGCCGGGCCCGAGAAGAAGACCCGGGTGATGTCCGACAAGGAGCGGCGAGTCACCGCATACCACGAGATGGGGCACGCGATGGTGGGTCACTATCTCCCCCATGCGGACCCGATCCACAAGATCTCGGTGATCTCACGGGGCCAGGCCCTGGGCGTCACGATCTCCCTCCCGGGCGAGGACAAGTTTCTGACCACGCGCGCCGAGCTGACCGACACGATGGCCATGACTCTCGGTGGCCGTGCCGCAGAGGAGCTGATCTTCAGCGAGATCACGACCGGCGCGGCCAACGACCTGGAGAAGGTGACGCAGACCGCCAAGCAGATGGTCATGCGCTTCGGCATGTCGGAGAAGCTCGGGCCGCGCGTGTTCGGGCACGAGCACTCGCAGCCCTTCCTCGGCCGCGAGTTCTCAGCTGAGCCCGACTATTCGGATGAGATCGCGCGTGAGATCGACGACGAGATTCGCCGCATGGTGGAGTCGGCGCACGTGCAGGCCAAGAACATCCTCACCGAGCACCGGGCTGGACTGGAGAAGCTGTCGGAGATCCTCATCAAGCGCGAGACACTCGAGCGCCAGCAGTTCGAAGCGCTGCTCGATGGCCAGACCGAGCAAGAGGTCTTCGGCGCCGAGGCGCCGCCCGCGCCGGAGCCGCCGATCGCGACCCCGCCGGCAGAGCGGCCAGGGCGCGAGCGACCGCGACCGCTGCCGCGGCCCGGCCTGGCCGGCGGCACGGCCGAGTAGCTCACGGGCCAGCGCGCCACGTTCACGCGGATCCTGCTTCAGGCCACGAGAGTCTGGTTGCCGCTGGCGATCGCGGTGGCGGGCGTCGTGGCGATCGTCCTCGGCCACGGACGCGGCTCCGAGGGCGCCGCCGGAGTGGGGCTGATCATCGTCGCGTTGATCGTGTGGATGGTCAATTGGCTGTTTCGGCTGAGCATTCAGAGCAACCTCGAGCGCGTGCAGGAGGAGCGGGCGCGCGAGTACTTCGACAGGCACGGACGGTGGCCCGAAGAGGACCGCACATGAGCGGCACGCGGAGCTGGCGCGATGCCGACTTCACGGTGATGGGCGTGGTCAACGTCACGCCCGACTCTTTCTCCGACGGAGGCCACTACCTCGACCCCGCCGCCGCCGTGGCCCACGGGCTGGAGCTCGAGCGCCAGGGGGCAGGGATCCTCGACATTGGCGGCGAGTCAACTCGCCCTGGTGCGCTACCGGTCGCCACGGACGAGGAGCTTCGCCGCGTGCTGCCGGTGCTCGAAGGGCTGGTGGCCTCCGGCGCCCGCTTCCAGCTGTCGGTCGATACATGCAAGTCAGGGGTCGCCGCCCGCGCCCTGGAGAAAGGGGCGACACTGGTCAACGACGTCACCGCCCTGCGGGGAGACCCCGAGATGGCCGGTGTGATCGCGGCCGCAGGTGCCGACTGCTGCCTGATGCACATGCTGGGCGATCCACGCACGATGCAGGACGATCCGAGGTATGAGGACGTGGTGAGCGACGTCAAGGCGTTCCTCGAGGATCGTTTGCGGGTCGCCACAGCGAATGGGATCGCCGAGGAGCGGATCGTGCTCGACCCGGGGATCGGCTTCGGTAAGACCGTGGCCCACAACCTCGAGTTGCTACGCCGCATCGACGAGCTGGTCGCGTTGGGCCGGCCAGTGCTGGTGGGCAGCTCGCGCAAGAGCTTCATTGGGCGCCTCACCGGCCGGCCGGTAGACGAGCGGCTGGCGGGCACGATCGCCACGAACGTGCTCGCGTATGCCGGTGGAGCGCGCCTCTTCAGGGTCCATGATGTCGCCGCGGTCCATGACGCGCTCACGGTCGCGGCTGCTACGGTCAGCCGCCGATGGACGCTGACGACGAGCCGGGCCGGTTCGGCGACCTAGATCCCGACGGGGAGGGAGCGCACCTCGAGTCCGCGGTTACGATCGAGGTCAGCGGGCTCTCGCTGTTTACCCATGTCGGCGTGAGCGCAGCCGAGCGCGAGGTGGGGCAGCGGTTGCTAGTCGATTTGCGTCTCGACCTCGCGGAGTGCGACGCCACCGTGACCGACCGTATCGAGGACACGGTCGACTACGCGGAGGTCTGCGACGCTGCCAATCTGGTCGCCCAGCAACGCAGCTACAGGACGCTCGAGCGCCTCTGCACTGCGATCGCGGACCGGCTCCTCGAGCGCTACGGCGCCTATTCCGTGTGGGTCAAGGCCGCAAAGCCCGAGCCACCGCTGGCCCTGCCCGTTGACGAGGTCTCGGTGGAGGTCTGGCGGGAGTCGGAGTAGCCGGGATCGCTCCGCCTTGGGCTGCCAGTCCCATATAACGAGAAGAACATCCCACGGTCGCGATGCCTATCTCGGTCTCGGGTCTAACGTCGGCGACCGGAGGGCCCATCTTGAGGCAGCGGTAGCGGCTCTCCCCCGCCACGGCGTCGAACCGATCGCCTCCTCGTCGGTCTACGAGACCGAGCCCGTCGGCCTCATCACGGACCAGCGCGACTTCCTCAATGCCTGCTTGCGGGTGGCGACCGCGCTGTCGCCGGAGCGGCTGCTCGAGACGTGCAAGCTGGTCGAGCAGGAGCTGGGCCGCCGCGGCGCATCAAGTCGTCACGGACCCAGGGAGATCGACATCGACCTGCTGCTCGTCGATGGCGTCACGCTTTCTTCCGAGCGGCTCGTCCTGCCGCATCCCTCGATCCGGGAACGGCGCTTCGTGCTCGTGCCGCTGCTGGAGCTTGAGCCGGCGCTCAAGCTCCCGGAGGGCATGGGCCTCAAGGACGCGCTCGAGGCACTGCCGCCGGGTCAGGCGGTACGCCGAGCAGCGCCGCCCCTGCTGTAATCCCGCACATGCTGCTGGTCGTCGACGTGGGCAATACGCAGACACATTTCGGGGTCTTCGGCGACGGTGGGGGGCTCGAGCATTGGCGTTTCGCCACGGTCCGCCAATCAACCCGGGACGAGCTGGCGGCGGTGCTCTCAAACCTGCTCGCGTTGCGGGGCCTGCGCTTCTCCGACGTCGACGGGGCGATCGTCTCCTCGACCGTGCCTCAACTCTCGGACGAGTGGCGGGAGATGGCCAAGCGCTACCTAGATCAGGAGATGCTGGTGGTGGGGCCGACGGTGCGCACGGGCATGCCGATCCGCATGGACAATCCCCACGAGGTGGGCGCCGACCGGCTCGTCAACGCGGTGGCCGCGTACGAGCGTGTCCAAGGCGCCTGCGTAATCGTGGACTTCGGGACGGCGATCACCTACGACGTGGTCTCGCCGGCAGGCGAGTATCTCGGCGGGATCATCACCCCGGGTGCCGAGATCTCGATCGACGCCCTCTACGACCGGGCCGCAAAGCTTCCCAAGGTCGAGCTGTCGCGTCCGCGCTCGCTGATTGGGAAGTCGACGGTCGACGCGATGCGCAGCGGGATCGTCTACGGCTTCGCGAGCCAGGTCGACGGCATTGTCCGCCGCCTGCGTGACGAGCTCGGCCTCGATACGACGGTGATCGCGACCGGAGGGCTCGCCCCCCTGTTGGTGCCCTTTGTGCGGGAGTCGATCCACGAGGTCGATGATCTGCTGACGCTCTGTGGGTTGAAGCTGATCTGGGACCGGAATCGACCGGTCCATAGCACCGTTCGCTAGGCCCCCGATGCGGTGGCGGACGGCTGGAGGGTTTCCGGCTGGAGCCCTTTGGCGGCCGCCGGCGGTAGCGGCACGTCCGGCGTGCGGGCCACGGTCGCGGCCAGGATGAGGAGCGCGCGCGGGCGGCGGTCCTCTGGGTCCGCGGCCGTCAGACGCGCGTGCAGGTCGAGCAGCTCGAGCACGGTAGCGAAAACGGGAGCGTCGTCGATGTTTGCGGGGATGTCGCAGGCGAGCCGTGCGAGCGCCAGCATCTCGGCTCCGTCGCCGCCACGGATCACCTGGATCGTCGCCAGCAGCAGGAACTGCGCGAGCCGATCCAGCAGCACATGCGGTGCCTGTTCGCGCTCGCCCACGGGCGGCCCGGCCGGAAGCAGATCCTCGCCCGCGGCCAGCCGGAGCGACTGGAGTGAGGCCACCGAGCGCACCTGCTCGCTCGAGAGCCCGGCTTGCAGGGCCATTCGGAGCTGAAACGCGGACGACATCAGCGTGCTGCCGTAGGGGGCGTCCGAGGCAAACAAGATCTGGCCCGGTGGCATCAGTGAGAACAGGGTGATCAGGTCGGTGGGGAGCCACCAGGCGGTGTCGAACAGCAGGTTCGGGTGCTCAGGTGCGGCTTTCCAGATCCAGGAGAGGTCGCAGACGCCCGCGTGGGCGAGGATCAGGCGTGCATCGGGAAAGGTCGCCGCGAGCTCGACCGCGTGGACGCCGAGTGCCGGAATCCCCCGACCCGCGTGGATGAGCACCGGCATGCGCCGCTCGTGGGCGACGGCCACCAGGTCGCGCACGGCCGGATGGTCGAGCGTGAACCGCTCCGCGCGTGGGTGCAGCTTGATTCCCCGGGCGCCCGCGTCGAGGCACCGTTGCGCCTCTGCCACGGGGTCATCGCGGGGGTCCACGCGGCAGAATGGGACCAGCACGCCGCCCGCATCGCGCGCCACCTCCAGCACCATGTCGTTGGCGTCGGGATAACCGCTGGGCTCGTGCATGGGAAAGACGAACGCGCCCGCGGCCTGCGCGAGCTCCAGGCCCGAGAGCAATTCGTCGGGTCGCTGACGCATGCCGTCCGGGTCGTTCTGGCCGAGATGCGTATGGGCGTCGAACAGCTGGAGCTCGGGAACCTGGTCGAGCACGACCTGGTTGAACGCGCTCAGCACCGAGGCGAGCTCGGCGGCCGCGCCGTCCCGCGCGCCACTGCGGGCGACATCGTCGGCGTGTGGCTCCTGTCCTACCTCGGCGATGTCGCGTTCTTCCCTCACCACCCTGATTCGTACCATGAAGCGGGTGCAGAAGCTGACAGACCCCTGGACGCTCGGCGGCGCCGAGATCGCTAATCGTCTCGTGCTGGCGCCCTTGGCCGGAATCGGCAACTGGTTCGTACGCCTTCAGGCCAAACGTTACGGCGCGGGCCTGGTCGTCTCCGAGATGGTCTCGAGCTTCGCCGTGCATTACCGCAACGAGCGCACCTGCCGCGAGCTGCTGCGCATTCACCCGGACGAGCACCCCACCTCAATGCAGCTGTTCGGCGCGGATCCCGACGTGATGGCCTCGGCCGCCGAACGGGTGGCGGCGGCCGGCGCGGACTTCATCGACCTGAATATGGGCTGTCCGGTGCCGAAGGTCTGTAAGACCGGGGCGGGCGCGGCCCTGCTCGAGGACACCGGGCGGGCCGTGGCCGTGGCCCGCGCGGCCGCGCGCGGGAGCGGCCTGCCGGTGACGGTCAAGCTGCGCTCGGGCCTTCGCCCAGGGGACCGAGGCGGCTTGCGGCTGGCTCGGGAGCTGGTCGAGTGCGCCGGCGTGGCCGCGGTCGCGATGCATCCGCGTCACGCCTCCCAGCGCCACCGCGGCGCGGCCGACTACGAGCTCGTCCGCGAACTGGTCCAGGAGCTGCCGGTGCCAGTGCTGGTCTCAGGCGCCCTGCAGACCGCTCCTGAGGTCCGGGCAGCCTTCGCCGCCACCGGCGCCACCGCGGTGCTGCTGGCGCGCGGCTCACTGGGGAATCCCTGGCTGTTCGCGCAACTCCTGCACGAGAGCGCCGTACCGCCCTCCCGCGAGCAGGTATTGAGCGAGCTCGATTGGGTCATGGACGCCGCCGTCGAGCACCTTGGAGCCGAGCGCGCCGCCCGCTACCTGCGCAAGTTCTACCCCTGGTACGTGGAGCGGCTGGGCTCCTCGCCCTCCCGCAAGGCGCTGCTCACCGCGCTACAGAGCACCTCCACGCTGGAGGCTGCGCGCGCTCTCTTCCAGGACGCGAGCGTCTCATTGGCAGCCATTTGAGGAGCTTGTGGGCGGGGCCTCTGAGCGCCGCTCGCGAATCTCTATACTTCCGCGGCCGCGGACCGCGGGCGCGCCTTCGGTGGCCGCGGTTCCCTTCCCGCCATCCGAGCGGGCTTTTTTGTCTACAAGCCCCCAAACCCCAGGCTGAGCCCAATGCCTAAAGACGTCATCATCACCCCGGAAGGACTCGCGAACCTCAAGTCCGAGCTCGACCACCTGTCGACCACGCGTCGACGTGAGGTGGCCGCGCGGATCAGGGAGGCGCGGGAATTCGGAGACATCTCCGAGAACGCTGAGTACGACGACGCAAAGAACGAACAGGCGATGCTCGAGGCGAGGATCGCGCAGCTCGAAGAGCGCCTTCGCTCGGCCACAGTGATCGACGCTTCTGACCTCGACACCGACATGGTCAGGGTCGGCACGATCGTCCATGTCAAGGAGGGCGCCAAGTCCACCAAGTACACGATCGTGGGCTCGGCGGAGGCCAAGCCCGCGGAGCTCAAGCTCTCCAATGAGTCCCCCGTCGGCAAGGCGCTGCTCGGCCACAAGCGGGGTGAGGAGGTCACCTTCCCCACGCCCAGAGGCGAGCGGAAGCTGAAGATCACGAAGATCGAAGCCTCAAGGTAAGGCCTCTTCAAGTGGGCGAGGAGCGTCCCCCTTCGGAGCTGCTCGCCGCGCGCCGGCGCAAGCTCGAGGAGCTGCGCTCAGCCGGGATCGAGCCCTTCCCGCACGAGTTCGGAGGCGTCGAGCCGATCGAAAGCGTGCGCGCAACCCATGAAGGGCTGGCGGCCGGGGAGGAGAGCACCACGGAGCACCGCGTCGCGGGTCGGCTCACGGCCCGTCGCGGCCAGGGCAAGATGGCATTCCTCGACCTGGCCGATCGCACCGGGCGCATCCAGCTCCAGGCTCGGGTGGACGAGCTCGGGGCGGAGGGACTAAACACGCTACTTGAGCTCGACCTCGGCGATCAGCTAGGGGTTGCGGGGACCGCCTTCCGCTCGCGCCGCGGCGAGCTCACGCTGCGCATCATCCAGTTCACCCTGCTGGCGAAGTCGCTGCGTCCGTTGCCGGAGAAGCACCATGGCCTCCAGGACGTGGAAACGCGCTTTCGTTACCGCGAGCTCGACCTGATCGCCAACGAGGGCGTGCGCGAGCTGTTCATCACACGCGCGCGCGTGATTTCGGCGGCGAGGCGGTACCTCGACGGCGAGGGGTTCGTGGAGGTCGAGACGCCCATGCTGCAACCGCTCTACGGAGGCGCCGCGGCGCGGCCCTTCACCACCCATCACAACGCGCTCGACCGCACGTTGTACCTGCGTATCGCAACCGAGCTGTATCTGAAGCGGCTGATCGTAGGGGGGCTCGAGCGGGTCTACGAGCTGGGCAAGGACTTCCGCAACGAGGGCGTCGACCGCGCCCACAATCCCGAGTTCACGATGCTCGAGTTCTACGAGGCCTACGCCGACTATCGGGACATGGCAGCCCGCTGCGAGCAGCTGGTCGCCTCCGCGGCGTCTGAGGCGGGCTACGCGGGCCCGATCGATTTCTCTCCGCCTTGGCGGCGCGAAACGCTCCGGGACGCCATCCACACGCGTACGGGCATCGACATTCTGGGTGCGCGCGACCGGGACTCCCTGGCGGTCGAGATGCGCGGCCGGGGAATCGATGCCCCCGCCGAAGACACCTGGCCCCAGCTCGTCGACGAGCTGCTCTCAAAGCACGTCGAGCCGACGCTCGTCGAGCCGACGTTCGTGCTCGACTATCCGGTGGAAACCTCGCCCTTCGCCAAGCGCCACCGTTCTGAGCCCGGTTTAGTGGAGCGCTTCGAGGCATTCGTCGGCGGGATGGAGCTCGCCAATGCCTTCACCGAGCTCAACGATCCCGACGAGCAGCGACGGCGCTTTGAAGAACAGCGGGAGCTCGCCGGGCTTGGCGACGCCGAGGCCCACCCCTACGATGAGACGTTCCTGCAGGCGCTGGAGTGGGGCATGCCCCCCACGGGCGGCATCGGGATCGGGATTGACCGGCTGGTCATGGCGCTGACGGGCAGTCGCTCGATCCGCGAGGTGGTTCTGTTTCCGGCCATGCGTGACTGAGTGTTGCGCTCGGTCGCTGTTGTACGCTGGCGCCCTGACCGGAGCAAGGGGAAATCGATGAAGTTCAAGCTCGTAGCTGCCGCCGCGGCGGTCATGTTGGCGCTCGCGGGCTGCGGCAGCTCGAGCGGCAACAAGCAGGGCGTGCGCACCACCTTCGAGAAGGTGGTGCACGAGCTGGCCAGCCGCAATCCCGCTGCCTGCACGCTGTTTACCAAGCGTTACGCGATCGAGAACACGGGCCTCGCCACCTACCAGGCAGCGCTCGCGAAATGCCGTAGCCACACCCTTCACAACAACCTGACGCTGCCCAGGGGACTGAAGGTGGTGGGCGTCAAGGTCAAGGGCAAGAAGGCCACCCTGAAGGCCTCGGCCCCTGGTCAGGGAATCGGTGTCTTCCACTTCCTCGAGCAGGGCGGTAAGTGGAAGATCGACTCGGTCACAACTAAGTAAGCCGGCCCTGGCCGAGGACTGATCCAGGCTTGCTCGGCGGGCGCTACCGTCGGTAGCGTGTTCGAGCGCTTCACGGAGCGAGCTCGCCAGGCGGTGATCCTTGCGCAGGAAGAGGCGCAGAACACGCTCAAGCACAACTACATCGGGACCGAGCACATCCTTTTGGGGCTGCTGCGCGAGCAAGAGGGGGTGGCGGCGCGGGTGCTCGACCCGCTTGGCGTGACGCTGGAGCGGGCGCGCGCCGAAATCTTGAAGGTGGTGAGTCCCGGCGAGGAGGTCACCTCCGGCCAGATACCCTTCACGCCGCGCGCCAAGAAGGTGCTCGAGCTCGGGCTCCGGGAGGCGCTCGCGCTGCACCACAACTACATCGGCACTGAGCACATCCTGCTGGGCTTGATCCGTGAGAACGAAGGCATCGCGGCCCGCGTCCTGCTCACGCTTGGTGCCGACGCCAAGCAGATCCGCGCGGGGGTGGTGCGACAGCTGACGGGATCGACTCCAGAGGCGTCCGCGGGGCCGGCACCTGCCACTGGTGGGCATCGGCCGGTTGGCGTAGCTGCGTTGTGGGCGCGGGTCGTCCCCGAGATCCGGGACCGCCTCGGTCGCGAAGCCGACTCGGGCGATTTGCTGCTGCTGCTGGGGAGCATCCCGGGCAGCCTGGTGGCGCGCACGCTGACCGAGCTGGGGATCGGCGACGAGGCACTGGACGCTGCGCTCGAGCGGGCCCGGGCGGGCGGGCCCTCACCCTTCGAGGAGCGCGTCGAGCTGCTGCGGACACAGCGGGACGATGCGGAGGCGGAGGGCGACGAGTTCGCCGCTGCGCAACTACGTGCCGAGGAGCTGCGGGCACGGCGAGAGCACGGCGAGCAGCTGTTGGGCCAGGTGCGGATGCGGCTGAGGCTTGGTCAGGAGCCTTCCTCTGGGCCAGGGGAAGGGGGGCCTCCGTGACCAGAGACGGCGGTTCCCCGCGGGATCGCACTGGCTGGGCCGCTTGTCCCTAAACGAGCGCGTCCTCCGGGTGTGACACCGCGCACACGTCCGTGCAGGGCAGAGGAGCGTGGGGGCACCTTGGTAGACTTGTGCATGGCCCGAGAGCGAACCCGGTCTGGCCTCGAGGTTCGGCGCAGGAGCGGCGAACCGGGGTGGCGAGCCGGGACCGGTGGCGTCCCCGGAACGAGAAGCGAGGAAACGGGAAGCTTCAAGAGACGGCCGCTCTATCATCGGCTAGGAAGCCCCCTAACACAGGTTTGATCAAGACGCACCATGTTTGAGCGATTCACCGAACGAGCCCGCCAGGTAGTGGTCCTTGCCCAAGAGGAGGCACGGACCCTCAAGCACAACTACATCGGCACCGAGCACATCCTGCTTGGGTTGCTGCGCGAGGAGGAGGGTCTCGCGGCCAGAGTCCTCGAGTCACTGGATATCACCGTCGAGCGCGTGCGCGCTCAGGTCGTGCGGATCGTCGGCTCGGGCGAGGAGGTCACCTCGGGCCAGATTCCCTTCACGCCGCGCGCCAAGAAGGTTCTGGAGCTGGCGCTGCGTGAGGCGCTCAGCCTGGGCCACAACTACATCGGCACCGAGCACATCCTGCTTGGCCTCGTGCGTGAGAACGAGGGTGTCGCCGCTCGGATCCTGCTCGACTTCGACGCCGACTCGGAGAAGATCCGCAATGAGGTCATCCGCATGCTCTCGGGACCCGGGAGCCGTCAGCGCTCGGGAGCGTCCTCGGGAGCAGGCGCAGGCGCCTCTGAGGGGAAGAAGTCTTCGAAGTTGCTCGACCAGTTTGGCCGCAACCTGACCAAGCTGGCGTCCGACAGCAAGCTCGATCCCGTCGTGGGGCGTGAGACCGAGATCGAGCGAATCATGCAGATCCTTTCCCGCCGGACCAAGAACAACCCGGTGCTGGTCGGGGAGCCTGGCGTCGGCAAGACCGCCGTCGTGGAGGGACTGGCGCAGCGCATCACCTCCGGCGACGTCCCCGAGCTCTTGAAGGACAAGCAGATCTACACGCTCGATCTCGCCGCCTTGGTCGCAGGTTCCAAGTACCGCGGGGAGTTCGAGGAGCGCCTGAAGAAGGTGATGAAGGAGATCACCCAGCGCGGCGACATCATCCTGTTCATCGATGAGCTCCACAACCTTGTCGGCGCGGGCGCCGCCGAGGGGGCGATCGACGCCGCATCGATCTTGAAGCCCGCGCTCGCGCGCGGCGAGCTGCAGACGGTCGGGGCGACCACGCTCGAGGAGTACCGCAAGTACCTGGAGCGCGACTCCGCGCTGGAGCGGCGCTTCCAGAAGATCACCGTCGATCAGCCGAGCACCGACGAGACCGTTCAGATCTTGAAGGGCCTACGCGACCGCTATGAGCAGCACCACAAGGTCAACATCACCGATGAGGCGCTGCAGGCCGCGGCCGACCTCGCGGACCGTTACATCTCGGACCGCTTCCTTCCGGACAAGGCGATCGACCTGATCGACGAGGCCGCCTCGCGCATGCGCATCAAGTCGATGACCTCGCCGCCGGTCTACCGGGAGCTGGAGGACGAGATCGAGCAGACCCGCCGCAAGAAGGAAGACGCGATCGAGAACCAGGAGTTCGAGAAGGCCGCCAACCTTCGCGACGAGGAGCGGCGCCTGACCAAGAAGAAGCGTGAGCTGGCCGAGCAGTGGGAGGCCGGGGAGTCGACCGAGCGGCCGGCGATCGGCGAGGAAGAGATCGCCGACATCGTCTCGATGTGGACTGGGATCCCGGTGTTCAAGCTGACCGAGGCCGAGACCGCGAAGCTGATGCGCATGGAGGACGAGCTGCACAAGCGCGTGATCGGGCAGCACCCGGCGGTCGAGGTCGTTTCCAAGGCGATTCGGCGCTCGCGCGCGGGGCTCAAGGATCCAAAGCGGCCCACCGGCTCGTTCATCTTCCTTGGACCCAGCGGCGTGGGCAAGACCGAGCTGGCGCGGACCCTGGCCGAGTTTTTGTTCGGCGACGAAGACACCATGGTCCGGATCGACATGTCGGAGTACATGGAGAAGCACGCTGTTTCACGACTAGTGGGCTCGCCGCCCGGCTACATCGGCTACGACGAGGGTGGGCAGCTCACCGAGGCGGTGCGCCGCAAGCCCTACAGCGTGCTGCTGCTCGACGAGATTGAAAAGGCTCACCCGGACGTCTTCAACATCCTCCTGCAGATTCTCGAGGATGGACGCCTCACGGACGCCCAGGGGCGGACGGTGGACTTCCGCCACTGCATCGTGATCATGACCTCGAACGTCGGCGCGGCCGAGATTTCACGCAATACGCCGCTGGGATTCGCGGTATCGGACGACGAGACGGGCCTCACCTACGAGGACATGAAGAACCGCATCATGGGCGAGCTGAAGAAGGTCTTCCGGCCCGAGTTCCTCAACCGGATCGACGAGGTCATCGTCTTCCACAAGCTCGCCAAGGACGAGATCAAGGAGATCGTGGATCTGCTCCTGCGTCGCATCCGCGAGTCGATGGCCGAGCGCGAGCTGCTACTCGAGCTCTCCGAGGACGCCAAGGACATGCTGGTCGATAAGGGCTGGGATCCGGCCATGGGTGCCCGTCCACTGCGGCGCGCGATCCAACACTACGTGGAGGATCCGTTGGCGGACTTCGTCCTGCGCGAGCAGGTGCCGACGGGCTCGACCGTGCATGTCGATACGCCGTCCGAGGACTCCGAGCAGGGCGACGATGTCAGGCTGACGGTGATTCAGCCTCGCCCGAAGCCCACTCCCGTTGGCGTGGGCGGCTCCGGCTCAAGCGAGCCATCCGAGTCCGAAGGCCCCGAAGAGCCCAGCTCTTCCGAGTAGGACAGGCTGCGGGCGGCGGCAGGTCTCGAGCCCGCCCCCGGGAGGCTGATCGAATAGCAGGACTGTATGGGCCGCGATTCGACCGTCGGAATCTGGTAGGTGTTCGGCATGACCTACGAGGAGTATCGGCACCTGCGTTTCGAGCGGCGGGAGCGGGGCGTGCTGCTGATCACGATCGACCGGCCCGAGCGGTTGAACGCCACTGACGAGCGCCTGCACACGGAGCTTGCGGGCGTCTGGCGGGACGTGGCCTGCGACCGGGAGACCTCCGTCGCCGTGATCACCGGTGCGGGCAAGGCCTTCTCTGCCGGGGGCGACCTGGACATGCTGGAGCGGATGAGCGGCGACTACCGGCGCGTGGCGGCGATGGCCACCGAGGCCGCCGAGGTGGTGCTGAGCATGATCGAATGCGAGACCCCAATCGTTTCGGCGATCAACGGCACCGCCGTAGGCGCGGGCTTGGCGGTGGCGCTGATGGCCGATGTAAGCGTGATCGGCGAGAGCGTCCCTCTGAGCGACGGACACCTCCGTCTAGGGGTTGGCGCCGGCGACCATGCTGTCTTGCTGTGGCCGCTTTTGTGCGGGATGGCCAAGGCCAAGTACTACCTGCTGACGGCCGACTTCATCGATGGCCGCGAGGCAGAGCGAATCGGCTTGGTCAGCCGCTGCGTGCCGGATGGGCAGGTGCTCGATGAGGCGCTCGGAATCGCGGTGAAGATCGCGAGCGGTCCGCGGCAGGCGGCTCGCTGGACCAAGCGCACGCTCAACCACTGGCTGCGCATGGCGACTCCCGCTTTTGATGCCAGCGTTGCCTACGAGATGCTCACGTTCCTCGGTGACGACGTGCGCGAGGGGACCGCTGCCTTGCGCGAGCGCCGCGAGCCGCGCTTCGGGGGTTGAGGGGCTGATTGCGGGTGGAGCATACGCTAAGAGCGGCTGACGGGCGACGGCTTCAGGTTTTGGAGCGGGGCCCGGTGGAGGGCGCACCGGTGCTCGTGCTCAACGGCACGCCCAACTCGCGGCTGCTCTATGAGCCTGGGGTCCGGGTGGCGGAGGCGCAGGGGATCCGCATGATCTCTTACGACCGGCCGGGGTACGGTGGCTCGGACAGAGCCCCTGGACGTTCGGTGGCCAGCTGCGCCGAGGACGTGCGCGCGATCGCCAGTGCGCTTTCAATCTCGCGGCTGGCGGTTTGGGGAATCTCAGGCGGCGGCCCGCATGCGATCGCTTGTGCCGCGCTGCTCGAGGACCTGGTTCCGGCCGTCGCGGTACTGGGTTCTCCCGCTCCGTGGGATGCCGAGGGACTCGATTACTTCGACGGCATGGGCCGCGAGAACGTGGAGGACATGGAACTGACCGTCAAGGACCGAGAGGCTTCACGCGCCAAGCACGAGGAAGAGCGCAGGCAATCGCTCGCGGCAACGCCCGAGACGATCTACACGACGATGGAGACGCTGCTTTCGCCCGTCGACCGCGGGGCCCTGACACCGGTGCTCGCCGATTACCTCTACCAAGCGATGCAGCTTGGGCTGGCGCCGGGAGTGGATGGATGGTTCGACGACGACGTCGCTTTCGTCGAACCCTGGGGTTTCGAGTTTGCTCAGATCCGAACTCCGGTGCGGCTACTGCACGGACGACACGATCGCTTCGTGCCTTTCTCGCACGGAGAGTGGCTCTCGCGTCACATACCAGGCGTCGAGGCCCAGCTTCTGGATCAGGACGGCCATCTCACGCTGCTCGAGAATCACCTGGAGAGCGTGCACGAGTGGCTGCTCGAGCGGCTTGCTTGAGGCGAGCCGCGTCCCCCCGGGCTGTGAGAGGCCGCCAGAGGGTGATGGCGCGTGTCAAGTTTGCGCTGAAAGTTGTGCCAGACCGGATGTCGTCGGAGGGCCGGCCTACGCTAGGTCGGCTTTGGCACGTAACTCTTCCAGATACGTCTGCTCGGCCTGTGGTAGCAAAGCGCCGCGCTGGGCCGGTCAGTGCCCCTCCTGCGGCGAGTGGAACACGCTCATCGAGGAGCGGTCCAGCGCTCCCGAAAGGCGGGCCATCAGTGCCTACGCCCGAACGCTGCGCCCAGTACCGCTGGGCGAGGTGGCTCCGGCTGAGCGCAACCGTCTAAGCACCGGCATCGGCGAGCTTGACCGGGTTCTCGGCGGCGGTATCGTTCCCGGCTCGCTGGTCCTGGTCGGTGGCGCTCCAGGGATCGGCAAGTCGACGCTCACGACCATGGTGCTCGCCAACCTCGCCGCCGCGGGGATGCGGACGCTGTACGTGTCGGCGGAGGAATCCGCGGCGCAGGTTCAGCTGCGAGCGCAGCGCCTCCAGGCCGGGGCGGCGCTGAGCGTGCCGATGGTCGCCGAGACGGAGCTCGAGCCCGTGATCGCCACGCTCGACCGCGAGCGACCGCAGGTGTGCGTGGTCGATTCGGTGCAGGCGCTGCGCTCGTGCGAGCTGCAGAGCGCCGCCGGCTCTGTGGCGCAGGTCAGGGAGGTGGCAGGGCAGGTGATGCGCGTCGCCAAGGAGCGCGCGATCGCGGTGCTGCTCGTCGGCCATGTGACCAAGGACGGTGCCCTCGCCGGGCCTATGGCGCTGGAGCACATGGTCGACTGCGTGGTGCAGTTCGAGGGCGAGCGGGAGCGCACCTACCGCACGCTGCGGGCCGCCAAGAACCGCTTTGGCTCAATCGAAGAGGCGGGTGTCTTCGAAATGCGTGATCATGGGTTGGTCGAGGTAATGGACGCGTCGGCCCGCTTTGTCGGCGAGGCAACGCGCGCGCCTGGAAGCGTCGTGTTGTGCGCGATGGAGGGCTCGCGGCCTCTGCTGGTGGAGGTGCAAGCGCTCGTTTCCCGCTCGGAATTGGTGCCACCCCGCCGCGTCGTCTCGGGGATCGACCGCAACCGCCTGGCGCTTGTGCTTGCAGTGCTGCACCGGCATGCTGGCATCGGCTTGGGCGCGGCGGATGTCTTCGTCAACGTTGTCGGCGGAGTCCGGATCGACGAACCGGGTGCCGACCTGGCACTGGCGCTCGCCGTCGCCGGGGCGGCCAAAGGCGTCCGTATGCGCGGCGCCGACAGTTCTGCTCCCTTGGCGTGCTTCGGCGAGCTCGGTCTGACCGGCGAGCTGCGCACAGTCGCCCACGGCGATCGACGGGTGTCCGAAGCGCGCCGCTTCGGCCTCGAGCCGGTGGTCTCCCCGGAGTCTCACCGCACGCTGCGCGACGCGGTCGGAGCCGCGCTCGGAAGCGGGCACTGGCCTGCCGTGGCTGCATAGGCTCACGTGCTCGGCAAGGGTTGCGGCGAGCCGTGGCGCGCTACTCGCGCGAGCGCCGGAGCGCGCCAGAGTTCGCGCAACCCTAATCCCCGGTAAAATCGGCCTTCATGGCGTCGCGTCCCGGGGATGAGCTCAGCCGAGAGCTCGAGTCTCGCCAGACTTCCCGGCTCGTAAGGGCGCTCGAGATGGTGGCGCCGGGGACGGCGCTACGGGAGGGTCTGGACAACATTCTGCACGCCCGCACAGGCGGCATGATCGTGATCGGCGATCCGGATGAGCTCGCCTTCCTGTTTTCTGGCGGAATCAAGCTTGACCTCGACTATTCACCGGCCTTCCTCTATGAGCTGGCCAAGATGGACGGCGCGATCGTGTTGAGCGCGAGCGCGACGAAGGTCATTTACGTCAATGTCCAGCTGACCCCCGACCCGACGATCCTGACGCTGGAGACGGGCACCCGGCACCGGACCGCAGCGCGGGTCGCCAAGCAGACGGACGCGCTGGTGATCGCGATCTCAGAGCGGCGGGAGGTCGTTTCGCTGTTCGTAGACGCGATCAAATACATCCTCGAGGACATCCCGGTTGTTCTGGCGAAGGCGAACCAAGGTCTAGCCACCCTCGACAAATACCGCAGCCGCCTGGACCAGGTCTCGACGCGCTTGACGGCACTCGAATTCGAGGGCGGTGTAACGCTCCACGACGTGCTCACCGTGCTGCAAAGGGCCGAGCTCGTCACGCGCATGGCGGCCGAGATTGAGCGCCAGATCGTCGAATTGGGGTCCGAGGGCAGGCTCATTGAGATGCAGCTCGACGAGACCATGGTCGGGGTCTCGGCGGATAAGGCAGCGTTGGTCCACGACTACCTGATCGAGGACGCCAACGAGCACTACCAGTCAGCGCTGGATCAGCTGGTCCGGCTCACGCACCAGGACCTGCTCGACTTCGGCCGGCTGGCCGAGCTACTCGGGTACGACCGCAAGCTCAACACGCTCGACTATCCGGTCTCCCCGCGTGGGATCCGCATACTTGGTCGCATTCCCCGCCTCCCGAAGCTGGTGGTGGAGAAGATCGTCGACGAGTTCGGGGGTCTCGAGGAGCTGCTCGCCGCCACCGACGGAGAGCTGGAGACAGTGGATGGCGTGGGAGACATCCGGGCGAAGGACATCCGGGAGGGGCTTCGCCGTCAACAGGAGATCAACCTAGTGGACCGGTACTTGCAGACCTAGGCCAAATGAGCCGGGCAGCAGGCGCCGGAATAAGCAAGAGGAGGAAACCATTACCGAGCTATTGGAAGAGCACGCTGAAGACCTGGCGGCGATCGAGCGGATCGAGGAGATCGAGTTCGTGATCGGCGACAGCGTCGTCTATCCGCATCATGGCGCCGGTCAGGTCGTACGCAAGGAAGTCAAGGAGGTGCTCGGCGACCGGCGCGAATACCTCACGATAAAGATCCTCCACAACGACATGACCGTGATGGTTCCCACGGCTAACGCGTCCCGCGCCGGCCTCCGTCGAGTGATCGATGAGGACACGGTCAAGAAGGTCCTCGCGGTGCTGCAGGACGAGTGCTCGGAGATGCCCAAGAACTGGAACCGGCGCTTCAAGCACAACCGAGACAAGATCAAGACCGGAGACATCTACGAGCTCGCCGAGGTCGTTCGCAACCTCGCGATCCGTGAAGCCGAGAAGGGGCTGTCCACGGGGGAGAAGCAGATGTTCTCCCGCGCGCGGAAGATTCTGGCCTCGGAGCTCATGTACGCGCTCGAGATGACCGCCGAGCAGGTCGAGGATCACCTCGATTCACTGCTGCTCGATTCGGCTCCCGGAGACACTGGGCGCTCGCACAACGGACACGGCCGCGTCGCCAAGGGCGACCTGGCCCTCTCGCCGGAGTAGCCAGAGGCGAGAGGACTCCTCCTTCCCAGGGAGGAGGCATGGCAGTCGCATTAATCGTGGCCGCTGGGCGTGGCGAGCGTTTAGGGGATCGTATTCCCAAGGCGCTCGTCACGGTCGCGGGCAAGCCGATGGTGAGCTGGTGCCTCGAAAGCGTGCGCCAGCTCGAGGAAGTGACGGAGGTCATCGTCGCTCTGCCCGCCGAGAGCATCGAGGAGGCCGTCGGGCAGCTCTCCGGCGCGACGTGCGTGGCCGGCGGCCCGGCGCGGTCGTCCTCTGTACGCGCCGCCCTGGCCGCGGCTCGAGGGAGCGGCGCCGTGCTGGTCCACGACGCGGCTCGGCCGCTCGCGTCCGCGGCGGTTTTTCGCCGCGCGCTCGACCAGCTCGAGCAGAGTGGCGCCGATGCAGTGGTAGTCGCAGCGCCGCTGGCCGACACCGTCAAGGAGGTCGCCGACGACGGACGCACCGTGCGGCGGACGCTTGACCGGTCGCACCTTTGGGCCGCGCAGACCCCTCAGGTGTTCAGGCGTGACACGCTTCAGCGTGTATTGGAGGGTGCTTCGGAAGCGACGTTGGCGACGGCCACAGACGACGCTTGGCTGGTCGAGCGCGTAGGCGGGGGGGTGGAGGTTCTGCCCTGCAACGAGCCCAACTTCAAGATCACCACACCGACCGATCTACGCCTTGCGGAGGTACTGCTCGCCGAGCGTGCGGCGCGAGGTGGGCCGGCATGAGTCCGGGCGGAGGGTTTCGCGTACGAACGGGCATTGGGTATGACTGCCATCGCTTCGCCGAGGGTCGGGCGCTCGTGCTTGGTGGTGTCGAGTTCGATCACCCCCGCGGACTCGAGGGTCACTCGGATGCCGATGTTCTCACGCACGCGATCATCGACGCGCTCCTTGGCGCGGCCGGCCTGGAGGACATCGGCCATCACTTTCCCGACAATGACGAGCGCTACCGTGGCGCCAACTCGATCGACCTGTTGCGTGCGACGGCCGCCATGCTCGCCGAGCGCGGCATCGGTGTAGAGAATGTGGATGCGACCGTGGTGATCGAGCGTCCGGCGATCGCGCCCGCTCGCGACAAGATGCAGGCGCGGCTGGCCGCGGCGATCGGTCTCACCACCGCTCAGGTGAGCGTCAAAGCTACCCGCGGAGAGGGATTGGGCTTTGTCGGCCGCGAGGAGGGCGCCGCCGTGCTAGCCGTTGCGACCGTGCGTGAGGAAACGTGAGGCCAGCGCCGTGCCCCGAGCGCTTTCGCGCGAAGCGCTCGGCCGCGCGCTAGCGGGCTTCCGCGCGTTCCCGCAGCTGCTCGTATTCCACCAGGCGCTTGAGCTGACGCAGGCTGCGGCGGAGATGTCCGGCCACCGCGGGCGCGGCGATCCGTTCCGCCAACCAACCGGTCAGGCCTGACCCCGCGACCCCATAGGCCAGGCGGAACTCGACCCGCGTCCCGGCGCCGGCATCGCGCAGCCGCCAGCGCCCGCGCTGGTCGAGGCCGGTGACAGAGGTCCACGCGAAGTCGTAGGGAGGCGCCCATTCGACGATTTCCACCAGGCCCCCGATCTCGGCCGAGCCGACTCGAAAAAGCATCCTGTAGCGGGCGCCGAGCCCCGTCGCCGTGGGGCTCACCACCTCCCAACGGGTCACGCCCGACATGAAGCCGAGCAGCCGCTCGGGGTCCGACACGATCGCCCACACCTGCTCCGCTGGCGCGGAGACCGTGACAGACTCGGCGACCCTCATCCGATCACCGGAAGGCGTCGCTCCGCGGCCAGTCCGTCGAGCGCGTCCTGCATGACGGCGATCAAGTGGTCGTAGACGGCGTCGAGATCGGGATCAGGCCCGAACTTTTCGCGGATGTAGATCGGCGGCAGGGTCTCGATCGTGATCTTTGCCGGGAGCGGGATGTGCCCGAGCATGTCCCCGATGTTCAGCCCCCAGGGAAGGGCCAGCGAGATCGGCAGGACCTTGAGGCGGAAAATGCGATCGAGTGCGAGCAGACGCGCCAAGCGCTCTCCGCGTGAGAGGAAGAGCGCAGTTTCCTGACCGCCGATCGCGACCACCGGGACGATCGGCACCTCCTCCTCGACCGCCAGACGCAGGAACCCCTGCCGCCCATTGAAATCCACCGAGTTGCGCTCCCAGACGGGGCGGTGCACTTCCCAGTCTCCGCCCGGGTAGACGAGCAATGCCGCTCCCGAGCGGAGCGCCTTGTGCGCGTTCTTCTGCGACGCAGCGACGGTCCCGAACCGGCGTAGCCAGCCCAGTCCGGGCATCGTCAGCACGAGGTTGTGGGCGAGCTGGTAGAAGGCCCGCTCCACGCCGAAATAGGTGCTGAATGCGACCGTAAAGACCATCGTGTCCGGGATCATGTTCCCGCCCGAGTGGTTGCCGACGAGCAACACCGGGCCTGAGTCGGGCACATTGCCGAGTCCCCTCACCTCGCCCCGGTACCACAGCGAGGAGAGGAGCCAGAACAGGGGCAGGTTCTCACGAATGTAGTCCGGGTCGCGATCGTCGAGGTTGGCGCGGGGGATCCGGCGCGTGACCTGGCTGGAGACCTCTCGCAGAGTGCGACTCGCAAGCGTCTTAGCCCCCCAGCCGTCGCGGGGCTCGGCCGCATCAGCCTCGTGCCCATTGCGCTTGGCGGTTTCTGAGAGCCGCGAGCTTGCCATCTGCGGACGGCGATTAGGCGGCCTGCGAGGGGCGCGCGCCGCGTCGCGAGTGGCCCTGCCGGTCGCTTGCTTCGCGCGCAAGCCGTGCGAAGAAGCCCATCAGCAGCTCATTCGTCTCCTGAGGCCGCTCTACCTGCGGCACGTGGCCGCACATCTCCAGCGTGACCTGCTCCGCGCTGGGCAGCCAACTCGCTACATGGCGCGCAAAGGTCGAGGGGACGAGAGTGTCGTGGTCGGCCCACACGAACAGCGCAGGTACCGTGAGCTTGGAGAGGCGGGGATAGAAGCCCCTCTCCCCGAAGGGAGGTTCCAAGTAAATGTTGCGGGCGCTCGAGAGGAAGGCATAGCGGGCACCGGGGGAGGCATAGATGCGACGGAACTCGTCCACCATCAACTCGCCCACGGCCGGGTCGATCACGTCGCGGTTGCAGAACAAGCTCCAGAAGTGGGAAGCCACGAGGGCGCGGCCAAAGCCGTGCGGCAACAGGCCAAGTTCGGGGCGCAGGAGGCGGACAACGGGGTGGAGACCACGGCGGATCCAGGCCACCGCCGGGCACAGGAGAGCCAGCGCCGCGACGCGCTCGGGCGCGACCAGACCCATCTCGATCGCCACCCGGCCGCCCATCGAGTTTCCTACGACATACGCGCGCTGGACCTCGAGCTCGTCCAGCAAGCCGAGCATTATCGAGGAGAACCACGCAGCGTTGTAGCCACCGAACGCCGGCTTGCTGGAGGAGCCGAAGCCGGGGAGGTCGGGCAGGTGGACCCGATAGCTCGGAGCGAGCGCCGCGGCAGTCTCGAATAACGACGCGCGCGTGCCGCCCAGCCCGTGGAGCAGCAGCACGTCGGGCCCCTTGCCCATCGTGAGGGTCGAGACACGGTGCCGCTCGACCGCCACCTCCTGGATCGCCACCAGCGGCGGCCGCCCATTTGGAAGGTGGAACAGCGCCTCGAACGCGATCGCATAATCCAGGTTTCCGCGCACGCTGAGTTGCCGGCGCTGGAACGCCTCGATGCCTGAGAAGTCGCCCTCCCGCAGCGCGAGCCAGGTGTCCGAGTCCGTTGCGATCGTCACATCGGGTTTGCGGCGGGTGGCGCCACGGTGAACCCGAGCCACTGCATTGCAGCGAACCTCCCACACGTGTCCGACATCGCCGAGCACCACGTGGTAGGTCGCGTCAAAATCCGCTCCCGCGCCTAGATATCGGTCCGGAAGCGACCTGAACGCCGCTTCGACTAACGCCAGGCGCTCGGCGCGCCGGGTCTCCCCAGACATGGAGGGGACCCTACCGTTCAAACCGGGCGGATGCGTCGGCATGTGAGGGCGCGCTTTCACCTTGCGAACGGGACCGCGAGCGCGCAGGGGACTGCTGATCTCGGGAGCACATAGCTACAAAACTCGAATTTCTTGATTGTCCTACCCGCGGCACAAGGACATGCACACCGGAATGCAGAGCCGTGGCTGGCTGGCGGTGCGCAGAGCCTCGGGCACTATGAGTCACGGGCGCCCAGGTAGGGTGCCTGTGGTGCGCCAAGTAGTGCTTCACGACACGCTCACCGGTGGCTTGCGGGCACTCGAGCCCCGGGAGCCTGGTCATGTCGGCATCTACACGTGCGGCCCCACCGTTTACGCGCGCATCCACGTTGGCAACGCCCGTCCTTTCGTGGTCTTCTCATTGCTCAAGCGGTTCCTCGTTCACGAGGGTTATGAGGTCACGCTTGTATGCAATATCACTGACATCAACGACAAGATCTACGCCGCCGCGCGCGACACAACGTTGACCAGCGCCGAACTCGCCACCGCCATGACCGAGACCTACGTTCGAGACACGGATGCGCTGGAGCTCGGCCGCCCGGACCACGAGCCGCTGGCGAGTGAGATGGTCGAGCAGATAGTCGCGCTGATTGAGCGCCTCGTGGCGTCTGGCCACGCCTATGCCGCCGAGGGCGACGTGTATTTCTCGGTTGCGTCGTTTCCTCGCTACGGGCAACTGTCGCACCGGCGCGTCGAGGAACTTGACCAGGGCGAGGCTGTGGAGGGCGCGGAGCGCAAGCGCGACCCCACCGATTTCGCGCTCTGGAAAGCGTATAAGCCGGGCGAAGACACGCAGTGGGAATCTCCCTGGGGACCGGGTCGGCCTGGGTGGCACATCGAATGCTCGGCTATGGCTGAGGAATTGCTGGGGCTCGACTTCGAGATCCATGGCGGCGGCAGCGACCTGATCTTCCCCCACCATGAGAATGAGGCCGCCCAGACAGAAGCGGCCCGCGACACCCCGCTCGCCCGCCTCTGGGTCCACAACGGCATGGTCAAGCTGGATCGCGAAAAGATGGCCAAATCCGAGGGGAACATCTTCATGCTGCACGAGGCGCTTGAGCGCTACGGACGCGATGCGCTCATCGCTTACTTCTGTGGCGGCCACTATCGCCAGCCGATCGATTTCGACCACGAGCGCATGTCCGATTCCCAGGCTGGGGTGCGCCGAATCGAGGAAGCGGCCCGCGGGCTTGCCTTTGGCCCCTCTCCACCCTGGTCCGGCCCCCTGCGCGAGCGCTTCTTCGCTGCTCTGGCCGATGACTTCAACACCCCGGCGGCGCTCGCGGTCGTCTTTGACTGGGTGCGGGAAGCCAACAGGACTCGCGCCGCGGCCGCGACGGTGCCCCTGGGGGCCGCAGACCTGCGCGAGATGCTTTCCGTGCTGGGGCTGGAAGCGTTGCTTGAGCGAGCGCAGCCAGACCCGTCCCCCGAGGTCCTGGAGCTGCTTGAGCAGAGACAGCAGGCGCGCGAGGCACGCGACTTCGCTAGAGCCGATGCCATCCGTGAGCGGATCGCCGCCGCAGGCTGGGAGGTCAGGGACGGCCCGGCGGGACCGGAGCTAATGCCGGCCAGACCATGATCGTCTATGGCCGCAACCCGGTCCGCGAGGCGCTCCGCGGGCCGCGGGAGGTGCGGCAGGTGTGGGCGACCAAGAATGCCGCCCGCGAGTCGTGGCTGGCGGAGGAGACAGGCCAGGAGCGGCGCTCGCTGCGCCCCGCCTCGCTCGAGCTTTCGGTGACCTCGGCCGCGGAAATCGAAAAGCTGTGCGGTGCTCCGGCTCATCAGGGCGTTTGTGCGCAGGTCGCGCCGTTCCGGTACAGCGCCCCCGAGGACCTGCTGTCCGCCGCCGCGCCGCTGATCGTGGCCCTCGACCAGGTCCAGGATCCGCAGAATCTGGGCGCGATTTGCCGCACCGCCGAATGCGCCGGCGCGACCGGACTGGCATTGCCCGAACGGCGCTCGGCGGCGGTCACCGCCGCGGTGTGCAAGGCCTCGGCTGGGGCGGTTGAGCACCTGGCGATCGCCCGTGTGCGCAACTTGGTCGATTTCATCGGCCAGGCAAAGACGGCCTCACTTTGGTGCTACGGGGCGGATGCCCAGGCGCCTGTGCGTTATGACGAGGTTGACTTCGGCGACGGCGCAATGCTCGTACTAGGTTCGGAGGGCCGGGGTCTGCGACCGCGCGTGGCAGCGGCCTGCGACCTGCTCGTGCGAATTCCGGTTCGCGGGAAGGTCGCCTCCTTGAGCGTGGCCGGCGCCGCGGCTGTGCTGCTCTACGCAGCCCGCGGCGAAGATCCCGGCGCTTGACAAGCAATCATCGGTCTGTCAAGCTCGCGCCGGGAGGAGATGAACTTCAACTCGAGCTTGAGACTCAGTTTTCCGCTACGGCTTTAGAAGTCTGTAGCTCCAACGCGGCGCCAGGGGAGGTGACGCGCCACATCCGTGAAGGCCCCGTAGGGGCCAGAAAGGACCCTTTGTGGCAAGGTCTCTCCCTTATCAAGCTCAACTTCAGGTTGACGATAAGTACCTGATCGCGCTCGCCAAACAGGGGAACGCGAGTGCATACGACCGCATCGTGCGGCGCTACCACGGATTCGTGCGTCTGAAGGCGTCCTCCTATTTCCTCGCTGGGGGTGACTCCGACGATCTCATCCAGGAGGGGCTGGTGG
Source organism: uncultured Solirubrobacterales bacterium (assembly GCA_963808655.1). GTDB lineage: Bacteria > Actinomycetota > Thermoleophilia > Solirubrobacterales > Solirubrobacteraceae > Palsa-465. Next base: position 736,339 of record CAWEGZ010000009.1, read on the forward strand.
GCCTATTCAAGGCCGTCCGCGACTATCGTTCGGACCGCGAGTCGAGCTTCCGCAACTTCGCCGAGCTCTGCATCACGCGTCAGATCATCACCGCGGTCAAGACGTCGACCCGCAATAAGCACGTGCCGCTGAACCAGTACGTCTCGTTCTCCAGCGCCCCCGCGGGGGCCGCCCAGGAGACGGAGGCCACGCTCGACGAGCTGTTGCCCGGTTCTCCGGTCCACGATCCCGTCAACCAAGTCATCTCCTCGGAGGAACTGCGAGCGCTCGTCGGCTGCATCTCGACCAGCCTCTCTGAGCTCGAGTCGCAGGTGCTGGCCCTCTACCTCGACGGTCACTCCTACGAGGAGGTGGGGCGGCGCCTCGGCTGCGACTGCAAGACGGTCGACAACGCCTTGCAGCGAGTGAAGCGCAAGGTCTCCCAGCACCTCAACGAGCGCAACGTGGTCGCCTAGGCGCCTGAGGCTGCGGGGACTCGCGGGTCCCTCACCGCGCTGGAGGGACTCGAAGGGGCCGTGACCGCGCGAGCGGTCAGCCGTTGGCGGCTTGCAAGCGCAATCCGTCGAGCAGAAGACGCACGTGGCGGCGCCAGTTCTGCGGCGGGTCCGCGTGCTGCCCCGCCGCGCCCGCCATACGCAGGATCGCCGCGAGATCACCGGGCGTGAGGTCGGGGCGCATCCGCCCGGCCGCTTGCGCCTTATCCAGCAGCTGCTCAAGTGGCCGCAAGAGGCGGGCGCGCAGCTCGTCCGGGACCGCGCCTCCGCTGCTGCGCCGGAGCATCTGTGAGAAGGCGCGATCCTGGACCTGGGCAGCGACCATCGTGAGCAGCAGCTCGGAGAATCCCTCCCACGGGTCGTGCGCATCGAGGGCGCGGTCGATCGCCGGCTGCAAGTCGTCGAGGCGCTGGGACAGGGTGGCATCGATCAGCGATTGCTTGCTCGGGAAGTGCCGGTAGAGCGTCCCGATCCCGACTCCAGCGCGGTCCGCGATCAGGTGTACGGCGATCCCCAGCCCACGTTCGGCAAACGACACCCTGGCCGCGCTGACAATCCGAGTGCGGTTGCGCCGGGCGTCGAGTCTTAGGCCCACGGTATGATCGTATTTGTAAAACCGGAGCGCACGCTCCGGTGGTGGATGAGTTGCTATCGAGCTCCCGGGTCCCCCCGACCTGCTGGAGGAGGAATGTCAAGTCGCACGGTCGCCCCAGTTTATGAGGTGAGGACGTAGCCGTGGCCGTTTCTGTGCAACCCGTCTCGCCGCCAATAGAGGACGCGGCGATCGCGCGGGACCGCGCGCGCGACAACCTGCTCGAGCTTCAGGCGCCCGACGGTCACTGGCGTGGACTCCTTGAGACCAATGTGTCGATGGATGCCGAGGACCTGTTGCTGCGCGAGTTTCTGGGGATTCGGGATAAAGGTCGAGCCCGAGGCGCGGCGGCGTGGATCCGCTCCCAGCAGCGTGGCGACGGCAGCTGGGCCAACTTCGCCGGAGGGCCTGGCGACGTCTCGACCACGGTGGAGGCCTACTGGGCGTTGCGGCTAGCCGGCGACGAGCCAGCCGAAGAGCACATGCGGATGGCCGCGGCGTGGATCCGGGAGCGGGGCGGCCCTCGTGAGGCGCGGGTCTTCACCCATATCTGGATGGCCCTATTTGGGCTGTGGCCGTGGGAAGACGTACCGGCGCTTCCGCCCGAGCTCGTCTTGCTACCGAGCTGGTGTCCGCTCAATCCGTACGATTTTGCCTGCTGGGCACGCCAGACGATCGTCGCGCTGACCATCGTCCGCGCCCACCGTCCCGTACGAGAGCTCGGCTTCACCCTGGACGAACTCGGCCCGGGCGCGCCATCGTCGCCGCGGCCGTTGGCTACACGCACCGCTAAGGCGCTCTCGTTGCTCGACCGCGTGCTCCGCGCGTACGAGCGGCGACCGTTTGCTCCTCTGCGCAGGCAAGCTCTGGGCGCGGCGGAGCGGTGGGTGATTCAGAGGCAGGAGGCCGATGGTGGATGGGGCGGGATCCAGCCGCCATGGGTGTACTCGCTGATGGCGCTCTACCTCCAGGGCTATCCGCTCGACCACCCAGTAATGCAGTCGGCCTTGGACGGCCTTGACCGCTTCACGGTCAGAGCCGGCGGCATGGTGTGGTTGGAGGCCTGCCAGTCTCCGGTCTGGGACACCGCGCTCGCGATGGTGGCGTTGCGCGATGCGGGCTTGGAAGGCGATCATCCGGCGCTGGTGCGGGCTGCGGACTGGCTGCTCGAGCGTCAGATCACCGACCTTGCGGGCGATTGGGCGGTGCGGCGGCCCGGGGTGGCTCCGGGTGGCTGGGCCTTCGAGTATCACAACTCCAATTACCCCGACATCGACGACACGGCCATCTGCGTGCTCGCGCTGCGAGCGGTCTCCCACCCCCAACCCGAACTGGTGGAGCAGGCGATTGCGAGAGCGGTCGAGTGGATGATCGCAATGCAGAGCCGCGACGGCGGCTGGGGCGCCTTCGATGCCGACAATGTTCGGGCTCTTACGGAGCAGGTGCCGTTCTGCGACTTCGGTGAGGTCATCGACCCCCCAAGTGCGGACGTCACCGCGCATGTGGTCGAGGTGCTCGCGGCCACCCGCAGCGTTGCAGCACGCGTAAGCGAAGCCTCGGGGGTGGATTGGCTCGAGCGCTCGCAGGAGTCCGACGGGTCTTGGTTCGGGCGCTGGGGCGTGAACCATGTCTACGGCACCTGGTCCGTTCTGTGCGCGCTTCAGGCCGCGGGCGTGCCCCCCGATCATCCCCGGGTGCGCCACGCGGTCACCTGGCTCGAGGACAAGCAGAACGAGGACGGCGGCTGGGGCGAGGATTGTCGCTCCTACGTTGACCCCGAGTGGATCGGTCGCGGCGAGAGCACAGCGTCGCAGACCGCCTGGGCCTTGATCGCGCTGGACGCCGCCGGTCGATCGGACTCGGATGCCGCCCGCCGGGGGCTCGAGTGGCTGTGCTTGACCCAGCTTCCGGAAGGGACTTGGGAGGAGCCGCAATACACCGGGACTGGATTCCCTGGCGACTTCTACATCAACTACCACCTGTACCGGCTGATATTTCCCCTGATGGCCCTCGGCCGGTGCTTGGCGGACGCGCCACCGGCGTGACGGCGGTGGCGCCAATCACGCAGGGCGTGGCGTCCCGGGGGCGGTTGCATTCGGCGCTGGAGCCGGCAGCGGTTATGGCCAAGGCGCGTTCCGAGAACTTCCCCGTGGCGAGCCGTCTGCTGCCTGCCTCCGTGCGCGCGGACCTGCTCGCGCTGTATGGGTTTGCGCGCCTGGTAGACGACGCGGGTGACGAGGCGTCCGGGGACCGGCTGACCTTGCTCGACGAGCTCGAATCAGACCTCGAGCACGCGTTCCTGCCGGGGAAGACGCCCTCCCATCCGCTGATCGCGGCGCTGCGCCCAGCCATCGCGCGCCACTCCCTTCCGATCGAGCCATTCCGGGCTCTGATCGAGGCCAATCGGCAGGATCAAGCTGTTCATCGCTACGAAACCTTCGCTCAGCTGGTGGGTTACTGCGAGCTCTCCGCGAACCCGGTTGGAGCCTTGGTGCTCCGCGTACTCGGGGCAGGCACAGCCGAGCGCTTCGCCCTGTCCGACCGCATCTGCACCGGGTTGCAGCTCGTCGAGCACTTGCAGGACGTCGGCGAGGACTACCGGCGCGGACGGATTTACCTTCCCGCCAAAGACCTCGCTCGCTTCGGCGTCTCCGAGGTCGAGCTCGGGGAGCCAAGCGCAAGCGCGCCGCTCAAGCGTCTCTTGAGCTACGAGGTGTCGCGTGCGCACAGGCTGCTTGACGAGGGCGCGCCGCTGGTGCGCACTCTGGAGGGCCGCTACGCCTTTGCAGTGGCGGCCTTCGTCGCCGGGGGCCGCGCCGCCCTGCGCGCGATCCAGCGCGCGGACTTCGACGTACTCGGCTCAAGTCCGCGCCCCGGCTTCGTGTTGCGTGCGTACGTGCTCCTCGCAACGCTGCTCGGACGGAGAAGGTGAGCGCGGATCAGCTCACCGTGGCGCCCGTCGAGGAGGGCTACCGCGCCTGCGAGGCGCTTACCCGGGCACGCGCGGGCAACTTCTATTACGGGATCAGGCTGCTGCCCGTTCAGAAGCGACGCGCCATGTGCGCGGTCTACGCATTCGCCCGCCACGTCGACGACATCGGTGACGGCGATGAGGATCCGGCCCGCAAGCTCGCGCTGTTGACGGCGGTCCGGGAGCAGCTTGAAGACCCCGACCGCGAGCCGCGGGCACTGGCTCTGGCCGACGCCGAGCAGCACTTCGGGCTGCCCCACGACGCGCTCCTGGACCTGCTTGCCGGGGTGGAGATGGACGTCCGCGGGGAGACGTATCGGACCTTCCCGGAGCTGGTCACATATTGCAGGCGAGTGGCGGGGTCGATCGGGCGCCTCTCGCTCGGGATCTTCGGCAGCCCGGATCGCCGGCGCGCGGAGCCGCTCGCCGACGATCTCGGAGTTGCCATGCAACTCACCAACATTCTCCGCGACGTCCGTGAGGATCTCGACCGCGGTCGGGTGTACCTGCCGCGCGAAGACTTGGAGCGGTTTGATTGCGCCGATCTCTCCGCGGCCTCCTCCGACTCGTTTGTCGCGCTCGTCGGCTACGAGGTGGTGCGCGCGAGGGAGTGGTTTGACCGAGGGCTTCAGCTGCTCGACCTGATAGACGGACGGAGCGGCGCCTGCGTCGGCGCGATGACAGGCATCTACCGCCGTATCCTCGACCGGATTGAGCGCGATCCGGAGAGCGTGCTGCACCGGCGCGTCTCGCTGCCGCCCTGGGAGAAGACGTGGGTGGCTTTCAGGAGTCTCACGGCCGGAGCCACGAAGACCCCCGCGCCGGCTGGAATGGGCAAGTGAACGGGCGTGCGGCCACGGTGATCGGGGGTGGTCTGGCAGGAATTGCGGCGGCCCTCGAACTCGCTGACGCGGGCGCCACGGTGACTTTGGTGGAGGTTCGGCCTCGCCTCGGGGGCGCCGCCTATTCGTTCGAGCGAGACGGACTGTGGCTCGACAACGGCCAGCATGTCTTTCTGCGCTGCTGCTCGGAATACCGCCGGCTGCTCGCCCGCCTGGGGACCGACACCGACACAGTGCTTCAGACGCGACTCTCGATCCCGGTGCTTCGTCCTGGTGGACGGATCGCATGGCTACGTCGCAGTGGCCTGCCGGCGCCCTTTCATCTAGCCGGCTCGTTGATGCGCTATCGGCATCTGAGCGCTGGCGAGCGCGTAGCGGCGGCGATGACCGCACTGCAGCTCGCCAAGCTCGACCCCCAGAAGCCCGAGCTCGACCTTCAGTCCTTCGGGGCGTGGCTTCGGCGCCACCGCCAGAGTGAGGCAGCCGTCGAGGCTTTATGGGAGCTGATCAGCCGTCCCACGATCAATCTGCAGGCTGAGGACACCTCGCTGGCGGCCGCGGCTTTCGTGTTCCGCACCGGGCTTCTCGAGCGGTCAGATGCGGGCGACATCGGCTATGCGCGCGTCCCGCTGCAGCGTGTCCATGGCGATGCGGCCCTACGAGTGCTCCGGCGCGCTGGCGTCGAGGTCCGCGTAGGTTTCCGGGCCCGGGAGATCGAGCTCACTTCGGACGGGGACTTTTGCGTGCGCGGGCAGGGGGAGGCCCTGGCGAGCTCCGCGGTCGTGCTGGCCGTGCCGCACGACAGAGCTGCGAGTCTGCTGCCCGAGGGAGCGTTGGGCGACCCGGCCGCGCTAAAGCGCCTCGGTTTCTCACCGATCGTCAACCTGCATGTCGTTTATGACCGTCCAGTATTTGCCCGCGAATTTGTCGCGGCCGTGAACTCACCCGTCCAATTCGTGTTTGACCGCACGGCCTCGTCTGGCCTCGACCGCGGGCAATGCTTGGCGGTGTCACTGTCGGCCGCCGACCAGGAGATCGAGACGAGCGCCGAGGAGCTCCAGCGGATCTTCGGCATGGAGCTCGCGAGGCTCTTACCCGCCGCTCGCACGGCCAGCATCGAGCGCTTCGTCGTCACCCGCGAGCGCTTCGCAACTTTCCGCGCCGCGCCCGGGATGCAGGGGGCGCGTCCGGCCGCCGAGACGGCAGTGCCGGGGCTGGCATTGGCAGGCGCATGGACGGACACGGGCTGGCCGGCGACGATGGAGGGCGCGGTGCGCTCGGGGCGTACGGCAGCAAGGACGGTGCTTCCCATGCTCGGGCGCGCGCGTGTATTCCAGGGGGCCGCTGCGTGAGTCGACTGCTCGTCCTCGCGCCGATGGGGATCGAGGCCGCTCTCGCACGCAGTGGTGCGCCGAACGCCGAGATTCTCCGGACGGGCGTTGGTCCGCGCCGCTCCAGGATTGCCGCGAGCCGCGCCGCCACTCAGAGCGCAACCGCGGTCGCGGTGGCGGGCTTCGGCGGGGCGCTCGACCCAAGGCTCAAGCCAGGTGACGTGGTGGTGGCCAGCGAGCTCCGAGGCCGCGACGGGCGTGTGTTGTGTCAGTGCCCAGGGGCCGGGGCCATGTCAGGGATGCTGCGGCGGCGAGGCATTCCCGCGCGGACGGGCCCGATTGTCTCCGTGCACGGGCCGGCGTTGGGGCGTGGTCGCACGGCCCTCGCGGAAAATGGCGCACTCGTCGCGGACATGGAGTCGGCGTGGCTAGCCCCGGCCGCTGCCAGCCGTCCCTTCGTGGTGGTGCGCGTCGTGCTCGATCAGGGTGCCGGTCAGCTGCGGCATCCCGGGGCGATGGTCGCCGGCGCGGCGCGCGCGGCCCGAGCGCTCCGCCGCACCACGGCCGTGCTTGCGGAGTGGGCTGAGGGGATCGTCGCGCGCGAGGTCGTGCTGGCAGCTCCCCGCGCGTCGTGTGCCGGCGTGGAGCGCGCGATCGAAGTCGTCGAGCGGGCGCTCGATCGTTACGGACCGCCCGTTTACATGCGCAAGCAGATCGTCCACAACCGACACGTGGTCGCTGAGCTCGAGAGCCGGGGCGCCGTGTGTGTGGATGAGCTCGAGCAGGTGCCCGATGGAGCGACCGTGGTCTTCTCCGCGCATGGAGTCTCGCCGCGCGTGCGCTCCGAGGCACAGCGCCGCCATCTGAACATCGTCGACGCGACCTGCCCGCTCGTGAACAAGGTTCATGCCGAGGCGCGCCGCTTCGGCTCGGACGGCTACACAATCTTCCTCATCGGTCACGAAGGTCACGAGGAGGTAGACGGAACATCGGGCGAGAGGCCCGAGCGGATTCGCGTCATCGATCCGGACGCCAACATCGCCGGACTCGAAGTCCCCGACTCCGACCGCGTCGCCTACCTCACTCAGACAACTCTCGCCGTCGACGAGACCCGGGATGTGATCGAGCGGCTGCGCGCCCGTTTTCCCGAGATCGCGGGTCCGCGTTCCGACGATATCTGCTATGCGACTCAAAACCGCCAGGATGCGGTGCGGGCCCTGGCCGCTGAGTGCGACTTGGTGCTGGTTGTGGGTTCGCGCAACTCCTCGAACTCCAACCGCCTGGTGGAGGTGGCGCGGCGCAGCGGCTGCCAAGCCCGCCTCATCGATGACGAATCACAGCTGGAGCCCGCGTGGCTCGACGGCGTGCGCCGCATCGGCGTGACGGCGGGTGCATCAAGTCCCGAGCGGATCGTCCAGCGCATGGTGAGCGCGCTCGAGGTCTTCGGCCCGCTCGAGCGTGCAGAGCGCGCGGTCGCCGACGAGACCGTCCGTTTCGCGCTGCCGCCGGAAGTCAGAGGGCCTTCGGAGGCGGACAGCGGACACGCCGAAGTCAGCGAATTGCCAACTGCCGGGCCCGGCGGGAATGGCCCGACGCCGGCCGGCGGTATCTTGTAGCCAATGGCTGTACCGGTTAGACAGAGCGCCAAGGTAGGCGCCTACATCATGGCCCAGCGCATCCGGCGACGGGAGAAATACGCGCTCGTGCTTGAGCTCGAGCCGCTCTTCCAGTGCAACCTCGCGTGCGCGGGGTGCGGCAAGATCCAGCACCCCGACCACATCCTCCGGCGCCGGATGCCGGTGGAAGATGCCGTCGGCGCTGTCGAGGAATGCGGCGCCCCTGTCGTTTCGATCGCCGGTGGCGAGCCGCTCGTTCATCCGGAGATCGATGTGATCGTCGCGGAGCTGATCAAGCGCAAGAGGTTCGTGTACCTGTGCACCAACGCGCTGCTGATGGAAAAGAAGATGGATCGCTTCCAGGCCTCTCCGTATTTCGCGTGGGCGGTGCACATGGACGGCTTGCGCGAGCGGCACGATCACTCCGTGTGCCGCGATGGCGTCTTTGACAAGGCGGTCGCGGCGATCCGAGCGGCCAAGGCGCAGGGCTTCCGCGTCACGACCAATACCACCTTCTTCTCAGACGACACCCCCCAGACGGTCCGAGAGGTACTGGACTTCCTCAACGACGACTTGGCGGTTGACCAGATGATGATCTCGCCCGCGTACGCGTACGAGAAGGCGCCCGACCAGGAGCATTTCCCCGGGGTGGAGCAAACCCATCGCTTGTTCCGCGCCGCCTTCGCCGACGGGCGCCGCCGCCGGTGGCGGCTGAATCACTCGCCGCTGTTCTTGGATTTCCTGGAGGGGAGGACCGACTATCAATGCACTGCGTGGGGCATTCCCAGCTACTCGATCTTCGGCTGGCAGAGACCCTGCTATCTGATGGGCGATGGCTACGCACGCAGCTACCGGGAGCTCGTCGAGGATACGGATTGGGACCGCTATGGCCGTGGCCGCGACCCCCGATGCGACAACTGCATGGCCCACTGTGGATATGAGCCGACCGCGGTCAATGAGACCGTCCGGGCGCCGCACAAGGCGCTGATGGCAGCTCTGCGTCGTTGAGCCTGCGCGGGACGCTCAGCAGGCCGTGAGTTCTCGCGCCTAGGCAAACGGCCAGCGCCGCGCCGCCCAGCCTGCCACGCCGCTGCTAAGTAGCAAGCCTGCACCGAGGGCGAGCAGCGGCAGGGAGAGCGCTATCAGCACGATGCCGAGCACCCAGGCCCAGCCGCTGGCGAGGAACAGCAGCAGCAGCCCGGCGATGAGCGGAGCGAGGCCAATGCCGGTGAACCACCTTCCCGGTGCGGCCATCTTCCGCTCCGAACGCAGAAGCTGCAGATCGGGCTGATCCCGCTGGGCGCGCTCCATTGCTTTTGTTTACCCGCAGAAGCGGCTCGCCTACCTAGCGGACCGGCTACCTAGCTGCGCTCCCCATCCGGTCCGTGTGTGTGGCTGGTCTGCTCGAACTCGCGTGCGACCTCTTTGATCTCACGCTGGCGCTCTCGCCTCCGCTTGGCCAACGGGCTCTCCGGATCTTCCTCCATCCCGGGCGGCTTCGCGTCACGGGTCTCGCGTGGCAGCTCCATCTCGTCCTCAGACTCCTCGGCGGTCAGTCCGACCACGCGCTCGAGCCCGTAGTGGCTGTGAAGCGCGTCGGCCTGCTCGTCCGAGAGCTCATCGCCGTCGGGCTCGACCTGCGGGGCGGCCTTGACATGCTCCTTCTCGTAGACCAGCCGTACATCCCCTCCTTCCTCCTGGGCATCGTGCAGCGGCACCAGGGCGGAGCCGGCGCCGAGGAGCCCCGTTTTCACCCGGGCCCAATTGGCCACCTCGCTGTCCCCGTGCACGAACAACGCCTCGATCTTGCCGATCTTGTGCCCGTGCGGATCGACTACCCCCGTGCCCACGAGCTTCCCTCCAATGTCATCAGCCACAACTCTCCTCCTCCCCTCGCGGGCACCGGCGATGAGGCGAGCATCGTACCCGCACGACCGCCGCGTTGGCCGCCAACCAAGTTTCGGCAGCCACCGTCTTTGCCATGGCCGGGTTCGTCCTCGTTGTGGCCGCGCTCGCGGGTTCGCGGTAGGACAGGGATAGGGGGCGCAAAGCGGCCGAGTAGGTCGGCGTGCGATCTTTAGAGACATGAACAGCTCAACAGTTGACATCAAAACTCCAGACGGCGTGGCCAATGCCTATCTCTCGCGGCCCGACGACGACGCTCATCCCGGTGTGCTTTTCATCATGGATGCGTTCGGCCTCCGTCCCACGATCGAAGAGATGGCCGACCGGATCGCCGCGGACGGCTATGTGGTGCTGGCCCCAAACGTCTTTTACCGCGCCGGGCGCTCGCCGGTGCCACCCCTGCCGGACATGAGCGATTCCGATGAGCGCATGCGTTTCTTCCAGTCGCTGAGGCCGCTGATGGAGGAGCTCACTCCTGACCGGTTTGCCGCCGACGGGATCGCCTACCTCGATCAGCTTGAGCAGTCCGGAGGCCAGCCTCCCTTCGCCATCACGGGCTACTGCATGGGTGCGCGTCTTGGTTGGCGGATCGCCGCGGCCGAGCCGGATCGAGTGGCGGCGCTGGCGGGGTTCCACGCCGGGGGCTTGGTCACCGATGACCCAGACAGTCCGCATCGTTCGGCCGGCAACATCCAGGCGGAGCTGTACTTCGGCTTCGCTGACAACGACCAGAGCATGACCCCGGAGCAGATCTCGACCCTGAAACAGACCCTGGACGAGGTGGGGGCGCGCTATCACGCGGACGTCTACGAGGGCGCCCAGCACGGATACACCATGGCCGACACACCCGCCTACAACGAAGGGGCGGCCGAGCGCCACTTCCGTGAGTTGGGCGCGCTGCTCGACCGGGTCTACGCGGCGCGACGCTGATCGCGCCGCCGGGGCGCTGAGAGCATCTTCGGGCTTCGAGGCGCCCCTCAGCCGGTGGGTGCCGCCGAACGGTCCTCCGACGGCTCAGCATCCCGTGCCGCCGCTGCATCGAGCTCCGCTATGTCGGCGGCCACCGATTGCTCTTCCAGCTCGGCTTCGAGGTGCGCGGGAATGATCGCCCGGAACTCACTGCCTTCGCCAAGCGTGCTGTCAAGCTCGATGTGGCCGCCGAGGTTGCGCGCGGCCCGCGCCGCGATTGCCAGCCCCAATCCGGTACCGCCGGTGGCGCGATCGCGCGTGCTGTCGACCCGATAGAGCCGTTCGAATACGCGCTGCTGATGCTCCGGGGCAATGCCCACGCCGGTGTCCCGCACGCTGAGCACGAGCTTGTCGTGCTGACGCTGAAGCCGCACCTCCACGCGACCGCCCGCCGGCGTGTAGCGGATTGCGTTCGAGATCAGGTTCGAGCCAATCATCTCCAGCAGTCGCTGATCGGTGAAGGCCTGCTCGTCCCGCACGGAGAGCGTCAAACCGAGGCCGGCATCGGTTGCTTCATGGCGAAAGCCAGAGACCAGGCTCCTCGCAAATGGCGCGAGCGCCACCGGACCAGGTCGGATGCCCTCAGCCAGGTCCAGCCGGGTCAGTCGCCGCAGATCCTGCAGCAGGTCGCTTAGCCGCTCCGTCTGGCTCTCGATCAGCGCCTTGGCCTCCTCGCGCTGCTCAGGCTCCTGCGCGACGCCGTCGGCGAGCGCCAGGGCGAAGCCCGCGATCGAGTTCAGCGGCGTGGCGATCTCGTGGGCCACGTCGGCCAGAAACTGGCGCTGATCGCGGTCCGCGCGCTCGAGACGCGCCGCCATGCCATCGAAGGCTCGTCCCAGCTTCATGAACTCCTCGGGTCCGGAGCCGCCCATCCTGGCGCTGAACTCACCGTGCGAAACCCGCTCCGCGGCCGCGATTGCGCGGCCGATCGGCGCTCTTACGGCCCGGGTCATGAGCGTGGCGGTGGTTACGGCAGCTGCGATGACGAGCAGCAGCACGCCACCCGTGATCAGGGCGAACTGAAGGGTCGAGCTCGCACCGGGTTTGGAGTAGTCGCGCAATGTCACCGCGCCCCCCGGAAACGGGACGCGAACCTGGAGCTCGAACTCACGCCCGGCCAGTGAGCGGCCCTGGAAGATCGTTCGCCCCCCGCGCTCGACAATCACCTGGTCGCTCACCAGGACCGCCTGCATGGTGCGCAGGCGATCTACGGCGCCCGGCTTCTGAACCTCCGCCGCGATGACATGCGCCCGCTGGAGGGCTTGCGCTCGGTCGCTGACGCTTTCCTGCGAGTGCTGGACCTGTCCGAACAGGACGGCCGCGCCCGCGAGGCCGGCAGCCGCGCTCACGACCATGGCGACCAGCAGCCACATGCGCAGCGATACGAGCCGGGCGATCATCAGTCCTCCAGCCGGTAGCCGACCCCGCGCAGCGACCTGACGTTCAAAGCATCCCCGAGCTTGCGGCGCAGGGCGGCTACGTGCACGTCAACGGTCTTCGGTTGGTAGTCGGATGAGCCCCAGACCAACTCCAGCAGACCCTCTCGCGTGTGCACGCGAGAGGGCTCGCGCAGCAGCGCGGCGAGCAGGTCGAACTCCCGGCGCGTCAGCTCCACCTCGCGGCCATCGACGCTGACCCGGCGCGCCTCCTCGTCGAGCTCCACGCCGCCGTGATGGAGCGCGGGGTGTTCGCCGACGAGACCGCGGGCGCGGCGCAGCTGCGCCCGTACGCGCGCCACCACCTCCGGAGCCGAGAACGGCTTGACGACGTAATCGTCTGCGCCGAGCTCGAGCCCGGCGATCCGGTTCGTCTCCTCTCCGCGCGCGGTGATCACAATGATCGGTAGGGCCGACTGCTCACGGATCCGGCGCACCAGAGAGAAACCGTCGAGCTCAGGGAGCATGATGTCGACCAGGGCCAGGTCGATTCCGTCCCGGCGCAGCATCGTCAGCGCGTCGAGCCCGTTGTCGGCCTCGACCACGGCGTACCCCTCGCGTTCCAGATAGAGGCGCAGCAAGCGGCGCAGCGCGTGCTCGTCATCGACGACCAGGACTCGAGCATCAGACTCCATGCGGAGCGATTGTTCCACATGCTTTCCCACGTACTACCGAGTCATTGCCATCCCATTACCGAGCTCGCCCAAGCTACCGACCAGAGCTTCTCCCGCCCCCGGCAAACGGCCAGTCCGGCTGGGTTGCTCAAGTCGATCAAGGAGCATTTTGCAATGGCCCTAGCCGTTCTCATCGCAGTCAACGCCGTGCTCTGCTTGGGCGTCATCGCGATGGTCGTCGCTCCCCTCGTGTGGGCGATCCTGACCCAAGACCGCGACGTCGAAACAGCAGCGGCCCAGCGGCAGCGTCGCGCCCGGACCGCGACCGAACAGCCGGCGCGTCCCGCCCCGCGTCCGCGGTACAGGCCGATCAGCCGCGCGGCATAGATCCCCCGATACTGGCTGGCTGACGGCCGGGCCCGTCCTCTCCTGACCCCCCTCGGGCCCGCTGAACAGTCACTGGTCGATGCGAGCCCCGTTCCGCCGCGGCGGAACGGGGTTTCGTTCGTTAACGCCAGCCCTACGTGGAGCTTTCCCACCTACTACCGAGCCATTGCCGTTCCATAACCGAGATCGCCCAACCTAGTTGAAGAGCTTCTCCCCCTCCCGGTCCACCCGGCACGGCGAGATCGCTCACATCGACCAAGGAGTGTGAAAATGATTCTGGCAGCTCTCATAGCCGTAAATGCCGTTCTATGTATTGGCGTCATCGCCGCAGTCGTCGCCCCACTGGTGTGGGCGATCCTGACGCAGGACCGCGATGTCGAGGCGGCTGTCGCTCAGCGTCGGCGCCGCGCGCGGATCGCGACACAGCGCACGCGCCCCGCACCGCGCCCGAGCTTTACGCCGATCAGCCGGCCGGCGTAGGTTCGACCTCACCGGCTGCTGAAAGGCAGCGTCTGATGCGAGCCCCGTTCTGCACTGTCGGAGCGGGGTTTCGCCCGTTAACGGGGGCAATGCGGCTGCAGCTCAACATAAGCTCCGTCGATGACCGACGCTCGGCCTTCGCGGATGTCCGGAGAGGACGTGCGAGATCTGCTGCTCGTTTGCCTGACCTTCGGCTCAGGAGCCGTCGACGCGGTCAGTTTCCTTGGCTTGGGCAAAGTCTTCACGGCCATGATGAGCGGCAACATCGTCTTACTGGGGCTCGCCGTGGGAAGCGCGTCCGGCTCGGAGGCGGTCCGGTCTGCGGTTTCCGTGCTCGCGTACGCAGGCGGAGTGTTCATCTCCACCCGACTGGTGCGCCGCCGAGCGGAGCGCGCGTTGTGGCCGACGGGCTTGACGGTCAGTCTTACGGTCGCGGCAGCCGCTCAGTCGGGCCTGCTCGGGGGCTGGCTTGCGAGCTCCGCGCATCCCGGCCGAACGCTCGAGGCGGTCCTCGTCGGTGCGTCGGCACTCGCGATGGGTCTCCAGAGCGGGGCGGTGGCGAGGTTGCGCGTGTCGGGCGTGACCACCACCTATGTAACCGGGACGCTGACCGGGTTGATGGGAGCGCTCGCCCTCGGCTCAGGCACGAGCCGTGACCTCCTGCGCCGCACGGTAGTGCTAGGCGCGCTGCTCGCGGGCGCGGCGTGTAGCGCGCTGCTGCTGAAAGCCGCCAGAGAGGCGGCCCCGGCGCTGCAGCTCGGCGTCACGCTTCTCGTGATCGGGGCGGCGACGTACCGTCTCGGACGCGTCGAGCGAGGCGCCGGATAGAGCCGGCGTCATCTCGCGAAGGCGCTTTGCAGTGTCAGTTGCTCGCGGCGAGGCGTCTCACTGATCCGCAAACCGCCTTCGGCTACCGTGGGCTGCGGTATGCCGAACGAGACGCGCATTGATCGCGCGCTGCTCGCGATCGCCTGGGTGGTGGTGCTGGGCACGATCATGTCGATCCTCGACGTGACCGTCGTCAACGTCGCCATCAACACACTGGCGGCGAGCTTCCACACCTCCCTGACGACGATCCAATGGGTCGCGACCGGCTACACCCTGGCGCTGGCAACGGTCATCCCGTTGAGCGGCTGGATCGCAGACCGCTTTGGGACCAAGCGCCTCTATATGATCTCGATCGCGCTCTTCATTACCGGCTCGGTGCTGTCCGGGCTCGCGTGGTCGGCCGGGTCCCTGATCTTCTTCCGGGTGCTCCAGGGACTCGGTGGCGGCATGATCATGCCCGCCGGTATGACGATCCTCACTCGCGCGGCCGGGCCCCAGCGGATCGGGCGGGTGATGAGCATCATCGGCGTGCCGATGCTGATCGGTCCGATCATTGGACCGATCCTCGGCGGCTGGTTGGTGGCAGATGTGTCCTGGCGCTGGATCTTCTTCATCAACGTCCCCATCGGGATCCTCGCGCTCGCGTCCGCGCAACGGATCCTTCCGCGTGACGTCCCCGAGCGTGAGCAGCGGCTCGACTACCGGGGACTGTTGCTTCTCTCCCCGGGGCTCGCGCTCTTCATCTATGGGCTCGCCGAAAGCAACTCAGCCGGCGGCTTCGCCTCGGCCCAAGTGCTCGTGCCGATGCTCGTTGGCCTGGTGCTGCTGGTGAGCTTCTGCTGGCACGGGCTGCGTACCGCGCAGCCGCTGATCGACCTGCGCTTGTTCGCCAACCGCGCATTCGCCACATCGTCCGTGACCCTCGTGCTGGTCGCGATCTCGGTCTTCGGGACGTTCTTGCTGCTACCGCTGTACTTCCAAGCCGTCCATGGTGAGTCAGCCCTCAATGCCGGCCTGCTGCTGGCGCCGCAAGGACTGGGAGCCATGCTGGCGATGCCAATCGCTGGGCAACTCTCCGACCGGACCGGCTCGGGTCGCATCGTCCCCTTCGGGCTGCTGGGAATCATCGGCCCGGTGTTGTGGCTGACCCAGATCGGGCCACATACCCCCTACTGGGCTACGAGCGTCGATCTGTTCGTCTTTGGCCTCGGAATGGGATTCACGATGATGCCGGTGTTCTCGGGAGCCATGCAGACCATGCGCAGGGAGGTCGTCGCCCGCGGCTCGACGACGCTGAACATCCTCCAGCAGACTGGTTCCTCGATCGGCACCGCGGTGCTTTCGGTGGTGCTTGCCTCCGCCCTGAGCGCCCGGCTCGGAGGCTCCGGTCACGCCGGGATCGGCGCCGCCGCGCGTGTCTCGAGCGCCGTCAGAGCGCATATCGCCGGTCCCATGGCCGCCGCCTTCGGCAGCACCTTCTGGTGGGCAGTGGCCATGCTCGCGGTCGCCCTGCTGGGCTCGCTCCTGCTCCCCAAGCACAAACCTGCGCTTGCGAGCGGGGAGGGAGCCGGTGCCGGTTCCGATCTAGATATGTGATCGCGGTCAAGGCCGTCCCCGGCTAGCCGAGCGCAACACCTGGCAGGCCGCCGACCCCGGCGGCACGACGAGCAACCGCCTCGCGGCGTCCAGCCGCTTGAGCACGATCACGTTGAGCGCAGCCCTGCTCGGCAGGGCGCCCCCGAGCCTAGTAAGCCCACGGACCGCGTCCGGCTCGGGACAGGTCATCTCCCAGAAAACACACAGAAACCTCTCTGTTTCTTCCCAGCGGCCTCAGCCACCGTGATTAGTGCACTTACACCCGCGCCCTCCAGGGGCGCAAACGAACTGGATCACGGATATGAAAACTTCACGTCTTGTTTCGGCCTTGGCCCTCGCCGGTGCGGTCGGCTGTGCTGTGGTGCCTTCAGCCACGGCGGCGTCTGTGCAGCGATCGGCCGAGGTCAGCGGCAACTGGTCCGGATATGAGGTCAGCGCCAACGATGGCAGCCCGTTCTCGAGCGTCTCGGGAAGCTGGACCGAGCCCTCCGCGAACTGTTCCACCGGTCGGGGCTATAGCTCGTTCTGGGTTGGGCTCGGCGGTGCTGAGCAACAGTCGCAAGCGCTGGAGCAGGTGGGCACAAGCGCCAACTGCGGCGGTGACGGGTCGGCCAGCCATTACGCCTGGTACGAGCTGGTGCCGTCCGCGCCTGTCCACCTCAACATGTCGATCTCAGCGGGCGACCACATGTCGGGTCGTGTCACCGTAAACGGGACGGCGGTCACGGTTTCGCTTGCCGACAAAAGCACCGGCGCGTCGTTCACGAGGACCCTCAACATGAATAGTCCCGACGTCTCTACGGCGGAGTGGATCGCGGAGGCGCCATCGTCCTGTGACGCGACGGGTAACTGTCAGCCGCTGCCGCTGAGCGACTTCGGCAAGGTGGACTTCACCAACACCTCGGCGACTTCCGGGGGCCATACGGGCACGATCTCGGACGCCGCCTGGACAGCCCAGCCGCTCGAGCTCAATTCGGACGCGACGGGGTTCGTCAGCACAGGCGAGACCGGCGGAGCGACCCCGTCTTCGCTTGTCGCTGACGGGTCCTCGTTCTCGGTGGCTACCAGCAGCGATCAGTCCTCGGCACCATCTGGCTTCTCCGGCGGCTCTCCATACGGTGATGGGTCGCCGTATGGAGATGGGTCACCGTATGGGAGCGGCTCGCCATATGGAGGTGGTTCACCGCCCGTAGTGGTTTGGATCTACGGGTAAGCGCCAGCGGCTGCCGTTCGTTGCCCCTCGCCGCGGCGGCCATCGCCGCGGCGAGAGCCTGGGTGTGGACGAGGCCGCGCTAGGGCGGTCAGCGCCTAAGGTGATGGGGTGCTGGAGGACGTTGAGTTAGTCGAGGTGCCGGGGGCGACATTGTGGACAGCGTCCAGCGGCGCTGGCCCCCCCAATGGCGCTGTGTCACGGTGGTCCAGGGCTTTGCGACAACCTCGGCCGGGTGGGGGAGATGGTCGAGGACCGCCTGCGAGTTCATCGTGCGTCACCTTGGGTTGCCGGTTCTCGTCATCAACGGCGCCCACGACACGGAGCCGGAACGCGCTCGCCAGGTGGCCGAGCTGGCGCCGAGGGGCCAATGGGTCGAGCTACAGCGCTCTGGCCATTCCCCATGGCTGGAGGAGCCAGAAGCGCTGCGTCGCGCGCTGCGGGCTTTCGTAGAACAGGTCCTCGCTTCCGGGACGTAGACTTCCCAAGCTGTGGAAGATCCAGAACTGAGGAAGAAGTGACGGGCGAAGTCGTCGAGGAAACGCCAGGCGACGCCAAAGGGCAGGCTGCGGAGGTGTTGTTGGACAGGGTGCGCGCTGACGCGCACCCCAGCATCCATCAAATGGACATGCTCGAGAGGATGCTCCCGCGGGAGCGGCTCCCGGAGTATCTCGCCATCCTCACCGAGAAGGTGAAGAACGATCCCTACCCCAGCACTGAAATGCTGGAACGGGTGGAGCGTCTGTCAAAGTCGTAGGCTGCGCGCGGACCCCGCTGCAAAAGCGAAGGTCAACCCCGCAAGGGCCAGCGCGCTATCCCGGAGAGGTCTGATGGTTCCGTGCCGAACTTCCCGGACCCGACCGTCAGCGGAGGTGCTCAGGGCATCACGGTCACATCCGGCGACGCGGGAATCAATCCGCGATCGCCCGCCTTCCAACGGGCCGCGAAAATCTGTGCACGAACCTAAGCCCCAACGGCACCAGCGACGGTGTCAACGCCGTTTAATCGCCTGGAGCGTGTATGTGTGAGGTAATCGGCTTGGCCGGTCGGTCAGCCGCCACTCCCCAAGTTCGATTTGCGTCATGCGCCCCGGCAGCGCCTCCCAGGGAACACTGTCGTGCTCCACGAGCATGGTCAGCTCCATGCCGGCCTCCAGCAGCGCCGTCACGATCTCGCCCAAGCCGTGATTCCACTCGTGGGTGCGGTTGTTGGCAAACGTCGAGGCAGTCTCCACGTAAGTGCCGGGGTCGTCGAAGATCAAAGGTGCTTCGAGCTCGAAGTACGGATACTCCGCCACCAGCAGGTCGTCGGTCCGCTCGTCCTCGAGCGTCCACAGCATCGGGTGGCCCTCGCGCATGAATAGGCGGCCGCCGGGGACCAAAAGGTCTGCCACCACCGAAGCCCACCTACGGATCGAGGGCAGCCAACAGAGTGCTCCGATGCCGGTGAACACAAACTCAAACGCCTCCTCTCCCAGCGCCGCGACCGCGTCATACAACTCCGCCTCGACGAACTCGACCTCGGGTCCGGCCCGGCTCGAGAGCAGTCGGGCCTGCTCGAGCGAGGCTGGAGACAGGTCCAAACCCGTCATGCGAGCGCCGAGTCGTGCCAGCGAGATGGTGTCGGTACCGATGTGGCATTGAAGGTGGAGCCCGCGGCAGCCGCTGATGTCGCCGAGCCGGGGAAGGTCAAAGCGAACGACATCGCTGATGAAGTTCGGGTTCTGCACGAATCGCTCCACGCCATAGTCCGGTGAGGCCGCATGAGCTGGTGCCCGCTCGTCCCAGTTCGCCCGGTTGATCTCCACATACCGGTTCATCCCGCCGACGATACTGCGCCCTGACGCGCGCATTTCGGCACTACTCTGGGCGCCGTGCCTGGTGAGGTCCGATTGATCTGCTGGCCGTTTCACAACGGTCTGCGGGACGTCGGCATGGGACATGGCGCGCTTCGGCTAGCCGCCGATTCGGGGCTTCGCGAGACCATCGAGGCCACTGGATGGCCGGTGGCCTTGGAGCAGATTGAGCCGGTCGACGAGTCGCAGGCGGAGGTCGCCAGGGTGATGGAACTCGTTCGCCGCCTAGAGGGACGAGTGCAAGTTGCTGCGAGCAGCGGCAGCTTCCCGCTGGTGCTCGCGGGGAACTGCAACAGCTGCCTGGGTACGGTCGCCGGAGTCGGCGCAGTCGGGCTCGGGGTGATCTGGTTCGACGCGCACGCGGATTTCGACGATCCTGAGGAGAACCTCTCCGGCTTCTTCGATGTCATGGGCCTGGCGATGCTCACCGGTCGCGGATGGCGGGCGCTCCGGGGCACCATTCCCGGGCTTCGGCCCATCGCTGAGCACGACGTGGTCCTCGCTGGAGTGCGTGACCTCGAGGGCTATCAGCGCCGGCGGCTTGATCGCGCCCACGTCCGTTCCGTTCCCGGCGTACTCGACGAGTCTCGGTTCGAGCGGGCCATACGGGAGCTCGGATCGCGCGTCTCGCGCATCTACCTCCACGTCGATCTCGACGTGCTCGATGTCGCGGAAGGGCGCGCGAACGGGTATGCGGCGCCCGGGGGGCCGACGCTCGATCGGCTCTTGCTATGCATTCGCGCTGTGTGCCGGCGGTTCACTGTCAGCGCCGCTGCCATCACGGCCTACGACCCGGCCGCAGATGACTCCGATCGCATCCTTGTCGCTGCTCGTCGGATCGCGAGCGAAATCGCAGCTGGCGCGCTTCAGGCTCGATGCCGGTAGAGCTGCACGGGCGTCCGATCCGCGGTCGAGTGCGGCACCTGACTGCTCCGCGGGGTACCGGTACGGACGCTCCTACCGGCCCAGATCAAGCACAGGCGTCGGGGCCTCGATCTCGCCGTGTTCGTCGCTAGGCACGATTGCGGTGCCGACGGCGAAAAACTCAATCACGTGACTGCCCCATCCGTGACTCTTCTCCTGAAGCTGAACGCCGACTATCCCCTCGGACTGGAGCTCACCAGCCTCGGTCTGCATGCGCTCCATGGCTAGCTCCCGCGCGTCATACAGGGCTTGTGTGAAGTTGGGCAGCTCGATGTTGCGGCCCATCTGTCCCAGCGACTGCAGCATGCCGCGATGTGCCACGTGATAGACGCAGCTGCCCATCACCATCCCTACCGGCCGGTGGCCTGTGCGCAGCAGCGTCCAGAAGTCCTGGCCGGAAAGATCGCTGGTGAAAGGGCGCCCGTTTGGTGCCCTGTGCAAGACCCCCGCGCGGTGCTTCACAGCGGTGCCGATAGCGATGAACTCGGCCATGTTCTCACCCCACTGGTAGCGGCCGATGTCGAGGCGTACGCCTACCACGCCGTCGGCGCCGAGCGCATCGGCCTCCTCCTCCATGCGCGTCATCGCGAGTTGGCGCGCGTGGTACATAGCTTCCGAGAGCACGGTCATCTCCTGGCTGCGCTTCCATCCTGCGATCTGAACGCCGATGTGGTAGATCGAGCTGCCCACCACGAGCCCCAAGGGGTCGAAGCCCGCCTGCTTGATGAGCAGGAACTCGTTCACCGACAGGTCCGAGGTGAACAATCCCCGTCTGTTCTGCTCCAGGCGCGCCCGCCCTACTTCGGGCACGCCCTCCAGTGAGGTCGGGTCGTAGCTAGCTTCACTCATCTCGGTATCTGGCTCCTCTCCGCGTTGCTCAATCGTGCCCGGCTACCGGCCCAGCTCGATGGCGGTCTGGGGCGGGGGCTGTTCGGCACGCTCGCGCTCGCGGATCGCGGTGCCGAAAGTTTGCAAGGTGATGACCAGACCTTGGCGCTCGCCTCGGCCTCCCATCGTGCCCACACTGAAGCTGTGGAACGCCGTCTCCTGCTCAACGCGCACGCCGACGATCCCGTCTGCCCCGTTCGCGTTCGCCTGACCGACGAGTGAGCCCAGGGCGCTCTCGCGAGCCGCGTACACGCCCTGCGTGAAGTCCGTGAGCTCTTGGTTGTAGGCGCCCGTCATGGAGCGAGCCCACTGGGTCGAGTACGAGGGCGATACGAAGAACACCGCGGTCGCAGCCACCAGCCCGACGGGCGCATAGCCAGCCTGATTCAGCAGCCATACCTCCTGGCCAGACAGATCGCTGAGTAGCGGGCGGCCAGAGCGATCCGAACCTGGCACCCTCACCGCGGTGCCATTTACCACGTAGTCGACCGCGCCCGCCGCCCAGTCGTGCACGCCTCGATGCAGACTCACGCCGACCACGAGATCGGCCTCGAGGTGGCTCGCCTCCTCGGCAAGTCGATCGAAAGCGCGGCGCCGCGCCTCCTCCCATGCCGCGCCGATCACGTCTAGCTCGCAAATCACTCCTCCGCCCCACGAACTGGACCAGGGCAGGTTCTGCCAGCCGACCTGATGCACCGACGCGCCGAGGACCTGCCCGAGGGGTTTCAGCCCGAGTTTCGAACACAGTGCGAACTCGTCAACTGAGAGCGTGCTCGAAAATGGCGCCCCGCTTGTCGCCATCTCGCGCAGGCGGCGTTCGGCCTGCAGGGGTATGCCTCCGGACTCGATCCGCGCCAGCGACTCCGCCTGCTCGCGCTCCCAGGTCTCCGCGGACGCGTCGCGCTCGTCGTCGCTCATCAGCTCAGCAGCCGCGCTAGCGCCTCTCGCGCCTCCGCGCTACGTCCCGAGGCCTCCCGCAGCTCTTGCTCCAAGGTTCTCACCCACGCGCGGACGCCGAGCGGCTCGCGCTTGATTGAAATACCGCCGACGTGGCGCTCGCGCCAGCCCTCGATGCGCCCGTTCGCCCGGCGCAGCGATAGCACACAGTCGCCGAGTCGCACCTCGATCCGCTCGACGAGTTTTCCGCGCCCGAACAGTCCACGCCCCCGTCGATCGACGCGGGCGTGGGTCGGCAGCGCCTGTTCAAGCTTGCTTGCGAGCACCTCTAGCGACGTGACGGCATCTTGATCGTCGGCCCTCAGTCCGGCGGCATCAAGATCAAAGTCTTCGGCGTCCACCAAGCTGAGCCTAGCGCGAGAGGGGGCCTGATTTGTGGCGTCTTGTTGACCGCTGCGCGCTCTAGGTCAACGTTTTTTCGAACCAGTGGTCCGCGAATGGCTCGTCGTTGAACGCCGGCACCTCGATCCAGCCCGCGGAGCGGTACAGGGCGAGCGCCTCAGCGAGCACTGCGCTGGTTTCGATGTGCGCGATCCGCGCTCCGCCCGCCCGCGCGCAGGTCTCGAGCTTCTCCAGCAGGCGGCGCCCGAGCCCGAGCCCGCGGGCTTGTGGTGCGATCCACATGCGCTTGATCTCCGCTGGCGCGTCGACGGGGTGCTTGACGGCGCCGCAGCCGATCGGCTCGCCGTGCAGGTAGGTGACGAAGAACTGACCGGCGGGTGGCCGCACCTCGTGTGGCAGGGCAGTAGCTCCGACCGACGGATCGAAGCCACGGTGGGAGCGCCGGTTGAGTTCGGCCACGTACTCCGCGATGCAGTACTTCGCGTCTTCGTGCTCGGGGTCGACCGCCTCGATCTCGACGCTCGCAGCGATCAGCAAGTGTTCTACCTCGCGCATCGCGGTGAGCAGCCGCTCTCGCTGTTGCGGGCTCAGCGGTTCCAGGAGAGACTGCGCGTGTCTGTCGGACCGCTCGTCGAGGGTGGCGCGCTCGCGTCGGCCGGCTGGGGTTAGACGTGCGACGCGAATCCGTCGGTCCCCGCGGCTTTGCGACACCCGGACGAGCCCAGCGGCCTCGAGCGAGCGCAACAGGCGGCTTAGATATCCGGAGTCCAGGCCTAGTCGGGAACGCAGCAAACGCACCTCAGAGCCGTCGAGACCGATCTCCCACAACAGCCGGGCCTCGCCCAGAGGCCGAGCGCGGCCAAGGAAGCGCTCGTCGAGCGCTCCGACGCGCTCGGTCACGACGCGGTTGAACCGCCGAACCTGCTCGACGTCCGCTGTGGACATTCTCTGACCTTAGTCAGCAAATACTCCACGGGTCAAGTTTGGTGAGACAATCGTGGCGATGAACGCGAGGAGCGCCGCGATGAAAGGCGAATCGCTGTGGCTGCGGCTCGCGGGGCTTCCGCTCGTGATCGAGGCGTACGAGTACGAGCGGTTGCACGCCGTCCTCGCTTACGAGTTCGAGCGCGTCACCACCCACGTGCGGTTAGCGGGAGCGGACGCTGACGGATTGGGCGAGGACGTCTCGGTGTTCCGCGAGGACGGCACCGCACTGCATCAGACCCGACCGGCGCTGCCGCTAGCGGGAGATTGGACGTTGGCCGGCTTCTGTGAGCATCTCGTGACGCTCAGCTTGTGGCCCGAGCCGCCGGAGTGGGAGGGGGCCGTTCGCTTTCGCCGGTGGGCATTCGAGTCCGCGGGGCTCGACCTCGCACTGCGCCAGGCCGGTCGCTCGCTGCATGAGGTGCTTGAGCTGGAGCCGCAGCCGGTTCGCTTTGTCAACTCGCTCGGCCTCGGCAAGAAACCTTCGATCGAGCCGGTGCGCCGGCGGCTCGCTCGCTCCCCCGGCGTGCGCTTCAAGCTAGACGCGGAGGCGACCTGGCAGCCGGCGCTCGTCGATGAGGTCGCAGCGACGAGGGCGGTCGACACGATCGACTTCAAGGGCCACTACGGCTTCGAGGTCGAGGATCCCGGGGCGCTAGGTGTGCTGTACGACCATGTTCTCTCGGCGTTTCCGAGCGCCTATCTGGAGGACCCGCACGACCTGCCCGAGATCGCTCAGCGGCTCGGCGATCACCTCGAGCGGGTGTCTTACGACGCGCCCATCCGAAGCGCCGAGGACATCGGCGCGACGCCGCTCGCCGCGCGCGTGGTCAACGTCAAGCCCTCGCGCATCGGCAGCCTGCGTGACCTGTTCGAGGTCTACGCCCGCTGCGCACGGGATCGACGGCCGATGTATGGCGGCGGCATGGGCGAGCTGGGCGTAGGCCGCGGCCAGATCGAGCTGCTCGCCGCCTTGTTTCACGCTGACTCGCCCAATGACGTCGCGCCGAGCGTCTACAACCAGGAGAACCCTCAGGGCGATCTGCCCGCCAGCCCGCTGACGCCGCGACCCGAGGCCACCGGTTTCCGCTGGACAGCGTAGAGGCGCCCCCCACCAAATTCGGCAGCCCGCGGGGTTCGGGCAATGGCGCGCCGCCGAGCCACGGCGGACGCCAGCAGGCGGCAGCCATGCTGCTCGCGCAGGGCGCCAGAGCCAGCGCCGAAAGTTTCAGCCCAGGGGCGCCGAACACTGCTTCGAACCGGTGATTGTGGGTAGCGTGAAGACATGAAGAAGGTGCTCGAGCTCGTGCTGTGCATCCTGCATCCAATCGCAGTGGTGCTGATCTGGATCAATCTGCTGGTCCGCAGAGACATGGGTCCCGTGGCGCGGATCACCTGGGCGATCGCCTCAATCGTGCCGTTCGTGCCGTTCGTCTACGTGCTGACGGGCAACGACTTCCTGTAGTCGCGCTCAGGTCCGTTCGTCGTGCGTGCGCAGCCGTTCGTCGCCGGCGGCGATGTGTAGAAGCGCTTGGCAGCATCGAGGCTGTCAAACCCGAGCATTACAAGCCTCCTGGGTCGCCAGCCTCCTTCGAGGACGCAGAACTCTCCGCCGCGGACTAAAAGTCGTCCGCTGCTGGCGGCGACTGCACGTCGCTACACACCCAATGTTGACCTTCGTGGGGTGAGCCGGTTTGGGCTCGCGGTTTGACACGCGACGCTTGATTGGGCTATAAGCCGGGGGGGCGTCTTGGCCTGGGTTCAGGCGGGGACCTTTGAAGCAATTGGACAGTCGGATCCGGCTGGCTGAAGGGCGTTAGCTCGAGGGGGTTGGTGGTGGTAGGTGGGGAGTTCGTTGGGTTTGTGGGCGGGCGTGTGCGTGCCATGCTTGTGCCGGGTCCGCGCGCCGCGAAAAGCCGGATGCGATCGTGCGTGTCGGCGCCGTTCCCTTCACATGACATTGACGGGACGGAAGTGATTTGAGGCCGCTCTTACCGGACAAACCGAGTGACACGGGCCGATTGGTGAGGCTACGCATCCGCGTGAAATCGAGCCCGCTCAACCGATTAACACGCTCGTCCGTGGGTATGAATACCGGTTTGGTCTTGACGATGGCCGTGGCGGCATTCGCAGCGGGCTGCGGCTCGGGCGGCAGGTCGTCGCCGAGCGGGTCTGGTTCTCCCGGGACTGCTGCGACGCTGCACTGCACGGCCGGGCTGTCCTCCGTAGGAAGTGAGGTCTGCGTGGACAAGCAGGACCCGCGTGCCCGCCAGTTTGCAGCGCTGGTCGCTCGGCTTAGACGCAGATATGACTGAGGGCATCGATGTTTGGGCTGTGGGCTGGCGCGCGGCCGCTTGTGAGCGGGGCCGTCGGGTCCGCACTCCCTGGCGTCCCCGCCACCGTCGAGGACCATTTCAGAATCAGCGACGTGCCGGAGACCTTCGCCGCCGGCGCTCGCCACACGTGTGCGGTGACGGACGCCGACGCGGTCAAGTGCTGGGGCGACAATGGTTCCGGGCAGCTCGGTGATGGCACGAACACAACCAGGACCACGCCTGTCGATGTCAACGGCCTGGGCCGGGTCAAGGCGATCGCCGCCGGTGCTGATCACACGTGTGCGGTGACGGACGGCGGCGCGGTCAAGTGCTGGGGCGCCAACAGCCAAGGGCAGCTCGGCGACGGCACGCGCACGACCAGCAGCACGCCTGTCGATGTCAAGGGCCTGGGCGGGGTCAAGGCGATCGCCGCGGGCGAGCTCCACACGTGTGCGGTGACGGACGCGGGCGCGGTCAAGTGCTGGGGCGACAACGGCTCCGGGCAGCTCGGTGACGGCACATACAAGACCAGCGTCACGCCCGTCGATGTCAGCGGCCTGGGCGGCGGGGTCAAGGCGATCGCCGCCGGTGCTGACCACTCGTGCGCGCTGACGGACGGCGGCGCGGTCAAATGCTGGGGCTACAACGCCTACGGGCAGCTCGGCGACGGCAGGGGGGCGGGCAGCAACACACCGGTCGATGTCAGTGGCCTGGGCGGCGGGGTCAAGGCGATCGCCGCCGGTGCTGCCCACACGTGTGCGGTGACGGAAGGCGGCACGGCCAAGTGCTGGGGCAACAACGAAGGCGGGCAGCTCGGTGACGGCACGCGCACTGACAGCACCACGCCGGTCGATGTCAGCGGCCTCTAGCTAATCCGTCCAGGGCCTCACCGTGCAGCCTGACGCTCGACGCAAACGGGGCGGATCCTTTACCACGACAACCACCGCGCTCGCTTTCGCCCAATAGCAGCCGCCACGAGCGCGCAAACTGGACGAGTGCCGGTCGAGGTCGCTCATTCTCTGCGCAGACGGCAGTGATGCCGGAACGGTATTCCCGGGCCTTTTGTAGGATGCGCCGTCGTCTGTGGAGGCAAATGGGTTGAGCGGTGTGGGTGTTGGGACTCGTCTTGAGGGTCGGGTTGTTCTGGTTACGGGTGGGGGGACGGGGATCGGGCGGGCGAGCGCGGAGGCGTGTGCTGCTGAGGGGGCGTTGGTCGCGGTGGCGGGCCGTCGTCTTGAGCCGTTGGAGGAGGCGGTGCTCGCGATCCGTGGTGGTGGTGGGCGGGCGGTGGCGATCACCGGTGATGTGGGTGTTGCTGAGGATGCTGCTCGGATGGTGCGCGAGACCTTGCGGGAGTTCACGCGGCTCGATGTGCTTGTCAATTGCGCTGGTCAGGAGCTTGTTGCCAGTGTTGTGGATACCTCGGAGGAGTGCTGGGACCGTGTTATCGATACCAATCTCAAGGGCGTGTTTCTCCTTTCTCGCGAGGCGCTTTCGCACATGGTCGAGCGCCAGCGCGGCGTGATCATCAATGTGGCGTCGCAGCTCGCGTTCGTCGGGGCTCGCAACTTCGCTGCCTATACGGCTTCGAAGGGCGGGGTGATCAATCTCACTCGCAGCATGGCGCTCGATCACGCGAAGGACCGTATTCGCGTGAACGCTCTGTGCCCCGGTGCTGTTGACACTCCGTTGCTTCGCCGCCAGTTCGAGGACTCCCTCGGTCCACAGGGCACCCTCGAGGACCTGGTAAGCCTTCACCCCGTGGGGCGCCTCGGCCGGCCCGAGGAGATCGCCTGCGCGACCGTCTTCTTGGCCTCAGACGAATCGTCGTTCATGACCGGCTCCATGCTCGTCATGGACGGCGGATACATCGCCTGGTGAGGCACGGCGCCAGCGGGGTGGGATACGACAGGGAACCATTCCCAGCCGGCGAACGCGCAGCCATATCAGGGAGTAGTCACGACGCGCGCCCTCACCGCGCTGCTCGTCCCGGACACCAGCGCCCACACAGCCATGACGACTCACCGGTCGCATGGGCATCACACGCCGGGCCCGAGTTTCGGAGACCGACGTCATGGTCTCGTGGTCGAGCGGGCTGCGCGAGTCGCGTTGAAACTGCATCATCACCATCAGAGCATTTCTTGCTCTTGCAGGTGCGTTTTGCTACAAGTCGCGCCATCAGTGGGGGAGTCAAAGCCCTCACGGGAGCGGCAGGGGGTGCCTCTTGGTGGTACTTAGACGCATTGTTTCGCTGGTTCTCTGGTTGGTATCGGCCTTCCTGATCTACGCTGTGATCCACGCGGCTAGTTCAGCTGGCGGGGCTAGGGTGGGCGTGGCGATCGGCTATGTCGCCGGCGCGATCGTGCTGAGCGCGATCGGGGTTTGGTTGTGGCGCATGAAGAAGACCAAGGCCGAGATCACCACCGCATAGCCGTCAGGACCGACGAAAGTCCAGCGTGCTGCGGTTGTAGGTACGGGCGCCCCGATCGGCGAGCCCGAGCTCAGTCAGCGTGACTCTCCCGATCGCCCACACACGCGCGCGCCGCGAGTGTTCGACGACTCTCACTGCACTCGGTGCAGGTCGCGCCACTCCATCGGCGACGCGAACGCTCGTTCGCGTCGCTTCGGGAGTGCGACAGACGCGCGCGAGATTGCGGAGCGCCGGGCGCGGGTAAGGGCTCGCTCAGCTCGCTCCGTGCCAGATTGCGGCCCGCAAGTTTGTGTCGGCGAGCCGTTCGCGGTCCTTGATCGCCGCGAAGCACGGCGGTCGCGTCGGTGGTGGCCGAGAGATCGACGCATTGGAGGCGTTGTCGGTCGGCGAGGAGGTCGATCTCGATGATCTTCCCGTCGCGTACGGTGACCCCGGCGATAGCGAAGGTGCGCCCTGCGGGGCCGACGACGAAGCCCGCGGTGCCGTTGACCAGTACCGACCGGGATGACCGGGCGAGGTGCGCGAAGGCGGTGCGGCGGCACGCGCGGTGTCTGGTCGGCAACGGCCAGCGCCCCGCGAACCTGGATTGACTCAGGCACCCGCAGCGCTCCGCTGTCGGCGCGGAGCACGACGTCGGGGTCGACAGCTTGAGCAGCGCTCCGAAGTCGCCATCGCGAGGGGCGACTAGGAGCGCGTCAACCACTGGCGTTGGCGACGCAGATAGCACCGATGCAGACACCGATGGACACATCAGGGAGAAGCCTTCTGGTTGGGACGTGCCGGGCTCGCGGCGCATCTGACAAAAGCATTCCCCGACATCCGGATCAAATGACTGGAGAACGGTCACCTGCTCGTGCTCTCGAGGCCGAAGGAGACCGCGCGCTTCTTAACGAGTTTGTCGCAGCGGTGGCCGGGTGAGCTACGGATACGGGAGCAGCAGTAGACTCCGGTCGACGGCGGCGACCGGTCGCCGAGCCGTGGGACATCCGCCCTAGCCGGAGTTTCACTGGCGAAGGGGATTCGCCCTCTCGGTCGTGGATGTCACAAGCCATCTTCCA
>CAWEGZ010000010.1:0-80431 GCA_963808655.1 uncultured Solirubrobacterales bacterium
TCGAAGAACTCCGCGCCCTCGATGCTGAATTCGGGCACCACGCGGTCGAGCCAGCGCGGCATCCACCAGTTGACCTTGCCCATCAGGATCATGAGCGCCGGGACCAACAGGCAGCGGACGACGGTCGCATCGAGGATGACCGCGACGGCGAGTCCGACGCCGAACTGCTTGACCGTGGGGTTGCCGTTGAGCAGGAAGCTGCCGAAGACGAACACCATGATCGCGGCGGCGGCGGTGATCACGCGCGCGCTGGTCACCAGCCCCGAGGTCACGGAGCTGCGGTTGTCCTCACCGGCGTGCACGTGCTCCTCGATCTGGCTGACGAGAAAGACCTCGTAGTCCATGGAGAGCCCGAACAGGATCGCGAACATGAATAACGGTACGTAGGAGACGATCGGCACGCCGCCACTCAGCCCCATCACGCTGGTCAGCCAGCCGAACTGGAAAATCGCGGTCAGAACCCCATAGGAGGCGCCGATCGAGAGCAGGTTCATGACCGCCGCCTGGGCGGGCACGATCGCGGTGCGGAAGGCCACGATCAGCAGAATGAAGCTGAGGGCGATCACCACCAGGATCTGAAGCGGCAGCTTGCTTGCGATGCGCGACGCGAGATCCTCGTAGGAAGCCGTGGTCCCGCCCACGTACGCGCGCAGATTGGTGCCCTTCTCGGCGTCGGGGATCGCGGTGGAACGCAGATGATCGACGATCTTGGTAGTGCTGTTCGCGGCCGGATTGTGCTTGGAGATCGCGGTGAAGTAGGCGGTCGTTCCCGCCTTGTCGATCTGGATCGGGGAGATCCCGGCGACGCCCTTGGTGTTGGAGACGTTCTTCTCCAGCGTGGTCAGGCGAGGATCGGTGGCGCGGGGGTCGCTCTGGGACGGAGCTCGAGGAGCTACCCGACGTCGAGCTCGACGACGTTGACTTGGAGCTCGACGATCCCGATTTCGAGCTCGACGCGCTTGATGATGACGAGGATCCCGACTTAGAGCTTGAGGAGCTCGACGATGCGGGCTGAGCCGGGGACCCCAACTTGACGGCAATGAGCAGAGGGCCGTTGACACCGGGCCCGAAGCTCTTGGCGGTCAGGTCGTAGGCCTGCCGCACCGTGGTCGAGGTCGAAAAGGCCCCGATGTCCTGCTGGCCCAATGTCAGTGACAGCATCGGGATCGCCAGCGGGATCAGAATCGCCAGCGCGACCAGCCCGGCAACGATGGGTTGCTTGCCGATTTCGTGCGCCCACTTCGCCCACAGGCCCTTCTTTGCCTCCTCGGCGGTAGGCGGGTGGTGGATCCGCAGCGAGTTGATGTGCGGCCCCAAGATCGACAAAAATGCGGGCAAGAGCGTCAGCGCGGCGGCGACTGCGACCACCACGGCGATGGCCGCCATCAGCCCCATCGTCGTCACCAAGGGTATGCCCGCCACCGCGAGCGAGACGAGCGCGATCGTCACCGTGCCGCCGGCAAAGAAGACCGCGCCGCCCGAGGTCGCCACCGACCGGGAGATCGACTCCCGCATTTCTAACCCGCCCTGCAAACCCCGTATGTGACGGGTCACGATGAACAGCGCGTAGTCGATCCCCACACCCAGCCCGATCATCGTGGCCAGCGTGGGGGACACGGTGGGAACGGTCAATACGTGCTCGAGCATCTGGACGATCGACAGCGTGGTGACCAGCGCGAAGATCGCGGTGAGGATCGGAAGGACCATCGCGGTGATCGTGCCGAAGGTGAACGCCAGAATGAACATCGCCGCGATGATCCCGATCAGCTCGCTTGACTCCGTCGAGGGCTTCGAGACCTTCAGCCCAAGCTGCCCGCCGGTCTGCACCTCCAGGCCCGCCGCCTGTGCGGGCTTGGACGCCGCGTTGATGATCGTCTGAGCCTGGCTCTGCGAGAGCGAGCCTGGACTGACCTTCAGGCCCACTGTGAGATAGCCGGTCGACTTGTTTTTGCTCAACGCCGAAGCGCCCTGCGGCGTCAGGGGGTTGACCACGGAAGCCACATACGGTGCCTTGGCCACATCCGCCGCGGCGTCGTTGACCGCACTCTTGTACTTCGAATCGGTCAGCTTGCCATTCTTGGCGTGGAGAATGATCGGGGTGGTGCCGAAGGCCTGCGTCGGGAACGGCCCCTGCAGGATGTCTTTGGCGTGCTGGCTGCCCGTGCCCGGCAAGGACAGATCGTCGCTGGTGTTGACCCCCACCCCGCGTGAGATCGCGAACACCGCAATCGCCAGCACCAGCCATGCGGCGAGTACCCACCAGCGGCGCCGCGTGCAGAAGTGCGCCAAGCCGTAGAGGTATGGCGTCATCTTCGCGCCCTGCTAATCCTCACAGAAATCGCCCCGCACCCCGACGCCTCCTTGCCCGTTCCGTGTTGTCGAGGTGGCGCGGATCATACATGCGCACTCGCCGACCGCAAAGGTGCATGTCCGGTTGCGCGCGATCGGGCTGGGCGTGCGCGTGCCGGCCTCGCGGCTCGGCGCCCTGCGATCGTCGTGGCGGCGCTACGGAGCGAAACCGATCAGCGCGTGTCCCGCGTGATCGGCCAGGTGGAAGAGCGGCTGGGGCACGATCCCGAAGAAGATCGTCGCCGCCGCGAACACCACGGCGACGAAGACCAGCGCCGCGTGCGGCGGGAGCCAGGTCGCCCGGCGCTGGCTGGCCACCGGCGCCGACTCGGGGCCGCCGTCGCCCCGCAGTACGACCGCCCGCGCTCGCCGCCGTCGGCCTCCTGCGAGCCGCCCGGTCCCGCGGTCCCCTCCTCGTCGGCCTCCTGCGAGCCGCCCGCGATCGGCGGCAGGGCACCCTCGGGGGTCGCCGCGGCCACCTGCGTCCGTGCCGGGCTGTAAGTCCCCATCCACATCGTCGCCACGACCCGCAGGTAGTACCCGAGCGAGATCATCGAGCCGATCACCAACACGATCGCCAGCCACAGATAGTGGCCGTTGACGAGTGCGTGGATCAGCTGGAACTTGCCGATGAAGCCGGCGGTGCCGGGGATGCCCGCAAGCGACAGCATGGCGATCGTCATCGGCCACGCCAGCCAGGGACGGCGCGCGCCGAGGCCGTTCAAACCAGAGATGTCGTCGCCCCGCTCGGCGTCGCGCTCGACCGCGGCGATCACGGCAAAGGCCGCCAGGTTCATGCCCAGATAGATCGCGATGTAGAGCACCGTGGCGTCAATTCCCAGGCGGCTCGCCACGACCACTCCTCCCAGCATGTAGCCCGCCTGCGCCACGCCGGAGTACCCGAGCATGCGCTTGAGCGAGGACTGGTTCAGCGCGCCGACATTGCCGACGATGATCGTGATCGCCGCGAGCACCGCCAGCGCCGGCGCCCAGGTGTGATGCTCGCCGAGCACCGCCACATAGAAGAAGCGCAGGAACGCGCCCAGGGCCGCGGCCTTGGTCGCGGTCGCCATGAAGCCGGTGATCGGGGTGGGAGCGCCTTCGTAGACGTCGGGCGTCCATTGGTGGAAGGGCGCGACCGAGGCCTTGAAACCGAGGCCTACGGTCACCAACGCGATGCCGGTCAGGATCATGGGGTCGCCCAGCACGCCGCCGTGAAGGTGGCCGTGCGAGACGGCCGTGGCGATGTGCGAAAAGTTCGTGGCGCCCGTGGCGCCATAGACCAGCGCCAGGCCATAGACCAGCGTCGCCGAGCCCACCGACCCGATCACCAGGTACTTGAGTCCGGACTCCAATGAGCCCTCGCGGCGGTACTCGGAGGCGCACAGGACGTACAGCGGGATCGAGAGCAGCTCTATGCCTATGAACAACGTGACCAGGTTCTGGGCGGACACGAACACAGCCATGCCCAGCACGCTGAAGATCAGCAGCGCGTGATACTCCCCGTGGCCCGATTGCTCGGGGGCGCGGGCGCCCCAGGACATGAACACCGCGGCCAGCGCCGCGACGGCGAAGACCATGTCCAGCACCAGCGCGAGGTAGTCGATCGCGAGCGCGCCCGAGATGATGGAGGCGTGGTGGTGGAAGTAGCCGATCTCGAGGCCCAGCGCCGCGCCCAGCGTAATCACGCTGAGCGCGGGGACCACCCTGGCGCGCACCACCGCCGGGCGCAGGAGCCCCACGAGCAGGACCACCAGCCCCCCTGCGGTCAGCGCCATGAACGGCGAGAGCCCCGCGTAGTCGATCGCCGGTCCGTGCAGGGAGTGGCTCATCGCGTGGAGGCCGTTAGCGTGGTCGGTGGAGCGTGCACGGTCGCGATCGTGCTCTTCACAGTCGCCTCCGAGCGCCCCAGGACGAACTGCGGGTAGAGCGCGAGGGCGAGGATCACCAGCACCAGCGGCACGATCCCGGCGAGGTCGCCGAGTCCGATGTCGAACGACCTCACCGTGCTCCGCACCCGGTTATGCATCGAGGAGATGTACACGCGCAGCGCGTAGAAGGCGGCGCCCACGACCCCCAGGAACGCCACCACCGCGATCACCACCTTGGCCTGGAAGACGCCCAGCAGGATCATGAACTCCCCGATGAAGTTGGCGGATCCGGGCATGGCGAGGGTCGCGAGCGCGATGATCAAAAACAGCGCGGCCAGCACCGGGGCACGGAAGGCGATGCCGCCCATCACGCGCAGGTCCTCGGAGCCGCCCGAGCGCAGCGCCAGCGCCGCGACGATGAAGAACAGGGGCGCGGTGACCAGGCCGTGGTTGACCATCTGCAGGATGGCGCCCTGGCCGCCCTGCGACCGCAGCGAGAAGATCCCCAGCGTGATGAATCCGAGCTGGGCGACGCTCGAATAGGCCACCACCAGACGCGCGTCCTGGGTGGTGAAGGCCAGCGAGGTCCCCCACAGGATCGACACCAGCGCGATCATCAGCATCGCCATCTGGTAGTGCATCGACGCATACGGGAACAGCGGCAGCACGATGCGCAAAAAGCCGTACGCGGCGACCTTCGAGAGCACGCCTGAGAACACGGCCACGGCCGGAATCGGCATCGCCTTGTAGCCGTCCACGAGCCACCCGTGGAAGGGGACCAGCGGCATCTTGACCAGAAAGGCGGCGGCGAACCCCAGGAAGATCCACTCCTGCGAGGAGCGCGAGAGCGGCAGGTGGTGCAGCGTCGAGATCACGAACGTGATCGGCACACCGTGCTCATTCGAGGCCACGACGCCGGTGGCGATCGCCGCCGCCAGCATGAAGAACGATCCGACAAGCGTGTAGACGACCAGCTTGGTGGTGGCGCGCACCCGCTCCCCGGTGCCCCACATCCCGATCAGGAAATAGAACGGGATCAGCATCAAATCGAAGAAGGCCACGAATAGAGCCAGGTCCTGGGCGCAGAAGGCGCCGAGCACGCCGCTCTGGGCGATGCCGAAGAAGAAGCAGAAGAGACGGGGCCGTGGCCATTCGCGGAACGCCGCCCAGAAGAAGGAGGCGCTGAACAGCACGCAGGTGAGCAGCACGAGCGCGATGTTGAGCCCGTCGAGGCCGAGCTTGTAGTGGATGCCGAGCGCCCCGATCCAGGTCTGGTCGGTGACGAACTGGAGGCCCGCGTGATGGAGCTTGAAGCGCACCACGTATGAGATCGCGACGCCGAGGGGGGCGAGGCTCAAGAGCGCAGCGAAGCGGCCGACCCACGCCGAGGGCACCACGAGTCCGACGACGGCGATCGCCAACGGCAGCCAGATCAGGATGGAGAGCGTCACTCCGTCTCCCTGCCGGCGTCGCGAGCGGCCCTCATGTGCTCGACACCAGGAAGTACAGGGTCACGCCAAACGCGAACAGCACCATGCCGGCGGCGTAGTAGCGCAGGAAGCCTGTCTGCGCTCGCCGCACTGCCGCGGAGCCCGCGCGTACGGCGCCGACGGTCCCGCCGGTGACTCCCCGCGCGACCACGATGCGCTCGAGTACCGCGTCTCCGAGCCGGCCGAGCATCAGCACAGGCCGTACGATCACCAGGTCGATCAGCTCGTCGAAGTACCACTTGTTGACGAACAGCTTGTAAATCGGGGCGAAGCGCCGCCGCAGGGCGGGCGCCGTCTCGGGCGCCATCACCCAGACCCGATAGGCGATGGCGATGCCTGCCACGGCGACCAGGGCACCGACGACCAGCCCGATCCAGTCAGCGCCGGTCGAGGGCAACGAGCGCGCGACCGCCGAATCGGCGAACGTGGGCTCCAGGAAGCGCTCGATGCCGGCGTCGACCCCTGGGATCTGGACGATGCCACCGACCAGCGCGAGCACCGCCAGCACCCCCATCGCGACCTTCATCGGCATGTCCCGCTCGGCGATGTGGTGCTCGGCTCCCGGGAAGCCGACGTCGGTGTCCTCTTCCTCGTGTGTGGAGGGGTTGAACGGCACCTCGGCGTGCGCGAGATGACCCTCCTCGAGCTCGCGGGCCTCCTCGACCGGCTGGCCGAAGAAGGCGCGGAAGATCATTCGGAAGGTGTACAGGCCCGTCAGGAAGGCGCCGACGTAGCCGAGGACTCCCAGCACCAGGAAGCCGCCGTGGCGGTGGACGAGGAAGCCCAGGATGTCGTCCTTGGACAGCCAGCCCGAGAACGGGGGCAACCCGGACAGCGCCAGTCCACCGACCATGAAGCAGACGAAGGTGAAGGGCATGGCCTTGCGAAATCCGCCCATGCGGTCGAGCGATTGGTCGCCGGCCATGGCGCTGATCAGGGAGCCCGCGGCCATGAACAACAGCGCCTTGAAGAAGGCGTGGGTCATGAGGTGAAAGAGGCCGGCGGAGTAAGCCCCGACCGAGACGCCCATGATCATGTAGCCGATCTGGGACATGGTCGAGTAGGCGATTACGCGCTTGATGTCGCTGGCCGCCAGCGCGATCGTGGCCGCGATCAGGAGCGTCAGGCAGCCGCCGATCGCGGTCACGTCCCCGGCCGTCGGCGCCTGGTCGAACAGCGGGTGCATGCGCGCGATCAGGTACACGCCGGCGGTGACCATGGTGGCGGCGTGGATCAGCGCGGAGACGGGCGTGGGGCCTTCCATCGCGTCCGGCAGCCACGTGTGAAGCGGTATCTGGGCCGACTTCGCGAACGCGCCGACCCCTAGCAGCAGGCAGGCGACCACCAGCGTGGCGCTGTCGTGGCCGAAGACGTGCGTGGTGGAGTGAAAGACCTTGAGGTACTCCACCGAGTGGGCGTGCGTGAAGATGATGAACGTCCCCAGCACCAGCCCGACGTCGCCGACCACGTTGATCACGAACGCCTTGACGCCCGCGCCGGTGGCGGTGCGGCGGCGATACCAGAACGAGATCAGGGCGTAGGAGGCGAAGCCGACGAACGCCCAGCCGATGATCAGCAGGATGAAATTGCCGGCGAGGATCAGCAGCAGCATCGAGAACACGAAGAAGTTCAGGTACGAGAAGTACCGGGCGAAGCCCCGGTCGGATGTCAGGTAGGCGACCGAGTACAGGTGGATCAGCGCCGAGACCCCTGAGA
The DNA here is from genome assembly GCA_963808655.1 of uncultured Solirubrobacterales bacterium. Classification (GTDB taxonomy): domain Bacteria; phylum Actinomycetota; class Thermoleophilia; order Solirubrobacterales; family Solirubrobacteraceae; genus Palsa-465. The sequence goes on from CAWEGZ010000010.1 coordinate 7,427, forward strand.
CCACCAGGATCATGAACACCGAGAGGGGATCGACGAGGATCTGCATCTTGGCGTCAAGCCCGATGCTCGTGTCGTAGCTCCATAGCGTCGAGGTGAACACGCGGTGGGTGTCGGGATGCGTGCGCACGAGCACGAGCGTCACCACCGCGAATGCGAACGAGAGGGCGATCATCGAAGTCCCGATCCATCCCGGCGCCCGGCCCTTCAGGCCGCGGAAGCCGAGCGCGATCACCGCCGAGCCGACCAGCGGGCACAGCAGGACCAGCCAGGCGAAGGTCGTCAGCGCCATCTAGTCGCCGCCCCCGCAAAAGCACGTATCGATGCGGCTATCGCCGCGCGCGCGCTTCCTCACCCCTGTAGCTCCCGCAGCTCGTCCACGTCCACCGGCAGCCGACGCCGGTGGATCGCGACGATCAGGCCCAGCCCCACGGTCACCTCGCAGGCGGCAACCACCATCACGATCAGCGCGAAGATCTGCCCGGCCTCGCCGCCCCACATGCGCGCGAAGGCGACCAGCGCGAGGTTTGCCCCGTTCAGCATCAGCTCGAGGCACAGCAGGATCACCAGCGGGTTGCGCCTGACCAGTACTCCGGCCGCGCCGATGCAGAAGATCAGCGCTGAGACTACGAGGTAGCCACCGATCCACACCGCTCAGCAGCCTCCCGCGCGGACGTATCGGGCAGCCTCCCGGCATCCCCATCACCAGCCCCCCTGGTAGGGCGGTCGCGAGGGGGCGCGGCCCTTGGCCTCAGGCCCGGCCGCGGCGCCCGTGGGTTCGAGCTCCGCCTCCCCGGCCGTGGGTAGCTCAGGCAGTCCCGGGCTCGGCGTGGCGCGTGCCCGCCGCCTCAGCCATGGTGCCGGTGAACGCCGGCCGGGGGATGTGCACCCGCCGCTCGATCTCGATCTCTGGCTCGAGCCCCCGCCGGCGCCGGGCCAGCACCACCGCCCCGATGGCTGCGACCAGCAGCAGGATCGAGGCGATCTCGAACGGGAACAGGTAATTGGTCAAGAACAGGCGGCCGATGTGGGCGGGTGTGCCGAAGCCGAGCACGTAGTGCGCGCCCTTACCTGAGACGCCCTTCAGCGCGGTCCCCAGCATCGCGATGCAGAGCTCGACGGCCAGCGCGATCCCGAACAGCGGACTGACGATCTTCAGCGTGGTGCCGCCGGTGGCCAAGGGTTCCTGGCCCCCGCCGACGTAGGCGACAACGAACACGTACAGCACCATCACCGCGCCCGCATAGACGATCACCTGCGCCGCGGCGACGAACTCGGCCCGCAGCAGCATGAACAGCGCCGCCAGCGAGATCAGGTGGAAGACCAGCGCGAGCACGCTGTAGAAGGGGTTGCGCAGCACGACCACGCCCACCGCGCCGGCCAACGCGCAGATCGCAGCGACGAAGAAGAGGGCGGCGCTGGCGTTAATCGGTCACTCCCCTTCTCGCCGCAACGGGGTCCGCTCGACCGGCTCGGCCAGCAGCATCTCCTTGGTGAAGATCAAGTCCGAGCGGGTGTAGTCCGAGAGCTCGTAGTCGTGGCCCATGGTGATGGCGTCGAAGGGGCACGCCACCTCGCAGTAGCCGCAGAAGATGCAGCGGCTCATGATTGATCTCGTAGACCGCGGCATAGCGCTCCCCGGCCGAGATCGCGGTTCTCGGGCGTGTTCTCGGCCGCCACCACGCGGATGCAGTCGGCCGGGCAGGCGGCTGCGCAGAGCGAGCAGCCAACGCACTTCTCCAGGCCGGTGTCCTCGAAGCGGTGGAGCTTGTGGCGCCCTCGGAAGCGCGGGTAGACGGGCGTCTTCTCCTCCGGGTACTGCATCGTGGTCGGTCCCTCGATGATGCGCGCGAACGTTGTCTTCAGCCCGCGCAGGGTTTCGCCGAACACCCGGTAGGCGCTCGCCGCCGGCCCCGGTGCGGGGTGGCGGATGACCTCGATGACATCGGCAGACGGGTTGTAATCGCTCATCTCGGAAAGTCCTCGTTGGTCGTCAGGTCGCGACCACGATCGCGGTCACGAGCAGGTTCAGCGTCGCCAGCGGCAGCAGGATCTTCCAGCCGAACGACATCAGCTGGTCGTAGCGCAATCGCGGCAGCGTCGCCCGGACCCAGATGAAGAAGGTGATGAACAACATCATCTTCACGATCACCACAATCGGGTCGACCCACCCGGGCACGTGCGGGTTTCCCGGGATCAGCCATCCGCCCAGGAACGTGGTCACCGCGATGCCGGAGACGACCGCCATGTTCATGTACTCGGCGAACAGGTAGGCGACGAAGGGCGTGCCGCCGTACTCCGTGAAATAGCCCTGCACGAGCTCGGCGTCGGCCTCCACGAGGTCGAACGGCGCCCGGTTGGTCTCGGCGAAGGACGCGACCAGGAAGATCAGGAAGCCCGCGAGCTGCGGCACGATGTACCACATGCCCACCTGGGCGTGGACGATCCTGGTCAGCGACAGGCTGCCGGCCGTGATCACCACGCCCACCAGCGAGAGCCCTTGCGAGATCTCGTAGGAGATCAACTGGGCGGCCGCGCGCATGGAGCCGAGGAAGGAGTACTTCGAGCCCGACGACCAGCCGCCCAGCATCACGCCGTAGAAGGAGATGCCGGCGAACGCGAACACGTACAGGGGACCGATCGAGACGTCGATCCCGTACAGCCCCACACGCGCGCCAAAGATGTGCTGGACGTCGCCGAAGGGGATCATCGCGAGCCCTGCGACCGCCGTGAGGATCGCGATCATGGGCGCGATGCGGAAGATGAAGGCGACCGAGGTGGTGGGCCGCAGCGCCTCCTTGGTGGCGAACTTGACGATCTCGGCCACCGGCTGCAGCAGCCCGAACGGCCCCACGCGGTTCGGCCCGTAGCGGCCTTGCATGCGGCCCATCAGCTTGCGCTCGTAGATCGTGAGCATCGGCAGGATGGCGAACGCGACCCCGAAGATCACGAGCGCCTTGAGGATCTGGATCCACCAGGCCTCGTAGTAGAACGGGTCGGCGAACGAGGTCACCTCCGTCCCATCCGCCGCCCTGGACCCTAGGCTCGATCGCCGTCGAGCCGGGGCAACGAAAATCGCGCCGCCCGTGAAGAGGTTGGCGGAGTCGGCCGCGATGCCCTCGGCCATGAAGGCCGTGCCGGCCGGCACCCCGGTGCGCACGTGCGCGGTCGCGTTCATCCGCGTGCCGTTCTGCGAGACCACCACCTTCTCGCCGCCCGAGAGGCCGAGCCGCCGCGCGTCCTCGGGCGAGAGCTCGAGCAGCTGGCGTGCGATCGTGTAGTGCAGGGCGGGGGAGAGCTCCACCTCGGGCGCCGCCCAGATCGGCCGGTAGGTGCCCAGGCGCAGCGCGCCGTCCGCGGGCGCAGACGACCCGCCCAGGTCAATGGTCTGCCCCGGCTCGGAGTCGGGGGCGAGGGAGTCCGGCTCCCGGTCGCCCGCCTGAAACTCCGAGGCCGCCTCGCGCGCGGGCCAGCGCAGCCCCCTCCCGCCCAGCAGCTCCAGCGTCAGCCCTCCGTAGAACGGCACCGCTTCCACCAGCCGCGCGAACGCCATGCCGCTGGTCAAGGTTCCCGTGTCCGGGCCAATTCGACGCGCCAGCTCCGCCAGCGCCCACCACCCGGGACGCACCTCGCCCGGATGCCCGATCGCCGCGCGCAGCCGCTGCACGCGGCCGTCTGGGTGGACCACCGTGCCTTCCTTCTCGGCGTAGGACTCTGCGGGGAAGATCACGGTGGCATGCTCGCGCAGCCCCTCGCTCAGGACCGAGGCATGGGCGACCACCAGGGTGGCGTGATGGAGCGCGTCGCTCCATAGCTGCCGGTCAACGCACTCGCGCATGGGGTCGGTCTCGAACAACCACAGCGCGCTCAGCTCTCCATCCGCCGCAGCGCGAGCGATCTCCGAGGCCGGGCGGCCCGCGCGGAGCCCCGAAGAGAGGGGCGCGTAACCCGGGCCGGCGTCCGGCAGCACCCCCGCCTCACGCAGCCCGCGGCCGTTGGACCCCGAGGGGATCTCGAGTAGGCCGGCACCGTCGCGGCCGCCCAGCCCCAGCCGCCGCGCAATCGACAGCAACGACCCCAGCGCCTCGGCCGGCACGCGCTCGCCCCACACGATCACAATGTCCTCGCCGCCTTCGCGCAGCAGCGAGGCCAGCGCGCGCACGCTCTCGGCAGTGACCCCAGAATCAGCCAGCGAGGCCGGGATAGAGCCGTCGCCTTCAAGCGCGCTGTCGAGCGCTTGCAGCAGGGCCGCCTCGGCACCGGGCCGATAGCGCAAGGCCAGCGTGCCGCGTACGGTCGAGCGCGCTCGGCCGGGCGCTCGCCACCGCCAGCTTGGTGCCATTGCGGCGCACGCCCTTGCGGATCCTCAGATCGAGGATCGGCATGTCGTCGAGCGGCTCGCACCCAAGTACGAGCACGGTATGCGCGAACTCGAGGTCGGGGACCGTTGCCTGCAGCTCGGGCGCCGCCAGCTCGCGCAGCACCGAGGCGGGTGCCGGACCGCCCCCCAAGCGCGAGTCCAGATCGCTCGAGCGAAGACCCTCCCGCATCAGCTGCTGGAGCAGGAAGCCCTCCTCGTTTGTGGCCTTGCCGCCGACCAGCGCGCCGACGCGCCCGGCGTGGCGGGACAGCCCCGCCGCGACCGAGAGCGCGCGCTCCCAGGAGACCTCGCGCAGGCTCCCGCCGTCGCGCACCAGCGGCCTCACCACGCGCTCGTCGGAGTGGATCGCCTGGTAGGCGAAGCGGCCCTTGTCGCACAGCCAGCCGTCGTCGACTTCAGGGTGCTGGCGCTCGAGCACGCGCAACACCCGCTCGTCGCGCACGGTGAGCTCGACGTTGCACTGGGCGGGGCACAGCGTGCAGATGCTGCCCGCCCCCTCGATGTCCCAGGGCCGCGCCCGGAAGCGGTAGGGCTGCGAGGTGAGCGCGCCCACCGGGCACAGCTCCACGATGTTGCCCGAGAACGGCGCCACGTAGGGGTGCCCGTCATAGGTCGCGACGAACGTGTCGGCGCCGCGCTCGGCGAAGACCAGCTGGTAGTCCTCGGAGATCTCCTGCGAGAAACGCACGCACCGGTAGCAGAGGATGCACCGTTCGCGGTCGATCGCGACCAGCGGCGAGAGCTCGAGTGGCTTGACGAAGTGGCGCTTGGGCTCGATGAAGCGCGAGCGGCCGAGCCCCCAGCCGAAGGTGATGTCCTGCAGTGGGCATTCCCCGCCCTTGTCGCACACCGGGCAGTCGAGCGGGTGGTTGACCAGCAAGAACTCGACCACCGCGTTCTGGGCATGGTGCACGCGATCGGTTTGCGTGTGCACCACCATTCCGTCCTTGACCGGGGTCGAGCAGGAGGTCTGGAGCTTCGGCATGCCCTCGATCTCGACCAGGCACATGCGGCAGGCACCGACCGGCTTGCCGAGCTTCGGCTGGTAGCAGAAATAGGGGATCTCGACGTCGCCCAGCCGAGCCGCGTCGACCAGCATCGACCCCTCGATCGCGCGCACCTCGCGGCCGTCGATCGTCAGCTGGATCAGGTTGTGTTCAGGGCGGGGCATCGGCTCTCTTTAGGCCAGGGTGTCAGTGGACCGGCAGCGGGCCCGCGTGCTCGTCGGCGACGCCCAGAGCCAGCACGTCCGCGGAGGGGCCCGTCTCCAGGCGCTCCCGGGCGGCCTCGATCTCGGCCTCGAGCTCCGGGCGGAACTTCTCGATCATCGAGCCGATCGGCATCGCCATCGCGTCTCCCAACACGCACAGGCAGTTGCCAATGATCTGCTCGCAGACCGAGGCCATGATGTCGAGGTCCATCGGCGTGGCCTCGCCGGACTCGATCCGCTGCAGCATCTTCACGGTCCAGTTGGTGCCCTCGCGGCAGGGAACGCACTTCCCGCACGACTCGTGGGCGTAGAACTTCGCCACCTTCAGCGCCACCTCGAGCACCGAGTGCGAGTCGTCGATCACGATGATCGCCCCTGAGCCGAGCATCGAGCCGGCTTTGGCCATCGTGTCGAAGTCGTAGGCCAGGTCGAGGTCGTCCTTGGTCAGCACCGGAGCACTCGAGCCGCCCGGGAACCAGAACTTGACTTGCCTGCCCTCGAAGGGCCCGCCGGCGAGGCCGTAGATGATCTCGCGCGAGGACATCCCCAGCTCGATCTCGTAGTTGCCCGGCCGCCTGACGTCGCCTGACACCGAGACCAGCTTGGTGCCGGTCGAGGTCTCGGTCCCGATCTGCTTGTACTCCGCGCCGCCCATGCCGATTATGTGCGGCACGGTCGCCAGCGTCTCGACGTTGTTGATCAGCGTGGGCCCGTCGTAGAGGCCCTCGATCGCTGGGAACGGCGGCTTCAGCCGCGGGTTGCCGCGCTTGCCCTCGAGCGAGTCGAGCAGGCCCGTCTCCTCGCCGCAGATGTACGCGCCGGCGCCGCGGTGAAGCACCAGGGAGACGGAGTGCTCCGAGCCCAAAATCCGCTCTCCGATATATCCGGCCTCGTACGCCTCGGCGATCGCCTCCTCGAGGATGTCAGCCTGGTAGCTGTACTCGCCGCGGATGTAGATGAAGGCATGGTTGATCTCCGCCGCCCAGGCCGCGATCACGATCCCCTCGATCAGCATGTGGGGACTCTTCTGCATGATCTCGCGGTCCTTGAACGTGCCCGGCTCGGACTCGTCGGCGTTGCAGACCAGGTACTTGGTCATCTCCCCGTGGGGCAAGAACGAGGCCTTGCGACCCATCTGGAAGCCGGCGCCGCCGCGGCCGCGGATGCCCGACTCGGTGATCTGGGCGAGCACATCCTCGGGCGACATCCGCAGCGCCTTGCGCAGCGCCTCGTACCCGCCGCGGCGCTCGTACACGGGGAGCGTGTTCAAGGCCGGCTCGTCGATGCCCCTGAACAGGATCGGCGGACGGCGCCCGGGAACCTCTTCGGCGGCCGCGGGATCGGTGCAGCGTCGCAAGCGCAGCTGCTTGTCCTCCATCACCGGCCCGCCGGCGAGCAGCTCGTCGAGCAGCCGCGGAGCGTCGCCGGGCTCGAGCGGGCCGATGTACGCGCCTTCGACCGACGCCATCGGCGCGATATCGCACGCGCCCAGGCACTCAAACGAGCGCACGCTGACCTGCTCGGGGTCGGCAGCCGCGAGCATCGCCTCGTACAGCGCGTCCGCGCCCCGCAGCGAGCAGGAGATGTTGGTGCACACGTACACGTCGCGGGGTGGCTTGGGGTGCGTCTCGAGCATGTCGTAGAAGCTCGCCACCGACGTCAAGTACGCGGGCGTGAGCTGCATCACCGCGGCCACCTGGTCGATTGCCTCCGGCGTGCACCAGCCGTGGTGCTTCTTGGCGGCGTGCAGTGCCGGGATCGCAGCCGAGTGACGGTCGGGGTAGCGCGCCATCGCCGCCTGGACCTCGGCCCGCAGCGCTTCCGGCACCGCGATCGCGGCGGGGTCTGGGATCTCCGCCGCGGGCTTGGTCAGATCGACCGCCTCATCCCAGCCGGGGACACGGCTGCCGTGGCCGAAGCGGGGAACGTGCTGCTGAATCTCGCCTCCGCGCGCCGCGGGCGAGAACGCGTCGCCGGGTCGGGGAGTGGTGGGCGGGATCGGGCTCACCTGTCGATTCCCCCAAGGATCGGGTCGAGCATGGCGAGCGTCGCGATCAGGTCGGCGATATAGCCGTCCCTGACCATCGGCGCGAGCGCTTGGAGGTTGGTGAAGCTCGGGTCGCGCATGTGCACCCGCGCCGGCTTGGCCGAGCCGTCGGCGCGTACGAAGCAGCCGTACTCGCCGCGCGGGCCCTCGATCGGGTAGTAGGCCTCGCCCGGCGGCACCCGGAATCCCTCGGTGACCAGCTTGAAGTGGTGGATCAGCGCCTCCATCGAGGTGGCGAGCTCGTGTCGCGGCGGCAGCGCGACCTTACGGTCGGGCGTGATGAAGGGGCCCTCGGGCAAGCCGTCGAGTGCCTGTTCGACGATCTTGACCGACTCGTAGAACTCGGCATGGCGCACGCGGAAGCGGTCGTAGTTGTCCCCCACGGTGCCCACCGGGATCTTGAAGTCGAAATGGTCATAGCTCGAGTACGGCGCGGCTTTACGCAGATCCCAGGGGTTGCCGGCTGCGCGCAGCAGCGGCCCGGTCACGCCGAGCTCGAGCAGCGTCTGCTGATCGACCACGCCGGTGCCACGCAGCCGCTGAAGCACGATCTGGTTCTTCTCCAGCAGGTCGGCGTACTGGTCGGCCCGCGTGGGCATGATCTTCAGGAACTCGCGCAGCCTCGCCTCGAACCCGCGCGGAATGTCCTCGATCACGCCCCCCACCTGGATGTAGCGCGTGTGCATGCGCTGGCCCGAGGACATTTCGAACAGGTCGAGCACGGTCTCGCGCTCGCGGAAGCAGTACCAGAACATCGACACCGCGCCGAGGTCTAGCGCGCTCGTTCCGAGCCACACCAGGTGGGACATGATGCGGTTGAGCTCCAGGTGGATCACGCGCAGGTACTGGGCGCGCGGCGGCACCTCGATGCCGAGCAACGTCTCCACCGCGCCGCAAAAGGCCATCGCGTTGAAGTAATAGCTCAGGTAATCCATGCGCTCCACCACCGGGATGGCCTTCCAGTAGGCCTTGTCCTCGGCCGTCTTCTCGATGCCCGTGTGGACGTAGCCGATGATCGGCTGAATGTCCCGCACCACTTCGCCCTCGAGCGTCGCCAGCAGGCGCAGGACCCCGTGGGTGGCGGGGTGGTGCGGCCCGATGTTGAGCGTCATCAGCTCGTGGGTCTCTTCGACCGCCACGGGTTCGCTCGAAAGCGTCACGGAGGCCTCACGACGTCTGTACTCGCTGCGCGGGTCTGTCTCGTCGCCTACTGCCATTTCCCGTATGACTTCTCTTCGTTGAAGGTGAACAGGATCGGCTCGCCCCCGACGGGGAAGTCGCGGCGCTGCGGGAAGCCCTCGTAGTCCTCGGGCATCAGGATCCGCCGCAGGTCGGGGTGCCCCTCGAAGATCACGCCAAACATGTCGTAGGCCTCCCGCTCGGGGAAGTCGGCGCCGGACCAGATGTCGACCACCGAGGCGAGCCGTGGCTCGTTCGTGGAGATCCGCGCCTTCACCGAGATGCGGTCGACGCGCTTCATGTCGAGCAGCTCGTAGAGCACGCCGAGGCGGGGCTCCTCCGGGTAGTAGTCCACGCCGTGCAGGCTCGCGAGGAAGGTGTACCCCTCGCCGCGGAGGTGCTCCAGTACGTCGTGCACCTTGCCGGGCGCGGCGACCAGCACCGCGCGGCCACGATGAAACTCGGTGTCGTGGATCGACTCGGGGATGGCCTCTTGGAGCTGCTGGGCCGTGAGCTCCAGGCCGGTTGCGTCAGGCACCTGCCGTGTCTCCCGCCTGGTAGACGTTGACGGCGGGACTCTCGGCAGATTCGGTTGGCGACAGCAAGTCCTCCTCGGTCCCACGCGCCGCGTAGCGATCGCGCCACCCGGCACGGTCATGGCCTTGGACCTTGTCGCGCAGCAGCAGGATCCCGTGCACCAGCGCCTCCGGGCGGGGCGGGCAGCCGGGGACGTGGACATCCACGGGGAGGAACTTGTCGGCGGGCACCAGCGCGTAGTTGTTGAAGACGCCCATCGACGAGCAGCACGCTCCCATCGAGATCGCCCACTTGGGGTCAAGCATCTGGTCGTAAATGCGCCGGATGACCGGAGCCATCTTGATCGACACCCGGCCGGAGAGAATGATCAGGTCGGCCTGACGGGGGGAGGCTCGCCACGCCTCCCAGCCGAAGCGGGCCACATCCATGCGCGCGCCCACGATCGACATCATCTCGATCGCGCAGCAGGCGAGGCCGAAGGTCAAGGGGAAGAAGGAGTTGCCTCGAGCCCACCGCACGGCCTTGTCCACGGTGGTGGTCAGGACGCGCTCCTCGACGTAGCGCTCCAGCTCCTCGCCCTCGAGATCGCCACGCAGCATGTCCCGAGCCTCTAGCTGGCGGACCCGGAAGTCGTCGAGGGGCTCGCGCTTTATTTCCACTCCAGCGCTCCTCGCCGCCACACATACACGAACGCGACCATCAGCAGGACGACGAATACGATCGTCTCCGACATCGCGAACACCCCGTAGCGGCGCAGCTCGACCGCGATCGGATACAGGAAGATGACCTCGATGTCGAAGAGGATGAACAGCATCGCGACGAGGTAGAAGCTGATCCCGAAACGGAACCCGCGCTGGACCTCCGAGGGGAGTCCGCACTCGTAGGGTTGAGGATCGGCGCGCTGGCGCCCGCGCCACCCAGCGAAGATGTTCAACACCGCAAAGGTGAGACCGACGATGCCGCCGAGGACGACGAAGACGATCGCGGGCAAGTAAGAACGGAGCACGGTTTCCTCGTTATATCACTGCGATCCCATAGCTTGTAACAGAATGTTACTTAGTGCTTGCCGCCACAAGTCTCAGCGCCTAGAGGTACCCCACGGCGATGGATGAAGCACATGTTGTGGCAGGAATCGCAGCGCTCGCGCTTAACGCGCTGGCGGCGTGCTGGGGCGCCTGGGCGTGGTGGCGCGTGCGCCCGAGCCCTTGGTTCTGGCGCATTCTGCGCCTGGGCCAGCTCGCGGTCCTGATCGAGATCGTGGCGGGCGGGATCTTCTACCTGATCAATCGCCACGCGCCCTCGCTGCACGCGCTGTACGGGGTGCTGCCGGTGGCGGTCTCGTTCATCGCCGAGGGGCTGCGGGCGAGCTCGGCCCAGCTCGTGCTCGATAAGTACGGCCACGCCTCCGCCCGCGAGGTGGGCAAGCTCCCCGAGGACGAGCAACGGGCGGTGGTGATCGAGATCCTGCGCCGTGAGCTGGGCGTGATGACGCTCGCCGCGCTCGTGATCGTGGGACTGCTGATCCGGGCGGCTACGACGGGCTGAGGTGTCAAAAGTCTGTGGAGTTGCTGGATTCGCGGCCGATCGCGTGGAACGCTCGATCGCGTGGGATCTCAGTCCCATATATCCAGAAAAACATCCCAGAGAGAGCGGGCGATGGTGGCCGTTGCGAATCGCCAGCACGGAATCATCACTTATCAGCAGCTGCGTGAGCTCGGCCTAAGCAGAAATGCGATCGCCCATCGAGAAACGTTGGGCCGACTCCATCGCGTGCACCAGGGCGTCTACGCCGTCGGCCGTCCGCCGAGGACGCCGCTCGAGCGAGCCTCAGCGGCGGTCCTCGCCTGTGGTCCGGGAGCCGTGCTCAGTCACGCGTCGGCGCTTGCCCTCTGGGAACTGACGCCGAAGTGGCCGAGCCGCTTCGAAGTCATCGTCCCACGCGATCGGCGGCCCAAGGGGATCAAGGTCCACCGTGCCAAGCTCGCGCGCCGCAACATCCGCACGCACAGAGGCATCCGGGTCACGAGTCCGGCTAGGACGCTCCTCGACTGCGCCCCGCGCCTCACAGACAAGTCGCTGACGAGGGCCTACAACGATGCCCGTCGCAAGCTCGGCGTGCGGCCGCATCACGTGGCGGACGTCATCGCGCAGTATCGGAGCAGACCCGGATGCGAGCGGCTCAAGCAGCTCGCCGGCCTGGGCGGGGGGCCGACGCGATCGGGGTGGGAGGACGAATTTCCGGCTTTCTGCCGCCGCTTCGGCCTGCCCGAGCCGCTCATGAGCACCACGGTGGCGGGCTTTGAGGTCGACGCGCTGTTTGTCGAGGAGAAGCTGATCGTCGAGCTCGACGGCTGGGACTTCCACTCCGACCGCGCCTCGTTCGAAAGCGATCGCGAGCGCGACGCGGCGACGCTCGAGGCCGGTCACGCAACCGTCAGGATCACGTGGCAACGAATGCACGCTCGAGCCGCCGCCGAGGCCGCACGGCTGCACGCGATTCTGCGGCAGCGCCGGCAGAGGGCCGCCTAGTCCGGCAGCGCCAGGTAGCGCCCCGTGTACCACAACAGCGGGTCGCCCTGGCCGAGCCCCAGCGCCACCACCTCGCCGATCGCGATCGTGTGGTCGCCGCCCGCGAGCAGCTCGCGCAGCTCGCACACCGCCCAGGCGAGCGCGCCCTCGATCACCGGCGCGCCGCGCTCCAGGTGGTGGGGGACTCCGTCGAGCTTCTCGTGCTCTGGCAGCTTGGACGCAAAGACCCCGGCCAGCTGCCGTTGCTCCGCGCTCAGCACGTTGACGCCGAAGCGGCCCGCCTCGCGCACGATCGGCAGCGTCCGGGCCTGGTTCTCGAAGCACACCAGCGCCAAGAGCGGCTCGAGCGACAGCGAGCACAGTGCATTGGCTGTCATGCCGCCGACCCCTGTCGGCCCCGCACCGGTGATCACCGCGACGCCCGTAGCGAAGCGCCCGAAGACCTCGCGGAAGAGCTCGGGGTCGGGGCTCGAGGCCATGTTCAATTTGTATATGGGGGGGACGCGCATGCGCGCCCCCCGGGGTCGGCACATGTGCCGACCCCCGCCCGGTCGCATGCGACCGGGCGAACAACTAAAAGGGAAGGAGGACGGCCGTCGGTGCCGAAACAGGGTTGGCATCCCCGGCGTCGACTGAAGACGTTCGCCTCCCACGCCAGTGCGATCGTCTTCCGACGGCGGCAACCAGAGGTCGGCGCCGGGGTTCATCTTTTCGCGCTCTCCAGCCGCCCGCGCGGGGCTTGAAGATGAACTCTATGATCCGCGGCCGATGAGCCGACCGGTCAAGCTCCTCTCGGTGATGGGCGCGCTGGCCGCCACGGTGCTCACGAGCGCGGCGTGTGGCACAGCGCGAATCACGGTCCCAAAGAGCAACGCTTCCCTGCACGAAGGGGCGCAGCTCTTCCAGCAGCGCTGCTCCGGCTGTCATTCCCTGGCTCCCGCCGCCGCGTTCGGCTCCGCGGCCAACGTATTCACCGCCCAGTTCAACAACGGGCCGGACTTCGACATCCGCTGCGAGCGGCCGGTTACGCGCGTCCTTTACGCGATCGAGAACGGAGGTTTCTCGGGGGCGATCATGCCCCAGAACATCGTGGTGGGCAAGCAGGCGATCGATGTGGCCAAATTCGTCGCCACCTACTCGGGCCGCCAGGCGCCTCACGTCTCGGGTCAGGTGCCCTGCCAGAACAAGGCGATCGGCTCGATTCCCAGGGGCATCGTGCCGACCAGCACCTCGACGACGCAGACCACCGCCAACGCGCCTGCAAAAAGTTCCACGTCGGCGACGCACAAGAAGACCGGCCACAAGGCCAAGAAGCGGCACACCTAGGCCGCCGCGAGCGTGCTCGACATCAGGCTGATCCGCCGCGACCCGGACGGGGTGCGGACGTCGCTCGCTCGGCGCGGCGACGGGGCCGCGGCGTCGCTCGACTCCGTGCTTGAGCTCGATCAGCGCTGGCGGGCGCTGACCGCCGAGCTCGAGCAGCTCCAGGCCGAGCAGAACCGAGCCAGCCGGGGCCGCAAGGGCGCTCCCTCCGAGGAGGAGCGCGCCCAGCTCGCCCAGCTGGCCGCTCAGCGGCGCGAGCTGAGCGACGAGGAGGCGAGGGTCAGGGCAAGGCGGGACGCGGGGCTGGCCTCGCTGCCAAACCTGCCCGCGCCCGACGTGCCCGACGAGGAGGAGGTGCTGCGCGAAGTGGGCGAGGCGGGCGCCACGGGACGCGACCACCTGGAGCTCGCGGGCGAGCGCATCGACGTGACGCGGGCGGCGTGGCTGTCCGGCTCCCGGTTCGCGTACCTGCGCGGGGAGCTCGTTGCGCTCGAGCTGGCGCTCGTCTCATACGCGATCGCGAAACTCGCCGGCAAAGGCTTCGAGCCGGTCATTCCCCCCGTGCTGGTGCGCGAGCGCGCCCTCTACGGGACCGGCTTCCTGCCCGACACCGAACAGCAGATCTACCGCCTTGGCGACGACGACCTCTTCCTCACCGGGACCTCGGAGGTGGGGCTCGCTGCCCTGCACCAGGACGAGATCCTGGAGGCTGACGCGCTGCCGCTTCGCTACGTCGGCTTCTCGAGCTGCTTCCGCCGCGAGGCGGGCGCGGCCGGCAGGGACACGCGCGGGATCTTCCGTCTGCACCAGTTCGACAAGGTCGAGATGTTCAGCTTCGTCGAGGCGGAGAGGAGCGTCGACGAGCACGAGTGGCTGCTTTCGATCGAGGAGGAGATCTGCCGCGAGCTCGCGATCCCCTACCGGGTGGTGGCGATCGCGGTTGACGACCTGGGCGCCTCGGCCGCCAAGAAGTACGACATCGAGGCCTGGCTGCCCGGGCAGGGCCGCTATCGCGAGCTCACCTCCTGCTCGAACACCACCGACTACCAGGCACGGCGTCTGGAGATCCGCTACAGGACCGCCGGCGACGGCCGGCCGCTGCACGTGCACACCTTGAACGGCACCGCGGTCACGAACTCACGCACGATCATCGCCCTGCTCGAGAACGGCCAGCGTGAGGACGGCTCGGTCGTGCTGCCGCGGGTCCTCGGCCGCTACGGCGCGCCGGAGGTCCTGGCTCCGGCCTCAACGATTGAAGGATGAGGCGTGGGTGAGGCGCGCCCAGCGGAGAGGGGGGGATTCGAACCCCCGAACGAGGTCAACCCCCGTTACGCGATTTCCAGTCGCGCCCGTTCAACCACTCCGGCACCTCTCCGGGAGGCCGAAGCGTAGTGCACGACGCGCGGCCGACCCTTCTGCTGAGCATCGACTTCGAGGACTGGCACCAGCTCGTCCACCGCCGCGTCGGGGCGAGCGGCTGGGAGCGACCCGGGCCGGCGTTGCGCCGCCAGACCGACACGATGCTGGCGCTGCTCGAGGAGCTCGGATTGAAGGCCACGTTCTTCATCCTCGGCATGGCCGCCCGCGCCTACCCCGATTTGATCGAGCGCCTGGCCGCGACGGGGCATGAGATCGGCTGCCATGGCGACCAGCATCGGCCGGTGCACGCCCAGACGCCGGCCGAGTTCGGCGCCGACCTGCGGGCGGCCAGAAGCACGATCGAGCAGCTGACCGGTAGCCGTCCGGTCGGCTACCGTGCGCCCGCCTTCTCGATCACGCGCGCGAGCGAGTGGGCCTACGAGGTGCTCGCTGCCGAGGGATTCGCCTACGACGCGAGCGCCCACGACACCCCCGCGCTGCGCGATCGCCCCGAGGCCGCCACAGACGTTCCCCACTCGCTCAACCTACCTGGGGGAGGGGCCCTGTGGGAGTTCCCCGTGGCGGTTTGGCAGACCCGCGCGGGCAGCGTGCCCATCGGTGGTGCCTCCTATTGGGCGCTCCTGCCCCGGGCGCTCGTGCTGCACGGTCTCGCCCGTGCCGGGCCGCTCGCGGGCCTCTACCTGCACCCGCACGAGCTCGACCCCGAGCCCCTGCGTCCCCGCCTCGGACCGGGCGCGGAGTCAAAGGCCCGCTTGCACGCCCATGCCCGCGCCGCGCAACGCAACAGCGCCCGCCGACGGGCGCCGCACATGCTGCAGGGGATCGCCGGACGCTTTCGGCTGATCCCCTACGGTGAGGCGTATGCCGACCTCGCAGCCGCCTAGCCAGTCTTCAGAGCGCTCCGCTCCCGAGCGCGTCCGCCGGCGCTTCCGCGAGCGGGCGCGGCAGTTCGACGACCTGTACGAGGACGAGCGCCCGCTGGTGCGGCTTCTGCGGCCGGGGCTCATGCGTCGGCGCAACCTCGCCGTCCAGACGGTGCGCGAGTATGGCGAGCCGCGGGTGCTCGACGTGGGCTGCGGGTCCGGCCGGATCGGCGAGTTCGTGCTCGAGGCCGGCGCCCAGCACTATGTGGGCGTCGACTTCTCAGAGCCCATGATCGACCTGGCCCGCGCGCGGCTGGCGCGGTTTCCGCCAGACCGCCTCGAGCTGAAATGCGACGACTTCCTGAAGGCGCCGATCGAGGGGCCCTTCGACGTGATCCTCGCGCTGGGGCTGTTCGACTATCTGCCCGAACCGCACCACTTCGCTCGCCGCATGGCCTCGCTGTGCGCCCAGGGTGGTTGCGTAGTGGGGTCCTTCCCGACCTTTTCGCTGCTCAAGGGCCCCGTGCGCAAACTCCGCTACGAGGTGATCGGGGACGTCCCGATCTTCAACTACAGCGCGCGCGAGCTGCGGCTCCTGTTCGGCGCGAGCGGCTTCGCGCGCGTGGAGCTGGCGACGCCAGGGCGAAGCGGTTTTCTGCTGCGGGCCTACAGGTCCTAAACAGTCGCTCAGATCTGCCACCTGCCGCCGCGCAGCAGCGGCACCTCGCGGCCATCGCGCGTCACGCCGGTGACGGCGACCTGGTCCGAGCCGATCATGAAGTCGATGTGGATCTCCGAGTGGTTCAGCCGTTCGTGGTCGCTGCGCTCGCTGACCGCCTCCTCGATCGCGTGCCCCAGCGCGATATGGCTGGCGGCGTTCTCGTCGATCAGCGTGGTGTAGAAGACCATGCCCAGCCCGGCGATGCGGCTCTCGCGGTCCACCAGCGCCACCTCGCCCAGGCGGGCAGCGCCTTCGTCGCGCGCGGTCAATCCACGCAGCGTCTCCGCCCCCTGCTCGGCGTCGATCGCCACCGCGCGGCCCCCTTCGAAGCGCACCTTCAGGCCGGTTATCAGCCGGCCCGAGGTGAACAGCGGCTTGGTGGAGCGCACCACGCCGTTCACGCGCTCGGGATCGGGGGCCGTGAACACTTCCTCGGTGGGGATGTTTGCCATGTGCGCGATGCCGCTAACCGTCTCCAGGCGGCCGCACACCCATTGGCTTGAGGGCAGCAGCCCGATCTCGAGCTCCGTGCCCGGGCCCGCATACCGAAGCGCGTCAAGCTGAAGCTCCCCGAGCTTGGCAGCGACCCGCTCGAGGCGCTCCAGCCGTGCCAGCCAGGCGGCGCCGGGGTCGGGCTCGTCGAGGCGGCAGACGTGCGCGACCTCGTCCCAGAGCCGGGCCAGAGCCTCATCCGGCTCGGAGTCGGGATGCACCAGCTCGGCCCAGCCGGGCGTGGGGCAGGGCACGATCGACCAGTTGGTCGTCCGCTGGTTGACCACCATCAGCGACTCGCGCATCGCCGGAAGCATGTCTTTGGCGGCGAGGGCGGGGTCCACGTCCTCCATGATGCGCGGCGCCACCGGTCCGGTCAGCGCGATGCGCGCGGCGCCGCAGTCACCCAGCGCCAGCACCCGTTGCCCATACCAGGCAGGCACGAAACTCAGGGTCTCGGGGTCGGCGTGTCGGGCACGTGCCCGCTTGAGAAATGGATCGAACACGCTCAGGTCCACGAACTTCGCCCCGGCCTTGTACGCCGTCTCGGCAATTGCGCGCGCGAGTTGCGTCTTGCCTGGCTCGGAGGAGAGCGCCACGATCTGGCCCGGCTGGACATTGGCGCCGACCTTCACGACCAGCTCAGCCAGCGCCTCGATGTAGCGGTCGGCGCGCTCGGTGGTGGTGGCGACTGCCTGCGACATAGACTCGAATGTATGTCACAACGACCTCTGTGGGCGCCGTGGCGGATCGAGTACATCGTCGCCGACAAAGATGGCGGGTGCGTCTTCTGCGCCGCGGCGCAGGGCGCAGGCGAGCAGGCCAGATGGGTCGTCGACCGTGGCGAGCGCTGCTTCACGGCCCTGAACGCCTTCCCCTATGCGCCGGGCCATCTGCTCGTGGCGCCGGCGCGTCACATCGCTGAGCTCGAGCAGCTCGACGAGGTGGAGAGCGCCGAGTTGTTCGGGCTGGCGCGCCGCGCCGTCACGGCCGTGCGTAGCGCGATGGCGCCGCAGGGATTCAACGTCGGCCTCAACCTGGGCGAGGTGGCCGGGGCCGGGATCGCCGACCACCTCCATCTGCACGTCGTCCCGCGCTGGCAGGGGGACAACAACTTCATGCCGGTGCTCGCGGACACCCGTGTGATGCCGCAGGCGCTGGAGGCCGCCCGGGACGCACTATCGGAGGCGCTAGGGGGCGTGAAGTGACAGCGATCCTGCGTCCCAACGGGCGCGAGCTCGGGTTAGACTGACTCTCAGGAGTGCCGGGAAGGCTGGTCGGCGTGCCTGTTTAAGGGAGGCCGCGCTGATCCAGAGTCCCGTCCAGAGTGCTCCTCTTACGCGCACCGCTAGCGGTACGCGCTATCAAGCACGCGCGTTGAGCGGAGGCGGCGATGGCTGATGGATTGCTCGCGCTGGTGTTCGTTGCCGGCGCGCTTGTCAGCCTCTCCTCGAGCTGGTTGCTGGTGACGCGGCTCGAGCGCCTTGGGACTCGGCTCGGCCTGTCGGAGTCGTTGCTCGGGGTGGTGGCCGCCCTGGGCGCCAACGCGCCTGAGATCACGGCGGCGGTGACCGCCGTCGCGACCCACCAGGCGACGATCGGTGCGGGCGTTGCATTGGGGTCGAACGTCTTCAACCTGGCCGCCTTGCTCGGGTTTGCCGCGGTGGTCGCGGGACGCATCGCCCTGCACCGCCGGGTCATCGTCTTGCAGGGTCTGGTGGCTGTCTGGGTCGCAGCTGTGGTCGTAGCGGTCGCGGTGAGGGGGTTGAGTCCCGGCGCCGGGCTGGGGATCGCGCTGTGCGCGTTTGTGCCGTACCTGGTGGTCCTGGGGATGCGGCAGGAATGGCTTTCGCGCAGCGAGCTGTTCGCGCGGACGCGAGTTGCTCGTGGATTGAGCGCGTGGTTGATCTCCGCGCTCGCCGACGAGGAGTTGGAGCTAGCGGGCACGATCGAGTTGCGGCCTGGCCGCCGAGCCGATGCCGTGGTGGCCGGCGGCGCGGTGATCGTCGTGATCGCCGCCAGCATCGCCATGGAGAAGGCCGCCGCCAGGCTGGGCGGGCATCTCGGGCTATCCCAGATCGTGCTGGGTGGGTTGATCCTGGCTGGGGTCACCAGCCTCCCCAATGTGGTCGCTGCCGTATACCTCGCCCTGCGGGGCCGCGGCGCCGCGACCCTTAGCACGGCGATGAACAGCAACGCGCTCAATGCGACCGCGGGGTTGTTGCTGCCCGCCACGATCGTCGGTCTCAGCGCAGGATCAGGAAAGACCACGCTCGTGGCGGCGTGGTATCTGGGCCTGACGGTATTGGCTCTGGCGATCGCCTACGTAGAGAAGGGCCTGAGGCGGGCGGAGGGCGCGTTCGTCATCGCCGCCTACGTGCTGTTTGTCGTGTTGTTGGCATCGGGCGCGGTTTGAGCGGGCGCATGCTGCGTGGCATGGCACTGGCGCTGCTGGGGGAGAGGGCGCTGCTGTATGCCTCCACCCCACGGATCGATACAAAACGGAGGTGATCGGCGTGCAACTCACAGGCAGACCGGGAAAGTGGTCGCCCACGACGACGGCGCTCATGTTCGCCGCCGCGGTGACCGCGCTGCTCGCTCTGACCGCGATCGCCAGTCGGCAGCCGCTGAGCGGAGTGGGCGAGGCGCTGCCCCCGGCGGGCGCCGGCAGGTCGCAGATCAACGCGCCGCCGTGGGCATTGGTGCTGGCGGGTGCGGGCGTCCTGGTGGCGCTACTCGGAATCTTCGTGTCTTTCAATTGGCGGCTGCTGCGAAGGCGGGCGGCCGAACGGCCGCCGCGGAGGGTGATCCTGATCCCGCGGGCCGCCAAGTTGCTCGCGCTGCTGGCGCCGCTGGTCCTGGGCGCGGTGATCTTCGCGGCGGCCGTGGCCGGCTCCCACTCCCGCACCGTGATCGTGCCCCCGAGAGGGAAGATCGCGGTGCCCGTCGGCGCCCCGCCGCCGCAGCAGGGTTCTACCTACGCCGCGCCAACATGGATCGTCCCAGCGGTCATCGGCGTGGTCCTCGGCGCCGTTGGGGCGGTCCTGCTGGTGGTGGCGCTGCGTCGCCGCCTCGAGGAGCCTGTCGAGCGCCCTCGGGCGCCGCAGTACGCCGAGCGGCTGCACGAGGTCGTGATCGCCTCGCTCGATGACCTCCGCAGCGAGCCCGATCCGCGCCGGGCGGTGATCGCCGCGTACCGGCGGATGGAGAGCGCGTTGGCCGATGTCGGCCTGCCGAGACGAGCGTGGGAGGCGCCGCGCGAGTACTCGGGGCGCGCTCAGCTCCACCTCGAGCTGAGCGAGCGACCCCTGCACGAGCTGACGTCCTTGTTCGAGCGGGCGCGGTTCGGAGCGGGTGCGGTCGGCGAGCCGCTCCGAGCGCAGGCGATCAAGTCGCTGTCGGCGGTGGGGGAAGAGTTGTCCGAGATGGCGCACCAGGAGACGCTGGCGTGAGCCTCGTACTCGAGCTGCTGGCGCTGGTGCTGGGCGTGGTCCTACTTGCCGCCCTCGTCCCGCGGCGACCCGAGCGCTCGCGCGGCGGAACGGCCCGAGCGCATCAATCCCGACCCGGCGCGCTCGAACAGCTCGAATGGATGGTCGGCTCGGGGCGTCACACGGCGGGTGACGTCCAAGTGCGGGTGAGGCCGGTTCTACGCGAGATCGCGGTCGCGCTCCTGCGCCGGCGCGGCGTGCGGCTCGACGCCGACAGCGAGCGGGCACGGGCGCTGCTGGGCGACGAGCTCTGGGAGATCGTCAAGCCCGACCGCCCCCGTCCCTCCGATCATCGCCTTCCAGGTCTCGAGCTCAGCACGCTCGAGCGCCTCGTCGAGCGGCTGGAGCGGTTGTGAGCGACCCGCTCGAGACGCCCGCACTAGATCGAGCCGCCGCCCGCGCCAACGCGATCTTGGACGAGCTGGAGCGGGCGGTGATCGGCAAACGCGGGGCGCTCAAGCTCGCGTTGATCGCGCTGCTGTCGGACGGCCACGTTCTGATCGAGGACTATCCGGGGCTGGCCAAAACCCTGATGGCCCGTTCATTCGCGGCCGTCACCAGCGCGCAGTTCGCGCGCGTCCAGTTCACGCCCGACCTCATGCCCTCCGACGTGACGGGCTCCTCGATCTTCAACCAGCGCACCAGCGAGTTCGAGTTCCGGCCAGGTCCCGTGTTCACCAACGTGCTCCTGGCCGATGAGATCAACCGCGCGCCGCCCAAGACCCAGGCCGCGCTGCTCGAAGCGATGCAGGAGCGTCAGGTCACGATCGAGGAGCGCACGCGGCTCCTGGAGCGTCCCTTCCTGGTGCTCGCCACCCAGAACCCGATTGAGTACGAAGGGACCTACCCGCTGCCAGAGGCCCAGCTGGACCGCTTCCTCGTGCGGCTGCGAGTCGGCTATCCCGCGCCCGAGGACGAGTGGCTGATCCTGCGGCGGCGAATGGAGCGCCGGACGGATGAGCCCAAGCTGAGCCCGGTCGTGAGTCGCGAGCAGCTTGTGGCGATGCAGCGCGCGATCGAAGGCGTCTACGTGTCCGAGAGCATCGGTCGGTACATGGTGGCGATCGTCGCCGCCACCAGGGAGAGTCACAGCGTGCAGGTGGGAGCCAGCCCCCGGGGGACGCTCGCGCTGATGAAGCTCTCGCGTGCGCGCGCGGTGCTCGATGGGCGCGACTTCACCGTGCCCGATGACGTCAAGGCGGTTGCGGTGCCCGCGTTGGCGCATCGCTTGACGCTGCGGCCCGAGCTCTGGGTTCAGCAGGTCGACGCCGAGGACGTCGTGCACGAGTGCCTCGCGTCGGTCCCCACGCCTCCGACCGAGCCACGTCCTTGAACGGCACCCCCACGCGGAAGCTCCAGATCTACACCGCGCTGGCGGCGTTCGGATCGGTGGCGGGACTCGCGCTGGGACTTCCTCAGTTGGTCGCGCTCGCTGCTCCATTTGCCGTGTACGTGGCGGTTGGGCTGGTGCTGGCGCGCGCTCCACAGCTGGAGACCTCCGTTGTCGTCACCCGACGCAGGCTCCTGGAAGGCGAGGCGGTGGCGGTCACGCTCGAACTCGATGCGGATTCGACGGTCCACGGTCTGGAGCTCGTGCCGCGGCTCAGCGACGGCGTGCAGCTGGCCGACACGACAACTGCGCGTTGGCCGGGGCGTCTCGAGCCGGGCGAGCGCCGGGAAGTCAAGCTGGAACTGCGCGCGCGCCGTTGGGGCGCCTATGACCTCGGCATGATCGAGGGGCGGGCCCGGGATGCGTGCGGGCTGCTTTCGTACGAGCTCGCTGGGGTCCCGCTCGGTTCCCTGCTCGCATTTCCCCGGCGCGAGACCCTCCGCGCGCTGCTCGCCCCGTTGGAGCTGCAGGCGACGACCGGCAGCCGCAGCGCCAGAGAACGAGGCGAGGGCATCGAGTTCGCGGAGAACCGTCTCTTCGCGTCCGGTGACCGGCTGCGTCGAATCAACTGGCGTCTGACAGCAAGGAAGGGGTCTCCCTATGTCTCGGAGCGCCATCCTGAGCGCAACGCCGATGTGCTCCTGTTCGTCGATACCTACGCGGAGGCGGGGGCGGACTACAGCGGCACCTTGGCCGCTTCGGTCCGGGCGGCGGTCTCGCTGGCGGGCGCTTACCTGGCGCGCAAGGATCGCGTCGGCGTGGTGGGCTTCGGGGCGATGCTGGCTGGCGTGCAGCCGCGTTTGGGGCTGGCACAGCTCTACCGGATCATCGATGCGCTGCTGGGCAGTCAGGTGGTCTTCTCCTACGCCCACAAGGACGTGTCGTTTGTGCCGCGGCGGCTGTTGCCGGCGAAGGCGCTGGTGATCGCGATCTCACCGCTGCTCGACGACCGCTTCATCGACGCGCTGCTGAACCTGCGCTCCCGCGGCTTCGACCTCGCGGTGGTCGAGGTTTCGCCGGAGCCGTTCGCCCCGCCAGGCGGGGCGGACACTGACGCCCTTGCCCGCCGGCTGTGGCTGCTGGAGCGCGAGGCGGCGCGCACCCGGCTGCACGCGCTGGGTGCGCCCGTGGCCCGCTGGCGCGAGGATCAGCCGTTACAGGTCCCGCTCGCCACCACCGCAGATCTCAGGCGCAGGCGGCGCATGCCGCGGCCGCATGACCGAGACGTTCCTTGTTCCCGCGGTTGCGGCAGCGCTGCTTGTCGGCCTCGAGCTGGCTGCGGGGCCCCGCCGAGATCCAGCCTGGCTCGCCGGCGTGGGACTCGGGGCGGCGCTTGTTGCGATCGTTGTGATGCTGGCTGCCACCGTGGCGGCCGGCCGCTCACTCGGGCTGACCGTCGCGGGGATGGCCGCGGCGGTCGCGGCTATCGGGTTGCTGCGGCTTTTGCTTGGGCGGTGAGGCCGGTCCATATACACTGCCCGGTAGCGAGGGGGCGCGCTCCGCTAGTGCACGGGATCCGTGACTCGCTGATGGCTTCTGAGTTCTTGGCACTGCCAATGCCATCAATGCGATCCATTCACCGCCGGCTGTTCCTGCTTGTGATGGCGGTTGCTTGCGCGGCGCTGGTCGCGGCCTGTGGTGGCTCGCATCACGTCAAGCCGCGCGCCGAGATCAAGACGCATTTCACCCCGCCGCCCCCGGTGCCCGAGACCGGCATCCACAAGATCCGCCACATCGTGATCATCATGCAGGAGAACCGCTCGTTCGACTCGTACTTCGGCACCTATCCCGGCGCAAACGGGATTCCGGGGGTGGCCGGAAACCCCGGTCCCCTGCCGTGTGTGCCCGCCAGCCAGTTCGGCTTCTACCTCTCCCGCCATCCCCATCACCATCGGCATGGCCGTTATCAAACCCCCTGCGTGAAGCCGTTTCACGATCGGAACGACGAGAACTACGGCGGCCCGCATAACACGGGCGACGCGATCAGGGACATCGACGCCGGCCGTATGAACGGGTTCGAGGTACAGGCGAATGCGGCGCTGCGCAGCTGCCAGTTCGGCAACCCCAACTGTGCGCAGGCCGAGGGCGCGAAGGCGGATGTCATGGGCTACCACAACGGCAGCGACATCCCCAACTACTGGGACTACGCGCGCAACTTCGTGCTCCAGGACCACATGTTCCAGTCAGACCTCTCCTGGAGCCTCCCGGCGCACCTGTACATGGTCTCGGAGTGGTCGGCGCTGTGCGCCAACGGGGACCCCATGAGCTGCCGCAATGCGCCCAACAAGCCTGCCTTTCCGCCGGACTTCGGCACGGGAGCCCAGCGCCCAACCCACCCGCCCGATTACGCCTGGACGGACCTGACCTGGCTTCTGCACAAGTACCACGTCAGCTGGCGCTACTACGTGCTCAAAGGCCCCGAGCCGGACTGTGAGCTCAATAGCGCGATCTCCTGTAAGCCGGTGCCGCAGGGGGCCAAGACACCGGGGATCTGGAATCCGCTGCGGTATTTCGTGGACGTGCATCAGGACGGCCAGCTGGACGACATCCAGTCGCTCTCTAGCTTCTATGCCTCGGCCCGCAGCGGCACGCTGCCGGCGGTCTCCTGGATCGTCCCCAACGGCCACGTCTCAGAACATCCCCCCGCGCGAGTCAGCGCCGGCCAGACCTACGTCACTGGCCTGATCAACACGATCATGAAAAGCGCCGACTGGAAGTCGACCGCGATCTTTCTCGCCTGGGATGACTGGGGCGGCTTCTACGACCATGTCCAGCCCCCGCGCATTGACCAGAACGGATATGGCTTGCGGGTGCCGGCGATGGTGATCAGCCCGTACGCGAGGAAGGGCTTCATCGACCATCAGACGCTGAGCTTCGACGCCTACGTCAAGTTCATCGAGGACGACTTCCTGCACGGCCAGCGCCTCAACCCGGCCACCGACGGCCGGCCCGATCCCCGGCCCGACGTGCGCGAAAACGCCCCTCGGCTGGGCAACCTGATCAACGACTTCAACTTCAATCAGACGCCTCGGCCGCCGCTGATCCTCTCGGTCAAGCCGAAGACCGACCTCATCAAGCCGCTGTACCTGAGTCTGCCCAACCTCGGCTGATCCGCCGCCTGGTCCTGGCGAGCACGCCGACGGCGGCGCAGCTCAGCGTCCGTGCGGCCGGGCGGTACGGCACCGCACACGCAGCGCCCTCGCTGAAGCCGGCCGGCCCGACCTCGAGCGCGTGTGCCGTGCGTGCGCGGTAGTTCTCATAGCCGATCGTGTAGGTCAGCTCGAGCAGCTGGGCATCGTCGAGCCGCGCCCGGAGCGACTCGAACAGCTGATCGGGAACCTCGACCGGCGTGCTCGTCATCTCGATTGCATAGTCCATCGCCAGCTTCTCGAGCTCCGAGAAGAGACCACTCTCCCCGTATTCGGGCAGCGCCTGGATCTGCTCCTCGCTGACGCCGGCCGCACGGGCCGAGGCCGAGGTGATGTCCAGTCAGAAGGGGCAGCCGATGCGAGACGCGGCCTGAAGCTCGGCCAGCACCTTGACGCGATGGTCGAGCAGATGTGCGCCGCTCAGCGCCTGCTCGAAGCCCATCATCGCCAGCAGCAGTCGGGGGTGGCGTGCCGCCACCGCGACCGTCTCGATCATCCGCCCAACCCGGCGACGCGTGAGCGGGTACACCACTCGGGTGAAGGGGTTCGCGTCCTCCGGAAGGCCGGTGAGGCGGGCCATGGCGCTGAAGTTACTCCGCTCCGCGGCCGATGCGCGGCGACCACGTCCACCTGCAAGGCTTAGACCTACTCTACGCGGAGGGAGAGATGAGCAAGCAGAAATTTGTGATCGTCGGCGCATCGCTTGGCGGGGCCAAGGCCGCCGAGGAGCTGCGGGAGCGCGGCTTCGACGGGGAGGTCGTCCTGATCGGCGCGGAAGCGGAGCGGCCCTACGAGCGACCGCCGCTGAGCAAGGACTACCTACGCGGCGAGGCCGAACGCGAAAAGGCGTATGTCCATCCCGAGAGCTTCTATGCCGAGCGCGGAATCGAGCTGCGCACGGGTACGGAAGCCGTCGCGATCGATCCCGGCGCCGGCACTGTCACGCTGGGGGGCGGCGAGGAGGTGTCCTTCGACAAGCTGCTCATCACGACCGGCGCCGAACCTCGTCGCATTCCCGTGGCGGGCGCTGAGCTCGAGGGCATCTATTACCTCCGCACGCTGGGCGACAGCGATGCCCTGCGCGAGCGTCTACAGGCTGGGGCCCGGGTCGCGGTCGTGGGCTCGGGCTGGATCGGGTCCGAGGTCGCCGCCTCGGCGCGCCAGTTGGGACTCGAGGTCACGCTGATCGATCCGTTGAGCGTCCCTTACGAGACCATCCTCGGCGAGGAGATCGGCTCCTTCTACCGCGACGTCCACGCCCAGCATGGCGTGAGGGTCCTGCTCGGCGAGGGCGTTGAGTCGTTCGACGGTGACGGGACCGTCGCGCGCATAAAGACGACCGGCGGGCAGGTGGTCGAGTGCGACTTCGCGGTGGTCGGCATCGGCGTGGCCCCGCGAGTGGAGCTCGCGCGCGACGCCGGACTCGAGGTCCACAACGGCATCGTCGTCGATGCGACGCTCACCACCTCGGCGCCGAACGTGTACGCCGCCGGCGACGTCGCCAACGCTTGGCACCCCTTCTTCGATCAGCGCGTTCGCGTCGAGCACTGGGCAAATGCCCTGAACCAGGGCCCGGCGGCCGCGCGGGCGATGCTTGGCGACTCTTCTGGCTACGAGCGTCTCCCGTACTTCTTTTCCGATCAATACGACGTGGGCATGGAGTATTCGGGCCACGCTTCGAGCTGGGACGAGGTCGTTTTGCGCGGCGAGAGCGAGGGCGGCGAGTTCGTCGCCTTCTGGCTCAAGGACGGGCGCGTGATCGCGGGCATGAACGTCAACGTCTGGGACGTCAACGACAAGGTCCAGACGCTGATTCGCTCGCGCCGTGAGGTCAACCGCGCCGCGCTCCAGAGCGCCGACGTCGCGCTGGAGGAGCTGGCCGGGACGGCGGCGTAGGCCTCCGGGGCCACCTGCCAGCCGGGGCCGCGACACCCTGCGCCGGCCGAGTCATCTACCCCGCTTTGACCGCCTCCGGGAGCTCGATCTCGCGCTTGAGAATCTTGCCCGTGGGGCCTTTGGGCAGCTCGTCAACGATCCACACGACGCGAGCGTACTTGTACGCCGCCAGGCGCTGCTTCAAATAGTCCCGCAGCTCCTCCGGCGCGACCTCGCACCCCTCCTTGAGGGCCACGGCGGCGCCCACCTCCTCCCCCAAGGAGGAATGAGGCACGCCCACGACCGCCGCCTCGCGCACAGCCGGATGCCCGTAGAGCACCTCCTCGATCTCGCGCGGATAGACGTTGTAGCCGCCGCGGATGATCAGGTCCTTCTTACGGTCGACGATGAAGTAGTAGCCGTCCTCGTCGACGGTGCAGGTACAGGGCGGGGAAGTAAGGGACGTTGGGCAGCTGCATGCCGACGCGCGCCTCCCTCTCGACGCCCCTGCTCCGCAGCAGCCCAGCGACGCGAACGGTGGCCTCGTCGACCAGCTGGTAATTGAGGACGATGTCGTCGAGCTTGATCGCCGGAGACTCTGGATGCTCGGCGACGGCACTTGCCAGCTCGTTGGCGAAGTTACTCACGAGAGCTTCGTCTTCTGCTTCTTCGACTTCGAACCGCAGCCCGCCCCCGCGTCTTCTCCGTCGGTCTTCAGCTCCTGGAGCTCTCGCTTGAGCACCTTGCCCGTGGGGTTGCGCGGCAGCTCGTCGAGGAAGACCACCTCGCGCGGGACCTTGTAGCGCGCTAGGTTCGACTTGACGTGGTCCTTAAGCTCGTCCTCCGAGGCCTTGCCGCCGTCGCTCAGGACCACGAACGCGCGCAGGCGCTGCCCGAATTTCTCGTCGTCGACTCCTAGGCAGGCCGCCTCGGCCACCGCGGGATGGGTCGCCAGCACCTCCTCGACCTCCTTCGGGAACACGTTCTCCCCGCCCGAGACGATCATCTCATCGTCCCGCCCCTGGACGAACAGCCGCCCGGCCGGGTCGAAGTAGCCGATGTCCCCGGTCGCCATCAAGTCGGCCCGGCGATCTTTGCCACCGCCGCCCGTGTAGCCCTCGAACAACATCGCGTTGCCCACGAAGATGCGGCCCGTCTCGCCCTGCGGCATGGTCCGTCCGTGCTCGTCGAATAGCCGCACGATGCTGCCACGCGTGGGCTTGCCGGCCGTGCCTGGCGCGGCGCGCAGATCGCGCGGCCGGGCCAGCGTGGCCGCCGCGACCTCGGTCGAGCCATACATGTTGTAGATGTTGTCGGAGAACTCGTCCATCCACTGGTTGGAGAGCTCGCCCGGGAGTGCCGAGCCGCTCGCGCACACAGCGCGCAGCGAGCTTGTGTCGTAGCGCTCGCGCTCGGTGTCGGGCAACGCCAGTATGCGCTGCAGCATCACCGGCACCACCACCAGCACCTCGCAGCGAAACTCCGCGATGTCGGCCAGGCACTGTGCCGGATCGAAGCGGCGGCGCAGCACGAAGGTCGAGCCGAGCGCCAGCCCGAGGGCAAAGTTGGAGAGCCCCCAGGCGTGGAACAGCGGCGCCCCGATCCGCACCCTCTGGCCCTCGCGCATCGGGATCCGCTCGAGCAGCGCCGCCGGCGGGTCGAGCGTCAGCGGCGTGTGCTCGCGCGAGGCCCCTTTCGGCGTCCCGGTTGTCCCCGAGGTGAGAATCGTCAGGCGGCCAGTGCGCTCGGGCCGCGGCGGCGCCGAGACGGCGCCGCTGCTCGCGAGCTCCTCCAGCCGCGGGTCGGCGGCGTCGTCTGAGTCCTGCCAGGCGAGGAAGCGCTTCCGGCGGCGTCCCGCCTCGTGGATCAGCTCCGAGAATTCCTCGTCGTAGATCAGCGCCACGGCGTGCTCGCGCTTGCACACTTCGGTCAGCTGCGGTCCGGCGAACGAGGTGTTGAGCAGCAGGACATCGGCACCGATCTTCCCCACCGCGACCGCCGCCTCGACGAAGCCGCGATGATCGCGGCACATCAGCCCGACGCGGTCGCCGGCGGCCACCCCCGCCGCCAGCAGGCCGTGGGCGATCGCGTTGGTGCGCTGGTCGAGCTCCTCGTAGGTGAGCATTCCCAGCTCGTCAACGAGCATGGTGCGCTCGGGGTGGCGGATGGCGCCAGCCACCAAGCCGGTCGCCAGCGAGGCGCCGTAGCGGCTGGCGGCCAGCCCGATGCGCGCCAGCTTGTCCGGGCGCATCGGCGCGATCAGGCCCGCGCGCGCCAGCACCAGCGCGTTGCCGGCCTCGTGCAGCAGCCGGCCCGGGATGCTCCCGAGGCCCCCGCCGTTGGAGACAGCCGCGCCCTCGGCGGCGGCCTTGACCCCCTCGACCCAGCGGCGCGCAAGCCCCGAGACCTCGCCCCGCGAGACGAGCTCGGCCAGTGTGCCCAGGAGCGCCCCAGGGGCGCCGTAGGAGATGCGCAGCTGCAGGCGCGTGGCGCCCGCGCCGCCGTCGCGCAGGCGCAGGTGGATGCGCTGTTCGATACCCGTGATGGAAGTCCAGGAGATGTCGCGCTCGGGGTCGTACTCGAGGATCTCGACCACGGCCGCCACCTCGGTGGCGCCGACGCGGTAGCGGATGCGATAGCGCGCACCGGCTCCCGGCTCGCGCGCGGGGTCCTCGGGATTGCAGGCGGTGATGCCGTCGAGCAGCTCCGGGTAGCGCGATGGATCCGCGAGCACCTCCCACACGCGCCGGCGCGGGGCCTCTACCAGGGTCTGCTGCTCGACCCTCATCGGTGAGCTCCTCCGCCACGCGGAGTCATCCGATCACCGGCAGCCGTCGCTCTTCGGCCAGCGAGGTAAGGATGTCCTGCATCTGCGCCCGGATGTCGCGGTCGATCTCTCCAACATCGGGGTCCTTGCCGTAGCGCTCCCGCAGCTCGATCGGTGGCAGCACACGCACGGTGATCTTGGCCGGCAGCGGCAGATGCCCGAACAGCGCGGGCTGGAGCCCGAACGGCAAGCCGACCATGAATGGCAGGGTCTTGAGTCGCAGCAGCCGGTCGGCTCCCGTCAACTTGGCCAGGCGCTCGCCGCGCGTAAGGAACAGTGCCGTCTCCTGGCTGCCGATCGAGACGACCGGGGCGATCGGTACCCCCAACTTGAGCGCTGTGCGCACGTAGCCTTTGCGTCCGCCAAAGTCGACGCTGGCCTCCTCCCAGCTCGGCCGAAAGACCTCGTGGTCGCCGCCCGGGTACACGAGCACCGCCGCGCCCGCCTCCAGTGCCAGCTCGGCGTTGCGCGAGTTGGCCGCCACGGTCCCGTACCGGCGGACGAGCATCCCCGTCGGCCCGGACACCACCAGGTTGTGGGCGAGCTGGTAGAAGGGCCGCTCGACGCCGAAGTAGGTGCTGAACGCGAGCACGAGCACGAACATGTCGGGAGCGACGATGCCGCCCGAGTGGTTGCCGACCATCAGCACCGGCCCCTCGGACGGGAGGTGGTGCAGGCCGTCGACGTCGGCGCGGAAATAGCGGCTCGCCAGCAGCCACAGCCCGGGCAGCGTCTCGCGGATGTAGTCCGTGTCGCGCGCGTCGAGATCGCCTGGGGGAATCGCTGCCGCGATCACGTCCTTGACCGCGCGGGGGCCACCGCGTGCTGCTCGCGCAACGGTCGCGGGCAAGGCGGCGATCGCCGAGATCCCCGCCCGCGACGGCGCAACCGGTGCCATGCGCGAAATTTACGCTGCTGTCGCTTTTCGTGTTTCCAGCGCGGAGGCCCCCGAGCTAACGTTCATGCCCATGGCCGCCACGACTCATTCCACCGCGACCCGGGAGCACCTCTACATCGGGGGGGAGTGGGTGACGCCCGCGGGCGACGGCAGGATTGAAGTCGTCAACCCCACCACCGAGGAGCCGCTCGGGTCGGTACCCGAGGGAGCGCCCGAGGACGTCGAGAAAGCCGTCGCGGCCGCGAGGAAGGCGTTCGAGGACTGGTCTGCGACGACTGTGGACGAGCGCGCGGACGCGCTCCAGGCGATCGCGCGCGGGCTCGGCGAGCGGATGGACGACCTCGCCGCGCTGATCGCGCAGGAGGTGGGGATGCCCGTCAAGCTCGCCAAGGTGATCCAGGCGGCCTTGCCGCGCACCGACTTCGCCTCGATGCCGCAGGTGATGAAGGAGACCGCCTGGGAAGAGCGCGTAGGCAACTCGCTGCTCGTGCGCGAGCCGATCGGCGCGGTCGGCGCAATCACCCCCTGGAACTACCCCCTGCACCAGATCGCCGCCAAGGTCGCCCCGGCCCTGGGGGCCGGGTGCACGGTCGTGGTCAAGCCCTCGGAGGTTGCCCCGCTGAATGCCTTCGTGCTGGCAGAGGTGATCGATCAGGTCGGCCTGCCCGCGGGCGCGTTCAATCTCGTGACGGGCTATGGGCCGGTGGTGGGCGAGGCCCTGGCCGCGCATCCCTCGCTCGAGATGATCTCGTTCACGGGCTCGACCCGCGCTGGACGCCGGGTCTCTGAGCTTGCCGCCCCCACCGTCAAGAAGGTCGCGCTCGAGCTCGGAGGCAAGTCGCCCAACGTGATCCTCGAGGACGCCGACCTCGAGCAGGCGGTCCCGGACGGGGTGTCCAAATGCTTTCTCAACTCGGGTCAGACGTGCAGCGCCCTGACGCGCATGCTGGTCCCGCGGACGCGGCTCGAGGAGGCCGAGAGGATCGCCCAGGCGGCTGCCGAGCGCTTCCGGCCCGGGGACCCCTTCGCGTCCGAGTCGCGGCTTGGCCCCGTGGTTTCCGAGGCTCAGCTCAAGCGGGTGCGCGGCTACATCCGCAAGGGCCTCGAGGAGGGCGCGAAGCTCGTGACGGGAGGCGCCGAGCTCCCGGAAGGCATCGACCGCGGGTACTTCGTGCGGCCCACCGTCTTCTCGGAGGTTGGCCCCGAGATGACGATCGCGCGCGAGGAAATCTTCGGTCCGGTGCTCGCGCTGATGCCCTACGAGGACGAGGAGGACGCGGTCAGGCTCGCCAACTCGAGCGACTACGGGCTCGCGGGGGGCGTGTGGTCCTCGGACGCGGAGCGCGCCCAGCGGGTCGCCCGCCGCATCCGCACCGGTCAGGTGGAAATCAACGGCGGGGCCTTCAATCCGCTCGCTCCCTTCGGGGGCTACAAGCAGTCGGGGCACGGTCGCGAGCTCGGCCGCTATGGCCTCGAGGAGTTCTTGACCGTGAAGGCCTTGCAGCTGTAGACATTTGGCCGGCGCACATGTGCGCCGGCCGTGAGACGGAACATGTTCCGTCCGGCCGGGCCGCGCATGCGCGGCCCGGAACAGAGAGAAGAGAGCACTTGCGTCAGCTGACCTGTGTCGGTTCAGCAGCGCCCCCTTAGTGCAGCAGCTCGAGCGAGTTCCTCGCCGGCCCGGAGCCCGCGTCATTGACGAAGTAGACGCCCGCACCCTTGGGCGCGATCGCCAGCCCGAAGAGGTCGCCCGCTCCGTTCTTGATCAGCGTCTTTGCGGACTGCTTGCCCGCCGGCGTGGTCTCGACGGCCCTACCGTCGCCGCCGTTCGTGGAGACGATGTCGCCGCCCGGTGCGATCGCCAGCCCAAGGGGATCGTTGAGGAAGCGGCCCTTGGAGACGGTCATGCCGCCCTGCCCCACGCTGGTCGTGCGGGTCAGTGCGGATGGGATCGCGGCGATGCGGTTCGCCGACGCATCGGCGACGTAGAGCGTGTCGCCTCGCCCGAGGCCGACGCCTGTCGGCCCCACGACCAGCGCACTCGGATCGGTGCGCTCGCCGAAGCCGGTCGCGATCACTCTGTTCGAGGTCGTTGTGACGCCGCTGTGCGAGAGCTTCAGGCCGATGCGCACCACCGTGCCCTTGTCAACGACTTTGCCGGCCGCCTTGACGGTTCCGTTGAGGACATTGGTGACGAACAGCGTGGCCCTGTTCTTTTGCGTCACCGCGGTCATGTCCCAGGGACCATTGATGTCCTTGCCTTTGATCGTCTTGACCACGCGCCCCTTGGAGTTGAGGACCGTCAGCGCGCCGGCGGTCATATTGGCCGAGGAGCCGCCCGGGGCGGGGAGGCTGCCGACGACGACAAACCCCCTGGGGAGCTCGACGAGCGCCGTAGTGAGACCAACGGCCTTCGTCTTGGTGGGCTGCGGAACGACGGCGAACACGCGCGCATGGCCGCTGGGCGATACCTCCACGATGCTCGAGCCCGTGCCCTGCTGGTTGTTCGCGTTGTTGAAGTTCGAGACCAGCACGTCGCCTTTCACGAGCTTGCCGACCGAGCGGCTGACGACGGCGACGCCGTAAGGGTTCTGATCGCCCTTGGCCGGTCCGGTCGCCGGCACCGTGCTCGAGAGGTGCGTGATCTTGTGGAAGCGGCCGAGGTAGGGCTTGTGCACGGGCGTCGCTGCCAGAGCGGCAGATGCGGCGATCAGGGATGCGGCAGCCGCTCCGGCGGCGAGCGTGGGTTTGGTGGACGTCATGAGCTCCCTCCTGTGTAGAAGTCGTGGTTCTCGGAACTTCAGACGCGCTCAGGCTTGGCATCCTTCCCGAGCGTGATCTCGATAGTGCGCGCCGGACCCGAACGAATCGATGAGCTCGAGCCGCTGTGGCATGCCCTGTTCAGCCACCACGCCGAGGTGGGGCGGGAGGTTGCGCCGGTGCGCACCGCCCAGACCAGCTGGCGCCGTCGGCGTCCTCTATACGAGCGCTGGCTCGCGGGCGATGACGCCGTGCTGCTGATCGCCGAACGCGAAGGTCGCGCCGTGGGTTACGCGATGGTCACCGTGGGAGCGGCACCCGCGACCTGGGATTTGGGCGAGCGCGTGGTCGAGGTGGAGACGCTCGCCGTGCTGCCCGAGGAGCGCGGAGCGGGCGTCGGCCACGAGCTGATTGCCGAGGCCGAGCGCGCGGCCCGCGAGCGGGGCGCCGATGCGCTGGCCGTCGGGCTGGTTCACACCAACGAGGGCGCCCGCAGGTTTTACGAGCGCGAGGGGTTCGGGCCCTTCTACGTGGAGATGTTCAGGGACCTGCGGCGCGAGTGAGGCTTGAGGGTGGGGGTCGGGTCGGGGATGGGCGTATCGCGCACCCCTTAGGGCAAATTCCAGCCGAAGTAGACCTCGGCTGCGCTGATGCGCTCGCCCCGGAACGTGAGGATCTCGGTGTTTCGGCCCCGGCCGCCGTCGGTTCGCGTCATGTCGTACGTCACGACCACCTCGTCGCCCACCTCAAACAGGCGGGCGAAGTCGAACTCCTGACCCTGACCCGCCCCCGGCCAGCAGCGCTCGAAGTAGCCGGCGCGGTCGAGTCCCACGTCGAGCGGGCTGGAGAAGGTGAAGTCAACGGTCAGGATGCGCTCGGCGGCGGCGCGATCGCCTGCGGCGAAGGCGCGGTACATGTCCCGGGCAAGCTCGGTGTGAGCGTGGCTCATAGCTAATCCTCCGTGTGTTGCGGACGTCCTAGGTGTGCATGAGACTCGCGAACCTGCGAAAACTCACCGCATGCAACAAGGCAACCGCACCATGCCACCGTGCACGATCATTCCCCAGTTGAACTACGACGACGTCGGCGAGGCCGTCCGCTGGCTGTGCGACAGCTTCGGTTTCCGCGAGCGCTGGCGTGCGGGCGAGCACCGCGCGCAGCTCTCGTTCGGCGGCGGCACGATCGTCGTCACCGAGCCGCGGACCTCGAAGGTGTTGCCTGGGCGCCAATCGCTGATGGTGAGGATCGATGACATCGATGCCCACTTCGAACGTGTGCGCCGACGCGGCGTCAAGATCATCGATGAGCCGCGGGACTTCCCCTACGGCGAGCGGCAGTACACCGCAGAGGACCTGGCCGGCCACCAGTGGAGCTTCTCCCAGTCGATCGCCGACGTGGCCCCCGAGGAGTGGGGCGGGACCTCGGGCCCGGCGCTCACCGAACCCTAAATCAGCTGGGCGGCTTGCTCTCGCGGAGGCGCTCGAGCGCCTGCTGGATGCGCCGCTCCCGCGTCTCATCGCGCTTCGCTTCGCTGATCCGGCGCGCGTATTCCTTGCGGTGGGTGAACGAGAGCGACTCGAAGCCGGAACGGGCGGCCTCGTCGCGGGCGAGCGCGGACGCGAGCGCATCCGGGATGTCAGCCTCCCGGGGCTCGCTGTCGAGCGCAATCCCCACGTCTACCGTGTCACCGGCCTGCACGCCGGCGGCCTCTCGCACTTCGCGATTAAGGCCGAGCAGAAACTCACCCCGCATTCGAGTCACGGTCGTGCGCCAGCTGTAGCCGTTGATCGTGGCGCGCACAGGAAATCTCTTGGCACCCTCGCCGATCGCGGCGACCTGCTGGTCGTCGAGCACGACCGCCGCGGCCGGGCCGCGCGGCTGAAGCGTGGTCTTCGGTTCGAGGGAGCCCATCGCTCGGGCAGTGTTGCACGGCGGTCTAATCTCAGTCGGCGCCGATCGTGATCTTCTGAGACGGGAGGTAGAGCATGGTGAGCACGCAGTTGTTGATCGGAGGCGAGTGGCGCGATGCTGCCTCCGGCCGCGAATACGAACAGCGCTTTCCGTACACGGGCGAGGTGGTCGGGACCGCCGCCGCCGCTGGAGTCGATGATGCGCGCGCCGCGGTCGAAGCGGCGCGGGACGCCTTCGAAGAATGGTCAGGCAGCGCGCCCGGAGCGCGACGGGCGGTGCTCTCCAAGGCGGCTGACCTGCTCATGGAGCGCCAGCAGGAGATCGCGCAGATCGTGACCGAGGAGACCGGCGGGGTATTCGGCTGGGGAATGTTCAACGTTGAGTTGGCCGCCGGGATGCTGCGCGAGGCCGCGGCCCAGGCGTACGGTCTCAAGGGCGACGTAATCCCGTCCGACGTCCCCGGCAAGCTGGCCATGGGAGTGAGGCAGCCGGCGGGGGTGGTCGTGGCCATCGCCCCCTGGAACGCGCCCGTGATCCTGGCCACGCGCGCCGTCGCGGCGCCGCTCGCCTACGCCAACACGGTAGTGCTCAAAGCCTCGGAGGTCTCGCCCCGCACGCATGCGGCCGTGGCGCGAGCGCTGATTGACGCGGGACTGCCGAAAGGCGCGATCAATTTCATCTCGAACGACCCGGCCGATGCGGCCGATGTCGTGGAGGCGCTGATCGCGCATCCCGCCACGCGCAGGATCAACTTCACAGGCTCGACCAAGGTCGGCCGCATCATCGCTGAGAAGGCCGGCCGCCATCTGAAGCGTGTGTTGCTCGAGCTGGGCGGCAAGGCGCCAATGGTCGTGTTGCGTGACGCCAACCTCGACCGAGCCGCGGCGGCCGCCAGTTTCGGTGCCTTCTTCCACCAGGGTCAGATCTGCATGTCGACCGAGCGCGTGGTAGCCGATCGGGCGATCGCCGGCGAGCTCGGCGAGAAGCTCGCTGCGCGCGCAAAGGCATTGCCGGTTGGCGACCCGCGGGAACCAACTACCGCCATCGGCCCCTTGGTGAGCGCGTCTGCGGTCGACCGCGTCAGCGCGCTCGTGCACGACGCGGTCGAAAAGGGCGCCGAGGTGCTGGCCGGAGCTGAAGCGCGAGGACCCTGCTTCTCGCCGACCGTTCTCAGCGGCGTGACCCCGGAGATGCGCCTGTATGTCGAGGAATCATTCGGGCCGGTGGTGGCGGTGGTCCCGGTGGACGGTCCCGATGAGGCGGTGCGCGTCGCCAATGACACCGAGTATGGGCTCTCCGCGGCGGTCTTCAGCGGCGACGTCGCGAGGGGGCTCGAGCTCGCGCAGCGCATCGAGAGCGGCATCTGCCATGTCAATGACACGACCGTCCACGACGAGCCGCAGATGCCCTTCGGCGGGGTGAAGGGAAGCGGTTGGGGTCGCTTCGGAGGGTCGGCAGCACTCGAGGAGTTCACCGAGCTGCGCTGGATAACCGTTCAGGAAGTGCCGCGCGAGTACCCGATCTAGTCCCGCAAGACCGTGCGAACCCAGGTCGGGATCGTCGGCGCGGGACCGGCAGGGCTGACGCTGGCGCTGTTGCTGGCCCGCGAGGGGATCGAGTGCGTCGTGCTGGAGAAGCGCGACCGGGAATACATCGAGCATCGGGTGCGCGCTGGGCTGCTCGAACAGAACACAGTCGACCTGATGCATGCGCTCGGGGTGGGCGAGCGCCTGGGACGCGAGGGGCTCGAGCACGACGGCATTTATCTGAGGCGCCAGGGGCGCACGTTGCACCTACCGATCGCCGAGCTCACCGGCCGGCATGTCACGATCTATGCGCAGCAGGAGGTGGTCAAGGACATGCTCGCGGCGTTGCTCGAGCAGGACCGGACCGTCCACTTCGAGGTCACTGAGCTCGAGCTCGAGGAACTCGAAAGTGAGCAAGCGACGATTCATTTCCGCATCGAGGACGGAGACTCACAAGAGCTCCGCTGCGACTTCGTCGCCGGGTGCGACGGCTTTCACGGCGTGTCCCGAATGTCGATTCCTGACGGGGTGCTGACCGAGTACGAATACACCTACCCCTTTGCCTGGCTGGGGATCCTGGCCGAGGCTCCGCCGGCCACGGACGAGCTGATCTACGGCTGGCACGAGCGCGGGTTCGCGCTCTACTCGATGCGCTCCCCCGAGGTCAGTCGCCTCTACCTTCAGGTCCCGCCGGACGAGGAGTTGGAGCGCTGGTCCGATGAGCGCATCTGGGCTGAGCTGCAGACACGGCTTCAGAGCAGTGACTGGCGTGTGAGCGAGGGGCCAATCGTCGACAAGGGGATCACGCCGATGCGCACTTTCGTGTGCGAGCCGATGCAGCACGGCGGGCTGTTCCTCGTCGGCGACGCGGCGCACATCGTGCCACCGACGGGCGCCAAGGGACTGAACCTCGCGGTCAATGACGCGCGGCTACTGGCTAGGGCCCTCCTTCGCCGGTACCGCGATGCCTCACGCGACGAGCTAGACCGCTACTCGGAGACGGCGCTGCGCCGCGTATGGCGCGCCCAGGACTTCTCCAACCACATGACGCAGCTGCTCCACGATCTCGGGAGCGGACCATTCGAGCGTCGGCTTCAGCTCTCGCGCTTGGATTATTTGGAGCGCTCCCGGTCGGCGGCCACGAGCCTGGCCGAGAACTATGCGGGACTGCCAGCGCGGGAGGACTTTTGAGAAGGCGTGGGCCGCGGCCTTGGCGCCCGAGGCCCGGAGGTAGGGCGCGCTCACCTGGGGGTCGTGGTCAGCGCTCGGTCGATCAGCTCGGACGCCGCTCCGAGGTGGCGCTCTGGCTCCGACGCTTCGGTCACCCCGGCCGCCGCCAGCTGCTGGAGGTTCTCTCGCATGCGACCAGCGTCAACCTCGAGGTGCTCGAGCAGCTCTCGGCCCCAGCTCGCCGCCGAGCCCGTGAGGCCAAGCAGATCGGCGAGCGTCCCCCACTCGGCCTGCCAGGCGCCCGCGGCACGCTCATGCTCCTGTTCCATGCAGCCGAGGAGCGTCGCCACCAGCCCCGGTACCCGCCGAGCGCAGGCCAGGACCGATACGGACGCCACGGGATTGCGCTTGTGCGCCATCGCCGTCGAGCCACCGCGGTCGGTGGCAGGGCCCTCCCGGACCTCGCCGATCTCGTTCTGCGAGAGCAGCGTGACGTCGCGCGCGATCTTCGCGAACGCACCGGCCATGGCGCCAAGGGCGCCGGCGAGTGCGGCAAGTCGCACGCGCGTCGTGTGCCAGGGCATGGCGGGCTCCGCCAGCTGGAGCTCGGCGGCGACCTGGGCGGCGACGGCCGGCGAGCGGTCTCCGACGGGGCCCCCCATCTGAACGGCGAGTTCCAGCTCGCGCACCTGCGCAAGCCGGGTGGCAGCATCTTCGATCCCTACGAGCCAAGTCGCGGCGCGCAGCCCGAACGACACCGGGAGCGCCTGCTGGAGCAGTGTGCGCCCGCTCATGGGGGTGCTTCGATGACGGTTCGCGAGCGCCGCCGCCGCATCGCGGGCGGCACGCGCATCCGCAAGGATGGTCTGGAGCGCCCGCCGCGCGACGAGCATCATCGCGGTGTCGAGGATGTCCTGACTCGTGGCGCCGAGGTGGACCTGGGGCGCCAGCTCGTCTCCGACCAGCTCGCGCAAGGCGCGCACGAGCGGCACGACGGGCGACGCATGGTCAGCGGCCTCGCGTGCGATCACGGCTACGTCGAAGCCGTTGGGGTCGCACGCGCCCACGATCCGCTGGGCGCTCTCCGCCGGGATCAGACCTTCGTACGCACACGCGCGCGCGAGGGAGGCCTCCACTGCGAGCATCGCCTCGAGCCAGGCCTCGCCAGATACGCACGCGGTTGCCTCGCCGCGCGCGTAAATTCCGGCGAACAGGTCGTCACACGTCGAAGAAGACGGTCTCGTCCGGCCCCTGGAGGCGGATGTCGAATCGGTACCCATCGTCGGTCGGCTCGGCGAGGAGCGTGGCACGGCGGTCGGCCGGAACTCTCGACAGCAGGGGGTCCGACGCGTTGGCCCGCGCCTCGTCGGCGAAGTAGATCCTCGTGACGCAACGGTGGAGCATCCCGCGCGCGAACACCGACGCATCGATATGTGGCGCCTGCATACCACTTGTTGGCCACGGGACGGGTCCCGGCTTGACGGTCACGATCCAAAAGCCGCCGGCGTCGTCGCTTGGTGCGCGCGCGAAGCCGCGGAAGCCCGCCGCCTCCCGGGAGCCAGCGTGGTCGTGTAGGTCGCGGAAGCGGCCATCAGGATCGGCTTGCCAGGTCTCGATCAGCGCGTCCGGGACCGGCTCGCCCACGCCGTCGAACACGGTTCCCGCGATCGTGATCGCCCCCGCGCTCCCCCTGGGCACGGAAAAGGGGCCGTGATCCCAGGGCAGGCCGATCTGGAAATACGGCCCCACCGTTTGCGCAGGGGTGGTGGCGAAGATCACGTCTGCGCCCGCTCGAAGGGCGTGGCGGCGGGCCCCCTCAGGACGATGTCGAACTCGTAAGCGGTCGCCCAGTCGGGCCGGGTCCGGTCAATCCGGAACCTGGAGACCATGCGCTCGCGGGCCTGAGGATCGCGCACGCTGTTGAAGATCGGGTCGTAAGGGAAGAAGGGATCGCCCGGGAAGTACATCTGCGTGACCAGCCGCTGTGCGAACGCACGGCCGAGCATCGAGAAGTGGATGTGAGCGGGACGCCACGCGTTGTAGTGGTTGCCCCACGGGTATGGCCCCGGCTTGATCGTGGTGAACTCGTAGCGACCTTCGGCGTCAGTGAGGCAGCGGCCCGCGCCCGAGAAATTGGGGTCGAGCGGAGCGGGCCAGCGATCCCAGCGGTGCAAGTACCGGCCGGCTGCGTTCGCCTGCCAGATCTCGATCAGGGTCCCCCGAAGCGGCTTGCCCTCGGTATCGCACACACGCCCGGAGACGAGGATCCGCTCTCCGATCGGTTCGCCTCCGTGCTGTCTCGTGAGATCGTCGTCGAGCTCGCCGAGCTCGGCATCTCCCATCCGAGGTCCGGTTACCTCGGTCACGGTGTGAGGCAGGTAGACGAGGGGCTGCTTGGGATGCCTCAGAGCCGTCGACTTGTACGGCGGATAGTCACGGGGGGGATGAGCTTCCCGCCGCTCGCGCACGTAGCTGGTGGGCGTGTCCGTGATGGCGCCATAGATCGGGCGCGGTTCGGGCGCCTCCTCGACCTTGTGCTCGTTCAGCTCGGCGATGAGCGGCCTCTCCTTGTCCACCTCTGCACTCGGTGCTCGCTCCCTTAAACGTAGTGTCGAGAGCGCCAGGAGAATTTAGACAAACTTGCTCCGGCGTTCGCTGCGTACAGTTAGCGGCGAGGAGTGCTGAGATGGCCCTGCGCGAAAACCCGCCCTTCCGCGCCGACCACGTTGGCAGCCTGCTGCGCCCACCCGAACTGCTCGAGGCGCGCAAGCAGCACGCCGCCGGTCAGATCGACGACCACCAGCTGCGGGGCGCAGAGGACGAAGCGATCCGGGAGGCGGTCAAGCTGCAGCGTGACGCAGGGCTGCGAACCGCCACCGACGGCGAGTTTCGCCGCGCCTCGTGGCACATGGACTTCATCTACGCGCTCGATGGCATCAGCCAGGCGCCAGGCAACCTCGCCGTCAAGTTCCGGGGCGAGCAGGGCGACATCGAGTTCACACCAGCCGCGCTGCGCGTGAACCGCCCCGTGGGTGTCTCGGAGACGATCTTTGGCGACGCCTTCGAGTTCCTGCAGTCGTGTGTCTCCCCTGAGCAGACCCCCAAGCTGACGATTCCGTCGCCCAGCATGGTCCACTACCGCGGCGGTCAGGCGGCCATCGACGAGGCGGTGTACGCGGACATGGACGCGTTCTGGGCGGACCTCACGGCCGCGTACCGAGAAGAGGTACGCCGCCTGGGCGCGCTCGGCTGTAGCTACCTGCAGTTCGACGACACCAGCCTCGCGTATCTCAACGATCCTCAGCAGCGCGAGTACATGCGAGAGATCGGGGGCGACGCGGAGCACCAGCACGAGGCCTACATCCGCCACATCAACGAAGCACTGTCGAAGCGGCCCGCGGACATGTCTGTGACCACGCACATGTGCCGTGGCAACTTTCGCTCCTCCTGGGTGGCGGAAGGGGGTTATGACTTCGTCGCGGAGGCGCTCTTCAACGACTTGGACGTTGATGGGTTCTTCATGGAGTGGGACGACGCCCGCTCCGGAGGTTTCGGGCCCCTGCGGTTCCTGCCCAAGGGCAAGGTCGTTGTGCTCGGGCTGGTTACAACCAAACGCGGGGAGCTCGAGGACCGCGATCTGCTGCGGCGCCGCATCGAGGAGGCGTCGCGATATGCCGATCTCGATCAGCTGTGTCTCTCGCCTCAGTGCGGCTTCTCCTCCACGGTGGAGGGAAATCTGCTCACGCGCGAGCAGCAAGCCGACAAACTGCGTCTGATCGTCGAGGTCGCAGAAGAGGTTTGGGGATAGAGGACTCGCCCTACCGCCCTGGGACGCGGGTGGTGCGCGCGGGACAGCCGCGCGCTCGCGACGAGCAGCCCTTCCTGCCCGGGCCGACATTCGCCGCCCCGTACCACCTGCGGGGCGAGACGACCGGGCATACGGATGTGTATGGGCGCGAGGACAACCCCACCTGGCGCGGGCTCGAGACAGCGATCGGCGAGCTCGAGGGAGGTGGTGCGCTCGTATTCGCGTCAGGCATGGCTGCGGCGGCGGCGGTGCTGCTCGAGCTGAGTGAGCCGGGCCGCCCGGTCGTCGTTCCCAGTGACGGGTACCCCGCTGTCCGCGCGCTCGCGCGCGAGCACCTCGCCCAGCGCGGCGTCCCCGCAAAGCTCGTTCCGACCAGCTTCGAGGCGATCACCGGGGCGCTGCCCGGCGCGAGCCTGGTGTGGGTCGAGACGCCGTCGAATCCCCGGCTGGACGTAGTCGAGATCAGCGCGCTCGCACAGGTTGTGCACGCCGCCGGCGCCCTGCTCGTCGTCGACAACACGCTTGCCACCCCGCTGGGTACCACCCCGCTGCGATTAGGGGCGGATGTCGTCGTGGTGAGCGGCTCGAAGCACCTGAGCGGGCACTCAGATCTGCTGCTGGGGTATGTGGCCACGAGCGACCGCGACCGGATTCGGCGCCTGCATGAGTGGCGCACGCTCGCCGGCGCGATTCCGGGCCCTTTCGAGACGTGGCTCGCGCATCGCTCGCTGGCCACGCTCGACGTGCGGCTCGTCCGCCAGTGCGCCAACGCGGCCGCGCTCGCCAACCTGCTGGTCGAGCGTCCGCAGATCCCCCTCGTCCGTTATCCGGGGCTCGAGCGCGATCCCGCCCACGCCGTCGCTCGCGCCCAGATGCGCATCTTCGGCTCGGTGCTCAGCTTCGTGCTGGACGATCGCCGGCAGGCAGAGCGGTTCCTCGATGCCTCCGAGCTGATCGTCCAGGCGACAAGCTTCGGCGGCATCCACACCACCGCGGAGCGCCGGGCGCGGTGGGGGATGGACGACATCGATGAAGGGTGGATCCGGCTGAGTGCCGGGATCGAGGACACCGTCGACCTCGTTGCGGACGTAACGCGGGCGCTCGAGCGGGCGCTTTAGCTATCGCGGGCGCTCTAGCTACGCGTGGGCGCCCGAGCGGATGCTTGAGCTACTCGTAGGCGTCTGAGCCGGCGCTTCGGCTACCCGTAGGCGCCGCCCGAAGAGCTACTCGAGGATCCGCCCGCCGAGCGCTTCGCAATCGCTTGTCCCGAGGGTGTGACAAGCCACCACTTGGCGCCGAACGCGTCGCTGCCCTGACCGTTGGTCTGGCCGGCCCCGCTGTCTCCGGCGAAGTAGTACAGCGGATGGCCCTTATAGGTGACCTGCTTGATGCCATTGGCGCGGGTGATCGTGCCCAGGTCGGCGGCCATCGCACCCCCAGAGGCGCTCGCCTTAGCGGTCGTGGTCAGCGGCGGCCACGCCTTCGCGCAGGCGCCTGAGCAATTCGATCTGCCCTTCGTGTCGCCGAGCCAGAGATAGAGGGAATGCCCGGATGAGCCCACGAGGTAAGTTCCGAGCGCGCCGTGGGCGGTCCTCACGGTGTCGGTCGAGTCCGATGCGTTGGAGACTGTCGTGGACTTTGAGCTGCTGGCCGCATGCTTGGCGTGCGAGCTGGAACTACCGCAGGCCGCGATTAGCAGCGACGCGCCCGCCATGGCGAGGAGACCGCCGGCGCGGAATCTGTGCTGTAGGTGCATCTGCTACTCCCTTTGAGTGTTCTCACTTCCGCCGAATTCGGCGGTCGTGAACAGAGACCTCGGGAGAGGCGCGATCCTTCCCGCGCTGCGCTCAACGGTTCGCAGTGCGGGCGGGCGCGGCAGAGGTCGACGCTCAAAGGTGTTCGCGCGGCAGGCGGGCGCGGCGGAGGTCGACGCGGTCGCCCTCCACCGGGACGCCCTCCCGGCGCAGCAGTGCAAGCTGCCGAGCGCCCACTGGCGCCCGGCCATCCGCGCGGACGACGCGGTGCCAGGGAATGCTCTCCTCCCGCGCGCGTGGTTCGGGCAACGTCGAGAGCACCCGCCCCACCAGGCGCGGGGCCCGTGGGTCGATGTCGCCGTAGGTCTGCACGAACCCTTCAGGGATGGCCCGCACCCGGGCGATGATGCGCTCGGCGCGACTCACCCGATCCACCTCGCCCTGCCAAGCGGGAGCTCCGGGCCCGGACGCGATCCGCGGCGCGCGCGGAGCGAGTCCGAAGCCCGGAGTTGCGCAGTCACCTACTGCACGACTAGGAGGCTGTTTCCCTCGGGATCGCGGAGCCAGAACATGGGCGGCACCGGACCACCCATGTGGCTGATCTCGGGGTCCACATCCACCCCCTGAGCCTTGAGCTCGGAGTGGTAACCCTCGATGTTCTCGGTGTGCAGACTGATCCCGGTCTCACGCTTGCCGGCCGACCCACCGGGGGGCGGCGGGGCGAGCGCGATGGTCGTCACGGCGTCGGCAGGCGCGACCTCGACCCAGCGGTACTGATCCCCAAAGGGGATGTCGGCGCGCTTCTCGAAGCCGAGCTTCTCGGTGTAGAACTGGATCGCCTGATCCTGATCAGCGACCGGGACGACGACCGTGCTGATCTTGTCTACGTGGGCTGCGGTGGTACTCACGACTCCTCCTGGTAGTTGGTGTACACACGCTAAGACCTCCCGCCGCGGCAGAACTCATCGATACGCTCTCAGCGTTCCGTGGGGGCGGTTTGATATGCCGTTCACACTTGAGTACGACGCGCGCGCAAACAAAATCGCCCCTACTCACGCGCCGCAGCCTTATCAAGGGTGCCGCCGGCGTGGCGGTGCTCGGCGGAGGCGCTGGCGCGATCGCGGCGCTGGCGGGCAACCATCGCCGGCCTCTCGCCAAGCTGCGCTCCTTCCCGACCGCCGAAAGCGGGCCCGTGCGCAGGTTCGCGTCGCGGCCCGACCTACGTCCGCCATCGGTAACCGCGAGTGGCGTGGCGTCGCCAGGCGGCTACGTGTTCCTAGGCCCGG
This sequence comes from uncultured Solirubrobacterales bacterium, assembly GCA_963808655.1. Lineage (GTDB taxonomy): Bacteria > Actinomycetota > Thermoleophilia > Solirubrobacterales > Solirubrobacteraceae > Palsa-465. The sequence goes on from CAWEGZ010000010.1 coordinate 51,931, forward strand.
GCGCCAGCGGCGAGGCGCAGGCCGGACCGCTGATGCTCGACGATCACGGCGAGCCGGCGTGGTTCCAGCCAATCTCCAGGGCGCTGTGGCTGAGTAACTTCCGGCGATCCCACTACCACGGACGGCCGGTATTGACGTGGTGGGAGGGGGCCATGACCCCTGAGGGATTCGGGCGGGGAGAGGGGGTGATCGTCGACAACTCGTATCGGGAGTTGGCGCGCGTGCGGGCCGGCAATGGGCGCCACATCGACGTGCACGAGTTCCTGGTGACGCACGCGGGAACCGCCCTGTGCCTCTGTTACCCCGAGACCGTGCCCGGTGACCTGTCCTCGATCGGCGGTCCGACAAACGGCACGATCCAGGACTCGATCGTCCAGGAGGTCGACATCGCCAGCGGACGAGTGTTGCTCGAATGGCGCAGCCTCGAGCACATCGGGCTGGATGAGACCTATCAGCGGCCGGCGGCGCCGATCGACTACTTCCATGCCAACTCGATCGCCGTCGCGCCGGACGGCAACCTTCTGCTGTCCGCGCGGTGCACGTGGGCGCTGTACAAGCTTGATCGGCACACGGGCAGCGTCATCTGGCGGCTGGGCGGCAAGCGCTCAGACTTCCGGCTGGAGAGCGGCGCCCAGTTCTCATGGCAGCACGACGCCAGGTGGCCCCACCACTCGGCGATCACCCTCTTCGACGATGGCGATGCGGCCTTCGATGACGGCAGCGGCATGAGCGATACCGAGTCGCAGTCGCGTGGGGTCGTGCTCAAACTGGACGAAGCTCGACGGACCGTGAGCCTCGCGCGCTCCTATCGCCACCCGCACCCACTGCTCGCTAACGCGATGGGCAGCTTCCAGACGCTCCCCAATGGAAACGTGTTGATCGGCTGGGGCAGCAGCCCCGTGACCAGCGAGTTCTCGGCCGCCGGAAAGCTTTTGGCCGATTGGACCCTGGGCCCGAAGAACACCTCCTACCGCGCGTACCGCTACCAATGGGCGGGGCAGCCAGCGACCTTGCCCGCGGTTGCGGCCAGACGGACCGGCCGGCATGACAGCACGCTCTACGTGAGCTGGAACGGCGCCACCACAGTGACGCATTGGGTGGTTCACGTGGGTTCGCGGCCGGACGCGCTCATGCCCGTGGGAATCGCCAGCCGGCGAGGCTTTGAGACCGTCATCCCGCTACGCACAGGCTCGGGCTATGTCCGGGTGAGCGCGCTCGATCGCACTGGACGCCGGCTCGCGACGAGCAGGCCTGTGCGTCTGTGACCCCTCACTCCGGGGGTTGTGCCAGGTGGTGGCTATAGGCGTAGCGGACGGCCTGAGCGCGATCGCGCAGGCCAGCCTTGCCAAATAGGTGGTTGATGTGCGACTTCACGGTCGTGGGGCTGACCACGAGCCGCTCGGCGATCTCGGCATTGGTCAACCCCTCTGCGATCAGCTGTAGGACCTCGACCTCGCGGGGAGTGAGGCCGTCCGGCAGCTCAGGGAGCGCTTCGGGGTCCTCGTGGCGAGCACCGTCGCCCGCGACGGCAGCGACCACGTGATGCTGAACGGCCGGGTCGAGCGCCGCCTCGCCCGCGGCAACGCTGAAGATCGCCGCCCGGATGTCCTCGGCGCTCGCATCCTTCGTGAGGTAGCCACGCGCTCCGGACCGCAATGCCGCCAGCACGCTCTCGTCATCCGCGAAGGTGGTCAGCGCGATCACCCGTACGTCCGGCAGCTGATGGCGGAGGCGGCGGGTGGCCTCGATGCCGTCGACGCGCGGCATGCGGAGGTCCATCAGCACAACCTGGGGGCGGTGCTCGGACGCCAGGGTGCATGCCTCGTCGCCGTCGGACGCGGTTCCGACCAGCTCGATTCCTTCGAGCAGGCCGAGCATCGTCGCGAGACTCTCTCGCACGAGCCGCTGGTCGTCGGCCAAGAGGACCGAAACAGCGTCACTCATCGCGCGCCGGCGACCATCACCGGCGTGGCGGGCAGCGAGAGCTCCACGCGAAAGCCGGACTGGGTTGGCTCGGCGATCAGGCGTCCCCCGAGCAACTCGGCGCGTTCGCGCATGCCCGCGAGCCCGTAGCCACCACCCGTGGCAGCGGGTGGTGGAGCCCCGATGGCGCCCGAGTCCTCCACCAACAGCACGGTCTCATGATCGCCGTACGTGAGCCGTACCTCCACGCGCTCCGGGGTTGCGTGGCGCCTGATGTTGGTAAGCGCCTCTTGCGCCGTCCTATAGATCGCAAGGCGCATATCTGGCGCCAAGTCGTCCCGCGGCTGTCCCTCGACGCTCAGCTCGACCGCGATCCCGCTCTGCTCGGCGAACGCCGAGGTCAGCCCCTCGAGCCGTTCGGGGCCGGGCAGCTCTTCCCCCCGGGCAGCAGCGATCGCGCGCCGCGCTTCCTCGAGTCCCCCCGCGGCGAGGTGGTGCGCCTGATCCAGCGCGCGAACGACGTCCGGGTCAGCGCCTCGGTCGCGCGCCAGCAGGCGCGAACTCTCAAGCTGCAGCGCCAGCGCGGACAGGGAGTGGGCCAGCACGTCATGCATCTCGCGCGCCAGCCGCCCGCGCTCGGCGGCAGCCGCCGCGCGCGCCTCCGCAGCTTGCGAAGCCTCGAGCGCTCTGTGCTGATCGCGCATCCTGCGCATCAGCCGCATCACGAAGAACCACGGCACGGACCCGAGCAGGACTGATATTGCGGCGCCCTCGTGCCCCGCCGCAGCTCCGACGGCACCGGTCACGGCCAGGGAAATCGCCAGCACCAGCACGCCGAGGCCGCGTTCGAGACGCATCGCCGCGACGATCCCGACGAAGTAGGGGCCGGATTCCCAGATGCCCTGCGGCTGCAGGCTGGCGAGCACGGCCGACGCGGCAGTGACCGCGAGCAGGAGCGCGACGTATCCCCACTGCGGAAAGTCGCAGCGAGGCCGACCGGAGGCCACCGCCGAGACCACGAGGGCGATTGCCGCCAACAGCACCACGAGGCCTCGGCCCTGGAGGCCGGGAGTCGGCTTCGTGGTGGCGGTGTCCAGGATGAATAGCGTCAGATAGACCAATCCCATGGAGCGCAGGATCAGCGCCTCCATGGGAGCGCGGCCGTTGCGACCGGATACGAAGTGGCCGCTGGTGAACCAGCGTGCGAGCGATTTGAAGAACATCGCTACCGGAACGATAAAACCGAAACGTCCATTGGTCATCGGCCGCGGGGTGGAACCGTCTCCACCCCCGGGAGGAGCGGCAAGTTCATTCTGCGCGCCGATGACGCCATGCGTGGCGCCGCTTACCGTGCCGAGCATGCTCACAAACTCTCTTGAAGTCGCCGCGGCCGAGCGCCGCGCCACGACGAAAACAGCATCAACCGAGTCAGTAATCACCATCCGCGGCCTGCGCAAGCGCTACGGACAGCAGGAAGCCGTGCGTGGCATCGACCTCGACGTGCGGTGCGGAGAAATCTTCGCCTTCCTCGGTCCCAACGGTGCGGGCAAGACGACCACGGTGGAGATCCTGGAGGGTTTTCGCACCGTGACCGCGGGCAGCGTCGAGGTGCTGGGCGCCAACCCGGCAGATGCGCCGGCGAGCTGGCGCGAACGGATTGGGGTCGTGCTGCAGGAGTCCCAGCCCGAGCCCGGTCTCACCGTGCGCGAGTGTCTAGAGCTCTACTCCGGCTACTACCGGGCCCCCCGGCCGGTCGACGAGACGCTCGCGCTCGTCGGGCTTCTGGAGCAGGCGTCGCACCGCGCGACCGCGCTCTCCGGTGGGCAGCGCCGCCGGCTGGACGTCGCCCTGGCACTCGCAGGTGACCCCGAGCTGATCTTCCTCGACGAGCCGACCACGGGGTTCGATCCTTCGGCTCGCCGCGCCGCCTGGGAGGTGATCGATGGCCTGCGTCAGATCGGCAAGACCGTCTTCCTGACCACCCACTACATGGATGAGGCCGAACGGCTCGCTGACCGGATCGCGATCATCGCCTCCGGACAGATCGTGGCCGCGGGCACGCCCCAGACCCTCGGCGGCCGCGACCACTCCGCTGCCCTGATCAGCTTCGCCCTGCCGCCGGGAAGCTCCCGCGACGAGCTTTCGGGGGAGCTCGCCGATCGCGCCGAGCCGCGGCAAACGGGCGACCGCCTCACGATCTCCAGTCGGCATCTGGCGGCCGATCTACACGAGCTGTCCGGCTGGGCGCTCGAGCGCGGCTTCGATCTCGCCGATCTCGCTGTCACCCGACCGACGCTCGAGGACACCTACCTGTCCTTGACCCAAAGCTGAAATCGCCTGACCGAGTCCAAAGGAGTCAACCGTGATTTTGATCCCGATCCTTCTACGCCTCTACCGCAACTGGCGCGCCCGCGCAGCAGGTGCTTCCGTCCAGGCGCCGAAGGCGGCGCTGGCGACCCCCACCGGCACAGTCGTACCGTCCCGCGGCCCCGGCGGTGCCGCGCGGACAACCGCGGCCGCGCGGGGTCCGCTCGCCTTGCTCGGGCATCAGGTCCGCTTCGACCTGCTCGCCAGCTTCCGCAATCCCCGGGCGCGCTTCTTCACATTCATCTTCCCGATCGTCCTGCTCGTCATTCTCGCGAGCGTCTTCGGGCACGGCCATACAGAGGTCGATGGGGTGCGCGTTGCGCTCTCGCGCTTCTATGTGCCCGGGATCCTGGCGATGTCGGTGATCACCGCGGCATACGCCTCGTTGGTCGTTTCCGTGGCAACGGCGCGGGAGTCGGGCGTGCTCAAGCGTCGCCGCGCGACGCCGGTCTCGCCCGCGATCCTGATCGCGGCACAGGCCCTTGCCACGTTGGTTACGACAGCCGCGATGACCACGCTACTGCTGATCATCGGCCGGTTCGCCTATGGCGTCTCGATGTCGCCGGCGGCACTTTTTGCCACCGCCTGCACCGTGGTCGTGGGGACCCTGACGTTCGCCTGCATCGGGTACGCGGTGGCCGGTCTGATCGGATCGCTGGACGCCGCCCAACCGATCGTGCAGGCATCCCTGATGCCGCTCTACTTCATCTCCGGCATTTGGATTCCGAACGTAAATCTGAGCCCCACGCTGCGCTCGATTGCCTCGGTCTTCCCGGTTGCCCACCTCGCCACCGCGTTGCATCTGGCATCTGTTCACTCGGGCCTGAGCGCGGCGCTGGCGCCGAAGGATCTGCTCGTGCTTGCGATCTGGGGACTCGGCGCGGCCGCGATCGCCGCGCGGCGGTTCAGCTGGCTGCCGAGCGCGGCGAAGTCGTGATACGCGGCGGCGCTCGGCGCCGTCGCGGGGCGGGCGCGGGCCGCGACTCGGCGGCGCCGCGCTGGCGTTGGCCGCGACTCGGAGGGCGTCCGGTGCCGCTGCACCGGGCGCCCGGGTCCGTCTGCGCCCGCCACGATCAGCTCACACATGTTTCTATGGAATCTCTCAGACCACTATGCCCCATTGGGCCCACCATTAGGCAGTGAGATGTCCGGAATCTCCTACATCTTCCTGAAACGAATCGTCAGCGGCTGGGCGGTGTGTCTGAGCGACGGGCGCGAGCTCGCGCGGTTCCGAGGCCCCTGCGCGCGACTGCGGGCCCTCCGCTACGTGGAACGCGCCTTCGGCTGAGCCACGCGTCTCGCGCAGCTGGTCGCCGCACCCCGCCGGAGGGCCCACGCCGCTACCGTGGCGATCGATGCGGATCGCGACCTGGAACGTCAACTCGATCAAGCAGCGCCTGCCGCGGTTTCTGCCATGGCTGGACGAGAGGCGCCCAGACGTGGTCTGTCTCCAGGAGACGAAGCTCGCCGACGACGCCTTCCGCGAGCTCCTCGGCGACGCGCTTGTCGAGCGCGGGTACGAGATTGCGCTCCACGGCGAGCCGACCTGGAACGGCGTCGCGATTCTGTCCCGCGTGGGCTTGGATGATGTCGTCACCGGCCTCGCCGGGGCGCCCGGCTTTCCCAACCCCGAGGCGCGCGCCGTGTCGGCCACGTGCGGCGGGATCCGCGCAATGTCGGTTTATGTCCCGAACGGGCGCGTGCCGGGCTCCGAGCACTACCGCTACAAGCTTGCCTGGCTGAAGGCGCTCCGGGATGTGGCCGCCGAGGGACCGGACTCATTGGTGGTGTGCGGCGACATGAACATCGCGCCGACCGACGAGGACGTTTTCAATCCCCAGGCTTACGTCGGGCATACGCATGTGACGGCGCCCGAGCGAGCGGCGCTCGCGCAACTGCAAGAGCTGGGGCTGCGTGATCTCGTGCGGGAGCGATGGCCCGATGAGCGGGTGTTCACGTACTGGGACTACCGGGCGGGCATGTTCCACCAGGACCTGGGCATGCGCATCGATCTCGTCCTCGCCAGCGGCCCGGTAGCGGACCGAGTGCGCGCCGCATGGGTGGACCGGCAGGCCCGCAAGGGCAGCGGACCAAGCGACCATGCACCTGTGATGATCGACCTTGACGAGGCGCCCGACGGAGACATCGGGCCGGTCGTGCCGCCGCCCTCGGCGCCCGCCTCCCGCGGCGCGAAGGCCAAGCTCCCTCAGTCAGATCTGACCCCCAGCGGCCGCTGAGTTTGTTACCGCGGCCGGTCGCGGTCCCGCGAGGGCTGGACCCGCTTCGGCTCACCAGGCATCTTCGGGTAATCGGGCGGATACGGCATGTCGGCGGATCCCTCGGCAGCGTCTTGCTCGTACATGTCGAGCAGCGGCTCGAGCGAATACGAGATCTCGTCGATACCTGCATGAAGATCGCCCACCTCGGCGAACCGCGCGGGCATGGTCGCCACGGTGAAGTGCTCGGGCGCCACTTCCGTGAGCTCATCCCACCGAAGCGGGGCCGAGACAGGCGCCCCGGGCTTCGGCCGCACGCTGTAGGCCGAGGCGATCGTGCGGTCGCGGGCATTCTGGTTGTAGTCGATAAAGATCCGCTCGCCGCGCTCTTCCTTCCACCACTTCGTAGTCACCTCGCCCGGCAGTCGGCGCTCGAGTTCGCGCCCGAAGGCGATCGCGGCGCGACGTACGTCTGTGAACGACCATCTCGGAGCGATGCGCACATAGATGTGAATGCCGCGACCGCCGGAGGTCTTCGGGAAACCCGTGTAGCCGAGGTCTCCCAGCAGCGCACGTGCCTCGCCGGCAACCCTGACGGCGTCGTCGAAGTCCGTGCCGGGCTGGGGGTCGAGGTCGATGCGCAACTCGTCCGGATGGTCGACGTCTTCGCGTCTGACCGGCCACGGATGGAAGGTGATCGTTCCCATCTGCGCGGCCCAACCGACCACCGCGACCTCGGTGGGGCAGATCTCGTCCGCGTGCCGACCAGAGGGAAACTGGATCCTCGCGGTTTGCACGTATTCGGGTGCGCCCCGCGGAATCCGCTTCTGAAAAAACGCATCGCCGCCGCCCTTCTCGCGCGTCGACAGCACGATCCCGGGGTGAACACCCTTCGGCCATCGCTCGAGCGTGGTCGGCCGGCACCGTAACGCGCGCATGATGCCGTCGTCCACGGCCAGGTAGTAGTGGACGATGTCCAGTTTCGTGACCGGCGCCGCGTGCTCGGTCGCAGGGAAGATCACCCGCTCCGGATTGGATACGCGCAGCTCCCGACCGTCGGCATCGAGAACGGTGATCTCGGGCTTGGGCATCGCGTCTGGCGGTCCCTAGGCCCGCTTCAGCTTGCGCCAGCCCCCGGCGCGGTTGTTGGCGATGATCTGCCTGAGCATTTCGGTCAGCGCCCGTTCGTTGATGTTGTCTTCGCGCCGGAAAGCGACAGTCCTCGCGGTCTTGTTGTCATGCCCTGCGGTGATGATCCCCTCTGGGTCCGGCACGATCGCGCCGTCGTACAGGAACAGGTTGACATGGTCCTTGGCCGCCAGCAGGGCGCACACATTGCCCTGTAGCACGAAGTACGGCTGGACCGTTCGCTTGATCGTCTCCGCGATCTCCGGGTCGGCCGCGTGGATCAGATCCCGAACCCCCCGGCAGATCTCCTGCTGCCATTCCGGCAGCCGGGAGATGTAGCCATCCACCCGTGGGTCACGTTCGTAGGCTGAGTGCGACGTGGTCATGTGTTTTGGCTGGGGGTCTGGAGGGCGCCCGCCGTCAGTTATGACCACGCGGACGCGGGCGAATCATCGGCGGGGCCAGCTTGCCAGCTTGCGAGCGATCTAGCGGCCGGTGATGAAGCCAATCATCGCCGGCCAGTCGGCGCTCCACGCGGCGCTTTCGCTCGCGACGGTGCCGCCATCGTTGAGGACCGTGTTCGTGACAGCGCCGTAGGGAACGCCGAGGACGATGTGCCCGGCCTGCGGGTAATACAGGTAGCGGTGGACCGCGCCGTTGTGGGGCAGGCTTGCCATGATCCGGGGCGCCATTACGAACGACGGCCAGACAGTGTCGTCACCCCCCGCGACCAGGATCACGGCTGCCGTGATCCGGTGAACCGGGATGGCGATGCCGGGCCCGATCGGGTTCCCCCGCAGCGTCCACGCCGGAACCCCTCCATGCGGGCCTGCGACGTGCGGCGCCCCGTTGACGACACTGCTTGGGGCCGATGCCACCACGCCGTGGACGAGGTTCGGGAAGTGGGCGGCGATCAGCAGCTCCGCTTCGGTCCCGCGGGAGGCGCTCACGAGCCACACCCGTCTGGGGTCAACCTGCCGCTGGCCCCGTAGCCACCTGATCGCGTTCACGAAATACTCGAGCGGGATCCGCTCGAGGGAGCGTGGCAGACCTGGGTCATGGAAGTACGCCAGCGCGAGCGCCGGAATGCCGTGCGAGGCCAGGAGTGCCGCAGCCTCCGAAAACGAGTCGCCTCCTTCGGACCCACCCCACAGCACCACTGCAGGGGCATGCGATACGGCTGGCGCGGGGGAGTAGTAAATGCCGAAGAACCCGCTTGATCGCACCCGTTCCATATGCGTGGCGACCCCCGGGCCGACGACTAGTTGCGTCATGCTCGCGGAGGCGGTCGCCCCCGCGGTCTGCGCGGTAATCGCCGTGGTCGCCTTGCCGTTGTAAGGCCCGCGCCGGGGCCTGACCTGTCTTTCGGACGACCAGAGCCCCATCGGCGAAACACCGTGATAGCTCCCGTGCAGAGGGGCCTGACGAGCCAGATTCACAATCCCGCGCCGGTTGGCCCTGAACGTCGCGGATGACCCCCAGATGCCGAGCGGCAGGAACGTGCGCGCCCGCACCGTGACTGGCTCATCCGGCCGCAGATGTGACACGACGACGGTCCTCGCCCGATCCCACAAGGCGCTCGCCGGAGTGACCGTGACGACCGGCTTGGGTGCGCTGCCCCCGCACGCGCCGAGGCAAAGCGCGAGGAGCGGGACTAAGGCAATCAGACGCCTCACGGACACCACCTGATCCATGAATTGAAGCGCCGCCGCGCGTATCGGCGCGAGCGCCGTGTGCGGGCCGGCCCTAGCGCCGGAGAGCCACTTGTCTGACGTCCTCGAGCCTCGTCAGGTCCCCCTCATCGAGCGCGAGATCGAGCGCCCCCAGGTTCTGCTCGAGGTGCGCGACGGAGGTGGTACCGGGGATCAACAGGATCCGTTCGTGGCGGTGCAGGAGCCAAGCCAATGCGACCTGGGCGGGAGTGGCGCCGTGCCGGCTTGCTACCTCGGCGATTGCCGGCTCCTCCGAGAGCCGGCCAGGCCCGTTGAAGAATGCCGAGCCGAGCGGGAAGAAAGGCACGAACGCGGTGTCCTGCTCAGTGCATAACTGAACGACGTCCTCGCCCGAGCGGTCGAGTATCGAGTAGCCATTCTGGATTTCTCCCACGCGGTCCAGATGGTCGAACGCGAAGCGCGCGCCCTCCAGGGTGACGTTGGAGACTCCGATCAGATCAAGCTTGCCTTCTTCACGCAGCTGCACCAGCGTCTCCAGCTGCTCCGCGGTGGGCTCGCTGGGGCCGCCGGCGTCCACGCGCAGGTTGACGAGGTCCATGCGCTCAACCCGAAGCGAGCTGAGATTGGCCTCGACGCCCTCACGCAACTCGGCGGGCGAAAGCGCCGGCAGCCAGTTGCCCTGCTCATCCCGCCGGGCGCCGACTTTGGTAACCAGCCGCAAGCCCTCCGGATAGGGGTGGAGCGCCTCTCGAATGAGGTCATTGACAACGTCGGGTCCGTAGTACTGGGAGGTGTCGATGTGGTCCACGCCGAGCTCCACGGCCCGCCGCAGCACGGTACGGGCGGCCTGGGGGTCGCGGGGCGGACCGAAGACGCCCGGTCCTGCGAGCTGCATCGCGCCAAAGCCGATCCGTTGAACCGGCTTATCGCCAAGAAGAGATGTTCGTGTGACTGTCATACCCCACTTATAGCTATGCGCGGGCTACGCACCCGGATCAGCGCCGCCTGGTTCGTCACGGGGTGCGGGAATCCCTGCGATCGCTCGGGCGATCCGCGTAGGCGGCGTGAGTTGGGCGGGCGAGGGATCGGCGGCCGCCTGCGCCGCGATGCGCGTCAGGTCGGGTTCACGCGCGACTTCACATCCGGCAACGATCATGTTTCCCGCTCGCTGGCCCAGGGTCCATACCATTGGATATGCAACGGCAAGGGCCGAGGTAGCGGCGCGCACGTTGCGTGAGGACCGGTTGTCGACGACGTTCAGCAAGGTCAGCGGAGCGACTCTGGCGGCGCTAGTGAACGCCTCGACGGTTATCAGCGAGGAAGGGACGCGCGCACCGACGAACGCGTCGATCACGATCGCGTCCCAGCTCCGGTCGGCCTGGGCGGCGAGGTGGCTTCGTCCCTCCGCGTGGCGAACCCGTAGACCGGGTGAACGGCGAAGCCCGAGATGTGCGCGGGCGAGCTCGAGAACACCCGCGTCGATCTCGCAGACCTCTTGGCGCCCCCCTGGGTCCTCCGCGGCCAGCGCTCGCGCGAGCGCACACGCGCCGCCTCCAATGTGCAGCACCCGCCGGGCGCGGACGGCGCGCAACACGATCCGCAGCCAGCGCATGTACTCGAACTCGAGATGAGTCGCGTCCGCGAGGTCGATGTAGGAGGCATCCATGCCGGCCTGGCGCAGAAGCCGACCCGAGGGACGCCGCGGGTCTACCTCAGCAATCAGCTCTCCACGCTGGGCAACTGCCCTCGTGGCACTCTGTCGATGCGGCACACCGCATAGGCTGGCAGAGTCGTGAGTCTCTCGGCGACGCCGGTGCGTCGCTCGGCGACGCGCGCGGTCGCTGTAGCTAGCCGAGCACCGAGTACTCAGCTGGGTCCCAGGCCAGGGTGGCCAGGATCTGAACCATGCCGGCTTGGTCGAGCAGCTGCTCGTTGGCCGCGGACCGGGGGAAGCTGAACAGGTTCCTCCGCGAGCGGTGACTATTCCACGCGTCCTCGGCGTACGTCCGCATCGTCCCGGTGATTGCATCCCTCAAGCCCTCGTCGCCGGTAACCGAGTGCAGCTGGAGCAGCCCGCGGAAGTAGATCGCGTTGAACACGCAGGCGTGCGCGACGAAGAATTCCTCCGAGAAATAGTTGAGGCACGCTGCCGCCAGCTTTTCGGCTTGGGAGAGATACGACGTGGCTCCCGTGGCTCGGTGGCGCGCCACGTTCGCCGCGATCGCGGCGCCCTGGTTGTACGTCCGCAGCGTCGTATCGAGCGTGCCGTCGCCGTTGACCTTGTCGAAGAGGAGGCCCGAGTTCGGGTCGTACAGGCTCTCCCAGACCCAATCCTGGATGGCGGCGCCGGCTTCGAGCAGTGCCGCTGCCTCCCCCGGCAGCAGCTCCGCGAGCTGGAACGCGATCTCCGCGTTGGGAGCGTTCGAGGTGCAGGTGCGGTCGTGGTTGGTGAGGCCCGCCGCGATACCCTGCTGCACCCAGAACAATCCGCCTGGGTACGGCTCGCTCGAGGTGGCGTCCCAACCGCCGGGGTAGACGAACGCGTACACCGCCTCGGCGGCGCTGAGTGAACTCGGACTTCCGGTCATGCGGTGATGCTGCAGCAGCGCGAGCCCAAGCCAGGCATTGTCGTCGTAGTACTTTGCGCCACCCGAGTCGATCGGCGGGACCGGCCGCCCGTGATAACCCGGCGGGTTGGAAGAGGAGTCCCAGTAAAGCTCGAGCGCCCTGAGGCGGTCCTCCACGGCTGACAGGTAAGCGCTATGAAGTTCTGGGCCGATGACTTGCGGCGGGATGCCGGCAAGCGCGAGTGTCCCGATCAGGGCTCGCCCGAATTCCCAGGCAGTCGCAGAGCGGCCTCGGCGCCCAAGCGCACCGCGCATGCCGTAGAGGCCGCTGCCATCGTCGAAATAGAAGTGCTTTTGGAGCGCGCCGTACGCGGCGCCTGCCCGGTCGGCCCAAGTCTGCTGTGCGGTGGAGGGCGGGGCCACCTTTCAGCTCCCACGCCGAGCGAGCCGTGTTACCGGCGCTTCCGGCGGGAGACGTTGCTGCCCTGGGCGCGACATCATGCGGAGAACGCTAGACACAGGAGAGAGTGATGGCAAACACAGTCGTCGTGCTCGGAGCACGCAACCTAGGCGGTGCGATCATCGATCACTTCCTCGAGCTGGGCTGGAACGCGGCGGGCATCGCGCGTAGTGAGGACACGCTCGAGCGCGTGCGAGAAAGGGGCGCCCTGGCGCTGAACGCCGATGCCTCCGATGCGCGCTCGTTGAGTGATGCGATGGCGGCCGCCAGAAACGAGTTTGGCTCGCTCGACGCGATCGTAAACGCCGTGTCGGCCGCGCGACCCACGGGTGGTCCCTTCGGCGGCGGCGCGCTCGCCGACGCGGACATCGATGCTTTCCGTGCCTGGACGGTCGCTGTGGCGGAGCAGGCGTTCGTCTTTCTCTCGGTCGGCGCGACGGCGCTACAGGAAGCTGACGGCGGTGCACTGATACAGGTCACCGGCGGCTCCTCGCGCAGAGCGATGCCCGGCAGGGGGCTGTGGGCGGCAGGGGCCTTCGCGACTCGCGCCTTGGTGCAGGCGGCGGCGCAGGAGCTTCGGCAAAAGGGCATCCATGCCGCGTTGCTCATCGTCGACGCGACGATCGAATCGCCGAAGACGGCCGACTTCACCCGCGATGCGCCGCGAGATGCGCTCGGGGACATGGAACAGATTGCCTCCGCGGTGTCGTTCCTCGCCACGCAGGGCTCGCGCGCCCTCACGCACGAGCTGATGGTCACACCGGCCGGCGAGCGGTGGGTGCCGTAAGCGTGCCTGGCCCGTCGTGCGCGACGAGCTTGGTGAGCAAGTCTCGAGCGAGCGGGTTGCATGCCTCGACAGAGGCTGCGAAGCTAGATCTCGATTGATGGCCTTGGCCCGGCAGGGGGACCAATCCTCGCTTGGGCTTCGAAAAGGAGGGCGCGGGTGAGCGACCTGGTGGCAATTGCATACCCTGACGTTGCGACGGCCGAGCGCGTGCGCGGACGGCTAGATGAGGCAATACGGGCGAAGATCCTTGAGTTGGACGATGCCGTGATCGTCACGCGAGACAACGATGGGAAGGTCAAGCTGCACCAGGCGGTCAGCACAGTGGGCGCGGGCGCCGCAAGTGGCGCGCTTTGGGGGGGTCTGATCGGGCTGCTGTTTCTGGTGCCGCTGCTGGGCATGGCCGTCGGGGCCGCCACAGGCGCTGCCTCGGGTGCAATGGTCGACTATGGCATCGACGACTCGTTCATGAGGAATCTAGGAGCGCAGCTCGAGCCAGGCTCCGCGGCATTGATTGTGCTCGTGCGCAAAGTCACGCCGGACAAGATCCTTGAGAACGTGGAGGAGCGCGGTCATGTGATCCAGACCTCGCTCAGCGACGAAGCCGAGGCGCGGCTCCAGGAAGCGCTTGACGCCGCCGGAACCTCGAAGTAGCCGGCAGGGCTCGCCCGTCCCCGTCGGTTCCCCCGCTCAGCCGGGTCCTGAGTCCGGCGCCCTTCGGGGTGTCCCGTATCTGAGCTACAGGCGGGGTGACGGCAGCATCGAGTCAGCGGTCCTGAGCGAAGATCGGCAGGAGCTCACGATCGGCCGACGTCCGGGCAACGACGTGGCGCTCCCGTGGGATCCCCTTGTTTCCAGGCTGCACGCGCGGCTCGAGCGCATCGGCGAGGCATGGACCTTCAGCGACGAGGGGCTCTCGCGCAACGGCTCGTATCTGAATGGCCAGCGGGTGGCTGGCCGCCGACGCCTGCACGACGGCGACACAATCCGCATCGGCAGCACGGTGCTTACCTACCGTGATCCGGCTGAGCAGGCCGACTCGACCGTGGTCGAGGTATCGCTCGCGCCGCCGACGCTGTCGGATATCCAGCGGCGTGTGCTGCTCGCGCTCGCGCGTCCCTGTTGCGAGCCCGGAGGCGTCCAGCTTCCCGCATCTAACCAGCAGATCGCGCAGGAACTCTCGTACAGCGTGGCCGCCGTAAAGAGCCATCTCCGGGTCTTGTTCTCGAAGTTCGAGCTTCCTCCGCTACCCCAGAACCAAAAGCGGCTCAAGCTGGTGGAGCTGGCGTTGCGCACCGGCGCAATTTCGCCCCGAGACCTCTGACGGCTCCCGGAACGGGCACGCCAACTTGCCCTTGACGTCCCGCCGACGCGGTTCAATCGGTCTACGATCTCTTGCTTGGTAACCCTTGATGGTTCGGACGGGCGACGCCTGATTATGGTGAGGGCCACTTTCACATGAGCGACTTGGTGGGCCAGCGCGATTTCGTTCGCGGTTTACGCGAGTTGCAGCCCGGGGAACTGCTAGCGGGCTATCGCATCGAGGCCGTCATCGGGCGTGGCGGCATGGGGATTGTTTATCGGGCCACCCAGCTTGCGCTGCAGCGCACAGATGCCCTCAAGGTGATCGCCCCCGGATTGGCTCAGGAGCCCCAATTTCGCAGCCGGTTTGAACGCGAGTCGCAGGTGGCGGCTCGTATCGACCACCCAAATGTGATTCCAATTTACGCGGCCGGCGAAGAGGACGGTCTGCTTTACATCGCTATGCGGTTCGTCGAGGGAACCGACCTCCGTGCAGTGTTGCGGCGCGAGGGCCGAATCGATTTCAGGCGCGCCGCCCAAATCGTGGCCGCGGTCGGGGGCGCGCTGGACGCCGCGCACGAACAGGGGCTCGTGCACCGGGATGTGAAGCCGGCCAACGTATTGATCGCGCGCCGGCGCGACGTCGAGCACGTCTACTTGACCGACTTCGGACTGGCAAAAGTGACCGCTTCCGGTTATCAGGGGGACACCAGGGCCGGGATGTTCATCGGGACGACCGATTACGTCTCACCTGAGCAAGCGTGTGGCGCACGCCTGGACGCGCGATCAGACGTGTACTCCCTGGGTTGCACGTTGTTCCACATGCTCACCGGCGAGGTGCCCTATCCCGGCGCGTTCGAGGCAGCGAAACTGGTGGCGCACACGCGACATCCAGTCCCGTCTGTATTGGCGCTGGCGCCTCAACTCCCGCCTCAATTCGAAGCCGTGGTCGCTCGTGCGATGGCGAAGCAGCCTGAGCATCGATACCCCTCTGCGGGCGACTTGGGCCGCGCCGCGCTGGCAGCGGCCGAGGGCCGAACTCTCGTGATCGGGCGGGGCAGCGCCGTCGGAACCGGACCGGCCGCCCCGGCGGAGGCGACCACGTCACCGGCTCCCTGGATGTCTGGCATGACAGTACTTGCGACTGCGCCGCCCATACTGGATGAGGAAGGCGTCCCAACCCTCGAGGCGCCTGCCGAGCCGGACGCAACTACTCCTCGTACGGCCGTGGCACCTGCCACCCCGCGAACCGCGCACTCGCTCCGACGGCGGTTGGCGTTGGGAGGAACGATCGCGGCCGTAGCCGCGGCAGTAATCGCTGCCGTAATCGTGCTCGGGGGAGGCGGCGGGGCGCATCACGCTGGAGCGATCACGGTAGGTCGGGCTCCAGACGGAGTGGTAGTCACCCAGGGCAGCGTCTGGGTCGCAAATGCGGGAGCCGGAACAGTCACGCGGATCGACGCAATCTCCGCAAAGGTACTTGACACAATTAGGTACGCGAGCCGTCCCGTCGGGGGAGCGCCCATCACGACATCCGGGAGCACGGTGTGGGTTGCGAATGAGCGAGACGGGACTCTTACCCGGATCGACGGGGTAACGGGAAAGGTTCTCGGGAATCCAATCAAGACTGGCAGGGCTCCTGACGCGATCACTGCCGCCGCGGGTGACATCTGGATCGCCAACCGTGCAAGCAACACGGTCTCGAGGATCGACGCAAAGACAGGAGCGCCGGTCGGTAGCCCGATCCGTGTCGGGGCCGACCCGGTACGACTGGGAGTAGGTGACGGCAACGTCTGGGTAACGAACGCCGATAGTGGCACCCTCACGCAAATCGATGGCGGAACCGGTCAGGTGCTTGGCACGATCAGAGTCGGCGGCCATCCCGGCGCCCTCACGTTTGCGGCGGGGGACATCTGGGTCGCGAACACCAGCAACAACACCGTCTCTCGCATCGATGCCACGTCAAAGACGCGGATTGGCAACCCGATCCAAGTCGGTATCGACCCAGGACGGATAGTGGCAAGTGAGACCGGCATTTGGGTGGCGAATACAGGGAGTGGCACTGTTACGAGGATCGATCCCGCCACCGGCCGGATACTCGGCACGATCAGTGTCGGCGGCCACCCTGGCGGAATGACCGTCGCTGGCGGCATCGTATGGCTGACCGCACGCGATCAGTCCGGCGTGCCTCAACGCGGTAACGCTGGTGTCGTGATGCGGATTGAAGCGAGGACTGGAAAGCTCCTGCCCGCGACCGCGACGTCGTGAGGCGGCGTGACATCGAGCGTGCGGTCGCGCGGGACGGGGTAAGCGATCTGTAACCCCAGGGGGGGTTGTCAACCACGGCTGGCGCCGTACTCTGCTCGCAGCGCTGTGCATCCAACACTCAGAAGGTGACCATGGGCCAGTCGTCATCCGCTCCAGTTCCGTACTCGCACCAGCTGCTTGCATGGAAGGGACCGCACGTTCGCAGGTGCATGGCGCTTCTCGGTGCGATTCTGGTCGCGCTGCTGTTTTCCTCAGTGCTGTCCAGCACCGCGGACGCGACGGCGCCACGCACTGCGGTGCCGAAATGGTCAAAGCCGGCACTTGTCGACCGCTACGCGCCGACTCGCGACGGCTACTCGCTCAACGGCATCTCCTGTCCGGGGAAGAATCTGTGTGTTGCCGTTGACGATGCCGGCGAGGTGCTGCACAGCTCAAACCCGGCTGGGGGTAGGGCAGCATGGCGCATCGTGCGCCTCTCGTTCGGGAACCTGGAGAGCATCGCATGTCCCTCGAGCAAGCTTTGTGTCGCAGGCGACGGCGCGGGCAATCTGTGGGTCTCGAGGGATCCCACCGGCGGCGCCCTTGCTTGGCGCAGGCTTCATGTGAGCGGCAAGAATGCGATCGACGGTATCTCCTGTCCGGGCAAGCGTTTCTGTATGGCAGTCGATTTCGGCGGCAACGCGCTGTTCTCAACCGATCCCACGGGAGGCATGGGGGCCTGGCACAAGGTGCACGCCGATAGCTCAAAGCTGGCCCCGTCGCTCAATGCCGTCTCCTGCCCCAGCTCCCACTTCTGCGCGGCTATCGACACGATTGGCGCCCGTCTCTTCACGACCGGGGATCCGACGGGCCCCGCCAGCGCGTGGCACAAGCAGAGGCCCTTTGCCAAAGAAGTTGGCGACGCGCCTGAGGGAATCTCCTGTACCTCAAGCCGTTTGTGCGTGATGCTCGACTGGCAGGGCGACGTGCTCTTCTCCAACACCCCGGCCACGGGAGGCTGGCAGAGCAGAAGCCTCGCCCCGAACATCCTGCCCGCTACTCCGGGAGCCGTGCAGTGTCATTCCAAGCGCTTGTGCGTGGCTTACTACAGGAGCCGGCAAGGCGCGCTCATGTTCGGGACCTCGGACCCGACCGGCAGCGCGAGCGCCTGGCAGAAGTCGTCCGTCAAAGGCACATCGACAACCGAGGTGGCCTGCACTGCGACCGATAGCTGCGTGGCCTCGACCGGGAACGGCTACATACTGCACACGTCAGCGCCGGTCACGGGTCCCTGGAAGAAATCGCCCCGCATCGACGGGTACAACGCATTCACGGCCGTCTCGTGTCCCAAGTCCGGTCCATGCGTGGCGACAGACGACGCCGGCGATGTGCTCGCTTCAGCCAACCCCGCTCCCAGTCCGAACGCCTGGCGGATCGCGCGGGTCGACCCCCACGGCGGGCCGCTCAACGCCATCTCGTGCCCGAGTGTCTCGCTCTGCGTGGCGGTCGACAGCCGTGGTGGGGTGGTCGCCTCGATGCAGCCCGGGGGCGCCAGCTCGACGTGGCAGCGCGCCCAGATCGATTCCAGCGGGCAGCTGCTGAGCGTCAACTGCCCGACAACGAAGCTTTGCGTGGCGGTCGATTCTGACGGTAAGGCGTTCACCTCCACCGACCCTGCCGGCGGCGCCGGCGCATGGACGCCCGCAAGCGTCGACGTCGACCCCAGCGGCCCTGACACGCTGACAACGGTCGCATGCGCGTCGGCAGACGAATGTGTGGTCGGCGATTGGAATGGCGACGTGCTGTCCTCCACCAACCCCAACGCCGGCGCAACTGCCTGGCACGAGGTGAACCTCGAGATCCCCAGCTCGAACGACGCACTCGGGATCCTCGGCAGCTCCTGCCCGGCCACAAAGCTCTGCGTCCTGGTCGACGGCAGCGGCAGCGTCATCACCGCCAGCAACCCCACCGCCAACAAGCGCTCGGCGTGGAAGTTCCAGATCTTTGGGCCTGGCCACGACTCGGCGCTCAACGGCGTCGAGTGTGCCTCGAGCGACCTCTGCTTCGCCTATCCGGAGGACAACGGCGTGCTGGCCTCGAGCGATCCCACCGGCGGCCACAAGGCCTGGGTCGACCAAAGGATGGATCGGCCTGGCCAGGTCAACGGGCTCGCTTGTCGTCCCGGCACGAGCAAGTGCGTCGCCGTCGATAGCACCGGCAACGTGCTCACCACGCGCTGACCGCCGGCCGCGGCGCAGATGCCCTCGAAGGGCGCACCCCAGCGGAGAGGGAGGGATTCGAACCCTCGATGGACGAAACCGCCCATACCGGTTTTCGAGACCGGCGCATTCAACCGCTCTGCCACCTCTCCGGTCGGGCACGAGGCTAGCGGACCCCCGGTAGCGAGAAGCGCTCCGTGGCGAGGGCCGGGAGCACGAAGACCCATCATGTTCCAGCGCGGCATGATCCCCGCGTGCAGCGGGTCTATGGTGGCGTTGAGACGGGAGGTAGCTGGTGCGTGTGTGCGCTCGGCAGCGGACCAGACTCCATACACGCGCGCGAGCAGTTCCCCACGACCTCTCCCGGGGAGACGCTCGAGCGCATCGTCTCGTTCTTTGAGCGGCATCCCGCGCCAGCGGCGCTCGGCGTCGGATCGTTCGGGCCGGTCAACCTCGACCCAAGCTCCCCCACATGGGGGCAGGTCACGACCACGCCAAAGCCCGGCTGGCAGCGCACGCCGGTCGCGACAACGCTTGAGGAGCATCTGCAAGTGCCGGTTGCCTTTGAGACGGATGTCAACGTGGCCGCGCTCGGCGAGTACCGCTGGGGAGCGGGGCGGGGGTGCGCGAGCGTCTGCTTCCTAACGGTCGGAACCGGGATCGGAGCGGGCTTGGTGATCGAGGGAAAGCCTGTTCACGGTCTGATCCACCCGGAGGTCGGGCACCTCCGGATTCCGCACGATCTAAGCCGCGACCCATTCAGGGGCAACTGCCCCGCGCACGGCGATTGCTGGGAGGGGCTCGCCTCCGGACCCGCGATCGCGGAGCGGTGGGGCAAGCCGTCCACGGAGCTGCCGGACGGGCATCCCGCTTGGCCGCTCGAGGCGGAGTACCTCGCGCTCGGAATCCTCAGCATCGTGTGCGTGGTGTCGCCTCAGCGCGTCATCGTGGGTGGTGGGGTGATGGGGCGCCCGCCGCTTATGCAAGCGGTGAGGCAGCGGCTCCGCGAGTTGGTGGGCGACTACCTCGATACGCCCGCGCTTTCAGCGGAGATCGACGACTACCTGGTGCCACCGGAGCTGGGCGACGACGCCGGAGTGCTCGGGGCGATCGCGCTCGCTCAGGAGCGCCGATAGGGCGCGGCCGGCCCGCTCACCTCCGCGACGCGAAGAAGCTCTGCAACAGCTCGGCGCACTCCCCCGCGAGCAGCCCGCGCTCGACCTGTGGCCGGTGGTTGAGCTGTGGCTCGTTGAGTACGTCGAGGACGCTGCCCGCCGCGCCGGCCTTGGGGTCGGCGGCGCCAAAGATGATCCGCGGGATGCGCGCCAGGACGATCGCGCCCGCGCACATCGCGCACGGCTCGAGCGTCACATACATGACGGCGTCGAGCACCCTCCAGCTGCCGAGCGAGCGGGCAGCCTCGCGCAACGCGATCATCTCCGCATGGGCGGTGGGGTCGGAGCGCACTTCGCGCTCGTTGTGCCCCAACCCGATTACCTCGCCCTCGCGCACGATCACAGTCCCAATGGGAACGTCGTCGTGCTCGAGCGCGCGCGTCGCCTCGCGCAAGGCCAGCCGCATGAAGTACTCGTCGCGCGGGAAGAAGCGGTGGCTCACCGCCTTGGACTCTAAGTCCTCGGGCACCGAGAATCGCCCGCTGGACTCAGAGTCGCGACGCTCAGGCGAGGTGGGTGATCGCGATCACCATGCCCGCCAAGACGAACACGACGATCAGGGCCTGCATCACAATCCACGAACGCGGCATGCGCATGAAGGGGAATCTAGCGTGGGCGCTCAGAGTCCTCGGCGAGCGGCGCGAGACAAGTGACCGGTTGGCATGATCCCCGGCCGCGCAAGCCGCTGGTAGCGCATCGTCCAATTCGGCATACTGGCCGCGATGCGCACGGGGTTGGCGGCATTCGGGCCAAACCGGGTTGCCGACCTCCTTGAAGCTGACCGCGCAGAAAGCCAAGTAGAGAGTGAACCCCACAGTCTTGTCGGTGTGGAGCCCGGGTACGAAAGCCACGCGACCCTCAAGAGCATGAGCTTCACCTCGTACGCCGTGAACGGAAAGTACTCGTTGATCACCAATCCGCCGAGGTGCGCCCGCGGCCACTGGTCCGGAACCTACAAGCTCGGCTTCTCGACCGGCTCGGTCTCGAAGAAGACTTCGATCGCCTGCACCAAGTAGACGCGGATCAGCGGCGGGGTGTGGCGGCCCCTAGCTCCAACCCGCCACCCGCACCCCGAGCTCCTTGGGGCGGGGGTTGAGCAGGATCGCGCGCGCGGCACGCTCGATCGGTATCCGCACGAGCCGCCCCACTGGGCCGGGGTCGACTGCGAGCCCGTAGGTGACGCGCGTACGCTCGTCGCCGAGCGGCTCGAGTTCCCAGTAGCCCTCCAGCAAGCGCAGGTCGCCCGCCTCGATCTGCTCCCAGGAGAGCCGTTTCGCTCCCGCGTAGGTGAACCTCACCCGGCTCAGGACCTTGCGCAGCTTGACGTCGCTGACCGTGTCGCACACCAGAGCTCGCCCGTGCTCGTCGCGCTCGACGACGTCCATGCGGTCGAGGCCACTCTGCCACTCCGGCGCGCTCGCGACGTCCTCGACCACCGCCCAGCAGCGCTCGAGCGGCGCGTCGATCTCTGCTGTCGCGGAGTCACGGATGACCGTCACGGAGCGGCATGCTAGTCGTGCCCCCCGCACGCGTTCCCGGAGCACCAGCGCTACCGATGTGATACCTGGGAGCCGTGAAGTCGATCACCGGCTCGGCGAGCGCGCACGTGCGCGCAGATCAGGCAGAGTGCTTCGTGTTGCTCGCGGAGGTCGATCGCTACGACGACTGGAATCCCGATCTAGTACGCGAGCTTGAAGTTCTCGACCGGGACGAGCAGGGCCGGCCGGCGCGGCTCGACGTGGTGATCCACGTCAAGCAGAGTCCCATCGCCAAGGATTTCGAGTTGACGGTGGCGGTCCGGGCCGAGCCGCCGCACGTGGTCCACATCTCGCGGCTTTCGAACGAGCCCACCGACCAGGAAGCGCTGGAGGTCGTCTGGCGCATCGAAGGCGATGCCCACCAGGAAACGTGGATCGAACTCCGCTTCGACGCCGAGGTCTCGTTCCTGCCGAGGTTTCTCCCGGTGGGCCGTGTCGGCGACATGATCGCCAGGGCCCTGCTGGGCTCGGCCGCGAAGGCTCTCGAAGCGGATTAGCCCTGCCCTCAGGCCGGGTCCGCGGCCCCCCAGATGCCAGGACCTCGCCGGTGCTCGTAGATGAGCGATGTTTCCGCGTGCGCGACCGCGGGGTGGGTGGCGAGGTGGTCGACGACGAACTCCCGCAGCTCCTGCGGGTCGGACGCGGCCACCCACACGAGGTAATCCGTGACGCCTGTGAGATGGAAGACCATCAGCACTCCGGGTACCTGGCTGACCGCGGTGGTGAAGGTGTCGATCTGCTCGCGGGCGTGTACGGCGAGGCGCACGGCGATCAGCGCCTGCAGGGGCCGTCCCAGCGCGGCGAGATCGACCTCGGCGTGGAACCCGCGGATCACCCCGCGCTCGCGCAGCGCGCGCAGCCGGCTGAACGAGGTGGAAGGGGCGATGCCCACGCGGTCGGCGATGCGCTGGTTAGAGATGCGTGCGTCCGCGGCGAGCGACTCAAGGATCGCCATGTCGACGCGGTCCACGCCCTCCTGCCGATCGTTCGGCGCAGGTGCCATGCAGAGAGACTATCCGCAGAATCGGCGCATATATGCTCAAATGCAAAAGAATCTTCAGCGTCCTGCACGGTTGCCGAACGATCCGCCAGACTGTGCGCCATGCTCGGGACCACCGCCACCAAGGCCGCCATAAAGCACTCCATCCTCGAGACGATCGGTGACACGCCGCTGGTCGCCCTCGAGCGCCTCGGCGCGGGCCTCAATGCCCGTCTCGCCGCCAAGCTCGAGGTGTTCAACCCCGGCGGCTCGATCAAGGACCGCGTCGCACTCGCGCTGATCGAGGCCGCTGAGCGAGACGGCAAGCTCCATCCCGGAGGAACGATCGTCGAGCCCACCTCCGGCAACACCGGGACCGGGCTCGCCATCGCCGCCCGCCTCAGGGGCTACCGCGTGATCGCGGTAATGCCGGACAAGATGTCCAAAGAGAAGATCGACCTGCTGCGGGCCTATGGCGCCGATGTGGTGGTCGCCCCCACGGACGTGCCGCCCGACTCGCCTCAGTCCTACTACCGCGTCGCCGACAGGCTGACGGCGGAGATCCCGGGCGCCTTCCAGCCCAACCAGTACTTCAATCAGGCCAATCCCCAGGCCCATTACGTCTCCACCGGTCCCGAGATCTGGGAGCAGACGGCCGGACAGATTACGCACCTGGTGGCGGGCGTGGGCACAGGTGGGACGGTCACGGGTACGGCCCGCTACCTGCGCGAGCGCCGCCCCGACCTCGTGGTCGTGGGCGCCGATCCCGAGGGCTCGATCTACTCAGGCTGCGCCGACCAGGTTCATCCTTACCTGGTAGAGGGGGTGGGGGAGGACTTCTGGCCCGAGACCTTCGATCGCTCGGTGGTCGATCGCTGGGTCACGGTCTCTGACCGCGACGCGTTCTTGACCACGCGACGACTCGCCCACGTCGAGGGCATCCTGGCGGGCGGCTCCGGCGGCCTCGCGGTGCACGCGGCCCTCCAAGTGGCGGCGGAAACCGACGACCCCGCGGCGCTGTTCGTGGTGATCGTCCCGGATGGCGGGCGCTCGTATCTGTCGAAGATCTTCTCCGACACCTGGATGCGCCAGTACGGCTTCCTCGAGCGCGACGCCAACCTCATCGTGAGCGACGTGCTGGCGCGCAAGGCGGACGCACGCGAGATCCCGCCGTTGGTTTCGGTAGAGACGCACTTCCGCGTGCGCGATGCGGTCGCGCTCCTGCACGAGCACCGTGTCTCGCAGCTCCCGGTCGTGAGCGCGCACGATCGTGCCACGGTCGTTGGAGCGATCTCCGAGCGCGGCCTGCTCAAGCACGCCACGGAGGATCCGAGCCTGCTCGAGGCAGAGATCGTCGAGGTCATGGAGCCGCCGCTGCCAGCGGTCTCGAGCCATGATCCGGTCCGCGACGCGGTCGACCTTCTGGTCGGCGAGCAGCAGGCGCTGCTGGTCACGGACGCCGGGCGGCCGGTCGGGATCGTGACTCGAGCCGACCTGCTGGAAGCCCTCGCCAGGTGAGCGGGGCGAGCTCGGCAGGAGCCGGCGAGCGCCAGGGCGCCCGAGCCGGGAGCAGCGGCGACGAGTTCGCCACACGCGCCGTGCACGCCGGTCTCGACCCGGACCCAAGCTTCGGCTCGGTCATCCCCGCGATCCACCAGACCTCCACCTACGCTCAGCCGCGGCCGGGTGAATTCGCCGAGGATTATGACTACGCGCGCTCCGCGAACCCCACCCGCGCCGCCTTGGAGCGGGCGCTCGGCGAGCTCGAGGGCGGGAGCGCGGTCTGCTTCTCCTCGGGGATGGCGGCCGAGCACGCACTGATCACGGCGGCCTGCGCGGCAGGTGCGCACGTGATCCTGCCCGCCGACCTCTACGGCGGCACCTATCGGCTGGCGCATGACGTGCTGAGCCGCTGGGGGCTGCGCTACGACCTCGTCGAGCAGACCAACCTGAGCGCGGTGGAGGCGGCGATCACCGACGACACCGCTCTGATCTGGGTGGAGAGCCCCACGAATCCACTGCTCAACGTCGTCGACATCGAGGGCGTGGTCGCACGACGCAAGGGCGCGCTGGTGGCGGTCGACAGCACCTTCGCGACGCCCTTCAACCAGCGCCCGCTCGAGCTGGGGGCGGATTTCGTGGTGCACTCGACGACCAAGTACCTGGGCGGGCACTCGGACGTCGTCGGCGGCGCGGTGATCACCCGCCACGAGGAGTGGTACGAGCGCCTGCGCTTCGTGCAGAACGCCGTGGGCGCGGTGCCGGGCCCGGTGGACTGCTTCCTTGTCCACCGCGGGCTGCGCACGCTGCATTTGCGCATGCCCGCCCACGCCCGGAGCGCGGCCGCGATCGTGGAGCTCCTGAGGGAGGCCTTTGAAGTGCAGGACGTGCGCTGGCCGGGTTTCGGCGGCATGGTCAGCTTCCGCCATCCCCGGGCGGCTGCGCTGGCCGGGACGACTCGTCTCTTCACGCTGGCGGAGTCGCTCGGCGGCGTGGAGTCGCTGATCGAGGTACCTCAGGCCATGACCCACCAGTCGGTCGAGGGCTCGACCGCTGCGGTGCCGCCCGACCTGGTGCGCCTAAGTTGTGGGGTCGAGGCGCCCGAGGACCTGGTCGCGGATCTGCGCCAGGCCCTGGCGGCCGCGGCCGAGCACTGAGAGCCCGAGCAGCGCCGCCGCAAAGCAGGTGAGGGCGCCGAGGCCGAGGCCCGCGCGCGCGCCCGCGAACGCGATCACCCAGCCGATGATCGGGCCGCCGATCGGCGTCGAGCCCTGGAAGGCGACGAACCACAGCGACATCACGCGGCCCCGCATCTGGGGGTCGGCGCGCAGCTGGAGCGTCGAGTTGCCGGTCGACATGAAGGCGATGCTGGCGGCGCCGGCGAGCGCAAGCGCCCCCAGCTCCAGACCCAGATTCGGCGCAATCGCCGCGAGCGCCATGGCAACCCCAAAGCCGCTCACGGCGACCGTCAGCTGGGCCATGCCCACGCGGCCCTTGGCTGCGACCAGCAGCCCGCCGATGACCGCCCCGACCCCCATCGCGGCGGTCATGAAGCCGTACCCAGTCGCGCCCGCGTGCAGCGCCCGCGAGGCCATGACCGGCAGGGACACCTGAAACTCGTAGGTGAGGCAGCCGACGGCGGCCATCATCAGCAGCGGCAAGGCCAGCTCACGGGTATGACGCACGTAGCGCAGGCCCTCGCGGAGCTGCCCTCGAGCGCGGGGCGCCGGGGTGGTGGGTTCGAGCGCGCCGCGGTTCAGGGTCACGAGTGAGAACACCACCGCGACGAAGCTCGCCGCGTTGGCCAGAAAGCAGACGCCCTCGCCGACCACCGCGATCAGGATCCCGGCCACCGCCGGACCGAGGACCCGCGCCACGTTGACCAGCACCGAGTTGAGCGTGACGGCGTTGCGCAGATGCTGGCCGCCGACCAGCTCGAGCATGAACGACTGGCGCGCCGGGTTCTCGAAGGCGTTGTTGAGTCCCAGCAGAATGGCGAGCACGCCGATCTGCCAGAAGCGGACCGTTCCGGTGATCGTGAGCAGGCCCAGGGCAAGCGCCTGCAGGCCCATCGCGCTCTGCAGCACCACCATCAGTCGCCGTTTGTCGATGCGGTCGGCAATCACGCCGCCGTAGGGAGAGAGGAGCAGCACGGGCAGCGTCTGCAAGGCGATGATCAGGCCCAGCTTGGTGCTCGAGTGCGTGAGCGAGAACACCAGCCATGACTGGGCGGTCATCTGCATCCAGGTGCCGATCAGGGAGATCGACTGCCCAGCGAAGTAGCGGCGGTAATTGGCAATCGAGAGCGCCGCGAAGGTCAGGCGCCCGGCGTTGACGACGCGCGTCACCGGCAGCCTCCCTTCAGCTGCTCCGCCAGCGCTTCGAGCGCGGGCAGTGCTCGCTCGAGCGCTCGGTGCTCGCTCGGCGAGAGACTGGAGAGCGCCACGCTGAGGACGTCCGTGCGCTCCCGCCGCATGCGCTCGACCAGCCGCTTGCCCACGCGCGTGGTCGTGACCAGCGCCGCGCGCCGGTCGAGCGGGTCGGAGACGCGCTCGATCAGGCCACCCTCAACGAGGTCCGAAACGATCCGCGAGAGCATCGTGGGATTGATCCCCTCTTCGTCGGCGAGCTCGGAGAGGCGCACCGGGCCGAGCCGCTGGATCGTGTTGAGAAGCGACACCCGCGTGGGGGTAAGGCCGGCGGCGACGCCGGCGGCGGTGGGCCGCAAACGCCGGTGCAGCCGACCGAGGGCGGCCCTCAGCCGTGGTGCGGTGTCAGTCTGCTCCAGCACTGCCGTCGCGCTCAATCATGCTCCCATCGATGTAACTACTTGCTTGTTGGCAAGCAATATGTTAGCAGCATGTGGCTGGCGCACATGTGCGCCAGCCCCGGCGGCGCATGCGCCGCCGGCCGGCCGGAACATGTTCCGGCCGGGTCCCTTAAGGAGTCAGGGAGTGCCCCGTGAAGGTGAGCGCGCTCATCGCCACCAGCAGAGTGCCGCTCACGCCGAGCAGCCATACATATGCGCGGCCACGGAAGCGATGGCCGTACGCGAGCACGGCGGGGAAGGCGGTGATCAGCATGCGCGCGTTGGGCCCCACATGCTCGGAGAGGACAGCGAGGGCCCCGATTGCGAGCGTCCAGACGAGCGCTTCGAGCGACACCAGGCGCGGCGCTCGCAACAACAGGACGACACCGTAGACGAGCACCACCGCGCCCAGCATCGCCGCCAAGGGCGAGAGGTCGAGCGTGGGGTGGGCGCCGTTGAAGTGCTCCAGTTGGCTCGCGAACAGTTGCCCTTGATGCACCAGCGCCAGCGGATCGAGCCGCTCTTGCCAGCCGCTGTGCTGCGCGTCGACGGTCGCGAACGGCGTCCCGGTCCAGCGCCACAAGAAGAGCGCCACGCCCCCAATCCCAGCGAGCGAAAGAATCGGCGCTAAGGGGCTTGCGTGCGCCTGCCGGTCGCGAAGCCCGCGGCGGCCCAGCGCGACCCCGGCGGCCACCGCGCAAGTCAGGATCAGGACGGCTGCGTCGGCGGCGGTCGCGGTCGCCAGCGCGGCGAGCACGCCCGCGAGCAGCCACCGGCGGCGCTCGAGTGCGAGCAGGCAGCCCGCGGCCAGCGGGATCAGAAGCCCCTCCGAGTAGGCCATGGAGAAGACCACCGAGCCCGGGAAGAGGCAGAACACGATCGCCGCCCGGCGCCCACTCCGCTCACCCCACCACCCGCTCGCCAGGCGCTGCACGAGCACCGTCGCGACGAGACCGCCGAGGCCGGAGATGAGCGTCCCAGCCACTGCCGGAGAGGAGATTCCCAACTGCATCAGCAGCCACATGAGCGCCGGGAACAGAGGCAGAAAGCCGAGCACGCTCTGGCCATGCACGAGGTGCTTGGGATAGCCCCGCAGCGCGAGGCGTGAGTACCAAACCCCGTCCCAATGACCGATCGTGGACGTCAGCGAGTGGTGCTCGACCGCCGCCACCAGGACCGCGACCACCAGTAAGAGTCCGCGGGTCGCCAGGTACACGAGCACGGCCGTGCGCGTGCCGGCGAAGGAAGCAGCGGCCCACGCGCGCAGTCGGCGCGCGGGAGCGGCCGTGCTTCGACAAGCGCCCCGGAGGCCTCTATGGCTCTTTCGTTTCCTCCGTCGCTTCGGCCTCCGACGCCGCACCCACATCGACGGCGGGAACACGCTCGAGCGCGTGGGTCAGGCCTTATCGATCGCCTCTGTCATGTCCTCGCGTTCGACCTTGCGCTCGAGCGCCAAGCGGATGCCGGCGATCTCCCGCGCGAGGAACTCCATGTCCGCCAGCGCGCGCGCGTTGCGCTCGCGGTCGCGCTCCATCTCAATCTTGTCGCGGTCGGCCTGACGGTTCTGGGCCAGCAGGATCAGCGGCGCGGCGTAGGCGGCCTGGGTGGAGAAGA
>CAWEGZ010000011.1:0-21683 GCA_963808655.1 uncultured Solirubrobacterales bacterium
GGTGATCGCGACCAATCCGACCACCACCGGCGAGGCCACGGCGCTGCACATTGCCGGCGTGCTGCGCGAGCGGACGCCTGAGGTGGCGATCACGCGCCTCGCCAGCGGACTGCCCGTGGGCGCCGACCTGGAGTACGCCGACGAGCTCACTCTCGGTCGGGCGCTGGTCGGCCGCCGCGCCGTATGAGCCTGGAGAGCGAAGCGCTGGCGCTGGAGTGGCGCGCGGATCAGGCGCGCGCGTCGACGGTCGTGATGAAGTTCGGAGGCACCTCGGTCGCCGACGCGGAGCGCATCAAGCGCGCGGCCCGCCGCATCGTGGGGCAGCGAGAGGCGGGCAATCGGGTGGTGGCGGTGCTCTCCGCTCGAGGTCAGACGACCGACGACCTGATTGCCATGGCCGAGGAGGTCTCGCCCTATCCGGACAGGCGCGAAATGGACATGCTGCTCTCGACCGGCGAGCGGATCTCCTGCGCCCTGTGCGCGATGGCGATCAACGACCTGGGGCACCGGGCCATCTCCTTGACCGGTTCACAAGCGGGCATCGTCACCGACACCTCGCACACCAAGGCGCGCATCCTGGATGTTCGCGGCG
This sequence comes from uncultured Solirubrobacterales bacterium, assembly GCA_963808655.1. Classification (GTDB taxonomy): domain Bacteria; phylum Actinomycetota; class Thermoleophilia; order Solirubrobacterales; family Solirubrobacteraceae; genus Palsa-465. The sequence goes on from CAWEGZ010000011.1 coordinate 593, forward strand.
ACCGTATCCGGGAGGCCCTCGCGGAGGATCGGATCGTGCTGGTGGCCGGCTTCCAGGGCGTCTCCACGAGCCGGGACGTGACCACGCTCGGGCGGGGCGGCTCGGATACCACCGCCGTTGCGGTGGCCGCCGCGGTCGGGGCGGAGGTATGCGAGATCTACACGGACGTGGCGGGAGTCTTCTCGGCCGACCCCCGGCTGGTTCCCGACGCCCACAAGCTGTCGGTCGTGAGCTTCGAAGAGATGCTTGAGATGGCCGCCTCAGGCGCCAAGGTGCTGCAGCTGCGCTCGGTCGAGTACGCCCGCAACCACGGCGTTCGGATCCACTGTCGCTCGTCGTTCGATGACGGGCCGGGTACCTTTGTGCTCTCAGAGGAAGAGACGATGGAACGACCGCTTGTAACTGCAGTCACCCACTCCACCGAGGAGGCGCGCATCACGCTGCTGGGCGTACCCGATCGGCCTGGCGCAGCGGCCGCAATCTTCACCGCGCTGGCCGATGCCGGCTGCATCGTCGACACGATCATTCAGAACGAGCCGCTCGGGGACGGCCGCGACGCCGAGGTCTCATTCACGATCCCCCAGCAGGACCTGCCTGACGCCGAGCGGGTGCTCAGCCCCGTGGCCACAGACCTGGGAATCGCGAAGATGGACACCGACCGGCAGATCGGCAAGGTCTCGATCGTGGGAGCGGGATGCGCTCGCACCCCGGGGTCGCAGCCAAGGTGTTCGAGACGCTTGGCGAGGAGCGCATCAACATCGAGATGATCTCGACCTCGCCGATCAAGATCTCATGCGTGATCCGTGCCGAGCATGTCCCGCATGCGGTGCGGGCGCTGCATGGCGCGTTCGAGTTGGGGGCGGGCGGGATCGAGCCCGATCGCGGGCCGCGGTAGTTCCGCCGGGCCGACCTCGATCGCGGGCCGCGCTGGGCGCCCCCGCGATCGAGCCCGATTCCTACACCTAGAACCCGCGCGCGGTGTACTCGTTTCCAACGCGCTGGATCTTCAGCGCCTCACTCACCGCCGACCTCGCGGCGCTCTGGTAGCCGGAGGTGTTGTGGGAGCGCAGGCTGCTGCTCATCTTCGATAGATCGTTGCCGAGCGAGCCGAGGATGGTGACCGCCTGCCGGTTCAGATCGGCGACCCGGGTGGGTGGTGTCAGCGAGGACATCGCGTGCTGAGCCTCCTTCAGCAGGTTGGCGGCCGTGGTCAGCTTCTGCGGATTCCTGGCGCTCCCATTCGAGAGAGCACTCCTCAGTGCCGGGGCGATGCGCTGGTTGAGCAGCGGACTCAGCCGTGCCTCGTACTGCGACTTGGTCAGCGGATGCGAGCCGGTAGTTGACGACGTCCCAGTTGACGAGGTCGACGTGGTCGCGGTCGATGCCTGCGTCCCGGTCTTGTGTGTCGTTTTCTTCGAAGATCCACCGCAGCCGGCGACCGCCAGAACGACGATCGCAGCCGCGACTGCTCCCCGCGACGAATACCTCAAAAGAACTTCCCCCTTTTAGGGTCGTGGATTGGTCCCCAGACAGTCCAGTGACGCCATCGTAGCCAAGCGCCTACATTGGTGCGATGGCAGTTGAGCGCTCAGGCGAACAGTTCGCGCGCGTAGGCAAAATCAAGCTCTGTTACGAGACTTTCGGCGAGAGGACGCAGCCGGCGCTGCTCCTGATCATGGGCCTCGGCGCGCAGATGGTGCTGTGGGAGGACGAGTTCTGCGAGCGGCTTTCGCGGCGTGACTTCTGGGTCATCCGCTTCGACAACCGCGACGTCGGTCGCTCCACGATCCTGCGCGAGGCGCCCGTGCCCAGCCGCGGGCAGTTGATCCTTCGGGACCCGCGCGGCGCCGCGTACAAGCTCGAGGATGTGGCCGATGACGCGGCCGGGCTGCTCGATGCGCTCGACGTTGAGGCAGCGCATGCGGTCGGCATCTCGATGGGAGGCATGGTGGCCCAGTCGCTGGCGACCCGCCACCCGGAGCGCGTGCGCTCGCTGGTCTCGATCATGTCGACCACTGGCAACCGGCGCGTCGGCCTCACCCATCCGCTGCTCTGGCGCACGCTGCTTCGTCGCGCACCGCGCGACCACGACGCCTACGTCCGCGACTTCGAGGCTACCCATCGCCTGATCGGCTCGCGGCGCTATCCCCCCGGGCGCGACCGCCTCGTGGCGCTCGCGGAGCGCTGCTTCGAGCGGGGGATACATCCCGCCGGGTCGGCCCGCCAGCTCGCGGCGATCGCGACCGCGTCAGACCGAACCGCGTCGCTGGGCGAGATCCGGGTGCCTACCACCGTCATCCACGGCGACGCCGACAAGCTGGTGATGCCCTCTGGGGGACGTGCCACGGCCAAGGCCATCCCGGACGCCCGCTTGGTGATCATCCCCGGGATGGCGCACGACCTCCCTCCGGACCTGTGGGATCAGGTGATCGACGAGCTCGAGGCGACGGCCGCACGGGCGGCGCCGGCGCGTGTGAGCTGATCCGCCCCGCGGTTCGTCCGGGCCGCGCTTACGCGGCAGCGGCACCCACGACCGTGGTCGTCCAGTCGATCACCGACGTGGGCCGCACGATGTGCCGGTTCAGCCCGAGCTCCTTGGGCTCGAGACCGAGCGCCAGTCCGATGAGCTGGGGCAGATGGAGCACCGGAAGGCCGAGCTCTCTGCCCACGGCCTTGGCCGCGACAGGCTGCTGGAGGTCGAGGTTCAGGTGGCAGAGGGGACAGGGCACCACCAGACAGTCGGCCTCGGCGTCGAGTGCATCGCCCAGGTGCCGGCCCGCCATCTCCAGCGAGGCCTGCTTGTTCATCGTGATGATTGGAAAGCCACAGCACTTGTAGACGCCGGCGTAGTCGATCACCGTGCCTCCCAGAGCCTCGATCAACATGTGCAGGTAGCGATCCCGGGGGTGGTCCTCGTCGATGCCCAGTCGCCGAGCGGGGCGCACGATGTAACAGCCGTAGAAGGGCCCGACGCGTAGGCCGCTCAGGGGGCGCCTGACTCGGCTCGACAGCTCGTCCAGGCCCAGCTCCTCGACCAGCAGCCACAGCAGGTTCTTGTTGGTGAGGCCCTTTTCGTAGCGGAGGCCTTCGTCGCTGAGATTGGCGTTGATGTGGTCGCGGTACTGGCTGTTGGCGTCGAGGCGCTCCTGGCACTCGGACTGGGCGCCCTGGCAGGTCGAGCAGATGTTCATCATCAAGTGCCCGTCGGTCTGCTGGGCGAGCGCGAAGGTACGGGCGTTGAGCGTGTCGGCGAGCTCCTGGTTGTGCTCCTCGATCACCCCCGCCCCGCAGCACGAAGCGCGGTCGAGCTCGATCAGCTCGATGTCGAGCAGGGGGGCGATCTTGGCCATCGAGCCGTGGAGCTCGGGGGTGAAGCCCCGGCTGACGCAGCCGGGCCAGTAGGCGACCTTCATCGCTCCTCGCTTTCGGTCTCGCCGGCGGTCTCTTGCTCCGGGCTTTCGGTCTCGCCGGCGGTCTCTTGCGACACCTGGCCCGAGGCCTCCGGCGCACCAGCCGCCGGCGTTTCAGGTCCTCCGGGCGCCCCGCCGGTTTCGGGGCTCTGATCGTCCTCGTAGCCGCTGACGTACAGGTTGAGCTCCACCCGCTCTTCCTTGGCGTCGATGCGGTCGAAGATCTGGGTCACGGGCTTCGGCGCCTTGTGCGGATGCATAAGGGTCGACTTGGGCGTCATCTTGCCGCGCCGGAGGCCTGTGATCACCGTGGGCAGGCCGCTCGCCAGCTCGCGGCCGGCTGAGGGATTGAACTTGCCCCCGTAGGAGTCGGCGAGCAGGTCGGGCTCGTGCAGCAGACCGTTGCGGCGGATGTTCTTGACGAACGCGCTCTCGTGGCGCTGGCCGTTGTTGCCATCCTCGATCTCAAAGTCGCTCCCGGCGATCCGGCGCAGCCGCATGATCTGGTTCATCGGGTCGACGCCCTTGGGACAGGCGTCCACGCAGTTGAAGCAGTGCGTGCAGTCGTAGATGCCGTGCGGATCCTCGGAGAGATCGCTGAGGCGCTCCAGATGTTCTGCGTCGCGCGGGTCGCCGACGAAGCGGTATGCCTTGGCCAGCGCCGCCGGCCCGATAAAGAGCGGGTCGATCTCCATCGAGAGGCAATCCGAGACGCACGCCCCGCACTGGATGCAGGACATGGGCTGGGTGACATCCACCATGTTCTCGTGGGGGACGATGTACTCGCGCTCGGGGACCGGCTCCTTGTTGATCAGCCAGGGAGTGACGCGCTGGATCTTGCGCCAGTGCACGGAGTCCATGTCGACGATCAGGTCGCGGATCACCGGCATGTTGCCCATCGGCTCGACCATGACGAGCTCCGTGCGCTGGCCCTCGCCACTATCGAGCTCGCCGTCCTCTTGGGACGGGTTCCAGCCGGCGCCGTATCCCCGCTGAGCGGCCTCCTCCAGGTGGGTGTTGCACGCCAGGCCGGGCCTGCCGTTGATCCTCACGCCGCACGAGCCGCAGATGCCCTGCTGGCATGAGCAGCGTATGCCAATCGAGCCGTCGGTCTCGTCCTTCACCTTCAGGATCCCGTCAAGCACCGAGTTGTGCTCTTCCATGTCGATTATGTGCTCGTCCCAATACGCGGCCTCGCCGGAATTGGGGTCGAAGCGGCGGATTCTCAGCGTGTAATGGGGCATCTCTTCATGTGGGGTCGGGGTTGGTCTTTTTAGGTCAGGCCGAGGGCGCTGGGTTCGGGAGGGTGCGGACTTTTACGCACTATTCCCGCCTTTCTCCGCACCCTCGCTCAATATGTGCGCTCCTCGGGCTGCCAGCGGGTCATCGTCACGGCCGAGTAGCTGACCTTTGGCTCTTCGCCGCCGTTCAAGGAGATGTCAACGTGCTTGAGCCAGTCGGCGTCGTTGCGCTCGGGAAAATCGGTTCTGTATTGCGCGCCACGTGATTCTGTCCGTTCCTGGGCGGCGATCACGGTGGCCTCCGCGACATCGAGCATGTAGCCGAGCTCGATCGCGGCGATTACGTCCTGGTTGAAGACCGAGCCGCGGTCGTCGATGCCCGCGCCCGCCGCCTCCTGCTTCAGTCGTCGCACAATCTCGAGGGCCTTATCCAGGCCCTCGGCGTCGCGGAAGACCGCCACGTATTGGTTCATGGTGTCGCCGAGCTCCTCCTTGAGCGCGCCTATGCGGCGGCCATTGCCCTCGCGACGCAGGATCGAGGCGATGCGGCGCTCGGTATCGGCCAGGCGCGAGGCCGGCGTCGAGGGCATCTGCATCTGCATCGCCTGCCTGGCCGCGTGCTCGCCGGAGCGGCGGCCGAACACGAGCGTGTCGAGCAGCGAGTTGGCGCCGAGGCGATTGCCGCCGTGGACCGAGACGCAGGCCACCTCGCCCGCGGCGTAAAGGCCCGGGACGGTGGTCTGGCCGTCGTTGTCGGTCTTGACGCCGCCCATGATGTAGTGGTTACCCGGCCGGATGTGAATCGGCTCGCGCGTGATGTCCACCCCGGCGAAGTCGCGGCCGATGTTCACGATCTCGCGCAAGGCCTCCAATGTCCGGCGGCGAGGGACCTTGGTGACGTCGAGCGCCACCGTGCCATCCGGGAAGCCGCGGCCCTCGTTGATCTCGGTCTGCTCGGCGCGCGAAACGACATCGCGCGAGGCGAGCTCGAGCTTGTTGGGCGCGTAGTTCTCCATGAAGCGGTCGCCGTTTGCGTTCAGCAGCCACGCACCCTCGCCGCGTGCGCCCTCGGTGATCAGCAGCCCGTTGCCGCTCAAGGTGGTCGGGTGGTACTGGACCATCTCCATGTCCATCAGCTTGGCGCCCACCCGGTAGGCCTGGGAGATACCGTCGCCAGTCACGATCAGGCCATTGGTGGAAGGCCGGTACACCTGGCCGGCGCCGCCCGAGGCGAGGATCACGGCCTTGGCGTCGATCACCTCGAGCCGGCCGTCACGGAGATCGCGGCAGATCGCACCCATGCAGCGGCCATCGTCGTCTAACAGGAGATCGGTGGTGAACCACTCCTCGTAGCGGTCGAGCTGCGCGTGATGCTTCAACAGCTGCTCGTAAAGCACGTGCAGGATCGCCTGTCCGGTGATGTCCGCGACGTAGTACGTGCGTGCTGCCGAGGCGCCACCGAAGGCCCGCGTGCCGAGGTGGCCGGTCCCGTCCCGGTGGAAGGTCACCCCGGCGTGCTCCAGCCACAGGATCTCGTCCGGCGCCTCGCTGCACATGATCTCGATCGCGTCCTGATCGCCCAGGTAGTCAGAGCCCTTCACCGTGTCGAAGGCGTGCGATTCCCAGGTGTCCTCAGGGTTGAGGGCGGCATTGATGCCGCCGGCCGCCGCGACCGAGTGCGAGCGGACGGGGTGGACCTTGGAGACGATTCCGACTGTCGCGCCTGTCTGCGCGGCAGCGAGGGCAGCCCGCTGGCCCGCGAGGCCCGCCCCGATGATCAGGACGTCATGCGCTGGCACGGCCAGTGCTCAAAGAAATCCAAGCGGCATGACTGGTGTGCGGGGGCACGCTTGCTCGATTCTATTGATCGGCAAATTGCGGGTTCCTACCCCGTTCAGGGCTGCTCGCGCCGCTCGAACTGGATGCCTCCGCCACCGGATTCGATACGCTCTTTTCCGGGATTTCTTTGAGCGGGCGCGCTGCCCGTCGCTTGCGGCTGCACTCGCAGCCCGACTGCGAATCTGAGGGTAAAAGAACCCCCCGCTCACGCCCCGCTAAGCAGCTTAGATACGTCTCCGGCGGGCGATCATCTTCGGGTAGCGAGCTCTTCCCCTGCGCTCAAGTTTGCCCGTTCGCCCGCCGATCTTTTCTTCGTACCCGAACCCGCGAGGCGGAAGGAGGGTATCGTGACCTGGCGTTGCTGATCATCATCCCTTAAAACGTTCTAGGCAGGCAAAATGCTGCGCCGGATCACGGTTGCCTACACGATCAACGAGCTTGGCAACTCGTTAGGCGCGGTCGCCATAGCCCTCGCGGTCTTCGATCACACGCATAGTGCAATCGCGACCGCAGCGCTGTTTCTCTCGATTTACTTTGTTCCTGCGTTGCTTGCGACGCTGGTTGTTGCGTGGCTGGAGTCATTCGCTCGCCGAGGAATTCAGGCGGCGTTGTATTTGGCACAGGCGGCGACCACGGGGGGTCTCGCCGCGCTGGTGATACATCCCGCTCTCGCACCGATCCTGGTGCTGGCGGCGATTGACGGGCTGGCCGCTCTTGCTTCTCGGGCGCTACTGCGGGCGGTCGTTTCCCAGCAGGCCGACGATGATCAGGCCCGGCGTCGTGCGAACGGCCGACTCAATGTTGCATGGGCGGCCACCAGCGCGCTAGGACCCGCTATTGCTGGAGCGCTCACTGGAGTGCTCGGCGCGTCCCTCGTTTTGGTCATCGACGTTGCGTCGTTCATCGCGACGACGCTTCTGATGCTGGATGTTCCCACTCCCGGCACAGACGCGGTTCCTGGTCGTACGCTTGCACAACTCCGAACGGTTCATCGGTACGTGGCCCGCACCCCAACTCTCGCGTGGCTGCTGGGCACTCAGGCCGTGGCGCTGGTTTTCTTCGCGGCGGCAGTCCCGGTGGAGGTAGTACTTGTCAAAGCGACCCTCCACAGCACGGACGCCGGGTACGGCGCCATGTTGGCCGCCTGGGGCGCCGGCATGTTCGCGGGCAGCGGGATCTTTGCCCGTGCTAGTGAGCGTCCCCTCGGCGCTTTGGTGGCATTGAGTACGTTGGCGGTTGCCGTGTCGTATATCGGGATGGGTTCGTCGAATGCCATATGGGTGGCGTGCGCTTTTTCTTTTGTCGGAGGGACCGGTAACGGTGTCCAGTGGATCGCGTTGATCACTTCTGTCCAGGAGAGGACCACGTGGGAACTGCAGGGCCGCATCATGGGCGTACTGGAATCGATGGCCGCGTTCTGCCTCGGCATTGGGTTCGCAGTTGGAGGCGCCGTCGCGGCCCTGTTCGACCCGCGTGTCACATTCTTGATGGCGGGCGCGGTGGCGCTTGCAGCCACCCTTGCGTTCGCGCGCCTTGCGGTGCGCGACCGGCCGGGCATACGGGAAGGAGCGGAGCCTGGCCCAGAGCCATCCGGCTGAGCATTGCAACTGGGACTCCGGTGCGGCATTATGCCTAGCAGATGCGCCCGCATTTTCGGCGGCCAAGAGGGGAAGAGCTTTACGCGATCAGCCAGATGGCACTTCTGGCTGCATCCCTCGCTGGCGTCGTGCTCACCTCAAAGTCTGCGAGCTGGCATCCCGTCGCTGTCGTCGCCATCCTCGGCGCGCTCGCTCTAGCTGGCGAAGCGCTAACGGTTCAAATTGGGCCTTGGACCCTGTCGTCGTCGTTTATGGCACTTGCGCTCGCGATGGTGCTGCTCGGTCCGGCGCCTGCCTCGGTAATGGGACTCGCTGCGGCTCTTGCTGCGACGTCCGGTGACGTTTTCCGCAGGCGCGTCCGCCCGCTTTCATGGCTGACCAACATCGCCACCTATGGCGCCTTTCCGCTGGTCGGCGGGCTGATAGCGAGAGCGCTGCTCGGCATCGGTGCCGCGGTAACTGCCGGAACGCAGCTGCACGCCGCTAGTTGTCGCTCTCGTCGTCTGCGTCGTATACGGGGCGGCGAACTTGATCAACTTCTCTCTCATCGCGCTCCACTTCCGCGCGACGAGCGGGCGGACTATGGCATTCCAGGTTCGGAACATGCTCGTACCGATGCTGCCCAGCGAGGCTGCCGCCTTGGTCCTCACTGCCATGATCGCCGTGGCATATGCCAGCACACGTGAAAGGGCTGTGGTGCTGGTGGGGGTTGCCATCGCCGTTGCTCTTGTTGCCGCGCTCATCCGTGCTCTCGCTCAATCCGAGCGCCGCGCTGATGAGCTCGCCGCCCGCTCAAACCAGCTCGCCCATCTGCAGGTCGGGGTGCTGGCGACGCTGCTTGAGACGCTGACTTTGCGAGACGCTGCCACCTCACGCCACAGCGCGACGGTCGCCCGGCTGGCCAGGGCGCTGGCGAAGGAGCGGTCTCTGTCGGAGCGCGACCAGGACCTCGCACACACCGCCGGTCTCCTTCACGACATCGGCAAGTTCGCGCTTCCCGACCGGGTTCTGCACGCCGGCGAGCTCTCCGACGAGGATTGGCCGCTGGTCAAGCGCCACTCGCAGGACGGAGCCGCCCTCGTCGGCCGCCTGGACGGGTACGGGCCGGTGGCCGAGATCATCCTGTATCACCACGAGCGTGTGGATGGCACGGGTTATCCGGCGGGTTTGATCGGACGCGAGATCCCACTGCTTGCGCGCATACTCTCTGTGTGCGAGACCTATGACACGCTCACGGGACGCGATTCGTACCGGCCGGCGATGACGCCGGTGGAGGCGTTTGCCGAGCTTCGCCAGGTCGCTGGGCGGCAGCTCGACGCCGATCTCGTCGACAGCCTGATCGTGATGTTGCAGCGTGACGGCGCAGGTCTGCTGGTATCTGAGGAGGTACAGGGCTCCGCCGCGGATACGGAGTTCGCTCGCCTGGCCCAGGCGATGGCGCAGCCCTAATCAATCACCACTGTCATGTACGACCTCGTTCTGCGCGGCTGGTCCGCGTAGCCTTCGCCCTCAGACACGATGAGAGCTGCTTCTGGATCGGAGTTGTGGCTGCTGCGCCTGATGGCCGAACGCGGTCTCCGGGTGCTTGGAGCTTCCGGGCTCATGATTGTTTTGCCGGCAGAGCGAGAGCTCGAGATCGTGGCGGAGGCGGGCGCTGTAATGCCGCGCGTGAGAAGCCTGCCGGTGCAGTCGAGCGCGCTCGGGCGCATCAGCGAGGAGGCTGCGCCGCTCGCGCTCGATCGTCCCAGTGCTCGAGAGGCACCGTGGCTCACCGAGCTCGGACTGCAGCCGGCCGCGGTGCTGGTCGAGCCTCTGCCGGTGGAGGACCAAGCGGGCGTGATGATCGCGCTCCGTGATCGCGAACCTGGGTTCGGGCGCGGGGAGGTCATGGCGGCCGGCGATCTCGCACGCAGCATCGTCGAGCGGCTCGAGGCCGAGCGCTCGGTCGAGCGCGAGCGGCTGCGCCACGGGGTGCTCGCGCGTGAGCGGGAGCGGACCCGCTGGGCGCGGGAGCTCCACGACGAGACGATCCAGGGCCTCGGCGCGCTGCGCATGCTGCTCGAGTATGCGCATTGCGTCAGCGACCCCGATGAACGCGAGGAGACGATCGAGAACGCGCTGGGCGAAATCGACCGTGAGATCGAGTCGCTGCGCCATTTGATCACAGAACTCCGACCGGCTGCTCTGGATGACCTCGGACTGGTCGCAGCCCTACAAGCCGTCGCACGGCGCGCCGGCGCAGTCGACGGTCTGACGGTGCAAACCGACGTCCCCCGCCAAGAAACGGTTCCCCGGCTCGGGGCTGAGGCCGAAAGCGCCGTCTACCGAATCGTGCAGGAGGCACTGACCAACGCGGCGAAGCACGCGGGCGCATCGCGGGTGGCCGTGTCCCTGCGTATCGAAAGCGACCGCCTGCTGGCGACCATACGTGACGACGGGAGCGGCTTCGCGGCCGGCGACGAAGCGGCTGAGGGTCAGGGCAACGGGTCGCCGGAGTCGCTCAGTGGCTTTGGGCTCCGGGGCATGCGGGAGCGCGCCGAGCTAGTCGGCGCGGAGCTCGAGGTCAGCTCGCAGCCCGGCGAGGGCACCACGGTGCGCGTGAGCGTGCCGGTCACAGGCCCTCACGGCTCTGACTCGGTACCAAGCGAACGCTGAGGAAGGTTGCGCTTCCCGCTAGGGCACGAGCCCGTGCGTCCGCGCATAGTCGGTCAGTTCGGCTCGGGTCGTGTGACCGATCTTGGCGACTGCCCGTGCCCGGTAAGTCTTGACGGTGCGCTCGGACAAGAACAGGCGCTCGGCGATCTGCGCATTGGTGTACCCGAGCGCCAGGTGGCGCACGATCTCGCGCTCGCGTTCACTGAGAGGGACCGTCGTGCTCGCGTCGCTCGAGGCGAGCAATGCCCCGACATGGGGGTCGACGTAGAAGCCTCCCTCGGTGGCCACGCGAAATGCGCGAAGGAGCTCATCGGGCTCGGCCTGCTTGAGCACGAAGCTGCGCGCGCCCGCTTCTAGCGCAGCGCGCGCATATCCGGGATCCTCATGCATGGTCAACACGACGATGGCGAGCTCGGGATATTCCGCCTGCAGGTCGGCGAGGTGGCCGATGCTCGAGCCGCCGGGCATGGAGATGTCCACGATCAGTAGGCGAGGCTGCTGGTCGCGCACGATGGCCAGCATGCTTGGCACGTCGATCGCCTCGGCCACGACCTGGAATTCCCCATTGGCGCGCTCAAGCACGCCGCGCAGCCCGTTGCGCACGACCGCATGGTCGTCGGCGATCACCGTCCTGATCGGCTCGTGGATAATGCTCACAGCGGCGACCTTAGCGACTGGTTCGTGCGCCAAATGACAGCGCACCACCACTCCTAATTCTGCCCGTTGTGGACGACACGATCGTCACCTCGACGTGGACATGCCGGCTCGTCGTTGCCTTCACAATGGCAAGCACATGGATGGATCCTCCCCGACCAGTTGCTCGCCAGCGGGCGCGGTATGAGTCTTGCGCACCCCCCACACCCCGAATTGGTGCTGCTTTGCGGCGGCACCGAACAGCAGCGCGCAGGGTTTCGCCGTGCCCACTCCGACGCGATTGATTCCCGGACCGCAGTGACAACACGCGACGTCCACTCGCTGTTGCGCTGGGCACCGCGCAGCCGCGCGGTGATCGTGTGCGGAGAGCTGGCGGGCATCGGGGTGGCCACCCTTCAACGGCTGGTGCGTGAGCGGGCGCCCGGCGTGGCCGTGATGGGCGGAGACATCCCGCTCAACGGAAATGGTAAGCCGGCCGAGCAGCTGCCCGAAGTGCCGTCCTACAACGGCGCGACTGCCGTCTCGAACGGCCGGCTAGCGCTCGCGTAGTTTCGCGGTCTCACCCCAGCTAGGCCCGATCGGTCACCGTCGCGGTGCAGAAGTAAACTGCGGCTCGGTTTGAGACTCGGGTGGCGCAACCGGGGAAAGGGCCTAACCGAGGGGGAGCCAAGCGCGCTCGGCCAGGCACGTCACGAGGGTGGTCGGCTGCGGGACGATGGGTCACCGCAAGAGACCTCCTCAACCTCACCGCCCGCACACGGCTCTACGGAGCTGGGGCCAGTGCCCCAGCCGGCTGGAGCTCCCACCGCGCTTTCGAGGGAAGGAACCGAGCCGGCCATGACGTACCACCAGGAGATGGCAGCAGGATCTGAATCGGAGAGTGACGAACCGGAACTGGAGGACGTCTCGCCTGAAGGCGGCGCAATGGAGGAGCCGACGATCCCCACGCAAGGCTCATCCGAGGCCGAGGTGTCAGCAACGGTGCGAGCACAGGTTGACCACCTCACCGCTCAGATTCACGGTCTTCAGGCACAGCTCGATGCATTCATTGCCCGTCGCAATGAGGCAGTTGCAGAACGGGCGAGTCAGCACGTGGCAGCGATTATCGGCGCGGCTGAACAAGCCGCGGCGGAGATCAAAGCGGCCGCGGAACACGATGCCGGGACGATCCGCGAGCGTCTTCTAACGGAAGTCCAGGCGGAGGTGCAGCGCATCCGGTCCGAGGCAGAGCTGGACGCCGCGCGCATCCGTACGGAGGCACATGCATTGGCTGCAGGAGTGCGGGAGAAGGCGATCACGGAGGCGAGCACGGAGATCGAGGCTGTCTGCACGGAGCTTGCCGAGCGGCTCCAGGCCGCCGCGCGCGTGGCGATCGCCGGGATCGCGCGTGGGCCATCGCCCGGCCTGGCGCCAGGGATGGGGCTTGCGCCCGTCGGCGAACCGCAACCGGCGACAGACGACGTCGCGTCGCCGGCCGAGCCACCCGAAGAGACTCGCCGCCGCGCCCAAAGAAGAGACTCCCGCCGCGGCCGCGCCCACGACCGACGACAAGCGACTCACTAACGAGGTCGAGGACGCGGTGGAGGAGCTGCAGAGCGCTGCGGCGGCGCTGGAGCACTCGCTGCGCCATCTGCGCGCGATCGGCGAAGAAGAGCAGCGGGCCGGCCCCCGCTAGCTTTGGTCGGCCTCCGCGCTGCGTGCTCTTTCCCGAGTCGCTTGTCGTACTCAGTCTGAGACTGCGACGGTGGCCGGTCGCGCCGCCAGCAGGCCAGAGCCCAACATCCCTGGCCTGACTGCGCCCCCGCCATAGCGGCAGCGCGACCGTGCCAACCGTCGTACCCCCGGTTCCGGTCCCCGTGAGACCGCGCCCACGGAAAACTCAACTCGACTGGGCGCATCACTCCCGATCCCAGAGATACCGCCGTGAGTTTGCAGGTTCAGTGAACCTCCAGTTGGTGGTTTCGATGACGGCCTGCACCCGCCCCTCGCTTCGAGCCGGGTGGTGGCACCGAAAGCTTTCGCCGGGCACTGCCGAAATGCCGTCGTGCGGTGGCCAGCGTGACCCCGAGTTCCCTCGCCGCCTCGGGCAGGGTGGAGCCGGTGCGCAGGAGCTCGAGCAGGCGAGCCTCGGGTGGGCTGATCTCTGGAGGCTGGAGACGGTCGATCGGGCTCACGCGCGCGAGGCGCCTGACCAGCTCGGTGGCCAGGGCGCGCGGAATCACGGCCTCGCCGCGAGCGAGAGCAAGGAGCACACGAGGCAGCACGTCCAGGTCGATCTCCTTCGAGACATAGCCCCACGCGCCCGCGCTCAGGCAGAGCAGGCCAAACTCCGTCCCGGCGGGTGCGCTGCAGGCAAGAATCCTGGTCCCCGCGGTCTCGAAGCGAATTCGCTGAATGGCGCGCAACGCCCGTGATGCTGTCGTCTGTACATCGAGGAGCACGATGTCGGGCTCGAGCTCCGATGCCAGCTGCTCGGTGACGGCGCCCAAGGTCCCGTCGGCGAGGACCTCGATCCCCGGGCTACGCGCTCCCGTGCGGAACGCCCGACGGGTGAACGGATCGTCCGACCCGACCAACACCGTCAGGCTGCCCGCTGACGTCTGCGCTCCGGCAGCCTCGGAATGGCCCGTCACGGCTGCAATATCCGCAGACCGAGCCGGCGCCCCATCGTGGAAGCCATTGTTATCCACCTTCAAAGTCACTTCATCACCCCGATCTAGAACGACGCGCCTTCCGTAGCCGCGGCGGTTGCGTCAGGAGCCCACCCAGCTCTCCAGGCATCCTGTCGATGCGAGCCGCGCGCATCAAGGGGACATAAAGCACCCACTGAGGGGGAAAAGTGCATCCCCAGAGAGGGTGAGATAAACCCCCCGCAGCACCGCTTCTACCTCGCCAAAGCCCCCCCACTGCGGCCCTATGATGGCGCGATGGTCCCGGCGGACGACGGTCTGCGGAGCGCTCTCGATCGCCTGAGCGCGAGCCTCGATCGCATCCACGGTCTGCTCAACGAGCTGTATTCCGTCCAGAAGCAGACCGAGCCCGGTCCAGCCGCGGGGCGCGAATGCGCGCCTGCCGCGATCGAAGACAACGCCGCGGGATCGAACGAATCGTGTCATGCGAGCGCCCGTCCTGACGAGCCGCGAGTCGTTTACGGCGGCGGCCCGAGCGCGTTCGCGACGCGATAGCGACGGCTCGGGAACGGCGCTCCGAGCGCGTTCGCGACGGGCCCAGACGCGCTCGCGCGACCTCGGTGAGATCGCGCGCGGCAAGCCGCGGAGAAACCCGCGGCCGACCAGGAACCCTCGTTTGCCCGTTTTGCCCTACACCGGGGCTTGCCCACTTCGCCCTACACCGTAGGCGCTACACTGTATTTTAGAATAACCATCGATAAGCGGCACCCAGTCATGATCCGGACAATTAGGGTGACGTTCATCCCCCACGGACGCACTCCATTGTGTATTCTTGTCCCAGCAAGAGATCTGCTCGACGGCACGCGTGTGGGGTGCGCGCCGAGCAGCCAAGGGGGATTTGACGCACATGGAAAGATCAGGACCGAACAGCACGGAAGTGCCACCGCGGCTCCGTGTCCTCGTGGTCGACGACGACCCGTTGGTGCGCCGCATGATTCGAGACGTACTGCAGCCCGCCGACATTCTGGTCGTGGGCGAGGCGCATAACGGCCGCGACGCGCTGCGCGCTGCGCGCTATTACAAGCCCGACATCATTCTGCTCGATGTCGTGCTCCCGGGAATCGATGGGATCACGGCGCTGGAGCAGATGGTCGCCGACGAACAGGTCGAGGCAAAGATCGTTGTCCTGTCGGTGAGGGGCGAGCGTGACCTCGGCTATCTCGCGCTCCGCAAGGGAGCCGCCGGCTATCTCAACAAAGAGCTCGATTTGACGGTGCTGCCCCGCGTGCTGCGCGACGTTGCGGATGGCGGCGCCGCCGTCTCGCGGACCTTGACCGCGGACCTCGCCCGCCGGCTGCGCGAGCTGCCCGAGGCGCCGGTTGGCATGCGTCCGGTGAAGAGCGTGCTGACCACTCGGGAGTGGGAGGTTGTGGACCAGCTGTGCGTGGGCCGCTCGACATCCGAGATTGCCGCGACGCTCGTGCTCTCGACGGAGACCGTACGCACGCATGTGAAGAACATCATGCGCAAGCTCAAGGTCCACTCGCGCGTCGAGGCGATCGAGGCGGCCGAGCGACTGCGCGCGGGCGACTCCGGCCCGCGCAGCGCCGCAGATGCGAATGGTGCGGCGACCGACGGGTCAAAGGACCCGATTCCAGTACATTGACAGTCGATTGCGCCCGTGATTAGGATGGCGGGCGCTCGGCAGGGAAGCATCCGACCGCGGCTCCCGTGGTCGGTAACTGACTAGGCGTGGAGCCAGACATCAACCTCGGTGTGGGGAGGATCGAAGTGCACGTGATTGAGCGCCTCAGGGCGCTCACGCGCGCTGCCAGCAACTGAAATGAGCGCTATCTCGGGGACCACCTCCTCGACCCCCTACGCCGGGGTCGAGCTTGACGCTGGCGCTGTCTCGATCGCCGCCGGAGCCGTCAGAAAGATCGCCGAGCTGCTGCCGGATGATCGCATGCTGGTGCTCGCTATCTGCGAGCCCGGCGGTACCCCCACCGACGTGGTGCTGCGCGATCGCGACGGCAGGCTCGCCGTGGTGGCGGGGGTCCCGGAGGATCGTCGGCCCAACCTAGCCGAGCTGCTGTCGCTGGCGGGCGGCGAGGTTGAAGCTCGGCCCGCGCGAAGAGTGGAGCCAGAGACGACGCCCTTTGGCGATGACCTCGCTCGCACGATTGTCGAAGAGAGTCCGCTGCCACTGATGCTGCTCGACTCGGACAGCGCGGTCGTATACGCCTCGCCGTCCGTGCCCTACGACCTCGGCTGGAGCAAGGCAGAGCTCGTCGGCCAGCGGCTGCTCGACTTCCTTCACCCCGACGACCGCGAGCGGGTTGCGCGAGTCATGTCCGGTGCCGCGGCGGCGCAGCGCCTGGGCACGGTGATGACGCTGCGCTGGCGCCGACGGCACAGCGGTTACGTTGCGGTCGAGGCCGCGATCCGCCGAGTCGTGGGCGAGGTCGGCGATGAGGGCCACGGCGCGGTGATCGCACTGCGCACGAATCCGCTGCAATGGAGCGGACTGGGGGAGGTCCTGCTCGCCCGGGAGCGCCAACGTGCGCTCGCCGACGGGGCGGACGAGGGCATCGCAATCGTCTCGGGCAGCGAGGACACGCTCGGCGCGGTGGTCGAGGCCAACACCCCGCTCGGGCGCATGGTCGGGATCACCAGGGGGCAGCTCTCGGGACTGTCGCTCCTGTCTGTGGTCGCCGATGAGGATGGCGGGCGCGTCCGTGAGGGGATGCAGGCGGTCGCGGCCGATGGCGGCCGCAAGTCGTTCGACGCGAGGATGGTGCCGCGGCTCGGTCCCCAGCGGCTCGTGGCGGTCACGATCACGCCGAGTCCGAACGCCGACCACGCCGGCAAGGAGCTCGTGGTGCGGCTTCAGGACACCACCGAGCACGCGGGGCTGGTGGAGGAGCTAAGCCGCACCGTGGACCGGCTCGAGCGCTCCAACGAGGAGCTCGCTGGTCTCGCGCGCATCACCGCGCACGACCTCGCCGCACCGCTGCGCGCCGTCTCCGGTTTGATCGACCTCCTGCCTCAAACCGATACCAGCCCCGACACCAGGCTGACCTTCGACGCGATCCGCTCGGCGATCGACCGCATGCAGGCGATGGTTGCCGGCATTACCGGCTATGTGCAGGCGCGCGCCGAGGAGCCCACGCGCGACCTGGTCGACCTCAACGAGCTGGTGGCGCGGGTGCGCGAGACTCTCGAGGTGGACATCGTCGAGCGAGGGGCGACGCTCGCGGTCGACGAGCTGCCAAGCGTCTTCGGGGACGAGCATCAGCTCGAGCGTGTCTTCCTGAATCTGGTCTCGAACGCGCTCAAGTACTCGGGCGAGCAGCTGCCGGAGATCAGGGTGTACGCGGACCACACGCCCGGGGCCTGGCAGATCTCCGTGGCCGACCACGGCATCGGCGTCGAGGAGACCGACCGCGACCGCATCTTCGAGCTGTTCGCGCGGGGGGATGTGGAGTCGGGCAGCGGCATTGGCCTGGCCACCTGCCGGCGGATCGTGGAGCTGCACGGCGGCCGCATCTGGATCGAGGCGAACGAGCCTCACGGCGCGATCTTCCGCTTCACCCTCCCCAACGAGCCCACGGTCGCGGGCGGCTAGAGCCGCTACATCGCCGGCGAGGAGAAGGCCGATTGCAGAGCCCGTCGAACCTGCTCGAGCGTCACCACGCCGCACAACACGCCCTCGCCGTCCACTGCCATGAGCGCGCCGAGCTTCGCCAGTGGCTCCGAGGAGAGCAGCTCGGTCAGCGGCCGGTCCTCCCGACGCGCCAGCGCGCGGCCTCGCCGGCCTCGAGCACGGCGCCCACGGTGAGCCACCCCTCGCCGCCGTCGCGGGCCGCTTCGAGCGCGGGGCGACGGGCGATGCCGAGGAAGCGCCGGTCCTCGTCGATCACCGGGAACCAGTCCCAGCCATAGCGCAGGAAGTACTCGTCCAGAGCCTCCGTCAGCGGCTCCCGGCCGGAATCGCCACAGGTTGTGTGTCCATGATGTCGGCCACGCGCACCCCCTCGATGCGCTCATTGAGCGCGGTCTGGACCAGCGCGCCGCGAGCCGAGGAGCCGAGCAGGAACGCCATCGCCAACAGCCAGAGCCCGGTGAAGGGCGAGCGCAACACGAGCATGATCCACAGCCCATGGCCGCGAGCAGCAAGGCGAACGCCACGCCGATGAGCGCGGCGGCGCGAGTGCCGTTGGCCTTGCTGCCGGAGACCCGCCACACGATCGCGCGGGCGATCCGGCCGCCGTCGAGCGGGAAGGCGGGGACAAGATTGAACCCGAGGATCAGCACGTTCATCAGCACCAGCCAGCTGAGCGACAGCAGCACGGGGGTGATCTGCCCGTGGTCCGCAGCGTGGCCGCGTCGAAAAACCGGTGCGGGCCGACGATGCCCAACATGACCGCCAGGCACAGGATCAGAAATCCGAACGTCGCCGCGGGTCCCGCGGCGGCGATCTTGAAGTCCTCGCCCGGCGTCGCCGCGTCGCGGCTCATGTGCGTGATCCCGCCGAACAGGAACAGGTCGATGCGGCGCGTGTCGATTCCTTGGCGTCGTGCCACAAGCGCGTGCCCTAGCTCGTGCAGGATCAGCGAGCAGAAGAACAGCAGGACCGTAATGACCGTCGTCAGGTACGCGACGCCGTCGGACGAGTGCAGCGTCGCCGGAACGGGCTCGAGAGCCAGAAGATCATCAGGAACAGAACGAGGAACCAGGTGGCGTCTACCCCGATCCTGATCCCGAACAGATCGACAAGCTTTATTGAGCCTGACCGCCTCAACATGATGCAATGGTCGCACAGTGACACCTAGCGACTATAAAAGAACAAGCGCTCCCAGCGCGACGCGCGCTCGCCCAGCTCGCCGATCTCGACAGCGTCGGGTCGCTGCTCGAGTGGGACCACCAGACGATGATGCCGCCGCTCGGTGCGTCCGCCCGCGCGCATTCGGTGTCGACGTTGCGCGCAGATTCGCCACGAGCGCTTCATCGTGCCGAGATCGGACGGCTGCTCGAGGCGGCTGCCACGCGAGCTCGACGGCGCCGACGCCGAAAGCGATGACGCTGCGATCGTGCGGGTGGTCGCGCCGCCGCTGGGAGAAGGCGCGCCGCGTGCCCGTGGAGCTGACGGCGGAGATCGCACACGCGGGTGCCGAGGGACACGACGCCTGGGTGGGCGCCCGCGCGCGCTCGGACTTCGCCTCCTTCGCCCCCTATCTGGAGCGCAACCTCACGCTCGCGCGCCGCTATGTCGAGTGCTTCGACTGGTTCGAGTGCCCCTACGACGCGCTGCTCGACGACTACGACCCGGGCATGCGCACCAAGGAGGTGGCGCGGCTGCTCGACGAGCTGCGCTGACGAGCTCGTGCCGTTGATCCGCACGCTTACCGAGCAGCGCGAATCGGGCCCCGGACTCCTGTTCTGCACGGCCAGTTCCGCGTCGATCGCCAGCGCCAGCTCGTCAGCGAGGTGCTGGCGCTGATGGGCTTCGACTGGCGTGGCTGGAGGATGGACGACACGGTGCATCCCTTCGAGACCTCGATCGGCGCGGCGACATGCGCATCACCACGCGCTGGGACGACAGTTCCTGCCCATGGGGCTGTACGGCGCGATGCACGAGTGCGGCCACGGGCTGTACGAGGCCGGCATCGCCAGCGCGCTCGGCGCACGCACGCTCGGCCACGGCGTGTCGCTCTCGCGTGCACGAGTCGCAGAGCCGCATGTGGGAGAACATCGTCGGGCGCTCGCGGCCGTTCTGCGAGCGTGCTCGCGCCGCGCATCGCGGCGCTGTTCGGGACCTCGAGCTCGACGCCGAGACGCTGTACCGCGCGGTCAACCGCGTCGCGCCGTCGCTGATCCGCGTCGAGGCCGACGAGGCGACCTACGGCCTGCACATCGTGCTGCGCTTCGAGCTCGAGCAGGAGCTGATCGAGGGACGCCTGGCGGTCCGCGACCTGCCCGAGGCGTGGAACGAGCGCGTGGAGGAGTACTTCGGCATCGAGGTGCCCGACGACGCCCACGGCGTGCTCCAGGACATGCACTGGTCGGGCGGCACGATCGGCTACTTCCCGACCTACGCGCTCGGCAACCTGATCGCGGCGCAGCTGTGGGAGCGCGCCCACGCCGACCTGCCCGACCTCGACGAGCAGATCGCCGCCGGCGAGCTCGCGCCGCTGCGCGACTGGCTGGGCGAGCACGTCCACCGCCATGGCGCCAAGTTCACGTCGGCCGAGCTGCTCGAGCGCGTCGTGGGAGATCCGATCGCGGTCGGGCCCTTCGTCTCCTACCTCAAGCGCAAGCTTTCAGAGGCCTACGGTCTCGAGCTGTAGCTGCGCCCAGAGTAAGCTTGTAGCTGCGCCAGAGTTCAAGCGCTTCAGCGCGCCGGTGAAACGCTTCGAGCGCGTCGTTGAAGTCTGGCTCGGGCGCATGGCTGCGGCGATACGCTCGGGGTCGGGCCGGTAGTAGCCGCCCAGCTCCACCGGCGAACCCTGCACCTCCAGCAGCTCGCCCGTGATCCGCTCCTCGTCCGAGGCAGACTCTGCGCCAAGCGGCTCAAAACGCTCGGCGAGCTCGGCGTCTTCGTCCTGCTCCGCCAGCGCCGATGCCCAGTACAGCGCCAGATAGAAGTGGCTGCGAGCGGTTGTCGAGCTCGCCGGTTTTGCGCGACGGCGAGCGATCCTCCTCGAGTAGCCGCCCCGTAGCGCGGTCGAGCGTCTGCGCGAGCAGCCTCGCCCGTCGATTGTCGTCGTCGCGCGGCGAGCAGCTCGAACGAGGGCGGCAGCGCAGGTACTCCCCGAGCGAGTCCCAGCGCAGGTGGTTCTCCTTGAGGAACTGCTGCACGTGGCGCGGCGCCGAGCCGCCGGCGCCGGTTTCGAACAGCCCGCCGCCCGCCATCAGCGGCACGATCGACTGCATCTTCGCGCTCGTCCGAGCTCGAGGATCGGGAACAGGTCGGTCAGGTAGTCGCGCAGCACGTTGCCCGTGACGGCGATCGTGTCCTCGCCGCGCCGGGCCCGCTCGAGCGTGAACTCGGCGGCGTGAGC